>CAVTTY010000001.1:0-95190 GCA_963737765.1 uncultured Acidobacteriota bacterium
TGCCTCTTCGGCCGGCTCGGCTACGGCAACCGACGAGTCTTCTTCAGCGCTCGCTTCATTTTCGCCAGGCAGCGGATCGCGCGGATTCCAGGCCACCGCTACAAAATTAGAGAGCACCGACAGGCCCGCAGCCAGCGCCGCCGCCGCGGATTGGGCCCGCAAAAGTGCGGGCAAGGCGTTGCTGGGCTTGGAAGAACCGCAGGCCGCCACCAAATCGGCGTAGGCATGCTGCAGTTCGTCAGCGGTGCGCTGCAGCGGCGTTAAATTGTCGCGCAGAGCACGCGAAACCGCGCCCTCGAGGGCATGTTCGACCGGATTTTTCTTCTTGGTCACAGGGATACGCCTGCTTGAATTATGGAAACGGGTGCCAGAAGTGTCAACAAACATTCCGAAATCGGGTGCCTGTAGTGCATCGGTACAGTCTGGAGACCGTTTCGCCAGCGCCTCAGTATATTTAGACGTTGCTGCAAGCAGGAGGGTTGGCGGCCTATTCCGAAACTTGGAACCCCTAAAGAATGTTCACGGCGCGGGCCGCGATCAGCACCACGATCGCGAGGGAGATCAACGATTGCAGCATCATGCCGCCTTTGGCCCATCGCGACAGCACTGCGGTGTCGGTGGGCGAGAAAGCCGTGCTGGTATTGAACGCCAGGAACAGATAATCCATAAAATTCGGACTCCAGTCCGTATCAACATGGATATGGGCTTCGGCGCCTTGGTCCTCAATGGCCGGCTGACCCATCATCTGCGGAAAAATGAATGAACTATCCACCCGGCCGGTGCGGTGATCGCGGCCCAGCGGTCCGCCGGCATCGAGTTTCCAATACCACAGCGCGAAGACCAGAATATTGGTAATCCACAGGGCGATGGCCGAGCGCAGCAGGACCTGCGGCGGATCGCGGTGCTTGGGAATGCCGACGAGCATGAAAATCAGCGAACCAACCAGGCCCAGGGTAATCGCGCCATTCGCAATGAAAGTCAGATTGCGCGTGATGTCAAACCTCCCTTGGTGGCTGGAAATGGCGATGGGGATCAGCAGTATGACCACAATCACCGACAGGCTCCAGCTCGGGCCCAATGACGTGGGCTCCGGCAGCGACCAGTACAGTCCCGACGCCGCGATCATGGCCACGAAAGCCGGCCAGCGCGGTTCGCGAACGATTTTTTTAGCGGGCATGGAGAAGGCGACCGTAGCATGGGCGCGAAATTTTTGCGAGAGCCCATCGTGCATCGCACGATCCCTCGCGTTACGCGAGCCGACTCTGTCGTTGGCCCCTGGTCGGAAACCGTATAGCGATAGGTACCGTCCAACTGATGTGACTTGCTGCTTGTTCCGGAGGCTCCTATGCTCAAGCTGATCTTGGTCATCTTGTTCCTCGTCTCACCGGCCGTCTCACCAGTTTTTGCGCAGGATCAAGCTGCGACTTCTCTGCAGGCGGCCGGTTGCGGTCCGGACGAAACCAAGTTCGATGTGAAAATTGACAAGAAGTCACATCCGACGGCCAAGCCCGAAGAAGGGAAAGCGCTGGTATATGTATTTGCCGACCAGGAAGCCGATAACATGAAACTCGTCGTGGGACCGGTCATAACCAGGATCGGCGCGGATGGAAATTGGGTCGGCGCTCTTAAACTCAAATCGTATTTTTACGTTCCGGTGGATCCCGGCGATCATCGGTTATGTGCGAGCGTACAGTCGAAACTAGAGAGCCGTACCATTAAGTACTCGGCGGCGACGACCTTCACTGCCGAGGCGGGAAAAAGCTATTACTTCCGGACCAAAACTCCTTATCGCCCGCAACCCCAGGACTACGTGCAATTGGTGCCCGTTGACGCGGCGGACGCACAACTACGGCTCGCGTCGGCCGCACTCAGCACTTCACAGGCGAAGAAATAACGGACGAGTCTTTTAGTCGTTATTTGGCTGGTGCGACTTGACGCACCAGTCGACGGCTGGAATTGGCCGAGCGCGGCGCGGGGTGGTATTCTAGTAGGGACCTCGGGGGCGAAACGGTTTCGACGGAAACTGTAGCGGCTCGAAGGCATGCCGGGTACCACCTACCCGCAATATGGTGGAACAACACAACTGGCAACTCACAGTTGGCACTCGCAGCCTAACTTAAATTAGGCTACGCGCTCCCCCAGGCGTCACCTACGCGTTTGGGTCAGGGCGTCACACAGTAGGCTGGCTGTCGCGTTTCGGTCCGCAATGCGGCGGCGAGATCATCGGACTAGCTGGCAGCGCGTCTTGCCTGTTCTGAGCTCTACCAGCGAAACCTTCGGAATGGGATAAGCATGTAGACTTCGTGTTGCAAGGCTTCTCGGACGGGGGTTCAACTCCCCCCGCCTCCACCATTTTCATTAGCCGCCACGGCCTCGGCTGAGTGTGGATCTAATTCCGGGTTCATTGCGGCTTTGGTTCGGAACTTAGCTCCGGTTGTGGCAGGTCGCCGCCGAGAAGTTCATTCTGGCGTCGCTCGCGGCTGGCGTTCAATAGCGCAGTGGCTGCGGCCAATTCTTCCTGGCCTTCTTTAGCGTGCCCCAGACGAATCAGAATTTGGCCTTTCAAATTACGATAATTGGGATTGTTCGGGTCGATTTCTTGAGCAGCGTTCACCGCCGTGAGTGCCTGCTCGAATTTCTGCTGGTGCTGATAGATCCGCGCTAGACCGAAATACGAACTCGCCAAGTGGGAATCCCGGCGCAGGGCTTCGCGGAAATTTTCCTCGGCCTTGGCCTCATCCTGCAGATAAGAGTAAGCGACGCCGAGGCGGTCGTAATTGAAGGCCACGTCGGGCTCGAGCGCCACGTCTTTCAGAAATTCATCGCGAGCCTGCTCGAAATTCGTGCGCGCCAAATAAGCCAGGCCGAGATTGAAGTGCAGGTAGGGCAGGTTCGGATCGATCGCAGCCGCCTGCTGAAATTCCGCAATGGCCTTGTCTCCTTCTTCGCGATTCAGCGCGGCTTTGCCCATCAGTAAATGATATTCCGCGTTGTTCGCGCCCAGCTCCACGAAGCGGCCCAGCGCCCGCTCCTCGATGTCCGCCTGCCCTGATTTATTCGCGGCGTTGCCGAGCACGTAAAGAAAGTTCAAGTCGTTCCCTTCCTGGGGCCACAAGTCATTCAAGGCCCGCACCGCGTCGGCGTCCCGGGACGTAAAAAAATAGCAAAGTCCTAATAAATAGCGGGCCTGAACGGAATCGGGCTGATCGTGCACCACCGATTCAAAAGGCGCGATCGCCGCCTGAAAATCGTTCTGCCGGTAGTACACCAAACCAATATTCAGCCGGATACCCGCCACTTGCGGCGCCAGTTTTTCGGCCCGGGTGAGCAGCTCCAACGCCTTGCTCCATTGTTGGCGCCGCATGGCGATGACCCCCAGGTTGGCGTAGGCGCCGGCCGAAGCAGTATCCGCCGCCAGCACCTGGGCGAAGGCGGCTTCCGCGCCTTCCAGGTTTCCCTGGCGCAGCAGCGCCTCCCCTTTCTGGAAAATTTCGCCCGGATTCTGAGGAGGTGCGGCGCGCTGCTGAGTTGTAGCGGTCGATTGCCACGCGACGAAAGATACGGACACGGCCGGCTTGGCCGATAGCGGTACAGGCGCTGGACTTATCACGCCAATCACCACGGCGAAAGCCGCGGCTCGGCAGCAGGAAATCCTGCGGCTCGTCTCTACGCGAGGTTCGTTTCCTTTGGCCAATTCGAGAGGCAGGTTAGCACAAACTCCAGGGGTTGCTCCGCTACCGGCACACGCCTCCGGGCAGAGCTGTCTGGGTTCTGGCCGTGAAAGTCCTGCGCAACCCTATGAAAGTCGCCGGTGAACGGCCCATCGGTAAGTTTTTAGCTTGACTTATCAGCCGGGGTGTATATAAATCCGTTTTAATAAATTTAATAAAACAATCGGGGTGGGATCGTCAGTTGCCTTTTTGCGGCGCAGCCGTGGTTCGTGCTATACGGTCGCGTGCGCGCGCTAGCCGCCACCTCCTGTTCGATCCCGAGAATCGAGAGTTCGCAATCCGTAGTCAGAGAAATTCGCAGGACCCTGAATTCGGCCGGCCAAGGGATCAATGGAGATAACGATGAAATCAATTCGACTCGCGTTTGGACTGCTCGTAGCGCTGCTGTGCCTTTCGGGCGCGGCCCTGGCGCAAGACACCGGCACGTTCACCGGCACGGTGCACGATAGCACCGGCGCCACCGTCGCCGGCGCCGAAGTGACCATCGTCAATAGTTCCATCGGCGTCAGTAAGACGGTCACGACCAATAGCGACGGCGAATGGGTGGTGCCCTACCTGCCCAACGGCTCGTACAACATTGCGTCGTGTCCAAAGGCTTCAAGAAGTACGAAGCCAAGGGTGTGGTCCTGCGCGTGGGGCAAAAAGCGCGGGTCGACGTGACCCTGGAGATGGGGGCGATCTCCAACGAAGTAATCGTTGCCGGCGAAGGACTCGCGCAAGTCGAAACGCAGTCGTCGCAAGTCGGCGGGACGATTACCGGAACGGAGATCACCCAACTCGAACTCAAAGGTCGCGATTTCGCGCAACTCATTACCCTGACTCCCGGCGTAAACAACCAAAGCGGGCAGGATGAAGGCACCGTCGGCATTAACGGCAACGTGATTTACTGCGTCAACGGCGGCCGCGACGAAAACAACAACTGGGAACTGGACGGCGGCGACAACATGGACAACGGCAGCAACAACTCGCTGAACGTTTACCCCAGCGTCGATTCCATCCAGGAAGTCCGCGTGTTGACCTCCAATTACGGAGCGCAATACGGACGAAACGCGTCCGGCACGATGGAAACCGAAACCAAATCCGGCACCAGCAGTTTCCATGGCGACGTCTACGAATTCAATCGCAACAATATTTTCAACGATCGCAACTACTTCGATCAGAGTCGCCCGATGCCCCGCCTACAAGAAAGAACGATTTCGGCTACACCATCGGCGGCCCCGTTTACATTCCCGGCCACTACAACACCGACAAGACCAAGACCTTTTTCTTCTGGTCGCAGGAATGGCGCAAGGAGATGTGTTCCGAATACGTTTGCCATTCCCGTTCCGTCCAACGCCGAACGCGGCGGAGACTTCAGCGACGTCTGCCCGCTCGGTCCCACCGATTGCCCCGTAAATAATCCCAATCTCCCGGTGCAAATCGTGAACAATCACATCGTCGGCGTGAATCCCGCCACCGACCCAACGTTTCCGCAATTCTCGCCTCGAATTCCTGAGGCCAATAGCACCACTGGCAATTGCCCGTCGCCCACCCAATCTTGCTACAACACCTCCTCAGCCCACTCCCACAAACTGGCGCGAAGAGCTGGTGCGCATTGATCACAACATCTGCCCTAAACTGCGCGAATGTTCCACTACATTCACGATTCCTGGAACACCGTCACCCCGACCGACGCTGTGGTCCAACGCCACTCTTCCCAACATCGAAACCAATTTCGTAGGACCCACGCACCAGCGCCGTGGCGCGCCTGACCTACACCGCGTCGCCGACCCTGGTAAACGAATTTGTCTTTAGCTATACGTCGGACCACATCATCTCACCAACATGGGACCGTTTCAACGTCCGCCCACCATGACCATGACCGGGCTATTCCCTGATTTCGGAGGCAAACTGCCGACCGTGACGGTTACCGGAAACCAGGCGTATGGGCCGGGCGGCGCGGGATTCACCGCCGATCCCTCCGATGAACCGTGGAACAACGCCAACCCGACCTACACCATTCGCGACAACGTGACCAAGATCCTCGGCAAACACACCTTGCAGTTCGGGGTCTACGGCGTGATTGCTCAGAAAAATGAGTTCTCCGGCATCGGCGTCCAGGGCGCGTTGACCTTCGATGCGACCAATCTCAACGTAACCACCGGGAATGCGTTCGCCGATCTTCTGCTGGGTAACATTTCAACTTTTTCTCAGGCCAACGCCGAGATCAAGTACTACAGCCGGTATCACTATGCGGAGCCTTACATCAACGACGATTTTCACGTCACGCCGCACTTGACGCTGAACGTCGGGTTGCGGCTCAGCCTGTTTGGAACCTATTACGAAAAAGAAAAAAATGCCTTCAACTTTGAACCTTCGGCGTTTTTGCAAAACCAGGTCTTCGTCGGGCCCAATGGCAACCTGTTTTCCGATCCAACTTTCACCAACCCGCTCGGGCCGCTCGATCCCCTGAACTTTAATGGTCTGGTGCAATGCGGCGGGCCCGGAATTCCGCGGGGCTGCCAGCAGGGCCATCTGTTCAATCCCGCCCCGCGCGTCGGCTTCGCCTGGGATATTTTCGGAGACGGCAGAACTTCCCTGCGTGGCGGTTACGGGATTTTCTTCGACCACGGCAACGGGAACGAGGCCAACGCCGAGTCGCTCGAAGGCAGCCCCCCGGGCGTGCTGAATCCCTCCCAATCGAACATTGCTCCGGGCCAGCCGGGTTGCTCTCAGCCCACCGGGTATACCTGCATCGGCGGAGGCGCCGGTCCCCTCGCGTTCCCGCTGTCCGTCACCTCGATTCCGACCAAAGCGATTTGGCCTTATATGCAGCAGTGGAACTTAAGCCTGGAGCGGGAGGTCTTCAAGAATACGGTTTTCCAGCTCGGCTATGTGGGCAGCAAAGGTACGCATCTGGCGCAACAGTTAGACGCCAATCAACTGATGCCGCTCGCGGCGGGGGACAATCCGTACAGCCCCGGCGAGCCCATTGTCGTGCAGGATCAAATGATGCCCATGGATCCTACGCTCAATAGTACGGGTCAGGTCGTCAATACGGACTGCGGAGCCGGGACGGTAAATGGCAACCCGCTTACCGGCGCCGCGGCCGTTCATCTGGGAATTGCCTGCGGAAACGATCCGTCTCCGAACCGGAAATTCGTCGGCTTCGGAACCGTCACTTCCAAGTCGTACGGAGCCGATTCGATTTACAACTCGATGCAGGTCTCGATTCGCCGAACGATTGCGCCGCTGGTGATCTCCGCGTCGTATACCTACAGCCACTCGATCGACGACTCGTCGGACTGGCAGGACCAGAACTTCGTCAACTCATTTGATCCCCGGGCCAATCGGGCCAGTTCGAATTTCGATGAACGCCATATCCTTACTTTCAGCTACGTTTACAGTCTTCCTTCCTTCGGACTGGAAGGATGGAAGAAAGTGGCGTTCGCCGGCTGGCAATATTCGGGAATCACGGCGTTTAATACCGGCCAGCCCTTCAGCGTGCTGAACGGGATTTTTGCCGACAACGCCGGCGTTGCGAATGGCGTCGGCACCAACGGTTCCTATGCCGATGTCGTCGGGAATCCGTACAGCAGACCCTCGGCGGCGGCGATTGCCGCGCTCGCGCCGGGTTCGGGTCCGCTGCTTTACAATCCCGCGGCATTCGCCCAGCCCACCGGCCTGACCTTCGGAACGGCCACGCGAAACATCTTGAATAATCCCAGCCGCTTAAACTTCGATATGGCGCTGTTCAAGACCTTTGCCATCCACGAAGCGATTGCCCTGCAGTTTCGCGTCGAAGCGTTCAACGTTTTCAACCACACTCAATGGGCCAGCGGAAATCCGACGGCCAGCACTACCGGCAGCGGCGGCGTGGCCAATGCCACGATTGCCTGCTACGGCGGAACCAACAACTCGGCGGCGGATCCCGCGTGCCTGGGGAACGGCTTCCTGCAACCGCAAGCGGCGCACGATCCGCGCATTTTTCAGTTCGGATTGAAACTGTTGTTCTAACTCAACGACCTGGCAATCCAGGATTCACGGGCGCCCCGGCAAGTCCGGGGCGCCCTTTTTTTTGGGCTGCTGGGGAAAATGGAGACTGGCGCGATGCTAGCCGTTCGGACCTTACGGTGCGGGTAGCGCGGTCGCGCTGCGAATTCCGTGGCCTTCGACCAGCGTGTAGATTTTGTCGGCAGCGAGATTCTGAAATTTTTCCGCAGGACTGTTCGGCCATTGGACCTCGACCGAGTCGATTTCTGTTTCTCTGGCCCAGCCCGAAATGCAGGCGCGGATCGTTCTGGGAGAGGTAACTCGAGCCGCCGCGCACTTCGTTGAATTGGTTCAGCTTCCCGGCGTGCACCGTCACCCGGGCCCCGATCGCCGCGCGATTGCTCTTCGTACCGACCAGCCGGAACATCACGCGATGATTTCCGGAAACGCCGTGGTTCAGCAGCAGCGTCGGCGGCTCGCCGACGTTGAGCAGCAGGACGTCCACGTTCCCGTCGTTGTTCACATCGCCAAAGGCCGCGCCGCGTCGCGACGCTTGCGCTACCGCGCCCAGCCCAGCCGCAGCCGCTGATTCCGTAAAAGTGCCGTCGTGATTATTCATATGCAGCAGCAGCGGCTCTTTGTAGCGTGCTGCGGATTCCAGCTGATCCATCTGCGGGTAGACGTGCCCGTTGGCCACAAACAAATCCACCCAGCCGTCATTGTCGAAATCGAAGAAGCCGGTTCCCCATTTCACGTACGCATAGCCGGACTTCGCGACACCCGCTTTCCAGCTCACGTCGTCGAAACCTTTCTCCCCCAGGTTGTGGTACAGGTTGTCTTCCTGATCTGCAAAATTCGTCACAAAAATATCGAGGCGCCCGTCATGATCAAAATCGCCGAAATCAACGCCCATCGATCCGCCGGCATCGCCCTCCGCGCTGAGCGCCGCGCCGGCAATCATTCCGTTGTCGGTAAAGGTTCCGTCGTGGTTGTTGTGGTACAGATAATTTGGCCCGGTGTCGTTCGCGACGTACAGGTCCGGCCAGCCGTCGTTATCGTAATCGCCCCAAACCGCGCCCAGTCCGTAGTATTTATTGGGATCGTTCACGCCGGCTTTTTGCGCTACTTCCTCGAACGTGCCGTCACCGCGGTTGTGGTACAGCAGATCCGTTTCGCCAATCATGCCCCAGGGTCCGCACTGCACCACAATGCCGCGGAATTTGCAGGTGCCAAAGGCGGCCGGATTCGCGAGGTCAACGTGCACATAGCGCGCCACAAAAATGTCCACGAACCCGTCTTTGTCGTAATCCGCCCAGGCCGCGCCAGTCATGAAGCCGCTGCCTCCCACGCCGGCCTTGTCGGTAACATCTTCAAATTTGCAATCGCCGCGATTGCGGTACAGCGCGTTTCCCCCGTACCCGGTGACGAAAATATCGGGCAGGCCGTCGTTGTCGAAATCCGCGACGGCGACGCCCATGCCCCAGCCTTTGCGCGTGAGGCCGGCCTGCTTGGAAACGTCCGTGAACTTCAGCGGCGCGGTCTGGCGATAGAGCGTGACCATCGGGTCGCCGCCCGCGTTGTACCGGTCCAGCGTGGATCCGTTGACCACCAGCGCCGAAAGCGTGCCGCTATTGTCGCAATCGATGAAGCCCACGCCGCCACTCATCGATTCGACAATGTATTTCTTGTCCGGCGACGCGATGTGCGACACCGTGAGCCCGGCCCGGGCACTGATGTCTTCGAAAATAGGAACCAGCGGAGTGGACTTCGAACTTTGCGTCCCGCTAGCGGCGCAACACAGCACAATCAGCGGAACAACCATGAGAACGATCTGCGAGGAGTATGTGGTTTTTATGCTGCGGCAGGTTCGCAAGACAAAATAACTGTATCCCGGGCGCACCGCCTTGTCCACCGCGCCGCGGCTGCCTCCCGCCGCCCTCGCCGGTTTTCATCGTACCGGCGGGGCACCGCACCCGCTCAATGCGCGGCGCCGGCACCAGCATTCTGGTTGAATTTGCGAATGAAGCTGGCCAGCACCGGACCGATTAGGGCGAAAGCGCCCAGCAGCCAGAAACAATCCAGAAAAGCGAGAATCGCGGCCTGGCTCTGCACTTTGGCATAGAGCTGCGCCGCAGAGTGGGTGATCGCGTCGGCTTGCGAAAAGCCGTGCTGCATCAGGTACGCGCGCGTCGCAGCGGCATTATTGCGAAATGCATTCTGTGCGTTCGAAATATGCGCCACCAATATGCTTTGGTGGTACTGGCTCCGCCTCGAAACCATCGTAGTGACGAAAGCGATGCCGAAACTGCCGCCTTGATTGCGGAACAGATTCGTCAGGCTTGACGCTTTGTTGTTTTTATTCTTCGGCAAGTAGGAATAAGCCAGCTGGCTGGTGGGCACGAACAAGAACGCCAGGCCCAGCCCTTGAATCGCGCGCGCGATCGCTTCGTGGCCGTAATTCGTCGCCAGATTGAAACTCGCGAACGTCCACATGGCGATCGCCAGAATGCCGAAGCCGATGCTGATCAGCACCGCCACCGAAACTTTTCGCACCAGCTTCACCACCACCGGAGCCATCACCACGATGACCAGCGCGCCCGGGCCCAATACCAGACCAGCATCGGTCGCGGTGTAGCCGTACAGCGATTGCAGCATCTGCGGGATCAGCACCGTGCTGCCAAACAGCACGAAACCAAACATGAAATAGAACGCATTCGAAATCGCAAAATTTCTCTCTTTCAGCAGCGCCAGTTCGACCACCGGGTCGGGATAGCGCAGTTCCCAGATCACCGCCGCGACCAGCGTCACGATGGCGATCGCGAAAAATATCAGGATGAAGTGGCTCTCGAACCAATCCTCGCGTTCGCCGCGATCCAGCACCACTTCCAGGCAGGCAAAACCGATCGCCACCAGCGCAATTCCGATGTAGTCGATGCTCAGCTTCCCGGCCTTCCGCGCCAGTTCCACTTCGCGCTTGAACTCCGGCGGGTCCGAAACCATCCGGCTGGTGAGAATCAACGAAATGACGCCAATGGGAATATTGATGAAGAACACCCAGCGCCAGGAAAAACTGTCGGTGATCCATCCGCCGAGCGGCGGCCCAATCGCCGGTGCGGTAACAATCGCCATGCTATACAGCGCGAAGGCCGCCGCGCGTTTGTCGGCTGGAAACGTATCGACCAGGATGGCCTGTTCCACCGGCGCCAGTCCCCCACCGCCGATCCCCTGCAACACCCGGAAGAAAATCAGCCAGCCCAGGCTCGGCGCGAGCCCGCACAACAGTGAGCTGACCGTAAACGTCGCCACGCAGCCCATGTAGTAATTCTTGCGCCCGAACACGCGGCTGAGCCACGCGCTGAGCGGAAGAATAATGGCATTGGCCACCAGATAGCTGGTCAGCACCCAGGTGCTCTCGTCGCTGCTGGTCGCCAGGCCGCCGGCAATGTGCGGCAAGGCCACGTTGGCGATGGCGGTGTCCAGCAACTCCATGAAGGTCGCCAGCGTTACCGTGAGGGCGATAAACCAGGGGTTGATTACCGGCGTGGAGCGCGGCGCGGCGAAACCGTCGATGGTCGATGCCTGGGCCGACAAAGCTTCCTCGCCTGAACTCAAATAAGAGACCGACTGGTCTCGCTTCTACACATATGATACTATAAGAGACTGAAAGGTCGCTTTTATTTGGAGCGCCAGAGGATTGGCCACCATGAAGAAAGGCGAACGGACCCGCGAACGAATCATCCGGCAGGCCGCTCCGCTGTTCAATCAGCGCGGCTATGACGGCAGTTCCCTGAACGAAATCATGGCCGCCACCGAACTCGAGAAAGGCGGCATTTATCGCCACTTTGCCAGCAAACAGGAACTGGCCGCAGCGGCTTTCGATTACGCCTGGGCCGAGGCCATGAAAGCCCGGCGGCACGATATCGACAGCGTGGCCCACAGCGTCGACAAACTGAAACGCTACATCGCCAACTTCGTCGAGCGCCGCGGCACCGTTCCCGGCGGATGCCCATTGCTGAATACCGCGATGGACAGCGACGACGGCAACGCGCTACTGCGAAACCGCGCGCGCCGCGCCCTCGCAGAACTGGCAGAATTTTCTGGGTTCGATCGTGACCCAGGGAATCAAGAAGGGCGAGATTCGGCGGGAAGTTTCCAAAACCAAGCTGGCGAATCTGATCATCGCCACGCTCGAAGGCGCGGTGATGATCGGCCGCCTGGAACAGAATCTCCACGCCTTGCGCGATGCGCAGACGCACCTGAACAGCTATTTGGAAACAAAAGTACGCGCGACGAATTGACGCTGTACCCTCTCTCCGTTTCCACGGATACTTCCGGCGTTTCGCCCACCGGAATCTAAGCTTTCATAGTGCGTCCCTATTAGAAAAACTTTAGGATTTGAGTGCTTCGCTGTATGGAATTATGGGGTTCTCCTTGCTACTTTAACGGAAGGTTCCTTATGAACGAACGAGCCGACGAAATGTCGAAGTCGATTTTGATCGCTGACGATAGCCAGGAAGTGCGCAAACACATCTCCCGAATTCTGCGATCGAATGAAGATTTTCAGGTCTGCGCGGAAGCAGTCAACGGTCAGGAGGCTGTGGCTAAAGCCAAGGAGTTGCTTCCGGACCTAGTAATCTTGGACCTCGGTATGCCGGTGATGAATGGACTGGAAGCCGCCCGCGAATTGAAACGTATCCTTCCGCGGGTTCCGATCATTCTTTTCACGCTGCATGGCCAGATCCTGTCCGATGCGGAGGCCCGGCCATTTGGAATCGATCGCGTAGTGGCCAAGAGCGACATTTCACAACTCAATGACCATGTCCGCTCACTTCTTCCAGCAGCGGAATCGAACGACGCCGAGACCAGCGGCACCGAATCAATTTCCTAAATCTCCGCCAGCTACTCCAAAAAGCGAATCGTTTCTTCCAGGAAAAGTTTCAGCTGGTCGTGATGGACCCAATGCCCCGCATCCGCCACCTTCACCATTTTTGAATTCCGAATCGCCAGCCAGCGTGGATCCCCGTCCGGCACGGGCAGAAAGCTATCCAGCCCCCAAAACATCAGCAACGGACAGGCGATCTGGGTGAACAGTTCGACCGAATCCTCGACGTGATGTCCGTAGGGCGGTAAAGCGCGCACGTAATTGTCGAATTTCCAGATCAGCGAGCCATCGGCTTCCCAGTTGGTTCCGTGCGTGGTCAAATATTGCGCGACTTCATCCGACAAATGAGGATTCACTTCTTTCATGCGCGCCATGGCCGCCGCGATGGTCGGATAACTTTTCTGGTGCCGCTTCTCCAGCCCGCGCACGTCCTCGATCCAGCGCCGAATGCGTTTCGAGGCCGGTCCCTGAATGTGGTGGCCGATCGGGAATCCCAGCCCTTCGATGGAAACCGCTTTGCGCACCCGCTCCGGATACACGCTGGAATATTGCAGGACGATGGTCCCGCCCATGGAGTGGCCTACCAGCCGAATCGGAAAATCGTTGATGACGTCCAGGAGCGCCGATAAATCGAGCACGTGTTCGGCGAAGCTGTACATTGCCCCCGGGGCCCAGGCGCTGTTGCCGTGTCCCCGCAAATCGAGCGCGTAGACGTGATAGCGTTCGCGCAGCGAGCGTGCGACCCAGTCCCAGTTGCGCGCGTGATCCAAACCGCCGTGGACCAGCACCAGCGCGGGCTTCCCGTCTTGCCCATAATCCCAGAATTGCAGCTTCAGCCGGTCCGAATAGAAAAAGTGTGAGATGGGTTCCATGGACGCTTCGCTCAACTTCGCTCCCTCGGGTTTGCTCTGATTTTTGCCGCAAATCAACGCCACATCATAGTGCAGGAGCCCATCTATCTCCAGCGGGCCGCTACATCCGGAACGGCTGAACTTTACAGCGTTGTGTGTATGGCGAGAATCGGCCAGAACGGAGAAATTGACAGGGTCGATTTGGAGTTGTTTCAGCCAGAACCACCCGCTCACGGAGGAAACATGAGGTTCGGACCGTTCTTGGGAATTGCCATTCTGTTACTGATCCTTTGGCTTGGCGGATTTTTGATGTTTCACGTGGCTAGCGGACTGATTCACCTGCTGCTTTTGTTCGCGGTTATTTCGCTGATCATTCATTTTGTCACTGGCGCTAAAACCGCCTAGCCGCGCTACGGTCAGAGTGACGGCGCTGAGCGGCCTCACTCTGACGCCTCCCTTCAAAATCACCGCCACTGAACCGTCTTCCCGGTTCGTCATTGTTCGACGCCCCTCGCCTCGGCAAATTGAAAATGGAATCAAATTGCAAGCCGGGTGCATACTAGGCAGAGCAAGTGCGCAAAGGAGAACGAGATATGGCGGAACGACAAGGAAGTTGGATACGCAAAGCAATCCTACTCATCGCAGCTGCGGTGCTGATCGCGGTGGCGTATAACGGGCTGCATGCTTCGGATAAAGCGCCAGCCGTGGGCGCGGCCGCTCCTGATTTCACGCTCATGTCGCAGGAAGGCAAGTCGGTCAACCTTCGCGATTTCCGCGGAAAGTGGGTGGTCCTCTATTTCTATCCCAAAGATTTCAGCAGCGGCTGCACCGTCGAAGCGCATAATTTCCAGCGCGACTTCGCCCAATACGAACAGAAGAACGCGGCGATCGTCGGCGTCAGCGTCGATTCCTACGAATCGCACCAGAAGTTCTGCACCAAGGAAGGACTGAACTTCAAGCTGCTCGCTGACCCGGACCACAAAGTCTCCAACGAATACGGTTCAATCATGAACCTGGGCGTAAAGAAACTTTCCTCCCGGCACACCTTCCTCATCAATCCGGATGGAGTGATCGTCAAGGAATATATGGACGTGAATCCCGGAAAACACAGTGGGGAAGTTCTGGCAGATTTGACTCAACTGCAGAGTCAAGGTTCGAAGTAGCGGGTTTCGGTAATCGAAGTTTGCGAGCCAACCGGGCTGGGCGCCCGCTGGCTCGCATTTTCGTTTTTCTGAACCTTTCGTGTAGCGCTTTGCTGATCGGCCCTAGCTGACCGCTTCGCGTTTCCGCTTCAGGCCCAGCGCCGCCAATCCCGAGAACAACAAAAGCATCGTGGTCGGCTCGGGCGCCTCGGTAATGCACAGGGTTTCGGACTGGCCGTTATCCATCGTAAACGCGTAAACGCCGGTCTGGAACCAGGGACTCGATTCGTCGCCGGTGTAAACCTGCGCGCCGTAGAAATCCGGGAGCGCGATCACGCTGTTTAATCCGCCGCCATCGCTGAAATTGAAAAAGCAGATGGTGTCGTCAATGACCGGCCCGCCGTCCATCGACAGATCCGGAACATCCACGGCGAAAGCCGTGCCGTCTTCCACGAAGAACGGCGTCGGGTTCTCGGACATGGTCCAGGTCGCCGAGACTGGACCGGAAAGCTCGAAATTGTAAGTCGCGCCGGAATCTGCGTGGGCCGGAAGAGCTGAGAGGAATATAAAGGTAGCGAGAAGCGCCCCGCCTTTCAGAAAGCTTTTCATATGCAATGCTCCGTTACCAGCGTTCCGGCGGCGGGGGTCGCCAGGCTGGCACAGACGGTAGGGCAACTCGCGAACCAAACCGCCACAGGGCTAGCCCTAAGAATATAAACGGTTTACGGTGCAGGCAGCCTGTGGCTGCACGGAACTTTTAGGGACTTTTACCGTTTACTCCCACGACTTTCCCTCCGTTCACTCCCGATACCGCCGCCCTCAGATCCGACGCCAAGCCGCCGGGAGTCAAGTCTGGCGGCGACGAGTGACTTTCCGAGCCTTCGGGTTTAAGTGCATGGGATTGACAGCAGTGGGAGAATGTCCGCGCAATCCATTTCGCTCGAAGGGGTGACTCATGAAAATAGATAAGCTGATTTTTGCTTTTGGAACGCTCGCTTTCATTTGTGGTCTTTCGCTTTCGACTCCCGCGCAGCAGAGTGGCGCGTCGGCTCCGCCCAGCTCCGCGCCGTCCGGTGCAGCTCCCAGCGGACACGGCGGAGGCGGCGGGATGGACGCGGATACTCCGGAGAACGATCCGGCGCTGAACCTGACCGACGACCAAAAGGAAAAAGTGAAAGCGATCCGCGAAGACGCCAAGGATCAGCTCAAGGCGGTAAAAAAAGATACGGCGCTGACCGATGACCAGCGGCAGCAGAAGCTGAAGCAGATCAAGATGGACACCCGCAAGCAGGTTTGGGCGGTGATGACGCCGGAACAGCAAAAAGCCTGGGCCCAGGAGCAGCGTGAGCGGCGCCAGGCCAAACACATGGCGGAAGGCGCCACCCCGCAGTAGTCGCGGCATGAGGAGGAGGGCGCTTCGCCTCCTCCTTGTTTCGTCTGACTGATCTTCCGCGACGATTCCCTTTCGCCGGCGTCGATCGCCAAAAATTCTGGCAATCGCGCTCTGGCCCGCCCCCAAAATATTTCTGATTCTTTGCATATTCTTCTTGCATCGAAACAAAATAAACGTATTCTGCATTTTGCGAACTCGCTCCAGGTAACTGGTTGAAGAGAGCGAGGATCGCCTGATGGAGGACGCGACAAAAAATTGAGCACCTTATCCCTGCCAGCCCAATTTCCTCCCGGGCAATTGCTTCCACCAAAAAGAATCGCGAAACTCACACTCTGGCCTCTGGTGGCTGCCACATTTTTCATGGTGTCCGGCGGCACCTACGGCACCGAAGACATTATTCATGGCGCGGGATATGGGCGCGGCATTTTGCTGCTGCTGCTCACTCCGATTCTGTGGAGCCTGCCGACCGCGTTCATGATCGGCGAACTTTCCAGCGCGCTGCCTGCCGAAGGCGGCTACTACGCGTGGGTCCGCCGCGCGATGGGAAATTTCTGGGGATTTCAGGAAGCCTGGCTTTCGCTGGTCGCCAGCATTTTTGACATGGCGATTTATCCCACGCTCTTTGTCGCCTACCTCACGCGCCTGGTGCCGTGGTTCGCCGTCGGCCATCGCGGGTGTGATGGTCGGCCTCGGCGTGGTGGGGTTGTGCGCGCTGATGAATATCGCCGGCATTCGCGTCGTCGCGATCAGCTTCGCTCTGGCTTTTCTTTTTGCTCTCCGCGCCGTTCGTCGCGCATCGTATTGATTGCGCCATTGAAAATGGGTGCGCTGGCCGGCGCCACCGTCACGCCCGCCGACCTCGAACGTCGGCCTGATCGGCGGCCTGCTGATCTGCATGTGGAATTACATGGGCTGGGACAACGCCTCCACCATCGCGACCGAAGTGAAGCGCCCGCAGCGCACTTACCCGCGCGCGATGATCGTCGCCGTGATCGTCGTGGCTGCTCACGTATGTGGTTCCGTTTGCCGCGATGTGGCTCGCCGGAGTTCACGGCCGTCGCCTTCGAAACGGGATCGTGGGCGGACATCGCCGGTTTGATGGGCGGCCTGGTCGGCGGCCCGCTGGTCGCGCGCGGCTTCCGCGTCGCGCTGGTACTCGGCGGCATGATGAGCGCGTTCGGCATGTTCAACGCGCTGGTGATGAGCTACTCGCGCTGCCGCTGGCCATGGCGCAGGACGGTTTGCTGCCCGCGGGTATTCGGCAAGTGCACCGAAGACCGCGCGCCCTGGGTTGCGATCATCGTGCTGGCCGGCTGCTGGGCGCTGTGCCTCGGCCTCGGCTTCGAACGTCTGGTCACGCATCGACGTGCTGCTCTACGGCATGAGCTTGACGCTCGAATTCATCGCGCTGATTGTGCTGCGCATCAAAGAGCCGACGCTGCGCCGGCCCTTCAAAGTTCCCGGCGGCATGGCCGGCGCGATTCTGGTCGGCGTATGTTCCGCGCTGCTCCTGGGATTTTCGATCGTCCACGGCGAGGGCGAACAGATCCTGGGAATGAACGGCCTCGCCTTCGGCCTGCTCCTCATCGCCGGCGGCTTTGCGGCGTACTGGGCTAAAAACCCTGATCCGGCCGCAGGGCTGGGCGGAGACTACTCCGCTGTCGACGAACGCAAGGCGGCGTAGGCCGCTTCGCGGCGTCCCGCGCCGTTCCATGCTTGACCGCACCAAATAGGGTTTGCGAGCCGTCCTTCCTTAGCGTCTAATTCCAGAAAGTGGCGCAAACAAAAAAAACATACGACTACATTATTGTGGGCGCCGGTTCGGCCGGATGCGTCCTGGCCGCGCGACTACGCGAGAATTCCTCCGCAAAAGTCCTGCTGCTCGAAGCCGGCGGCCCCGACACCGCGCGCGAAATTCGCATTCCCGCCGCATTTTCGAAATTATTCAAAACCGCCGTGGACTGGAATTACTCCACCGAGCCCGAACCTTATCTGAATAATCGCAAGCTCTACTGGCCGCGCGGAAAAGTCCTCGGCGGCTCCAGCTCGATCAACGCCATGATCTACATTCGCGGCAACGCCGCGGACTACGACGGATGGAAAAATCTGGGCAACGACGGTTGGGGCTTCGCTGACGTGCTGCCCTATTTTAAAAAATCCGAGAACCGCGAGCGCGGGGCAAGCCAGTTTCACGGAACCGGCGGCCCGCTAAACGTCGCCGATCTCGAGCTGATCAATCCCTTGACCCGCGCGTTCATCGCCGGCGCCAAAGAAATCGGCCTCGCGGAAAATACCGATTTCAACGGCCCCACGCAGGATGGGGTCGGACTCTACGAAGTCACCCAAAAGAAGCGTCAGCGCCACAGCGCCGCCGACGCCTACTTGCGGCCGGCTCTGCACCGCCCAAATCTGAAAGTTGTATCACAGGCTCACGTCACCCGAGTGCTCGTGGAAAATGGCCGCGCACTCGGCGTCGCGTTCCTGCGAAACGGCAAAACACAAGAAGCGCACGCCGCGGGCGAAGTGATTCTTGCGGGTGGGACGGTCAATTCTCCGCAATTGTTGCTGCTCTCAGGCATCGGGCCCGCCGACCAACTCGCTCGTCTAGGAATTCCTGCAGTTCACGATCTACCGGGAGTCGGCGCGAACCTGCAGGACCATCCCATGGTTTCGGTCGGATACCTTTGCACCCAGCCCGTCAGCCTGGATGGCGCCGAGACTCTCGCGAACCTCTTGCGCTATCTCGTCCTCAAAAAAGGCCCGCTAACCTCGAACGTCGCCGAAGCCGGCCTGTTCACCCGCTCGCGCGAAGGCCTGCGCGTTCCGGATATTCAACTGCTCTTTGGTCCCGCGTACTATCGCGGCCACGGCCTGATGCGCCGCAAAGAAAATTGCTTCGGTTTCGGTCCCACTTTGATCACTCCGCAATCGCGCGGCTGCGTTTCGTTGCGCTCCGCGAATCCGCTCGACGCGCCCGCGATCCGAGCGAATTATCTTTCCACCGATACCGACCTGCGCACCCTGATCGCGGGCGTCCGCCTCGCGCGATCCATCGCCAATACCCGCGCCTTTGATCCCTATCGCGGCCAGGAAATTCATCCCGGCGCGAACGCCACCAGCGATGCGGACCTCGCCGAATTCCTGCGCCGCGAAATGGAAACTCTCTACCATCCGGTGGGCACCTGCAAAATGGGCAATGATCCACTCGCCGTGGTGGACCCGCGCCTTCGCGTGCGCGGCATCGCCGGCTTGCGCGTGGTGGACGCTTCGATCATGCCGCGTCGTCCCCGCCGGGAATACCAATGCGCCGACCATCATGATTGCGGAAAAAGCCGCGGACATGATCCGGCAGGACGCCTGACTTTTCTGCTATTCTTTTCGCCGTGCTTCGAAGACTTCTCCTTTTTGCAATTTTCCTGTTTCTAATTCATTGCTCGGCGGGCGCTCGCTCCGCGATGGGGCAACAACCGGCTCCCGCGCCTCAGCCGCCCGCGACTTTTCCCGCAGTGCAGACTTCCCCGGCGCAAACGCCAGCGCCGCCCGCGACGATTCCGTCAGCGCCCGTGCATGTGGGACCGACCATCGTCATCGACCCGGCCCACGGCGGCACCGACAACGGCGCGCAGGGTGCCAGCGGCATCGTAGAAAAAGACATGGTGTTACGGTTTGCCCGCCAGCTTCGCGCGGAATTCGAGCGTCAAGGTTTTCGCGTGGTGTTGACCCGTAACGACGACTCGAATCCGTCCTACGAAGATCGCGCCGCGATCGCCAACGCCTATCGCGATGCGATTTTTATCAGCCTGCACGTCTCGTCCACCGGAAAAATTGGCACCGCGCAGACCTATTCGTATCAATATTCGAGTAATGCGGCGCCAGCCGCGGACGGCACCGGGTCGCCGGCAAGCCCTGCGTCAAAATCCCTGATCGTATGGGAAGAAGCGCAGCGGCCGTATCTCGAAACGAGCCATCGATTCGCTGATCTGGTGCAGCTGCAACTGAGCCTGCGATTTTCCGATTCCCCCGGAACTTCAAAACCATTCGCCATCCGCGAACTTCGCTCCGTCGCGGCCCCGGCCGTCGCCGTGGAACTTTCCAGCGTCGCCGTGCCTGATGCCAACATGCTGTTCTCCATGGGCTTTCCGTTGATGAACGCGCTGGTGCGCAGCGTGCAATTATTCCGGCCCGCGCCCGCCGCTTCCGGAAATATTTCCGGCGCGGCCGTTCCGCCGGCGGGGGCCAAGTAGTGCCGCGCAATCTGAAAATCACGTTGGCGATTCTGGCCGTGGCCGTGCTCATCGGCCTCCTCAGCTTGCGCAGCCTGCAGAAACGCATGCAGCGGCTGGCCCAGGCGCCGACCACCGAAAAACAGGCCCGGCGCGATTTGCTGAAGCCACCCATTTCCACGCCGACCGACACCGTCGCCCAAATTCCGATTTTCTGGGCCGCGGGGCCGGATCGCGTCGCCCCCACCCAGGTAGCGCTGCCGCTTTCCGCCGATCCGGTGAAGCGCGCCCGGCAAGTAATCGACGCGCTGATCCTGCAAACCCCCAGCGAAGACCAGCGCACCCTGCCCGCCGACGCCACTTTGTTAGCGTTCTACATTTTGCCGGACGGCACGGCCCTCGCCGACTTTTCCGACACGCTGTCCACCGGGACGCCTTCCGGAATCATGAGCGAGCAATTGGCGGTAGATTCGATTGCGCGTACGCTGGAAAAAAATGTCAGTGGCTTGCGGCGATTGAAGATTCTGATTCACGGCCAGGAAGTCGACACCCTCGCCGGGCACGTCGACCTTACGGGCTTCTTCGATTTGAATTCCGGAGCCAGCTCGACGACGCCGGTCGCGTCCATACCGTCCGCCCCGCAGGCACCGAACTCCACGCCGCCATCGGCGCGCTAGCGCTTTCGGTTTACGGCCGTGTACTCTTGGCGTTGCGTCGATTTTCGCGGCACCAGCTCCGGAACAAACAGGATTGTCGCGGCGCGCGGCGGCCGCTTGGACTCGATTTGCTCCAGTAGCAACCCGGCGGCGCGCGCGCCAATTTCGCGCGTCTTCTGATCGATCGTCGTCAACGGCACCGCTAACGCATCCGAGTAATGCACGTTTCCGGCGCCCACCACCGCCACGTCTTCCGGCACCCGCAGTCCCGCTTCGAGCAGCGCTTTCATTGCGCCGATCGCCACCGGATCGTTGTAACAAAAGACGCCATCCGGTAACGGATTTACTTGTAGCAATTGTTTCATGGCCTCGTAGCCAGTGTGATCCTGAAAGCCGGCATCGACCACGTAGTTGGCCGGCGCTTTCATCTTGTGTTTCTTTAGCGCGATCAAATAGCCATTGAGACGCTTGGTCGCCAGTCCAATTTTCGGACCCCGCAGATGCGCGATGCGACGGCGCCCCTGACGGATCAGATGGGTCGTCGCCAGCCGGCCTACCGCGTCGTTGTCTACGCCGACAAAACTTGCGCGTACACCGTCGATCGGCCGGTCAATCAAAACGAACGGCAGTTTTCGCATCCTCAGCTGATTGAATAGTTCCAATTTGCCGGGGAGTTGCGACGAGGCCAGGATCAAGCCATCCACTCGGCGCGACAACAAAGAATCGGCCTCCATTCGTTCCAGCGCCGGGTCTTCTTCAAAATAAGAAATAATTACGTGATAACCGCGCGGCCGCACCGTTTCGGCAATGGCTTTAGCAATCTCCGCAAAAAACGGGTGAGTAAAGTCGGGCAGCAGCAAGCCGATAGTATATGTGCGGCGAGTAACCAGGCTCCGCGCCACCAAATTCGGCTGGTAATTCAATTCCTTGGCTCGCTGGAGCACCCGGGCTCGCGTGCGCAGGCTGATCCGGCCCTGATTGCGCAGGACTTTGGAGACGGTTACCGCCGAAACCTTCAGGTCCTTAGCGATGTCGGAGAGCGTGGTCACTTCGGTGGAGAGTAGCATAAAGCGCCTCGGAATCCGTGGGCGTCACCCGGACCCCAGGCCCCGCGGGGTAATCGTTAACTCTCTATGAATTAGCGCTAACTTTGGAGTTGACACTCGGTCCACTTTTGACAAGAATTCACCTATTCCACAGGGCCAATATTCGCTTGTTTCGTGCGGGCCTTGTGTCTCAGGAGTAGCGTGGGGGGATTTGTGAAGAATTTAAGTAGTTCATCCAGCAGAGCAGTCGTTCGCAGGACGCGGCGTGTGCGCCCTTCTGTCACCTACCATGCGGTCGTCGATCACCTGGTCTCCGAGATGGCTCAACTCGTAGGCAGCTCGGAACCGCGCAAATTCTCGCCCTTCAAACTGGTCATCATCGGAAATCGCGGCTCGGTCGCGTTCAGCGGTCAAATCGATCAAGACGGCAGAATGCAGTCTTCCGGTCCGCGCCGCACTTTACGGCGTTCCGATTTCCCCGCGAACGCGCTGATCACCGATCAGTCCCTCGCGGTTCGAACCTTCCGGATTGACTTCGCCGGCATTGGAAATTCTCCGCGCTAGTTGGCCGATCCGGATTTGCTTGGTTCCTGCAGCGGCGCGAGCCAAATATCCTGATCGACGTACGCCGTCAGCGGTGAGCCAGCCGGTATTTCCACGTTCTTGCCGTGCTTGATCAGCCCGATCGGTCCAAATAAAACCGTCAGCGCCACCGCCGCTCCGGTCTTGCTGTCGCCTTCCCGCCCTTTCGTGCCGCGGATATGCACCCGGTTGCTGCCCACCACCAAATACTGAATTTGCACCGCCAAGTCTCCTGGCCTTCCCATCATCCCGGCCTTCTTCGCGGTGGTCACCGTCGCCAGCGCGTGCGCGCCCTTGGCCACCACCACCCAATCGCCAACCTTCAGGTCTTCGTCCAGAACAAATTCCACCGGGTCACCTTCGTTGGCCGTCTTCGAACTGATCGCGGTCACAAATTTCAGCGGTACTTCGATCCCTTCCTTGAGCAGGCAGCCGTCACTCGCGTTGCACGCCGGCTTGGACGCGCCTGCTAGCCCACCGGCGGTCGGCGTGGAACCGCGAACCGCATCCACCGCAGCCGATGGCTTTTGCGCTTGCGCCGAGAGCATCGCGTCGATCACCGAATTGTCCACGCCCGAATTCTTCAAATCGATCAGGGCCTGCGGCGAGGTATCGAAAGAGGTGTCGCTCGACTGAATCGACTTCACGATCAAGCCGGCGTCCAGGCCCTGCTTGGTCATATTGATCACGTCCGCGTTGGTCAGCGGCTTTTGCGTTTGTGCGAATGCTCCGAGCGTCACGCACACCGTGAGGACCACCGCCATCGACAGATTTCGATATCTCATTCGTGGGCTCCCGTAAACCGACCGGCCGAGCTTAACCCATAGTGACGGTATCAGAAGGTACTTTTAATTCAGGATGTTCGTGCGCTGCAAGCACATTCAGCGACACCACGGCGGTGAGCTCCCAACATTCGATCGTTCCAGAATGATTCCCGTCCCGCGCTCGCCTTGGTCACTCCAGGTTTCGTCGTCGCCCGGCAAGAGCTTCATCACCAACCGCGGAGAGCATCAGATCGTAGATCGAGCGAGCTTGCGTTTCGGGATCAATCATCGCGGGCGCCTGTTCCCCACCTTACCTCTACATATATCGATAGGGGGTGGGCGCTGGCAATCGTCCATCGCGGCTCAGGGAGCCTGAGAGTCACGTGCACCCCTCGCGCGCCAGCCGGATGTTGACAGTTTTGCGCTCACTCGTCACACTTACTACTTCTCGTTTCGTTCCACCTGCGGCACTCACCCTGAAGGGAGATTCATTTTGCGAATTGATGGACGAGCTACCGACCAACTGCGTCCGGTGAAAATCACGCCGGATTTTATTCCGCATGCGGAAGGCAGCGCGCTGATCGAATCCGGCCACACCCGGGTGATCGTCACCGCGACGGTCGAAGACGGCGTTCCGGGTTTTTTGAAAGGTTCGGGCAAAGGCTGGGTCACCGGCGAATACGGCATGTTGCCGCGCTCCACCGAAAGCCGCACCCCGCGCGAATCCAGCCGCGGAAAACAATCTGGCCGCACGCTGGAAATTCAGCGCCTGATCGGCCGCACCTTGCGCGCGGTGATGGATCTGAAAGCGCTCGGCGAGCGCACCGTCTGGCTCGATTGCGACGTGATTCAGGCTGATGGCGGCACTCGCACCGCTTCGATTACCGGCGCGTACGTCGCGCTGGCTCTGTCGCTGGAGCGCATGGTCGCCGCCGGAATTTTGCGCAAGCTGCCACTGCAGGATTATCTGGCCGCCACCAGCGTCGGATTGGTGGAAGACGAATTATTGCTCGATCTCGCCTACGAAGAAGACTCCGCCGCGCAGGTCGACATGAACGTAGTCATGACCGGCAGCGGCCACTTTGTGGAAGTCCAGGCCAGCGCCGAAGGCCGCCCGTACACCGACGTCGAACTCAGCAATCTGTTGAAGCTCGCCGCCGGCGGGATTCGCCAGCTGATCCGCATCCAAACCGAAATGCTGAATCTGAAATTCCTGCCACGCGGCAAATGAAGCGCCAAATCGCTTTCGCTAATCATCATCTATGAAAATTTTCCTGGCATCTTCCAATCCCGGAAAATTGCGCGAATATCGCGAACTCGCCGGCGACGCGGCGCTCGATCTCGAACTGCTCCCTGATTTTCGCGACATTCCTGCCTTCGACGAGACTGCACCGACCTTTGCGGAGAATTCCGCCGGCAAAGCTTTGTACTACGGCAAATTTACCGACGAAACCGTGCTCGCCGACGATTCCGGCCTGGTGGTCCCGGTACTCGGCGGCGCTCCGGGAGTATTATCCGCGCGTTACGCCGGGCCGCAGGCGACCGACGCGGATCGCGTCCGGAAATTACTGCACGAAATGGCCGACAAAAAGGGGCCAGACCGGCGCGCACATTTCGTCTGCGTTACATCGCTGGCCCGGCAAGGCCGTCCGCTTGCGGTGGTCTCCGGCCGCTGCGACGGCCTGATCGCCAACGAACCGCGAGGCGCTGGCGGATTCGGCTATGACCCGGTCTTTTACTTTGAATCCCTGGGTCAAACCTACGCCCAGCTTTCCCCCGCCGAAAAGCATCTCTACAGCCATCGCGGCAAGGCTTTCCGTAAAATCCTGTATGTCCTTTCGCCTGCTTTCGCTGCTACTTTTGTATAGCCCAAGCATCCAATCCGACTGAAACATTAGCTTGCCGCCGGGCGTCTTACGAGAGTACAAGGGTTGTCTACTTTATCCTGGCCCTCCGAGGTGAATGCTGTGAACGCGGCCTCTCGCGCTGCCACTACATCCGAATTGCCTTTGCTGGTTCGGTTGGCCGAAGCTCGTGCGCGCACCGACGCCTTGTTCCAGGTGCTGCCGCCGAATTCCTTTTACGACCGGCCCATCGCCGAACGGCACCGCCTGATTTTTTATCTCGGGCACCTCGAGGCTTTCGATTTCAATCTTCTCGCCGGCCCGCTGGGTCTGGCTTCCCACGACGAAGCCTTCAACAAATTATTCGCTTTCGGGATCGATCCGGTTGATGGCGGCTTGCCCACCGATCAGCCCGAGGACTGGCCAACCATCGCGCGCGTCGAGAAATACAATCGTCTCACCCGCGAACATTTGGACGCCGCCATCCGAAATTTCGGATTTGCCCGCGCCGGTTTGCCGCCGGAGAACGAGCAGCTCTTGAATGTCGCCATCGAGCACCGCCTGATGCACGCGGAAACCCTGGCGTACTTGCTGCACAGTCTTCCCACCGACAAAAAGAATATCGTGCCGGTCGCTGACGAAGATCACGGGCCGGGACCGGAGCCCCGCCAGGTGACCATTCCCTCCGGTATCGCCACGCTGGGCCAAACCCGCGCGGAGCGCGCCTTCGGCTGGGACAATGAATTCGGCGAGCAGAAAGTCTTGGTGCCCAGTTTCACCATCGATGTATTCCCGGTGACCAACGGCGAATACCTGAAATTCGTGCAGGCTCGTGGCTATGAAGTACCGAAATACTGGCGGCCGGAAGATTGGGAATGGCGCCGCAACACGAATCTGCGTCATCCGCATTTCTGGATTCCGCGCGATGGCGGAGATCCCGCGTCGCCCCGAACCCGCTGGAATTATCGCAGCATGTCCGGCTCGATTCCGCTGCCCGAATCCTGGCCCGTGTATGTGAGCCACGCCGAAGCCAACGCCTACTCGCGTTGGGCCCGCAAGAAACTGCCTACCGAGGAGCAATGGCATCGCGCCGCTTACGGCACGCCCGAAGGCCGCGAGCGGATGTATCCGTGGGGCGATTCCGCGCCGGCCGCCCAGCATGGAAATTTTCATCATCAGCGCTGGGATGCCGCGGCCGTCGATGCTCATCCCGAGGGTGCCAGCGCTTTCGGCGTCGAAGATTTGCTGGGTAACGGCTGGGAGTGGACTTCCACCGCGTTCGGACCGCTGCCGGGGTTCGAAGCTTTCTCGTTTTATCCCGGATACTCCGCGGGCTTTTTTGACGGCAAGCACTACGTCATGAAAGGTGGCTCGCCGCGCACCGATTCGGTTATGCTGCGACGCTCGTTTCGGAATTGGTTTCAGCCTCACTATCCCTATGTCTACGGCAGCTTCCGCTGCGTCGAGGAATAACCCATGGCCAGTGCTCCACGAATCATCGCGGCGAATACTGCCCCGGAAATCATCACCGAATTTGCCTCCGACGTAGTGGTCGGGCTCAGCCAGCCCGGCCAAAAAGAATTGCCGTCGAAATATTTGTATGACGAAGTCGGCTCCGGGCTCTTCGACGTCATCTGCCTGCTGCCCGAATACGGGCTCAGTCGCGCCGGTATGCGTTTGTTGCAGCGCCATTCGCCGGAAATCGTCGCCAGGCTGCAATCGCCCGTGGTGGTCGCGGAACTGGGCAGCGGTAGCGGCGTGAAGACCCGCCTGCTGCTGGAAGCCTTGTCGCGCCAGCAGCGCGTCAACTATTACCCGATCGATATTTCTCTCAGCGCGCTGAACCGCTGTCAGCAGGAAATCGGGCAGATGGATCAGGTCAGCATTGTCGGATTCGAGCGCGCCTACCTCGACGGGTTGCAAGAAGTCGCGGCCCGGCGCAAAGATGGCGAACGCCTGCTGGTCCTTTTCCTCGGCAGCACCATCGGCAATTTTGACCGCCCGGCCGGCGACCAGTTCTTGCGCGAAGTTCGCGCCGTGCTGCAAAAAGATGACGCCCTGCTGCTCGCCACCGACCTGGAAAAGCCGATTCCGCAGCTTTTGTCCGCTTACGATGACCCCGCCGGCGTGACCGCGGCCTTCGACCTGAATCTCCTCGCGCGCATCAATCGCGATCTCGACGCCGATTTCGATTTGTCATTGTTCAAACACGTGGCCCGCTACGACCAGTCTGAACGTCGCGTCGAAATGCATCTGCAATCGACTGCCTGGCAGCGCATCACCGTCCGCAAAGCGGGTTTCCGCTTCTACCTGCGCGAAGGCGAAACGATTTGGACCGAAAGCTCGCACAAATACAATCCGCAGGAAGTAATCCAGATGGGCGAGCGGACCGGTTATCGCTGCGACGGCCAGTGGTTCGATACCGAATGGCCCTTCGCCCAGAATCTTTTCTTCGCCGTGTAAATCGGCGCCCGTTCGTTTCGAGAAATAATCCCCGGGGAGTTCATGGCCAAAGCTATCTGGAACAATAAAGTGATCGCCGAGAGCAACGACACGGTGGTCGTCGAAGGCAATCATTACTTCCCGCGCAATTCGGTGAAGCCGGAATATCTGCGTCCCAGCAACACCCACACCACTTGTCCGTGGAAGGGTAAGGCGAGCTACCACACCCTGGAAGTGGACGGGCAGCAAAACCCCGACGCCGCGTGGTTCTACCCTGACCCCAAATCAGCGGCCCAGGAAATCAAAGACCACTTCGCTTTTTGGAAAGGCGTTCGCGTCGAAAGCTAACCCCCGGGGCCTCGTTCCGTTTTTGATTTTTCCCTTTTCGAGCACTGCTCTCGGCGATTTGCTCGCGTGGAGTGCCCCTCATTCGCTGTGCTATATTCTTCAAACTCATGAGCCAATCGAAAAGGAAAACATCGAACCAGCACCCGAAAACCGCGAGTAAGGCTGGAAAAGCGGTGAAGTCACTCGCTGTGCGTAAGTTTCGGCCAACCCCTGGCCTTGAAGCGGGCAAAGGGCCTAACCCGAAACGCGTCCGCATCATTCTGGACCAACTCCAGCAAGCCTATCCCGGTGCCACCTGCGAATTGATTCACGCCAATGCCTTCCAGTTGCTCATTTCGACCATTCTCTCGGCGCAGTGCACCGATGTCCGCGTCAACGAAGTTACCAAAACGCTTTATAAAAAATATCCGGACGCCAACGCCTTCGCCTACGCCCATCCTTCCGAACTCGAGCAGGACATCCGGCCCACCGGTTTTTTTCGCAACAAAACGAAATCGATCATGGGCGCGAGTAAGAAAATCATCGAAGATTTTCATGGCGAAGTCCCCAAAACGATGGACGAACTTCTCACTCTCCCCGGCGTGGCCCGCAAGACGGGCAACGTGGTGCTGGGCTGTGCGTTCGGAATTCCTTCCGGTGTAGTGGTCGATACCCACGTCATCCGCATTTCCAACCGCCTCGATCTGACCAAAAACCAGGATCCCAAAAAGATCGAGCAAGACCTGATGAAGATCATTCCCGAAGACAAATGGATTCAGTTTTCGCATCAAATCATCTGGCACGGACGCCGCGTCTGTGTGGCGCGCAATCCGCGCTGCGCCGAATGCAACCTCGAGCGCGTCTGTTATTCCAAAGACAAGACGGTCTGAGTAGTGGACAATCAAGCCTCCATGGAAACCGATAGCGTATCCGCGCCACGCCGCAAGCCACGCTTCTCCGGAATTTTGGGAATTTTCCTCGGCATAATACTGGCCATCGGCGTGATCGCCGGCGCGGTTTGGCTGACCACCGGCGTCGGTTTGCTGCATCTCCTGGGCCTGTTCCGCAGCGGCCAAACCTCCATCAACGTCAGCCAGCCCACCGTGGTGCGCCAGATTCAGCAGCTGCAACGCCTCGAAACCGTGACCTACACCATGGACAAAATTATTTCCGGCGAGCGTGACAATCCTTATCTCCCGAAATTTCTCGCCGGCGATCGTTTGCTCCTCGTCGTGCATGGCCAGGTAATCGGCGGCGTGGACCTCGCCAAGGTGCAGCCCGCCGATGTCGTCGTCCGCGGCCAATCCATTACCTTCCACGTGCCGCCAGCCGAAATTTTCAGCACCCTGATCGACAACGCCCGCACCCGCGTCTATTCCCGCGACACCGGCCTGTTTACTTCCCCGGACCCGAATCTCGAAAGCGAAGTCCGCGAAGAAGCGGAACGTCAACTGCAACAAGCCGCGCTGCAAGACGGCATCCTCAAAACCGCCGACCAGAATGCCCACAACACGCTGGCCAGCATGTTGAAAGGCTTCGGCTTTGCTCAAGTGGAAATTCAGTAGGCCACCACGGCGCTCATGAACTTCTTCACCTTCCACCGTCACCAACTTACGATCGTACTGGCGATAATTCTGGCCGCCGCCGGCGCTGCGCCCTGCGTCTGGAGCCAAAAAGCGTACGACCCGGGTGCGTCCGACACCGAAATTAAAATTGGAAATATCGCGCCGTACACTGGATGGGGCAGCGAATACGCCGCAGTCGCGCGCGCCGAAGCCGCCTACTTCCAGATGATCAACGACCGCGGTGGAATCAACGGCCGCAAAATCAATTTCGTCACGCTCGACAGTGCGTCCGAGCTTTCCCATGCGCTTCCACTCGCGCGCAAACTGGTGGAAGAAGACCAAGTCCTGCTGATTTTCAGCTCTATCGGCACCGAAGGGAATCTGGCGATTCGCGATTACTTGAATCAAAACAAAGTGCCCCAACTTTTCATCCAATCCAGTTCCGCGGCTTTCAACGATCCCGCGCATTTTCCCTGGACCATGGGATTTTTTGCCACCTATCGCGACGAAGGCGTGGCCTACGCAAAATACATTCTAAGCAACAAGCCCAGCGGGAAAATCGCGATCCTCTACGCCAACGATGATGCCGGAAAGGAATATCGGCAAGGCGTACATGACGGCCTGGGCGAGAAGGTCGCCATGATCGTCAAAGAAGTTTCCTACCAGGTTTCCAGCCAGAATCTCGAACCGCAAATCGCGGCCCTCCAAGATTCCGGTGCCGATGTATTTTTCAATTTCGCGGTCGGCCCTTTCGCCACCAAAACAATCCGCGCGGCCTACGACCTCGGCTGGCATCCGCTGCAGTTTATTCCCAATGCTTCTCTTTCGATCGCCGCCTTCCTCGATCCAGCCGGCCTGGAAAAATCCTCAGGCATCATTTGCAACGCGCGCTCCAAGGGCTGGTGGTCGCCGCGTTCGCGCGACGATCCCGCCGTGCGCGAATTCCTCGACTGGATGGCCAAATACAATCCGCAAGCGAGCCTGCGTGACCAAAATAACGTGGCCGGTTACGAGCGCGCCCAAACTCTGGTGGCCGTGCTGCAGAAATGCGGCGACCATCTGACTCGCGCCAACGTGATGAAGCAAGCCTCAAATCTCGATCTGGAACTCGGCATGCTCCGCCCTGGAATCAAAATCAAGACCACCCCGGCCGACTACCAGCCCATTCATCAGCTGTTCCTCATCCGCTTCGACGGCCAGCAATGGCAGGGTTTCGGCGGCACCATCAGCTTTTGAACGATCGCTTCGGCCGATCGCTTCGACCGGTCGCGGGAATCTACAGCGCCCTCACCCGGCGTTCGAGTTCCTGAGCGATTTCCGTAGCATCTTGCTCGGCGGTAAAGCTGACCGGCTCACCAATGGTGACCTTCACCTGCCCTGGTCTCGCCAAAATGCGATTGGCCTGTCGCAACTCCAAAAGCCCATCGAGCCGCATCGGTACCACCGGAATATTCAGCTTCTGCGCCAGCAAGCCGATTCCCGCGCGGAATGGCGCGATCTTCCCGTCTTCGGTGGTCCTGCCCTCCGGGAAAATGAGCACGCTCCATCCGCGATCGGTCAAATTTCCGGCATACGAAAACGATTTCGCGAATCCTGCGCGCTGTGGCAAAGGGAAAACATTAAAGAGTGACAGCGCCAGAAAATAATTTAGTCGTTCGAGCCCGCGCTTGAAAATATTCACGCTCTTGGGCGGCCGGCGCATTTCCGCCAGCCGCTCTCCGCGCATCGCGGTCGCGAGCCGGTTGCGCAGTCTCCACGGCAGCGCCGGCAAAACCCAGGCGATATCGAGATAGGTGACATGATTCGCGATGACCAGCACCGGACCGCGCAGCCCGCGCAGGTTCTCGCGCCCCCGAATCCGCGGCGCGGCCAGCAGATAGGTGGCCGGCCACGCCAGCAAATAATAGACCGCCAGTCGCGCGAAAGTGGTCAGCGCGCTTTGCGGCCACGAGGGATACGAGTACTCCGCGCTCGCCCGCTCCGGCTCGCGCAGCAGCTTTTCCAGTTGGCCCACCGTGGTTGCTTCCGAAAATTGCGCCTCACTCAGATCGACCTGGTACCGTTCTTCGAGCCGATCCATCAATTCGACGCGGTCGAGCGAACTCATGTTCAGGTCGGCCTCCAGCGACGCGTCGGCCCCCGTTACTGAAGACGCCGCGTTCACCGCCCGCCCAGCGATCTGCGCGATCAAAACTTTCAACGAATCCGGTCCCGGCGTTTTCGGCGCAGCCACATTCGACATCCTCGCCGCCGCCACCTCCCGTATCTGCGATAGCAGCGGTTTTTGCGTCGGCGTGCGCGGAAAATCCGGTTCGGGCCACACGAACCAGTGGTGCACCCGTTGAAACTCCGCCAGCGACAGATTCGCGTTCTTCACCGCCGCATCGCCATTGCTCGCCGCGCCATCCAGCAGCAAAACCGCGCAAGGCTCGCCATTGCCGCCGCTTTCGATTCCGACCACCACGCAGTCGCGCACGCCGGCTTGCGCGCGCAGCGCCTTCTCCAGATCTTCGGGATAAATATTCATCCCCGCCGGCGTGACGATCACGTTTTTTCGCCGGCCTTTGAAATACAACCGCCCTTCCTCGCCGCTTTCCGCCAGGTCGCCGGTCCGAAACCAGCCATCGTCTGCGGCCAGATTCTGCGACCGTGCCGCCCAAGCTGATACGTCTTGGCCACATTTTCCCCGCGCACCAGAATTTCGCCATTCTCGTCGATGCGCACTTCCATTCCCGGAAACACTTTCCCCAGCGAGCCTTTCGCCGAGCGGAACGGATGATTCAGGCTGATCAGCGAAGTCGTTTCGGTCATGCCATAACCCTGAATCACGCCGTAGCCGACCCGATTCCAGAAAGTTTCCAGCTCTTCCGGCAGCGCCGCTCCGCCGGAAATGATCGCCCAGAACTTCCATCCCAGCCGCCGGTGAATTCGCCGGAAGCGCCACCAGCGCCGGAAAAAATGCGTGTTTTCCGCCGCCTCAAATTCGTGGTGAAAGCTCCCGTCCCCGCTGGGGCGATCTTCGTAAAGCACCACTTCGCGCCGCAAAGCTTCGATCACCCGCGGCACCGCGACCAACACCGACACGCGCTCGCGTCGAATGGTATCGACTAGCTCCGACGGCTTGAGCGTATCCGCCAAAATGACGGTTCCCTTCAGTAGAGGCGGAATAAACAGGCCCAGCATCTGCCCAAACACGTGGCTCAGCGGCAGCAGGTTCAGAAATCGCAGGGGATGAAACGGTTTTTCGTAGCGCAGGTATTTTTGAATTTCTTTTTCGATCGGTTCGATGTTCGCCAGCACATTCCCGTGGGAAATGACCACTCCGCGAGGCTCCGCCGTCGTTCCCGAAGTAAAAATGATCTGTAGCGTATCCTGCCGCGTGAGCGCAGGCCCATCGTAGCGGCCCGAATCACGCTGTTTCGTAAGTTCGAGCAGCGCATCCAGTGCGATCATCGGAACCGGCGTCGCGATATCCGTGACGCCACTCGAACGCAAGCATCAGTTTCGCCGTACATTCCCGCGCCACCCGCGCTACAAATTCAGGCGTCGAACCGTGGTCGATCGGCACCACCACTGCGCCGCGCAAAACGCACCCAAAGAAAACGACTACCCACTCGGGCGAGTTATCCGCCCAGAGCAAAACCGCATCGCCCTTGCCGATTCCGCGACTTTCCAGTTCGCGCGCCACGCGGTTCGCTTCCGCCGCGATTTGCGCATACGTCCAACTGCGCATCCGGTATCCGACCCGATGCCGAAACGCGATTTCTTCGCCCTTCCCCGCATATTCGCGCACGAATTCGACCAGCGACTGCCGTCCCATGCTGAAAGTATGCCTCGGAACGGTTTTCGAGCGAACGGTTTCAATCGACGCGCGGGATCACGCTGGATGCAAACCTAAGAGCGAGGATTCGCCATCAGCGTGATTGCTTTTTCGGGGCACGCCACCACGCAGAGGCCACAGGCCTGGCAAAGATTCGCTTGGGGGGTGTACGCGGCCTGGCGGCCATGCGCGCGGCTTTTCAATTTGCCCAGAAATGAAAGTTCGGCGAAATCTCGGTCCTCGATTCGCCGCACCTCAAAAACGTCATAGGGGCAGACCTCGACGCAATCCTTCTTTCCTTCGCACGAATTACGATCGATGCGCGGGACAAATGCGCCGCGCTCGGCCCCACACTTTTCTCCGGGGCGGTCAGGGTGCCGCGCGGCTCGTCGAGCCTTCTCGGTATTCAACGCTGGCGCGCGGGCCACGCGGCCTCCCTGTTCGTCACCGGCCATTATTTCTTGGCCCGGATTTCTTCGATCGCTTTGCGCAGGATCCCGAACACCCGCTGCCGTTCTTCGGGCGACGCGTCAATCTTCTCGATGATCGCCGCCTTCAGGTCATGGCGCAGTTCGCGAAATTCCTGCTTGGCCTCGCGCCATTCGGCTTTGATTCCCGGGCGCCCTTCGCCGCCGGCCTCCTCCCGGTCTTCGTTCTCTTCCGCGTAGCGCTTCTGAAAATCGGCCATTTTTTTGCCGAACCGCGCCAGCTGGTCCAGTGTTTCTTCCACGCTCGCGCGATTTTTCTTCAAATGCTCGGTGCCCGCTTCGGTGATCTTGTAGAGCTTCTTGGTCCCTTCTGATTCCGAAGCGGCGTAGCCCACTTCTTCCAGATACGTCAGCGCGGGATAAACCATCCCCGGGCTCGGCGTATAGACGCCGCTGGAATGTTCTTCGATTTGCTTGATGATCTCGTAACCGTAGCGCGGTTTTTCGCTGAGCAGCGCCAGGATGATCAGTTGCAGATCGCCCGACGCCAGCATTTTCGCGGCGCGCATTCCCGGGCCGCCCGCGAATCCAGGTCCAAAACGGCTGAAGAACCGGCCCCGCCCGAAACCATGGCGACCTCGGCCTTCAAAACAAGGGTGATGATGATGTTTGTGGTGATGCATGTGATGTAGCTCCTTTAAGTCGTACAACATGTTTTACGTTGTATCGTAAGATATATTATGTGTCAATATAAAAATATAACTGTATTATTTTGTTGTATTTAGTTTTCGTCCCATTTTGGGCCTTTCCCTCAGCATTCGTGTGAACCCCACCTCGCCATTGCCATTTCGCCGCTTCCCCGTGCATCCTATCTCTCGTGCCTGAACTCCCCGACATCAGCGCCTATCTCACGGCACTCGAGCCGCGTATCGTGGGGCAGCCACTCATCCGGTTACGGATTCTCAGCACATTTCTGCTGCGCACCGCCGAGCCGCCTCTGGCCGATGTCGAAGGCAAAATCGTCCGCGAATTGCGCCGTATCGGCAAGCGCATCGCGATTGGAGTCGACGGCGATCTCTGGTTGGTCCTGCATCTGATGATTGCCGGTCGCCTGCACTGGCGCCCGCTCGATGCCAAACTGGGCGGACGCCAAAACCTCGCTGCGTTCGATTTTCCTCGAGGCTCCCTGGTGCTCACCGAAGCCGGCTCCAAACGCCGCGCCTCCCTCTACGTCGTCCGCGGAGAAGATGGCTTGCGCGGGCTCGATCCCGGCGGCCTTGAGATTTTCACCAGCACCCTCGATTCTTTTCGCGATGCCCTGACCTACGAAAACCGGACGCTCAAACGAGCGCTGACCGACCCGCGGATCATCAGCGGCATCGGCAACGCCTATTCGGACGAGATCTTGCACGCCGCGCGGCTTTCGCCCATCGCCCACACGCACAAACTGAAACCGGAAGAATGGGAACGTCTCTATTCCGCCACGCGCGCCACGCTGCAAACCTGGGTCGACCGGCTGCGGCAGGAAGCGGAAACAGAATTCCCGGAGAAGGTCACTGCGTTTCGGAAAGATATGGCCGTTCACGGCCGCTACGGGCAGCCTTGCCCCACCTGCGGAGAAAAAATTCAACGAATTCGTTACGCGGACAACGAAACGAATTACTGCGCAGTTTGCCAGACCGGAGGAAAAGTTCTGGCGGATCGCAGCCTGTCGCGGCTGCTGGGTTCTGACTGGCCGCGCACGCTGGACGAACTCGAAGCCCTCAAACGCCGCTGACCAAATCCACCACCGTTACCGTTTTTTGGAACGAGCCTTCGACGGAATCAAGGGTTTGCCAGCCGCAATTTTCTTTCGGCCGGTCTTGGCGTTTTTCTCGACGCGCAGTTTCCACGCCGTGTGCAGCGCGCCAGTCAGCACGTCCTCATGCGAGGCTTTGAGAATAATGTGCGTCATGCCCATCCGTCCCCAGCCGCCGTGAATGGGAATGAAAACCTCGGGCAATTCCTCGATGAACGCCTGCTGCTGCTCCAGCGTGAGCATCAAATTTCCGTAACCCAGCTTGGCCGACGCCAGCGTCGCAAAAATCCTGCCGCCCACGCGGAAATCCGCCGCGCCCATGTGCGAACTTTCCTCGGCGCCCGGGAAACTCAGCGCGACCCGGCGAAAGTCCTTCACGCTCATCCCGACCTTTGACTCTTTCGATTTTTTCTTCATGTCGGTTCCCACCGCGCCGGATTGTACTATTCGTGGCGCAGCGCGACCATGGGGTGAACGCGCATCGCACGCCGCGCCGGGATGTAACCAGCCAGCGTGGCCACCGCCGCCAGAGTAAGAGTGACAATTGCGATGGTGGTGGGATCACCCGCCGAGACTCCGAAAAGCATGTGCCCCAGCAAATGCGCAGCGGCCAGCGCGCAAGGGATTCCTACCGCCAGACCGGCGAAGGTCAGCAGCAATGTTTCGCGCAGCACCATGCCCAAAATAGCGCCGCGCGACGCGCCCAACGCCACCCGAATTCCAATTTCATTTGTGCGGCAAGCCACGGAGTACGAAATTACCCCGAAGATTCCGGTGGCGGCTAGGACCAGGGCGATGGCGGCAAATAATCCCAACAAAAACGTCCGAAACTTTTGTTGCGCCACCGAAGCATCGATCAGGTCCGGCATTTTCGCAATGTTGGTTACCGGCAGGTCCTTATCCATCTTCTGCGCTTCCTGGCGGATCGCGGCGGCCACCGCGGCGGTGCTTAAAGTGCTCTTCACTACTAAATTCGCGCCCCAAAACGGCGACTGCGCGTACGGCGCGTACATCATCGGCCCGGGAGCCTGGTCCAGCGAAACATCGCGGACGTCGCCTACCACTCCGACGATTTCGCGCGGCATATCCGGATCCGGAGGAAACGCGAAGTTGATTCGCTTGCCGATCGCATCTTGATTCGGAAAATAACGCTGCGCCATCGCTCGGCTGATCAGCGCGACCGGCGGCGCAGCACGGTTGTCCTGCGCATTGAACAGGCGTCCGGCCATCAGCGGGATTCCCATTACCCGGAAATATTCCGGACTGACCGAGGCATAGTCCGCGGTTCGCGATTCGTTCGCCGAGACGGGAGGAACTCCTTCGATCGTAAATCCCAGGTTCACGAAACCGTCGGTGATCGGCCGGGGAACCACGATGGCCGTATCCCTTAATCCCGGCTGAGCCTGAATGCGAGCCAGGAATTCGTTGGAGAAGATGGTCCACTGCTGCGGAGTGGAATACTGAAATTGCGGCAGCGAAATGTCGGCGTTCACGATGTGCTGCGGGTCAAAGCCGGGGCCGACGGCCATCAGTTTGGAAAAGCTGCGCAACAGTAAGCCGGCCGCCACCAGCAAAACCATCGCCAATGAAATTTCCGCCACGGCCAGGATGTTGCGCGCCCGGCGGCGATTGCCGCTTTCCCCTGAACGACCGCCGCCTTCGCGAAGATTACTCTGCACGTCGGATTTCACCGCAAAGAGCGCGGGAACCAACCCGAACGCAATACCGGCAATCGCGGAAAGGACCAGCGCGAAAATCAAAACCACCGGGTCAACCCGAATCGCGTTCACCCGCGGCAAATCGTCGGGAATAAACGAACTGAGCGCCTGTACTCCCCAATAGGCCAGAGCCACGCCCGCGATTCCACCCAGCAGGCCCAGCACGGTGGTTTCGCAGAGCAACTGGCGGATAATTCGGGAGCGGCTGGCGCCTAAAGCGGTGCGCACCGCAATTTCTTTCGAACGCGAGGTCGCGCGCGTCAGTAGCAAATTGGCAATATTGGCGCAGGCGATCAAAAGAACCAGACCGACGGCGGCTAACAGGATCAGCAGCGCGGACCGCACGTCGCCTACCAGTTCTTTCTGCAGCGGTACCAGATTTACGGTCCAACCTTTATTTTCCGCCGGAAACTCCTGGGCCAACCGTTGGCTGATGGCGTCCATTTCGGCCTGCGCCTGTTGCAGGGAGACGCCGGATTTCAGGCGACCGACGACGGGGAGATAATGTCCGGCCCGGCGCGCCATCCAGCCGCTGAAAAGCGGGTCTTGCGCCAGCGGGATCCACAGATCTTGCTTGGTGTTGAAAAGCGGAACGCGAAAGTCCGCCGGCATGATTCCAACCACCGTGAATGGACGCTTGTCGAGGACGATCGAACTTCCCAGAATTTTGGGATCGGTTGCCAGCGCGCCACGCCAGAGGTTTTCGCTGATGACCACCACCGGCGGAGCGCCTTTCTTGCCGTCGTCGGAGAAAAACACGCGTCCGCTAAGCGGCTTGGCATCCAGCAGCGCGAAATATTCGGGAGTAATGACCGAAGTGTCGACCACCGAAGGCGTCCCGCGGCCCGTTAGCGTCAACTGGTGCGCTTGAATGCTCGCCATTTCGGAGAAAACATGATTCTGCGCGCGCCACTCCTCGAAATTCGGATACGAAACGCCAGTCTCCGGAACTCCCTCCTGCAGATTTGCCTGGAACGCGCTGACCAACTGCTCGGGATGCGTGTAGGGCAGCGGCTTCAGTAAAACCGCATACACCACGCTGAAAATTGCCGTGTTGGCGCCAATACCCAAAGCCAGAGTCAGCACCGCCACGAAAGTGAATCCGGGATTCTTGCGCAGCATGCGAAACGCATAGCGGGCATCCTGCAAAAATGTTTCGAGCCACGGCGAGCCGCGCAGCTCGCGGTTGGTCTCCCGCAACTGTGTAGTCCCTCCCAATCGAATACGCGCCGCGCGCTGCGCCTCCTCCGGAGACATCCCGCGCCGCACATTCTCCTCGATAAGCATTTCGAGATGGCTGGCCAGCTCGCGCTCAAACTCCTGCCCAAAGTCGTGCTCTGTTTCCGCCGGCCCCGCGTCTGGCGAAAACCGCGCGCGAATCCGCAGCACAAAATTTCGCAGCAAGCTGGCTATCGGCGTCGACATCGAATTATCCGCGCTCCGCGAAATTCAGCTCAGCTACTCCGTCTTTACAAAAAATAGCGAAGATCCGGATGCGAGTTCGCGCGCGGAAGGAAGGCCACGTGCGTTCATCCTTCCCGAAGCGCGGCAATGGGGTCCACCTTCGTTGCTCGCCAGGCCGGAATATAGCTAGCCAGCGCGGCCACTGTCAGCAAAAGCAGAGGCACGATCAGAAACACAGCCGGATCATGGGGGCGAACACCGTAGAGCAAACTTGCCATCAGTGACGCAGTGGATGCAGAAAAGACCAATCCGGCAACGATTCCCACGCCAGCAAGTGCGACCCCCTTGCTTAGGAACATTCTCAGAATGTCGTCCCGCCGCGCGCCCAGGGCCATGCGGATACCAATCTCGCGCGATCTTTGGCTGACCATATAAGCCAACAAGCCGTAAATTCCGATGGAGGCCAGAAGCACCGCCAGTCCAGCAAATCCGCCCACCAGGTCGGCAGAAAAACGGCGGGAAGCCAGTGACCGGTCCAGGATGTCATTCATCGAGACCACATTGAATACCGGTAAGCCGGGATCGATGCTCTGGATTTCGTGCCGAATCTGTGGTTCGAGCAGGGCCGCGGGCAGAGATGTCCGCAACACCACGCTCACTTGCTTGCTGGGGTCTTGATAGGTCGAAACGTAGATGTGGGGAACGCCATCGATGTCGAGACCGTCGCTCTTGATATCCTTAATAACACCGACGACGGTCGTCCATGGCTTGGTCGGGTCTTTTCCGAATCGCACTTGGCGGCCCAACGGATCGCGGGTTGGCCAATACTTACGAGCGGTGCTTTCATCAATAACGGCCACCGGCTGTTTGCCGTCTTCATCGCCTTCGGTGAATGAGCGGCCGCGTACCAGCGTCGCCTGCAACACCTTAAAATAATCGGGGCTTATCCGAATTCTCTCGGCGCGCAGATCCTGCGAGGACTCGACCGGTCTATCTTCAATCGCGAAGCGTTCAATCTCTAAGCCACCGACCGCGCTGGCGTGGCTATTGGTGGTCGGTAGCGATGAGGTGGTTGCGGCGAGTTCTACTCCCGGAATTGCCTTCATGCGCCGCAGCAACTCACGATCGAAGGCGGCCTTACCAGCAACACCGAGATACGGATCCATCTTCGGATCGTTGGGAACTCCTAGCCACGTGTTGGCCGTGACGACTTGAGTTGGATTAAGGCCTGGATTTTCCTGCAACAGGTCCCGCAGCGTCCGCAGCAGCAAGCCGGCTCCCACCATCAGTATCACGGCAAATGCCAGTTCAGAGACGATTAGGACATCCCGCAATCGGCCGGTCTTCGTGCTGTAGCCGGAGGCTCGCCCGCCTTCACGCATGGCCGCGTAAAGAGCGACCTTAGCCGAATGAAGCGCAGGAGCCAGTCCAAACACTAAGCCGGTGAGAATGGAAATCAGCACAGCGAACGCCAGCACCACCCAGTCGATTCGTACTTCGTTGAGCCGGGGCACGTTCGATGGCACAAAGCGCAGGATGAAACCCAAAGTACCCACTGCGGTTGCGATTCCCGCGGCACCGCCGATGAGCGACAGCAGCAGGGACTCGGTCAGCATCTGGCGCACCATGCGGCCGCGGCTCGCCCCCAGCGCTAACCGCAACGCCATCTCTTGTTGTCGCCCCGAAGCGCGCGCCAGCAGGAGATTGGCAATGTTCAACGATACGATGAAAACGATCAGGATCACCGCACCCAGTAACACCAGCAGCATCGGCCGAACCTTGCCCACCAAAGTTTCTTGCAATGATTGAATCTCAATTGTCCATTGGGCCAGCGGCGGGTAATCGGTGGGAAAGTCGTGCCGCAATTCGGCGGCCATGGCCGTGAGCCGCGCCTGAGCTTGCGCCAGGGTCAGGCCAGGCTTAAGTCGTCCGATTCCATCTGCTAGAATCCGGGTACCACGCATGGGCGGGGGAAAGGGATCTCCGCTGAATCCGCCGGCGCCAAAAACTTCCGCGTCGCCGGAAGTCGTCGGTCCAGGATGGCGAAATCCGCGTGGCAGAACCCCAATAATTGTGATCGGATCCCCGTCGATCCGCATGGTACGGCCCAGAACATTCGGATCGGCGCCATATTGACGGCGCCACAAGCCATCGCTGATCACCGCCAGTGGAGCGAAACCAGGCGCGAAGTCCTGCGGACCAAACAACCGTCCAATTTGCGGGTTCACACCCAGCATGGAAAAGTAGCTGTAACTGCCATTGACCCCCTCGACGCGCTCGGGCTGTTCGACACCGGTCAAATTCTCGCTACCCTCGAAGATCGGGCTCACATCTTCAAATACACCCGCTCGCGTCAACAGGTCATCCAGTTCGGGCTTGGAAAACGGAACGTCCCGCAATCCTACGCCGGGCTCGTTAAAGTAGACTCGTACCAGACGATCGGGATCGTGATAGGGCAGAGGGCGCAGCAACACGGCATTCACGATGCTGAAAATCGCCGTGTTGGCTCCGATGCCCAACGCCAGCGTCAATACCGCGACCGCGGTGAATCCGGGATTCTTACCCAGCATGCGAAACGCGTAGCGCGCGTCCTGCAAAAATGTTTCGAGCCAGGGCGAGCCGCGCAGTTCGCGGTTGGTCTCCCTCAACTGCGTAGTCCCTCCCAATCGAACACGCGCCGCGCGCTGCGCCTCCTCCGGAGACATTCCCCGCCTCACATTTTCTTCAGTGAGCATCTCGAGATGGCTGGCCAGCTCACGCTCGAACTCCTGATCGGACTCCCACCGCCCCGCGCCGGACCAAAATCGCGCGCGCATCTGTAGCACAAAATTTCTGAGCCGCCTGGCCATCGGCGTCGACATCGAATTACCCGCGCTCCGCAAGATTCAACACGCGTCCGATCACCGCCGAAATCCGCTCCCAATTCCGCTCCTGCGTATTCAGCTGTTTATGTCCGGCCTTGGTGATCGAATAGAATTTCGCCTTTCTTTTATTGTCCGACGTGCCCCACGCGCCCGTAATCCAGCGTTTCTGCATCAGCCGCACCAGCGACGCGTAAATCGTGCCCTGGTTGATTTGCAGCGCTTCTTCGCTGATCTGTTCGATGCGCCGCGCGATTCCGTAACCGTGCAGCGGCCCCATCACCTCCAGGGTCTTCAACACCATCAAATCCAGCGTGCCCTGCAAAATTTCCGACCGGCTCCCCGCCATCCGCCCTCCTGTGGTACCCACACAGGAGTATCCCAACGACCTGTGGTATGTCAACAGGAAAAGCGTTCCCCCGCACCTCCCTGCTCGAACGGGACGCCGCAGAAATCGCACCTGATCTCCGCCGCAACGAAAATGCGCTGAATAAAACGGCGTTCGCCGTAGCACGAAACTTCGAAAGTACCTTAGAATGAATGACGCACTTCACAGTCGGGGCGTAGCGCAGCCTGGTAGCGCGCCTGCCTTGGGCGCAGGAGGTCTGGAGTTCAAATCTCCACGCCCCGACCATCTCTCTCCGTGTTCGATTCACCTGCTTTGACCCTGTTTGTATGGCCTCGTCTCCTAACTTTAAAATAGCCTCCTATATGTACCTTACGTGGTACACTGTCTCTATGGGGAAGAAACCCAACTCCTCGACGGACACAGCTACACAGCCCGAGACGCTCGAACGGTAGGGTAAGAGATTCCGGCGATCTTTACCGGACGGAAGCGGGCGGCGAGCCGGTGCGGGCATGGCTGAAGGGCCTCTTGCCCGGTGATCGGAAACGCATCGGAGAGGACATCAAGACCGTAGAGTTCGGCTGGCCGATCGGGATGCCCGTTTGTCGGGCATTGGGCGACGGTATCTACGAAGTGCGAACGAGCCTGGCGCAAAACCGTATCGCGCGCATACCCTTCTACATCGACAAAAAGAACCGGATGGTTTTGCTCCATGGATTCATGAAGAAAACACGCAAGACTCCGAAAGAGGATTTGGAAAACTGGCCAGGAGCAACAAGTGCAAACACGAAAAGGAACTGCAATGAGCGCAAGAAAAAATCGGAAGAGAATAGACCACAGCGGGTCAACCTTCGACAGCTTTCTCGAAGCGGAGAGGAATCCGAGAGGAAGTCGAGGCGGTCGCAATCAAGCGGGTGCTGGCGTGGCAATTGGAACAAGCCATGCAGAAACAGCAAAAGACCAAGCAAGAGATGGCCAAGCAGCTTCATACGAGCCGGTCACAACTGGATCGCCTGCTCGACCCTGCGTAACGTCTCGGTGACGCTGGATACGATTACTCGCGCGGCACGAGCCCTTGGGAAGCGCGTAATCATTCGAGTGGCCGATGCGAAGGCAGCAAAGCGGGCTTCAGGTCGAATAACTCGGCCATCGGTCCACGCTGAAAACGGCCCTAGTACGCAATAATTTCTAGCGCGTGGAAAATCGATAGATCGTGGTCGACCGGAACGTCTGTCCCGGCTTCAACTTCGTGCTCGGAAAATTCGGATGGTTCGGCGAGTCTGCGTAGTGCTGCGTCTCGAAACAAAACGCCGTGCGCCGCGCGTACACCACGCCGCCCTTGCCGTGCGCCGTTCCGTCCAGCGAATTTCCGGTGTAAAACTGCAGGCTCGGCTCGGTGGTCTCCACCGACAGCACTCGGCCGCTGGTCGGCTCGTACGCTTCGGCGGCCAGTTGCAGAATCTGCGGCTTGCCCTTTTTGTCCAGCACCCAGCTGAGGTCGTAGCCCCCGCCAATCTTGAGCTGCTCGTTGTTTTCGTTGATTCGCGCGCCGATCGCCGTCGACTTCCGAAAATCAAATGGCGTGCCGGCCACCGGACGCATTTCCCCGGTCGGAATTTGCGTCGCGCTCACCGGCGTAAACTTTTCTGCACGGATCAGGACTTCGTGATTCAAAATTTCCTGCGTTGGCACCCCGGACAGATTGAAATAGCTGTGGTTGGTCAGGTTCAGGACCGTGTCCTTGTCGGTCGTCGCCGCATAATCAATCCGCACTTCGTTCTTGTACGCCGGCACCGTGTAGGTCACCGTCACTTTCAGCGTGCCGGGAAAACCTTCCTCGCCGTCCACGCTGGTGTAGCTGAATTCCACCACCTGCGCCGCCGCCGTCGAACGATCGACGCCCGTCCACACTTTCTTGTTGAATCCGCGAAGTCCGCCGTGCAACGCGTTCGGCCCGTTGTTCTTGGGAATGTGGTAGGTGGTTCCGTCCAGCACAAACTCGCCGCCCGCGATTCGATTCGCGTAGCGCCCCACGGTCGCCCCGATGTACGCCTTATCCTGTTCGTATCCGTCGAGGTCGTCGTAGCCGAAAACCACGTCCGCGATTTTGCCGTTGCGATCCGGAGTCTTCACCGACACCAGCGAGGCGCCATAGTTGGTCACCACTGCTTCAAAATTCTTTTTGTTGCTGAGCACGTAGCGCTGGATCACCGTTCCATCCTTGGTCTTGCCGAAATCGGACACCTGCAGTGCGCGTTCCTTATCTTTTGCGCCGATACCGTTGGCCAAAACCAAAACCGCCAGAAAGGCCAGCAAAATTGCCGAGCAAACCTTCATCTCATTCCCCCAGATTGCGCCGGAAATCAAACGAGCGCTTCCCCGTTGCCCACGGCGCCCCATGCGCGTTCAGTATCGCTCAGTCCACAAATCACGGGCCTGCGAATTGCCTCGGCTGAACCGTATGCGTAAGCGGGACTTCCCGCCGAGCCCACGTTGCCAGACCCTCCCGCCTAATGCAAATACCGCATCGCAATTCCATCCGCCGTAACGATAGACTGTCCCCGCTCGTTCCTCTCTCGAGGTGCAAAATGCTGAAACACGCATCAATCATTCCCTACATCCCGGTCGCCGACGTGGCGCGCGCCCGGAAATTTTACGAAGAAAAGGTCGGCCTCAAGGTCGGCCAACTCTATGCCGGTGGAGTGGTCTACGAATGCGGCAACGGCACCTGGGTCTTCCTGTATCCCACGCCCAACGCCGGTACCTCCAAAGCCAGCACCGCGTTCTGGAGCGTTGACGATGTCGCCGCCGAAGTCGCGGAACTAAAAGCCAGGGGAGTTGTATTCGAAGAGTACGATTTTCCCGGACTGAAAACCGAAAAAAGCATCGCCACCGGCGGCGGCGCCAAAACCGCCTGGTTCAAGGACACCGAAGGAAATATTCTGGCGATCAGCCAGAGAGTCGCGCCCTAACGCGATCGAGCACAATCGGACTACGGCACCACCGGCAAATTAATGAAGCTGGCCTTGTCCGCCGTGTGCCAGATCCGCTGCGTCGCCTTCTGATAATCCTCGCGCTTCGCGTCAAAAATATTCGGCACGAACGTCTGCGGATTGCGGTCGTACAGCGGAAACAACGTCGACTGCACCTGCACCATGATGCGATGCCCCGGCAGAAAAACGTGATTCACCGTCGGCAGGCCGAAATGATAGAGCAGCGGTTCGTTCGGCGTGATCGCCGCCGGATGTTCGAAACTCGTCCGGTATCGCCCGCGGAAAATATCCAGCGCCACCGCCAGTTCGTATCCCGCCATGATCGGATGCGACGGCACCGTACCCGGATAAACGTCGATCAGCTTCACCGCCCAATCGCTATCGCTCCCGCTGGTCGAGGCGTACAGATTCACTTCTGGCACGCCGCTCACGCGCACGGCGGAGGTCAACGGCGCGCTCTCATATGTCATCACGTCGGTGCGCCCATCCACAAATCGCTGATCATCCACCAGCCATTCGCGCCAGGCATCGCCGCCCGCCGGCATCACCGGCCGCCACAAATACGGCACCGGCTTCGCCGGATCCGAAACATACTCGTCGTATTGCGTCGCCGCTGCCGCACCAGACCCGGCGCCAGCCGCCGGAGCGTCAAACGAAAGCCCGCCATTCGCCGACAAATACAGCGCCTTCGATTGATTCGCGCAACCCTGCTCGCAGCTCAGCGGCCAGGCCTTCAGCCGGTCCCAATGATTTTCCCCCGTGTTGTAGATGAACACCGGCGGCGTATCCGCCTTCGGCGCTCCATCCAGCAAGTATTGATTAAAAAACGGCAGCAGCACTTCGCGCCGGAATTGATACGTCGTATTCCCGTCCCACAGTAATGGCCCCAGCGAGTAGCCGTCGTAATTCACCTGGCTATGCCGCCACGGTCCCATCACCAAAAAGTTTTTGTCGTTGTGCGTGTCCTTCGGTTCCACGGCGGCGTAACTGTGAATCGCGCCCCACATATCTTCTTGATCCCACAAACCCTGCTCCCACATGATCGGCACGTCCAGCGGCAGCGTCGCCATAATTTTGTCCAGCGCCTGCCCCTGCCAGAACGCGTCGTACGCCGGATGCGCTTCGATCTTCCGCCAGAACGGAAGCTGGTCCAGCCCGCCCGCGCGCGCGAAATCCCCCGCCGAGCCTACTCGCAGAATAATTCGTATAGTCGTCGTTTCCCTCGCGCGTAATCGGCTCCCCTTCGCCGCGCACCGAAGTTTGTTCCCGGATGTAATCCAGATTGTTCTGCCGGAACGCCCCGTAGTGAAACCAGTCGTCGCCCATCCAGCCGTCCACCATCGGACTTTCTGGAGCCGTCACCTTCAGTGCCGGATGCGGATGGATCAGCGCCATCACCACCGTGAATCCTTCGTACGACGAACCCAGCATCCCCACTTTTCCGTTCGACTGCGGCAGATTTTTCACCAGCCAGTCGATGGTGTCATACGCGTCGGTGGTGTCGTCCACGCCGCTCGAATTCAGCGGCCCAATCGGCGGCGGCGTCATCAGGTACGCGCCTTCCGAACCGTATTTCCCGCGCACATCCTGAAACACGCGGATATATCCAGCGCCTACGAACACATCGTCGCCCTGCGGCAGAATATCCAGCATCTTCGCCGACTGATGGCGCGCCGCGCGTTGCGCTGCATTATACGGCGTGCGCGTCAGCAGAATCGGCGCCTGCGCCGCGCCCTTCGGAATCACGATGACCGTGTACAGCTTCACTCCGTCGCGCATCGGGATCATTTCCACGCGCTTCACGTAGTCATAATCCCCGGTCGGCGCCTTGAACTCCGACGGGATATCCGATTCCGGCGCCTGCTTCTGCGCGAATGACGGTACACACGTCAACGCGAAAGCAAACGCAGCTAACCCCGCACGACGAAACAAAATCATCAGATTTCCTTTGGTGGGCGTTTCGAGAAAAACGAGCTGGTTAAAACTAAATGTCATAGGCCAAATGAAAGACTACCTTAAGCCCGAGAACTTATGCAACGCGTGCAGTCTACCCAGCCGTCGGCCGCTGCAGCCCCATCGCTTCGGCCGTCACATCCGTGTATTTCAGCCCCGCCCCGGTATTGAACAGCACCACTCGATCGCTCGCCTTCAGAAACCCGGAACCAAGCAGCCGATCGTATGCCGCCGTCGCCGCCGCGCCCTCCGGTGAAAGAAAAATTCCTTCGTTCTTCGCCCAGTCCACGAGTGACGCCAAAATTTCCGCATCCGGAATCGCCAGCGCCACGCCTTCCGACTCCCGCAGGATTTCCAGCATGATCGCATCGCCGTACGGCTTGGGCACTCGCAATCCCGAGGCGAACGTCGCCGCGTTCGGCCACATCTCGCTCACCTCCGCGCCGGCGTCAAACGCCTTCGCCACCGGCGCGCAGCCCGCACGACTGCACCGCGATCATCCGCGGCCGCTTCCCCGGACGCACCCAGCCCAGTTCCTCCAGTTCCGCGAACGCCTTCCACATTCCAATCAATCCCACTCCGCCGCCCGTGGGATAAAAAACCGCGTCGGGATATTCCCAGCCCAGCTGCTCGACCAGTTCGTATCCCATCGTTTTCTTGCCTTCCACCCGAAACGGTTCCTTCAGCGTGGAAATGTCGAACCAGCCTTCGCTCTTGCTGCGCTCCGCCACCATCCGCCCGCAATCGGAAATCAATCCATCTACCAGCGTGACGTTCGCGCCATACGCAATCGCCTCCACATAGTTCGCGAACGGCACATCCTTCGGCATGAAAATATTCGCTTCAATACCCGCCGCCGCGGCATAGGCCGCCAGCGCCCCCGCCGCGTTTCCCGCCGACGGCACCGCCAATTTTTTCAATCCGTAGTGCCGCGCCATCGTCACCGCCAGCGCCAGGCCGCGCGCCTTGAACGAACCCGTCGGATTCGTCCCTTCCTCTTTCAAAAACGCGCCCGCGATGCCGTTTGCTCCGCAGCATCGGCGTCCAACCTTCGCCGAGCGTCACCGGCTTCACTTCCGGCAACACCGCCGCGTACCTCCACATTCCCGCCCATGTCGATTTCTTCGCATCACGCGCAATGGCGGCATCGCGCGCAGCCGCACCGCGCAAATGCTGCAGATCGTAGCGCACGTACAGCGAGCCTTTGCACTTCGGGCAAATCGTCTGCGGCGTTTCCGCCGAAATTGTTTCCTGGCAGCGCGAGCACTCCAGATTTTTGATGTTTGGCATAAGCTCGAAGATAACAGATGGCGCAAACGTGAAATAGGTTTCGACAATCCGCCAAAAATCGGTAGTATCACCGCGCCGCGCATTGCCTTGGGAAAAATGCCGACGGCGGCCACGAATGGACCCAACACGCGCGAATCACCTCGACGAAAAAAGCCGCAAGCCATCCCTGCGCGTCCTTACACTCATCGGCCTCGGCCTCTTCCTCGTCGGCGCGCTCCTTCCGATTTCCCCCGGCCTGTCGGCGCTGGTCCGCTGGCTGGGTCTCGCCCTCCTCGCCCTGGGCGGTTTTCGAAAATCCACCCTGACCTACTGGATTTTCTTCGCCATGCTCGCCGGCGGCGAAATTGGTTTCGACTGGCCGCACGTCGCCGAGCACCTGCGCATCCTCAGCGACATTTTTCTCCGCCTCATTACAGTAATCGTCGCGCCGCTCATTCTCGGCACGCTCATCACCGGAATCGCCGGCCACGGCGATCTCCAAAGGCGTCGGCCGCATCGGCCTGAAAAGCCTGATCTACTTCGAAGTCGTCACCACCATCGCCATCGTCATCGGCCTCGCCGCCATCAATTTCAGCCGCGCCGGCGTCGGCGTCATCGCCCCCGCCGCATCCGCCGTCGCCGCTGCAGGAGCCGCTCCCACTGCCCCGCCGCTGCGCTGGGACGATTTCCTCCTCCACGTGTTCCCCGAGAACCTCGCCAAGTCCATCGCCGAAAACCAGATCCTGCAAGTCGCCGTCTTCGCCATCCTGTTCGGCCTCGCGCTCGGCCGCCTCGCCGAAGCCAAACGTGCACCGCTCCTGCGTTTCTTCGAATCCCTCACCGAAACGATGTTCGCCTTCACCAACATCGTCATGTACTTCGCGCCCATCGGCGTCGGCGCCGCCGCGGCCTACGCCATCGGTCACATGGGCATCGCCGTGCTGCTGCCGCTCGGAAAACTTCTCCTCACCGGCTACGTCGCGCTCATCGCCTTTCTCTTATTGGTCCTCTTGCCCATCGCCAAACTCGCGCGCCTGCCCCTGAAACCGTTTGCTGCGCGCCATCGCCGAGCCGGCCACCATCGCCTTCGCCACCAGCGCCTCCAGCGCCGCCCTGCCGCGCGCCATGGAAGAAATGGAAGCCTTCGGCGTCCCGCGCCGCATCGTCGCCTTCGTCATTCCCGCCGGCTACAGCTTCAACCTCGACGGCTCCTCGCTATATCTGGCCGTCGCCTCGATCTTCGTCGCCCAGGTCGCCGGCATGCACATGGGCTGGGCCCAGCAACTCTTCATGGTCTTCACCCTGATGCTCACCAGCAAAGGCGTCGCCGGCGTTCCGCGCGCCGTGCTGGTCGTCCTGCTCGCCACCGCCGGCACATTTCACCTGCCCACCGAGCCCATCTTGCTCATCCTCGGCATCGACGCCCTGATGGACATGGGCCGCACCGCCGTCAACGTGATCGGCAATTGCCTGGCCTGCGCCGTCATCGCCCGCTGGGAAGGCGAACTCGCGTTGCCCTCCGCGCTTCCGCCGGCATAATCGCGCAGAGAACTCGGGTCTTCATTAGTTTCCGTGTCATCCCGAAGCGAAGCGAGGGATCTGCTTCAAAACGCCTTTAGCGGTTTCGGGTTCGGGTTCGGATCCGCGTTTGGGTTTGCCTTCGTTTCGGTTCACGTTGTCATCCCGACAGAGGCGCGCAATTTGCGCTGACGAGGGATCTCTCTTCGATGTGAACCCGTGCAAGACATCCTCGACCACTCCCAACGGTTCAGCCATAACCCACACTTATGCAAACACTCCAAAACATTGATTTGCCCTTTCTCGTCCCAAGCCCCAAGCTATACACATGTCATCGGCCCTTCACTCGGCGACGCAAGCCTGTTGTTGTAAAGCAGGGTGTGTGTGCCCGTATGCAGGTGGTCGAATCGGCTAGAATCGCAATCGCAACTACGGTTCTTGGATTCGAAGCCCACCGCCCATGCAACTGGCAGGTGGGTTTTTTATTTCTGGGGCAGTCTTAACAGCAGCAGAACCAAAGTTGCGGTTGCGGTTCACTCCTAGGCGCGGTCGCCAAGTGGTAAGGCAAGGGTCTGCAAAACCCTTATCGGCGGTTCGATTCCGCCCCGCGCCTCCAAATTCCTGCAACCACAGCGGGCAAGCTACAAGCCTCAAGCCTGGCCATTCAACCAGAGACTCGGCAATTCGTTAATGTGATCCGGGCGCTGAGGAATTTGAACCGATCAGCCCGAGGATACCCAGCGCCGCCGCAGTAAGCAGCAGCGAGTTGAATAGCGCGACGATCACCGCAGCGATCCACGCGCCGCTGTTCTTGGGGCGCGCATCCGGATCGGAAACACTGGCGCAAAATACCGCTACACCATAAACCAGGGAAATTCCTGCCGCCGTCCAGGGCGACACCACCCAATCGGAAGCCGGCAGCATCACCTTCAGCAGTTTCCAAACCAGCGTTACAAAAAATGTTCCAGTAGCAAACGACCCGAGGGTTTTTACGGTGAGAAATACGGGGACTCCAGATTCTTTCGCCCCAGCTGTATCCGTGGCGCCGGCCGCCTTTGCCGCACCTTTTTCGAGCGGCGCGGTTGGGGCAGTTGGGGCGCCCGATCGTACCTTGACCACAAACAGGTCCGAGAAGAAACTCATCAGCCCCCCGGTCGGCTACTGCCGGCTCAGCCTTCGTATTCGGCCCGTTACCATGAATTCGACCCCGACGCTGTGCTCCTCGGCCCAACTCGTGATTTCTTGCTCCGCGCTTGGCGAAGCCTCACGCAGCAAAAACACCAGGCGCTCGTCCGTATCCTCGGTAATTCCCACTCCGAGCACGGGACCACGACCCACAAAGGCGGTCTTAGCTTCTTTTTTCAAGCTTTCGATGGGATTTGCCATACCGCTAGCCCTCATTCCAACCGCTGCTAGCATAATGTTACACCAAAGTAGTCTAGAACTGGCTTGATCGGGTTGGCGTAAGAGATATCTATGCCGTCCGAATCCGCGATCAGCAGCCCGATAGCTTGATCCTTATCGTCGATCACGATGGCGCCCGAGTCGCCCTGTTCCGCGAAATAGGTTTTCGTCGAACTCCCGATGATTGCAAACTGCTCGTCGAAAAGAGCGTCGTTGCCGTCCGGGTAGGTCACGATCATCGATAGACGCTTAATCCGCAACACACCGGCGGTTACCTTCGTCGTTCGGCCTTCTTTTCTCACCTTAGTTCGTAGAGGCGGATTGGCGTCGATACCGGTAATTGTTCCGAGGGACCGAATGCCGGCGGCCACGGTGCCGGGAGACGCCTCCGTACAAATGGCGGCGTCGATGTCGTTGGGTACAGTTCCCCCTAAGTTCAGCGTCTTGAAATCGTGGAGCGTTCCAATTTTATCTTTCGCCTTTCCGCCGTCTTTTTTGCCAGGCTGCCAGATCTCATCCGCGCCCTTGTTGCCACGGTTTACGTCCGCGATTACGTGATTGCAGGAAAGAATGAACTTGCGGTGGTTCTTGTCTTCCACCAGCGCGCCCAGCGTCCCGGTGATTCCATTCGGATGCCCGATTGAATCGCCACCCCGTGCCGGCCGCGCGCAAGCTCGAATTCGTCCGGTTCGCGTGACCTGAAACGGAATTTTCTGGATTTGCAGGCTGTAGAGCAGGTTCGGCACCATCAGCGCTTCATCCGGAACCGTGGTCAGGAATTCGATCCGCGGATTCCCGTTATCTGTCTCGCCCACGCCCACCCCCACGATTGGCGGCCTTTCGCGATAGGCTCGGAACTCGCTTTTTAAGAATTGCGAGAAGTACACAGCCCGGTCTTTCTCGGACGTTTCCTGCGACCACACTCTCCGCAGGACGAGATCCGCCAATTGTCGCTGGGCCTGGTGAAAATATTCCGGCGTCATTGCGCCACTGGGAGAGCTCATAGCAAACCACCTTCACTATCGTTGCGATGCGGAGATCGGCACCACTTCCGCCGCGTTCGGGGGATACTACCACTAGATTATCTTCTTGGTAACATATAATTATGCCGATACTGCGATGGGTACGTACACGCGATTGTGCCCGACCGCTAGACGGCGCTCCGCGACAGGGTGCCCGTTTTTTTTCCGATGATGGCTTTTGAAAACGATTCCATCTCTTCGAGCTGCGGACTGAACTGCAGCAACACCAAATCCACTCCCGCCTTTTCGAATCCGGCGATCCTTTCCTGAATCTGCTCCGGCGTACCAACCAATCCTGATCTCAACCCGCGATTCGAAACCGAATAGTCTTCCAGCGAAACCCGCTGCTCCAGCTGCGTCCCGGCGATCCACTGTTGATAATTCGCGTACCCCGCCGCCGATTGTTGCACGTCCGTAATCCGCTTCAACTCCGCCTGCGCTTCCTTTTCGGTTTCGCGCACGATGGCATATCCCGCAATCCCGAATTTCAACGGCTCGGATTTGAATTTCGCCCGCCGCGCACTCAGATCCTGCACTTTCTCCGCCGCGCGCTCCGGCAAATCGCCGTGCATCAAATAGGCATCGGCCTTCTCGGCGATCAAATCCTTCGCCGCCGGCGATTCCCCTCCCGCATAAATCGTCGGCCGCGGCCTGGCCAGCGGCTTCGGCTGCAGTACGTTATCTTCGACCCGATAATATTTCCCGGTGTACGAAAAATGGTCCTGGGACCACGCGCCGTCCACCACGTCCAGCCATTCGCTGGTCCGCGCATAACGATCGTCGTGCTGCTCGAAGGTCACTCCATATTTCCGCGCCTCATCCGCCCACCACGACGACACCACGTTCAACGACAGCCGTCCGCCGCTGATCCGATCGATGTTCGCCGCCTGTTTCGCCAGCAGCGCCGGCAAATGAAACGTCGGCCGCACCGCCACCATCAACTCAATTTTCTCCGTCACCGCCGCCAAAGCCGCCGCCGTCGACCACGCATCCAGCGACGGCGCATCCACGCCCTTGATGTCGTTCAGATTCAATTCCGCGATCAGCGTCAAGTCGAACCCCAGCTCTTCGCTGCGCTGCGCCAGGCGTTTCACGTACGCCCAGCTCGCCGGCATGTTTTCGTCTGCCACATTGCGCAGCCATCCGCCAAACACCGGAAGCCAATAGCCGTATCTCATCGGTGCGCTCCGGCCTGCGTCAATTGACCTGCCTTGGTTCGCGCTTCGTTGCGCCGCGCTTCCTCGATCAAATAATCCGCTAGCCGCGCGTACGGATTGAATCCGATCATTTTTTCCGGATCGGCCACGAAATTCGACAGCGCGTTGATGTCGTAGTACAAGCGCCGCCCGTCGCGATCGTCGATCACCGACTCCACGCCGCCCACGTCGATTCCGGCCGCCTGCATGATCCGCTCCACCTCCTGCTTCACCTGCGCCGGAGGCTCGTACGCCTCCACCGCGCAGCCCGGTCTTCGGCGCGTCCACCGCGCAGGCGATGCGCGTCAGCGCCTCGCCCCGCGCGTTCATGCAGATGTCCGCCGGGCACAAATCAAAAGTCTCGCCCGTGGTGTGAATTTGAATCCCGTACAGATATTTCCCGCCCAGAATTTCCACCCGCGTAATCAGCGAATCCCGCGCCGGAAAAAATTCCTGCACCAGCGCGGTCGAATCGATTCCAAAATAAAGTCCATTCTCCGCCACCGCCCGCGCCAAATCGGCCGCGCTCGAAAAACGCACAATCCCCGCTCCGCTTCCCCCGATATTCGGTTTCACCACCAGCGGAAAACCGATCGCCTCCGCTGCTTTCAAAGCCTGCGCCGGATTGTGAATCACCACCGCCTTCGGATAGCCCAGGCCCATGCTCTGCAGCAGCTGCAGTTGTCGCGCCTTCGAAATCTCCGTCGAGAATCCCTTGAATCCATTGATGACCCGCACGCCCTGCGCTTCCAGTTGCGCCAGATATCCCAGCGTGTAGAAAATCGCGTCGCCCAGTCCGCGCTGCCACGCCGACGGGCTCATCCGATTGAATACCAGCGAATACGGCGCCTCCCCCGCGCCCACCCGATAGGAATGATCGCGAATATCGATCTTCGTCCAGTGCACTCCGCGCTCGTCCAACTGCTGAAACAGCGGCCGGAACCATTCAGGATGCTCGTAATAAATCCCAATCGGTTTTTCCAGCGCGTCACCCAGCTTCTGCGTCATAGGTCCTCATTCTCCACTAACGTAACAATAAAAAAGCCGCTCGGAAGAGCGGCTGGCCAATCGTGCGATCCAAACTTTTCGCTTCGACCTAGCCAGTTCCGCCCGCCAATGGACAACAGCGGCAAAGTCGATACGCGCACCAATAACCGCAAACATCTGACGCCGCGACCTGCCGTTCGGATACAAAATCAGCACTAAATGTAAGAGCCATCGCCAACATGATAGCACTGCGCCGCGGCCCACGCCCACCAACGGAACCTCGCAGCGCGCCCCGCGACCTGCGTCCTCCGCACTAAAGATTGCCCCAGCCCCACGCCGGGTGTATGTTATCCCCCGCTCCGGGTCCTCCAGGTAGTTTGGCTCCCAACTCGGAATAGGGCCTTAGTCTCGTTCTCGATCTAGATAATTCATGGGTAGGACCAGCCCCACGGCTGGCCGCTGGCGTGCATCCATCCCACTAGACCTTGGGGACGTTCGCGGAAACCGTTGGGAATAAACCATTTCTGGCACTTAACCTCGCCGGATGAGAACGCATTGGGCCATTTAGGCAATTCGCTTTCATAGAATTGGGAGGAATTTGCATGCGCCGCTTGGCACTCATCATCGTCGTTATTCTCGCCGGTTTTTTGGCCCAAGCCACTCAGGCCCAGACACCAAACACCATCAACACCATCGCCGGCGGCGGGACCAATAGCGGCGCAGCTACCACCGCAGTCTTGCCCCGTCCGTTCTCCGCCGTGCGCGATACCCTGGGCAATACTTTCATCGCCGTTCCCGTCCGCTCGCAGATCGTTATAAAGTCACCGGCGGCACCATCACCGCTTATGCCGGAACCGGTATCGCGGGTTTTTCCGGTGACGGTGGCGCCGCCTCTTCCGCCACGGTCGATTTTCCTCGGGGCTCGCGCTGGATGCTGCCGGCAATTATATCTCCGACCAATTAACAATCGTATTCGCCGCGTGGACGCGACTACCCACGTCATCACCACGGTCGCCGGAAGCGGAGATCCCTTCTTCGGCAATTTCGGCGGCGACGGCGGCCCCGCCACCAACGCTTTCTTGAATATACCCTCGCCGTCGCGGTAGACGCCAACGAAAATATTTTCATCGCCGACACCGGCAACAATCTCATTCGCCGGGTCGATTCCGTAACCCAAAACATCACCACGATCGCCGGAAACGGAAATCCCGGTGCGGCTGGACAACCCAACGGCGACGGCGGCCCCGCCACCAGCGCTCAACTCAACCAGCCCAGCGGCCTCGCGGTCGACTCCACTGGAAATGTGTTTATCGCCGACTGGAAAGACAACGTCGTCCGCAAAGTCAACACCACCGGCACCATCTCCACCTACGCCGGAAACGGAAGCCTGGGTACTCCCGGCGCCGCCAATGGCGAGGCGGCCTGGCCACCGCCGCTCAAATCGATCAGCCGCGCAGCGTGGCAGTCGTCCGCTTGGCAACGTTTTTCTCACCGACTCCGGCAATCCAAAGATCCGCGAAGTGGATCTGGCCACCCTGCACATCAAAACCGTCGCCGGCGCCGGCACCCTCTGCTTTCGATGCCACCACCTGTGGCGACGGCGGTCCTGCACTCAACGCCTTGCTCAATTTTCCCGAGGGCGTGTCGCTCGATAGCGCCGGAAATATTCTGATCGCCGACACTCAAAACCAGCGCATTCGCGTCGTCGCCTCCGGCACCAATCCGACCATTTCCGATTTCGCCGGCGGGGGCCCGGTCGGTGATGGCGCGGCCGCCACCAAAGCCGTCCTCGGAACTCCTCAAACCGTTGGCAGTCGATAAATCCGGAAACATTTTCGCGCTGGAAACCGCCGGCGAGCGCCTGCGTCGCATCGACGCCAAAACCAACGCGATCACCACCTACGCCGGCTCCGGCCTCGGCGGCGGGACCATCGGCACCACCAACGGGGACGGCGGTCCCGCCACCAAGGCCGCCTTTGTCGAGCCGGAGTTTCCGTCGCGGCCACGCTGCCGGAAATTTTTATGTTTTGGACGGCTCCGCGTTCGTCATCCGCAAAATCGACACCAGCGTTCCACCGGTAATCACCACCGTCGCCGGCAACGGACAGCAATGCACCGCTAAACCCGCATGCGGCGATGGCGGCCTCGCCACCTCCGCCAGTCTCGCCAATCCCGGCAGTATTGCGGTGGATTCTCAAGGCAATATTTTCGTCTCCGAGCAGGGGCTCGCCACCGTCCGGCGCATTGATGCCAAAACCGGCGTCATTACCACCTTTGCCGGAACGCCAAAGAACCCTGTCCGAATTCTACAGAACTCTGCGGCGACGACGGGCCGGCCACCTCCGCCCAATTGAACTTCCCGATCGGCCTCGCCTTCGATGCCCAGGACAATCTGTACATCGCCGATGCGGGCGACAACCAGATTCGCCAGGTCGCCAACGGCGACATCAACACGTTCGCCTTTAGTGGAGTTCCCAGTTTTGGCGGCGACATCGGTAGCGAGGACGGTGGATCCGCCATCAGTGCCACCATGGAGTTTCCCGAGCAGGTCGCGTTGGACAACAAAGGCAATCTTTATGTCGGGGGCGGTTCCGATAACGTGGTCCGCCGTATCGATGCCTTCGACAAGTCGGTCATTACCGTGGCCGGCGACATTCACAACTGAATGGCGGTTTTTCCGGCGACGGCGGTCCCTCGGTCGGAGCCATGCTCGGGAATTTCGGGTTGGTGCTCGACGCCTCCCATAATCTCTTCATTGCCGATAGCGGCAGCATCGCATCCGCAAAGTAAACCTCGGTCCCCGTTACCGTAGAGTCCGGCACCTTCACCGCGTTTCCTCCCACTGTCGCCGGCACCACCAACGATCAGGCGCAGAGCGTTTTCTTTCAAAACAATGGCCTGGACGATTTGATTTTGACCGTGACTTCGCCTGCCGCCCCGTCCGCTTTCCAGTTGGAATCGGGATCCGGCTGTGTTCCCGCTACACCGCCCTGCACCATCACCATCCCGCCACAAGAATCTACCGATGTCCTGATTGACTTCGCTCCGCCGGCGGGCATCGCCGGCACGCTTACGGGTCCTTGACCATCACCACCAACGATCCCGCGAATCCCAGTTTCACTTTTCCACTATCCGGCTCGGCTGCTCCGCCCGTCACTCTCAACGTCTCCCTCAACCCGGCGAACTCTGGATCCGTCTTCAGCGAACCCCCGGCATCAATTGTCCGACCACCTGTTCAGCGACCTTCGCCACCGGCGCGGTGGTTACACTGACCTCCTTCCCGAACCCCGGCTTCGCCTCCGCTGGCTGGAATACCGGCAACGCACCCGGCGCGAACTGTCCCGGTGTTACCGCCGTCTGCAATGTCACGATGAATCTTTCGCAATCGATCATCGCGAATTTCTCGGCATCGGCGCCCCCTGGCAGCGGCATCATTCAGGTACTCAATCCAAATCCCGGCAACGGCACCGGCACGGTAACCAGTGCCCCGGCGGGTATCAGTTGTCCGCCAACCTGTTCGTTCAGTTTCCCGGCAAACACACCGGTCACGCTTACCGCTACGCGACCGCTGCGAATAATTCCGTTTTCGCCGGATGGCTCGGCGCCTTCTGCGGCTCCAGCGGCATCGGACCTTGTTCCACCGTGGCGTTTGGCGGTTCCACCACCACCGTCGCGCCCGTTTTTAGCGGTCCCCCGCAACCCTTTGTCAAAGGACAAGTCTTTCTCAGCACCGACGACGCCATGGTCTTCGTCTTTAATCCCACCGGAACCGTGGCCCAGGTTTTGCCTTCCAGTGCGCTCGCCGGCCGCGGCCGGAATGACTTTCGACTCTGTAGGAAATCTGTACCTCCCCAATCTCGACTCATTCGCCGTAATATTTTTACTCAACAAAGGCGCTGGCCCGGCCACTTTTGCCACCATCAATTCGGCCTCGCGCTCCCATGTCCGGCTTTGTCGACCTCAGCGGAAATATTTTCATCGGGGATAGTTTTGGCGATGGCGGCAACGAGCCGCGCCTACTGCAATTCGCCGCGGGAAAAGGCGGCGCGCCTGCCAATATATTTTCCCGGCTTATGACCTGGAAATCACGCCCAGCCATTGGATCGAACTCCTCAACGACGGTCAGACCGTTGCCTATACCCTCGGCGGCAAGACGCTGATGGTCTTCAATCTCAGCGATCAGGATCAACACCAGGATCTCGTCATCAATCTCCACGGTGCTACTGGCCCTGCGGGTGCAGATAACACCATTCTCGTCGCCGACACCGATCGCATCGTGCGCGTCGACACCGGCGGAAACATCACCAAGACCTACACCATCCCCGCGGTCGCCGCAATCTTCCAGAAATTGAACCTGGATCCCGACGGCGTCACTTTCTAGACCACCGATCAGGCCACCGGCATCGTCTACCGCCTGAACCTCGCCAGCGGTGCCGTCGTCTCCAGCTTCCCCACCAGTCTCGGCACTTTCGAATTCGATTTTTTCTTCGGGCCCGGGCGGACTCGCCGTCTTCGGTCAGCCTCAATCCGGTGGCGCCGACGTATCCATTGCGATGACCGACGCTCCCGATCCGGTCACGGTCGGTGCCCGACTGACCTACACCATGACCGTAACCAACAACGGTCCGCTGAATGCCGCGAACGTTCAAGTCACCGACACGCTGCCCGCCGGCGTCACCTTTTTCAGCGTCACTCCCGGTGGCCCCACCTGCACCGCCACTTCGCCCATCACCTGCAATCTCGGCACGCTCAATACCGGCGCGAAATTCACGGTCACTCTGATCGTTACCGCGAAACCGCGGGCACCGTCACCAAGGTGGCGGCGGTCAGCACCTCCACTGCGGATCCCGATGTACTCAACAACACCGCCACGATGTCCACCACGGTAAGCGGCGCCGCCAATCCTGCGGTCCTGGCCATCACCAAATCACACACCGGAAATTTCGCGCAAGGTCAGCAGAATGCTGACCTACTCCGTGGTCGTCTCGAACGGCGCAGCCGCGGGCCCCACCAAGGGCACCGTCACCATGACCGAAACGGTTCCGGCCGGCCTGACGCTGGTCTCCATGGCCGGCGCCGGATGGACCTGAGTCGCCACCACTTGCACCCGCGCCGTGTTTGGCCGCAGGCGCCAGCTACCCCGCGATCACCGTCACCGTGAATGTCGCCGCGGCCGCGACCTCTCCGCAGGTAAACGCCGTCGCAGTTTCCGGCGGCGGTTCCGCGACAGCCAACACCACCGACTCCACCATCATTACCCACCGGCAGTTCGGCGCTGTCGATCGCCAAATCCCACGTCGGGAGTTTCGCGCAAGGCCAGCAGAACGCCACCTACACCGTGACCGTTTCTAACGGCGCGGCCGCCGCGCCCACCACCGGACTGGTCACCGTCACCGAAACCGCGCCCGCGGGATTGACTCTCGTTTCCCTCGCCGGAACCGGCTGGACCTGCGCCGCACCAACCTGCACTCGCAGCGACGTGTTAGCCAAGGGCGCTAGCTTCCCAGCGATTACGGTCACTGTGAATGTCTCGGCCACTGCCACGTCGCCGCAAGTAAACGCTGTCGCCGTTTCCGGCGGCGGTTCCGCGGCGGCTAACACTACCGACTCCACCATCATCACCACTTCGGTTCTCAATCCGTCACTGCAAATCACCAAGACTCACACCGGCAATTTCACTCAGGGCCAGGCCGGAGCCACCTACACCGTGACCGTCAGTAACGCATCGGGTGCCGCAGCAACGTCCGGCACCGTTACCGTCACCGACACTTTGCCCAGCGGCTTGACCCTCGTGTCCCTCGCCGGAACCGGCTGGACCTGCGCCGTCAGCTGCACTCGCGCGGACGTGCTAGCTCCGGCGCCAGCTATCCGCCGATCACCGTGACCGTGAACGTCGGCGGCAGCGCTTCGTCGCCGCAAGTCAATTCCGTTTCCGTTGCCGGCGGCGGCTCAGCCACTGCGACCGCCACCGATTCCACAATTATTTCGCCCACCACCGGAGCCACCTGGGCCACGACCGGCAGCATGATCTCCCCTCGCGCTGAACACACCTCGACGCTTCTCGCCAGTGGCCAAGTCTTGGTCACCGGCGGCGCCAACCTCGCCACCGGCCAGGTCTGGCCATCGCCAGCGCCGAGCTTTACAATCCAACCACCGGCGCATTTACGTCCGCAGGCAACATGACCATAGCCAGGTCGCAGCACGCCGCAACTCAACTGAACGGCGCTGCTGCGCCGGGCAACATTTTGATCACCGGCGGATTCACCGTCGCCGCCGCTGCCGCGTCGGCCACCGCGGAACTTTATAATCAAACCGCGAACACCTTCACCGCGACCGCCGGCAGCATGACCACCCCGCGCTTCGGCCACACCGCCACCCTTTTGCCCAATGGCCAGGTTTTAATCGCCGGCGGACGCTCCAGTAATTTGGGCACTTCCTATCTCGCCACCGCCGAACTTTTCAATCCCGCCACCGGAACTTTCACCGCCACCGGCACCATGACTTCCGCCCGCATCTACCATTCGGCAACATTGCTCTCCAACGGCCTGGTGCTCATCGCCGGCGGCAGAGCCGACGGCGCCACCTTCCTGAACACTGCCGAACTCTACAATCCGGCTACCGGAACGTTCACGGCCATCGCCAGCACCATGAGTTCCGCGCGCGAAGCGCACACCGCCAGTGCGCTTTCCGACGGCACGATTCTTCTTGCGGGCGGTGGCTTCGCTAACACCGGCACGCTCACCGTCACCGGTTCCGCGGACATTTATAATCCCACCGCGAATACCTTCACTCCGCTCGCTGCCAGCCTGGCCGACCCCCGCGCCTTCCACACGGCGAGCGTGCTCGGCAATGGCACCGTTCTTCTCGCCGGCGGCGGCAGTTCCAGCGATCCCACCGTCGGCTTGTTCGAAGCTCTGTCCAGTTCCGAGCTTTACAATCCCACCGCGAAAACATTTTCTCCCGCGGCCAGTTTGAATTTCGCTCGCGGATTCTTTGCCGCTACGCTGCTGAACACCGGTTCCGTCCTCGCCGAAGGCGGATTCAACGGCAACAACGCCGCGTTCACCATAAACTCCTCTGCCGAACTTTTCGGAACCGGCAGCGCCGCGGTTCCGCTCTTGAATATCACCAAGTCGCACACCGGCAATTTCACTCAAGGCCAACAGAGCTGCCTACTCCGTAATCGTTTCTAACGGCGCAGCCGCGGGACCCACCAAAGGCACCGTCACCGTGACCGAAACCGCTCCCGCCGGTTTGACGCTGGTCTCCATGGCCGGAACCGGATGGACCTGCGTCACTACCACCTGCACCCGCACCGATGTTCTGGCCGCAGGCGCCAGCTACCCGGCGATCACCGTAACCGTGAACGTCGCAGCGGCCGCAACCTCTCCGCAAGTAAACGCGGTCGCCGTTTCCGGCGGCGGTTCGGCGGGAGCCAACACCACCGACTCGACGATCATCAACGCCACCGGCACACCCGCGCTGCGCATCGCCAAAACACACGTGGGGAATTTCACGCAGGGCCAGCAGAACGCCGCCTACACCGTCACCGTATCGAACACCGTCGGCGCCGGACCAACCACCGGCCTCGTCACCGTCACCGAAACTGTGCCAACCGGATTGACCCTCGTCTCCATGTCCGGAACCGGGTGGACCTGCGCCGCCACCACCTGCACTCGCACTGACACGCTCGCCGCCGGCGCCAGCTATCCCGCCATCGCCGTCAACGTGAACGTCGCCGCCAACGCAACTTCACCACAGGTAAATGCAGTCGCCGTTTCCGGCGGCGGTTCGGCCGCGGCGAACACCACCGACTCGACCATCATCACCAACACGGCGGCGCCGGTGTTCAGCATCACCAAAACGCACTCCGGCAATTTCAATCAGGGCCAGCAGAACGCCACCTACACCGTGACCGTATCGAACGGCGCAAACGCCGGACCCACTACCGGAACCGTCACCGTCACCGACACCGTTCCCGGCGGCCTCACTTTCATTTCCGCTACGGGAACCGGATGGACCTGCGTCGCCAACACCTGCACCCGCGCCGACGCGCTCGCTGCCGGCGCCAGCTACCCGGCAATCACCGTCACCGTGAACGTCGCCGCTAACGCCACGTCACCGCAGGTAAACGCTGTCGCCGTTTCCGGCGGCGGCTCGGCCGCGGCCAATACCACCGACTCCACCACCATCACCACCCAGGGCCTGGTGACCGTCACCATTCCGGATGGCGGTTCCACCACCGCCAGCACCACTCCCGGTGGCACCGCGTTCTACGGTCTCATGCTCACCGGCGCGCCGGGAGTTACCGGCACCGTGCAGTTGGGTTGCGTGCCATCATCCCCGCTGATCACTTGCACCGTCGTCCCCAGCAGCGTGACTCTCAACGGCGGCACCACCGAAGTCGCCTTCGGCATCAGCACTTTCTGCCAGGGCGCAACCCTCGCCGGCGCAAATCCTTCATTCAACTTCGGCGGAAAATTCGGCGGGCCCTTGTTCCTCCTGGTCTTCGCCGGAATGTTGTGGACCCTGCAGCGCAATCGCCGCCTCGCGGTCGCCTTCGCCATGATCATCATGATCACGCTCGGTTCCGCCGCCTGCGGCAGCCTCCCCAAAGGTCCCGCCGGAGCCACGCCCCCCGGCACCTATACCCTGACGCTCAGCACCACGATCAACCAGACGACCCAGACGTATCCGAATTTCCTAACCCTGGTCGTGAAATAAAAACGCGAGGCGGAGCCGCTGCTTCGCCTCGCGTTTCGCCGCCAAAAACTTTTGAGTGCGTCGGTCCTGCCGCCGCACATCAGCCCGTCATCCAGAGTCTCCGTGGAGCCCGCGCGGGCGCACGCCGAATCTCCAGTGTCGCCCGACCCAAAATCAGCGCACCGCCAAATCCACCGCACCACCTGTAGCGGCCGGCTTTAGCCGGGCCATTTGCCGTTGCCCTGCAGTTGCAGTTGCCTTAGCAGTTGCGTTGCCTCCGCCGTTGCCTTTGCACTTGCCGTTGCTTTGCGGTTTCGTCGTCATTCTGAGCGCAGCGAAGAATCTCATCCACTCCACAACGCCCAGCCCTAAACCAACGCACCACCAAACTCCGCCGCACCACCCTCCGAATCCGATGGCCAGACTCCCCCTCCTGTTTTAGTATGGTGCGCGCCTTACCCGGAATCTTCGCGCCACCGCCACAATGGAAAACAAAACCTTCACCGTTGTCGGCCTCGGCGAACTTCTCTGGGATTTATTCCCCGACAAGAAACAACTCGGCGGCGCCCCTGCCAATTTTTCCTACATGACTCATCTGCTCGGCGATACCGGCGTCATCGCCAGCCGTATCGGCGCCGACAAACTCGGCAGCGAAGCCCGCGAAGTTCTCGATCGCCTCGAAGTAGATTCCTCGCACGTGCAAACCGACCCGTCGCACCCCACCGGCAGCACCGTGGTCCACCTCGCCGCCGACGGTCAGCCCAGCTACGAAATTATCGAGCCGGTCGCTTGGGATTTCCTGGAGTGGACCCCGCAATGGCAAGCCCTCGCCCGCCACGCCGACGCGGTCTGTTTTGGCTCGCTTTCCCAGCGCTCGCGCATCTCGCACGAAACCGTCCGCACCTTTCTGCGCTGGACCGAACCCACCGCCCTGCGCGTTTTCGACGTGACTCTCCGCCAGAATTTTTATTCGCGGAAGGTGCTGGAAGAATCGATTCGCTTCTCGAACATCGTCAAATGCAATGAAGAGGAACTTTCCGCGCTGGTGAACGTCTTCGGCTCAACCGCCAAAACCATCGACGAAGCCGCCCACTGGCTGTTGGGTTCTTACGAAGTGGAACTCATCTGCGTCACCCGCGGCCGTCGCGGCAGCATCCTCTACTCCCGCAGAGGCAGCGACCAACATCCGGGCTTGCAGGTTCAGGTCGCCGATACCGTCGGCGCTGGCGACGCGTTCGCCGCCGCCCTGGTGCATCACTATCTTCGCGGCTCGTCCCTGCCCGCCATAAACGAAGCCGCCAATCAAATGGGCGCGTGGGTCGCTTCGCAACCCGGCGCCACTCCTCCGGCAAATGAAGAAGTCCTCGCCCGAATCCGCAACGCCACCTAAACCGAGCCAAAATTACAAATCTCTCCGTGCCCTCCAGCCTTTCTCTGTGTTCTCTGTGGTAATGTTCTCGCCGTTGCCTTACGCCGTTGCCTTACGCTGTTGTCTTGCGCCGCTGTTTTCCCTTCTTATCCGTTCGCCAAAAATCGATGCACGAAAGCCACCGCCATCGCCCCTTCGCCCACTGCTGACGCGCAACGCTTCACCGACCCATGCCGCACATCGCCGGCCGCAAAGACCCCCGGCATATTCGTTTCCAAATAATACGGCGAGCGATCGAGCGGCCAGCGCCCGTCCTTCCGTAGTTCCCTCGGCAGGTCCGGTCCGGTAACCAGATACCCATCCGAATCCCGGACGATTCCCACTTCCGCCGCCCATTCCGTTCGCGGCGCGCCGCCAATGCAGGCGAAAAGCCACTTGGTCGGAATCTGCTGCGTCTGCTGGGTGCGGTCGTTGCGAATTTCAACGCAATCCAGTGTTCGGCCGCCGGAAAGTCCGATGACGCTGGTGTTGGTCATCACCGTCATGTTCGGCGACGAAGTGACTCGGTCGACCAAATATTGCGACAACGTATCTTTGAGCGCGTCACCCCGCACCACGATCGTCACGTGTTTCGCGTACTTCATGAAATTCAGCGCCGCCTGCCCCGCCGAATTCCCGCCACCCACCACCACTACGTGTTCGCCGGTGCACAGCACCGCTTCGCTCGAACCCGCGCCGTAATACAAGCCCTGCCCGAAAAATTCGTCTTCTCGCGGCAAGTCCAGTTTCCGGTAGTTGATGCCGGTCGAACAGATCGTCGCCCGCGCCACAATTTTCGTGCCGTCGGCCAGCGTGCCCACCCCTTTCCCGGTCACGAACTCGGCGCTCACGCCTTCGCGTGCGATCAAAATCTCCGCGCCGAATTTGATCGCCTGATTGCGCGCCCGTTCGGCCAGTTGCGCGCCGCTGATGCCGTCCGGAAATCCCAGATAATTTTCGATCCTCGAACTCGTCCCGGCCTGCCCGCCGATCGCGTTGCGTTCGATCAGCACCGTCTTCAGCCCTTCCGACGCGCCATACACCGCCGCGCTCAATCCCGCCGGCCCCGCGCCGTAAATCGCCAGGTCGTATTCGCTGCGGCTCGGATCGTGAAACCAGCCGAGTTTTTCGGTGATTTGCCGGATCGTCGGGCGATCGAATCGCGTCCCATCCGGAAAAAACACCACCGGCAGTTTGTTGTCGTGCAGGCCACCTTTGGCGCCAACTTTTTCGTTGGCCTCCTGGTCGTTTTTCAGCTCGGTCCAGTTGAAGGGAATATCGCTGCGGTGCAGAAAGTCCCGAATCGAATACGACGGCGCGCAGCCCGGCGCCCCAAATACATTCAGTGGAAGCACTTTCGATGCATCGAGATCGGTTCGCATAAATCCTTAGATGTGCGCGCGGCTGGGAGGGCGCAGCCTGAATTTCATTCCACCGCCGCCACACATTTTAACGCGACTACACTGCGAGGCGTACGTCGCGGCAACCCATCGCCACCCCGATCCCCAAACCAACGAGAACCTTTGGAGTGCGGCGGCTCTGCCGCCGCCTTGCCGCCGCAACCGCACCACCAATCCCCCGCGCACGCGCCTTGCCCCTACTCGACCCATCATCAAAAACCAATTCCGCACGATAAGCGTACTATCACCAGGTGCCGCTATGACTCGACTGCTCCCCATCTCGCTCTTACTCCTTTTCATCGCCACTCCCGCGCCAGCCCAAAAATCACCCCCGCCCAAGCCCCACTTGAATTGGCAACCCTGGTCCGACCAGGCCTTCGCCGACGCCAAACGCGAAAATCGTTTCGTGCTGCTCGACCTCGAAGCCGTCTGGTGCCACTGGTGCCACGTCATGGACGCCAACACCTACAGCGATCCCGCCGTAATAAAACTTCTGCAAAGCCGCTACATCGTCGTCAAAGCCGACCAGGATTCGCGCCCCGATCTTTCCACCCGTTACGAGGATTTCGGCTGGCCCGCCACCATCGTCTTCGATGCGAACGGCCACGAAATCGTTAAACGCCAGGGCTACCTCGCTCCCGACGAAATGGCCTCCCTGCTCCAGGCCATCATCGACGATCCTTCCCCCGGCCCGTCCGTCGAAGCCGCGCCCCAACTCACCATCCCGGCGAACGCCATCCTCGCCGCGCCGATCCGCGCCAAACTCGTCTCCAACTTTTTCGCCGGCTACGATAAAAAATTCGGCAGTTGGGGCAATAGTGGCACTGACCAGAAATTTCTGGATTGGGATTCCGTCGAATTCGCCATGCTCCTCGCCCGCCGCGACCAAAACAAGCAAGCCGAAACCATGGCGCGCCAAACCCTCGACCAACAGCTGCATCTTCTCGATCCCGCCTGGGGCGGCGTCTACCAATACTCCACCGACGGCGACTGGAATTCGCCGCACTTCGAAAAAATCATGCAGATGCAGGCCGAAAATCTGCGCATCTATTCCCTGGCCTACGCCCAGTTTCAGGATCCGAAATACCTGCACGCCGCCCAGGAAATCCGCCGCTTCCTCAAAACCTTTCTCACCTCGCCCGACGGCGCGTTCTACACCAGCCAGGATGCCGACGTGATCGAAGGCCATCACAGCGCCGATTATTTCGCGCTCGACGACGCCCAGCGCCGCGCCCAGGGCATTCCCCGCGTCGATAAACACATCTATGCCCGCGAAAATGGCTGGGCCATCAATAGCTTCGTCGCGCTCTACGCCGCCACCGGCGACACCGCGGTCCTCGATGACGCGCTGCGCGCCACGCGCTGGACCATCGCCAATCGCTCACTCCCCGGCGGCGGATTTCGTCACGGTGCCACCGACGCCAACGGCCCCTACCTCGGCGACACCATCGCCATGGAACGCGCCTTCCTCGCGCTCTACAGCGCCACCGCCGATCGCCAGTGGCTCGCCCGCGCCGAAGCCGCCATGAAATTCATCGACGCCAATTTCCGCGACCCCCAGGGCGCCGGCTACGACAGCTCCAAAGCCCCCACCGATCGCGCCGCCACTCCGCACCCGCAGCGCGACGAAAATATCGACGTGGTCCGCGCCGCCAATTTCCTCTTCCATCTCACCGCCAACGAAGCCGACAAAAAAATCGCCGAACGCGCTATGCGCTACGTCGCCGCCGATCCTGTCGTCTTTCGCCTCCCCGCCGCCGGCCCGCTGCTCGCCGATTACGAACTTTCCTCCGAGCCCCTGCACCTCACCATCGTCGGCTCCAGGAAAGACCCCATCGCGAAAAATCTTTTTGACCAGGCCCTCCGCTACCCCTCCAGCTACAAGCGCCTCGAATGGTGGGATCCCAGCCAGGGCCCCGCGGGTCGCCTGCCCAACCCGGACGTCCAGTATCCCAGCCTGAAAGTTTCTGCCGCTTTCATCTGCACCAGCCGCACCTGCTCGCCGCCCATTTTCAAGCCCGCGGATCTACCCGCCAAAATCGATAAACTCCTGGCGGTATCCGGGGCCGGCGCCACCGCCGTCAATTAACACTATTTAATGTCCCTTAACTCAGCGGCAGCTCTCGGCGCCCCCTCTATATCCCGCCTAAGTCACTGATTTGCTAAGCTATTTCCCGAATTCCCGCGTCTAAGCTGTCGTTTCCCAGCTCCGGCCCATAAAAAATGTAACCAATCGCTACACCGGCAATCACAGAGGGGCGGCGACTCATGCCCTTGGGGCTCTTGGTAACCGGTATTGCGAAAGCCTATTGTCCGTGCCGATTCGCTGGGTGTATGCTTCGCACGAAAATCCGGTTATGCCCGGATTCCCGAAGCCCAACCCAGTCAACAAAAATCATTCAGCCAGGGAAATCCGTTCGTCCCTGATACCACGTAGTATCAGTACGGATGTAGCTGTTCAAACCAACCGGAGGTAACTACGAAATGACCAAGTCAAAGAAGGCGCTCATCGCTGGTGCAGCTCTCGCAGGTTTGCTCGCAGGCACGAGCCCGACGATTCATGCGTCGAATCTCTTGTCCGGCATCCACGGCGCCGGCGTGCAGTCCGACCAGAAAGCGGACGACAGCAAGGTGAAGGAAAAGCATGCTTGCAAGGGTCAGAACTCCTGCAAGGGCAATGGCGGATGTAAGTCGTCCGACAATGGCTGCAAGGGCAAGAATTCCTGCAAGGGCAAGGGCGGCTGCGCTACCGACGGCTCCAAGATGCCCAAGGCTTAAATCTCAACCATCAACTTTCGGATGTTGGGGGTTGAGATCAAAACGACCTCGACCCCCAGCCTCTGATCTTTACCCCTGACCGTCGCCTCTCAACTCGCTGCGGAGATTCAGTAATGCCGGCAAATCGCTTCAACGGATACACCGACTACGGAATTGGCATCGGCCTCCGGGTTCCCCACTACCAGCACATTCTCACCCGCCAGCCCGTCGTCGACTGGTTCGAAATCATCTCCGAAAATTTCATGATCGATGGCGGCCGCCCGCTGCGCATCCTCGATCAGATTCTGGAGCAGTACAAAGTCGTCCAGCACGGGGTCTCGATGTACTTCGGCTCCGCCGCAACGCGCCGACCGCGAACACCTCCGCCGCCTCAAAGATCTCGTCCAGCGCACCAAGACGCCCTGGCTCTCCGATCATCTCTGCTGGGGCAGCGTCGATGGCCGCTACACCCACGACCTGCTGCCCATGCCCTACACTTTTGAAGCCGCGCGCCTCACCGCCCAGAAAGTCCGCGAAGTCCGCGACTACCTCGAAATTCCCATCGCCGTGGAAAACGTCAGTAGCTACGCCGAATTTCACGTTTCCGAAATGACCGAATGGGAATTTCTGAACGAAGTGGTCGAGCGCGCCGATTGCGGCATCCTGCTCGACGTAAATAATATTTACGTCTCGTCCCAGAATCACAGCTTCGATCCCTTTACCTACGTGAACAGCGTCCCCGCCGAGCGCGTCGCCCAGATCCACATCGCCGGCCATTCCAAATATCGCAAATATATTCTCGATACCCACGATCATCGCGGTCATCGATCCCGTCTGGAAACTCTACGCCCGCGCCATCGAACGCGTCGGCCACACCGCTACCCTGCTCGAATGGGACGACAGCATTCCGGCCTTCGATGAAGTTCACGACGAAGCCCTGAAAGCCAATAAATTCCTGGCCAGCGCTTCCCTGGCCACCGCCGTATGAACCTCTTAGCGATTCAGCGCCAGATGGCCGCCGCGGTCATGACTCCGCTCACGCCGAATGAACGGATGCGCCACGTCGCGCCCAACGGCCGCTCCCTGCGCGCCGTCGCCAATAAAATCATCAAACCCAACGACCGCCTCACTTCCTTCGAGCGCCTGGAAATTTACAACCGCCAATACTGGTTCCGCGTCTTGTCCGGCTTCGCCGAAGATTTTCCCGGCCTCCGCGCCATCCTTGGCACCCGCGCCTTTGACAACGTCGCCGAAGCCTATCTGAAGGATTGCCCTTCGACTTCCTTCACCATGCGCAACATTGGTTCGAAGCTCGAACCGTGGCTCCGCCGGCATCCGAAATTCGCCGGCCCCCGCCAGCAGCTCGCGCTGGATATGGTCCGCCTCGAATGGGCCGAAATAAATGCCTTCGACGGCAAACGCGAAACTCCGCTCACCCCCGCCGACCTGGCCCAGGCCAATCCGGCGAAATTGCGCCTTCGCCTGCAGCCGTACATCACCCTGCTCGACCTCAAATATCCGGTCGACGATTTGCTCCTCGCGGTGCGCAAAGACGCTGACGACGTCAGCGTGGCCAGCAACGCCATGAGCGAACGCCACAAAACCAAGCGCGTCAAAGCAGTCGCCAACACCAAACCCAGTCAAATTTTTCTCGCCGTTCATCGCATGGGCGAAGAGGTTTACTTCCGCCGCCTCGAACGCGAAGAATTCGCCATCCTTACTTTCCTGCGCGACGGCAAGTCGCTCAACGCTGCGATCGATGCGGGTTTGCGCCCAAGTGCTGCTCCCGCTACCGAACGCCCGCTGCTCATCCAGAAATGGTTTCAAACCTGGTCCACGCTCGGCTGGTTCTGTCCCTGGGCTAAATCGACCAAAGTTTCCGCCCAGCTGTAACTTCGGCCCGACTCAAGAATCTTTTACAGCAGAGAGAAAAAATCGAAATGAGCAATCTTACGAATCAAATCGAACGCCTTTACGCCCTGTTCGTGCGCATCGCCAACAGCCTGCAATCGCCGCTGCTCCTCGCGATCCGCCTCTACTGGGGCTGGCAGATCTCCCAAAACGGATGGGGAAAACTTCACAACCTTCCGCACGTCACCGAATTTTTTCAGAGCCTCGGTCTCCCCGCGCCGGCGTTCACTGCCACTTTCGTCTCCAGCTTCGAATTCATCGGCGGCATCCTGCTCGCCCTCGGATTGCTCTCGCGCATCGCCGCTCTCGGCCTGTTCATCGACATGACCATGGCTTACCTCACCGCCGATCGCGAAGCGTTGTTGGGGTTTTTCTCCGCTCCCGACAAATTCGTCGCCGCCGACCCGTTCGTCTTCTGGTTCTTCGCCCTCCTCATCCTGATCTTCGGCCCCGGAAAATTTGCGCTCGACACCCTGATCGCCCGCTCCCGCCACAAAACCGAACCCGCCAATGCGTAGCAGACCCATCGATCGGCAGGCAGAGTTGTTCGCCGGTGCACGGAATAAAAAATTGTCATCCCGAAGCGCAGCGAGGGATCTGCCACTGAGGTAAGTCTCTGCGCGCAAAACAAAAATTTGTCATCCCGAGCGCAGCGAGGGACCTGCTTCAAACGCCGTTAAGGTTTTCGTCAGGGCACGGCTTTAGCCGTGCCGCACGACGCACCTGGAACGCGCGGCTTCAGCCGCTGAGGCAAGTCTTCGGTGCAAAACAGCGTAAAGCAAAAATTTGTCATCCCGAGCGCAGCGAGGGACCTGCTTCCAATGCCGTTAAGGTTTTCGTCAGGGCACGGCTTTAGCCGTGCCGCACGACGCACCTGGACCGTGCGGCTTCAGCCGCTGAGGTAAGTCTTCGGTGCAAAACAGCGCAAAGCATGTATTTGTCATCCCGAGCGCAGCGAGGGACCTGCTTCCAATGCCGTGCGCAGCGAATCGCCCATGTCGCAAAAACCGAGCCACCAGCAACATCGGTCATCCTGAGCGCAGCGAAGGGTCTGCTTTTTACGATGAGAGTCCCCGATCATTCGCGAAGAAAAACCCAACAAAGTCGGCCTTTGTCTTTCGTCAGGGCACGGCTTCAGCCCTGAAGCCATCCTTTCCCGTCAAACCCGAATCTCCACTACATGACCTTTGCGCGACGCAACCAACAGCGGGGTTTCAATGTATGAACCAAAACGAAGTCTTCGATGTCGCAGCATCCTGCGCTCGCCGCTCTGGCTCGGCATGCTCGTGTTCTTCGTCGCCGCCTGCGCGTATCCTGCAGATACCGTGACCACCACCATCCTCATCGGCAATTCCCGCATCGATGTCGCCACCGAAGAAGGCACCCTCCACGCCCCCAAAGAAGACGTCATGAAATGGGTCCAGTGGTCCGCCGAAGCCGTCGCCGGCTACTACGGCCGCTTCCCCGTCCCGCACACGAACCTGCGCATCATTCCCACCAGCGGCGCCGGCGTTCGCGGCGGCCGCACCTGGGGCGATCGTGGCAGCCACATTGCTATCCATGTCGGCGCCGACACCACCTGGTCCGATTTCGCCGACGATTGGATGCTCCCCCACGAAATGATCCATCTCGCCTTTCCCGACGTCGCCGACAATCATCACTGGATCGAAGAAGGCATCTCCGTTTACGTCGAACCCTTCGCCCGCGTCCGCGCCCGCCACATGGACGTAAATCAAATGTGGTTCGAAGTCGTCCGCGACATGCCCAAAGGCCTGCCCGGCCCCGGCGACCAAGGCCTCGACCACACGCACACCTGGGGACGCACCTACTGGGGCGGTGCGCTTTTCTGCTTGCTAGCCGACATCGAAATTCACCAGAAAACCGAAAATAAAAAAGGCCTGCAGGACGCCCTGCGCGGCATCCTCGATGCCGGCGGAAACATTCAGCAGGAATGGGATCTGGAAAAAGCTCTGGAAGTCGGCGACAAAGCCACAGGCGTGGCAGTCCTCATGCCGCTCTACCAAAAAATGAAAGATCAACCTCACCCAGTCGACCTCCCGGCCATCTGGACCCAACTCGGAATCGAACGCCAGGGCGACACGGTCCGCTTCCTCGACTCCGCCCCCCTGGCCAAAACCCGCGAAGCCATCACCTGGGGCGCAACCTCAGCCGCAGTCACTCCTAAACAATCCTCGGCACTGGAAAATCTAACCATCTTCGCCGGCCGCATGCGAAACTGACCAACTCGCCGCACGATTCTGACGAAGCTACTGGGCGGCGGTGGGCATTACTAATTTTTCGACGATTGGGACCGGCAGTGGGCCTTCGTCGAGGACGCGGTCGTGAAATTTCAGCAGGTCGAAATTGGCGCCGGCTGCTGCCTGATATTTTTTCCTGAAGGCCAGCCATTCGCGCAGGCCCACGTAGTATGTGGGCAGCTGCGTCGAGCTTAGTTTTACGCGCTGCAGTTTTCCTTCCGCTTCGGCCTCGGTTTGAAATGCATCCTGGGTCATCAAGTCCATCGCTTGTGCGTCAGTCATGCCCATCGTGTGCATTTTTATGTCGAGGATGGCGTTGGAGATGACGCGCAGGCGGATTTTGCGCATGACCATGCGGAAGCGCGGGTCGTGGTTGAGGAAGCCTTCGTCCATCATGACTTGGGCGATGTATTCGGCCCAGCCTTCGACGTAGGCGCCATTGGCGTAGAGCGAACGCAAGAGGCGGCGGCGTTCGGGTTGGATGTTGTTGAGGTGTTCGAACTGAATGTAATGGCCGGGCAGCGCTTCGTGAATGCTGAGCCATTGCAACGTGTAGTTGTTGTACTCGCGCAGTTTGGATTCGACGCTGGCCGCGGGAGTTTTGGGATCGATGGGCGTGACCCAATATTCGGCTTCGGCTTGAGGTTCGAGCGGAGGCGCGCTGTGGAAGCCGGCGACGGAATAAATGCCGCGGAGGAAACCGGGCGTGGCGATGACTTTCAGGTTGTCGCGGGAGCTGAGGCTGACGATTTTTTTGTCGCGGATAAATTGCGTGATGTTGGCCAGCTGCGATTCGATGGTTTTCTGCAGCTGCTCGCGGGTGGTGTGGTCGTCGGAAATTTTGGTGAGGACTTCCGAGACGATCAGGTTCTGCCGCTGATGCACCGGAAGCTCGGCGTGATCGGTGTGCGCCGGATACATCTGCGCGTGCATGGGCAGCGCCAGATCGAGCATCTCGGCGCGCACGGCGGCCATTTCCTGCTCGGCGTCGGCCAGGACCTGCTGCGGTGTAACCGGCGTTTCCATCACCAGGCGGAATTTTTCGTCATAGAGCGGTTCGCCCAGCCGCCAGGAGCCCTTGGAAGGGCGCTTGGCGAAATCGAGCAGCAGCCAGGTGGAAAAATCATGCAAGGCGGCGACGGCGGGCGGGGCGACCTGATCGTATTTGGTTTGCAGTTGCGAACCGGCGGCGATTTCCGGCGCGACGGAACCCAGAATCAGCTCGACGTTCCCCTGATTTTCCTGAATGGCGGTAGTGATCCAAATCGGATCGCTGTCCGCCAGGTACGGTTTCACTTGCTCCAGCAGCCGCGGAATCTGCTGGATGCGATCCAGAACCTGCGCGATGCGGACGTCATGCGGCGCGTAGCTTTGGGTCAGCGGGAGAAACAGCGCGTTGCCGATTAATTCCACGACGACGGTCGGGTTGTGGCGGTAGTTTTGAATTTTGTCGAATTCCAGAAGGTTCAGGCCGATTTGATCGTCGATAAGTTGCCAGTCGGCGGCGTCTTCGGGATCGAGAGAAGATACGGGAGTTTCGGTGTGGAAGCGGTCGCGCCAGGCGGCATAAAAGGCGCGCTGCTGCGCAATGGATTCGAGGCTCAGATCGTCGAGCAGGGCGTCGAGTTCTATTTTCTGGCCGGTTTTGGAATCGAGGTGCGTGTGATAGCCGGCGGCCGAGGCGCTCACCGGAGAGAGGGCGAGAGAGTCTTTCATGAACTGGTCGCTGAGCGCGGCGAATTTCTGGGCGGCGGGAGAATCTGGCGATTGCGGAATCGAGCCGGGGAATAGAGTCATGAATAGAAACAGCGTACCGCAAAAAAATCGTGAGGAAAACGAGGGCATGGGTTCCTTTCGTGCGCGCTGGCGACGGAGTGAAATCATAGCGGAGATTGGGCAATCGTGGAACGGTTCCGTGTACCGATGAGGGCCGGGCGTGATGTGCCGAAGGGCCTGATTATGTTAACTGGGGCGGCGGAACGGAATGGGCGGGACGCGTTTGCGGCGAGCCGAGCGCGACTTCAGGCGTTCGCGGGCTTGGTCGGCCCACGGGCCCTGCGGCGCGTATTTTAGATACAGGGTCCACTGCTCGCGTGAGGCTAAGCGTTCGCCGCGTTTTTCGTAAGCCAGCGCCAGATTGAAATGCACGTCGGCGTGGGCCGGCATGGCGCGGGCGGCGCGGCGGAGATGCTCGATGGCTTCATCGAGTTCGCCGAGTTCTTCGAGGGTGCAGCCCAGGTTGTAACGCGAAATGCCGTTGAGCGGATCGATCTGCACCGCGGCGAGGAAAGCGTTGCGCGCGTCGGTGAGCTGGCCCAGCTGGTAATAGGCCACGCCGAGATTAATATGCGCTTCGATCCAGTTGGGCGCGAGTTCCACCACCCGCTGATAATTCTGGATGGCTTGCGGCAGAGTTTCGGTGCTGGCTTCGCAATCCAGCGCCGAGCGGAAAAAATCTTCGGGCGTGGGGCCGGCCATGGCGTGGAGCTTGGCGGGCTGCGCGGGCATGTCGAAGGGAAAGGCCCACTGCTTCAGAAAAGGATTGAACGGAAGCTCCGAGCCCGGCGGGACCACGTGAATTTCGCGGCCGAGATCGACCAGGCGGAGTTGGTGCAGCGGCCCGGTCGCGGACCCGAATTGTTTTTCGATCAGGGTCATGGCGCGTCGTACTTTGCGGGCCGGAACGTGATTTTGGGTCAGCCGTTGCAGCGAACGAAGCGCGACCAGATCGATGAAACTGTAAAAGCGCTGGCCCCAGCGGGCTTCCGGGCAGATCAGGCGTAAGCGTTCCCAGTAGCGCAGACGGTTCGGCTCCAGTCCAAGAATGCGGCCAGCTTCCGTCCGCGTGTATCGTTCCGCCAATTCTAGAGAACCCCCGCGCCCCAAGACGATCGTGGAATGATTATGCATCGAGAATGGATTTGTGCAAGTGGTACACGCCTGTGGAAATTGAATTTTCCTCAGGCGTGGCGCGAATGGTCGGGCAGCGTCGGCTTCGTGTTTGCCGCTTACGCCGGCTTGCGCACCCAGCGCCGCGGCAAGTGCGGAACTCAACCCTGCTGCAGAAATTCGACAATGGTTTGGGGGTTGGAATCGAATTGCTTTTTATGGTCGGCGGAGCAGAACCGGTAAGTTTTTCCTTGGTATTGCGTGGTGAGCGCAGTCGCGGGTTCGACTTCCATATCGCAGATCGGGCAGCGCGGATGTTGCTCGGTGGAAACGCGCAGCTTGGCGTAGGCCGTATTGGAGTTTGCATTCATCCAGCCCAGACCCTGGTATTCCAGGTTGTACGCGGTTTCTTTGGCGACGTCGCGGCCGTAGTAGCGCTCGACGGCATGCAACGCCAGATCGATCCCGGAGGAAAGTCCCGCGGCCGTCGCGAGATTGCTTTCGTCGACGAAACGGGCGCCGCGCTTGACGTGAATGTCCGGGTACGAGGTTTGCAGCGACATGAGCGCGCCGTGATGGGTGGTGGCGGATTTGCCGGCCAGCAGGCCGGTCTGGGCCAGCACGAAGGCGCCGGTGCAAACGGACATGGTGAGGTCGGCGGCCCTCGAAGAGTTACGGATCCAGTCGAGCATGGGTTTGGTCGGCTCGCCCTGCGCGGGGATCACGATGATTTTCGGTTGGGGCGCGTTCGCCAGGGTGTAGTTCGGAACGATTTGCATTCCGCCGCTGGCCTGGACCGGTTTGGTGGTTTCCGCCACGGTGTAACACTGGAAGAGGTCCATGCGGTTGCCGATCATCACGTTTTCGAAAACTTCCCAGGGACCGGCGAAATCGATCACCACCGCGCCGTCGGAAATGAGGAACGCGACGGGGATGCTGCCTTCGGCGGGAGGCTTAAGCGGATTGGAAACAGCTGCGGCCGCCGGGACTTTTTTCGCGCCGGATTGTTGCCCTGGCGCGGCCCGAAGTGAAAAAGGAAGAGCCGCGGCCAAACCGGCGGCGCCCGAGGCGCGCAGTAATTCCCGGCGAGTCAATCTGTTACTGGTCATTTTGTGGAGCTCCTGGGACTGCCAAATTTTGCGATGTATCGACTCTATCGAGAGCCACTATATCGTGCAGCGATATAGATTGCATTTTCGTGCCCAGCTGCGCTGCGCGTTAGCCCCTCAAAATGGATGACTTGCCACGGCGCGGTCACGGGATGGGCGGCAAAGTGTCCGTTTGCGGAAAGGTTGTGTCTGCTGACGAACGGCTGCGAGCGCCAATGATCGCGATCAGCGATTCCGTGCGGCCCGGTGATCATAATAACCATAAGAGGACAGCCCGATACGCTGCGATTCCGGTGGTTCGGGGGGCTTGCTAGACTTTGTAGGTAACGGAGTGCGGAACGCAAGACCGTAAGAATTAGCAAGTAGCTGGGCAGTTGCCCGCCGATGATGGTCCTCGAAAACGCGGAACGCATGCATTTGGAACGGCAGGTGACGCTGGCGCGAGTCATATTTGCGGCTCTGGCGCTCGTCGACCTGATCGAATTCAAGCCACCAACCGATAGCGGTATCGGTGCATTTGCGATTTCTGGCCTGGACCGGGCCTGGGCCAGTGCGGCGTTTCTGGCGGCGTACCTGGGTCTGGCGCTGGCCATCTTGTTGTACGAGCGCGGCACGTCGCTGGCGAAATTCGAATTTCCTCTACTTGTCGATTTCGTGGCGCTGGTGTGTTTTCTGTTCCTTTCACCTTCGCTGGCGGCGTGGTGGTTTCTATTTTTGTTTTTGGTTTTTGCATTGTCGACCCGCGGAAATTCGCGGGCGATGCTCGGATTGGTTTGCGTGGCCACCGTCGGGATTATTATCCGGATCGCGGCGACCGAATCGTTTGCGGTGCGCAGCGCGTGGCACTGGCTGGCGATTGGCCTGGCGACATTAATCTCCGGCCTCGGCATGGGCTTTCTCGGCGCGCGCGAGCGGCAGCATCTGGAACGTCAGCAATTCCTGGAAAAACTTTCGCAGCTCTTGCAGTTTGACCGGGGATTAACGGAATCGGTGCGCCAGGCCCTGGGCGAAATTGCGCTGGCCTTCAATTGCGAGCAGGCCTGTTTCGCGATTCGCGACGAAGAGCTGGAGCGATTGTTCGTGTGGAAAATTCATCCCAACGAGCACGAACCGGCGGGACCGGAGACCCTGGCGCTAGCGCGATCCGAAACTTTTCTGACCGATTCGTTTGAAACCTCATTCGCCTGGGAATTTGAGGAGACGGGCCGGGACGCGGATTCGGATGGGACCGCCGAACCGGGCAGGCGGTGCGGCATCTGGCCGCGCCTCCCAGTTCGACTCGCGATGAATTTGGTGCGCACGCCTTCATGGCGGTGACGATCGATTCCGGCGGGAAGCCCGCGGGCAGAGTACTATTACTAAACCCCAAGCAGAGCGGCGGGTCGGCGGTGAAGTTCACCTCTGCGGACCTGCGCTGGCTGGAACAGATTGTGCGGCACATCGCGCTTCCCCTGGAAAACGTGTTCCTAATGAGACACCTCCGGGCGCGGGCGATCGAATCGGAGCGCAGCCGGATATCGCGCGACCTCCACGACGGTATCTTGCAGACGCTATTGAGTTTAAACATTCAGCTGGACGTCCTGCGCCACAAATTCCCGTGGGCCCCGGAACAGGCAGGTTCCGAATTGGAAACACTGCAGAAAACCGTCCAACAGGAAAGCGAAGAGTTGCGTCGGATGGTTACAGATCTGCGGCCCGCTGCGCGTGGAAAGCGCGGACATGCGCGAGTTAATGCTGGGTTTTGCGGAGCGCTTCCGCAACGAATCACGGCCTGGCGGTGGATTTGTTCATCGAGGACCGGAGCTTGCGGCTGCCGGACCGGATTTGCCGGGAATTGTTTCAGATATATCGTGAGTCGCTAAACAACATAAAAAAGCATGCGAAGGCGAGTCACGTCGTGGTAAAACTAGGCCAAGATGAGGCGAAAGTGTCGCTCGTTGTTGACGATAACGGCCACGGATTCAGTTTCTCCGGGCAGTTACGCCAGCGAGGACCTGGATCGGCTGCGTCTCGGGCCAATTTCGATCAAAGAACGAACACGAAGCGTAGGGGGAACGCTGACGGTGGAATCGAATCCCGGGCACGGGGCGCGACTGACAGTAGAAATCCCACTGAATTAACCGAATAATGACGAAAGCAAAACAGGTGATTCGCATCCTGGTCGCGGACGACCATGCCATCTTCCGCGATGGCCTGCGCAAGCTGCTGGAAGCGCGCGGACGAGATGCAGATCGTCGGCGAAGCTTCGAACGGCGTCGAATGCACCAAGATGCTGGCCAAGTTGAAGCCGGATATCCTGCTGCTGGACCTGCGCATGCCGGAAAAAGACGGCCTGGGCGTGCTCGAAGAGGTGAATTTCGATTCGATGCCGACGCGCGTGATCGTGCTGACGGCCGCGGAAGACGATCGCGACGTGGTGCGCGCGATGCGCCTGGGCGCGCGCGGCGTGGTGCTGAAACAGTCGGCCAGCGATCTTGTTGGTGAAGAGCATTCGCAAAGTGGCCGACGGCGAAATCTGGCTGGATAACCGCATGACCGCGGAAGTGATCGATGCCTTCAAGAAGTCCGCGGAATCGGGCCAGCGGCGCGAAAAGCCGCTGCTGAGCGACCGCGAAAAAGAAATCGTGCAGCTGGTGGCGCAGGGTTTCCGCAACCGCGAAATCGGCGAGAAGCTTTTCATCAGCGAGCAGACCGTGAAGAATCATCTGCACAATATTTTCGATAAGCTCGGCGTTTCGGACCGGCTGGAACTTGCGCTGTACGCGATCCACCACCGCCTGATCGACCAGGCCTAGTTCCCTTCCTGCGGTAATTCCGCGTTTGTTTTACCTCGAAGAGCGATCCTGCGTCGCCGCGCTCCGCTGGATGATGCCAACGGCCGATTCATAAATTTGTCCGCACGCTAAACCTCAACCCATCGCCCACGCGTCGAGCAGAACTTTTGGAGTGCGGTGGCTCTGCCGCTTTTCCCGCGCCCACACAATCGCCCCAGCGCTCCGCGCGCCGCAACGCTAATTCTTAAGGCCGCCGCTACGAAAAGCGGGCTGTGACTGGCGGCGAAGCTGGAGAAATTTTGGAAGTTGTGCGCTTTTTGGTCAGAAAGCCATTTAGAATAATTGTGCAGGGCGGAGAATTCATGGGCGCGGTGGTGCAAACTCCAGCGGTCATGGTGGACCGCGCGATAATTTCGCGGGAAATCGTTCTGCTCCTGTGCGTGGCGAGTTTATTGGTGCTGTTTTCGTTCACCGCGTTGGTTTCGCGCATGTATCACAAAAAAGTGCACAGGCTGGCCGATGACTGGTTCGCCGCCGGCGAAGCCGAGTTTGCAGGCGGGTGACACCGCCTTGGCGCTGACCGACTATCGCAACGCGCTGGTGTATTCCCCCAACAATACGAAATTCCAATTTCATCTGGCGGAGGCGCTGGCGGCCGCGGGCAAATACGACCAGGCGCGGCCGTACCTGCTGGCGTTGCTCTCGGAGTCGCCGGGCAGCGGTGAAGTGAATTTGCAACTGGCGCGTATTGCGGTGGCCAACAATTCGCGGGCCGACGCGCTCCGTTATTACCAGGGCGCGATTTACGGCGAATGGCGCGACGATTCGCTTTCGATGCGCTGGCAAATCCGGCGGGAGCTGTGCGGGTATTTGATTTCGAAGGGCGATATCAATCAGGCCGTACCGGCGGTACTCGATCTGGATGAGAACACGCCGGAAAGCGATCCGGCCCGGCTGAAAATCGTGGGGCAGTTGCTGTTGCAGACCCAGCAGTGGGCGCGGGCGCAGGTTTTGTACCGTTCGCTGTTGCAGGTCGACCGCTACGATGAAGAGGCGCTGGCGGGCGCGGGGCGGGCGGCGTTCGAGCTGGGCGAATTTTCCGCGGCAGTTGACGATTTCAACCGGCTATCACCGGAACGGCGCGCCCAGGCGGATCTGGCGCCGGCGGTGGATATGGCCCACCGCGTTTTGGCGATGAGTCCGTACTTCACCGGCCTTTCGCCGCAGGCGAAAGCCCAGCGGGCGGCGAACGCGTTGTCCCTGGCCCAGGGGCGGGCGCAAAGCTGCGCGCGGCAGGCCGGCTTGTCGCTGGAGGAAACTCCCCCGCGCACAGCACTGCAAATCGCCTATGCCACCAGCGAGAACATGGCCTCGAGCTGGCGCTTGCGTGACTTGCAGCGTTTTCCGGATCGTCTGGATGCTGCAATGCAAACCACGTTCGAGATCGAAAACGCGGCGGCGATGGCTTGCGGAGAACCGCAAGGCGAGAATCGCGCGTTGTGGCTGCTGGCTCACAGCCGAACTGTGGTGATGCGGTGAGTGAGATAGCCACCACGCCCGTGCCCGAAACGCCGGACGGCGCGTCATCTCCCGCGCCGGGGCCGCTGGCTGCGCCGTCATCTTCCGAAATTCCGCAACAATCCACGGCGGCTCGCCTGCGATCGCGGTGGGAAACCTGGACCAGCGAAGTTTTCAGCATGCGGGAAGACCGTCTGTTCCTGCTGCTCTCGGTGGTAATTGGAATTTTCAGCGGGCTTGCGGTGGTGTGTTTCCGCCTGGCCATCGAGTGGACCCAAATTACGCTGCTCGGTTCGTCGCTGGTGCCGTCGTTTCCGCGAGTGGTACTGGCCCCGACGATCGCGGGTTTAGTGGTGGCGTTTCTGGCCATGCGGGTATTTCCGGCGGTGCGCGGCAGCGGCGTGAACCAGACGAAATCGGCGTTTTACATTTCGAACGGCTACATTCCCTTCAGTACGGTCATCGGGAAATTCATCGCCTGCGGGCTGGCGATTGGCAGCGGGCAATCGCTGGGGCCGGAAGATCCGTCGCTGCAGATGGGCGCGGGGATCGCGTCGTTGATCGGCCGCCGGCTGCGGCTTTCGCAGGAACGGCTGCGGTTGATCGCTCCGGTGGGCGCGGCGGCGGGACTGGCGGCGGCCTTCAACGCCCCGATTTCGGCGGTGCTGTTCGTCATCGAAGAAGTGATTGGGCAGTGGAGCGCGGGCGCGCTGGGCGCGATCGTGCTGTCCGCGGTCGCGAGCGTGGTGACCATGCGCGCCTTTCTGGGCCCCGACTCGCTGTTCCGCGTGCCGCCGTTTCGGGTGGCCGGCCCGTTCGAGATGCTGGCGTATGTCGTGCTGGGCATCGCCGGCGGATTCGCCTCGTTGTTGCTGTTGAAATGGATCGTCTACGCCCGGCCGAAATTAATGGCGCTGCCGCGCTGGACGCATTACCTGCAGCCAGCCGCAGCGGGTTTGTTGATTGGGCTGATCGGCCTTCGTTTTCCGCAGGTGATGGGCGCGGGATACGCGATCGTGGACCAGGCCATGCACGGGCAATTCACCTGGAAGATTTTGCTGGTGCTGGCCGCGCTGAAATTATTGGCGACCGGATTTTCATTTTTGAGCGGAACGCCGGGCGGAACGTTTGCGCCGACGCTTTTTATCGGGGCGATGTTGGGCGGCGCGGTGGGCGCGATCGAGCATCATTTCTTCCCGGGATTGACCGGGACGGTGGGTACTTTCGCGCTGGTGGGCATCGGGACGTTGTTCGCCGGATTTTTGCGCACGCCGATTACTTCGGTATTTATGGTCATCGAGCTTTCGGGGAATTACACCGCGATTCTTCCGGTAATTATTTCCACCATGGTGGCCTACGGAATTTCCCGCGCCTACCAGAAGGACCCGCTGTTCGATGTGCTGGCGCGGCAGGATGGCACGGTTTTGCCGTCGCTGGAAGAGCGGCGCGAGATGATGTCCTTGGCGGTGGAAGACGCGATGCGCCCGTTGAACGCGGTGGTGTGCGAACCGGGCGATTCGATTCCGGACATCGCCAGACGCGCCGAGGCCCAACCAGACGTCGCCTTACTGTTGCGCGTGAAACCGGGCGAGTGGTGGTTACTGGACCGCGAGGAGGTGATCCGCCTGGCGCCGGACGCTTCCCCAACCACCACTGCCATACGCGTGAAATCGAAAGGACCGCTGCCGTATCTATTCCCCGATCAGACGCTATCCGAAGCGCTGGCGGTGATGGCGGATTGGGCGCTGCTGCCGGTGGCCAATCGCGCCAACCTGGCCCGGCTCGAGGGAATTCTAACGCTCGAAGATACGTTGAAGGCCTTCCGCAAAGCCCCCAAGGAAGAGTAAATCAGGCGGCCGCGCGCTTCTGGCCCCCCGCTTGTGGTCACGCGGCTCCGCGGACCTCTGTGCGCAGGATTGATCTCCGTCACGATTACGCCGAAGCTGCGCCTAGGCCTACGAGCGCTCTGAATTCGGGGACGTCGTGCAAACAAATAAGGTCGCTATCTTTCGCGGCCCAGTTCAAATTGCCGTAACCGGCAGCGACTGCCTTTTTCAACGTGTCCAGAGCTTCCGTTTTTTTGCCCAGGACGCCGTAAGTGCAGGCCGCGTTATAGAGCGTATTGGCGTCGCCGGGCCGCAGCGCGACCGCGGTTTGCAGGTGGCGAATGCTTTCCTCGGCGTCCTGACTGGAATTGGCGAGTTGCGTGGCCAGCAGGATGCGCGCGCGCACGTCTTCGGGGACCAGTTCGAGCTGCTGGCGCAGAATCACCGTCATCCGCTTGCGCACCACCTCGGCTTCTTTCTTGCGCCCTAATCTTTCCTGGGCCTGGTGATACGGAATGTAAGTGTTGTAGTCATCGCCGTTGGCTTCCAGGGCGCGTTCGGTCAGCGCGGCGGCTTCTTCGAATTTTCCGGAGGCGAAGTAGGCGCGGCCGAGGATGTTCCAGGCGCCATCGCAATCCGATTTTCTTTCGATGGCATGACGCGCCAGCATGGCCGATTCCTCGTATTTTTTCTGGGAGTAGCACATGCGCGAACGGGCCACCAGGATTTCGGGCAGGTCCGGGGCCAGTGCTGTGGCCCGATCGCAGGCGGCCAAGCCGCGTTCGATCCACTTCGGAGTTTGTTCGCGAACTTCGTAGATCAAGCCGCACAGGTGCGCGATGCCGCCGTGGGCCAGGGCGAAATTCGGGTCGAGCTCGATGGCTTGCTCGAACATCTGCAGGCCGTAGTCGTAATTTTCGCGGCGAGTGTAATTGCGGCCGCGCAGATAAAAATCGTAGGCCTGCGGATTTTCCGTGGGCTTGCGCGCGATGGTTTTTTCTTCCTGCGGGGTCAACGTGATGCGCAAAGCCTGGGCGATGCTGCGTGCGATTTCTTCCTGGATGGCGAAAACGTCCTCGAGCTGGCGGTCGTAGCGCTCGGCCCACACCGAATGGCGGGTAGACGCTTCCACCAGTTGCGCGGTGATGCGCACCCGGCTGCCGGAGCGGCGGATCGAACCTTCCAGCACGTACGCCGCGCCCAGTTGCTGGCCGACTTGCTGGGCGGTGACTTGCTTGTCGCGGAAGGCCAGCATTTCGGAGCGCGGGAAAATCTGCAGCTGCGCGATCTTGGAAATTTCGGTGACCACGTCTTCCGTAATGCCGTCGCGAAAATATTCGTCTTCTTTCGCGCCGCTTTGATTCTCAAAATAAAGCACCGCGACCGATTTGCGTTTCTGCTCCACCGCGTGCGCGGCCGAGCCGGAGCCGCTGGCGCTTTTCTCCGCGGCCGGGCGCCGGCTGGATTCCAGGTCGCGGCTCAGCCGTTTCAGGTCGGCGCGCAATTCGGAAGCGGACTGGCAGCGCAGGTCCGGGTCCTTTTCGAGCGCTTTACCTAAAATAGTTTCAAAAGCCAGCGGCAGGGCGGAGTTCAACTCTTTCGCTGAGGCCGGAACGGAATGCAGGATGCCGTCGAAGATCACCGCCGCAGTGGATCCCGCGAATGGCAAAGTTCCGGTGGCCATTTCGTAAAGCACGACGCCCAACGAAAATAAATCGGAGCGGGCATCGAGTTCTTCGCCGCGGGCCTGTTCCGGCGACATGTAGGCGATGGTGCCCATCGAGCTGCCGGGGCTGGTCAGTTGCGGATCGTCGCTGCCGCCGCGCGCCTGGGTGCGCATCGAGCTGGCATTTGCGGATTCGGGCGCGTGCTGGCCGGCCGGCGATAATTTCGCCAGACCGAAATCGAGAATCTTGGCTTGCCCGCGCTCGACCAGGAAAATATTGGCGGGCTTGATGTCGCGATGGACGATGCCCTTGGCGTGCGCGGCATCCAGGCCGCTGGCGATCTGAATGCCGAGTTCGAGCAGCCGGCCGAGATCGAGTGGTTTTCCGGAAATATGGTGTTTGAGAGTTTGGCCTTCCAGCAGTTCCATGGCGATGAAGGGGCGGCCTTCAAAATCGCCGATGTCATAAATGGTGCAAATATTGGCGTGATTCAGCGAGGAAGCGGCGCGCGCTTCGCGCCGAAAGCGTTCGATGGCTTGCGGGTCCTGCGATATATCGTCCGGCAGGAATTTCAAGGCGACATGTCGGCCCAGGCGCGAGTCTTTGGCTTTGTAGACCACGCCCATGCCACCGCCGCCTAATTTGACTAGTACGCTGTAATGCGAAACGTCGCGGCCTACCATCGAGGAAGCATCCGGCATGGGACCCGCAGTTTAGCGCAGGGGTCCGTGGCTGGCAATCCGTGCCGAGCGATGCCTACGGTTTCGCGGCGCCGCCGAAGAAGTCAGGGTCCTTCACGGTGATTTTGTGTTTGGCTTGTTCCTGCTTTAGGAGCGCGTCGTTTTCTGCTTTGTTGGTGCTCTGGCTAAAGTAGGCGTTGTACAGGATGTGTTGTTGGTCGTCGACCAAGCGAGCCGAAACTTCCGGGGGAATGTTCTGATCGCCCGGGTAATTCTGCCGGACTTGCAGGTCGTTCGTTTTGGCCTTAGCGAGTTTATCCTTCCAGGGCTGTTGTTTATCGAGATGCAGCTTGATGGCTTCTTCGGCGATGGCGTTCTGCAAATAGATGCGTTCGAGCAGGCCAGTGAGGCCGGATTTGTAGCTGTTGCGGACGGCGGGCTGCACCTTTTTGAGCATGTTCCAGGCTTGCTGCGCGGTCATTTCCTTTCCATCGAAGACGGCGACGACGCGATTGGGATCGTCGCGAGCGACATTTTCGGGGCCTTTGGGATGCAGGCCGTTTTTCGCGGCATAACCGGCCGGCGGGCCGGAGCAGGAGTCGCTGATCCATTTGCCGGCGAAAGTTTCGGTGACGGTGCCGATGGCGGGAATGTGGGTGGCGACTTCGACGGTGCCCTGGAAATTCTCGGCGTCGATCCGCTTGAACGTGTTGGTCTGCACGTACCCCGACGTTCCGTCGGCGTTTTTACAGGCGACGTGCATCGTGAACGCCTGGCCGGTGGAAGAAATTTGTTTCGAACAGTTTGGCCCGTTCGCTTCGACCTTGGATACAAAATCCTGCTTCAAAGGACAGTGGTTGGATTTTCGGTCGCTTCCGGCTTTTCGCTTCTCGACGGCCTTGCGTTCGTCGACTTCGTAGTCGGCCATCGCCTTGGCGCGCTGTTCCGGAGTGTAATTCTTGGTTATCTCCTCCATCGACTTTTTGCTGGCCTCGTAGCTGACGTCGGTGTTGGAGGTGTGGATGCGCAGTTCCCAGAGCCCCGGCTTTAGGTCGAGCGGGACGATTTTTGTATCGCTCGCGTTTTGTGCGAATGTGCGGCTGGGCAGACCAATTTCGGGTAGGAAGAAAAAGCAGGCGGCAACGCCGACTGCTGCGATCAGGATGACAAGCCTTCGTCGAGACAACATGAGATGCCTCCCGCTGGGATGGGTTGGCGGAGCAGGATCGAACTTCCGGCCTGATTATTGTGTTGGGGGCCCAATCCTCTGGGAGCTGGTCAGTGCCAAACGGGCGAATGATACACCAGCGTCTGGTGGGAGCTCTAACCGGAACATTCGCCGGCGCGCCAGGGGTTGGACTGGGTGCGGGCCGGGGGAAGGCTGAAAGTTAAGGGGAAACGGGGCGCGTACTGCGGTCGGCCCCAGAAGTAAGATGCTTGAAATCACACGATTTGCCAGCAAAAGCGGCATACGTCTAGTACTGCCGTACCGATTTCGACCCTGATAATTGAGGCTTTAGGCCTATTGGTTGGAATGGGGCTTACGCCTACTCTACATGCGTGTTTAGGGAGGAGTGTCCTGTGGCTTCAAAAGAGCGACGTGCAACGCGGCGTTTCCTCATGCGTCTGCCGCTGACCGTGCGATGGACCGACGAAAGCGTCGTGGGCGAGGCCGCAACCGAATCGCGGGAAGTCAGTTCGCGAGGCCTTTATTTTCACCTGCCCAAGGGATTGAAGAGCGGCTCGCCGGTCGAAATCGTCATGACTTTGCCCCACGAATTGACCCAGGCGGGACCGGTGCGCGTGCGCTGTTTAGGGCGCGTCCTGCGATCCAGTTCGGAGAATTCCGGCGACGTGGGAGTAGCCGCGGCGATCGAGCGTTACGAGTTCATGCGTAACAGCGAGACCGCGGCCTAACGATTTTGTAGTGGCGTGACCACGAGATTCTTACCCAGACCCTGCGGAGATGGGTAGGAAGGCCGGCGGCTTGGGTCCCTCAGCCTGGCTGCCGGCCAGCTTTTTTCGTGCTGGATACGGACGCGAAACTCCTGGTTCTCGCACCGGGTTGATGTTCTGTTTTTTCCTCCAAGATTCTCTCGACTAAAATTCACGGCGCGGGGCGGCCTGCTCTTCGCCGACGCGGCCTTCGGTAATTTCGGCTGCCACCAGGTTCTCGCCGCGGATGGGTGCGCCGGCGATGCGTCTGAGCATGGCGAGCTGGCCGATGTGAGTGAGCGCGTCGGCGATGGGGCCCTGCAGCAATTTCTCGGCAGAGAATTGGACGGGCGCGTCGGAAGCGAGATAGTCGTCGAAGGACTTCAAGGAAGCGAAGAAGCGGGCCTTGCCTTCGTCCCACGGTAGCACCGCGGATTCCTGCCATTTCGGCGCGCCCTGCGCTTGCGAGAGCGACCAATCCATCAGATCGCCGAGATGCGCCAGCAGTTCCGCCGGCGTGCGGCAGGAGTTGGTGGCGCGGAAACGCGCGAATTCTTCGGTGGCGCCGCGCATGGCTTTGCTCCCGCGATAGGCGATCGTCGCGAGCGAGTGGCGCAGCATGTGGCGGTTCGAATCGTGCGATTTGTTTTCAGCCGTAGCGCTCATCGAAGCTCCTTTTATTCTGCAATTTTATATCGCTTGGCCGGGGGAGTTGTAAACCAAAACGGTGAGTGCGGCGCTTGCCCGTATAATGGGGCGATGCATTCGGAAAGTCAAATCGCGGCGGCGCTGCAAAAATATTGGGGCTACGACTCGTTTCGGCCGCTGCAGGAAAAAATTGTGCGCAGCTTGCTGGCCGGGCATGACACCTGCGTGGTGATGCCCACCGGTGGCGGGAAATCCTTGTGTTACCAGCTGCCGGCGGCGTTGCTGGCGGATCGCACGGTGATCGTGGTGTCGCCGCTGATTGCGTTGATGCAGGACCAGGTGGCGCAACTGACCCAGATGGGAATTTCGGCGGCGCTTTTGAACAGCACGATTCCCGCGGGCGAGCAGCGCGAAATTCAGCGCAACGCGATCGCCGGAGCGTACCGCCTGCTGTATCTTTCGCCGGAGCGCCTCGCCCGCGAGGACACCATTGCGTGGTTGAAACGCGTCCCCGTTTCATTTTTTGCCATCGACGAGGCGCACTGCATTTCGGAGTGGGGGCACGAGTTCCGCCCGGACTACCGGCAGATGAGCGCGCTGCGCAAGAATTTTCCGGAGCGCCCGATTGCGGCGTTCACCGCCAGCGCCACCCAGCAGGTGCGGCACGACATCATGAACCAGCTGGCGCTGCGGACGCCCGATCGCTACATCGCCAGCTTTCACCGGCCGAACCTCAAATATTTTGTGCGGGAATGCAGCGGGCCGGATCAGGAAAGGCTGCTGGTGCGCGCGTTGCAGACCTATCGCGGCAGCAATGTGATCGTCTATTCCCCGACCACCAAGCGGGTGGATGAGACGGTGGATTTCCTAAAGGCGCAAGGAATCAAGTCGATCGGTTACCACGGGAAGATGACCACCGCGGAGCGCACCCGAAATCAGGAGCGCTGGATGTCCGACGAGATTCCGGTGCTGGTCGGCACGCTCGCGTTTGGATTGGGGATTAACAAGGCGGCGGTGCGGGCGGTGATTCATCTGGCGCTGCCGAAATCGATCGAGCAGTTTTATCAGGAGGCGGGGCGCGCCGGGCGCGATGGCTTGCCGGCGGATTGTGTTTTGTTGTGGCGCAAACGCGACGTGGGATTGCTCGCGCATTTTATCGGACAGCTCAGCGATCAGCGCGAAGTGAACCGCGCCTGGGATCGCTACAACACCATCAAACGATTTGTGGAGTCCGCGAATTGCCGGCACCGCCAGATTTGCCAGCATTTTGGCGAGAATCCCAAGTGGAAGAGTTGCGATGCGTGCGATGTCTGCGGCAGTTCGATTGAGTGGCTGGCGGCGGACCGCGCACCGCTGGAGAAACCGAAGCGGCGCGGGAAATCGCGAACTGCTGCGGCAGGCGCCGACACCATCGCGGCGGGATATACGTTTACGCGCGGGTCGCGCTCTGCGGCCGATAAGAGTTGGGCCGCTGCGGCTGGAGCATCAGCGTCGGCCGGCTCTTCGGCAAGTGCTGGAGATGCGCGGCGCGATGGCGGCGAGTCGCGATGGTGGGGCTCGTCAAAAAAATCGAGTGTGGTTCGTGCGGGCGACGGCGAGAATCCCGCCGGAAATGTGCGTTATGCCGGCGAGCCGGGCGCCGATGACGTCGATCCCGAGCTGCGCGAATATTTACGCGAGTGGCGGCGGGTGACCTCGAAGGAAATGAAGACGGCGGCGTTTATCGTGATGCACGATTCGTCGTTGAATGAATTGTGCCGGGTGCGGCCGAGGTCGCTCCAGGAATTGCGGCAGGTTTCCGGATTTGGCGAGCGCAAGACGGAATTATACGGGCCGCAGATTTTGCAGGCGCTGGAACGATTTAAGAATGGCGCGCGAGCCAGGGTCGAAGAATAGGACGACGGCCTGCGGCCCGTGGGCGCGAGCGCCGCATCCGCAGCGCCTAAAACGAAAATCCCGCCTGCAAATAAATCTGCCGATTCGCCGCCCCCGACGAAAACGGCCCGCCTGCCAACGAATTCGACACCCCAAAAAATCTCGAAAACGTCGCCTGCGGCGCATCCGGCGTCGGCGGACTCAACACCGCGCTCGGCGTCCCCAAATTCACATCATTGAAAACGTTCCGCGCATTCACGCTCAGCGTAACGCTGTACCGTTTCGACGACCCGGAACCTCCGCCGCCACCCGGCCCTCCGCCGCCACCGAACGGATTTCGCCCGCCGCCTCCACCGCCGCGGCCGCCACCATAACCGCCGGGCCCGCCGCCTTGTCCGCCGCCTGCTCCGCTCTGTCCTTTATTCTCCGGACCAAATCCAAAAGTCTTCGCCAGCCGCACGTTGAGTGTGAATCTTCCCGGCCCCGTCAACGAATTGATCGGCACTAGTTTTTCGCCCGGCTGCGGCACCGTGTCGAACGTCCCGAAGCCCGGAACCGTAACAATCGAACCACCAGCCGGACCCGTCGCGAACGCCGGCCGCTGGTTGAATTGCGAGCTGCCAATCAAATCCTGGCTCAATGTAATGTTGTAGGGTGATCCCGAGCTGGCGATCAGGAACGGGCTGAACCGCAACCCCCATGGCAGCCCGATCGATCCTCCCAAAAAGAACCGGTTGCGAATATCAAACGCCGCCCTTCCGTAATCCTGCGAAATATTGAACGGATTCGAAGGAAAACCGCCGGTCCCGCTCGTGTCGCTGTTCACATAATTCAAAACGTAGTATGCGAACAGCGTGACCTTCGAACCCGCCTGGATCCGGCTCTGCACGAACAACTGGTTCTGCCGGAATTTCGCGTTCGATTGATACTGATAAATATTTTCAAACGGCACCGGTCGTGTCGCCGCCGCCGGATTCAGATAATAAGGAAAAAAATCCGCGACGTTGGTGGGCGCGTTGATATTGTTGGTATAAAACTGGTCGTTCCCCGTCGAATTTAAATACGAAACCGAAAGATTGGCCACCTTGGTCAGTTGGCGCTCCAGGCTCACCGCCGTCTGCACCACATACGGCGCATGTAGATTCGGATTCCGCTCATAAGTCGTCAGCAAAGTCGTCGGATTCGGCGTCAGCAGCGGCGGCGTGGTCGCGTTCGGATCGAAAAATGTCGGATTCGGAACGATAAACTCCGCCAGGTTCGCGCCGCTCAACCGGTTCTGCTGCAACACCGACTCATCGTCGAACCGGTCATAGAAAATTCCAAACCCGGCGCGCAGCACGGTCTTAGGCGCCGTCTTCCCACCGCCAATGCCCCAAGCCAGGCCTAGCCGCGGCGCCCAGTCCGCGTGATTGCTGATGTTATTCTGTGATTCGAACCGCAGACCGTAGCTCAGACGTAATGTTCGACCGCACCCGCCAGTCGTCTTCCACGTACAAACCCACGTCCACCTGCGATGCGTTCGCGAATGGGTTCGGCGTGATCGTCGAATTTGTGGAATTGGCCGTAATGCTGAACTGGCTCGCCGCCGGCATAATCGCCGGATTGGTCAGCGACATCAGCGACTGCTGATACGCCTGAATCGTCGGGAACTGGTAGCTGCCGTTGAAGCCCCCGGTCGAATTGTTGTCGTCCGTCACGCCGCGCAGCCGCGCCCCAAATTTTACATAATGCTTGGTGAATTGAATCGACGTGTAATTCTGAAATTCGTAGTGATTCGTCGTGTCCAGCGTCAGCCCGCCGCTGTATCCCCCGCCCGTGAACGAAATCGGCACACTCACCGATGGCAGCGTGCTCAACGGATCCTGATCTGTTTTTTCCCGTAGAAACTGAAACCGCGTTTCGTTCACCACTTTGGTTCCAAAAATCTGCGTGTCCCCGATCTGCACCGTCTGCTCCGTCGTCAGGATGTTGAATCCCGCCTCCGGCAGCACGAATCCCCCGATGCCTTCGTTATCTTCTTTGTCCCGATAATATTGATACCGTAACGTCAAGCGTGTTGGTCTTCGACAGCGCATAATCCAATCGCGGCCCGATATTGTCCCGCGTCCGCGGATTGGGCACCGCCGCGCTGAACGGCACGATCGCGTTCGCCGCGTTCACGATCTGCGCGTTAACGATATCCAGATCGTTGATGTCCCGAACCTCGGCGGTAAAAAAGAACGACGCCTTCTTGCTCAACGGCCCGCCCAGGTTTCCGGTGTACTGCACCGAATGGTACGGAGGAAATTCCGAACTGGCCGAATCCTGCGCGCTAAAAAACGGGTTTCGCGTATTTAAACCCGAAGCATTCGCGTTCACCGAAAATCCGCCGTGCCACTTGTCCGTCCCCGGCTTGGTAAAAATCTCCACCCGGCCGTAGCCGACCTTGTCATACTGCGCCGAAAACGGATTCGAATTGATCCGGATTTCCCGGATCGACGATTTCGGCGGCAGTTGCCCGGCCGTGAATCCATCAATATAAAATTGCCCGCCATTCGGCCCCGCCGAAGGTCCCGCCAACGCCGTCAAATCCGTCTGCAACTCATCGGGATCGTCCGGTAGCGCATCCAGCGCCGCCCCGTTGATCACGATCGCGCCCGCGTTATTTTCGGGGCTCACATCCACCGCGCCCGGCTGATCCGTCACCGTCACCTCTTGCTGTCTGCACTTCGATTTCCAGCTCCGCATTCACCTGCTGAATCTGTCCCGCCGTGACCTCCACGTCCGCCACCGTGAATGGCGTGAATCCCTTCGCGAAAATTTCAACCTTATACTTTCCCGGCGCCACGCCTTTCAAATCGAAAATCCCCTGCGGCGTGGTGGTCGCGCTCAACACGCTCCCTTCCGCCCCGGTGACAATCACCGACGCGCCCGCCACCACGGCCTTCGACGGATCCGTCACCACCCCGTGAATCGCGCCCACATTCGTCTGCGCCCCGGCCCCCAAACCTGCACTCACCCACAATGCAAACACTGCGGCCAACTTGAAAAATAAGTACCACCTGGGATTCATTCCGTCTCCTGAAAGGAAAAACAATTATGATTTCGTCGCTCTGGAAATGTGGCCCTGCAAGATAGCTATCGGTGAATTTACGGATTTACTGAACGCCTCCGCCCAAATCTCCGCCCGGCGCGCCACCCAGAGCCCACGGCGATAAAGTCACCGGCTGCCCCGAAACTCCGGCCGCTGCCGCCAGCATCGGCTCCACTCCTCCCAGCAAAGTAATCGCCGTCACCCCGCCCGTATCCGTGCCCTGCGTCGATACCACCAGCACCGCGTCGCCCTTTTGAAAATCCGTGATCGTCGCCGCCGGCAAACGGTTAACCATCTGCTGAAAATCCGCCCGCCCGCCGCCTCCACCAGCTCCGCCGCCGCGTTGCATTCCGCCCGCGCCGCCCGCGGCACCCGGACCAGTTCCGTCGCCGGACGCTCCGCCTGGCCCTGCACCCGCTCCGCCATTCCCCGCTCCGCCATTTCCGCCACCCGCCGCGCCACCGCCCGCCGCATCCGCTCCACCGCCGCGGAAACGCATCGCAATCCTCTGCGCCATTTCCGGCGACAATTTTTTCAGCTGCGATTCATTGCTGATCTTCACCACCATCGCCTTCTTCCCGATCAGATCGTTCACGTTGATTATCTTCGCCGCCACATCCACCGAAATAATGGTTCCCGCAATATTTCGAAAAGTTCCCGAAACAATTTCCGCCGCCGCAAACTCCTCACCGTCCGCGCTCTTTTCCCCGCGCGCCCGCAATTGATCGCCCGGCTTAACCTCATCGATCGGTCCCGGTTTGGCGTCGTCAAACTTCACCGAATCCGGCGCGTATCTCCGCAGAATCGTCGCCTTCGTCGTATGAATGACGGTGGTTTTCGCCACGCCCGCCACCGCCGGCCCCGCAATCGTAATCGTCCCCGCCGCCGGATCCACCGCCTTCACCAGCCCTCCTACTCCACTCTTCTGCCAATCGCTCAGGTCTTGTTTTTTCTTGGCGTCCACATCCGTGCGCTTCATCGCCATAATTCCCAGCGCCGTAATCGATTTCGCATCGTTCGACGCCCGGCTGCGCACGATAATTCGATCCCCCACCTGCAAATCCGCCACGTGAATCGCCGGCGCCGCCCGTAAATCCTTCTGCCCCGGCGCCACCTGCACCATTCGCGTCGTGTCCGTCACGTTCACCGTCAGGTCCGTCCCGGCGTCCAGGGTCAACGTCAACACGTTCCCGTTGATCGCCTTCACCGTCCCCACACTCTGCGCCACCGCCGCTTGCGCCCCACCCGCCGCCTGTCCCGCCGGCGCCGTCTGTTGCGCGCTCGTCACCCCGGCGAAGCTCGCCACCGCCAGCGAGGCCAGCGCGAACAAAATAAATCGTGCCGCCGCCAAATTCCATTTGCAACCACCGCCTATCCCGCGCATTCAATGCTCCTGTCCCGGCACAAACCTCCGGCTCTTCAGTCTGGCACACTTCGCGCTCATCCAAGCCTTACGCTCCATGCCTTTGCCTCTAGCTGTACCTAAACTTAGACGTTCCCATCCGCAACATCGGTTTCCCCGCCCCGCTTCACCGCCACACCCCCCAGCAAGAAACTGCCATTGACATCCCGTTGCGTCTGTTCTACGCAATTCCAGTTGGGCGGAGAATTCTTCAACGTGCTGAACCATCCCAATTTCGACGTCTTCACCATGAACAACGACTTGTTCAGCCCCAGCAACGTCGGCACCGTCATCTCCACTCCCGACGTCGCCGCCTCCAACCCGGTCATCGGCTCCGGCGGCTCGCGCCACATCCAACTCGGCGCCAAATTCACCTGGTAAGGAGCAGGCTTAGGGAATTAGGGCGAAGGATAGGGCAAGTTGGAGGGTAAGAAGAAAACCGCGACTCTAACCCCCGCATCGTGCGAGCAGAACCTTTCGCGTTGTGCGGTGGCTCTGCCACCTGCTTCGCCTCTACGTCAGCGATTCTCCAGGGGGACGCCTCGCCCGCCAAAAAGTACTTGCGCCTGTAGCGGCCAGCTTCAGCTGGGCCATTCGCTTTTGCCGTTGCCGTTGCCTGTGTTGGCCACCCTGCCCGCTGCCACCCCTCTGCCACTGCCGTTGCCGTTGCCGTTGCCGCTGCTGCTGCTGCTTGCCTTTGCCACTGCCGTTTGCTCTCTTGCCTGTAGCGGCCACTTCAGCTGGGCCTTCGCTTGCCGTTGCCGTTGCCGTCCTGCCGTTGCCGCTGCCGTTGCCGTTGTCGTCATTCTGAGCGCAGCGAAGAATCTCACCCTCGATCGCCAGCGCACCTCGCAAATCGCTGCTGCAAGCTTCTGCATCCGCAGCTGCCGCAAAGTCAGCGCTCCCCGTTACACCGCCCGCAAGACTTGGTGTAAACTATCCGCCTTCGCACGGTGGTGAGCGTAGCTCAGCTGGTAGAGCATCGGTCTGTGGCACCGAGGGTCGCGGGTTCAAACCCCGTCGCTCACCCCAATTCCTTTCACAACCGATTGCACGCGTCCGCCCGCCTCATTGCGCATTCCTTGCCCCATGCCTTCGCCGTGTCTGTCTAAGTTGCAGTTCGCGTCTGTCTATGCCTAATCTTTTAGAACCGGCAGAACCCTTCAGCGCCGGCGGTGAAGTCCGCTATGTGTAGCGACCAGGACGATTTTCGCATTCGA
>CAVTTY010000002.1:0-16607 GCA_963737765.1 uncultured Acidobacteriota bacterium
ACCAGATTGAGAAGAATTTTCCAGGCGTAATACGCCGGCTGTTTCGCGAGTAAACCACTTTTCCGTACCAAAATTTGCAAATCCCGAAACTCGTCGCCCGCCGCTGCTCGCATCGTGTCCTTTAAATGCCTCAATGAAGACCGGTTCGTTGCCTTAGTTCGCGTGCTGCAGACATTTGAAGGGGAAAAATGGTGCGCCCGGCAAGAGTCGAACTTGCGACCTTTTGGTTCGTAGCCAAACGCTCTATCCAGCTGAGCTACGGGCGCTCCGAAATGCAAATGCGGTTCAGATAGATTACGACACACCGGCCGAGAGTTCAACAATCTCGATCGCGGATTTCCACGCGGCTTCGACATTTCGCGCGATAAAAGTTTCCGCCACGGCTGGCCTAGGTAGGCGACGCGGCGGCACCAGCACGCGGCGCGCGATGACGATCGAACCACCACGCCCACACGATCATAATCGGCGTAATGATGATGGCCGGCCACATGACGTCCGGAGTCTACACGCCATGTTCGCTCCGTCGACGGCAATTTCCAGTTTCGTGAGAGCAGAGTCAAACTCCGGCCAGGCGGCTCGCGGAAGTCTTCATCTGGCCGTCACGCAGCAGTAACAATCTCCCGATAATTTCGCCCCTACATTTCCAACAACCAGGATGAGGTGCCGGATGGCGACCCAGCTCGACGGAATTGAAAGGCATGAGGAAGTTGAACTCAAACGTTCGCATGTGCTTGAAGGCAAGATGTCGAAACCGACTGCGCCGGCCAAGATCGGCATGGCGATTTTTGGCGTCGCACTGGTGGTTGGTCTGGTATATGCCGCGACGCACCTGCTCGGCGACCTCGCTCAGGTTCATAACACCGGCGCGCTAACCTTCGTGCTGCTCGGCGTCGCTCTGGCCACCGCCCTGGCCTTCGAATTCGTCAACGGCTTCCACGACACGGCCAACGCCGTCGCTACCGTAATCTACACGCATACTCTCGAGCCGCACGTCGCGGTGGTCTGGTCGGGCATGTGGAATTTCCTCGGGGTGCTGGCGTCCAGCGGCGCGGTCGCTTTCGGCATCGTCTCGCTGCTGCCGGTCGAATTGATTCTGCAAGTCGGCGGCAAAGCGGGATTTGCCATGGTCTTCGCCTTGCTCGTCGCGGCGATTATCTGGAATCTCGGTACCTGGTGGTTCGGTCTTCCCGCTTCCAGCTCGCACACCCTGATCGGTTCGATTATCGGAGTCGGAATCGCCAACCAACTAATGTCGGTGAAAACGGGGACCAGCGGCGTCGACTGGGGCCAGGCCACCAACATCGGGAAATCGCTGCTGCTTTCGCCGCTCGTCGGGTTCGTCTGCGCCGCGCTGCTCTTGATCGTTTGCAAGAAACTGATTCCGAACAAGGAACTGTACAAGGCGCCGGTGGGTGACACGCCCCCGCCGTTTTGGATCCGCGTTCTGCTGCTCATCACCTGCACAGGCGTCAGCTTCTTCCACGGCTCGAACGACGGACAAAAAGGAATGGGCCTGATCATGCTGATCCTGATCGGAACCGTTCCTACCGCGTACGCCGTGAACCACGCCGTGAACGCGACCACAGACCGAGGATTTCGTGGCGGTTTCGACGCAAACCGCCGGCGTACTCGATCATTACGTTTCGCCCAGCGCGGTGATTTCCGATCCGCGCGAAGAAGTCACCGACTACATCCGCACCAAGCAATTCACGCCCAACACCATGCTCGCTCTCCGTGAACTCATCAATGGCATCGGCACCGAAATGGCGCAATATCACGAACTCAAGGCCGTACCGCAGGATAAAGTCCGCAACTTCCGCAACGACATGTACGTCGTCAGCGAAGCTCTGCGGCTGATGAAGAAAAATAACACGCCGCAGTTTTCTGCTGCGGACACGGCCGTCCTGGCCAATTACAAAAAGCACATCGACAACGCCACCAAGTTCATCCCCACGTGGGTGAAGGTTGCGGTCGCCCTGGCGCTCGGCATGGGCACCATGATCGGTTGGAAGCGCATCGTGGTCACCGTCGGAGAAAAAATCGGCAAGGATCATCTGACGTACGCGCAGGGTGCCGCCGCGGAAATCACCGCCATGGCCACGATCGGCGCGGCGGACTGGTTCGGCTTACCGGTGAGTACTACGCACGTGCTCTCGTCCGGCGTCGCCGGAACCATGATGGCCAATCACTCCGGACTGCAGATGTCGACCGTTCGAAACCTTGCGCTTGCCTGGATATTGACTCTCCCAGCGTCAATCATCCTGGCGGCGACTTTGTTCTGGCTATTTAGCAAAATCGGATAAAACCGCGGTAAAGACTTTGCTTCGGTGCTGGCTCCGCGACTCGCGGAGCCAGTACCGCAACCGTTGTCCCGCAGACCAGAATGCAAGAATATCTCGCGATCCTTGTGGTACTCCTCTGCTCGCTGGTCCCACGCGGTTTGTGGGCTCAAGAACTTTCGCGAGATGTTTGCCCACGTCCTGCGAGCGGCAGCGCCGTACCCGAACCCGAAGATTTGCGCAGCCAGAACGGTGTGCTATCGGTTCAGCTCACGGTAAAAGATCAACGCGAAAAAGACGGTTCCACGCGCTATTGCTATATTTACGGAGACGGCGTGCAGTCTCCCAATCTCCGCCTCAAACCGGGCGAACTGCTCATCCTGAAATTGAAAAACGAGCTGACCGATACGGACCAAGCAGTCTCGCGTCAGCAGCAGAAACATGGCCCAGCCGCAAGCTCCGATCCTTGTAAAAGCGGGGTGATGAATTCGACCTCGACCAATCTTCACTTTCACGGTTTAACGGTCCCGCCAATTTGCCATCAAGACGACGTCCTAAAAACTTCCGTTCAACCCAATGATCCGCCTTTCGAATACCGATTCCGAATCCCCGAAAACGAGCCGCCCGGTTTGTATTGGTATCACCCGCACATTCACGGATTCAGTAAGGCGCAAGTAATTGGCGGGGCCTCTGGCGCGCTGATCGTCGAAGGAATCGAGCGAGCGAATCTCGACCTTGCCGGATTGCCAGAACGCGTCATGATCATTCGCGACCAGGATTTACTGAATCCTAATTCGCCGCCGTCAAAATCCGAGCCGGTGGTCCCCAAGACGCTGCTTGATCGCGACGGCGACTCGGCGAATAACGGCACCGGGTTCGGCAAACCCGCGAAAGACCTATCCATCAATTATGTTCCGGTTCCCTATCCTGACTATCCACCCGCGGTGATCAAGATGAAGCCCGGCGAACGCCAGCTATGGCGGGTGCTGAATGCGTCGGCCATTACCTACCTCAATCTCGCGGTCCTTTACGATCGCAAGCCGCAAGATCTTGGAATCGTGGCGCTCGACGGAGTTCCGGTAAACGCGGACGGCGTCACCAAAAATGTGCTGGATGGACAAAACCACATCGGAATTCCTCCCGGCGGCCGCGCCGAATTCATTGTCCAAGCCCCTCCCGCCGGAGTTACCGGCTTGCTGGTCACGCGCACCGTGGACACCGGTTCGGGCGGCGAAAACGATCCCAATCGAGCGTTGGCTACGCTGCTGGCGGCGGCCGATGCTCCCGAACCGCGTTCGCGGCTTGACGCTGCTCCCGAGCCACTTCCTCCGCCGGCGCTCCCCTGGCTCGGCAAGGTCGTTCCAGTGCGCACCCGTCGTCTTTATTTCTCCGAAAAGCTACTCGATCCCAACGATCCGAATAGCGCCACCACGTTTTTCATTACCGAGAATGGCAAGACTCCGGTGGCGTTTGACCCTTCGAACGCCGTGCCGGACATTGTGGTGCAGCAAGGCGACGTCGAAGATTGGATCATCGAAAACCGTTCGACCGAACTCCACGCTTTTCACATTCATCAAATCCATTTCATGATGATGGATTGGTCGGGTGTTCCGGTTAATGAACCCTTCTTGCGCGACACAATTAATGTGCCGTATTACAACGGGCACACGCTGGCCTATCCCAGCGTCAGGCTGCGCATGGATTTTCGCGATCCCAACTCCGTCGGCACGTTCGTCTATCATTGCCACCTACTCGAACACGAAGATGGCGGGATGATGGGCTTGATTCGCGTAGAACCTGCCGATTCACAACAAGCCAGCGCTCCGGCACCGCGCGCAAAAACGCCTGGCAATAAATAGTTGCGCTTCTAAATTTTGGGGAACGCAAAACGGCCGGAATTGGTGTGTTCGCCCGCTAATTGCCGGCAACCGCTCGCTTTATCTTTCCATTCACGAAATCAAAATGCTGCCGCAATGACAAACAGTTATCAATGCAGCAGTCCAGAATCTCGCACTACGAGGAATTTTGGGCTTGTCGATTGACTTCGAAGAAAACCAGGAGGGTTGATGTCCTATAAGCACGTCGCCTCAAATGCTTTGCATTGCCTGCGCATCGGATTAACGGGCCTGGCATTGATTCAATTTACGATCGGTGGTCCGCTGGCCAGCTCCGCTCAAGCCGCGACCGACAACGATCAAAACACCACCTCACCCATCAAGCACGTCATCGTCATCATCGGTGAAAACCGCAGCTTCGACCACGTCTTCGCCACTTACGTTCCCAAGCCTGGCCAAAAGGTTCGAAATCTCCTTTCCGAGGGAATTATCAAGGCGGACGGAACCACTGGTCCCAATTTTGAGAAAGCACATCAAAGAGCCGCTGTTGATTTGGGAGAAAAGAAGAACGGCGACCCGTTCTTGATGAGCCCTCCCAAGCTCGATTTCGGCGGCGATGTGTTGCCCGCTCCCCTGGTCGGTGGCGCCAAGGATTCCTATATCCCGAATGACAGTTTGACCCTAGCCGAAAAAACGGAGAACGGCTTACCGGCGAACTATTACCCGTTCCTGGTTTCCGGTGGGACCGGCCTCACTTCCCGCACTCCAGACACTCGTATCACCAACGTCAACGATCTCCCTGCGGGACCGTTTCAGCTGACCAATGGAAATGAATTTACGTACAACTCCTATGCCGCAAGCCCGGTTCACCGCTTTTACCAGATGTGGCAACAGCTCGATTGCTCCCGCGAACACTCCACCGCCGCGAATCCTTCTGGTTGCAATGGCAAATTGTTCTCTTGGGTTGAAGTTACGGTCGGTGCCGGCACCAACGGCGCAAAACAACCTGCCAATTTCGATACGAATTACCTCCCCGGGGCCAGCACGACCGGCGAAGGATCCACCGCCTTGGGCTTTTACAACGTCCAACAAGGCGACGCTCCTTACTTCAAGATGCTGGCGGACACCTACTCGATGAGCGACAACTTCCATCAGTCGGTGGAAGGTGGGACCGGTGCCAACCACATCATGCTCGGTCATGGTGACGCAATCTGGTTCAGCGATGGCGCTGGCCATGCGAAAGTTCCTCCCCACAAAATGGAAGTTGGTGTAGCGCCAAACGCCGGAGTGGTGGATGAAGTAGAAAATCCGAATCCAGCCGCAGGTACCAACAACTGGTACACCGAAGATGGCTATGGCGCCGGTTCGTTCGGCTCGCCCTCGTCGGGCGGCGGTTCTTACAGCGATTGCTCGGATCCCACGCAGCCGGGCGTTTCGTCGGTTGTGAATTACCTGCAATCGTTGCCGCACCCGGTTGACCCCCACTGCGAAGTAGGTCACTACTACCTGCTGAATAACTACAATCCTGGTTATTTCGGGCAGGGAGAAAATGCATTTGCCGACACTAACGCCGCCAACACCGTGTTCACGATCCCGCCGTCATCCACGCGCAGCATTGGCGACGAACTTCTCGCCAAAGACATTTCGTGGAAATATTACGGGGATCAGTGGAACAACTACGCCGGAACGGGCAAGCCCGGCACACCCGGATACGTTCCGGAAGATCAATATCAGATCAACTATGGTGCAGTGGGCTCGACCAACCCGCTGGGCCAAGTGATTGCCAACGCGGACGAATACTGCAACATTTGCAACCCATTCCAATACGACACCTCGATCATGACCAACGCGACGGTTCGTCAGGCGCACATCCAGGACACTGCAAACCTGTATGCCGACATCGCCGACGGCAAGCTTCCCGCCGTTTCGTTCGTCAAGCCCAGCGGCTTCGTCGACGGCCATCCATCGTCGTCCAAGCTCAACCTGTTCGAAGGCTTCACCGAGAAGATCGTTAACGCGGTGAAGGCGAATCCCACGTTGTGGAAGGACACCGCGATCTTCATCACCTTCGACGAAGGTGGCGGCTACTACGACTCCGGATACGTTCAACCGCTAGACTTCTTCGGAGACGGCACGCGCATCCCGATGATCGTGGTTTCCAAGTTCTCGACGGGTGGACACATTACTCACGACTACTCCGACCACGTTTCGGTCCTGAAGTTCATCGAGCGGAACTGGAAGCTGAAACCGGTTACCTTCCGTAGCCGGGACAACTTCCCTAACCCCATCACGGAACCGGGCGAACCATATGTGCCGGTAAACGGGCCCGCAATCAGTGACTTATTCGAACTGTTCAGCTTCCCCAACAACTAAGGAACGCTGAAACCAATAGAACCTGCGAAGGCGCCGGTTTCTGTTATTCGGAAACCGGCGCTTTCGTATTAGTTTTTTTAATTAGTGGATGAATCTCTACGGTGCTAGGCTGTGAGAGTAATGGATCGCTCCTCTATCGCCCGTGTCTGTTCCCCGTGCTGTTGTACTTGTCGCGGCTGGCGCGGGAGTGCGATCCGAATAGCTTAGCAATCTTAAACTAAATCGGATTTCAGGCCCGTTCACCACTCGCAGCACCGGTGAACGGGCCTTTTTCTTTTTAGGAGCAAATTGTGAGCGGTTCATTGGCGACACCAACCAGAAAAGAGACCAAGGCGCAGAAAGTCGAGCGACTGAAGCGCGAAAAGAACCCCTGGGCCGCGCTCGATGAGATTAAGGAATTCGCGCGCCTCGGCCGCGATTCGGTTCTGCCCGAATGGGCTGGCACTTACTTCAAGTGGTGGGGGATCTACACCCAAGGTGACGGCGCTGGAGCCACGGGCGGCACGGGCGGCGAAGGAAAAGCCACGCAGTTCTTCATGCTCCGCATTGCCCTCCCCAACGGCCTGCTTCGTTCCGATCAATCGCGCGCCATTTCCAATCTTTCTGAACGCTACGGCCGCTCCGTTGCAGACATTACCGTGCGCCAGAACATTCAGCTTCATTGGCTCACCATCGAATCGATTCCCGATGCCATGGAAGCGCTAGGCGCGGTGGGGCTCAGCCCTAAAGGCGCGTGCGGAGATGTGGTTCGCAACGTGACCGGCTGCCCCCTCGCCGGCGTGGCCGCGGACGAAATTTACGACGCATCGGCGCTGTCAGTCGAAGTGGCGCATCTGCTCACGGGCAATTCGGACTACTACAATCTGCCGCGCAAATTTAAGGTGGCCATTACTGGCTGCCCGGTGTGGTGTTCATATCCCGAAATTAACGACATCGGCCTGACCGCGGTCGAACGGTTCACCAACGGCAAAAAAGAAATCGGTTTTTCTTTGCGCGTCGGTGGAGGGCTTTCTGCCGATCCGCACCTCGCCGTTCGTCTCGACGCCTTCGTGCGACCTGAGCAGGTCGTGCGCACCGTCCAGGCCATCACCGAAATCTTCCGCGAGCAAGATACCCTGCGCCAGAGCCGGGAGCGCGCCCGCCTGAAACATCTCTTCACGCAACACGGTTGGACCGCCGATTCGTTCCTCGCGGAGCTGAATTCTCGCTTGGGATTTCAGCTTGAACCCGCCGCACCGGAAATTAAGCCCTCCGACGTCTATCGCGATCATTCCGGAATCCAGCCACAACGCCAGCCCGGTTTGTATTCCGTTGGTGCGGCGGTGCTGCGCGGCCGCATCACCGCCCAGCAGCTTCGCGCCGCCGCCGACCTCGCGGATCGTTTCGCTGATGGCCACCTGCGCACCACCAACATGCAGAATCTAATTGTCGTCAACGTGCCAAAAGCTAAGGCCCACGCTCTCGCGGATGGACTGAACGCGGTGGGTTTGGTCGTGAACGCCTCGCCGTTCTGGCGCGGCGCCATCGCCTGCACCGGTTCTGAATTCTGCAAATTGGCGATTACCGAGACCAAGAGCTTCACCCGTTGGCTGGTCGAAGAACTCGAAGTTCGCGTCCCCGGTTTCGATCAACAGCTTAAGTTGCATGTGGCCGGCTGCCCCAACTCCTGCGGACAACATTGGATCGCCGACATTGGCCTGGAGGGAAAGAAAATCAAGCTTGGAGACAAGCTGGTCGACGCCTACTACTTTTGCCTCGGCGGCGCAGTGGGCGAACATCAGAAGATCGCGCGCCTGAGCGGCTATCGATGCATCGCAACGGAAGTTCCCGCAGCGATCGAGCGCTTGTTGAACGCTTATATCGCGCAGCGCCACGATTCCGAGAATCTTCGCGCTTACTTCTCGCGACATTCGGATGCGGAACTACGCGGCCAGCTGGCCGGTGAAGAAATCATCGCCGTGAGCCGCGATCTTTCGCCGGGCCCGGTGCCACATGGAGTCGCCGACTAGCCATGGCCGCGCCGCTATTTCCGGTATTCATCAAACTCGCGGAGCGAGCTTGCCTGGTCGTCGGGGCCGGCGAAATCGCCACGGCGAAAATCGATTCGCTGCTGCAGTCCGGCGCCCGCGTCCTGGTCGTCGCACCCGAAGCCAAACCGGAAATCCGCGAGCTGGCGGAGTTCGGTCGAATCACCTGGAAAAAACGGAAGTATCAGCCGTCCGACCTCGACGGCGCTTTTCTGGCCATCGCCGCGACCTCGAATAGCGCGGTCAATCACGCCGTATTCGCGAACGCCCAGCAGCGTGGCATCCTGTGCAACGCCGTCGACGATCCTCCCAACTGCGACTTTTATTTTCCAGCCGTGGTGCGACGCGGAGATCTGCAAGTAGCAATTTCTACCGCGGGAGAGAGTCCGGCGTTTGCGCAAAAGCTCCGTCGCGCGTTCGAGAATGCGCTCGACGTAACCCTTGGCGACTGGCTCGCCGCCATCGGCCAAATCCGCCGCGACATTCTCGCCGCCTATCCGGCATCGCACGCTCGAAAACGAGCGCTGCACGTTCTCGCCAACGGTGGGGCCTGCGAATCGACGGAATGCCCTGGACGAAAAACATCCGGCGTTTCCGAAGATGCTGCGTTCAGGCCCGCGGAGCAGCACAATCGGTCAATCGCGATCCATGCGGTGCACACACGATGAGCGCCCTGACTATGCGGTCTTCCGGAAAAGTGTTTCTGGTCGGGGCTGGTCCGGGTGATCCGGAGCTTCTGACCGTGAAAGCCCATCGGCTGCTCCGACAGGCCGACCTGGTCCTGCACGATGATCTGGTCAGCGCCGCCGTTATTTCGCTTGCCGGTCCGCGCACCATCGTGGTCAACGTCGGCAAGCGCTGCGGTGTGAAAAAAATCACGCAGAACGAAATTAACGCACTCATGCTGGACGCCGCCCGCGAAGGCAAGCAAGTGGTGCGCCTGAAGAGCGGCGACCCCGGAGTCTTCGGCCGCCTCAACGAAGAACTCGAATCGCTGCGCGCCGCAAAAATCGCATTTGAAATTGTGCCGGGCATCACGACTGCAAATGCCGCCGCAGCTTCGCTGGGTGTCTCGCTCACCGACCGCGATAAAAGTTCTCGCGTCATTTTTGTCAGCGGCCATCAGTCCGCCACCAAAGGACAGATCGACGAACCGGACTGGAATTCGCTGGCACAAGCGAACGCCACCATCGTCGTGTATATGCCGGGAAAAAGCCTGCGTCATCTCAGCCGCAAGCTGGTGGCGGCTGGTCTGGCTCCGGAAACTTCTGCCGTCGTAGTCGCGCAAGTCAGTTCGCCGCAGCAAAACCAATTGTGGACTACGGTCGGCGCGCTGGGCGAGCTCGATTCCGGGTCCAGTCCGTCGATCCTTCTCATCGGCCGCACTCTCGACCACGCCGCTGCGCGTGCCGCCCTCGAAAGTGTGCCGGAGCTTCAATCCATCAAAGCTATTTTAGCCGCTCCCAACGAAAGGAGAATCGCATCATGACTACAAATATCGAAGCAACAGCAAAAAGGGAAAATCAGCCCGCCTCACGATTTTCTTTGGATACCTGGGCGGTTTTTTTGGCGCTCGGCTTATCGCTCTTGATTTGGGCCGGGGTCATCAAGCACGTCCCTTGGTAGCTGCAGCGTGGCTTTAGGTCTCGTGACGGCAGAACATCTCACGGAGGAAATAGTTCATGGCCAGTTCGGTCGCAGTAGCACAACCAGTTTCGGAAGGCGGAATTTTCAGGCGCTTCATCGATCTCATCCCGGGCGTCCTGCTACTCGTCGCGGTCGGCTACGCGGGGAAAATCATTGAGCGCTCCATCGCTCAATACGGGAAAGCGCACCATCTGACTCTTCCCAATATCGAATATGTACTGTGGGCCATCGTCATCGGTCTGGTCATCGCTAACACCGTGGGCATTCCACGAATTTTTCAGGCCGGAATCGCCACCTACGAATTCTGGCTGAAAGCCGGAATCGTCTTGCTGGGATCGCGGTTTCTCCTCGGTGACGTCGCCAAGCTTGGCGGCATCAGCCTGGTGTTGGTAGTCATCGAAATCGCGCTGTCGCTGGTTTTTATGACCTACCTGGGCCGCGCGTTTGGTCTGTCGCCCAAATTGACTACGCTGCTTGCCGTGGGCTCGTCGATCTGCGGGGTCTCTGCCATCATCGCCACCAAAGGGGCGATCGACGCCGATGACGAAGACGCGTCCTACGCCATCGCCGCCATTCTTTCTCTCGGCGCGATCAGTCTTTTCGTATTCCCGCTCATCGGCCACTGGCTGCATCTCAGCGACCTGAGCTACGGCCTGTGGGCCGGACTTGGGATCGACAACACCGCCGAAGTCACTGCCGCCGGCAATCTGTATTCAGACGCCGCAGGAAAAGTGGCAGTCCTGGCCAAAACCGCACGCAACGCCATGATTGGCTTCGTGGTTCTTGGTTACGCCATCCACTGGGCGCGGAAAGAAGGAACGAAGCAGGTGGGCAACAAGGCCGCATTCCTCTGGAACAAATTTCCGAAGTTTGTTCTCGGCTTCCTGGCCATCTCGGCCATCGCCACTGCCCAGGTGTTCAGCAAGGACCAGCTGGGCAGCCTCGCAAACCTTTCTCGTTGGGCATTCTTGCTCACTTTCGCCGGGGTCGGCCTGCGCACCAACATTCGTGAACTCGGCAAACAAGGTTTCCGTCCCTTCGTGGTCGGCGCCGTCGGCGAAGTCGTAATCGCGTTCTTAACGCTCGGCCTGGTGTTCGGAGCAGACCGTCTACTGCGCTGAGAGCCAGCGCGCGAAAAGTTACGTTCGACTAGAATTTTCCCGATCCTTCGTGGAGGGCCACAAATCAACCGCTTCTGGTATCGCAAAATCTCTAGCGCGCCTCGGATGCCAAGCGCTTTGCGGCGTTATTCCCGGTATCCTTCGGACAACTAAATCCCTACAATAGTGTTCAACGGTGCAGAGGCGACGCCATGTCCAACCGGTGCATCGTTCCGTGGTTCGCATAGTTCTCGTCGCAAATTCGTCCAATCGGCTCGACCTAAGTATCTCAATCGCACTTTTACTTTCTAAAAGGGGTTTCACGATGAAGAAGGTTTCGTTGCTGGTCGTTCTGCTTTTGTTTCTCGGTATTTACCTGGGCGCGTCACGCGCAGCTTCAGCCCAAGATGATCCGCCGACCCGGGTAGCCCGCCTCAATTTCATCCAGGGTTCGGTCTCCTACCAGCCCGGCGGTGATGACGAGCAAGAATGGGTTGCCGCGGATCCCAATCGCCCACTCACCACCGGAGACAATCTCTGGTCCGAAGAAAATTCCCGCGGTGAGTTGCACATCGGCAGCACCGCTATCCGTCTCGGGGCGCAGACCGGCATCTCGATTCTGAATCTCGATGACAACACGATTCAGCTGCAGCTCACCCAGGGCGTCATCGAAGTTCACGTCCGCCGCTACGACCCGAACGATGCCTACGAGATCGACACTCCGAACCTGGCCTTCACTATTTATGCGCCCGGCAAATATCGCATTCAAACCGATCCCGATGGTTACTCGACGATGATCCTGGTCCGCGACGGCGAGGGTCAGGTCACCGGCGGCGGCCAATCGTATGACGTGAATCCGAACCAGATGTACAACTTCAGCGGCACCGATCAGCTGGGCTACGATGTCCAACCCGCCGGAGGCCCTGACGCATTCGAAAGTTGGTCCGCGTCCCGCGACTTGCGCGAAGACGGTTCGGCCTCTTCCCGTTATGTCTCGCGCGACATGGATGGCTACTACGATCTCGACGACAACGGCGACTGGCAGAATGATCCCGAGTACGGGCCGGTCTGGATTCCGCGCAACGTGGTGGTTGGTTGGGCTCCGTATCACGATGGCCACTGGGTTTGGGTCGCGCCGTGGGGTTGGACTTGGGTCGATTCACAACCGTGGGGCTTCGCGCCATTCCACTACGGTCGCTGGACTCAGGTCCGCGGCGGCTACTGGGGATGGGTACCTGGACCTCCGGCGGTTCGCCCGGTTTACGCGCCAGCGCTGGTCGGCTTCGTTGGCGGCGGGCCCGGCAGTGCCGGCGTTTCGGTAGGATTCGGTGGCGGATTCGCCGGCGTGGCTTGGTTCCCACTCGGCCCGCGTGACGTGTATTTGCCCTCGTACCACACCAGTCCCGCGTACGTTCAGAACATTAACGTCACCAACACGCGAGTGGTCAACGTCACCCAGGTCACCAACGTTTACAACACCTACCACACCACCACCGTCGTCAACAACGTGACGGTCAACCGCGTGAACTACACCTACGCGAATAATGCCGCAGCCGTCACTGCTGTTTCGCGAGAAACGTTTGTCGGCGCCAGGCCGGTCCAAGCTTCGGCCGTTCGCGTCACACCTCAACAACTCCAAACCGTGCGCGTGGTTCAGACGGCACAACCGCTTGCGCCCACTCGCGCCAGCTACGTTTCTGCCACGGCCCGCGTCACTCCGCCGGCATCCAGACCACCCGTTGCTTTCGCGCAAACCAGAGTGGTCGCCCGTATCGCACCTCCTCCGCCGCAGGTTCGCCCCGGTATAGCTCCACGTCCCGCGCCTCCCATCATCAGCGCCGGAGTTGCTCCGAAGGGTGGTCAGCCCGCCGCGCGCACCAATACCGCAGGCGCTGCGATCGTCAAAGCTACTCCTCCCGCGCGACCCAACGCCGGCGATAATCGACCGCCAGCGAACAATCAGCCGCTGAACAACAAGCCAGTGAACAATCAACCGGCCGCGCCGGCTCCGGCAAACACACCGCCGACGGCTCGTCCTCAACCGGCCCCAGTCCCGCAGCCGGCTGAACACCCGAACAATCAACCTCACCCAACTCCAGCGCCCGAACCGAAACCGGTAGCGCCAGAGCGTCCAGGCGTAAATGAGAAACCAGCGGAGCGCCCTGCGCCGCCACCGCCAGCTCCGGCGATTCAGCCACGACCTGCTCCGGCAAACACACCGCCGGCAGCTCGTCCTCAACCGGCCCGAGTTCCGCAGCCGGCTGAACGGCCGAACAATCAGCCTCGCCCAACTCCAGCGCCCGAACCGAAGCCGGTAGCGCCAGAGCGGCCAACCGTAAATGAGAGACCAGCGGAGCGCCCTGCGCCGCCACCGCCAGTGAAGAATCCTCCGCCGGCGAATCCGCGGCCGGAAGAGCGGAACGCGCCAGCTCAACCCAAACCAGCTCCGCCGCCACCGCCGCCTTCGCATCAGCCCACCCCGGCAGAAGTAAAAGAACAGCAGCACCAGCAGAAGGAACAGCAAAAGGAAGCAGACAAGAAGAAAAACGAAAAACCGCCGAAGTCCGAACCACAGCAGCGCTAGTTTCGGCGAAGCACCATCAAAATCCGCGGCAGACTCTTCGGTTTGCCGCGGATTTTTTCGTCCAATCCAAATTTTGTATCCAATCCGGCGCGATTGTGTTTCGGCACCGGGCTACTTCGATGGCAAAATAGCTTCGGCAGCCGCTGGTATTCCCGTCTACATATTTCCACTTTTCAATTTTGGCTGTCTTCGGAGGCACCTATGGCGGAGCATATCTTCAAACACGGCCTGGCGGTTCTCGGCGCCGGGAAAATGGGCGGTATCCTGATCGAGGCCTTCCTGAAACACGGACTGGTATCGCCGCACCACATTTTTGCCACCGTGCAGCAGAGCAGCTCGGAACGCCGCACCATCTCGAGCGCGCAGATCACGCCGGGCAATAACAATCACGCCGCTGCGGAAAAATCCGAGGTGATTCTGGTTTGCCTGAAACCGCTCTCGGTGGGCCAGGTCCTCGACGAAATCCGGGATGCGCTAAATCCTGAAAAGCTCGTCATTTCCATCGCCGCTTCCGTTCCTACCGCATATTTTGAAACTCGCATCGGCTCGAAAGTGCCGGTCATTCGCGCCATGCCCAACACGCCATCCATGGTCGGTGAAGGTGTCACCGCCATCTGCAAAGGCAAGTACGCCACGACCGAGCATCTCGAAATCGCGCGTAAGCTATTCGATGCAGTGGGGAAAACCGTGGTGGTTGACGAGAAGCATATGGACGCCATCACCGGACTTTCCGGCAGTGGCCCGGCTTTTCTCTACATCATTCTGGAAGCGCTGGCGGAAGGCGGCGTAAAAATGGGTTTGTCTCGGGAACTCGCCACTTTGCTGGCGGCACAGACCATGCTGGGCGCGGCCAAGGTCGTGCTTGAAACCGGTCATCATCCCGCCTTGCTGAAAGACACGGTCACGACGCCAGCGGGCTGCACCATCGACGGCATTTTGGAACTGGAGGAAGGCAAGTTGCGCGTCACACTGATAAAGGCGGTGGTGAAAGCGTCGCAGCGGGCGAAGGAATTAATGTTCACCGAAAGCTCAACTTAAAACTAAAAAGGCGGCTGAAGCTTATGCTCCAGCCGCCCTCAAATTTCTGGGTTAGCCCGCAAATTCGCGGGATCTGCCTACCACCTCAGCAAAACAAGTTCGCAGCAGAATCCAGGTCCCATCGCCGCCAGAATACTCAGACTGCCTTTCGCCGGCCGCCGGTTGGTAAACACATCTTCCAGCACCAGCAATACCGACGTAGACGAAATGTTTCCGACCTTACGCAAGCAAGCCCACGATGCAGCCAGATCGTCAGCAGTAATTCCCAGCGCCGTCGCGGTCGATTCCAGAACCTTCGGCCCGCCGGTATGCATGATCCAGGTCTTGATGTCCGAACGCTTGTGTCCCTGCTCGCCAAGAAAGGCGTCGACGTCCTTCCCCAGATGCTTGATCACCGTCGCGGGAACTTCCGGTGACAGCACAATTTTGAATCCCTTTTCGGAAATGTCCCAACCCATCACCTTTTCGGTGTGCGGGTACAAAATGGATTTCGTCGCCAGAATTTCCGGCCCATCGGACTTGCGTTTGTCGCCGACCACTACCGTCGCCGCCGCGCCATCGCCGAACAGCAATGCCGAAATCAAATGCGCCATCGAAATGTCTTCACGCTGCAAGGTCAGTGAGCAAAGCTCCACCGACAAAAGCGCCGCTGCCTGATCCGGGTAGGCCTTCACGTAATCCGCCGCGCGCGAAATCCCCGCCGCGCCCGCCACGCAACCCAGTCCAAAAATAGGAATTCTCTTGATGTTCGGCGACATGCCCATGCGGTTCGACAATCGCGCATCCAGCGACGGCGCAGCAATGCCCGTCACCGAAGTCACAAAGATCGCGCCCAAATCCTTGGCCCCGATCCCAGCTCCGTGGAGCGCCTTACACAACGCCTTCTCTCCAAGTTCCAACGCATGGGCGATCCAGGAGTCGTTCGCTTCGCCCCAGGTCTGCAAATTCAAATAAAATTCGATCGGGTTAACGAGGTAACGTCCTTCCACCTGCATGCTTTCATCGAGCCGATCCAAGATGTCCGGATTCGGCAAGCGATGACGCCAGTCGTGCTTCAGCGCCTCGGTCAGAACCTCCTGCTTGTAGTAATACTCGGGGAAGGCGCTCGCAACACTAGCAATCTGCATCGATGGGGCTCCTGGTTAGTCGGGTTAAGCTAAAAACGTTCGGCAAGATACTATCGCGAGTCCCCTGATTATCCCACGTCCATTTATTAGATAAATGTAAGAAACATAACATCGGGGTCGCGATTACCGGCCTCGGGACCAGCTCTGGATAATTGCTGTATACAGTACGCGAGGTATTTGAACTCGGATTGATGGTGCTGCCGCAATTTCAGCGAATGCAGCACCATACCACGTCACTGGCTCTACTTTACTAAGGACCTGGGGTGAATAGCAATGTCACGGAGGGTGACATCGAGCGCAACAAAGAAAGGACCCCGAGCCTGGGGGTGCAGGCTCGGGGCATGGGGGTTGTGGGCAGAGGGCCGGAGGATCTTTTTGTGCTTCAGTAATTCCAGCGCCGCATCATCAGGGTCGCTCGCAAAATCGTCTGGAACGCGATAACAATCGCGAAGTCTCGAAGTGTTGCCACCCAATCTCCAATTCCCGAAGTGCTTGCCGATTCTTGCAGCTTCGTGTTCTCGGCGTGTGAGTGCATCCTGAACTCCGCGTTACAGCTGGTGAACGGGCTCATCTGCCTCTCGCCTAATTGACCACGTA
>CAVTTY010000003.1:0-10621 GCA_963737765.1 uncultured Acidobacteriota bacterium
GAAGGACGAACGATGCGTTCGATGTGCTGTATCACATCGCTTCCAAGCGTCTCGCCGCCGGGAAGCTGGTGGTGATCGACGCGACCAACGTGAGGTCGAGGCGCGCAACCCGATCGTGGCCCTGGGCCGGCAATTCCATTGTCTGCCGGTGGCCATTGTCTTCGATTTACCCGAAAAGCTCTGTCACGAACAAAACCGAACCGGCCGGAGCGCGAGTTCGGGCCACACGTGGTACGCCAGCAAGACGCGCAATGCGCAGGTCCTTGCGGAACCTGGACCGGGAGGGATTCCGCAAGGTTCACGTGCTCATTCGGTGGAAGAGGTAGCGGCGGCCAGTCGAGCGGCAGCCGCTCTGGTACAACCGGACAGATGAGCATGGTCCGTTCGACATCATTGGCGACATCCATGGCTGCGCCGATGAGTTGCTGGAGTTGCTGGCCAGACTTGGCTACTCCAGCGAGAAGCAGCCGGACGGCGATGGCGCGCCGGAGTACTCCGCGACACCGCCCGAGGGCCGGAAGGCCGTGTTCCTTGGCGACCTGGTGGATCGCGGCCCGAGAATCCCGAGATACTGCGACTGGTGAAGAAGATGGTGGCCGGGACGGCGTTCTGCGTGCCGGGGAACCACGACATAAAGCTGATGCGCAAGCTGCGCGGAAGGACGTGCAGATGACGCATGGGCTGGCCGACATGGCGGAGCAGCTGCGAGAGAGAGAGCGGCGGAATTCAGCCGCGATCTGGGTCGCGAATTTCTTGATGGACTGGTCAGCCACTACGTGCTGGACGATGGAAGGCTGGTGGTGGCGCATGCCGGGATGAAAGAATCGATGCAGGGACGCGGCTCGCGTGAGGTGCGAGAATTTGCCTGTACGGTGAAACGACGGGGGAGACGGACGAGTTCGGGCTTGCCGGTGCGCTACAACTGGGCCGCCGAGTACCGGGGCAAGGCCAGGGTGGTCTATGGGCACACGCCGGTGCCGCAGCCAGAATGGCTGAACAACACGATCAATATCGATACCGGTTGCGTGTTTGGCGGCAGGCTGACGGCGCTGCGCTACCCGGAGCGGGAGATTGGTCTCGGTTGCCGGCGCGGCGCGACCTACCAGGTGCCGGCACGTCCCTTCCTGCGGCCGCGGAGGCGGCAGCGCTGACAGCGCAGCAGGAGCACGATGACGTGCTGGATATTGAGGATGTGCTGGGCAAGCGGATGATCGAGACCCGCCTGCAACGGGGATATCACGATTCGCGAGGAGAACGCGATCGCCGCGCTGGAAGTGATGAGCCGGTTTGCCGTGAATCCGAAATGGCTGGTGTATCTGCCGCCGACGATGGCGCCGAGCGCACACCAGCACGCGACCGGACCTGCTCGAACATCCCGCCGAAGCGTTTGCTGTATTACCAGGCCGAGGGGTCGCCCAGGTGGTCTGCGAGGAGAAGCACATGGGTTCGCGAGCGGTGGTGATCGTGTGCCGGGACGAGGAGTGGCGCGGACGGCGATTTGGCATAGAAGGAGCAGGGAGCCGGCATTTGTCTACACGCGCACCGGGCGGCGGTTTTTCGAGGACCTCGACCATGGAGAGTGCCTACTGGTGCGTGCTGCAGCCGCTATGGAGCGCGCCGGCTTCTGGGAGAGACTTGCCACCAGACTGGGTGTGCTGGACTGTGAGTTGATGCCATGGTCGGCGAAGGCGCAGGAGCTCTTGCGGCAGCAGTACGCCGCGGTTGGAGCGGCGGCGCGCGCTGGCGCTGCCGCGACGGCGTCGCGAGCTTGAAAGCGATCGCGACGCAGTCGACGAGGCGTGGAGGCTCGGAGCGCAATTTGCGACCAGCGCCTGGAAGCGGTAGAATCTCTATGTGGAGGCGTATCGGCGCTACTGCTGGCCGGTGCATCGGTTGGCGATCTGAAGCTGGCGCCATTTCATCTGCTGGCGAGCGAGGGCGCGGTGCACACCGACCGCGATCATGTCTGGCACATGGAGACGCTTGCACGAATCTGCGCGCGACGATTTGTTGCTGGCGACGCCGTACCAGCGTCGTCGACCTGGCGGACCCGGCCAGCTGGAGCAGGCACGGCATGGTGGGAGGAATTGACGGGGCGCGGCGGCGAAGGCATGGTGGTGAAGCCGCTCGATTTCATCGCGCAGGGACGGAAGGGGCTGGTGCAGCCGGCGATCAAGTGCCGAGGCCGCGAGTATCTGCGAATTATTTACGGCCCCGAATATATGCTGCCGGAGAATCTGAGCCGGTTGCGGAGTCGCAACGTGGCGGCCAAGAGGTCGCTGGCGCTTCGCGAGTTTGCGCTGGGCGATTGAAGCGCTTGGAGCGGTTTGTACGGCGCGAGCCGCTGCGACGCGTGCACGAGTGCGTATTTGGCGTACTGGCGCTGGAAAGCGAACCGGTGGATCCTCGGTTGTAGAGTGCGCGGTGATTGCAGAAGTTTTGGTTTTTCAGATCAGCTCCGCCAGGCAAATACAAAGGCAACGGCAAATGGCCCAGCTGAAGCTGGCCGCTACAGACGCAAGTACTCTTCCTCGATTTTGAAGACCGGCGAAGATATTTTCCGCCTCATCGCGACCAAGTGCACTAGGGTTGGCAGTCGAGGGTCTTGTCGATCACGTTTTGGGATACGTTGAAGGGTCAAAGGCGGCGGCAGAGCCGCCGCACTCCAAAGGTTCTGCTCGGTACATGGTAAAGAAGTTCGGATGCTGGCGTGCGGATCGATCTATGGTGCGTGACTTTAGGAAGGGAGGGGGCGGCCTTTGGTTTCTTCGCCTAGTGGGGTGAGGAGGAGGCCGGCGGCGAAGGCGATGGCGGTGAGGGCTACGGGAGTGCCGATGCTGCCGAAGTGGCGGACGCCGGCGCCGACGAGGAAGGTGATGGCGGCGCCGATGAAACGGGCGAAGGAGGTGGAGAAGGCGAAGGCGGTGGCGCGACATTCGGTGGGATATTGCTCGGGGAGCCAGAGGGTGTAGACGGCGAAATTGGCGCCGCCGAATCCGAGGAAGAAAAGGCAGAGGAAAAACCAGGGGAGCGCGTGGGTGGAAAGGTAAAAAACTTTGCCGAAAGTCAGCGCGATGAAGATGGTCATCAGGGCGAAGAAAAAAGCCAGGGCGCCGCGGCGGCCGAAGCGCTCGGCGAGTTTGGGCATGGCGAGACAGCCGAGAATCGTGGCGCAGGCGACTAACATGGTGGCGAAGGAGGCGAGCCGCGCGGCGGCGGGACCGACCCGGCCGGTGGCTTCGGCGAGGGCGGTAACGGCGGCGGGAACGTAAACGGTGCCGGCCCACAGGCCGCAGATGGAGACGATCATAAACAGTGAATTCAGAATGGTGCGGCGGCGAAGTGCGGGAGTGAACAGCGCGGCTAGCGGTCGCCACCAGGACCAGGTGTGGACCACTTTTTCTTTTTGCAGCCAGCGCTCGGGCTCGGTGACGCCGCGACGGAGCCAGGCGAGGAGCAGCGCGGGCAGGCCGCCGAATAAGAACATGGCGCGCCAGCCGAAGTGAGTGCCGATGCTGAAATTGGCGAGCGCGGCGAAAATAAATCCGACGTAGTAGCCGGTGTGCATGAAACCGGCGCCGCGGATGCGCCAGCTTTCGGGCATTTCTTCGGCGACGAAAGTGCCGCCCATGGCCCATTCGCCGCCGATGCCGATGCCGGCGAGGAAACGCAGGATGGCGAGCTGCCAGATATTGGTGACGAAGGCGCTGAGCAGAGTGAAGGTGGAATACCAGAGGATGGTCAGCATCAAGGTGCGGACGCGGCCGAATTTATCGCCGATGGGTCCCCACACGAAGGCGCAGCCCCAGCCGACCAGAAAAATAGCGAAGAGCAGGCCGCCGTAGTAGCCGATGTTGCCTTTGGTGGCGGTAAGGCCGGAGCGCGGGAGGAGTTCGCGGAGGGACGGGACCAGGACGAGGGCGTAGATGACGGAGTCCATGCCGTCGAGAGCCCAGCCGCCCCAGGAGGCCCAGAAGCCGCGGATTTGGTTGCGGGTGAGGGGGATGGTTGGAGGGGGGACGTTGGGCATGGAGAGTTTTTGTGCGGACGAAGAATACTCCGGGGAGTTGGCGGAAGTCGATTATGGTTTCGGGGAAGGATCGTGCGGAGATGGGAGGGTTTAACGCGCACGAGGTTTGATCTTGGTGAAGTGTGGTGGGTGAGATTCTTCGCTGCGCTCAGAATGACGGCGAAACGGCAAAGGCAACTGCAAAAACAACGGCAACTGCAACGGCGACGGCAACTGGCCCAGCTAAAGCTGGCCGCTACAGGTGGTGTGGGCGGCATCGTGCAACGTTGGTTGGACGCTAGGTAACATTGGCGGGGGTGAGATTCTTCGCTGCGCTCAGAATGACGGCGCAACGGCAAAGGCGACGGCAACGGCAAAAGCAACGGCAACTACAAAAACAATGGCAACTGCAAAAACAACGGCAACTGCAACGGCAACGGCAAAGGCAAAGGCAACTGGCCCAGCTAAAGCTGGCCGCTACAGGTGGTGCGGAAGGATTTTGCGGTGCGCTGGTCTACGGCGAAGACTTAAGAATCGAATGCCGGGGTTGTAACATCTGTCTTGGTAGATCCGGAAAAAATCCAGCGAGAGGGACAGCGATGACAAATTCAGTGGCGGGGTCGGGCGGGTCGACGGAAGAGGTGTTGGCGCGGCATTGGCGGGATTTTCAGGCGGGGGATGTGGAATCGATATTGAAGGATTATGCGCCGGAGGCGATGGTGATTACGCCGAATGGGACGCGGAAGGGAGTGGCGGAGATTCGCGCGGCGTTCACCACCATGTTCACGGACATCATGCCGGCGAAGAGCAGTACGTCGAAATTGGAGAAACAAGTGGTGGAGGGAGAATTGGCGTTCATCGTGTGGTCGGGGAGTTCGGATAAATACAAGATATCGTTCGCGACGGATACGTTTTTGATTCGCGGGGGGAAGATTGTGGGGCAGACGTTTGCGCCGGTGATGGAGAAGAAATAGAAGCGCGTTCTGACCGAATCGTGCGAGTAGCGGATTGGGTGGCGCGATTGGGATCGAAGAGAGATCCTTCGTCGCGAACTGCGCTCCTCTGGATGACGGCCAAGTACGGTTTGGAGGTTGGACTGCGATGGCTAGGAGAAGCGGAGCGTCTAAACCTCACCCTTCGCAACGGCAAAAGCGAAAGGCAACGGCAATGGCCCAGCTAAAGCTGGCCGCTACAGACGCAAATACTTCGAGCAGCGATTTGCGGGATGCGCGGGGGATCGAGGGTGAGATTCTTCGCTGCGCTCAGAATGACGGCGTAACGGCAACAGCTACTACAACTTCAAGAACAACGACAACTGCACAAAAAACCGCAAAGGCAAATGGCCCAGCTGAAGCTGGCCGCTACAGACGCAAGTACTTCGGGCAGCGATTTGCGGGATGCGCGGGGGATCGCAGACGCCAGTACTTCGAGCAACGATTTGCGAGGCGCGTGGGGCATGGGTCAGAATTTTGCGCGGGGGTCGATGGATTGGAAGCCGTAGGTTTGGTATTGGGTGGAGATTTTTCCGTTGCGCAAGCTCACCGTGGTGAAACCTTCGGGGAAACCCATGCGCGAGCCGTGCCACCAATTGCCGCAGACGGCGCCGCAGGTCTGGAAGACGCAATTTTTGTAGTGGACGGTTTCGTTCACGTGCAGGTGTCCCTGTAAGACCGCGATGACTTGGTGATTTTCGAAGAGGGCGATGACGTCGGGAGAATTTTCGACGCTGTAGGTATTGTATTTCTGGCGGCCTTCGGGCTTGGGCGAGTAGCCGAGGAAGCCGGTGACGAGCGGAACGTGGCTGATGACGACGATGGGCGTGGCAGCGGGGAGGGATTTCAGGTCGGAGGCGAGCCACTGGAGTTGGGCGTCGTCGACGCGGCCTTCCCACTGGCGGTCGTCGGTGGGAAAGATGGAATCGAGAATGATGAAGTGGTAGCCCTTGCGATCGAAAGAGGAATAGGTGCGGGCGCCGATGCGATCTTCGAACATTTTTTTGGCGTAGTGAGGATCGTCGGGCTGAATGCCGCTTTTGGTGAGGATGCCGAAGACGTCGTGATTGCCGATGGCGTGATAGAGCGGGACGTTGAGCTGCGCTTCGGTTTTTTGGTAGAGGTCGAAGAGCAGGTCGGCGCGGGGGCGATTGACGGCGAGGGCGTCGAAAACCAAGTCGCCGCCGTGGATGGCGAATTCGGGTTTCAGTGCGGCGATTTTTTGGAAGGCCATGGCGCAGCCGTGGGCGGCGTCGAGTTCGGGCTGGATGTGAGTGTCGGTGAAGAAGACGAAATCGAGCGAGCCAGGAGTGGGATGCTTTTCGGATTCAGCGACGGCGGGGCCGAGCAGCGCGGTGCGCGGATTGATGGCCAGTGCGGCGCTGGAGGCGGCTAGAGTTTTTAGGAATTCACGGCGGTTGGAATTCATGTGGTCCTCGAAGTTGGTAGTTTAACCGCGTTGGTAGAAGGCACGAAACCGGCGAGTTGCGGGAGTTTCGTGATCGTCGATGTAGGCCTCGAAGGATAATTCGCGAAGGGCAGCGCTGGTGAATGCGGAAAATTTCGCGCGGGTTAGGGGCCAAAAGTCAAAAGCGTGGAAGATTAACACAGAGGACACAGAGGAAAGGCTGGAGGGCACGGAGAGTTGGTGGCGAGGCGGCGGGGTGGTGCCGCAACTCCGGTGTGTGGTGCGCGTATATCGTAAGAATAGATCCCTCACCACAAGGCGGTTCGGGATGACAATTTAAACCGAAACAGAAACATGCAACAGCAAAGGCAACGGCAACTGGCCCAGCTAAAGCTGGCCGCTACAGACGCAAATACTTGGAGCAGCGATTTGGCTAGTGCGCGAAGGATTTTAGGTTCGCATCCCACGTCAGGGCATACAGGGTGACTAAGCTATTGGGTGAGTTCGGCGACGGCGGCGGTGAAGACTTGGGTGTGGCGGTCGACGTCGGCGGCGGTGGTGGCTGGGGACATCAGGGCCATGTTGTGGAACGGCGTTAGGAGGATGCCGCGATTGAGGGCGTAGAGATGCATGACGCGCTCGAGATCGAAATCCATGGCGGCTGCGGCCTGGCCGCCGTTGCGCGGGGCGTGCGGGAGGAAAATATATTCGGCGCGGCAGCCGAGGCGGGAGACGTGCCAGGGAAGTTGGGCGGCTTCGATGGCGTGATGGACGCCGGCGGCGAAACGTTCGGCCAGCGGAATCATGTGGGCGAAGGCTTCGGGCGTGAGGACATTTTCGAGAGTGGCGCGCATGGCGGCGAGCGAGAGAGCGTTGCCGGCCAGGGTGCCGCCGATGCCGCCGGTGTCGCAATCTTCCAGATGAATGCGGTGGGTGATTTTTTCGGCGACGGCGGCGGTGCAGCCGTAGGTGGCAGCGGGAATTCCGCCGGCGATGGCTTTACCGATGACGAAAATATCGGGATGCAATCCGTGGGCGCGGGTGTAGCCGCCGGGCCCGGTGCAGATGGTGTGAGTTTCGTCGATGATGAGCAGCGTGCCGAAATTCCTGGCGAGCTGCGCGGCTTTTTCCCAGTAGCCCGCGTCAGGGTGCACGATGCCGACGTTGGTGAGGACCGGTTCGGCGAGAATGCAGGCGACGTCGCGATGGGCCAATTCCCTTTCGAGGGCGGCGAGGTCGTTGAATTCGACGACGCGGGTCGTGACACTCGGATTTACGGGCGGGCCGATATTGCCGCGGCGCGGGATGGAGGTGCCGTCGGCGTGGAGCGAGATGTAGGTTTCGTCGACGGTGCCGTGATAGCAATAGTTGAAGACCAGAATTTTGGGGCGCTGGGTGATTTCGCGAGCGATGCGGATGGCGAAACGGTTGGCGTCGGTGGCGGTGAGGGCGAATTGCCAGAACGGCAGGCCGAAACGGAAGGAGAGTTCTTCGCCGACGTAGAGCGCGTCTTCGGTGGGAAGCATGAGGGTAATTCCCTGCTGGGATTGGCGGAGGATGGCTTCGATGGTGGCGGCGGGAGAATGGCCGGTCATGGCGCCGGTGTCACCGAGGCAGAAGTCGACGTAATGGTGGCCGTCGACGTCGGTGAAACTCGCGCCGTGGGCTTCGGCGACGAAGACCGGAAATTTGCCGGCCCATTTTTTCATCCAGTTCATGGGGACGCCGCCGAGGAGGGATTTCTGGGCGCGTTCGTAGAGCGCGGCGGATTTGGGATGGGACGCGATGAAATTATTTTCTTCGCGGGAGAGGAGTTGGTGGAGACGGGCGCGATCGATGGTGGTGGTGGGGCGCGCTTTGCCGGGTTGAGACATGGGTGGCTCCGTGGCGTGCTTCAGGATGGTGCTGGTGCGGTAGAGAATATCGCAAAAGAGGTGGGAAATTGGAATGCGAAACGGATGTGCGGGTTGGAATGGCTTCGGGGACTAACGGTCACGATCCTCACGAAGCATTTCTTCGGTAGAGGGAAATCGCTTGGTGGATTGATTCTTCGAATGCAAACGAGCGAGTCGCTGGATAATTCGGCGTCGAGAATTCAGTTCTTTTTCACTGTGTATGTTCTTCAGGTATAGGGCAGACATAATGTTAGTTCAGCATATCCCTAGACCGATTTCAACGGATAAGCCGCAGCCGAATCAGATTCGTATAGGAGTTTGCGGCGGTGCGAGAACTGCGAAGTGCCGGTTACGGATCGTCTAAGGCGCGCAAGATTACCACAGAGGGCACAGAGAAAGACTTGAGAGCACGGAGAATTTGGTGGCCGGTTGCGAGTGCGTGTCGCACGTGTGCAAAAGCGGAACTGCCGGTCGGGGGCTGGCGCGCAAATCGGCACCGTTGAAATCGAAGCAGGAATGCAACAGCAGCAGCGGCGGCGTTGATGCATGGAAAACACAAATCAAGGAGAGATCCTTCGTCGCAAAAAACGCTCCTCTGGATGACGGCCAACGGCGGGTGCTGCGCTCGGCGGAAATGGAGGCGGAGCCGGATCGTTTGGCGGTGGCGTTCATTGCGTAAAGGCGGCGTCGCTGGATTGGCGGGGCTACGCGAACAGCGGATTACGCAAACATTTGGTGGCGCGGGTTGCTTGGCGAAGGCGGCGGCAGAGCCGCCGGACTCCAAAGGTACTCGGCGGATCGTTGGTCGAAGGGCAGCGCGCGGATTTGTGGGTGGTGCAACCTGAAACAACTAATTGCAGTCATATCTTCGGGTAGAACGGGTGTACACGGTAAAATGGTGATTGTGAGACTTGGGAAAAAATGTTTAGGCAAGGCGCGGGGACGCGGCGACTCGGAGGCTGCGGTAATTCGCCGGGGGACGCTGGCGATCGCTGGACTGAGTGTGATGCTTTGCGGGTTGCCTGCGCGGGCGGCGATGCAGGCTCCGGCGGGTGCGGCGGCTGAGGCAAGTGGCTTGCCGGATGCGCCGCGAGCCAACGCGACGGCTGGTCAACAGGCGGAGGCGCAGGCGGCGGGAAGCGTTAGCGGCTACATTGTCGATCCTTCGGGTGCGGCCGTGGTGGGAGCGCGGGTGACACTGACGCGCGGGGAGCCGGCGGCGAAACAGGAAGTGATGTCCGGCGAGGATGGACAATTTTCGTTTTCGAATATCGCGCCCGGAGCGTTCACGGTGACGATTGTGGCGGCATCGTTTGCGGCTCAGACGGCCAACGGAATTTTGCATCCTGGGGAGATTTTCACGGTACCGACGATGGCGCTGGCGCTGGCGACCGAAGCGACTGAGGTGCGAGTGGTGGTGCCCACGGTGGAATTGGCGGCGGAAGAGATCAAGGAGCAGGAAAAGCAGCGGGTGCTGGGCGTGATTCCGAATTTTTATGTGAGCTACGTGCAGGACGCGGCGCCGCTAACGTCCAAGCAGAAATTCGGGCTGGCGTGGAAGACGACGATCGACCCGGTGAATTTCGCGGTGGTGGGCGTGATTGCGGGCGTGCAGCAGTGGCAAGATAATTTCAAGGACTATGGGCAAGGCGCGCAGGGATATGGGAAGCGCTACGGAGCGTCGTACGGCGATTTCGTGACCAGCACATTTTTCGGCGGAGCGGTTTTGCCGTCGCTGTTGAAGCAGGATCCGCGATATTTCTATAAGGGAACCGGAACGGTGCGCGAGCGGGTGTGGTATGCGGTATCGATGGCGGTGATGTGCAAGGGCGACAATGGGCGATGGCAGTTCAACTATTCGGCGATCGGCGGGAGCCTGATTTCGGGTGGGATTTCGAATGCGTATTATCCGGATAAGGATCGCGGGGCGGATTTGGTGTTTGAAAATACGCTGATTGGGATTGGGGAGAATGCGGCGACGAATTTGTTGCAGGAATTTGTGATTCGAAAATTGACGCCGGCGGCGAAGAACAGCAATCCGACGGCGGGCCAGCCTTAGTTTTTTCTTTTTTTTTTTTTCCATCGTGGTGAATTCCTGAAAATTTGAGTCATTTGGGCGGTGGTGTGTTTGGTGGGGCGGGCGGCTTCGAAGAGAGATCCTTCGTCGCGAGAGGCGCTCCTCTGGATGACGGCCAAGTACGGTTGGACGGTAGGACTGGGAGGCTAGGAGAAGGGGATCGTTTGAACCCGCACCCTTTGCTGAGGGGCGCAAAGAGTGCGGCAACGGCAAATGGCCCAGCTAAAGCTGGCCGCTACA
>CAVTTY010000004.1:0-311976 GCA_963737765.1 uncultured Acidobacteriota bacterium
TTTTTTTTCACGTGCTCAACTTTCAGTTACGTCTTGCTCGCCAGATTCGCCAAACCGCAGCCGTTACCGGAACTGGACCCGGAAGGATTGCGGTCGAGCGCGATAGGGGTTCTTAGTCAGTCCGCCGCGACCGCTCCAGCCGCTGGTCGAGTGGCTGGAGCGGATGTTGGCCCACTCGCTAAGGTTCGTTTTCCCCAGAATCACCGCGCCCGCTCGCGCAGCTTTTGCACGACGAAAGAATCCTTCGGGCGGCTTGGCGCCGACCAGCGCGAGCGAACCGGCGGTCGTCATCATCTCGGTCGGCCGTGTCGATGTTGTCCTTGATCAGCACCGGGATTCCGTGCAGCGGCCCGCGCGGGCCCTTGGCCTTGCGCTCCTTGTCGAGCGCATCGGCAATCGCCAAGCGCATCCGGATTGAGTTTCGATAACTGCGTCGCCGGCCGGGCCGCTATCGACTACGTCGTTAATACGCGACGGATATTTCTCCGCAATCGATCGCGCCGTGAATTTGCCGGACTTCATCCCATCCTGCAACTCGGCAATGGTCATTTCGTCCAGTTCGAAGGCCCTCACCTCGTCGCGCCGCCGGGCGCGGAACGGATCGGGCAAGCCGGAATCTGCACCGGAGTCGCTTCCGCCTTCGCGTCGCGCGTTGTCACGCACCTCGACCCGCGAGTCCGCCATCATCGCCCCAGACACCGGAGCCAACCCCGCAGCCGCTCCGGCCAGCGCGCCAGCCTTCAAAAACTTCCGCCGCGCGCTTCCGCACCAACTCATTAGTGGTTCGTTATTTCTTCAAGTGCGGCCACCCTCGGATGGTTCACAGCGGCTGCATAGCTACACCTCAGCCGGAGACCTCGCGTTGCGTCGTTCTCGACTTCGCCGTCAACTCATAGCCAATACTTCCGGCGGTGTACCCAGGAATCCGAGTTAGAATCCCCCCAATGTCCGGGCGGCACAATTCCATAGTGTTCAAGATGCCAAAGAGTTCATCGCCGCCAGCATCGCCGACCAAGCCCAGCGCGACGCTACGCACCTCTCCGACATCGAGCGCAAAATGCTCCTGTTTTCGGAAGTGGCTGGGCGCCGCCGGACATCATGGGGCAGCGACGAATTCGATCGACAATACGATCAGGACGAATACGAAAAGAAAGTCTCAACGATCATCAAGCATCTGGACAGACGCCTGCAAAAGGACAGTCCCGCCGAATACGACAACTGGAAATCCGCGGTCCAATATCTCAGAGCTAAAGACCACTACGTAAACGTGATGATCAGCAAGCCGGCGTGCGCCCGACCGGGGATCGTTTGAAACTTTGGGCGACGGAATTTGCACTCGGTGGGGCCTTCGTCGCCTGGCTCTTTATTTCCCGCGAATACAAACTGGAGAGATATTTCCATCGCAGGAAGGGTCATCGGGAAAGCTGATCTTGGTCCGGAGGGCTAGCCGTGGCCGCAATGGGAATTCTAAACCTGCCCTCGCTCCGACAGCAAACCTCGTTACTGGTGAACAAAATCACCGCGAAACTATTCGCCCGTCGTTCCCGGCGACGACGAATAGCCTTATTCACCGTAATGGTCAGCGTCTGGTTAGCCGTCTTGCCCTTCCCGTCTTCAATGGTCAGCGTATACGTCGTCGTTTTCTTCGGCGTTACCTGCATGCAGCGGTTCGCCGAAGGCCAGACATTCCCCTCCGGAGGATCTAGCTTCACCGTCTTCGCGTTCGAAACGCCGTAACACATGTCTACGGTGTCGCCCGCGATGAATCAGTCCCGGCGAAGCATAAAACGCAAGGATCTTGAAATCGCTCCCGCCCAATTCTTCCACCGCCGCCGCGTCCGATTCGCGCTGCTGCGCCGATTTGGCCTGCTGCTGCTTGTAGGCCAAATCCGCGTCCTGCGTCTTGCGCGACCACATGGTGTAACCAACAAAGGCCAGCACAATCAGCACCACCCCCCAAATCCCATCCACAATTTCGCAAGGCGTTCGGCTACTTCGCTTCCGGCTCTTCATTCATGGCTAAGTCCTAGTATCACGCCCAATCAAGGTTAATCTCGACTTTGCTCCGACCGGCACCAGCGGATATATTTCCTCAATCTCGGCGTTGCTCACCGCGATGCATCCATTCGTCCAGTCATATTTCCGATGCATGCTTCCCAGCCACGCGTACTGCTTCGCCAATCCATGAATCTCGATTTCACCGCCAGGGTCCACGCCCAACTTTAAAGCCCGGGCCTTATCCGCAGCGTTCGGATAGGAGACGTGCAGCGCGAGATGAAACTGACTTCCCGGATTATTTGTAATCGGAGAATGCGGTAATCACCTTCGCGGACCGTAAGAGTCTCTGTTTCGTTCCGTTGCTCCCCGCCGTGCTGCGCGCCAAGAAAACCTACCCTCAATCCACCGCAGCACGATTTTTCCAAACTGTTCGCGCTGCTCCAGCCGCCGGTGCGCCTCGGCACATTTCTCCAGCGGCAGCACCAGGTCGATCACCGGCTTCAGCAGTCCGCGCTTCAGCAATTCCACCGCCGCCAGCAAATCCGCCTTCGAACCCATGAACGACCCCAGCAGCGAAAGCTGCCGCGTAAACAAATACCGTATATCGATGGCCCCGTTATATCCCGCCGTCGCGCCGCAAGTGACCAGCCGCCCGCCGGGCACCAAACTGCGAACGCTTTCGTTCCAGGTCGCTTCACCGACATGCTCCACCACCACATCCACGCCGCGCCGTCCGGTCAGCCGCTTCACTTCCGTGGCGATTTTTTGCGTCGAATGATTGATCACTTCATCCGCGCCCAATTTCCGCGCCTTAGCCAGTTTGGCATCCGAACCCGCCGTCGCAATCACCCACGCGCCCGCCGCCTTGGCGATTTGAATCGCCGCCGAGCCGACGCCGCTGCCCGCCGCCAGCACCAGCACCGTTTCCGCCGGCTGCAATTTCGCCCGCGCGATCAACATGTGCCACGCGGTCAACGACACCAGCGGAAACGCCGCCGCCGCTTCAAAACTCACACCCTCGGGGATCGGCACGCAATTCACCGCCGGCGACTTCACGTATTCCGCGCAGCCGCCGTCCACCATCTCGCCGAAAATTCGATACGACTTGCACAAATTATCGTCGCCCGCCAGGCACTTCTCGCACTGCCCGCAGGAAATCCCGGGCTGCAGCATCACGCGCTCGCCCACCTTTACATTCGTCACGCCCTGGCCGACCCGCGCCACCTCGCCCGCAATGTCGCTGCCCGGAATATGCGGCAGCGGAATTTTCAGCGACGGAATTCCCTGGCGCAGCCACAGATCCAGATGGTTCAGCGCGCAGGCCCGCACCCGCACCAGAACTTCTCCCGCGCCAATCACCGGCTCGGGAACATCCGTGTATCGCAAAACTTCCGGCCCGCCGTGCTCCGCGTAAACGATCGCCTTCATCGGTCGCCGTCTCCCAAAATTCAAAACACAAGTCTCGGCCAGCTGCGTCGCCAACTTACATCACATTCAGAATGGCTCTCAATCAATCCTTGAGATGTTCGGGCGTCCTTCGGTGGCGCGCCCGGCTGTGTATCCTTTTGAACATATCCAGGGCGTAGCCTCGCGTTACCGTTTGCTGCTAAGCATAATTTTGCTGGCGCGAGGGCGGCGCACTCGTTTACTCTTCCCTTGCCCCGCTTTGGAGACCCCGAATGCCTGTCGGTGAGCGATTGCCTGCCTGGCTCGACGCGAAGACGGCCACCGCCGCCGGCGTCACCGCGTTGATCTTGTTCGCGGTCAGTTACGCCGCCGACGCGGTTCTCTACTATCTAAATATTCCTGCCGCCGCGACGATCATCAACAATGTGGTGATCGCCATCATGGGCGCCACCATCGTGTTCAATTTTCTGCGCGCCCGCCACGACCGCGAAGTCATGGAGCGCGCCGGGGAACGCGCCATCATCATCGCCGAAATGAATCATCACATCCGCAACGCCATGACCCCGCTGATAGTCGGCGTTTCCTCCGACAATCTCAGCGAACGCCTGCGCACTCTCGACGAGGCTACCGACCGCGTCGATCACGTGCTGACCGAACTGCTGCCTACCGCTGGTTCCGCGGCGAAGCCGCGCTACTTCCAGGAACCTGCGCCAGCCGCGCCCACTCCGGTTGCCCGCGCGCGTGCCGCTGGATCCGCTAAGAATTAAACAAAACTCAGCCACGCTCCTAAAGTTCAAGGAAGAAATCGCGCCGCCGCCCAGGCGCCCGCCGCCGGAACCACAAAAAGCACCAGGTGAATCCACAGCTCGTCGATCGCTTTGTATCCGGCCTTGACTCCATTCGAAAAATCGATGACGCAAAATAAGAACCACAGCAGCAGGAACGCTACTTCGCCCCGGAACCGGCCCTTGCCGAAGTAAATTGCCGCAAACACGAAAGCAACCGATAGAAACAATCCGCCTGCGGCGACGATGCAGGTCCTCAAGAGCTTGCGCCCGGAAGCCAAACGGCCGTTTGGTCGCGCGGCATCAAATCTTCCGCCAAACCACATCCTCGTTGTTGCGGCGATCGATCATGGCATCCACTCTTCCGTCCGGCGCGCGTCGAAATAACCGCCGCCCTTCCATCCCGGGACGAAAGAATAAATCCGGCGATTCCGGCATCAAGACAGTTTTGGTCCCGCCTTTGCGCTGCGCGTACAACTGATTACCTTCGCGCGACACCGCAATGGTTATGTCCGGGGCCAGTTCATACGTCCCCACGAAATCGCTCAGCCGCGAAGGGTCAATCTTTCCCGGCGCCGGGTCTTCGTAATACCGCAGCACCTGCGTCGCCACGATTTGCCAGCGCCCGTCGCGGTACATCCAGGTATCGGTCTCGTGATAGCGCGCCTTCTGCTTCTGTCCAAAGATGATTTCCGTTTCGTCCTGATCGTAGCTGAGGATCGCAGTGGTGCCGATGATCCGGCTCTGCGGATTCAGCACCTTGATCGTCCCGGAGTAGCCCTTGGGCAGCGGCGTCACGTCCGCGACCAGCGCCGCTTTGTCCATGCTGCGGCCCTTCTCGTCGAAATACAGCGCGTCGTCGGCGAAATACAATTTCCACGGTGACTGATCTCCCGCCGCCACCGAATCCGCCAGTTCCTGCGCCCGCCGCACCAATTCTTCCTGGGTAATCTTTTCGGTGTCGGCCACCGCGCCGCGCGCCGACCAGCAGCTCGCCAGCACCACCGCAACAAGGATGATTCGTCGCATCAGAATTCTCCTGGGAATTTATTCGCCAGACCTTCCGGCCGCAGTGAGCCAGTTAGACGGGCCTCAGCCCTAATCCGCGCTTGTCTCACCTTCCTCTGTAGCAAGGCGCCCAGTGCATACGCCACGGAAGTGTAGAACGGCAGCGTGAACATCATCTGATCGAGACAGCGCTGACGCACGCCGCAACCCGAACCGAAATAGTGCATCACGCTCGTGGCGTCGGGAGGTACAACCGGATCAGGACGGGTTGCGTTGGAAACTCCGCGTCAGGCGTGGGCCGCGGACTCCTGGGCAATCTGCTGCATCATCGCCAGCTGGTCCCAATTATCCCAGCCCTCGACGATTTTGCCGTTGGCGATGCGCGCAATCGTCATGCCCGTGATATGCACGGTCTTGTGGCTGGCCGCGACGCCCAGGTGATCGCCGGTATGAGTCATCACCGACGACCAGCGCACCACCACTTTGTCGCCCGAGCCGAAGGCATCTTCTACCGTCAATTTCTGGTTCGGGAATGCGCCATGGATCCGATCGTAAAGTTTCACGAAATCCGCCGGCTTGCGAATCTCGACGCCGGGCAAATCCTGCCCCCAGCCATGAATATCTTCCGCCAGCAAATCGTAAATCGTCTGCACGCGGCCCTCATTCCACACTTCCTGGAACCACCGCCGCATCAGCGCTACATTTTCTTCCACGGACATGCGCACCTCCCGTTTACCATCCGCCAAGGTTATACATCAACACCCCTACACCTCGTCAATGAATATTGATTCGCGCGCCGTCTCGCACTTTTTGTCGCTGCCGGATGCGTACTCCCGGCCGCGTGGTGTTCACGCGGGTCGCGTGAAATTGCTTTCCCGTTGTGCTAGCTTGGAGGCGGAGCTTGACGGCGCGCCGGCAGAGGGTGGGCCGGCCCGAGCGATGTCCAGGCGCTGATCATGATCGACATATTGGAAGAAGTGGTGCGGATGAAGCGCGCCGGCGAGCGCGGGGCGCTGGCGACCATCGTCAACGCCAACGGCTCGATCCCCAGCTACGAAAGTTCGCGCATGCTGGTCCGCGACGACGGCTCGACCGTCGGCACCGTGGGCGGCGGCTGCGTCGAAGCCGACGTCTGGGCTGCGGCGAAAGAAGTCATTCTCAGCGAGCAGCCGCGCAAAATGATTTTCAATCTGAATCACGAAGCGGAATTCGATTCCGGGCTGATTTGCGGCGGCACCCTGGAAATTTTCGTCGAGCCGGTCCTGCCTACTCCGATGCTGTACATTTTCGGCGCCGGTCATGTTTCCACCGCGGTCGCGGGAGTGGCCAGCCAGGCCGGATTCAAAATCGGCGTCATCGACGATCGCGAAGCCTTCGCCAACGCCGAACGCTTCCCCATGGCCACCGAGATGTACACCAGCTACGCCGAGGCCTTCGAAAAAATCCAGCCCAACTCCTCGACCTATTTGCTGATCGTCACCCGCGGCCATTCCGGCGACATGCGCGTGCTCGATTGGGCCATTCGCACCGAAGCCCGCGGCTTGGTGCCGCGCTACATCGGCATGATGGGCAGCAAGCGCAAAGTGATCGCGGTGTACAAAGCGCTGGAAAAGGAAGGTCTCAGCTTCGCGCAGCTCGACCGCGTGAACGCCCCGGTCGGCCTGGACATCGGCGCGCTCACTCCCGAAGAAATCGCCATCAGCATCACCGCCGAGCTGATCGCGGTCCGCCGCAATGCCTCGAACCAAAACAACAAATCCATAAAACTTTCCGAAATCGCTTTTCTGCAGCGGGACTAGCGGGTGAAAAAACTCGCCGCCGCCATTCTCGCCGCCGGAGAGTCGCGGCGCATGGGCCGGCCCAAGGCGCTGGTGCCCTTTGGGGGTCGGACCTTCGTCGAACATCTGCTTGGTGCCACGAATCATCCCCGGGTCGGCATCCTCCGCGTCGTTCTCGGGGCGAACGCCGAAACCATTCAGTCCGAACTGAAGTTGAATCCGGAAACGGTCGTGGTCAATCACGATTGGGAGCAGGGCCAGCTTTCCTCTATTCAATGCGCGATCCGCTGCCTGCCTGCGGAGGAAACCAGCGGGCTGCTGGTCTGCCCGGTCGATCATCCGTTGATCACACTGCGTCTGGTGTCGCGGCTCATCGCCGAATTCGATACGGACCGGAAATTGATCGTCCTGCCAACTCATCAGGGTCGCCGCGGCCATCCGGTGATTTTCCACGCCAGCTTGTACAGTGAACTTCTGGCCGCATCCCCCGAGGTCGGCGCGCGACAGGTGGTGTGGGCCCATCCCGACGCGATTGCTGAAATCGAGACGGATGAAGCTGGCGTGATCCTGAACCTGAATGATCCGGAGACGATGCGGAAGGCCCTGCGACACCTCGAATGAAACCACAACGCGCGAATACCAATTTTGGTTTGCGGAGGCTAAGCAGCCGGAGCAGTGCGTAGCAGCGCCGCGATTGCATCCACGCACAATTGCGCCGCATGAAACGACGCCGGCGGCAAGCCGCCCAGGGAATCTGAAATGGCGAGCGCGGTGATGGCGCGAGCTTGCTCCAGAGATTTTCCGGCGAGCATCCCGGTCAACGCCGAACTGGCCGCGATCGCGGCGACGCATCCCTGGGTTTTGAATCGTGCTTCCACGATTCGCGTCCCTTCCATCCTGGTGGATAGCCGCAAAATGTCACCGCAGACGGGATTGCTCACTTCGACCTGCGCGGTCGCGTCCACCAGCTCGCCGGCGTTGCGTGGATTGCGGAAGTGTTCGAGGATAATTTCGTTAAACATCGGGACGCCGGAACGATTTACTCCTCAGGTGACTACCGCTCCCAAATCGAGTAATCCATGTACTCACCGGATGAGAGAAGGTGTGTAGTTTAGTTGATGCAAAGATGGTCAAGGACGTTTCCAAATCCTTCGCTCTACGGTGTCAAACTGATTGACACGAGAAGCTTTGCGCTATAACTTATGCCAGTCCAGTCATACGCTTTTTCGAACGGGCGCGAAAAAGCGGATCATATTTCGCTCACATGCAACGTTCAGGAGAGATAGCGATGCGACGATTTGGAATTATCTTCACCCTCGCGGTGGCTTTCGCGTTAAGCGCGACTGCCAGTTTCGCACAGGATGGCAAGCTCAAGTTGAAGGTGACGCCTGCCCAGGGCTATTTGTTCGTGGATGGTAAGGCCATCCGAGAGGGCAGCCACTCGATTCCGCTGGCCGCCGGTAAGCACACCGTCGTGGTGGTGAACTACGGATACAAGATCTTCTCCCAGGACGTGACCATCACCGCCGGAAAGACGACGGATCTGCCGGTAACGCTGCAAGCGTACGGCGATAAGGTGCCGGGACCGTATGGCCTGATCATGGTCGAGTTTAAGCCGCAAGGAAAGGCCGCGGTTCTGCTCAATGGAAAGAAAGTGGACTACTTCGTCGGCAACGTCGACGAATTCAACCACGATTGGTGGTGGCACCAAAATCTGATTGTCCCCCCCGGAACGCACCAAGTCACCGTGATGCGCGATGACAAGGAAGTGTACAGCGGCTCGGTGACCGTCGGCCCGAACGAAAAGGCTGTTATCCACGTCACCAAAAATGGCACCGTCACCAAGTCGCCATGGAAACGCGGCGAAGAGTTGGCTAAGAAGGGCCCGCTGCCCCGCTTCACCGCGGGAATGGCCACCGCGCAGGTTGTGGTTGCGCCGCCTAAAATCGGTGCATTCACCGCCAACGCGGCAAACATCAATTGCGGCCAGACCAGCAATCTTTCGTGGGAAACCCAGGATGTCGTGGATACCTCGATCGACAACGGCGCAACCGCGGGCGGCCCGAGCGGCACGAACGGTGTCTCGCCCCACGCCACTACAACTTACACTTTGACCGGCATGGGTCCTGGCGGCAAAGCCACCTCGACCGCGACGGTCAACGTCAACACCGTAGTGACCGGCAGCATCACCGCCAGCCCGTCCGATCTGCATTACCGCAAGATCGGCGACAAAGTCATCACCGACGACAGCGGCACCGTGACCTGGACCACTGGCAACGCGGATTCCGTCAACGTCGACCCCTTCGGCAAAGTGGATCTGAATGGGTCACAAACCGTGAAGGCCGACCCGGCCAAGACCGACATTGGCCCGGTGGACGAGAATCGCAACTACGTGCTGCACGCCACCAACGTTTGCGGCGGCTCGCTGGATCAGACCGCGGCGGTGCACGTCACCGGTTCGATCGAACCGATTCCCGACGTCGTGCTGCAAAGCGTGTTCTACCCCACGGACTACCCGGATAAGAAGAACCCGCAAGTTGGTCTGGTGAAGAGCCAACAAGCCGAACTCGCGACGCTCGCCGACGGTTTCAAGAAGTATCTGGAATACGATCCGGATGCGAAGCTCTCGATCGAAGCGCATGCGGACATTCGCGGTTCCAAGCCCCATAACCAGGACTTGAGCGAACGCCGCGTCGAACGCATCAAGCAATATTTGGTCGATCAGGGAATCTCGGCGGACAAAATCCAGACGGCGGCCTACGGTAAAGATCGCCCGATGGACAAGACCGAAGTGAAGGGCCTGGTCTCCACCAACCCGAATCCGGCACCCAAGGCCCGCGCGAAGAATATCACCGGCGATTATTACGCCTACAACCGCCGCGCCGATATCGTGCTGCTGCCCTCAGGCAAGAAGTCTTCGCAGTTCTACCCCAATGCCGCCGACGACGCGGGCCTGCTCTGGCAGATCCCGAAGCCGGCGCTCAAGAAGGTGGAAGCCGCGCAGTAAATTTCGCCTTACACTTCAACCCGCGCCGGAGAGCGATCCTCTCCGGCGCGTTTTTATTTTTGCGGACGATTTCCCGCAGCTAAGTTACTGGTTGAAATTACAATTGGAAACGCATGAAGCGACCGAAGCATCGCCAAGGAATTCGTATCGTGTCACTCGCGCCGAATGTGACCTCGATCCTGCTGGCGTTGGGTGCAGGACGCGAGCTGGTGGGCGTCAGCCGTTGGTGTAAAGACGTGGCGGCCGTGGGGCGGCGTCCTACGGTCGGCGATTGCTGGAAGCTGGATGTGGATGAACTGTTGAAGCTGAGGCCGACGCTGGCGATTGGCTCAGTTCCGTTCGCTCCTGAAACGGTACAGAAGCTCTTGGCCGAGCCTGTTGCGTTTCTGGCGATCAATCCGCGCACGCTCGCGGATGTGGAGTCGGACATTCGCGTTCTTGGCCGCGTCGCAGGCCGCGTCGCCGCTGCGGAGAAATTGCTGCGGAGTATGAGGCGTGGCTTCGAGAAAGTTCGGCGCCAGACAGGCAACCGTCGCGTGGCGGAGCGTCCCACAGTCTATTGCGAAGCATGGCCGAACCCGCGCATCAGTTCCCCGCCATGGGTGGATGACCTGGTAACGATGGCCGGCGGAAGACTGGTAGTTCCGACTGGCCAGCGTGTCAGCGACGAACAAGTGGCGGATGCGAATCCAGACGTGATCGTTCTGGCCTGGGCGGCGACGGGCGCGCGGGCCAAGGCGGCGACGGCGTTGCGCAACCCAGCCTGGAAGAATGTCTCGGCGGTGAAGAACAAACGCGTGGTTGTGATTCGCGACGAGCTGCTGAACACTCCGGGGCCGCCACTGGTTCGAGGCGCGGAGGAATTACTTCGAGTGCTGCGCGGCTTCGCGCCAGAAAGAAAATCTAAATCGACCAAGAGCCGCAAGTGAGAGTGCGCCGGGACGGGAATCCATGCTAAGCGTGGTCGCAGGGGTGATCGAATCAGGCGGAAAAATCCTGGTGTGCCAGCGGAGGCGGGGCGATACCTTCGAATTGATGTGGGAATTTCCGGGCGGCAAAGTGAAACCGGGCGAGACCTGGCCCCAGGCGCTCCGGCGGGAGCTGCTCGAAGAACTTGGAGCGTCCGCGGAAATTGGCGCAGAGCTTTTTCACACCCAGCACCGTTATGCGGAGATGAGCGAGCCGATCGACCTGACCTTCTTTGCCGCGTCCATGAATCCAGACCAGCTGCGCAATCTCGCGTTCGAGAAGATGGAGTGGCGCGCACCGGAGCGACTGCACGAATTGAATTTTCTACCCGCCGACCGTGAATTCATCGCGAAACTGGCCGGGAAGAAGGCGGCAGGGTAACGCGCTATTCAAATTGGAGTCAGCTCGTTACCTACGGCCACCTCGGCTTCTGCCTTCCATCACTTCTTGTTATGGGCGCGAAATGAAGTCGGGTGTATTCTAAGTGCCTAGAAATCCGCGAAGGGTGCGGCTTTCGAGCGGAGCAGGTCGAGCGCCCCGCCAGGTAAGAGGAACGACGAGGCCATGGAAAACGAGCTTACTGCGCCATTGCAAGGTTTAGACGGAACGGAGATTCAGGAGTGGCTGGAGTCACTCGATTCGGTTTTGCAATCGAGCGGTCCGGACGTCGCTTCGTACATCCTGGAGCGGTTGCGGGCGCACGCCAAACTGATCGGGATCGAAATTCCCTTCACCGCGAACACGCCGTACGTGAATACCATCCCGCATCAACTGCAGCAGGATTTCCCGGGCGACCAGCAACTGGAACGCCGGATCAAGAGTTTGGTGCGCTGGAACGCCGCGGCGATGGTGGTTCGCGCGAATAAGGAAGAACACAACATCGGCGGGCACATTTCGACTTTCGCCTCGTCGGCCACATTGTACGAGGTAGGTTTCAATCATTTCTTCCGCGCGCGCAGTCCGGAATTCGACGGCGACACCATTTACTTTCAGGGCCACGCCGCGCCCGGAATCTATTCGCGAGCGTTTCTGGAAGGGCGGCTCTCCACCGAGAAGCTTGAAAATTTCCGGCGGGAACTGAAGCCGGGCGGCGGGTTGTCGTCCTACCCGCATCCGTGGCTGATGCCCGATTTTTGGGAGTTCCCCACGGTTTCGATGGGCCTTTCGCCCTTGATGGCGATTTATCAGGCGCGCTTTAACCGTTACCTGGAAAACCGCGGACTAAAACCAGTCACCGACGCGAAGGTCTGGGCGTTCCTGGGCGACGGCGAAACCGACGAGCCGGAATCATTGGGCGCAATCACGCTGGCGTCGCGCGAAAAACTAGACAATCTGATTTTTGTGATCAATTGCAATTTGCAGCGGCTGGACGGTCCGGTACGCGGCAACGGGCAAATCATTCAGGAGCTGGAATCGGCGTTCCGCGGAGCCGGATGGAACGTGATTAAGGTTCTGTGGGGCACGGAGTGGGACGCGATTCTGGACCGCGACACCGAAGGCTTGCTGGTGAAACGGATGGGCGAGCTGGTGGACGGCGAATACCAGAAGTTGGTGGTCGAATCCGGCGCGTACGTCCGCGAACATTTTTTTGGGTCCGATCCGCGCCTGTTACAACTGGTCGAGCCGCTGTCCGATGACCAACTGCGCCGCCTGCGCCTGGGCGGCCATGATCCGCGCAAGGTCTATGCCGCGTACAAAGCGGCTACGGAACACCACGGCCAGCCGACGGTGATCCTGGCGCGCACCATCAAGGGCTACGGGCTGGGCGAAGCGGGCGAGGGCAAGAACGTCACGCACCAGCAGAAGAAGCTGAATGAAGAAGAGTTGAAGATATTCCGCACGCGTTTTGATATTCCGCTCACCGACGAGCAGGTGTCGAATATCACGTTCTATCGTCCGGAGGAGAATTCCGAGGAGCTGCAGTATCTGCACGCGCGGCGCCAGGAACTGGGCGGCTACGTTCCCACGCGCAGCACGCGCGCCAAGGCGTTGATCGCCGACCACAGCGAACTTTTTAAGGAATTTGAAGCGGGCAGCGACGGGCGCGAAGTTTCCACCACGATGGCCTTCGTCGGCATTTTGAAAAAAATGCTGAAGGATCCGGAGATCGGCAAATTGATCGTGCCGATTGTCCCGGACGAAGCGCGCACCTTCGGCATGGAGTCGCTGTTCCGGACCATCGGAATCTATTCGAGCGTGGGCCAAAAATACGAGCCGGTGGACGTGAACACGCTGCTGTACTACCACGAGAAAAAAGACGGGCAGATTCTGGAAGAAGGCATCACCGAAGCGGGCTCCATGGGCTCGTTCATCGCCGCCGGAACGGCGTACGCGACCCAGGGCATCAACACGATTCCCTTCTTCATTTATTACTCGATGTTCGGGTTCCAGCGGATCGCGGATTTTATCTGGGCCGCGGCGGACATGCGCGTCCGAGGATTCCTGCTGGGCGGAACTGCGGGACGCACCACGCTTTCCGGCGAAGGTTTGCAGCACCAGGACGGTAACAGCCACATTCTCGCGCTGCCGGTGCCGAACCTGAAGGCTTACGATCCAGCCTACGCGTACGAACTGGCGGTGATCATCGAAGACGGCATTCGCCGCATGTATCGCGACGGCGAGAGCGTCTTTTATTACATCACGGTGATGAACGAGAATTACGCCATGCCGCCGATGCCGGGCGACGTGCGCGAAGGTATTTTGCGCGGGATGTACAAATACCGCGCGGCTTCCGAATTCTTCGACGGCGAAATTGCGCGCACAGCTTTTTGGCAGCGGCGCGATTTTGAATGAGGCGCTCAAGGCGCAGGAAATTCTCGCGGAGAAATATGGCGTCGCCGCCGACGTGTGGAGCGTCACCAGCTACAAGGAACTCTACATGGATGGCAACGAGACCGATCGCTGGAACCGGTTACATCCCAGCGAAACGCCGCGCGTGCCGTACGTCACCGAGTGCCTGAAAGGCGCGGAAGGCGTGGTGGTGGCGGCGACGGATTACTTGAAGACGCTGCCCAACGTAATTTCGAAATGGGTGCCGAACCGCATGGCGTCATTGGGCACGGACGGATTTGGACGCAGCGAAGGACGAACTTCACTGCGCGAGTTCTTCGAGGTGGATGCACGATTCATTGTGGTGGCCACGCTGAACGAGTTGTTCCTCGACGGAAAGATTGAAGCTGGCGTGGTCGATCAGGCGATCAAATGTCTCGGCATCGACGCGGACAAACCGAATCCAGCGATTTCGTAGCGGTCGTTTTCCTACACGAGCAGGCGGCCGCCGTCGACGGCTAGAATTTGGCCGGTGACGAAGTCGGCGGTGGCGAAATACAAGACGGCTTGGGCGATTTCGTCGCCGGTGCCGGTGCGGTGCAGCGGGACGCGCTTGATGTAGTCCTCATCTGGTTTTTCGCCTGCAAACTGGATCGTCCCGGGCGCCACGCTGTTCACCGTTATTTCCGGACCTAACGCGCGCGCGAGACACTTCGTCAGCATGATCGAGCCAGCCTTCGAAACGCAGTAATGGGTGTAGGCCGGCCACGGTAGCAAACCGCCCAGCGAGGAAATGTTGATGATCCGGCCGCGGCCCTGGCGCTTCATGATGGGCGCGGCGGTCTGGCAGCAGAGGAACTGCGATTTAAGATTCGTGTTCAGGATGCGGTCCCACTGCTCTTCGGTGAGCTGCTCGAATTCGGCGGCGAAAAACATGCCGGCGTTGTTGACCAGGATGTCGAGGCGCTTGAATTCGGCTTCGGTGGCGGCGAATAATTTTTGAACGTCGGCGCGCTGGGAGACGTCGCCCTGGACGGCGATGGCGCGGCGGCCCGATGCTTTAATTTCTTCGACGAGCTGTTGCGCCTCGGGCTTGGACGATTCGTAGTTGATGACGACGTCCGCGCCTTCCGCGGCGAGGCGCAGCGCGATGCTGCGGCCGACGCGTTTGGCTGCGCCAGTGACCAGCGCAACCTGACCGGCAAGCGGCTTCCCTTCCATATCAGACCTCCCCGCGTTGTTCCTCGGCGGGTCTGATTGTAATCGAACTGCGCCAGCCACTACAGCGGGGTGCGAATCGCCGTACGCCTGCTAGAATCTGAGGCGGAAAAATGCGGGAGGGGCGATGAAGGTCGACTTGCTGGTAATTGCGGCTCATCCGGATGACGCGGAATTGACCAGCGGCGGAACTTTGTTGGCCGCGGCGGATCAAGGTTACGCCACGGGGATCCTGGATTTGACGCGAGGGGAAACCGGGACGCGCGGGACGCCGGAAACGCGGCTGAAGGAAGCGGCGGCGGCCGCGAAGATTCTGAAAGTGAAGGTGCGGCGCAACGCGGGCTTGCCGGATGCGCACTTGAAGGTATGCGATGAATATAAGGTGGCCATCGCCGAAATTATTCGTGAATTGAAACCGCGGACAGTGATCGTGCCGTACTGGGAAGGGCGGCATCCGGATCACTACGCGGCGGCGGCGCTGGGATACGAGGCGAGCTTTATAGCTGGGCTGAAAAATTATCCGATGAGCGGCGAGGCGTTCCGGCCGTTCAAGATTTTGTATGCGGCGGCGTATGAAGATGCCCGGCCGAATTTCGCGGTGGACATTACGAAATATTACGACCGGCGGCGCGAGGCGATCCTTTGCTACAAGTCGCAGTTCAGCCCGGCGAAAAGCGATCGCGGCGGCAAGGTTTTTATTCCTCTGGACGAACTCGAAGAGCGCATGAGCCTGCAGGCCAAGCAGTATGGGCGAATGATCGGCGTGAAATACGCGGAAGGCTACCTGGTGAAGGAAGTCATACAAGTGGATGATGTGGTGAACCTGCCGGTGAGGTCGATGTAAGGGTCGACGAGTCATTTTTCGGTGCGGATTTTGGGGCGGCGAACCATTGGCGTGGGTGAGATTCTTCGCTGCGCTCAGAATGACGACGTAACGGCAACAGCGAAAGCAACGGCAAATGGAACAGCTGAAGCTGGCCGCTACAGATGCAAAGACTTTTTGGCGGACGAGGCATCGCCTGGGAGATTTTTCGCGTTGAGGCAAGGCGGCGGCAGAGCCGCCGCACTCCAAAGGTTCTCACCTGATCGTTTAGTGGCGACGCTGAACGGGATTGGCGCTGGAGCGATTCCCCCAGCGGCTCAAGCCGCTCGCTCTTGGCGCGACATTCGGCACGGCTAAAGCCGTGCCCTGACGAAACCCGCGCTAGAATTCGTCGGCTTCCTGGGAATAACTGAAGCCCGGGAGGAGATTGATCGGGCCGCGGTGATCGACTTTCACTTTTTCGGCGCGTTCGTTTTCCGCACCGGCTTTGCGCAGAACGGCGTAGGTGGCTAGAGCTTCGGTGTAAACCTTTGTAATCAAATAGGATTCGCCGGTAGCGTCCTTCTTCCAGACCTGTCCAATTTGAATTTTCCGCGAGGGCACGATCTAAATGTAGACAGAATCGGGAGGCCCGTCAATACGAGGGCTGCACGACGATTCCGGCACCGCACCTGTCCCAAGGGCCCGGAAACCGCGCGTGGCGGGACCCACCGCGTAAACCGGGAGAGTTGATTCGTTTCGCTAGGAAACTAATCGTCCGCAGCCGACATCATAAGTGGCAGCGAGACAGGTTTGGGGCCGGGGACGATGTTGGGGTGTATAATCCCGGTCAGTATCCGCCGGAGGTACCCATGAAAACGAATTTGGCGGCACAATTGGGCGCGCTGATCGTGGCCGCGTCCCTGGTGACCTCGACGACTAGCGTGGCGAATGCGCAGTCCACCACGCCGCCACCGTCCAACGGCGGCCCAGCAGGGCCAGCAGCAGTCCGGAGCCGCACCCGCGGCGGGCGACCAGCAACAATCGGGTTCGGGCAATGGCGACGTGCAGCAGGCGGACCAGCCATCGCCGGCCGGGCAGCCATCGAACGATCCCAATGTGAAGTCCGGTACCAAGTCCGACGTCAACGCGATTGGAAATCGTAACGTGGGGCACGGGCTGAATTTCTATTCGCTGGAACATGAGATTGCGCTGGGCAAGCAGCTTTCGGCCGAGATCGAGAAGCAGGCGAAATTCATCAACGACCCGGTGGTGAATGAGTACGTGAACCGCGTGGGTCAAAACCTGGTGCGCAATTCCGACGCCCAGGTTCCTTTTACAATTAAGGTTATCGATTCGGACGTGGTGAATGCGTTTGCGCTGCCGGGCGGATTTTTCTACGTCAACAGCGGCTTGATTCTGCACGCGGACGAGGAGTCCGAACTGGCGGGCGTGATGGCGCATGAAATCGCGCACGTTTGCGCGCGCCACGGCACGAAGCAGGCGACCAAGAGCGAAATTGCGCAGCTGGCCATGATTCCGGCGATGATTTTCATTCCGTACACCTTGGCCGGGTACGCCATTTATGCAAGGGATGCAGTTCATCATCCCGATGGCGTTTCTGCAATTTACCCGCGTCGACGAGCGCGAAGCGGATTATCTGGGCCTGGAGTACATGTACAAGGCCGGATACGACCCGAATGCTTTCGTGGCGTTTTTCGAGAAAGTTGCGGCGGATGAAAAGAAACAGCCCGGAACGATTCCGAAGATTTTCTCGACGCATCCGCCGACGCCGGACCGGATCGAGGCTTCGCAGAAGGAAATTGCGACGATTCTGCCGCAGCGCGATCAGTACATTGTGACGACGTCGGAATTTGACGTGGTGAAGAAGCGTTTGCAGCTGATCGAGTTGAACGTGAAGGTCAACGACAAGAATCCGAACGGTCCGAAGCTGCGCAAGAAGACCGGGAATAACGATCCGGGTGAGCACGACTTCCGGTGGCTCGGATCCGAACTCTTCCGATCCGGACCGGCCCACGCTGCAGAAGCGCACCGATCCTAACAACCCGTAGAACAGCCAAAGGATTACGGCACGATCGAAAAACAAAAGGCCCGGCTATTTGCCGGGCCTTTTTCATTTCCAGCGAATCGACCGAGCGTGAATCGTCTTAGTAATGACGATCGCTGCCGGCGGCGCGCTCGCGCCGGGGAGCTTCTTCCACGCCGAGGCGCTTCATGCCTTCGGAGTAGTATTTGCGGTACACGATGTCCCATTCCTCGCTGCCTTCGAGGATTTCTTTTTTCTGGGAGCCGATCTTGGCGCGTACTTCGGTGTCCACCTGCTCCTCCAGCTTCAAGAGCGAGGTAAAAATATTGACGATTTCGTGGCGGATGGTATCGCGGTCCTCGATGAAATCGACATCCGGGCTGGAAACCAGAAAATCAAGAACGCGATGAGAAAGACGGACGGTTTTTTCGCGGCTGAGTCGCATATTAGCGGAGAATGAGTTTCCTTTCGCGAGCGAGCTGGCCTTTCACTTTTTTGTACATTTCCTGGTAAGAGGCGCCCGAGGTGCGCATTTCCTCGGCGTATTTCGCTAGAATTTCGCGGACTTCTTCGTTGATGCGGTCTTCGATGGTGACTTCTTCGGCCATCACCTGGCGAACCTGGGTGGTCACGTTCTCCAGGTGTTTTACTTCGATCATTTTGCCGGCCACCAGGCGCTTGATGACCTCTTTGGCCATGTGTCCGACGTAATCCCGAGACAGAAGCATTCAGTTGGGCTCCGAGAACGAAAACGAGCATTTCAGTTTACTGGGACGCTGCGCGGAGTGTCAAGGCTGGGGAAAAACGGCGAAAAAACGACAATCAGAGGTGCGTTTTGGTGAGGAGTACTGCGGGCTTGTTTATTCCCGGAACTTCGGACGGCGCAACGGTCGAGGCCGTGGGTTGCGTGGGTATGGAAATGTCTGGGCGCATCTGCTGGGAGAGTAAGCGATTCAGATTCTGGGCGACCGTGGTTAGCGAATCAGGACATTCTCCACAGATCAATACTTTCATCTGCGCTTAGCCCCCTTGCGCCTTATCGACCGGGCGCGGCCGGCACTTGAGTGGCGTTACTTCCCCATGTTACTTCCCGGTGTTACGTCCGGTGTTACGTTGCGAAGTTACTTCGCAGTATGCCACCGAGTTTGCGCGGAAGCATACAACGAAGCGGAGCCGGCGAAAACACCGGTGACCAGCGAAAGAATGATCACGGTGAGGCCATCCTCCGGGGTTACGGCTTCGGGACGCATGATAGCGTGGGTCCAAACGAAGGCGAGAACGAAATAAGCTCCGACGCAGCCCACCACCAGCCCGACGATCCCCCAGACCAACGGAATGCTGTACTTCGCGAAAAGCCTGATTTGTCTCACGTTTTCCCCCAAGCGGTTACCGCGTTGAAGCGATAATGCCACGTTCATTTTTTCTGGCGCGCCGATCTTTACGCAGAGTGTTCATTCGGGTAACGGCAAAAATGCGGATAGGAGGGCCGTAGCTGTACCGATTCGCCGAGGGCGAAGCGTTCTGCTATGCTTGAATGCTTTCGCGTAGTGGTACGAATCCGGTGGAAAGCTCAAAAAACCGACCTGAGAGAGGACTTCGAATTTGACTCAATCTTCCGTTACCGCGCGCGCCACAGAACGCGCCGCCAATTTTAACGCCGGCCCCGGAGCGCTGCCCCTGGCGGTGCTGGATCGCATTCGCGAGGAATTAACCGACTACCGCGGGACCGGAATGTCGGTGATGGAGATGAGCCATCGCTCGAAGGAATTTGAGGACATCATCGCGCGGGCGGAGAGCAAGCTGCGCCAGTTGATGAGCATTTCGGACGATTACGGGGTGATTTTCGTGCAGGGCGGCGGCAGCGGGCAGTTCACCATGGCGCCGATGAACCTGTGCGTGGCGGGCAAGCCGATCGACGTGCTGCACACTGGAATGTGGACGGGCAAGGCGATCTCGGAGTTGAAGAAAGGGATTCCCTACCGGCTGGCGGCTTCGACCGAGCCGGAAAAGTTCACGCGCGTGCCGCGGCCCGAGGAGATTCAGCTTTCGGGTGACGCTTCGTACGTCTACATGTGCACGAACAATACGATCGAGGGGTCGCAGTGGACATCCATGCCGGAAACCGGCAGCACGCCCCTGGTGGCGGACATGTCGTCGGACATTCTGTCGCGGCCGATCGACGTGAATCGCTTCGGTTGTATTTTCGCTGGGGCGCAGAAAAACCTGGGCCCCTCCGGAGCGACGGTGGTGATTGTGCGCAAGGATCTGGCGGAGCGCGCGGACAAGAATCTGCCGACCGTGCTGCAGTACCGGACGCATATCAAGGAGAAGTCGCTGTACCACACGCCACCGACATTTGCGGTTTATATCGTGGGGCTGGTGCTGGACTGGATCGAGGCCGAGGGTGGGGCGGCGGCGATTGAAAAGAAGAACGAAGCGAAGGCTGGTTTGCTGTACGACGCGATCGATTCGAGTGGTGGGTTCTACACTGGCCCTATTGAAAAGGGTTCGCGGTCCAAGATGAATGTAACCTTCCGCATTGCCGGCGGCGACGAAGCGGTGGAAAAGAAGTTCGCGACGGAGTCTGGGGCGGCGAGGTTGATTGGTCTGGGTGGACATCGATCGGTGGGTGGGATGCGCGCTTCGATTTACAACGCAGTACCGAAGGGGTCGGTAGAGACCTTGGTGTCTTTTATGAAGGAGTTTCAGCGGACGAACGGGTAGTAGATTTGGCGCTGGTCTAGTAGCCACACTGGTGTGGCAACTGCGCAACACTTCACTTGACAGGCGTCTTTTGGCTGGTTAAGGTCGAATTTCGATGCCTGAAGCCACACTTCGCGGGCAAATCCCTGGTTATCTCGTGGCCGCTCCGCGAGTGAAAACCAGGTTTCGGGCATGGCTGTGAACGCGCAGCGCTCCAAAAAGAAACGCCAGCTGTGGCTGACCATTGGCGGCGTGGTCGTGGCCATGTTGGCTGCGGCCGTCTTCACTCTCGGCTCTCTCTCCATCCCGTTACGTCCTGAGGAAGGCAACACATTCGTCATCTTCTTCGCCCTGTCCACGATTTTTGCGGCAGCTCTTCTGGTTCTCAGCGTAATCCTGGCGCGTTCACTCCTACGGCTGTGGGCGGAACGACGCAGTGGGCAGCTCGGCTCGCGCTTTAAAGTAAAGATGGTGCTGGTGACGGTCGCGATTTCGTCGCTGCCGGTGATATTTCTGTTTTTTTTCAGCTATGGGATTGTCAACCGGGCGCTGATTTCCTGGTTTCCGCGTCCGCTGGAGATCGCGAATCAGGAAAGTCAAGACCTGCTCAACGACATGCGGGATGACATGGTCATGCGACTAAACGGCATCGCCGCGAACGCGGTGGAAAATGGCAAGCCGGATCAGTCGGATGCGCGATTGGTGTGGTCCACCGATGCCTCCTGGATCCAACCGTCCAATGGGCCAGCGGCCGGAGTCGCGTATCACAAGACGTCGCCCACGACGGCCGGTCCATCCGGAGTGCAGCTCGAGCCGATCGTTCCCGTGCTGGTCGAAAAACCGCCAGAAGACCCGGAAATCTGGAAGGTCGGGAAACAACTATACCTTGCGGGAAGCGCTCCGCTGCAAACGGGGCGATTCTATGTGGGCCGCGCCCTTCCCGACGATTTTCTGGACCGCTACTCCGAAGTCGAGGCCCAAGCCGAGACCTACGCACAACAGAAACAGAATCTGCGCGCGTATAAACGCGAAATTCTCCTGGCGTTGATGGTCGTGACCCTGTTCCTGATGTTCGTGACGATGTGGTCCGCGTTATTTCTGTCCAAACAGGTGACGGTCCCGATTCAGGGGCTGGCCGAGGCCACGCGCGAAATTTCGCGAGGAAATTTCGATCATCGCATTACGGTGCAGGCCGAGGACGAGCTGGGAACCCTGGTGCGGTCCTTCAATCGTATGACCGAACAACTCGGCGAAGGCCGCCGCCAGATCAACGAGTTCACGCAGAGCCTGGAACAGGCTATCGAAGAGCGCGAACGGCGGCGCAAATTGATGGAAGCGATTTTGGAGAACATTCCGACCGGAGTTATATCGCTGAATGCGACCGGGGAAGTTTCGCGGGTAAATTCAGCGGTGCCGGCGATTCTGGGTGATTACGCGCGCGAGGCACGGACCTTGACCGAACTCTTCGGCGAGGATGGCGCGCGGTCGGTGCTGCATTTGATGCGGCGGTCGCTGCGCATGGGCGGGGCCTCGCGGGAAATTGAAATCGCGACTTCGGGGCGTCTGGTACGCGCCGCGGTGACGGTGAGTTCGCTGGGCCCGCGGAAGTCGAATCCGGGGTTCGTGATTGTGATCGACGATTTGACCGATTTGCTGCGGGCGCAGAAAGCGGCGGCCTGGCAGGAAGTGGCGCAGCGTATTGCGCACGAAATCAAGAACCCGCTGACGCCCATTCAGCTCTCGGCGCAGCGGCTGTTGCGTTACCTGGAGCGCACGAACTCGCGCCGGCCAGATCATGTTTCGAGCGACCTGGAGAAGTTGGTGGCGGAATGTGCGGGATTGATCGAGCGCGAAGTGCAAACGCTGGAATCGCTGGTAGATGCCTTCTCGCAATTTGCGCGATTCCCTACTGCGCGACTGGCTCGCGAGGATGTGAATTCGATCGTGTCGAGCGCACTGAATCTGTTTCAGGGCAGGTTGGAAACGATCACGGTGCGAACCGAACTGGCGGAGTCGCTGCCGGCCGTGAAAGCCGACCGCGAATTGCTGCGCCGGGTAGTGGCCAACCTGATTGATAACGCGGCGGAAGCGATGGAGGGATCGTCGATCCGGCGCTTACGCGTGGCCACGCGCGCGGAGGCCGAAGGCGATGCGGTGGAAATCATCATCGCCGATAGCGGGCACGGAATTTCGCCGGAGGATAAAGAGCGGCTGTTTCTACCGCATTTTTCCACCAAGGAACGCGGCACGGGGCTGGGCCTGGCGATCGCCAGCCGCATTATCGCCGAGCACAACGGCACGATTCGAGTGGAAGACAATTTGCCGACCGGAACGGTTTTTGTGATTCGCTTCCCGGCCGCCGAAGTAGCGGTCAGCCCCGCGCAAGCCGGGACGCCGCTGGCCTAAGAGCTTCGCCACCTCAGGGACCTAAACCAGGAAAATGCCTGCATCAATTCTTATTGTCGACGACGAATTGGGAATCCGGGAATCGCTGGGTGCGTTGCTGCGCGATGAAGGCTACGAGATTGCGGCCGTGGATTCAGGCGAAGCCTGCCTGGAAATCCTGGAAGAGCGCAAATTCGATCTGATCCTGCTGGACGTGTGGTTGAAAAAGATCGACGGACTGGAAACACTGGAACGGATTCGGGCGCAGGACGACCCGCCAGTGGTCGTGATGATTTCCGGGCATGGAAATATCGAGACGGCCGTGCGGGCGACCAAGCTGGGCGCGTTCGACTTCGTGGAAAAACCGCTGTCGCTGGAAAAGACGATTCTGGTGGTGCGCAACGCGCTGGAGTACACGCGGCTCGAAGCGGAAAACCAGCGGCTGCGCGAAGAACTCGACGAACATCACCAAATTCTGGGCTCCAGTGTGCCGATGAAGGCCTTGCGGCAACAGATCGCGCTGACGGCACCGACGAATGGGCGCGTTTTGATTTACGGCGAGAGTGGCACCGGGAAGGAGTTGGTGGCGCGGGCGCTTGCACGCCAGCAGTTTGCGGGGCGAGATGCAATTCGTGGAAGTGAATTGCGCGGCGATTCCGGAAGAGCTGATCGAATCGGAAATGTTCGGGCACCGCAAAGGCAGCTTCACCGGCGCGAGCGAAGACAAGATTGGAAAATTTCAAAAAGCCGATGGCGGGACGCTGTTTCTGGACGAAGTCGGCGACATGAGCTTGAAAACGCAGTCGAAGGTTTTGCGCGCCCTGGAAGAGCAGCGCGTGGAGCCGGTGGGGTCGAATCAGAGCACGGACGTGGATGTGCGGATCATCGCGGCCACGAACAAGAAACTGGAAGACGAGATCGGGCGCGGGGCGTTTCGCGAGGATTTATTTTACCGGCTGAACGTAATTCCGTTCTACGTTCCGGCGCTGCGCGAAAGGACTGAGGATATTCCGACTTTGGCGTCGGCGTTTTCTGGCGACGTTTTGCGAGGAATATGGGAAGAAGGGGAAGGAATTCAGCCCAACGGCGATCGACGTTTTGTTGACCTATCCCTGGCCGGGCAATGTGCGCGAATTGAAGAATCTGGTGGAGCGGCTGGTGATTGTGTGCCCCTCGCCGCGGATCGAGCCGCATCATCTGCCGCCGGAAATATTTCGGGGCGCGTCGAAGAGTCCGCAGAAGCCGTATGAAAGCTTGCACGAGGCGCGCTCGGCGTATGAGCGGGAATTCGTGCTGCGGAAGCTGGAAGAAAATCGCTGGAACATGACCAAGGCGGCAGAATCGCTCGGATTGGAGCGGAGCCATTTGTACCGGAAACTAAGGTCGCTGGGGATTGCGCCGGCCAAGCCGTAGAAAAGGCAAAAGAGTCCGAGGCTTCGCCTGGGAGAGTCTTGGCCTAGAGGCAAGGCGGTGGCAGAGCCACCGCACTCCAAAAGTTCTCGGCGGGACGGATCGCAACGGCATGCGACGACCGCCATTTGGTACACGCCACCCACAAAACGTCTCAGCCATAACATCGGGATCGCAAATCAGGTCTTTGGGACGAATCGGCGGACTCTACTCTTCCGCGATGTCGGCGGAAGCTATTTCCTGGCGTTTGCCGAGGTCTTCGAGTTGGCGATGCCAGTCGAGCTGGCGAACGATATTGGAGTTTTGGCGCCAGTTGGGTTGGACCTTCACGAACAATTCCAAAAATATTTTCGTGCCGAGAATGTGTTCGAGTTCTTTGCGCGCCGCGGTGCCGATTTTCTTGATGGCTTCGCCGCCGGCGCCGATCAGAATTCCCTTCTGGCCGTCGCGCTCCACATAAATCGTGGCCCGAATGCGCAGAATTTTGGGAGTCTCCTCGTAGCTATCGACCAGAACAGCGATGGCGTGCGGGACTTCGTCGCGCGTGGCGAAGATCGCTTTTTCGCGGACGATTTCGGCGGCGAGGAAGCGCTCCGGCTGGTCGGTGAATTGGTCGGTGGGAAACATCGGCGCGGCTTCTGGTAAACGCGTGAGCCAGGAATTGACGAGATCGAGGCAGCCCGCGCCAGAAATGGCGGAGATCGGAAAAGTTTCGGCGAAAGCGAAATCTTTGTTGTAGCGCTCGATCATGGGTAGCAGCAGCATTTTGTTGACGCGGTCGACTTTATTGAGCAGCAGGTAGACGGGGCCGCGGAAGCGCTGGACCCATTCGATGGCGAAACGGTCGCCGGGCCCGAAGTCGGCGGTGGCGTCGGCGATCAGGCAGAGGATGTCGATACCTTCGAGGGCGTGCTGCAGTTCGTCCATCATCATGCGGCTGAGGACGTTTTGGGGGCGGTGAATTCCGGGCGTGTCGACCAAGACGATTTGGGCGTCTTCACGATTCAGGATGCCCTGGATGCGATTGCGGGTGGTTTGGGGCTTGGGGGAAACGATCGCGACTTTCTGGCCGACGAGAGTGTTGACCAGCGTGGATTTGCCCGCGTTGGGACGGCCGACGATCGCGACGACGCCAGATTTGAAGGCCATGGGATGAATTGATTGTACGCGCATTGCTGCGAGCGAGGAAGTCGAGCGGGATTCGGAGTGTGGCGGCGAACGGTGAGGGTCGCATGTGGCGCGATTAAAGATTTAACACTGAGGACGCGGAGAAAGGCTGGAGGTCACGGAGAGTTCGCGAGATTTTTTTGTGCGTCGCGGATTGCGGTAGAAAATTACGAATTACTGGCGGGCGCAGCGGCCCCGGCGGCTAGCGGGCGGGCGCGGACGCGGAGGACTTTGCGCTGATTGGCTTCGATGACTTCGAAGCGGAGACCGTCGGCCTCGATGATTTCGCCGGGGCGCGGAACGTGTCCGGCGAGGCCATTGAGCAGGCCGGCGATGGTGGTGGCAGCGGAATGTTGCATGCCGGCGTCGAGGGTGACGTCGAAAAGTTCGCTGAGTTTATCCAGCTGCACGCTGCCGCGGATGATGAGGGCGCCACTCGGTTCGCGGACCACGTCCGGCGAGGGGGCGCGGTCTTCTTCGCCGATTTCGCCGACAATTTCTTCGACCAGATCTTCGATCGTTACCACGCCGGCCATCAGCCCGTATTCATCGATGACGATGGCCATTTGCTGGCTTTTTCGCTGCATGTCTTTCAGCAGCTCCGAACCGAATTTTGTTTCGGGCACGAAAAACGCGGGGCGCATCAGTTCGCGAACTTTGCGATGCGTCGCTTCGCGATCGTCGATGGCGAGCATGTCGCGGGCCATGACGATGCCGGTGATGTCGTCGAGCGATTTGCCGAAGACCGGGAGGCGGGAGAATTTAGTTTTCACTACGAGCTCGCCCAATTCTTCGAGGGTGGCGGAATCGCGGATGGCGATGACGTCGGGCCGGGGAGTCATGACGTCGCGTACGCGCTTGTCGCCGAATTCAACGACCGATTCGATCAGGCGGGCTTCGTCCTGCTCGATGATGCCCTCTTCGGTGGCGGCATCGACGAAGGCTTCGATGGCTTGCTGCTGGTCGGCGGCGGGGCTGGTGGCTTCTCCATCTTCGGAAAGGTGCAGCACGGAAATCAGAAGTTCCAGGACGGCCTGCACCGGCCAGATCAAAAACACGAAGGCGCGGACGATGGGCACGAACGGCTGAACCCAATTGCCCGGGCCTCGCGCCAGCAGCAGCGCCGGGAAAAACTGCATGGCAATTATGACTTCCGCGCCGAGGAAGCAGACCATTTCCAGCGCCGCTTCCCAGGTACCGGGGACGAAGAAAATTACGCCGCGGGCGGTGAGGGCCGCGACCAGCACCAGCCAAAAGCGGGCCAGCAGACTGAAGGCTAGCGCGGCGCGGCGACGCTCCAGGTGAAAGCGCGGCTCGATTTCAGCTTCGAAAGTCTCGAGATGCGCGAAAACACGACCGGTGTGCACGCGGCCGAGTTCGCGATAGGCGCGGTCGAGATACGAAAACAGGACGAGGCCGACGGTGAGGGCGAGAACGCCGGTGGTGTAGAGGAAAATAGGCATGGGCTAGGCCAGTCCCAGGTCGCGACGCACGCGGGCTTCGCGACGGTCCATCTGGCCCTGATCGGTTTCGTGATCGTAGCCCAGCAAATGCAGGATGCCGTGGACGATCAGGATGCGCATTTCGGCGGAGAAGGTGCGGCCGAAGCGGCGCGCGTTCTGGCGAGCCACGGCGGGAGCGATGGCCACGTCACCCAAATAGCGTCCGGTGGGCGGGGGCGATGGTGATTTGGCCCAGGCGCGGCGCGACTGTTTGGGTTTCGTTTTCGCGGGACCATCCACAGGAAAGGACAATACATCGGTGGCGCGATTTTTTCCACGGAACGCGCGATTCCACTTTTTCATTTCGGCGTCGGTAACCAGCGCAACCGAAACCGCGCCCGCCGGAACCCGCAGGCGCCGCTGCGCTGCGCCGAGAAAACGATTCAGTTCCGCGACGGGAATCCGAACGCGGCGCTGGCGATTCAGAATCATGGTCGATCAGGACTGCTGATTGCGGTCGCGTGGATTCGCCGAATTGGCGAAGCGGCTGTTGTGCGCCGGGTGCGCGGCAGCGTGCTCGTCGTAGGCTTTGATGATCCGCTGCACCAGCGAATGGCGCACGACGTCGCGATCGTCGAAATGGACCATGGCGATGCCCTCGACGTTGCCGACCACTTCGATGGCTTCGATCAGCCCGGAGCGGCGGGAATCGGGCAAGTCGATCTGGGTGATGTCGCCGGTGATGACCGCCTTGGAATTGAAACCCAGGCGAGTCAGAAACATTTTCATCTGCTCGCTGGTGGTGTTTTGCGCTTCGTCGAGAATGACGAAGGAGTCGTTCAAGGTGCGGCCGCGCATGAAGGCCAGCGGTGCGACTTCGACGATGCCCTTCTCCAGGAAATTTTCCAGTTTGTCGGCTTCGAGCAAATCGTGCAGCGCGTCGTAAAGCGGGCGCATATAGGGATCGACTTTTTCCTGCAGAGTTCCGGGAAGGAAGCCCAGGCGTTCGCCGGCTTCGACCGCGGGACGCGCGAGGATGATGCGGCTGACTTGCTTGGCGAGCAGCGCGGTGACGGCCATGGCCACGGCGAGGTAGGTCTTACCGGTGCCAGCCGGTCCAATGGCGAACACCATGTCGTAGGCTTCGAGCACTTCCATGTAATGCTTTTGGTTCGCGCTCTTGGGGACGACGGTCTTTTTACCCAGCGCCCGAGTGTGGGTGGGCGAGAATGCACCGCGGGGTTGCGGCGTAGTGTCGCCGGTCGCGATACGCAGGAGCGATTTCACTTCCTGAGTGTTGGGCACCCGGCCATCCAGGATGCGTTGATTGTATTCGCCGAGGATCTGGGCGGCGCGCTCGACCTGCGGTTGCGCGCCTTCGATCTCCAGGTCATGGTCGCGGAGGTGAGTCCTGACGTGCAGCGAGGACTCGAAGAGTTTGAGGTTTTCGTCGAGGGTGCCAAAGAGTTCGTTGATACCACCGGCTAATCGGACGGTCTGTTTCATTTATTCGCGGAAGCGAAACCTCCAGGAGCACCCTGAAAACTGGAAGTAGCGTAGCGCGACGGGTGCGGGTGGTCAAGACGCGGACAGCAGGCGACTTGCGCGGCGATTCGCGAAGCTGGCGGTGCCGTTGGCGTTCTGGCGGGTAGTGCCTGAAACATAAAGGCTTGCAGATAAAGTTTACGTGCGACGAGACGATTGATTCAATATAGGTGAGTATTCCTGTGCGTGGAATTCGTCGAGCTTTTATGATTTGCGGGCTTGGAAGGGACCATCCATGTCGAACATGAAAGATCCGTTGACGGTGCCGAGCGGGCGGTCAACGTATCCGGAAATCCGGCGAACGCAGCGCGTGCATATCGCGATACCGATTCTGGTTCGGGGCATGAGCGGCACGCAGAAATTCGAAGAGGCGGGACGGACCACGACGGTCAATGCTCATGGCTGCCTGATTTCGATGACGACCCGGCTGAGCCGGGCACAGCAGGTTTCCCTGATTCATCCCAAGACTGCCGAAGAGCTGCCGTGCAAGGTGGTCTACATCAGCGAACGAGCGCAGGACCGCGCCGACGTGGGATTGGAGTTCATGGAACCATCGCCGCTGTTCTGGAGGATCGCGTTTCCTCCGGAGGATTGGGGATCTTCCAGCGAACGCAAGAGAACTACCGGGCCGGTTGCGGGAAAATTGCCCACGCCCGGCAGTCCCGCGACGCCTGCTGCGAACACTTCAGCAACGCCTGTTGCTCCGCCGAAGAAGTCCTGAGAATTACATTTTAGATTGTGGCTGTAATCGCGTCGTGGTGTGCACCGGAGAGGCTTTTGAAGCAGGTCCCTCGTCGCTGCGTTCGCTCGGGATGACACTCGTTCTGCGGCGCAGTGGGCTTCGAGGATCCGCGGAACTCCCTAATCGTTGGTCGGCGGGGGCTGACTTACTCGAAGGCGGCGGCAGAGCCGCCGCACTCCAAAGGTTCTCGTTGCTATGAGGCGTGAAGATGCGAGAACGCGCCGCGACGGTTAGGTCGCGACGCGCGAGTTTGTTACAAGCTTCTAGGGTTTGGCTGGTGCTGGTGCTGGGGCCGGTGTTGGCGTGGCGCCGGGAAAAGCAACTTTGGGAACTTCTCTGGAGGTCGGAGACGCTGAGAAGTAGTCGTTGTTGCGCTGGAAGCCGCCCCAACCGGCGAAGATGCTGTTGGGAAACTTAAGGATGAAGGTGTTGTAGGCCTGGATGGAATCGTTGTAGCGCTTGCGTTCGACGGCGATGCGGTTTTCGGTTCCGGCCAGTTCATCCTGCAAACGCAGGAAGTTTTCGTTGGATTTGAGCTGCGGATAATTTTCGCTGATGGCCAGCAGGCGGCCGAGCGCGCCATCGAGCTGGCCGTTGGCGGCGATCTTTTCTCCTGGAGTCTTGGCGCCGAGCAAAGCAGCACGGGCATTGGCGATATCACCGAAAACCTTTTCTTCGTGGGCGGCGAAGCCCTGCACGGTGCTGACCAGGTTGGGAATCAAATCAGCGCGGCGCTGCAGGACGACATCGACCTGGGCCCAATTGGATTTGATCTGTTCGTTCAGGGTGACCATCTGATTTTTGGCGCTGACATACATCCCGCCAGCGATGAGCGCGAGAATTACGATTACGGCGACGACTCCCAGCACGGCTTTCATCAAATCCCTCCGAGGGCTGCATTATAGTCACGCGCGGCGCGACCGCAAGAAACAAATCAGATTCAACTGATCCAGCAAGACCTTCCGAAATAGCTACATGGCTTCGAGACGACGATCGACTTCCCCGGTGACGACTTCCACAAATTCAATGTAGGCATTCAGCGAACCTTCGACGTCGATCTGGCCGGTCGTTTTGGTTCCTTCGCGCAGATCCAGGATGGAGTTGAAGCCGGAAGGGTCCGCGCCGGTAAACGCAGCGATGGCGCGGACGGCTTCGCGCTTGGTGGCGGGCAACGGTTGGCCCAGGGCGAATAGCGCGTGACGAAACAGCGCGCAAAACGCGGAGACGGATTGGGCCATGATGGCCAGGTGCGCTTTGTGGCTGAGCGGCGCGGTGAGCACGGTCTGGCGCAGGCGCAGCCAATTGGTGCGCAGCTCGCGTTCGACCTGCAGGCGGTGCTGGCGCAGCGGGACATCCAGATTGGTGAAGAAGTCGTCGCCAAAGAGAATGCGGTGGTTCTGCTTCATGTCGAGCAGTTCGATGGCGAAGACGTCGGCGGAGCGCAGGAGTTCGTCGTGAGTGAAGATCAGCGGTGGATGATTGCCGTGCATGGTCCACCATTCGGCGGCCGGGTGCAGATTTTCCAGGTCTTCGGTGACGGCGCGGCCGACCAGGCACAGGATATTCAGGTCGGAGGCACCCTCGCGGAATTCTCCGGTGACGGCGGAACCGTAGAGCACGACGGCTTTCAGGTTGCCGCGGCTCCCGTCCTTCAGGCGTTTCACAAATTCGGCTAATTTAGCTTCCATCGCATGACCTTCCCAGAAATTCTTGCAGGCAACGCACAAAAACCAGATTCACCGCGATCTTCGGCTAGTAGCCTCCGCCCGCGCCACCGCCACCGAACGATCCCCCGCCAAAACCGCCGAATCCCCCACCGCCTCCGCCGCCGGAGCCGCCAAAACCGCCGCCGCCCCAGCCACCCCGGCCCATGGTGCTGGCGATCATCGGACCAATCCACCAGCCGCTGCCACCGCCGCGGCCGGAGGAACCGCCACCGCGCTTGGCCATGAAGTAGATGAACAAAATGATTGCGCCGAGAAAGAGGAGCGACCCGAGGCCGGAAATGTTCTCATCGTTGCCAACCGCCTGCCGCGGAGGCGCCAGCGGCTGGCCGCTTAAGGTGACACCCGCATCCTGGGCGATGACGTCAGCGACACGGCGGGTCATCAGCATGATCGCAGCATCGTTGCTGCCAGCGCGGAACAATGGCACGGCTTCGCGACCAAAGCCGCCGACTTTTCCGTCGGGAAGGATGGGTTCCAGCCCGTAGCCGACCAGGGTGAAATACTTTCGGTCGCTCGGGGACCAGAGAATCAGGACGCCGCGATTCGACTGTTTAGGGCCGATGCCCCATTTGGACGCCAACTGCAACGCGTAGTCTTCCGGTTCGAGGCCGTTCAAGGATGACACGGTCACGACCGCGATCTGCGCGTGGGTCTTCTGATCGACCTCGGTGCAGAGCGCGGTGAGTTGGGCGCGCGCGGTGGCACTCAGCGCGTTGGCGAAGTCACTGACGTAGCCCAGCGGCTTGGCGGGAAAGTTGGCTTGCGCCTGTGCGGTGGAAACCGCCAACATGGCGGCGAACAGCAAAAAGAATATGCCCAGAAACGAGCGAGGGGCGGACGTAGAGTCGCGTCGCGGAAGATGACTCCGGCTTCGCTGGTATTGCGATGGGGAGAAAGGAGTCATATCCGGGGACGCGGAGATGGTAGAGCGAGCGCGGCAGGGTGTCAACGCGGGATAATGGATGTCGCGAAAAGCGATAGGTGGCGATGCGGAGTGTCGCAGTTCGAATTTCCGCTCACGAGCCCAAATCGGACCTCCCGCATCGAGTCAATGTGTCGGGGCAGTGCGTCGGGCGAGTCGCGCAATTAAGCCGGGACGTACGTCAAGCGAATCATCTCATCGCCAATTCGATCGCTGCCCACCAGGTGCAGCGGCGGCCGGGGGCCGGCGAAGTATGGCTTGCCGGAACCCAGCACGACGGGGCTGAGGTCGAGTCGATACTCATCGATCAGACCCAGGCCGGTCAGGAAATGCGCCAGGTTCGGTCCGGCAACGTCGATTTCCCCATCGAGCTTGGCCTTCAGCCCACGGACCACCGCCTCGACGTCATCCGCGACCAGTGTAGCGTTGGGGCCGACCGACTTCAGCGACCGCGACACGACCCATTTCGGTTGGCGCCTCCACACCGCCGCGAACTCGTGGTCTCCCGCGTCCCAGTCCAGCTGGTCTTCGTCCCAATAACGCAAGACCTCGTATATGCCGCGGCCGTAAATACTACCGGTCAGGCGGCGGACTTGCTCGATGTAGTGACGAAAGACCGCGGGATTTGGTGCAAACTTCAGGTGGTCGACGTAGCCGTCCAAGGACACGTGCATTCCAAAAACGAGTTTCGCCATGCTGCAAAACCTCCATCGAAGCTGTTCAAAATAGCATGAGCCGCAGTGGCGCGGAAGTGGGGTTGGATACAATCCGCGCGCCGCCTGGTGGGTGTGACCGATGACTTTGCTCTTCCCTAAATCCCGAGATGCAGACGGAGACACCAGCGGCGTTGCAGAGTGATTGGCGAGAAGCGAGGCCAATGCTAGAATCGCTTCGCCCGATGTTCGCAGGCGTACGCAAGTGTCCGAATCCGAACGCTCGGCGCTCACATTTTCCCGATTAACCGTCTAAATCCAGTTGCTAGAGCGTGGCCGCCGCCTTGCAATGGAATATAGTTTTGAAACAAAAGGGGCTACTGGTGCGTTTGAGTAAGGTACGGGGTTTGGTCGCGATCCCGCGCGGGAGCGGTGTGTCGCACAGCGAAAGTTCTGGGGGAGAAAAACAACAATGATCGGAAGGTTAATGCAGTTTACGGTGGCTCTGGCGACGGCGGCTTCGCTGATTGTCGCGCCGGTGTACGCACAGGCGCAGGAAAGTCAGCAATCCGCGCAGCAGCAGGGATCCAGCCAGGCGCCGGCGGCGCAGCAGCAAAATACGCCGGCGAGCCAGAACCCGGCGGGAGTACAACCACCCAGCGCGCCGTCGGCGCAAACGGGAGCGGCGGGCGGGGATCCGGTGCGCGACCTGCGGCTCGGAGCCGGGCCGGACTATTCACGAGAGAAGTTCTTCCTCCCCAACATCTTCGATCCCTACGTGCCGGCGCACGTGGACCAGCCGATGCTGACGAATTCCACCCGCATCGATCAACTGATTCACGACGGCAAACTGATGTTGAGCCTGGACGACGCCATATCACTGGCGCTCGAGAACAACCTCAACATCAACATCGAGAGATTTGTCCCGTGGATTCAAGAAACGCAATTGCTGAAAGCCAAAGCGGGCGGCATTCCGCAATTTGGAAACACGCAGCAGGTGGTGCTGGGCTCCTCGCCGTCGGTGTCGTTCGATCCGATCGTTACCGCCGGTTTGGGCTGGACGCACGCGAGTATTCCGGTGAACAATCCGTTCACCGCCGGGACCGGAACCAGCGCGATTCCGGTGGTGAGCGCGAACAACGCGTTCGTGAATCTGGGCTACACGCAGGGATTTCACACCGGCACGAATTTCCAAGTGACGTTCGATACCGCGCGGAACACATCGAACGAGCCTGATTTGTTTTTCAATCCGGCGATCACACCGGTGATGACGGCGACGCTTTCGCAGCCGCTACTGAACGGCTTCGGGATTCTGCCCAACACGCGCTACATCATCGAAGCGAAAAATAATATCAAGGTGGCGAATTCGCAATTCGCCCAGCAGGTGATTGCGACGGTGACGCAGACTTCGAACGACTATTGGGAATTGGTTTTCGACCGCGAAAACGTAAAAGTGCAGGAAGCGGCGGTGGGCGTTTCGCAGAAGCTCTACAGCGATAACAAGAAGCAGCTGGAAATCGGAACTATGGCGCCGCTGGACGTGCTTACCGCGGAATCGCAGCTGGCCACCGACCAGCAGAATTTGATCGTGGCCCAGACCAACCGACTACAGCAAGAAACGGTGCTGCTCAACGATATCGCCAAGAATCTGCTGGCGCAGGATGTGGCCGGCATCGAGATCGTACCCACCACCGCCATCGCCACGCCGGACATCGTGGAGAACATCGCGCTGCAGGATGCGGTGCAGGAAGCCTGGAAGAAACGGCCGGAGCTGTTCCAAGCCGATTTGAACCTGAAAAATGCCGGGATCGAAGTGAAAGCGACGCAGAACGGCCTGCTGCCGGTGCTCGACGCGTTCGTGCAATACACTTCGCAGGGCTTGAACGGAAATCAGCTGACCACCACGCAGGTCGGGAACACATTCATCGCCGACACTGGCTCACCACTGGTCGCCGCTAATGGCAGTCCGCTCACCGTGGGAGGCGTTCCGGCCTTCGTGGGCCTTCCGGTGACGACGACGACCGTCGGCAAAGGTGGCCTGAGCGACGCGCTGAAAAACGTGTTTCAGAATGAATTCCCGACCTATTCGATTGGGCTGAACCTGACGCTGCCCATTCGCAATCGCTCGGCGCAGTCGGACAGCGCGCGAGCGCAACTGGATCAGCGGCAGCAACAGGTGCAATACCGGCAGACGGAAAACACGATTGTGATCAACGTGCGCAATGCGCTGATCGCATTGCAGCAGGACCGGGCGCAGGTGGCGGCCGCGGACAAGGCGCGCACGCTGGCGCAGCAGACGCTGGACGCGGAGCAGAAAAAGTATCAACTGGGATCGTCGACCAGCTATAACGTCGTGTTGCGTTCCCGCGATTTAACGGCGGCGCAAGGCACGGCGCTGCGGGCGCAGGCCAACCTGGCGGAGGCGCTGGTGAATTTCAACCAGGCCATGGGGCGCACCTTGGAAGTAGCGCACATCACCGTCGCGGAAGCATTGCGCGGCAGCGTGGGCCACGAGCCATTGATTCCGGGCATACTCGATCCCCAGAAAACCGTCGGCGCAAAGTAGGACATTTTGGACTGCTTCGGGTTGCGCGGTTCGGGACTTCGCCGGGCCGCGCGTGTTGCCGCAGCGGCGCAGTTGGCCTAAACTGGCTTTGGTAGCGCGGCGAAATGCGCGACGGAGCCCTCTTTCATGCCCAAGAAAGTGTCCCATGAGCGTCCGGCAGTAGCGAAGACGTCTGCGTCTTCGTCAGCTTCTTCGGTGGCCGATGCCGAGCGGAAGCCATCCAAGGCCGAGAAGCACTGGGAAGAGACGACGCTGGCCGCGACGCTGAAGAAATCTCCGGAACGCGCAGGGGACTTCACCACCGTTTCGAGTTATCCGATTCGCCGCTTGTACACCGAAGCGGACCTGCCTGAATGGAATCCTGAAACCGAGCTAGGGTTGCCGGGCGAGCCTCCTTACACGCGCGGCATCCATCCAACGATGTATCGCGGCAAGCTGTGGACCATGCGGCAATTCGCGGGCTTCGGCACCGCGGAAGATACCAACGCGCGGTTTCGTTATTTGCTGGGCCAAGGGCAGACCGGACTTTCGGTGGCGTTCGATTTGCCGACGCTGATGGGCTACGACGCGGATCATCCGCTGTCCGAAGGCGAAGTGGGCAAGTGCGGAGTCGCGATCAGTTCGCTGGCGGACATGGAAGTGCTTTTCAACCAGATTCCGCTGGCGGACGTGACCACCTCGATGACCATTAATTCGCCGGCGGCGGTGATCTGGGCCATGTATCTGGCCGTGGCGGAAAAACAAGGCGCGGACTGGCAGAAGATTTCGGGGACGCTGCAGAACGACATCCTGAAGGAATACATCGCGCAGAAGGAATATATCTACCCGCCGGAACCATCGATGCGGCTGGTGGTGGACACGCTGGAATTCGGGGCGAAACATACGCCCAAATTCAACGCGATTTCGATCAGCGGGTATCACATTCGCGAAGCGGGCTCGAGCGCGATACAGGAACTGGCGTTCACCCTACGCGACGGGATTGAGTATGTGGACTGGGCGATTCGCCGCGGGATGCAGGTGGATGATTTTGCACCGCGACTTTCGTTTTTCTTTAATGCGCACAGCGATTTCTTCGAGGAAATCGCCAAGTACCGCGCCGCACGGCGGATCTGGTACAAGACCATGACCGAGCGTTACGGGGCGAAGAACCCGCGGTCGTGGGCCTTGCGATTCCACACGCAGACGGCGGGATGTTCTTTGACGGCGCAGCAGCCTTACAACAACGTGGTGCGCACTGCGTTGCAGGCTTTGGCGGCGGTGCTGGGCGGAACGCAATTCCCTGCACACCAATTCGCTGGATGAAGCGTGGGCGCTGCCTACGGAGTTCGCGGCGACCTTGGCTTTGCGGACCCAACAGATTATCGCGCACGAGAGCGGCGTGACGAATACGGCGGACCCCTTGGGCGGATCTTATTTCGTGGAGACTTTGACGAATGAGATCGAGCGCGGCGGATGGGACTACATTCACAAGATCGATGCGCTGGGCGGCATGGTGAACGCGATCGAGCGCGGGTATCCGCAGCGGGAGATTGCCGAGGCTTCTTACAACTACCAGATGGCGGTGGACCGCAAAGAAAAGATCATCGTGGGCGTGAACGATTATGTGGCGCAGGAAAAAGGCATCGAACTGCTGCAAATCGACGAAACCATAACGCGCCGGCAATCCGAGAAGCTGAAAAAGCTGCGCGCCGGGCGCTCTAACGACGAAGTCACGCGAAATCTGGACGCGCTGCGCAAGGCCGCGGCGGGTTCGGCGAATCTGATGCCATTCATTTACGACGCGGTGAAATCCTACGCCACGCTGGGCGAAATTTGCGATGCGATGCGCGACGTCTTCGGGATCTACCAGGAAGTTGCCATCACTTAGTTCGATCTTCTTATCGCCGCTTTCCGGGTTCCTCACGAGGAGTTCGTTTGTCTTTATATCGAAACACTCTGCTGACAGCTCTCTCCGTGATCTGCGGCGCGTTTGGTGCGCTAGCCTTCGGCACCGGCGCGCACGCCGCCGACAAGAAGCCTCCCGCGGTCAAAAGTGGTTTCGTCACGACTTCCGACGGCGTGAAGATTCATTACGTGGAATCAGGCAAAGCGGTGCAGGGTGCGAGTGCCGAGGTTGGGAACCCTTTGCCTAACGGCACCAAGTCGACCAAGGGGAACATTGCGGTTTTTGCGGCGAAGGCGTCGCCGTCGATTCTGTTCGTTCCGGGCTGGACCATGCCGGAATGGATCTGGCAGAAGCAAATCGATTATTTCTCGCGGGACTATCGCGTAGTGGCGATGGATCCGCGGTCGCAGGGCGAATCGTCGCAGACCAGCGAAGGATTGTACCCGGCGATTCGGGCCCGGGACATTAAGGCGGTCGTCGATCAGTTGCATATGGCGCCGGTGGTGATTGTGGGGTGGTCCATGGCGGTGATCGAGACGCTGGCTTACGTTGATCAGTATGGGACCAGGGATTTGGCCGGAGTGGTGCTGGTCGACAGCAGCGCGAGTTTCTTGCCCGACGGCGGCGTGGAGAACGCGCTGGGGCTGATGAAGGGAATTCTGGAGGACCGCCAAAACGCGACGAGCGGATTTGTGCGCAACCTGAATTTCAAGAAGCCGCAGCCGGAAGAATACATTCAAAAAGTCATTCAGGCCTCGTTGCGGGTGCCGACCAGCGACGCCGCCGCGCTTCTCCTGGGATATTTCACGGCGGACTACCGGGCCACGCTGCCGAAAATCGACAAACCCGCGCTGATTTGCGCGGCGAAGACCCCTTACAACGGCTCGATCGTGGCGATGCAGGGCAAGATTCCGGGCGCGCAGCTGGAGATTTTTGACGGCGACGGCCACGCGCTGTTCGTCGATGACCCGGATAAATTCAACGCGGTGCTGGAAGATTTCCTGCACGACCTGAAATAGGGGGGCTAGAACAGTTTGGCCGCCTCGCTCTATCGTTTTTCGGGCGATTTCAGTATTCTGGACACGACAAATCCATGGCTGACAAAAAAATACGGGTACTGATCGCCAAGCCGGGACTGGATGGCCATGACCGCGGCGCGAAGATTATCGCGCGGGCGTTGCGCGATGCCGGTATGGAAGTAATTTACACCGGGCTGCGGCAGACGCCGGAAATGATCGCTTCGGCGGCGGTGCAGGAAGACGTCGACGTTATCGGGCTTTCGATCCTTTCGGGCGCGCACAATACGCTCTGCCCGCGCCTGATGGAATTGCTCCGCGAAAAAGGCATGACCGACGTGACCGTGCTGATCGGCGGAATTATTCCGGAAGCCGATATTCCGGCCCTGAAAAAGGCCGGAATCGCTGAGATTTTTCTACCGGGCACCACCACGCAGTCAATTGTCGATTTCATCCGCGGCCGCATTGCCGTTGGTCCCCGAACCGCGTAGTTCCCACCGAATCATCTCGTCGCACGAGTTCCCTTCCAGTTTTTTCATTTCGCTTCTATCGCCAGCGGGCGGATCAGTTTCGTTCGCGTGTAGGCGACGCGAAAACCGGCTCGTTCGATGTTGCGATGCGAGATGCTGCCCGGTTGGGCAATGCTGGCGGCGAGATCGCATCCGTGGCTGATGGCCCAGTCGATGCGAGCGCGCAGCAAATAAGCTTGCACGCCGCGGCCCCGCATCGCGGGTAAAGTGCTGGCACCGAACAGCCCGCAGACACCGTCGCGGATGGTCAGGGCGCCTCCGCCCGCGACTTCGCCATCGACGAAAGCCATGAAAGCTTGCGCGCTCTTGCCGTGAAAAAAGCCCTCCATCACGTCGAGAATTTCCGGAGTAACTGGAAAGTGTTCGGCGAAGCCCTGCGCCACGGTGCGGGTCCAGAGTTTAGCTTCGTCCGGATTGGCCGGCCTGACCGTCACACCGGGAGGAGGCGCGCCTGATCCGGAGTCGGCTGCGGCGATTTCACGAATCAGGACGCTCGAGACCTCGAGCAGGCGGTAACCGCGCATGGCAAATTTCTCGTACAGGGACATATCGACGAATGGGCAGATTTCCGCTGCGGCAGGCGCGTTGCGGCTCAGGAAAAAATCGCCGAGGCGATTGAGATCGTCGTCTTCCACCGGGCCGTTGATTCCGACGCCGATGGCCTGGGTCACCGGCGACTCGACGCCGGCGAAGACCGCGACTCCTCCGCCGATGCGCTCGACCGCGACCGGAAATTCCGGATGCAACTTCTGAAACGCTTCGGCACATTCGCTGCAGGCGGTTCCTTCGGCGTTTTCCACGCGACGCGCCAATTCCAAATTCATAAACTGCATGTGGTTCTCCTTGGTTTTCGGATGTTCGTTGGTGCTGGTCTAAATGCACATGGCCCACGGGCGCGAAAAAAACAGCGCACCAAATCGAATGAGCGATTTTTACGCGTAGGGTCGGACCAGCGAATTACGCTAAATGAGGCTGGAGGCAGACCAGTACTGTGCGGCAAAACCACGGCAGCACATAGGCGCCCCCAAAGAAGAAGTGGTTCACCAGGCAGCGTGAACAGGGTGGATTCTAGCCGCAGGAACGGCGCAAGTCAAAACATTCCAGCATGGTAGAATCCATCGCTCGCCCGGAACACGTGGCCGGGGCGGGCCTGCAACGCAGAAAAATATTCTTCCCGGAGAAAAGAAGATTGAGCGGAATGAAGATCGAATCGCGCATCGACCCCAAATCCGCGGAGTTCGAGAAGAACACGCGGCTGATGATTGAGCGCGTGGCGGAAATTAAGACCGACGAGGAAACGATCAGCCAGGGCGGCGGCGCGAAAGCCATCGAAGCGCAGCATAAAAAAGGACGGCTGACCGCGCGCGAGCGCATCGCCAAACTGATCGACAGCAAAACCCGGTTTTTCGAGCTGAGCGCGTTCGCTGCCTACGGCATGTACGAGGAATGGGGCGGCGCGCCGGCCGCCGGAACCATCACGGGTTTGGCGCGCGTTAGCGGACGGCAGGTGATGATCATCGCCAACGATGCCACGGTGAAGGCCGGCGCATTTTTTCCGATGACCGCCAAGAAAGTGATTCGCGCGCAGAACATCGCGATCGAAAATCATATTCCCACGATTTACCTGGTCGATTCCGCCGGGATTTTTCTGCCGCTGCAAGAGGACGTCTTCCCCGACACCGATGATTTCGGGCGGGTGTTCCGCAACAATGCGGTGATGAGCGCGATGGGAATTCCCCAGATCGCGGCGATCATGGGCATGTGCGTCGCCGGTGGCGCGTACTTGCCGGTGATGTGCGACAAGATTTTGATGACCGACGGCAGCGGTTTATTTCTGGCCGGCCCGGCGCTGGTGCAGGCGGCGATCGGACAGAAAACTTCGGCGGAAGAACTGGGCGGCGCGCAAATGCACGCGCAGATCAGCGGTACGGTGGATTTTCGCGAGCCGGATGACGCGGCCTGCATCAAGCGGCTGCGTTCGCTGGTGGATAAGATCGCGCCGGCCCCGCGGCCCGCGTTCGATTACAAAAAATCGGAACCGCCGGCCTATCCGGAAGAGAGCATCTACGGAGTATTTTCGGCGAGCCCCGGCAAACAATACGACATGCGCGAAATCATCGCGCGGGTGGTGGACAGCAGCCATTTCGAGGAATACCGCGCCGAGTATGGACAGACCTTGATTTGCGGCTACGCGCGGATCGGCGGATGGGCGGTCGGAATCGTCGCGAACCAGAAAAAGCAGATCACCACGGTGGCGCCGGGCACCGACGAAAAACGCATTGAGTTTGGCGGCGTAATCTACACCGAGGCCGCGGATAAGGCGGCGCGGTTTATCCTCGACTGCAATCAGAACCGGATACCGCTCATTTTCCTGCACGACGTGAATGGATTCATGGTCGGCAAGGAAGCGGAGTGGAGCGGCATCATTCGCGCCGGGGCCAAGATGGTCAACGCCGTGGCCAATAGCGTGGTGCCGAAGATTGCCGTGATTTGCGGCGGCAGCTTTGGCGCCGGACATTACGCGATGTGCGGCAAAGCCTACGATCCACGGTTTATTTTTGCGTGGCCCACGGCGCGCTACGCGGTGATGAGCGGCGACGCCGCGGCGGGCACGCTGGTGGAAGTGAAGATCAAGCAACTCGAGCGCCAAGGCAAGAAACTGAGCGACGCGGAGAAGAAAGAGCTGTACGAAACCACCCGAAAAACCTACGAATCGCAGACCGATCCGCGCTATGCTGCGGCTCGTTTGTGGGTCGATGCGATCATCGACCCGGCGCGAACGCGCGAGGCGCTGATCGAAGCGTTGGATGCGGCGGCATTGAATCCAGACGTGGCGCCCTTTAGAACCGGCGTATTGCAAACCTGAACGTAACATCGATGAGCATTTTCAAACCGAGTCGCGGCGGTGGCTTCGTCATCTCGACGCTGCTGTTGTGTCTCCCTTCCCTGTTCGCGGTTTTCAGTTCGATGCAAGTGGCGACCAGCGGAGGCGTGGGGACTTCGGCGCTGTGGTTTACCTTTCAGGTTTCGGAATACGTGGGAGTGGTGGGAATTCTGGTGGGCACGGTACTGACGATGATCAAGGCCACGGACGGAACGATTTCGAAGCTTTACGTCAGTTTGATGGGTGTTTCGGTGATGTTGTCGGTTTTTCTTCTCTGGTATGCTTTTCATATCTACCGGAGCCCCTGGTTCTAAATTATGGCGAACGAAGTGACGATCGTGGAGTGCCCGCGGGATGCGTGGCAGGGATTGCGCGCGGTAATTCCCACCGAAGAGAAAGTGCAGTATCTGAGCCGGCTGATTGCGCTGGGATTTGAACATATCGATGCGGTGAGTTTCGTTTCGCCCAAACACGTGCCCCAAATGGCGGACAGCGAAGCAGTGATGCAGAAATTGAGCAAGGTGAAGACGCCCGCCGGAAATCCGCCGGAGATCATTGGAATCGTGGTGAACGATCAGGGGCTGGAGCGGGCGCTGGCGGCTCCGGGCGTTACCACGATCGGCTATCCCTATTCGATTTCGGCGTATTTCCGGCGCGCGAACGCCAATATGTCGAAAGCGGAATCGCGGGAGCTGGTGGAGAAGCTGCAGAAGGACACCAAGGCCGCTGGGAAAAAACTCGTCGTCTATATCTCGATGGCCTTTGGGAATCCCTACGACGAACCGTGGGGAGCCGAGATCGTGGAAGACGCGCTGGTCTGGCTGAAGGACCTTGGCGTCCGAACCGTTTCGTTGGCGGACACGATTGGAACGGCCACTCCGGAAGACGTAGCGGGATTGTATCAAGCAGTGAAAGGTTGCGTGGCGGGAGTCGAGATTGGAGTGCATCTGCATAGCCGGCCGGATCGGGCGCCGGAAAAAGTACTGGCGGCCTACGAAGCCGGTTGCCGCCGATTCGACGGGGCTTTGACGGGCATGGGCGGGTGCCCTTTCGCAGGCGACGAACTGGTGGGGAATATTCCCACCGAAGCAATTCTTACGACGCTGGCCGCACGGGGCGTTTCGACCGGCATCGACACGAGGTCGCTGGCATTGGCGTGCGCGATGACCGAAGAGCTGCGCGAGAAATATTCGATCGCGGAAGTGACACCTGCGGAAACCGGTCGACTGAACTAAGCCGATTACCGCAACCGAATCTTCATACCGAACATCAGAAACGCCAGAGAGGAACACGCGTGAAGAAGCCGCACGAGCCCCAATATTCAACCCTGGCCTGCGAACTGACCGGGGCCGTGCGAACCATCACGTTAAACCGCCCCGAGCGGCGGAACGCGATCAGTGGCGACATGATCGAGGAATTGCTGGCGGCGCTGGCCAACGCGGAAGCGGATCACGCCGTGCGCGTGGTCATTCTGACCGGCGCGGGAAGGGCTTTTTGCGCCGGCATGGACCTGGAAGGATTGCAAAGCATTGCCGATCAGACCCCTGACGAAAATCTGGGCGACTCGCGGCAGATGGCGCGTCTGTTTCAGCGGGTTTATGCGTTTCCCAAACCCGTGATTACAGCGGTGAACGGCGCGGCGATCGCGGGCGGATGCGGCCTGGCAACATTTTCGGATATCACGCTGGCGGTCCCGGAGGCGAAGTTCGGCTACACCGAAGTGCGCATCGGATTTATTCCGGCGCTGGTTTCGGTGATTTTGCGGCGGCAAGTGGGAGAAAAAAGGGCGCGCGAACTGGCGATGACCGGCCAGGATATTCGATGCCGCCGAAGCGTTTCGGCTGGGCTTGGTCACCGAGATCGTGCCGGCAGAAAAGTTGATGGAACGGGCGCATGAAGTTGCGGCGGGGTTTCTGGAGTCCAGTCCGTCGAGTCTGCTGCGCACCAAACAACTGCTGCTGCATTACGACGAAAGCGACGTGCAGCGGGAGATCGAGCTGGCGATCAAGGCCAACGCCGAGATTCGCAGTACCGCGGATTTTCGCGAAGGCGTGACTTCGTTCCTGGAAAAGCGTGCGCCGAAATGGACGGGACGCTGAACGCGAGGCCAGGCGTGAAGGGTTTTCGCGCTCCCCGGCATGCACCGGAGTACTCTGCTACACTTTTTAACTCATGAAAGAAAATCTAACTGAATTCTCGGAAACGACGGTCCGCGTGCGTTATGCGGAAACGGATCAGATGGGCGTGGTGTACCACGGCAATTATTTCACCTGGTTCGAGGTGGGCCGCGTGGATTTCTGCCGGCACCTGGGATTCGAGTACAAGCAAATGGAATTGCAGGACGATAGTTTCATCGTGGTCGCGGATGCGCACTGCCGCTACAAGCGGCCGGCCCGCTTCGATGACTTGCTGGTGATCCGCACCACGATTATTTCGTCGCAGAAGCGCACGGTAAAATTCGGCTACGAAGTCGTCAATTCGGAGACGAAAGAGTTGCTGGCCACTGGAGAAACGTTGCACGTATTTTGCGATAAACTCGGGCGACCGAAATCCCTTCCGGAAAAGTACCGAAAATACTTCCCTGCTATCGAAAGGCATCGGGTCGCGGAGCACGCGACCTCCTCCAAATCATGAACGCAATCCAAATTGACGGCGAGCACCTGAGCTTCGAGCAATTTTACCGAATCGTGCATGAGCATGCGCTGGTCGCGATTTCTCCTTCCGCGCGCGAGCGGATGATCGCTTCGCGTAAGGTGATCGAGCGCCTGGTGCAATCGGACGCGGCGGTCTACGGAGTCAACACCGGATTCGGAAAAATGGCCTCGGTGCGGATTTCGCGCGAGCAGATCGGCGAGTTGCAGGTCAACCTGGTACGAAGCCACGCGTGTGGGGTGGGCGCGCCGCTAAGCGAAGCGGAAACTCGCGCGATGCTGGTGTTGCGCGCGAACGCGATCGCGAAAGGCTTTTCGGGCGTGCGTCCGCTAGTGGCCGAAACCCTGTGCGAAATGCTGAACAAGCGCGTGCATCCGGTAATTCCGTCGCAAGGCTCGGTGGGCGCGTCGGGGGATCTCGCGCCGCTGGCGCATCTGGCGCAGGTCGCCATCGGCGAAGGCGAGGCAATTTTCCAAGGACGGAAAATTCCTGGCGCGGAGGCGATGAAGGCGGCGGTGATCGCGCCCCTGGCGCTCGAAGCCAAGGAAGGACTCGCGCTCTTGAATGGCACGCAGGCGATGCTGGCGCTGCTTTCGCTGGCGCTGCGCGAAGCGGAAATCGCGGTGAACACGGCGGACGTGGCGGCAGCGCTGTCGCTGGACGCGCTGCGCGGCAGCCCGGCGGCTTTTGATGAACGCATTGCGATGGTTCGCCCATATCCGGGGCACGCGACCACGGCGCGCAACCTGAGAATGTTGAATGCGGGCAGCGCGATTCGCGAATCGCATCGTCCGACCGACAAAGACCGGCGGGTGCAGGACGCCTACAGTCTGCGCTGCACGCCGCAAGTACACGGTGCGGTGCGTGACGCGCTGGCGCAGGTGCGGACGACGCTGGAAGTGGAATTGAACAGCGCGACGGATAACCCGCTGGTCTTTGCAGAATCAGGCGCGGACGGAGCGGGCGAAGTGATCAGCGGCGGAAATTTTCACGGCCAGCCGCTGGCCATGGCTGCGGATCAACTGGCGGTGGCGTTGGTGGCCCTCGCAGGGATTTCGGAACGCAGAATCGAGCAGATGACCAACCCCCAGACGAGTCTGCTGCCGGCATTTCTGGTAAAGAATGCGGGATTAAATTCCGGATTTATGATTTTACAGGTGACCGCGGCAGCGCTTACGAGTGAGCTGAAAACACAAGCGGCGCCGCATTCGGTGGATTCGATTCCGACCTCGGCGAATCAGGAAGATTACGTATCGATGGGGATGGGAGCGGCGCGGCGGATTCAGCCGATGCTGGCGAATCTGCGGAATGTGCTGGCGATCGAGCTGCTTTCGGCGAGCCAAGGAATCGATCTGCTCGCACCACTGCGCACGGGAGCGAAAGCGCAAAAAGCCTACGATATCGTACGGGCGGTTTCGAAGATGGTAGAAGAAGATCGCTCATTGGCCCCTGACATCGCGAAGGTGGAGCAGGAAATCGCGCGGAACGCCTTCGGCAAACTTTTGGAGTAGATGAAGCCTTTTACGATTTGCCACCGCTTTATTTTTGCGGAGTTTTCACCTGGCTGGCGGCGCGGCCGGCCGCGCTGATCTTCACCGAATCCTGGGCGAGGGCCTGGCCCGTGGCTGGCTTCTCAGTGTTTTTTGCTTTGGCCGGCGGAGGCTGGGTCGCAGCTGCGGCAGGTGCGGCATGCGTCGAATTTGAGACGGAATTGACGTGAGCTGACATCGGGTTCACCTCGAACCCCTCATCGGCAGGTCCGCGGTAAACCTTAGGAATTTTCCTCGCGACGTTTTGTGTTGGTTAAGGCTGAGTTCGCCTAGGCCAAGGCCTGGAACAGAAATGTTCCGAAGCGGTACCCTACGGCATAACTGAACGGCGCGACTCCCATGGAATAGTGGCCACACGGCAACGAAAGGCTTTCGTAGGGAACTCCCTTCCGCTTCATTTCCATTAGAAATTCTCGCGTTAATTCATTGGGAAAGGTTGGGTCGTAGCGTCCGCTGATGGCCAGAACTTTTTTGCGGGTGTCGGCCAGACGCGCGATGTACGGGTAGGGACTGATCGGCGACCAAAAGTGGCGAACTTCTTCGAGGGAAAAATTTTGGTGCAGCGCTTCCCAGACATTTGTAGTGGTCAGTCCAGCGGCGACCACATCGCCGAAGTAAGTGGAGACGTGCAGAAAGGCGGCGGCGCGCAGAGCTGGCTCGTGAGCGAGGGTGAGGAACGCCAGACACGAGCCAATGCTCGTACCCAGCAGGCCGAGCCGGTCGTAGCCTTGTTGCTCCAGCCAGCGTAGCGTGCGGCGAACGTCCAGGACCGCCTGCCGGTTCGCCTGCAGGGTCAGGCCGATATTCGCGCTGACCAGATGATCGGCGCGCGGATGGCCGGGAATGGCGCGGCGGTCGTGATAGGGCAGGCTGATTTTTACGGCCGTGATGCCCAGGAACTGCAGCCAGCGGCAGACATTTTGTTGCTCTTCCCAGCGCGAATTCCACTGGGCGAGAACGACCACGGCGGGGCCATGACGACGGGCTTTGAAAAGCTGAGCATGGACGCGATTATTTTCGGGCCAGGGCGATTCGATGGCGCTGGTGAAGGTCAGGACGTTTTCTTCGAGCGCGTAATCATCGGCGGGAGTGCTGGCGAACCAGTCATCGCTGTGCGCTAAGGTGTCACCGATGAATTGGTCGAGCCAGGCACGGGGATCGCGCTGGTTGGGGTCGCCGCCGATATGCTCCAGGCCCCATTCGAACGGCAGGACGCGGCGGTTCTGCTCCTGCGCGAAGCGCATCTGTTCGTAAGCCAGGACCTTCTGTTCGAGCCAGGACATGAGGTGTAAACCATCGAATATAGCGTAGCTGCGCGACGCGATTCAAATGCCTGCGGTCAGTTTAGATCAGGAATTCCATGGCGCGTTAGAAGTCGGGCACGGTGGCGGACGGGTAGCTTGAGGCGGCGAACGACATGGGGCAGACTTACAGTGTGCTCCCTGCGCCCCTGATCGGTGTGTTCGTATTTCTCTTCGGGCTGATTATTGGCAGCTTTCTGAACGTTTGCATCCTGCGGATTCCCAGCGGCAAATCGATCGTGATGCCGTCGTCGGCCTGTCCGAAATGTGGGCACTTGATCCGGCCCTACGACAATATTCCAGTGATCAGCTACTTGATTCTCAGCGGCAAATGCCGGGGATGCAAAACCAGAATTTCGCCAATGTATCCGCTGGTGGAATTTCTTACCGGCGTGCTGTTCCTGGCCTGCTACTACGCTTTTGGGATTTCGCTCGATACGCTGAAGTGGGCGACATTTTCGGCGATCATGATCGTGTTGGTGTTCACCGACCTGCGCGAACGGATTTTGCCGGACCTGGTGAATTTCACGGGATTCGGTTTGGGTCTGCTGCTGAGCCTGTTCATGAAACCAACCGACGGCACGGCGTTGTGGCTCGCCAATCACATTTTCCAGTTCCCTCCTCCCGACGCGGTTCTTTCGCTGGTGGATGCGCTGCTGGGCGCGGCGGTGGGCAGCGGTTTGCTCTGGCTGGTTTCCGAAGCATATTTCAAATTGCGCGGGCGCGAAGGCATGGGCCTGGGCGACGTGAAAATGATGCTGATGGCCGGGGCGTTTCTGGGCGCGAAGCGAACGCTACTGACCATCATGGCGGGCTCGATACTCGGCAGCATCATCGGAATCGTAGTGATTCTGGCGCGGCGCAAAGAAGCGGACTACGAATTGCCTTTTGGGACATTTTTGGGCGCCGGCGCGCTGCTGGTGGTGTTTTTTGGAACGCCGGTGGTGGACTGGTATCAATCGCTTTTGATGATGCGGTAACACTGATCCGGTAAAACCATGATGAACTTCGCCATATTTGCTCCGCCGGCCAAGCACATGACGCCCGTACCGGCGGAGAATGTGCAAATCTCCATCGCCCTGCTGGTGATTTTGATCGGCGGGATCGTTTTTCTCATCTACATGTTGCGTAAATTCATGCGCAGCCAATCCGCGAGGGCGACCGAAGATTGGACCAGCCCCAACGCGGACGTCGAAAACCCGTCGGCGTTCATGACCGCGTCGATGCAGGGCGTAATCGAGAAACTGCGGGCGCAGGAAAAAGAACTCGCCCGGCTGCATTTACTGGCGCAGGAACGCGCTCAGGAATCGGAGCGGCTGACCGAAGAAGTCACGCGCAATATGCCCACCGGATTGCTGCTGATCAGCGCGACCGGAGCCATCACGTCCACCAATCCGGCAGCGGAAGACGCGCTGGGAATCCGCACGCTGCGTTACCGGTCATATAAGGAAATTCTGGGCTCGGATTCCGACCTGACCAAAATGCTGACCGCCTGCATCCGCGACGGCAAGACGTTTCAGCGCGGAGAGGTGGAGCACCTGACCTCGGAAGGCGAAGTGCGGCATCTGGGCGTGACGATTTCGCCGATCTACCGGAGCGTGCGCGCGCCGGTTCGCCTGGCCAACGACCTGGTGCCGCCGGCCGCGGAGATGAAGGTCAGCGGCGCCTTGTGCCTGATGAGCGACCTGACCGAATTGACCGCGCTGCAAAAGCAGATTCGCTGGAAGGAAAACCTGGCGGCGCTGGGCGAAATGTCCGCGGGCATCGCGCACGAATTCAAAAATTCGCTGGCGACCATTTCCGGTTACGCCCAGATGATTCGCAGCGAAGTGCCCACCGGCGATGTGCGGGATTCGTCCGAACGCATCTTGGACCAGACCCGGGCGCTGACTCACGTGGTCACCGAGTTTCTGCGCTTCGCCAAGCCCCTCGAAATCTGTTACGAGACGGTTCCCATGCAAACGGTAGTGGCCAAGGTGGCCGAAGAGCTGCACGAAACCATTCCCGGATGCGTGGTGCAATGGGAAGGCAGCTTCGAGGATCTCCCCGGAGACGAGGCGTTGTTGCGGCAGGCGCTGCTGAATCTGGCGCGCAACGGGGTGCAGGCCTCCGAAGGCATCAGCGGCCAACCGCGCGTAAGCATGTCCGGAACCATCGAAGAACTGGCCGGTAAAAAGTGGCAACGGATCTGCGTGGCGGACAACGGTGCGGGAATTCCGGAGGCGGACCTGCAGAAAATCTTTTTGCCGTTTTTTACGACCAAGTCCGAGGGTACGGGGCTCGGGTTAGCGGTGGTCCAGAAGGTCGCCTTGCAGCACGGGGGCAGCATTGAGGCGCGCAACCGGACCGGGGGCGGGGCCGAGTTTTTGCTATGGTTACCTTTGCGGCAGGAGCCTACACCATCCCCGATTGCCTCGCGCAGCGCTCGCATCTAAACTCTAGGCAGTAGCAGTCGTGATGTCCCTCCGGGAGGTTTCGCCATGCGTTCGACCCTCGTTTGCGCGGCCATGCTCGCCATGCTGAGCGTTTCGGCCAGCGCCTATGCCCAACAGCCGGACCAGCCGCAGCAACCGCCGGTCAATGAGGAAAAGGTCAAGGAACCCAAGGCCGCGGTGGACAAGACGCCGCCACCGCCACCGGTCCCGTCGACACAGCTTGGGGCCCAGCCGGCTGGCGATTCCCTGGCAGCAGCCGCGCGCAAGGCGCGCGAGGCCAAAAAAGATCAGAGCCAAGCAGGTGCCACGCACGTTTTCGATAACGACACGATTCCGAAGCAAGGCGGCGTCTCTTCGGTGGGCGCTGCGGATGATGCATCGGCGACTGGGTCCGACGGATCAGCGTCTGGCGGCGGGGTAGCGACCTCTGCAGCAGGTAACGCGGCTGGGGGTGGCGACGAGAAGACCTGGCGCGACCGGTTTGCCAAATTGCGCACCAAACTGCATCAGGATGAGGACGCGCTCAGCGTGATGCAGCGCGAACTGGGCGTGCTGGACGTGCAGTATTACAACGACCCCAACAAGGCCCTGCAGCAGAATTTGACCCGCAGCGATATCAACGCCAAGACCGCGAAGATCGATGCCGGCAAACAAGCCGTGGAAGCGGACAAGCAGGCCATCTCCGACGCGGAAGATGAACTACGCAAATCCGGCAACGATATCGGCTGGTCGCGCTAGAAGCAGTCGACGATGGAACCGGTCCTACTGGTCGAAGATAAAGCCGAGCTTCGGGCCATGCTGCGCAAGGCGCTCGAACGGGCCGGGTATAGCGTGGAAGAAGCGCCGGATGGCAATACGGCCATCGAAAAAGTCCGCAGCCGAAGATATCAGCTGGTCCTTTCTGATTTAAAACTCCCCGGAAGTTCAGGCCTGGAGGTGTTACGCGAATCACGCAAAGTCGAGTCGACTTTGCCGGTGATTCTGATGACCGCGTATGGCTCGGTGGAAGAAGCGGTCACGGCGATGAAAGAAGGCGCGTTCGATTTTATTCAGAAGCCGGTCGATCTCGATCACCTGAAATTGCTGCTGGATCGCGCCGCGCAACAACAGGAACTGTTGCGGGAAAATCTGTTGTTGCGCGAAGAATATGCGGTGCGCTACGGATTTCCGCGGATCCTGGGCGAACATCCGACCATGAAAGACGCGAGCCAAATGACCCAGCGGGTAGCCGCGACGGAATCGACCGTGCTGCTGCTGGGCGAAAGCGGGACGGGGAAAGAAGTGTTCGCGCGGGCCATTCACCATTTGAGTTCGCGGGCCGGGGCGCCGTTCGTGGCGCTGAATTGTGCGGCGATTCCCGAAGGCCTGGTGGAAAACGAATTATTCGGGCACGAGCGCGGGGCGTACACCGGCGCGGGCGCGCGCAAGATCGGCAAAATGGAACTGGCCCACCGCGGGACTCTATTTTTGGACGAGATTGGGGAATTGCCGCTGGCGACGCAGAGCAAGCTGCTGCGGGTGCTGGAGGAGAAGCGTTTTGATCGGGTGGGCGGGACCCAAGAAATCGAAGTGAACGTAAGGATTTTGACGGCCACCAATAAGGATCTGCGCGCCGCGGTTGCGGATAAGTCGTTTCGCGAGGATTTGTTCTTTCGCATCGCGGCGGTGCCCATCACGATTCCACCGCTGCGCGATCGCGGCGACGATGTGCTGCTGCTCGCCGAATATTTTCTGGAGAAATTCCGGCGCGAATTCCGCAAGCCGGGTTTAACGCTGGGCAAGCAGACTCGCGCGCGATTGTTGACTTATTCCTGGCCGGGGAATGTGCGCGAACTGCAGAATGCGATCGAGCGCGCGGCGATTTTATCGAACGGCAGCGAAATTGACGAAAGCGCGCTGCAACTGCCGCAGGCTCGCCCGTCGGCGGCGCAACTGCCCGGGGGGATGCTGGAAGAGGCGTTCTTGTGGGAAGGACCGCTGGACGAAGTGTCGCAGCGGGCGGTGACGCATGTGGAACGATTCAAGATTCAGAATGCGCTGCAGGAATCGAAGTGGAATAAGACCCGAGCGGCGGAACGGCTCGGGGTGTCGTACAAAACCTTGCTGACTAAGATCCGGGTGTTAGGGCTGGAAAACTGACCCCGCACTGCTGCGCATCCTACGATTTCGCGGCAGGTGAGGTCGCGGTATGAAGTAAGACGCTGCCGAAATTCCAGCGGGCGATGGTGATGTCGGTGAATCCCACTTTTTTCATCATGGCGGCCAGTTCGGCGCTGGTCGGAAATTTCGACACGGAACCGGGCAGGTAACTGTAGGCTTCTTTGCTTCCGGAGATCGCCGCGCCTACTCTGGGCAGGATCTGTTTGAAGTAAAATTTGAACAGGCCCGCGGTCAGGCCCACTCCCGGCTCAGAAAATTCCAGAATCGCCAATTCCCCGCCGGGCTTCAGCACTCGAGCAAATTCGCGCAGGCCCGCCTCGTAGTTCACCAGATTGCGGAATCCGAACGCGGTGGTAATCAAATCGAACGACGAATCGGCGAAGGGCAGATGCAACGCGTCGGCGGTGGTGAAGATGGCCGAGCGCGAGTGGGCCAGCGCTTTCTGGCGGGCGCGGTCGAGCATGGGTTGAGCGAAATCGCTGCCGAAAAGCGGAGTGCGATGCGCGTGGGCATCGCGAATTTCGCGGACGCGCACGCGCTCCAGCGCGAAAGTCAAATCGCCGGTGCCACAACATAAATCGAGGATGCGGGCGTCGGTGCGGCGCAGCGTGCGGCGGTAGAGCCGCGCCACGCGGCCGCGCCATACGCGGTCCAGAGAAAACGAAAGGAGATGGTTGAGAAAATCGTAGCGCGGCGCAATGCGGCTGAACATCTGCTGCACGCGTTGGGACGCTTCGCGTTCCGTGCGGGTGCCGCCGGGCCGGGTTCCGGGAAGCCGGGGAGGATCTTCGGTGAAGGTTCTCATGGATTAGGAATAAGTATCGCTATTTGGTGCTTCCGGCAAAAGGCGGCAATGCCGCGAACGTTCTCGAAACCAGTGTCCAGGGCAGCTCGACGCCCCACTTGACTTGGCCTATGCGCCGGGGCAAAACCCATCTTTCTTGTCCGCCTCGCGATTTCTTGTCGCTCGCCAGAATTTTCCGCAATTGCGATGCGCGAATCCCTGAAAGACGCGGGAGCGGCCCGACGCTGGCGATCAGCCGAATGAAACGGGTCGCGTCCGCTTCCTTGAACCGGTTGGTCGCGACGCCCAAAAGCGTGGCGTAAATCATGCCCCAGGCGATCGCTTCGCCGTGGCGGAAGCGGCGGTATTTCGTAGCGGCTTCCAGCGCGTGACCCAGGGTGTGGCCGAAATTCAGAATCTCGCGCAGGCCGCCTTCGCGCTCGTCTCGAGCGACCACGTCAGCTTTGATTCGAATGCATCGGGCAATAACCCAGGCGAGGGCGTCGGCATCACGCCGCAGTAGGGCGAGCATGCGACGTTCGAGGAACGTAAACAACTGCGGATCGGCAATCAGCGCGTACTTGATGACTTCGTAGAGCCCGGAGCGATATTCGCGGTGCGGCAGGGTCAAGAGCAATTCCGGATCGGTGACCACCAGTTTCGGCGGGTAGAAGGCGCCGACCAGATTCTTGCCTTCCGCGAGATTGACCCCGGTTTTGCCGCCGATGGAGCTGTCCACCTGCGCGACCAGTGTGGTGGGAATATGAATCAGGCGCACACCGCGCAGGTAAGAAGCGGCGGCGAATCCGGCCACGTCGCCGACGACGCCACCACCGACGGCGACAATTGCGGCGCGGCGATCGGCTCCGGCCAGAACAAGCTGGCGAGTGAGCGCTTCGATGGTCTGAAGGTCTTTCGAGGATTCGGAATCGTCGAACAGAATTATTTTTAGCGGCTTGTGTCCGGCCAAGGCGCGCATCACGCTGCGGCCCCAGTAGCTCCAGACCGTCGGCGAGGCGAGGATGTAAACGCCGGTCAGGTCTTTAAGGCGGGAGAGCAGTGAGCCGGCGCGGCGCAGAATGCCGGCGCCGCAGTGAACGTCGTAGGCGCCCGCGGAAGATGAAATGCGAATGGTCGGCATGAATTTTATTCTAGAACGAAAACGATCCAGCTGAAGTGTTGCTCGTCCATCTCACGGTCGAAGCGCTTGCACGAAAACCGGTGTATTCCTATTTGAATTTCTTTTGCAACTCGCCTACGGATTCCAGAACCACGTAGCCTACGATGGCGACGTTGCGCGGGCTGATTTTGTCCAAAGTGTCCTGCGGTGTGTGCCAGTAGCCCGCCGAGATGTAATCGTTGAGGTCAATGATGTCGAGCGACGGCACCCCGCGGGACAAAAACGACTGGTGGTCGTCGTCGATGCGGCCAACTTCCTGATTGACGAAGACGTCCTTATGACCGAGGCGGTCGGCCGTCTTCCAGACCAGGTCCGCGAGCCATTTGGTCGAGTCAGATTCTTTCGGAATTTTCAGGCCGTACTGGCCGATCATATCCGCCAGAATCACCGCCTTAACGCGTTTCAAGTCGCCGGAAACGGCCATGCGGGCAGCGAGTTCGCGGCTGCCGTAGGTGTGGTCGTTGTCTTTGTCCCAATTCACGAAAGACTCTTCGCCATCGAGGAAAGCCATCCATACGGAATTCGGGCCCTTCTGCGCGCAAAGATGACGGGCCAGTTCGATCATCATGCCGGTGGAGGAGGCGCTGTCTTCGGCTCCGACAAAATTCTCCACGCTGCCGAGTGAATCGTAGTGCGTCAGCAGCAGAATAATTCCCGGCCCAGTTCCGGGGGCTTTGGCCACGATGTTTCTCATGGCTACGTCGCCCGCGGGAGTCGAAGCATGAAAATCCTGCTGCTCCACTTCGCAGCCAAAACTTTTCAGCTGCGTGGATATGTACTCCTGGACTTTGTGAATACCGTCGGACGCCGGAGGGCGCGGACCGAAACTGACGATCCTCGCCACGTGCTCGAAAGCCTTAGCGCCGTCAAAGCCGCCGGTTTGATCCGCGGGCGGAGCCGGTTCGGATGGAGCAGCCGCCTGAGGAGCCGCGACGGTCGCCGCCGGGGGCGCGGTCGTGGACGACGCGGACGTGGGCTGGCTGGAGCCTCCGCAGGCGATCACGCAGGAAACCACGCCCGCACCGGCGGCCATCCATAATTTTTTCCAGCTGGCTGACACGCGATTACGCCTCCACTTGGGCCGTCGCCGCTTCCTTGCGGCGCAGCACCACATAAGAAACGAAGACACCGAGGAAGTACAGCACAATCATCGGCGCCATAAAAACCAGCATGGTGGTGGCGTCCGGCGTTGGGGTCACCACCGCGGCGACCACCGTGATGATCAGCATGGCGTAACGGAAATTTTTCAGCAGAAATTTCGGAGTGACGATTCCGAAGAGCGAAAGAATGAAAATCAGGACGGGCAGTTCGAAAATCACGCCGAGGCCGACCAGCACGATCAGGATCAGGTCGAAATATTCGTTGATGCTGATCAGCGGTTTCACCGGGCCGTCGGTGGCGAAGCGAATCAGGAAACCCAGTGTCTGCGGCAACATCACGTAATAGCCGAAGGCGATTCCGGCTAGAAAAAGCACCATCGAGGAAAAAATAAATCCGGCGACAGCATTTCTTTCGTGTTTGTAAAGCCCCGGCGCGACGAAGAGCCAAATCTGATAGAGCACGAACGGCATGGCCAGCACCACGCCGAGGTATAGGCCGAGGTTGATGACCAGTCCCATGTAACCGGCCGGGCTGGTGAAATACAGCCGGTCTTCCATGTGATTGTTGCGCAGAGCTACCTGCATCGGTTGAGCGATGAAGGCGATGAAATGCTTGGAGAGTAGCAGGCCGATTCCCGCGCCAATGGCGATGGCGATGGCCGAATTGATCAGCCGTTTGCGCAGATCGACCAGATGATCGAAGAAAGACATGCGGGCGCCGGGCTCTTCGGCGACGGCGGGAGGCAAAACGGCGGGTTCAAGCTGGGCGGGATCTGACATCGTTCGCTTTTTCGGACTCGGAGTCGGGCCGTTCGCCCGCGTGCAGCTGCTCAGTTCCAAATTCGAGTTGTTGCGGCGACGGCGTCGCGGGTTCTGCGAACGCGGCGGCGTTGGGACGATCGGATTGCACCGTTCCGGGCGGAGGCGCCAAATCTTTGACGCCGTCAGCGGGATCGTCGGTCGCAGTGTTGGTTTCGGTCGAGACCGGCAAGGGGGTCATCAGGTTGCCGCCACCGATCGAATTTTCGGGTGTAACTTGGGCCCCGGCTGGTTGAATGGCAGCAGAGCCGGCGGTTTGACCTTCGCGCACTTTGCGCAGGTCAGCCTCGCGCTCGAGGTCGCGCATATGGCCTTCAAACGTCGAGCGCAGGTCGCCCGTCGCGCGACGAAATTCGCCCATGACTTTGCCCAGGTTCCGGGCAAGATCGGGCAGCTTTTCGGGCCCAAACACGACCAGCGCGACGACGAAAATGATGACGATATGTGCGATGCTGAACATAGCGCTCGATGACGACCAGTCCTTGCGGGTACTACGCCAGGATTGAACTTGCCAGATGTTTTCGTACGGCGTTCGAGCTAAATCATACCATTTTATGCCGAGCCAAAGTGGCACGGCCTGCGTCAAATCACTGAATAGGTATGCTATAGTTGGGTTTTACAATGTTTTTCGAGGCGAAGCGAGGATTAATGGAATCTAAGGGGTCGTCCGGACGCGGCATCGTGGTTCTGGTGGTGGTATTGGCGGTTTCGGCGCTGCTGGGTGGGCTTTACGGCTCGCCCGTGCGGGCGACGGCGGCCGGCCAGAACGACACGCAGGATTCGGTCAAGAGTTTTACTCACGTCCTCTCCGTGGTCGAGCGCAACTACGCGGAACCGGTCGACACCGACAAGCTGATCTACGACGGCGCCATTCCCGGGATGCTGCGCGTCCTGGACCCGCATTCGAATTTCTTCGATCCCAAGCAGTACGCCCTATTCAAGGAAGAACAGCAGGGCAAATATTATGGCGTCGGGATGACGGTGCAACAGCGCGACAATCAGACCGTGGTACTGGCGCCCTTCGTCGGCTCGCCGGCTTACAAAGCGGGAATCCGTCCCGGAGACATCATCCAGAAAGTCGATGGCAAATCCTGCGACGGGCTGACCACCACGGAAGTCGCGGACATGCTGAAAGGCGCGAAAGGCACCGTGGTGCATATTTCGCTGGGCCGCGAAGGTTGGGAAAAGCCAATTGAAGTGACCGTGACGCGCGACGAGATTCCCCGCCCCGGCGTGGAATACTTCACGATGGTCAAGCCCGGCATCGGTTACGTGCGGGTCAGCACCTTTAACGAAACCACGGACGCCGATTTGGCCGAAGCGCTGCGCCAGCTCGACGGGAACAAGCTCGATGGCCTGATTATCGACCTGCGCAATAATGGCGGCGGCTTGCTGAATCAGGCCGTGGGCATGGCCGACATGTTCCTGGACAAGAATGAGATCGTGGTTTCGCATCGCGGGCGATCATCACCCGAACGCCGCTACTACGCGGTGCGCGGGAATCAAGGCAACGGTGTTCCGGTCGTGGTGCTGGTGAATGGGCAAAGCGCCTCGGCATCGGAAATCGTGTCCGGCGCGATTCAGGATCACGATCGTGGATTGGTCGTGGGCGAAACCAGCTTCGGCAAAGGTTTGGTGCAGACCCAGTTCCCGCTGAGCCAGGAAACGGCTTTGCTGTTGACCACGGCGCGATACTACACGCCCAGCGGACGGCTGATCCAGCGCGATTACAACAACGTGTCGCTGTACGACTATCACTACAACCCGCAGCCGCCGGTTAAGCCGGAAGTGAAGCTGACCGATAGCGGCCGCCAGGTTTTCGGCGGTGGCGGAATCACCCCGGACATCGTTACCGCGGCACCGAAACCGGACGAGTTCCAGCAATTGTTGTATCGCCGAGGAGTTTTCTACCCGCAGCAACAGGGAGTGGGAGACTTCACCCGGTATTACCTGGGCGAAAAGCCGGATGTGACGCGGGATTTCGTGGTCACGGAGCCGGTCATCCAGGACCTCCGCAAATATCTCGACCAGCAGAAAATCAAGTACACCGAGCAGGATATCCAGGCCAATCTCACTTGGCTGAAGTGGCAGATCAAGCGCGAAGTTTTCACCTCTTATTTCGGCCTGAACGACGGTTATAAGGTCGAACTGCAGGACGACCCGCAACTGGAGAAAGCCATTGACGCCATGCCGCAGGCGCGGGCTCTGTACCAGAACGCCGAGAAAATCCTGGCGGAGCGAGAAGCGGGCCAGACCAGCCATCCGTAGAACTACGTTGCCAGACGCGAGTAGGACCCACCGGGTGGGGCCTAACGGTTACTGTTGCATCCAAAGCACGTCTTCTTGAAACCGACCCAGACCCCGTTGCATTCGAAGCTATCCTAGAAGCAGGCATCCCCGTACGCCAGATCATGAGCGCTGCAAGTCCATTTACGAGTGGTCCCTCTCGAGGTCCGCGCGCGATGTCGCGTGGGTCCTGGATTCTTATGGCCGCGTGGGTGCTGCTGGTCGGCGGATACGTGCTGGCGGCACTGACGCAGCACAACAGCCCGCGGCTAACCGCTTTCGGCGACGTGGTGCAGTGCCTGGTGGCGCTTTTCGCCTGCGTCGGCCTCTTCGCAAATTCCTTCGTTTCGGAACACCGCACGCGGCTTTTTTGGACGCTCCTCGGCTTGGGATGCGCCGCCTGGCTGGTTGGGCAATCGATCTGGACCTACTTCGAGGTGGTGCTGCACCAGGACGCCCCGAACCCTTTCATCGGCGACGTCATCCTGTTCCTGCATCCGGTTCCGATGATCGGAGCGCTGGCGCTGAAGCCCCACGACCGCCGGGATGATTTGAACGTGCACACCGGCTACCTGGACTTTTCACTGCTACTCGTCTGGTGGGTCTACCTCTACCTGTTTGTGGTCATTCCCTGGCAGTACATCGCGCCGGACGTGCTGCGCTACGGCTGGAGCTACGACCATCTGGCCGCGGTGGAAAACATCACGCTGGCCACTGGTTTCGCGTTCTTGATGCGGCGGTCGAAGGGCGCGTGGCGCGAAGTTTATTCGCACCTTTTTGCGGCCTCGCTGCTTTATGCCGTGGGTTCGTACATCACCAACCGCGCGATCGACCGGCTGGATTATTACACCGGCAGCGTGTTTGACTTGCCCCTGGTGGCTTCGTTCGTGTGGTTCGGCACGGCCGGCGTGGTGGCTTACCGGTTGCGGCCCGAGCGCGAAACCGTAGCGACCCCGCACAGCGAAACGCGGCAGTGGCCGGCGCTGCTGGCGATGATTGCCGTGTTTTCCATTCCACTGATGGCTTTGTGGAGCTTGTGGTTGTCGCGGGACGTCGCCGCCGTGCGCGGTTTTCGCATTGGAGTGACGCAGGTGGCGCTGCTGCTGGTCGCCCTGCTGATTACCATGCGCCAGCGGCTGGTGGATGAGGACCGGCTACGGCTGCTGGCCGCCTCGCGCGAATCGATCGAAAACCTCAAACATTTCCAGGCCCAGATGGTGCAAGCGGAAAAGCTGGTCTCGCTGGGCCAGTTGGCGGCCGGTGCGGCGCACGAAATCAATAATCCTCTCACCGGGATTCTGGGGTACTCGGACTTGCTGGTGGATGACCCATCGCTGGGCGAGCGGCAGCGGGCCATCGCCACCAAAATACGCACGCTCTCCCGGCGCATCAAGACGCTGGTTACGAACTTGTTGAGTTTCGCGCGGCGGGTTCCCAGCGAGAAGGCCGAACTGGACCTGAACCTGGTCATTGGTTCGGCGCTGCATCTCAGCAATCTGGATTTGCGCAGCGACCACATCGAAGTGGTGACGCATTTCGCCCCGGATCTGCCGCCGGTGCGCGGCGACGCCAATCAGGTGCTGCAGGTATTTTTCAACTTGATCAGCAATGCGGTGGATGCCCTGGAGGAAGTGGGCGGGGGCAAACTGACGATTACAGCGGCGCGCAGCGACGACCGCATTTTTATCGATTTTTCGGATAGCGGGCCGGGGATCAAATCGCCGCAACAGGTGTTCGATCCGTTTTTCACCACCAAACCAGTGGGCAAAGGCACCGGATTAGGGCTGAGTATTTGCTACGGCATTCTGCAGGAACACGGCGGGCTGATTCGCTGCTTCAATCGCCCGGAGGGTGGCGCGACTTTCATGGTGGAATTCCCCATCGCGCAGGACAACACCTATCTCCCCGATGAGCCGGTAACTTCCGATTCGCAGTCCGTCTGAACCCGCGCAGTCCGCGCTCCGGCGCGGCTCTGGCTAGTCGCGAACCACGAACTCCAATTCCACGCCGGCAACTTCGATCAAATCGCCAGACGCCAGTTTGGTCGGGTGCGTTATGGGCTCGCCATTGACGCTAGGCGTCTTGTCGGCGGCGCCAATGTAGTAGGTATTGTCTTCTTTCCGATTGATTTGCGCTGCGGCTTTGGGCTTAAACCAGCCTTGTAGTTTCACGGTGGCCATGGCTGATTTTCCGACGACGGTCAATTTGTCGTTCAGCGGATATTCGCTGCGGTCGGTATTTCCATTGCGCACCACCAGCGTAGGGATTTTCAGACGGCCGGGCGCCGGCTGAGCGCTTTCTCCGGCGCCGGCGATCAGTTCCAGAAATTCGCGGCGGTCCTTGGTGTCCAGCATCACGGTTTCATTCATCTTGGGAACCGCGGGTTTGGGGTCGACGTGATCGAGCGACTTGGCGCGGACCTCGACCGAATCGGTAACCACGATGGTGTGCTTGCCGATGGCCACCGAATCGCCGGGCTTGAGCATGATCATCTTCACCCGCTGGCCATTGACGAAGGTGCCGTTCAGGCTGCCAAAATCCTGCAGCATCAGGCGGCCCTCTTCGGTGAAGACCCGGGCGTGATAGTTCGACACCGCGGGATTATCGATCACGATGCCGTTGTCCGGCGAGCGGCCGATGCTCACTTCTTTCTGGCCGACCGCGATTTCCTGCAATACCGCCGATTCAAATTTCAAGACCAGCTTGGACATGGGAACGCCCTCCCAATCAAGATTGAGCTTCTGGATCTTTTTCGTCGGAACCTTTGAACCAACGTCCGATTTTCGCCAGGGGCCGCGCCGATTTCGGCGAATTGCGCAAAACAATTACGGTGATGTTGTCGCCGCCGCCGGCTTGATTGGCCAGGTCGATCAGCCGGCTGGCCGCGCGCTGCGGATCATCGGTCTCCTGCAGTACGCCGGAAATTTGCGCGGTGGAAAGCTCGCGGAATAAACCGTCGGAGCAGACGACATAAATGTCGCCATCCGCCAGCAGCTCTTCGGTGACGTCCACTTCCACCTGCGGATCGATCCCGAGTGCGCGGGTCAGCACGTTGTGCATCTTGCTGCGGCTGGCTTCCTCTTCGGTCAACATGCCGCGGCGAACCTGATCGGCGACGAACGAATGATCTTCGGTGAGCTGATCGAATTGCCCGTCGCGCAACAGATAGGCGCGGCTGTCGCCGACGTGGGCGATGCAAACTCGATCTTCCACAAAACGCATGACCACGATCGTCGCGCCCATGGCGGCTTTGCCGCCGCGGTTCCTGCGTGGGCGTAGAATCTCGGCGTTGGCCAGCCGCACCGCACTGGCCAGCCGGTTGGAGGTTTCTGAAACGCCGTCGATCTGTTTGCCAAAAACTGCCAGCGTGGGATCGGCTTCGGCTTGCCGGCAGTGCTCGAGCACGGTTTCGACCGCCAGGCGGCTGGCGACTTCGCCGGCTTCGAGGCCGCCCATGCCGTCAGAGAGGATGAACAGGCCCATCTCCGGCGCCAGCCTGAAATTGTCTTCGTTGTTTTCGCGAACACGACCTGGGTCGCTGCGCGCGCCATACTCCATAGGTGTCACCTATCCTCAGCTGCTCGATTGCAAATGGAGTGCGCCGATATTCGTGTCGCGCTCGACGCGATTGGTTGGTCGCGGGTGCAAATGCTCGGTCGTGGGCCTAATTGTGCTGTCTCGAGCCGGCGAAAGGATTGTTGACTGGCCGCACATTCGAAGAAGCCATCGCTGCGGAGCCTGTTCGGTTACCGCTTTTTCGCCGCCCGCCGTCGATCGGGCCGCAAAAACAGTGAGATACACATCGATCCGGTAGCCACCAGGCCACGACTTGACGATCGCCGGCAGTCCGAGGTCGGCGGATTTTCTTGGCCGCTTCTTGGGCTTTGTCTTCGCGCTACAAACATGCCGGTATTCAAATAAATGAAATCGGGTTGCTTGTTTGATTTCGATTGCCTGGCCTGCTTGGCTTGATTGGCCAGCGAATTCTGGGCCGCGAGCCATTGCTGGATCGGGAAGTGCGTGCTTCAAGGGCGGGATCTCCATACGCGGGAAAACTTCGGGAGGCGCAGGCTTGGAGTGCGTCGCCGGCGCGCGCGGCCACCACGGGTTTTGGCGCTGAACTTTCCGGCGTTGCGTTTTTCACTGCCGATTCGCGGCGCGATGGCCGGTACGACCGGAATTTCCAGGGCAAATTCTGGTGGTGCCGGCGCCGAGCCGAAGCCGGCGGCGGAATCATTTGAGCGCGCTTTGGCGACTCGCGAGCCAGCGAAGGCCCGCTAGCGCAGCTAGCACGAACGCTGAACCAAAGAGAATCCAAAGTAGGGTGCGGCCGGCGGTTGACTTCTGCGATGGAATCGAAAGTGGACCCGCGGGCAGCGCTGCGGGGCGGGCCGCGCGGGCCGCGGCGGCTGGCGCGAACGCCGGGGACGGCAACGTCGCGCGCCGGCTGCCGATGCTGGAGTTTGCAGCGCGGACTCCAGTTCCGCGACGGTTTGAAATCTTTTCTCCGGTTCTTTCGCCAGACACTTCAGCATGATTCGTTCGAGGGGCGCCGGAATCGATGGATCGATGGTCCGCGGCGGAGCGGGATCCTCGCGCATTTGCTTCAGCGCCACCGCGATGGCGTTTTCGGCGCTGAACGCGGGCTTGCCGGTGAACATTTCGTACAGCATCAAACCCAGCGAATAAATGTCGGTGCGGTAATCCACGGGGCTGCCCGAGACCTGCTCGGGAGCCATGTAGGCGGGCGTGCCGACCATCGCGCCGGTCTGCCGCGTTACGCGCCTCCATGGAGCGGGCGATGCCGAAATCCATGATCTTCAAGTTGCCGCTGCCGTCGATCATCACGTTTTCGGGCTTTAGGTCGCGGTGCACGATGCCCTGCGCGTGCGCTTCCTTCAGGCCCGAGCAGATCTGCAGCGCCAGATCCTTGGCTTTTTTCTGGGTGAGCGCGCCAAAACGATTGAGCACGGAACGAAGGCTCTCGCCTTCGACAAATTCCATCGAAGTGTAGGCGATGCCGGCCGCGCGATTGAATTCGTAAACGCGGCAAACGTTTTTGTGGGTGATTTTGCGCGCGAAGAGCAGCTCGTTCTTGAAGCGGTCCATCATGGCCTGATCGGAAGCGATTTCCGGCTTCAGGAGCTTCAGCGCCACGGTCTCGCCGGTCTCGCGGTCCCGGGCTTTGTAGACGTTCCCCATGCTGCCGTGGCCGGCCTCGCCGAGTATCTCGTAGCGTTGGCCCAGTGCCGCCAGGACGTTGGTGGCCAAGCCCGAATGGATCTGGGTATTAACCACCGTCTCGGCACGATGCGGGGCCACATCCGGATCGTCGCCAAGCAGCACGGTTTCGCGCGAGCCGCCGCCAGGACGCGCTCCCGCGCCTTCCCGTGGCCCGGGTACACCCGCAGCCGGCTTGTTCTCAAAGTCCGTCATTTTCGCCTGACTTAGAGTAAGAGAAATTGAGCGGCAAGAGGCGGGAACCCGCGATGGGTGTAAGGAAAGAGTATCTAACCGGCTAAATACCCCTCCGCCAGGGTCCAGAGGCCCGCCTGGTGGGGCCCGGTGGGCTCATTTCGGCTGTCCTGCGCCCTCGGGCCTTGTTTCAGAAAAAGGACAGCTAATGCTTTGAGAACATTAGCGCGGCGTCGAGCGCCTGCTGCCGTCTTTTGCGCCCATACTTGAGGCTACCCGAAGGCGACCGGCCTCCTCCCCGGACGAATCGGCGGAGGAACCAACTGTATGGATCTTCCCACAGGCGATATCCGGCCCGCGCCCAAGGCCGAACCCATTTCGATTGCGCCGACCCCCAATATCATTGCGTCGATGCTACTCGCGGCGCCCAAGACCAGTGACCTGATTTTTTCTCCCGGCCGCGCGCCGCAGGTGGAAGTTCACGGTCAACTGGTGCAATTAAAAATTAAGGGTGTGGGCGTGCTGACCTCCGAGGACACCGCGCGCATCGCCGCGGACTTGATCGGCCGGAATCAACTGGCCGTGGACAAACTGAAGCAGGAAGGGTCCTGCGATATTTCCTACAGCCTGCCCAAAGTTTCGCGGTTCCGGGTGAATATTTTTACGCAGCGCGGGACCTGCGCGATCGTCATGCGGGTCATCGCCACCGAGATTCCGAGTTTTGAGAGCTTGAAACTGCCGGCGCAATTGGCCGACGCGGCCGAGGTGCGCCCGGGTATCGTGCTGGTAACCGGGCCGACCGGAAGCGGCAAATCTTCGACCCTGGCCGCATTCGTGAATAAGATCAACGAAGAGAAAGCCTGCCACATCATTACCATCGAAGATCCCATCGAATTCATGCACCCGCATAAGCGGGCCACCATTCACCAGCGGGAGCTATACACCGACACGCCGACGTTTACGCTGGCGCTGCGTGCCGCTTTGCGTCAGGCCCCCAAATTAATTCTGGTCGGCGAAATGCGCGACAAGGACACCATCGAAGTGGCCTTGGAAGCGGCTGAAACCGGCCACCTGGTCTACTCCACGCTGCATACCATCGACGCGTCGAAGACCATCGAACGCATCGTCGGCGTCTTCCCGGTTCCGGACCAGCAGTCGGTGCGCGGCACGGCTGGCGAAAGTTTTTCGCTACATCGTTTCGCAGCGGCTGATTCCCAAACGCGATGGCAGCGGACGCGTGGCGGCCTTTGAGATTTTGAAATCGACGCTGCGCACCCGCGACTACGTCAGCAAAGGCGAAAGCGAAGGCAAATCCCTGCTGGATGCGATGCGCGATGGCGGCGACGACGGCATGCAGTGTTTCGACGACCAAATCGAAAATCTTATTCGCAACAACGAACTCGACATGGAAACCGGCCTGGCCTACGCCACGAACGAAGGCAATTTGCGGCTGATGCTGGCTGACCTGCTGGAACCGCAAGCCGCGGAGCCTTCGATAGTTTCGTCCGCGCCCATCCAGGAACATATTGAAGCGCCGCAATCCGAAGAAGTCTTCGAACGATAGCTCGAGCTACTGCACTGCCCCGATGTAGACCCCATATGGTTCCAGCGACATTTGCGCGATAGAGGCTTTTTCTTTCAGCGACGGCTGCGTGGTCAGCAACGTTTTGGCCCAGGTTGCGGTAATACCCTGCCGGCCTAAATCAAAATGCACAGCCCTCGGCACCGCGGACATGTTGATGGCGACGAGCACCGAGTAACCAGAGGCTTTGCGTAAGTAAGACAACACCTCCGCATCGCTTTCGTTCAACGGAATGTATACGCCGTCGAGCAACGCCGGATCGGTATGCCGCAGCGCCAGCAGCGCCTTGTACCAATTCAAGATGGAATTCGGGTCTTTCGCTTCGGCTTCGACGTTATAGGTCTTGTAGGTCACCGGTATCGCGTTCCATGGAATGCCGGTGGTAAATCCCGCGTTCGGTTCATCGTTCCACTGCATCGGAGTGCGTTCGCCGTCGCGCCCTTTTTCTTTGGGCCAGCCCAGGCGTCCAATCGGATCCTTTACATCTTCGCGGCGCTGCGGATCGTTGTTCCGCATGCCGATTTCTTCGCCGTAATAAAGGATGGGCGTGCCGCGTAATGTCAGGTACATCGCGGCCATGTCTTTGGCGATTTGATCGTTGTGCTGGCCGTCGCCGTAGCGGTTCCAGGAACGCAAAATATCGTGATTGCCGATCACAAAGACGGGCCATTCGCCAGTGGAGTCCACCTGCTTGAAGTGCTCGCGAAAAACTAGAGCTGAAAATTTCAACTTGGTCAGCATCAGGTCCATGGGCATCTGCAGTTCATCGTGCCCGGAGCCGTAATAGGTTTTCAATTGCGCGACATTGTCGGTCCAGGTCTCGCCGATCAGAACCGCGTTGTATTTGTCGGCGACCGCGCGCAGGCCCTTCAAAGCGAGGTGCACCTCGGGAAGCTTCTGGGTAAATTTATGATCGACCTGGAGGTCGCCATAGACCGTGAGACCCGGCAAGATCGGATCGTCTTGCAGATTCGGATCTTCAAACAGCGAATCAACGGCGTCGAGCCGGAAGCCAGCCACGCCGCGCTGGTACCACCATTCGGTGGTTCCATACATCGCGCTGGCCACGGCTGGATTGCGCCAGTTTAGATCGGGCTGTTGTGGGTAAAAATAGTGGTAGTAATACTGTTTCGTGTTGTCGTCCCACTGCCAGGCAGAGCCCCCAAATTCCGCGATCCAATTGTTGGGCGGATTCGTTCCTTTTCCATCGCGCCAGATGTACCAGTCGCGCTTATCCGAAGTGCGCGAAGAGCGCGAATCGACGAACCAAGGATGCTGGTCGGAGGTGTGGTTAACCACAAAATCAAAAATGATTTTGATGCCGTGGGCCTCGCCAAGTTTCTGGAGCTTGTCGAAATCGGCCAGCGTGCCGTACATCTTGTCAATGTTTTGATAGTCGGAGACGTCGTAGCCGAAATCGACCTGTGGCGAGGGAAAGCACGGGGCGATCCAGATGGCATCGACTCCCAGGGCTTTCAGGTAATCGAGCTTCGAGGTGATTCCATTCAGGTCGCCGATGCCGTCGCCGTTGCTGTCCATAAAGCTGCGCGGGTAGATCTCGTAGAAGACGGCGTGCTGGTACCACGGGTGTGCCGGGGCATCGGACGCAGCGGTTTGGGCCCGCAACGCCGGCGAAGATGCGATGAGAAAGACGATGCCGATCAAGATTCCAGAAACTCGAACGTCTCGCATCCGGGCCTCGCCTCTATCGTGGATCGTGTCTGGAAACGGAGATGAGTCTAGCAAATTGCCCGGGCGAGTTAATACGTTAGAACTTCCAGAACCGGCCGCAGGCCGACTGCCGTGAATCGGGCTATACTTTTCTTCCCGGCCTCGATGGTGTTCCTATCTTCAAACTTCTTGAATCATAGCGGAGGCTTTCATGGCGACAGGCCAGAACCGGGTAGAACTGAAAGGCAGCGAACGCGCCGCTTTGCCAGGTGGCCAGGATGTTGGGCCGGCGGACCCGAACCAGCAGATCGAGGTCAGCGTGTTGTTGCGGCGAGGTTCGCCGGCGGGCCAGTTCCCTTCCGCCGCGATGCTGGGCGCGCAATTGCCGCGCCAACGCAAATATCTCACCCGCGACGAGTTTGCGAAGGCGCACGGAGCCGCGGCGGCGGACCTCGAGAAAATTCGGGCGTTCGCCACCGAATACCATTTGCAAGTGGTCAGTGAAGACCGCGCCAGCCGTACGGTGAAACTCGGCGGCACGGTGCAAGCCTTTAGCCATGCGTTTGGCGCGAATCTAAGGCGTTACCAGCACAATTCTGGCGCGTATCGCTGCCGCACTGGCGCGCTGACCATCCCGGCAAATTTGGCATCGATCATTCAAGGAGTTTTCGGGCTCGATAACCGCCCGCAAGCTAAAACTCATTTCCGGCTGCGCAAAGCTCAGCCAGGGGTTCACGCCCGAGCCGCGGCTGTTTCTTATTCCCCTTTGCAAGTAGCCCAAGCGTATGGATTCCCTACGGGCGCGAACGCAACTGGCGCAGGGCAAAGCATCGCTGTGATTGAATTGGGAGGTGGCTATAAGCCGGCCGACCTCGACACCTTTTTCAAATCTTTGGGAATCGCTACGCCGAAGGTGACGGCAGTTTCGGTGGATGGCGGCTCGAATTCTCCGACGGGTGATCCCAGCGGAGCGGACGGCGAAGTCGAACTGGACATCGAAGTAGCGGGGGCCGTTGCTCCGGCGGCGCAGATTGCGGCTTACTTCGCGCCGAATACCGACCAGGGATTCATCGACGCGGTGACCACTGCGGTCCATGACGCCAAATTAAAACCCTCAATCATTTCGATCAGCTGGGGCGGGCCGGAAAGCTCGTGGACGGCACAATCGCGTGACGCGCTGAATTCGGCGTGCGAAGACGCGTCAACCATGGGCGTCACGGTCCTGGCCGCGTCGGGCGACAACGGAAGTTCGGACGGAACCACGGATGGCACTCCCGCTGTGGATTTTCCGGCAGCTAGCCCCTTTGTCATTGGTTGCGGCGGGACGAAACTCACCATCACCGGCGGGGCGATCGGCAGCGAGCAGGTGTGGAATGAACAGGCCGCCAACGAGGGCGCGACCGGCGGCGGCGTCAGCGATTCCTTTGCGCTTCCCACTTTTCAGCAGAGCGCGAATGTGCCTAAATCTCCAAATGGTTTTGTGGGTCGCGGCGTGCCGGACGTCGCCGGCAACGCCGACCCGGAAACCGGCTACAACGTGGTCGTCGACGGCCAGCCGTCGGTGATCGGCGGGACCAGCGCGGTGGCTCCACTGTGGGCGGGCCTGCTCGCGCTGATCAACGAATCGCTGGGCGCGAACGTCGGCTACGTCAATCCGCTGTTATATGCGGCGAAAGCGGAAGCCACCTTTCACGACATCACTTCCGGAAATAACGGCACGTATTCAGCGGGCAAAGGCTGGGATCCCTGCACCGGGCTGGGCACGCCAAACGGCACGGCGTTACTCGCCGCGTTGGGCGGAAAATAGCTGGGATTTTGGTGGACGTGACAGGGATCGAACCTGCGACCTCGTCGTTGCGAACGACGCGCTCTCCCAGCTGAGCTACACGCCCACTGCGGCTAATATTCTAGCAAACACGCGCGGGGCCGCCAAACCAGTTCCGTGGATTCGTTTCGATACGTGCTGCGCTTCATGGCTTGGACGGAACCCCAGCGACTAAAGTCCCGTCAGTTCCCGTCTCATCGTTGTCGCGGCTGAAGCCACAACCTACGAAACATGTGGCCTGATTCGCGGCGTGGTCCTTTTTTTGCGCCTAGGCCTGGCGAACGATTTCGGGCTTGGGATGCGGCATGTGGCTGCGGGCGGTTTGGACGAATTTCACGAAGCGGTGGGCCAGGGTAAAGATGCGGTCGGCCTGGCGCAGGCGGATGGCTTCCTTGGGGATCAGTTCGCCGCCGATGCCCAAGGCCGAGGCGCCGGCCAAAATAAAACTCGCCGCGTTCTGCTGGTTCACGCCGCCGGCGGCAATTAGCGGCAGCGTCGGAAACGGAGCTTTCAGCGCGCGAATATAATTTTCGCCGCCGACCAGCGCACAGGGAAAAACCTTGACGAAATCGGCGCCGGATTTCCAGGCGCGGGTGACTTCGGTGGGCGTCAGCGCGCCCGGCAAGACGACTACCGAAGCGCCGAGCGCAAATTCCACAATGCGATGATCGAAGCCCGGGCTGGTCAGAAACATCGCGCCGGCGTCGATGCAGTCGCGGGCGACTTCGGAATCGAAAACATCGCCCGCGCCGACGATCATGTTCGGCGCGCGTTTGACCAGGTGGGAAATTACGTCGAGGGCTCCGGGAACGGTCATGGTGATCTCAACGATCGGGATGCCGCCGCGAGAGACGGCTTCAGCGGCGAACATGGCTTCGTCCGCCGAGCCGAGGCGCACCGCCGGGATGATACCGACTTCTTCGATCCGCGCGCGAACTTGTTCTTTCTTCATGAGGGGGAGTCCCTGCGGCCGTCGCCGCCTGCCGAGTCGTTACTGTCGCCGATTCTATAGGAAGTCGGACGGCGGCTGAATTGAAAAGAAAGCGAAGGGGTGCCGCTCCGGCGAAATTTACATCTCGAAAGATTCTTCGGCTTCGGGGAGCTTGTCGCCGTCGCGGGCGATCCAGACGTACATGGCGGGCAAGAGGAAGATGCCCATGATGAGGGCGGAGATCAGGCCGCCGACGATGACGATGGCGAAGGGCCGCTGGGAATCGGAGCCAATCGCGCGCGAAAGGGCGGCGGGCAGCAAGGCCGAGGATGGCGACCAGCATGGTCATCATGATCGGGCGCAGGCGCAGCACGGCGCCTTCGATGGCGGAATCTTCGATCGAGTGGCCGCGGACGCGGAGCTGATTAATGTATTCGAGCATGATCACGCCGGTTTCCACCGAGACGCCGAAGAGCGCAAGGAATCCAATGCCGGAAGAAACGCTCAGATGCGTGCCGGTGATCAGCAGCGCCAGAAAGCCACCGACCGGCGCGATGGCCACGTTGGCGAGAATCAGGCCAGCCCATTTCGCCGAGCCGAACATGGTGTAGAGAATAATGAAAATCACCAGCAGCGTGATCGGGACGACAATCGCCAGGCGCTTTTGCGAGCGCTTCTGGCTTTCGTATTCGCCGGCCCAATCGATGTGGTAGCCGACCGGGCAGCTTTACTTTTTCCTTCACCTGCTTCATCGCGTCTTCCACCGTGCTGCCGAGGTCGCGGCCGCGCACGCCGTATTTGATGGCCACATAGCGCGAATTTTCTTCGCGATAGATTTCGGATGCGCCGTCCTTTGATCTCGACCTTGCGCGAGTTGCGAAAGCGCGACGCGTTCGCCCGAGGGCGCGAGCAGGCGAATGTTTTCGATGGCTTCTTTGTTGTCGCGATACGGCGCGGTGTAGCGCACCACCAGGTCGTAGCGCTGCTCGCCTTGCAGCACTTGGCTGACCGCTTTCCCGCCGACCGCGGTTTCCACCGCATCTTGAATGTCCGTGACGTTGATGCCGTAGCGCGCGGCGGCCTGGCGGTCGATCGAAATATTCAGATTGGGCTGGCCCAGGACGCGGAACAAGCCGAGGTCTTCGACGCCTGTGCACGTTTTTCATGACGTTGACGATTTCGTCGCCCTTGTCTTCGAGGACTTCCAGGTCGTCGCCATACAACTTGATGGCCAGTTCGCCTTTTACGCCGCTGACCGCTTCTTCCATGTTGTCGGCGATCGGCTGCGAGAAGTTCCACAGAATTCCGGGCATCTTGCTGAGTTCGCGGTCCATGGCGGCAATCAGCGCGTCTTTGTCCTGATGAAAAATCGGGCGCCACTGATCTTTCGGTTTCAGGTCCACGAAATATTCGGTGTTGAAAAATCCGGTGGTATCGGTGCCGTCATCGGGGCGGCCCGACCTGGCTCGTCACCAGGGTTACTTCCGGAAAGGAAGCGAGGATCGACGCGTGCTTCGTTCGCCACGCGGACGCCTTCGGTAGGGCCGGTGCTGGGCGCCAGCGTGCCGCGAACCCAAATGGCGCCTTCATCGAGGTGCGGCAAAAATTCGGAGCCGATCACGCCGCTGGCCATCAGAAACACCGCCAGCGCAAAAGCAGCGGCGCCGGCGCCGACGGTGATTTTGCGATGCTCGATGGCCCAGCGAACGGCGATGCGATATTTTCTGCTGAGGAAGGCCATCACCGGGTTGGGCCATTCGCGCACGCCGTGGCTGAAAACGATCAGCGCGAGGACCGGCGCGATGAGCACGGCAAAGATCAGCGCGCCGAGCAGCGCAAAAGAAACCGTCCAGGCCATGGGCTTGAAGAGACGGCCTTCCACGCTCTGCAGCGTGAAGATCGGGAGGTACGCCGCGATGATGATGGCGCGCGCGTAAAACACCGGGCGTAGCACTTCCAGAACCGCGTCGCGGATGATTTCCAGCGGCGTTTTCTGCGCGCTGGAGGCCATGCTGAAATGGCGGACGATGTTTTCGATGATGACCACCGTGCCGTCGACGACCATGCCGAAATCGAGCGCGCCGAGCGAGAGCAGGTTCGCCGGAATTTTATTCAGGTCGAGGCAGATGGAGGCGAAGAGCAGCGAGAACGGAATGGTGAGAGCGACGATGAGCGCGCCGCGAGAGTTGCCGAGAAAGAAAAACAGAATCACGGAGACGAGCAGCACGCCTTCGGTGAGGTTTTGGAGCACGGTGTGCGTGGTGACGTGCAACAGGTCGCTGCGATCGAGGAACGGGACGATCTTCACGCCGGGCGGCAGGATATGGTTGTTGAGTTCGTTTGACTTTCTCGTGAATCGCGGCCAGCGCTTCGTCGGCGTTGGCGCCTTTGCGCAGCAGGACGATGCCTTCGACCACGTCGTCATTGTCGATGATTTTTCCGTCGGCGCGGTGGATGGCGCGTGCCGATTTGTCCGAGGCGAATGCTGCGGGCCTTGGGTGACGGTGGCGATATCTTTCACGCGGAGGACCGTGCCATTTTTGGTGGTGATGCGCGGTGTTTTCGATGTCCGCGACGCTGGTGAAGAGGCCGACCACGCGAACATTGATCTGCTGCAAGCCCGATTCGACGAAGCTGCCGCCGGCGTTGGCGTTGTTGTTGGTGAGCTGCTGTTCGACCTGGCCGATGCTGAGGCCGTGGGACGACGAGCGCGTTGGGATCGACGCGGACCTGATATTCGCGGGTGGTGCCGCCGAAGCTCGAAACGTCCACGACGTTGGGGACGGACTTGAATTGCTTTTCGAGCTGCCAGTCTTCGATGGATTTCAGTTCCATCAAGTCGTACTTGCGGATTGGTGCTCTTCAGCGTGTACCAGTAAATCTGGCCGACCGGACTCCAGTCGGTGCCCATTTGCGGCTGCAAGCCGGTGGGCAGCGTGACTTGTGAGAGCCGCTCGAGAACCTTGGCGCGATTCCAGTCGTTGTCGGAACTGTCGTCGAAGATCAGCATCACGCTGGACGAAGGCCGAAGAGCGAATCGGAGCGAAGGTGCGCGAGGTGCGGCAAGCCGTTCATCTGCGATTTCGATGGGGATGGTGACTTGCTGCTCGACTTCTTCGGCCGCGCGGCCGGGCCACTGGGTGATGACCTGGACGTAGTTGTTGGCGACGTCCGGATAGGCTTCGACGGGCAGGTTGTGAAACGAAATCGCGCCCCAGACGAGCAGCAGGATCGCCAGCGCGACCACCATGAAGCGGTTGTTGAGCGCGAAATCGACGAGGCGTCTCATCAGTTGAGTCGCCGTCGGCGTGCGGGAGTTGCAACGGTCAACTATTGCTCCACGGTGTTTTGCAGGACCAGGGCGTTGCTGACGACCTGCTCGCCGGGCTTCACGCCCGATACGATTTCCTGCATTTTGTCCGGCAGACTGTGGCCCACGGTGACTTCCACCCGGCGAAATTTGTTGCCGCCGGCGGAAACGTACACCCAGTCGCGATCGTGCAGATGCAGAACCGCGGACGCCGGGACCACCGCATGGATTTCCTTTTTTTGCGCTTGAAACGTCGCGGTGACGAACATGCCCGGACGCATGTCGCCGGGGTTGTGCACCTGAATGCGAACTTTCGCCGTGCGGAGCGTCGGGATCCAGAACCGCGCCAATATTGCTGATTTTTCCCTTCACCACCTGATCGGGATAGGCGTTCAGCCGGATGTCGGCCATGTCGCCGAGGCGCACGCTGGGAAGATCGTTCTCATACACGTCGCAGACGATCCAGACATCGGAGAGATCGGAAATGGTGAAAGGATTGGCGGAAGCCAGCCCCTGGATGCCAGCGGCATTGGTGACCTGTTGATCGGTGATGACGCCGGAGATGGGCGCGACGATATCCACGATGCCGGAGGGATGATCGACCGAACTGCCCAGCACGCGCAGTTTCTGCGCGGTGGTTTCGACGTCAACTTTTGCTTTGTTATCCGCGCCTTCGGCGATTTGAAAGTCATTCAGCGAAATTGCGCCATGATCGTAAAGACCCTTAGCGCGATCGTACTGCTTGGCGGCGAGCGCCTGATCGGCCACCGCCTTTTGATAATCGGAGAAGGCTCCGGAAACGTCGCTGCTTTGCACGCGCAGCAAAAGCTGGCCTTTTTTCACGGTGTCGCCAAGCCGCGCCCGAATATCGACCACGCGTCCTGCAGCGATGGACACGACCGGCACGGTGCGGGATATATCGGGCGTCACCGTGCCCGTGGCAACCAGTTCCGACGCGGCTTGATGTTGGCCGGCCGCCACCAGCGGAAATTGTTCGGGATGGTCCACCACCACGGTGGTTACGTCGCCGACATGCTCGACCTGCGCGGCAGGCGGCGCTTCCGCTGCCGGATCTTTATCTTTGGGCGCGCCGCTGCAACCCGCCAGTAAAATAGCGGCTGCGGCCCACCGGGCCATCGGAGATGTGGCCATTCCCTTCATCTGAACCTCGCGCAATAAACTACAACCATATAGATGTCAAAAGCCGTTGGGAACTAAGAGTGAATTTCAGGACCGACCGTTCACTCACAGTTCCGCCGAGGTGCACACATCCTATCGAGCGGTATTGTATTACCCGGGTGTTAAAGGGACATGACAGGAGGAGCGCGACCAAAATTCAGACTGGGTGCGAAATCGCTACTCGCGGCGCGCCGTTCAGGCGCCACCGGCCCAAGTAAGAACGTAACGCGGATTGAATTCGGTGATCCGAGAATCGCGAAAACGGCGCCACGGGCATGCGCCGGCGGCAAATGGTGGGAACCGTCCAGGCAAGCGACGTGCCGACGCCCCGCCGAACATTCCTCAAATATCACCAGGTCGGAATGCAGGTCGTCGGTTAGCGAGACCATGAAAAAAAGAAAAATCAGGGCGCAGACCACCGCGGCCCATTGTCGCCACGCAGCGTGTTTATATTCGCGGGGCTGGATGGCCCAGGAAAAGCGCCACCGGCTCAGCAAAGCTAGCGCGATCGCGACCCACAATAGATTGAGAAATATTTCCATCTAGCGCGGCAACCTCAAGACGAACCCGCAACTGGGCCTGAATTTCCGTGAAAACGTGCCAGGGCTAATTTACTATGCGGGTTCGCAAGCAAGCAACGAGAGATCAAACGCCGAGGCTCCTTTTACCAACGCTATAGGGGCGCGGTCATTTGGATGAGAGGCTGGTCTGGGCGCGTTGTACAGCCTTCTCGGCGTCAGCTGGATTCGGAAGGCTTCCCTGCGCGAAATCCTTGCTGCCACCACCCTTCCCGCCCAAATCCCTGAGCGTGTCGCGAACCAGCGCGCCCAGGTCGGTCGGCGAGGAAGACCCTTTGGTTTGCGCGAAGACCACATGACCAGCGGCGCGGCTGGCCAGGAGCGCGACAACATTCGATTCAGCGACGAGTTTTGCCGCCAAAATTCCCAGATAGTTAGCGGTGGCATCGTCCAGAGTCGCCGCGATGATCCGCGGCGAACCGTCCGGCGACGGACCTGGCGCGGAACCGGAAGAATGTTTTTCGAGCAACTCGCGGGCCTCCAGTTGGGCGAGGCGTTCTTCCATCTTCTTTCCAGCAGTGTGCTGGCTGCGCCGTTCTTCGGTCAATTTGGTAATGACGGCAGGAACTTCGGAAGTGGCGCAAGTCAGCAACGAACCGGCTTGGGTGAGAATCCCGAAATCGGAGCGAGCGGCGGCGAGCGCACGGAAGCCGGCCACATACTCGACTCGCCATAGATTCCGGCTGCGCTCGAGTTTGCGAATCAGCAGCAGCCCGGCCTGACCGGTCCGCGCGAGATGCGTGCCGCCGCAAGGTTGACGGTCGAAACCATCCACCTCGATCGCGCGCAACACGCCTTCGCGCTCGACGGTTTTGCGGATGCCGGCGTCAGCCAATTCCTGGGCCGTGCCGAAACGCACTGCGACTTCGCGGTCCTCGAAAATAATTTCGTTGGTGCGGCGCTCCGCGTCTTCCAGCTGGCGCGGCATGATGGACGGCGCTTCGAGATCGATGGTGGAAGTGAGCCGCCCGAGATGGAACGATTTGGTCTGAAAGCCGAAAAGCTCGATGAACGCTGCGGAAAGCAGATGCTGGCCGGTGTGCTGCTGCATGTGGTCGATCCGGCGCGCCCAATCGATCTGGCCCTGCACCGGGCCAACCGGAATTGCGGCGGACGTGTAATGCACGACGTCGTGCGTTACGCCTATTTGGGGTGCGACGGGCGAAGCTGGCGCATCCGCGACCGGCACATCCGCGACTTCCAGGACTTCCACCTCGCCGAGACGGCCGAGGTCGTGGGGCTGGCCGCCCGAAGTTGGGTAGAATGCGGTGCGGTCCAGAACGATTTTCCAGCGGTCGCCTTCGCGCTCGCAGGAAACGACGTTCGCTTCGAATTCTTTTTGAAACGAATCGTGGTAGTAGAGCCGCTCGGTCACTGCAGTTCCCTTCCCGCGTGAAATTTGCAAAAAATGAGAATAGCACGCTACAACCGCTGGGCCGGGCCTCAACTGACGGAGCGCGCGGTATGCGCTAGAATAATGATGTGCCCATACAAATGATTGCGATGGATATCGATGGGACGCTGCTCAACAGCACCGGACAGATTCCAGAAGAGAATTTGCAGGCCATCGAGGAAGCCGCCGCGCGCGGGATAGAAATCGTGCTGGTAACGGGCCGGCGGTTCGATTTTGCGCTGCCCATTGCCGAGAAGATTCCCGGCGACTTGCATCTCATCGTCAACAACGGTGCGTTGGCAAAATCGCGGGATGGCTCGACGCATCTCCGTTCCTTGCTCCCGCGCGAGAGCGCACTCCAGGTCCTGGAAGCCACCGAAGCATTTCGCGAATTTGCCGGGGTCGTTTTCGACCGCACCGAAGGTCATCGGGTGATCCTGGAGAAAGTAGACTGGGACGATCCTTTTCGGGGCGCTTATTTGCGGCGTAACCGGGAGCACATCGGCCTGTGCGCCCCGCTGACTGATTGCCTGAACCGTACGAATCCGCCGGAAGACCCGATCCAGGTGGTGTTCTCGGGAAACTGCCAACCGATGCGCGCGGTCATGCAAAAGCTCGAGCCGCTAGCGGCCAAATATGGTTTCGCGCAATCGCTAACGGAATACCTGGAAAGGAATCTATCGGTGCTGGATGTGCTGCGCAGCGACGTTTCCAAGGGTTCGGCGCTGCAGGCCTGGGCTCGACTGAGGAATATCTCTCGCGAAAATATTATGGCGGTCGGCGACAACTGGAACGATTCGGAAATGCTGGAATTTGCCGGAACCCCCGTGGTGATGGGTAATAGCGTGGCCGGCCTGAAAAACCGCGGCTGGCCGGTCACCGGAACGAACGATCAGGCGGGTTTGGCTGACGCTATACGCACATACGCGCTAGACGGTGCTGCTGAGGCGGTATAATGGTTGCAGTGAAGAAACGTGCCACGGGCCTGCTCTCTATCGCGTTGACGATTGGCGCTGCGGCGTTCACGTTCGCGCCTGCGGCCCAGGCCGACTACGCCGTACTGAAGTCCGGCGTGCGCCTGCACATCACCGGTTACGAACAAACTGGCGATCAAATCCGCCTCACGGTGGCCGGCGGGACGGTGGACGTGCCCGCAGCAGACGTAGCATCCATCGAGCCGGAAGATCAATTTACCGCGACTCCTGCAACCTTAAACCCGGCGAAAGGCCCCTACGGCAATCTGATTCGAGCCGCCGCGGAAAAGCATGGCGTTGATGAAAAACTGATTACGCACGTGATCGCGGTGGAGTCGAATTTCAATCCGCGCGCCGCATCGCACAAGCAGGCGCTAGGGTTGATGCAACTGCTGCCCACCACCGCCGCGAAATATTCGGTCTCCAACATTTTTGATCCCGCTGAAAATATCGACGCTGGGACGCATTACTTGAAAGATCTGTTGTCCCGTTATCGCGGGAATCTGGCGCTGGCGCTGGCGGCCTATAACGCCGGGCCCGAAACGGTGACCCGGTACGGCGGGATCCCGCCCTTCCCCGAAACGCAGAAATACGTGCAGAAAATCACCACGATTTTGGCCCACGAACGGTCGCAGATTCCCGCCAACTAAAAAACGCGTTTTATTCACTGGCGCGGCTTTCGCGGAATTATTGTGGCGGAGCTTGGGGAGACGGCTGAGGTTGGGTTGGCTGGCCGGGGCCGCCGGGGGACGAACCGAACGAAGAACCAAAAGAACTGCCGGTGGTATTGGTAGCGCCGTTGCCGCCAGCGCCGGCCGGAACTCCGCCGAGAATTCCGCCCTGGCCGGATGCGCCCTGTTGTTGCTGAGCCGCGGCAGCGTCTTCCAGCGGATTCCAAATAAATTCCCAGTCCACGTATTTTTTCCCGCCGTGGTAGTACTTCACCGACTTTCCGTCGCCGGTGCAGGCTACTCCAGTAAGAAATGCTCCCAGCACTGGACCATCCACCGGACCGGTAGGCTTCAAAGCGGCAAGCGCCGCGACGTTGGTCTGGCCCAGCGCTCCCGTTTGTAGCGTCGAACTCGGCGCCTGTCCGGGCAGCCCGCTGAGAATCCCGCCGGGACCTGGTGCGCCGCTGCCGAGACCTGGCGAAGGATTTTGCGCGCCGGTGGGAGGCTGTCCAACTCCCGGCTGCGAAGGATCTTGCGACTGCGGCGGTTGGCCGGTCGGAGCATTGGGATTGCTCGACCCATCGCTAGTGCCGTTGCCGCTGCCAATCGCGGTTCCGGTCCCGCCGCCGGGTGCGGTGGGATTTTGCGACGAATCGGAATTGCTTCCGGAATTCGATAACGCCGAGACGGGCGTTCCGGGCTGGCCGGGAATCTGCTGCGTTCCGGGCATTACCCCGCCATTCAAATCGATCAAAGCCATCTGCTGCAAATTAGCGAACTTGGTGCTGCCGATGATCTGCCCGGCTTGATTCACGTAGATGAATCGCCACGCGCCTTCGCCCGGATCCATGGGATTTTTGTACGCCTGGCGCAAGAAATGCAATTCGGGTAAGCCCTTGGTCAAGTCGTCGAGGTTCTGCGGGTAGCGGCCGGTCTTGTGGTAGTAGAGGCGAATTGCGCGCACATACTGGTTGCCGCGCCAAATGGTTTCCTCTTCGCGCGCCCGGCGATTCTGGGTTGCGCCAATTTCCAAGAGCGTCATGGTCATCGCGACCATCACCACCATCACCATCAGGGCCAGGAGAAAAGCAAAACCCGATTGCCCGGATCGGCGCTGCGGTGTAGCACGCGATTCAACCACTGCTTGGCCGCGGGGGTGACGGACACGCGACCGAACCAAACGCCGAACCGTAGAACGGAGTGTCATTGATTGCCGGGTCCCTGGTTCGGGCCGGCGTTGTCATTGCCGGCAGCCGCGCCCGCGCCAGTCGCGGGTGCGGTCATCTGCACCGTGACGTGACGCTGCGAAGAAATCTCCTCGACGTCCGCGGAATCGTTGCCGATTCTATCGAGGCGAAAGCGATTCAGGAACACCGCGCCTTCGTTCACCACCAGCACATCTTCGCCATCCAAAAAAAACGCTACGCGTTTGCCGTTCCGCGGCATGGACGCAAATCCGAAGAGCGTAGCGGGCACGCTGACGGGTAGCGGAGGAGCAGGAGGCTGCGGGCCATAAATCTTGTGCTCCGCGCGCTCTTTTTCCAATTTGGACATCGGCGGCGGTTCGGGCGGTCCGAACGCAAAAATATTGCGATGTCCTCCCGAATAGTCGTCTCTTTTCAGTTTCTCCAGCAAGTCGACCCGCAGATGCGGCTCGTCCACGTTAATGGGCTGGAACTTCGCGTCGGAAGCGAATGAACCGGCCAGGCTCGAACCGGTATTATTGCTAAAAACGTAGGAATATAGCAGGTAGACGAGGACCACCAGGAGCAGGCCGAGCACGTAAGTTTGGGTACGCTTCGACATATCAGGATTTGAAATAAGTCCGTAATTCGAGATGCAAGCGGATCAACGCTCCGGGACTTGCGGAACCCTGCGCAGCGGATAGGTCGGAGTCAAGTTTCAGTTCGCTCAACAGATAAAAATACCGCGATTGTTCCAGACCGCTGATGAATTTGATAATCGAGGAATAATCGCCTTCGACCGTATCGCTGATTTTGATCTCGTCCACCCCGCGGCCTTTCACTTCTTTCTGCTCGAAGCTCACCCCGGAACTCTTGACGGCCGCTTTCAACGCGATGGCGTCGAGGTCGCCTTCAATTTTGGAATATCCGTCAGCAGCGCTTTCAAAATCAGTCTTATAGAACGCATCATATTCCTTGGTCACACCCGACAGGGACTCGCGAATTCTTTGGCCGCGCTCGACGTCGCCTTTAAGCGCCTTGGCGGTCAGTTGCAGCCGGTCGCGCTCCGCGCGCATGGCCGCTTCGTTCTCGCGGCTGTTTTGCCACCGCACATAGAGCAACCCCAGATCGGCCACCAGCAGGATCACCAGCGCGCCAATAATCACCTTTTTCAGCAGCTGCCAGGACATGTTCATGGTCAGATCGTGGCGTACCAGGCGGTGAGGTCCAGGGTGATGCGGTCAGGCCCGGCCTGCACCTCACGATTATCCCGTTTTACCCGAATGTCGGAAAAAACCTTCGATTTCTCCAGCGCTTCCAGAAATTTCACCTTACTTTCGTCGGACTGGGCTCCCACCGTCAGGTCGACGATCGCCCGGCCGTTATCCAGCTTCGGCGAAATCTTCACCACGCGCACCCCGGGCGGCAAGGTTCGTTCCAGGTCCATAAAGATTTTGGTCCAGGGGAAACTGCGCTGGCCAATCAACGAATTCAAAAACGCCGCTCGATCCAGCACTTCGCGGGACTGGGGAGTCTGAAAATAGGCGTCGAGCTCGGCTTGCCTCTGCCGGTTCGCGCGAACTTCGGACTGCCAATGCGAAATTTCGGAACGCAACTGCCGATTGGCGCGCCAGGAGGTGTACGCCGCATGCGCCAGCAACAGAAAAGTAAGCAGGCCGACTGCGCCCAGCACCGTGGCCGCGGCGGCAAACGGGCGCTTATTCTCGAGCGGCGTAGTGGAAAGGTTTAGTTGCAGTTTCATGCTCGGATTCGCCTGGAGATGATTTTAGCGTGCATTTAGCATCCAGCCTACCAGCGCATCCAGATCGTGTTGCAGCAGGTCCTTCGCGCTGGAATCCAAAAGCAAGGCACTCTCGGAATCGGCGAGCGCACCTACCGGGCATTTCAGTTCACCGGACAGCGCGCGCCGAAACACTTCTTCGCGCGCCCCGAAACCAGTAATCCGCACGCGATCGGGAGAGCTCCCCCAGGTATCCTGGTAATACGCCACGGCCGGAAAAATTTCATCAAGCATGGCCTGGACGTCCAGGGCTCCGGCATCGCTGGACATTTCGGTCGAACGATAGATCGAGAGATTGTTGTCGCGGGTAATGACGGTGGTCATGGTTCTGCCGCTCATACGCACCAGCAGCGTCGATCCGGAATCGGCCAGCAGTGGCAGTGCGGCCAGCGTCGAGCTCAAAATCACCCGCGACTTCACGTCCAAGGGCTCGACCAAATCTTCGTATTCGCGCACGATTCTCTGCCGGGCCACGGCGGTGACCACCTCCAGAGCGTTTTCTTTTCCGGTTTGGCGCATCCAGGAAACCACGGTTTCATCCACGTCGAACGGCACGCTTTTTTTCAAGCGCCAGCGCAAGAGCGGCAAGGCTTCATCCGCGCGGCGCGGCAAAGTTTCGAACGGAAGGATAAACACGCGAACCACGGGATCGGGAATCAACAACGCCAGCGGGCGCGCCACGCGGCGGCACCCGATTCAACACTTTGCGCAGCGCGGTCCGCACCGCTTCGGGCTGAATCACATTCGCATCCACCGGAGAGGCCATCACCGCCCCAACCGGCAAGGGCTCGACCGCGTGATTTTCCAGATGTCCGCCGGCCTTGGACCATTGCGCCGCCGCCACATGCGTCGACGAGATCTCGACGACCAAGGACGGATGCGGCATGGCGTTCAGCCAGCGTTCGATGCGCCGGACCGGGCCCAGGTTGAAGAACTGCGTTCCCAGGCTGGGCGAGCTAGTCAAGGAAAGTCACCTTGTTGATTTCGCGCAGGGTGGTCACGCCCGCGCGGATTTTGGCCAAGCCCGAATCGCGCAGGAAAGACATGCCTTCTTCGCGGGCCACGCGCTTGATTTCCGAAGTGGGCCGGCGGTTGATAATCATTTCGCGGATGTGGTCGGAAAGATCGAGCAGTTCGGTGATCGCGGACCGGCCGCGGTATCCGCTGCCGGAACATTCCAGGCAGCCCGCGCCTTCGTAGAAGACGACGTCGGCCCATTCCGCCGGGATCGAGCCCGGATTCCTTCAAAACCTCGGGCGAGTAGTGCACCTGCTTCTTGCAATTCTCGCAGATCACGCGCACCAGCCGCTGGGCCATGATGCAGTTCAAGCGCGGAAACGAAGTTGTAAGGCTCGACGCCCATGTTGATGAAGCGGCCGATCACGTCGGTCACGTTGTTGGCGTGAACCGTGGTGAACACCAGGTGGCCGGTGAGCGCCGAGTTGATGGCGATCTGCGCGGTTTCCTGGTCGCGGATTTCGCCGACCATGATCTTGTCGGGGTCGTGGCGCAGAATGGAGCGCAAGCCGCGGGCAAACGTGAGGCCTTTCTTTTCGTTTACCGGAATCTGGGTGATGCCGCGGACCTGATATTCGACCGGGTCTTCGATGGTGATGATCTTGTCTTCGTCGTTCTTGATTTCGTTGATGGCGGCGTAGAGCGTGGTGGTTTTGCCGGAGCCGGTGGGGCCGGTGACCAGCACCATGCCGTAAGGCTCGCGAATATAGCGGCGGAAGCGAATGCTTCGTCGGGCCGTCGAAGCCGACCACATCGAGCGTGAGGTTGCGGAATTTTTCGCTCAGCGTTTCTTTGTCGAGAACGCGCAGAACGGCGTCTTCGCCATGGACGGAAGGCATGATGGAAACGCGGAAGTCGACGAAACGGCCTTTGTAGCGCACGCGGAAGCGGCCGTCCTGCGGGACGCGGCGCTCGGCGATATCCAGTTCGCTCATGACCTTAATGCGCGAAAGGATGGTGGCGTGCCATTCCTTGGCCAGCGGCTGCATGGCGTACTGCAACACGCCGTCAATGCGGTACTTCACGACCACTTCGGTGTTGCGCGTTTCGATGTGAATGTCACTGGCGCGGCGCTCGAGCGCGGTGAAAATCACGGTGTCCACCAGCCGAACGACGGGGCTCACGCCGGTATCGCGCGTGAGTTTGTCCATGGAGATATTTTCGTCGCTGTCTTCGTCGTCGCCGACGACTTGCAGCGTAAAACCTTCGGTAGCCTGATCCAGGACGCGCTGGGATTGTTCGGTGCGCTTCAGCAAATCGTCGATCTGCGAAGTGGTGGCGACTTTAATCTGGAGTCTTCTTGCCCAGCAGGAGCGCCAGTTCGTCGGTGAGCTGCAGCTGGCTGGGATCGGCCATGGCGACCATCAGCGTGTTTTCGCGCGCTTCCAGCGGCACGAATTTGTAGCGGAACATCAATTCGGCGGGGATGCTGCGGAACAGTTCGGGATCGATGCGCTGTTCGCGCAGATCCACGAAGGCGCAGCGGTAGCGCTCCGCCAGTTTCTGCGCCTGATCGCGTTCGACGTCGCTGGCGATCGCCGGAACCGCCGGCACAATCGGATTGTTGGTGGATGTAGCCATAGAGTTCTAACCCCCGGAGCCCACCTGAAGGGAGAACAGCGGCAGATAGAGCGATATCAAAATGAAGCCTACCACAACGGCCATGACCACCAAAATCGCCGGCGAAACCCAGATCAAGGTGCGCTGCAAGCGGGTGCTGACTTCTTCTTCGTAGAATTCGGCTACGCTGGTCAGCATCGCGGCCAGCGCGCCCGAGGCTTCGCCGACTTCGATCATTTCCAAAGCCATGTCCGGTACCAAGCGTGTCTCCGCGAGGCTTTCGTGCAGGGTCTTCCCTTCTCGTACGCGACCCGCGGCACCCTGGACTGAAGTGGAAATCAAGCGGCTGTCGATGGCCTGGGCCGAGGTCTCCAGCCCGGCGACCAGCGGCGTTCCGCCGGCCAGCAGCGTGGAAAGAGTCCGAACGAACTGAGCGATTTGGCCTTTCAGCCAGATATCGCCCATCACCGGCACTTTCGGTTTCAAGCGATCGATGGCCAGCGCGCCCTGGTCGGTCCGGGTCCAAATGTAAATCGCCGCCACCACCGCGGCGATTCCGAAGGCAAAGATCAAAAAGTACTGGCGCAGGGGTACCGCGATATCGAGCATGAACTGGGTGATGGCCGGCAGCTTGATCCCCAGATCCCCATATAATTTGGCAAACTGTGGCATGGCGAAGGTCATCAGGTAAGTCAGGGTGACAATCACGGCCACGATCAGGATACTGGGATAAATCAACGCCGTGATCAGCGCCTTCTTGAAACCGGTGCTCACCCGCAGGTAGGAAATGTACTGTTCCAGGACTCCCGACAAATTTCCGCTGCGCTCTCCCGCGGTGACCGCGGTGACGTACACCGGAGGAAAAACTCCTTGAGCGGCCAGCGCTTCGGAGAGCAACGCGCCCTCGCGCACGCGTTGGCGAACATCCTGCAGCAGCGGCCGCAGGCTCTCGCGCGGCAGCGCGCTCGGCCAGCAGATCGAGGGCCTTCAGAATCGGCAAACCAGCTTTTATCAGAGTATTAAATTGCTGATTGAATATCAGGAAGTCATGAATCTTAAGTTTGCGCGAACCGGACCGGCGCCCGAACTGCGAAAGTATGTTGAGGTTGCCCTTCACCGTAAATACGTGAAGTCCGCGATCCGATAGTTTCTGACGAGCCTCCCCCTCCGACTGCGCCGTTTCCAGTTGCTGAAAGATCCGGCCGGTAGTATCGCCGACTTTGCATATGTATTCGGCCACGATGGTTAGACGAACTCCCTCCGCGGAAGTCTTGTCAAAAGTTTACCATATTGGCCGCATTGCACTTCCCGGCGAGTCGAAAGGCGCACGGGTCGTCGGAAATGAGGAGTTTCGCGGTTCCGACGAACGAGTTAGAACTCGAGCTTCGAGGCCACCATCGTTGTTACGGGAGGAAAGGTCCTGCTTGCCGGCGTGGAATTCAACGCAACCCGCCAGCCAAGGTGGCTTCATCGACGACCGTTACACCCGAGGGCGGAAGAAAGTGAAATTTCGTCTCGGCGATCGGCAAGTTCTCTTCCCAGCCTCCAAACCGGAACTCGGTGGTTAAATTCCCGGGCTGTTCGATCACGATGCGCGTCAAGTACCCGTCCGAATTCGCCTCCAGCAGTACCTCTTTAATTTCGTCGCCGGTATCGCCGGAATTCACTCGGGGAACGCAACGCAACAAGGTGTTCTCCGGAGCGCTGGTTTTTTCTACGGCGGCCCCGCCCGGTGTCGGCCCGATAATTTCAATGCTCCGGCAGAGGCGGCCCAGATCCGTTTTTCCGGTCAAAAACGCCAGCGGCGTCCGCCAGTCGGAACTTTCTCCGATCTTCGCGCGGCTGGCCGTTCGGTCTGCGGGAATGTAGAACCACACGTTGGTCCCATCCACCAGAAACAACTTTTCCTCCGGCGACTGGTATTCCCAGCGCATGCGCCCGGGTTTGGAAAAATACACGATGCCGGATTCGGCCGCGACTCCGCTCTTCCCGTCCGTATAGCTCTCGAAAAAAGTCGCCTTCAGCGACTGGGCGCCCCGGTAGCGTGTTTCGATCGCACGAATTACGTCGCGTGCGTTTCGCGCGGGTGCCGAAGCGGGGAACTGCATCGCCAGGAACAAAAACAGCGTGGTCACGCTAGAAGTTTAGCAGAAGGGATGAGGCGGCGTGCCGCCAGAGCGAGCGCAGGAACCCCGAGGTGTGGGCCGGGCTAGTAGGCGCAGCTACTGAATTGGCGGATCGTTGACGCTAGCAGTACTGGTGTGATTCACGTGAATGAGCGCGGGTTCGTCGGTAAAGTAGTGATCATTGCCGGTAAATATAGGCACCTGTGGATCGGCATTCAGCGTGTAATCCTGAAAGTTGCCGCTCGGGTCTACATTGAGGGGCGCGTAAGTGAAAACATATCCGGTATGTATCCCCGAAGACAGCGCGTCATCGATGATTTGCGCATTGGTCGGAGTCGCGGGACCGGTTGCCGGGCCGCCCAGGGCCAGAAGTGTCGGCGAAAATCCTCCGTAGATGACGGCGTAGTTGATCTCGCCGATTGAAACCGTCCGGCAGTTCTCAACCGCGGCCGACTGATTGGCCGCAATCCGGGCGCGAAGAATGCTGGGGATCGCGATAGCCGCAATGATCAGGATGATGGCAACCACGATGAGCAATTCGATCAGCGAGAAACCGGAGCCCGGGTCGATTCGACCGTGAGCGATTTGGGGTGGATGTTTTCATCACTGGGGGCTCCAACTGCACTTCTGAACTAACTCCTTTAAAAAAGACCGGGGGAAGGCTTTCGCCTTCCCCCGATTTTGCTGCGCAAAGTTTACAGCGGTGCGTTGGCGACAGTCGGTGCGGTGCCGGCCGGGTTGTACCGGATGATACCGGACTGGTCCGTGAAGAAACTGCGGTTGCCCGTCCCGCCGACGGTAACCGGTACGGCGGTGATGGTGTAGGTCGTGTCCGAGGCGCAGACGGTGTCGGCGGTGTTCGGATTGGCTCCCGTGTAGGTGAAGTTGTAGCCGCTCTTGGTCGGGGTGTTGCTGGCACTCAGCACGTTGTCAATCAAGTTCGCTGCGGTGCAAGGAGCCACTACGCCCGCTGCCGCCGTCGCGCCGCCCAATTTCGGAAGGCTGGAGGCGAACGAGAAGTTGTACAGCGTCTCGTAGGTCGCGTTCGCCGTGTTGATCGAACGCAGCGTGCCCACCGCCGAGGATTCATTGGCGGCCATGCGCGCGCGGAGCAAGTTCGGAATTGCGATGGCCGCGATGATCAAAATGATCGCCACGACGATCAGCAACTCGATGAGTGAGAAACCCTTCTGATTCTTCTTCATTTCTATATTCTCCTTAAGGCTCGTGTTTCAAGGCTCGTAGTTCTGATTTCCTTGTACGCCCTGGCGGGGTACGCCGAGTTAAAAGCAAGGCTCGTTCCAAATCGGCGCAGGTGTTTATATTCGGAACACACTCCACTTTATCTATATGATTCGTAAGGAGATACCGAAACTCTCCCGACGTACTCACGCCCATTGTAGCGTGACTGAGAGTTAGACGTACCTAATATACTGACGTTTTTTGGCTGGCGCGCACGACGGAAAGAGTCAAATGGAGGTTAGCGGGTGGGATCCGGGAGCTGGACGCAGTAAGCGTAATACCCCCAGTTGGTGTTCGACCACGGGAGCATGTTACAGCGGTGGGTCGGTGGTTGATGCGGGCCCGGTTAAGTTCACGCGGATTATGCCGGGCTCGTTGGTGAAAAAGTGGCGTTGACCGGTCACGCCGATGTTCACCGGGTCGGCGTTCAAAGTGTAGTCATTGTAGTAGCCGTTGGAATCAGGGGTCAGCGGCACGTAGGTGAACACGTACCCGCTCTTGGTCCCGGTTACCAGGATGTTGTCGAGAAGTCCGGCACTCACGGGGCTGACGTTCCCGGAGGTCGGGGTCGCAAAATTGGATAGGGCCGGCGCAAAGCCCACGCCGTAGGTCGTCCAATAAACCACGTTCGCGGTGGAAATGGTTCGACAGTTTTCCACGGCGCCGGCCTCGTTGGCCGCTATGCGCGCCCGCAGGAAATTTGGGATCGCGATCGCCATCAGGATCAAAATGATGGCCACCACGACCAGCAGCTCGATCAGCGAAAACCCGCCCGCAGTCCGCCTCACACGACACCTCGCTCGATTCTCAGGGTTGGCAGGAAGATATGAAATGACTCCCGTGCTCTGCCCGCCCGGACGCCGTCGTTCTCGTTCCACAGAATAAGAAAAGGGAGGAAGTGTTGAGCTTCCTCCCCGCGGGAAAGCTAGTAGCGAGTTACTGAAGCGCCGGGCTGGTGGATAGCGGCGTGGTGCCATCGGTGGTGAAACGGATGACGCCGGACTGATCCGCGTAGAAACCACGTTGACCGGACTGGCCGATCACGGTCGGAACGGCGACCGCCGTGAAGGTGTTGTTCGGAGCGGCCGCGGTACCTACCGCTGCCGGCGCCGGAGTCGTTACGGTGTAACCACTCTTAGTGCCACCCGACAACTGGGAATCGACCAAGCAAGCGGCAGCGGAAGTCGCCAGCGTCGCCGGGGCGCAAGGAGCAGTGCTTCCCAGGTTCGTCAACGGTGCATAGCCGATGCCATAGGTCTGTTGATAGTTGAATTCCGAAGTGACGATCGTGCGCAACGAACCGACCGCCGACGACTCATTGGCCGCCATGCGCGCGCGAAGCAAGTTCGGAATAGCGATGGCCGCAATGATCAAAATGATCGCTACGACGATCAACAACTCGATGAGCGAAAAACCCTTCTGTTTATTGGTGAGTTTCATTTTTTCTCCCTTGAAGTTTGGCCGCCGAGATTCTGTTTCGTTCTGAAACTAGTGGGTTCCGATTTCCTTTTCTCTCCGGCCGTGCACCGATCACATTGCATATCGATAGCCAGACCCTGCGGCGCTACAGCCGCTGGCTGGATTCGCATATGTACTACGGCGTTATATAGATAGACCTGTAACGTTTCGGTATGTACTTTTCTGAATCGAACCAGCTTCATTCATTCAACGAATTAAGCCATATTCTGTTGGGGGAGACCGACTCAACGCGGCTGTTGGAAATGGAACAGTGTTTCGAAAAAACACAAACGACCACACCAAAATGAAACGTGAACCTTCTATGAAATAATTTCAGGAATCAAGCTGTGGGGAAACCGCTGTTCACAACAGAATAAAGTCGTATGGCGGATTCAAAGGGCGGGAACGTTAAATACCGTATTTTTTGGCGTAGTGGCGGAACGATCGGTAGGACATTTTCAGCGTGTCGGCCGCGCGGGTCCGCACGCCGCCAGAACGCTCCATCGCCGCCAGTAAGAACGAGCGCTCCAGATCCTGAATGTACTTCTCCAGGTCGAGTCCCTGGTCGGGCAGGACGGGACCGTTTCCGTGGCCGTTCCCATTGCCATGGCCGTTGCCGTGGTTGTGCCCGTTGCTGGAGTTGGCCACGGTCTCTTGATAATGGTCGCGAATCCGGGAGGGCAAGCCTTCGACGGTGACCCTTCCCGACCCTTCGAGAGCTACCGCCCGTTCGATCGTGTTCTCGAGTTCCCGGACGTTTCCGGGCCAGTCATACACTTCCAGGCGTCGCATCGCTTCGGGATCGACTCCGTCGATTTTCTTGCCCATGGATTTGGTGTAGCGATCCAGGAACGAGCGGACCAATAAGGGAATATCTTCGCGGCGCTCGCGCAGTGGCGGCAAGTGAATGGGAATCACGCTGAGGCGGTAATAAAGGTCCTCGCGGAAACGGCCTTCGGCAATTTCCTTGGCGAAATCTTTGTTGGTGGCGGCAATCACGCGAACGTCGACGTCGCTTTCTTCCGTGCTGCCCAGCGGTCGGACTTTGCCTTCCTGCAGCACGCGGTAGAGCTTCACCTGCATGGTCAGGCTCATGTTGCCGATCTCGTCCATGAACAAGGTGCCGCCGTCGGCCGCCTGAAACAGGCCGCGACGGTTCTCATTGGCGCCGGTGAAGGACCCACGCAAGTACCCGAATAGTTCGGATTCGAGCAGGGTTTCCGGAAACGCCCCGCAATTGATGGTGATAAAGGGGGCCTTGGATCGCGAGCTGTTCTCATGAATCGCGCGGGCCACCAGCTCTTTTCCGGTTCCGCTTTCGCCGGTGATCAAGACCCGGCTGGTCTGCGGCGCGATCGTTTCGATCAGCTCGAACAAACTGCGCATTTTTGGGCTGGCGCCGATGATGTGATCGAAGCCGGTGAACTGGCGTAACTGCCGGCGGAGCTCGCCCGCTTCTTTTTTGACCGCCTGATTTTCGGCGATGTGCCGCACGGCCGGTCGCAATTCATCGAGCAGCCGGTCGCCTTTGATGACGTAGCGGTCCGCGCCAAAGTTAACGGCATCGATCGCGGTATCCACCGTGGGAACGCCGGTAATAAGGATAAAGGTCGTGGACGGCGAGACTTCCTTGGAATATTGCAGCAATTCGACGCCGTCCATGTCCGGCATGCAGATATCGGAAATTACGATGTCGAAAACCTGGCTGGCCAAACGGCGCTTGGCCGCCTGTCCGTTGGAGGCAACTTCTACCTTATGCCCTTCCTTACGGAAGCTGATTTCCAGCAGTTCGCTGATGGAGGGTTCGTCGTCGACAACCAGCAGGTGGGCCATGGCTACACCTTCCCCGACGGGTGCAGGCTTTCCGCGCTGTGCATCGACTCAGGAACCAGCAGACGCGGGCCTGGCAGGCGGGTGGCCACCGCCCGGGGCAGTTCCACGATGAACTCGGCGCCGTGTCCCTTCTCGGTTTCCACCCGGATGCGGCCTTTGTGCGCTTGCAGAATTTGGTAAACGATCGCGAGGCCCAGCCCGGTGCCACCGGTAAAACCCGACTGGAAAGGTTCGAACATGCGGGTGGCTTGCTTGGAATCGATGCCCACGCCCGTATCGCGAATCGAGATGCGCACCCAGGATTCGTCCGCGTGCAGCGCGACGGAAAGCTCGCCGCCGTCCGGCATGGCGCGCAGCGCGTTGTTGCACAAATTCCAGAAAACCTGCTTGAGCGCGTCGCGATCGGCGCGCGCGCGCAGAGTGCGGACGTGAAGTTGCGGACGATGTGAAATTTTCCGCGGGCCAGGGCGTCTGCGCTCGAGCAGCAGCAGCGTTTCTTCAATCAGCCGGCACGAGGTCCACGTCGGCGAAGGAATAGGTTTTCTCGCGCGAGTAGTTCAGGAAATCGGTAATGATCTGGTTCAAGCGCTGCGATTCGCGGCTGACGATGTGCACGAGCTTCTTGTCGTCGTCATCGAGCGGTGCCAGGCGCGCCAGTTCTTTGAGGGCGCCGGTCATGGCCGTTAAGCGGCTGGCGGATTTCATGCGCAATCGCCGCGGAAAGCCGGCCCGAGCGCCGCCATGCGTTCTTTGGTCGCTACTTCCCTTTCGAGCCGCTTCAGTTCGGTCAGATCCTGGAAGTTATAAACGAAGCCGGTGTTCTGATTCTGCGCCGGTGCGCAGCGGCGAAATCGAAAGGCCCAGATAGCGGGTCGCACCGTTCGGCCGTCTTGAATTCGATCTCCTTGCGCAGTCGCCAGCGGACTGCCTTGTTCGTCCATTTCCACCGGCCAAAAGCCGGGGAAACGGTCTTGCACTTTGTCTCCGCGCATCAGCCCGAGCCCGGAGCTGGTGATTTCGGCGCCGGCGCGATTCATGACCAGAATCGGCCCTTCAGATCGGCGGTCAGCAGGCCGCCGCGCATGGATTCGATAATGTCCTGGTTGAAGGCCTGCAGGTCTTTCAGTTCCTCGCTCTTTTCTTCAAGTTCCACAGCCTTTGCTGCGCAACGTCTGCGCCAGCAGACTGCCCAGATAGGCCACCGCGAGAAAAGCGAAGCAATTGATGGCCAGCCAGGAATTCGAGCGAATTCAGGTCCGGAGGAGCCGCCGCGGTGCGGGGAATCACTCCGTAATAACTGAGCGCGATGATGCCCGCCCAGCAAGGCCGAAGCTCGACCCGGCACCACGAAAACGCCGCGGCGCGAGAACAGCATGCTGGCCATCAAAATGGCCAGCAAGTAGAGCGACATAAAATAGCTGTCCTGCGAGCCGGTGGCGTACACCACGCCGGTGACCATCAGCAGGTCGCAGGCAATCTGCAGCGGAGCGTGCCAGCGGGCCTGCGGGATCCAGCGCTGCAGGATCACGTAGAAAATCGCCAGGGTGTACCACAGCACCATCAGCGGCACGAAAGAGCGCACCGGAATCGGCGACGGCGTCAAATGGCGCGCGGCAATGACGATGCCCACCAGAAAGGTGATGGCCAGGAAACGAACGCGGCCCAGCCAGGGCAGCCATTCGCCGATAATCGCGTTGGGTGCGAGACTGTCACGTGGTCTTCGATTCTTGATCGCGTTCGCGCGATCGCGGATGCGTGTGGGCATATACGGCGTCGTACCCAGCCTGATGCTCGCGGGCCGTCCCGAATCGTCGCGGTCCGCGAGCCAGTCCGCGGCAGGATTCTAGTGCCCTGCCAGTTTGCCGATCAGCGAGAACAGCGGCAAGTACATGGAAATGACGATGCCGCCGACCACGACGCCCAGAACCACGATCATGATCGGCTCCATGGCGGTCAGCAGGTCCTTTACGGCCGCGTCGACTTCGTCTTCGTAGAAGTCGGCGATCTTCTGAAGCATGGCATCCATCGCGCCGGTCTGTTCGCCGACGCCGATCATCTGGGTAACCATGCCGGGGAAAACGTCGGTTTCCTTCAGCGGATCGACGAGCGAACGGCCCGCTTCGACCGCTTTGCGCGTTTGCAATGATCGCTTTTTCGACCACGGCGTTTCCCGACGTGCGCGCGGTGATGTCCAAGACCTTCCAGAATGGGCACGCCGCTGGAGATCAGGGTTCCCAGGGTTCGCGTGAAGCGCGCCACGGCGATCTTGCGCAGCAGCGGTCCGACCAGGGGAACCTTCAAGACCAGCAGTATCGTCAGCGCGATCCGGCCTTGGCGGCGTGCCATACCAGAACTTCACGGCGAAGAAGGCGCCCGATCGATGAACATCGGCGATCATCAAGCCGTAGATGCTGCCGACGAAATTGCTCAAGCCGATCACGATGCGGGTGGGCAGCGGCAGATCGACGCCCAAGCCGTTGAACAAGGTGGTGAAAATCGGAACCACCTTCCACAGCAGCAAAATGATGACGCCGCGCGGCGATGGACATAACCGCGATCGGATAGATCGTGGCCGATTGCACGGCGCGCTTCAGTTTGACGTTCTTTTCGATGTAGCTCGAGAGGCGCTGCAGAATGGTGTCGAGAATACCGCCGGTCTCGCCCGCTTCCACCATGTTGTAGTAGAGCGGGTCGAAAACTTTGTCGTACTGCTTCATGGCGGCGGAAAGCGTGGTGCCGCCTTCCACCGAGCGCGCGTACGCCGGTCAGCACCTTCTGAAAGGTCTTGTTCTCCTGCTGGCCGGCAAGAATCTCCAGGCACTGCACCAGCGGCAAGCCGGCATCGATCATCACCGAGAACTGGCGCGTGAAGACGGCCAGCTCCTTGGCCTCGACGCCGCTGCCGCCGAACGTGGGGATGTTGAATTCCTTCCCCTTCTCGGAGAGCTTGCTGACGTTAATATTTTCGCGCCGCAGCGCGGCCGGCAATTCGGCCTTGTTGGTCGCGGTGCGCTCGCCCGTGACGGTGGCGCCCGTCTTGGTTGTACTCCGCGATACGTAAAGACCGGCATGACTGTTACCTCCTCTATCCCTGTATCATCGCGCTTAACGCCGAACCGGCACTTTGCCTGCCGCTGCGCTGCGCGGCGAGGTGACCCCGCGGTTAATCAAATCCTGCAATTCGTCAGGATTCGAGGAGCGCGCGAGCGCCGTTTCCAGAGTGATCAGCTTCTGGAAGTAGGCGTTCGCGAGGCTCTGGTTGAAGGTCTGCATGCCGGTCGCGCCGGTTCCGGTCTGCATCGCTGAATAGATCTGGTGAATCTTGTCTTCGCGGATCAGGTTGCGAATGGCGGCGGTGGGAATCAGGATTTCCATCACCATGGCGCGGCCGCGGCCGTCGATTTGCGGAAGAAGCGATTGGCAAAGAATTCCTTCCAGCACCATGGAGAGCTGAGCGCGAACCTGCGGCTGCTGGTGCGCGGGAAAAACGTCCACGATACGGTTGATGGTGGAGATGGCCGAATTGGTGTGCAGAGTGGCGAAGGTCAAGTGGCCGGTTTCGGCGATGCGCAGCGCGGATTCGATGGTTTCCAGGTCGCGCATTTCGCCGATGAGCACCACGTCGGGATCTTCGCGCAGCGCGGCGCGCAGCGAGTTGGCGAAACGAATGCGTGTCGGAGTGCACTTCGCGCTGGTTGACCAGGCACTTCTTGTGGTTGTGCAGGAACTCGATCGGGTCTTCGATGGTGATCATGTGCTCTTCGCGCTCGTTGTTGATCTTGTCGAGCATGGCGGCGAGCGTGGTGGATTTGCCCGAGCCGGTCGGGCCGGTGACGAGCACCAGACCGCGCGGCTTGTCGCACAGACTGCGAACGACGGCGGGCAAGCCTAGAGCTGATCGAAGCTCTTGATTTCCCAGGGAATGGTACGGAACACAGCGGCCACGGCGCCGCGCTGATGGAAGATGTTGCCGCGGAAGCGCGCCAGGCTCTTCAAGCCGAACGAAAAGTCGAGCTCGAGATTTTCTTCCAGGCGGTGCTTCTGCACGTCGGTGAGCACGCTGTAGGCGAGCGCCTTGGTGTCGGCCGCCGTGAGAGGCGGCATGTCCAGCGGGCGCAGCTTGCCGTGCACGCGAACGCGCGGCGCGCTGTTGGTCGAAAGGTGCAGGTCGCTGCCGCCCATTTCGATCATCTTCTTCAGTAGTTCGCTTAAGGTGATGCCAGCCATCATTTCCTCCGCTTACAGAACCGTTTCGCGCACGACTTCTTCCATGCGTGGTCATGCCCAGCAGCGACTTTGATCAAGTCCGCTGCGGCGCAGCGTGATCATTCCGAGTTCGAGAGCTTTCTTCTTGAGTTCCAGCGCGGACGCGCCGACCAGAATCAAGTTCGCGAAGTTCGTCGGTGATTTCCATCACTTCATAAAGACCCACGCGGCCTTTGTAGCCGGTGTTGTTGCAGGTGGCGCAGCCCTTGCCGTGATAAACTGGTTACTTTGCGGCTTCTTCGGGCGTGTAGCCCGCGTCGAGCAGAGCCTGCGGCTGCATCTGCAGCGGTTCTTTGCACTGCACGCAGATGCGGCGCACCAGGCGCTGCGCGCAGATCAGGTTCACCGAAGTGGCCACGAGAAATGGCTCAATACCCATGTTCATCAAGCGGCTGATGGTGGAAGGCGCATCGTTGGTGTGTAGCGTGGAAAGCACCAAGTGGCCGGTGAGCGCCGCTTTCACGGCGATTTCCGCCGTTTCAAAGTCGCGGATTTCGCCGACGAGAATGATGTTGGGGTCTTGCCGCAGGAAGGCGCGCAGAGCGGAAGCGAAGTTCAGTCCGATCTGCTCCTTCATCTGAACCTGGTTGATTCCGGCGCAGCTGGAATTCGACCGGGATCTTCCGCGGTCATGATGTTGGTTTCGGCGGTATTCAGGCGCGCCACCGACGAATACAGCGTGTTCGTTTTGCCGGATCCGGTAGGACCGGTAACCAGCACCATGCCGTAAGGCTTCAGAATCTGGCGCTCGAATTTGGCGAGCGACTCGGGCTCGAAACCGAGCTTGGTCATGTCCAGCCGCAGGTTTTCCTTGTCCAGCAAGCGCATGACGATTTTTTCGCCGAAGAGCGTGGGGACGGTGGAAACGCGGAAGTCGAGTTCTTTCTTCTTCCCGTCCTTCAGGTACTTGATCATGATGCGGCCGTCTTGCGGCAGGCGCTTTTCGCTGATGTCCAGCTTGGCCATGATCTTGATGCGGCTGGTGATGGCGTCCTTCAGCTTCATCGGCGGCGCCATGACGTTCTGCAGAATGCCGTCAATGCGGAAGCGCACGCGAAATTCTTTTTCGTAAGGCTCGATGTGGATGTCGCTCGCGCCGCGCTTCACGGCGTCGGTGAGAATCAGGTTGCACCAGCTTGATGATGGGCGCTTCTTCGGCGGCCTTCTCCAGCGTCGCGAGGTCCATCTCCGCTTCTTCGGCGGCAAGTTCCAGGGCGGCTTCGTCGCCCGGCAAGGTCCTTCATCACCTTGTCGAGCTCTTCGACGCTCTCGACGGCGCCGTAGAACTTGTGGATGGCTTCGCTGATGGCGGTTTCGGACGCCACCACCGGCTCGACGTTGAAGCCGGTCATGAACTTGATGTCGTCCATCGCGAAGACGTTCGTGGGATCGGTCATCGCGATGGTCAGCGTGGAGCCGACGCGCGAAAGCGGGACGATCTGGTAGCGGATGGCCGTTTCCTGCGGGACCAGTTTGATGACGGCGGGATCGACTTCGTAGAACTTCAGGTTGATGGAGGGCACGCCGTACTGGCGGGAAAGAACCGCGGTGATGTCGTCGTCGCTGACCAGGCCCAGCTTGACAAGGCAGGTGCCCAGGCGGCCGCCGTTCTTCTTCTGGTGCTCGAGCGCCTGCTTGAGCTGATCCGCAGAGATCAGGCTGTCTTTGACCAGAATTTCGCCAAGTCGTGAAGACATGAGTGTCCGGGAGTGGTACTAGAATCCACTCGATGAGCGCAGCGTAGCATGCACCCCGCTGGAAAACTTTGCGGCGTGCGTTTGTCGTAGTGAATCAGCTAACAGCCCATACGCAGCTTCAAAACCTGTACCAAAGAACAGTCATATTTATGGCACCTGTACGAAGGTACAGGTGTAACAATTTCAGTCACTTACGTCACTTTCTGTCTATCGGATTTTTCGCGAAAAACTGGAATCATTGTGGAGTGGATTTTTCGAGGTGAAATTGCGGCGCACACCGCCCCAAAAGGCGCGAATTATTTTGAATATTTTCGGCCCGGACCCGCCTCCGCTACCACTTTTTGTCATGAATCTGTTACGATGCTTCGGTTCGTTCGGGCGGTTAGCTCAGCGGTTAGAGCGTCCCGCTTACACCGGGAAGGTCCGCGGTTCAAATCCGTGACCGCCCACCAAGTTTTGCCCCACGCGGGGGACGTAGTTCAGTTGGTTAGAACGCTGCCCTGTCACGGCAGAGGTCGCGGGTTCGAGTCCCGTCGTCCCCGCCATATTTTCAATGCGTTGGAGAAGAGGTTCCCTCGTTTCTCTACCGGCGCGGGCGTTTCTACACAAATTTCCACACAAAAATTGCATCTCTAACTTGGCCGGACCGTCGGGTCTGGCTCTTGGGTGGGAAATTCCGAACTTAGCCTGGGCGAAGCATCGGCTCCTGGTCGAGAAGCTCAACAGCCCGCCTGGCAGCGCCACTGCTGATGCCGCCCGTCCGGTAGAACCTGTGACAGCAGTGTACACGTGCGTCTGGGGGCGCAACGCGTGAGGCTCTGCAAGCCGTGCGTCCGCCGCGATGTTTCACACGGATCCGATAATGGAGTTCCCCGGCGTAGGCACGCCTCGACCTCTAAAACCGAAAGACGAGTCCGGCGGATATTCGAAGGTTGTTCTGGCGGGTGTTTACGCCATTGGGAAAGCGGGTGAAATAGTAATCGGCGTCGATGGCTCGCAGGTCGAAATGCCGGTTGAGGTGGACGTCGAGTCCGCCTCCGGTGACGAACGAAAACGAATTGTACGCACCCGAACCGCCGGTTGCAGATGGCTCGAAGGTTCCGGTGGCACGGGCTCCGCCGAGCAGAAATTCTCCGAAGGGCTGCCAGCGATCGGATTTGCGAAACGTGTAGCGCGGGCCGAAAAGATAGGAAAATAAAGTCAGGTCTTCGCCGGAGCCGTTGATGTTTCCGGCGTGCTGGGCGCTGAATTCGGCGACGGCGCTGACTTCGTTGGTCAGGCGGTAGCCGCCCCAGGCGTTGCCGCCATTCATCGCAAAGCAGCCGCACTCTCCCGGAGGACCATTGGCGTGGACGTAATTGTAATCGGCGCCGAACTCCCATTTATCGTCCTGCGCGGCAGCGGCCGGCGCGAATACGGCGGCTGAAAAAAATCCGAGCAGGGCCAGCAAAAATAAGGGCAACAGTTTGCGGATGTTCATGCGTACGTTCATGCAGTTCTTCATGCTCTGGGTTCCTCGCAGGTTGGCGGTGCGCATCATTGCACCACCACGGTGACGGTCGTCGATGGATGCAGCGGGCCGCTGGTGCCGGTGACGGTGACGACGTACTGTCCGGTGGGCGTGCTCGATCCAGCAAACCCGCCGTTGCACGCGGCCAGGGTGAAGGCTGCGGCAGAAACAACGGCGGCCAGAGCCAAAACCCGGGCGAGGCGCGGTATCCGCCGCCGGTGGAAACTGGCGGCGACGAGCAGCACGAGAATTCCGGGCAATGGCCAAACTGGCGGCCGGTAAGTTCCGGTAACGGCGGCAGTGCGTTCGGCCGCCGTGGGCGCGAGCTGAATGGTCATCACAGTTTGGGCGCCCGCAGTCCCGGGGGTGACGGTGGGCGGAACAAAAGTGGCGGTAGCGCCGGGCGGCAGGCCGGTGGCGGCCAGAGTCACAACGCCATTGAACGAGCCTCCGAGCGGCGGGACGGTGACGGTGATTTGCACCGAGCCTCCTTCGGCGACCGGGAACGGTGTTTGCGGCGCGCTGACGGTATACGCCGTGCCAACGGTTTCGTCCAGAATATCGGAGGTGGAGGTGGTAAATCCCGAGGCGCCGGAGTAGACGGCGTAGATGTTGTTGTCTCCGACGGTGAAGGTAGTTACCGCCAGAGTAGTGGTGCCACCGGCCGTGACGGCGGATGAACCGAGCAGCGTATCCTCGCCGCAGGGGATGGGATCACCTTCGCGCACAATCGACGAGCCGGTCGAGCGCGAAGCGCTGGCGATGGGACGGCGACGGACGACGGGATTGATCGCGGTTTCACAGAAGGCGACCGTGCCGAGCGAAGAGCCGGTCGGAGTTGGGGCAACCGTGCCGGTCAGGGTTACGCTCTGGCCATCGAAGCCCGGATTCGGCGAAGCGGTCAGCGTGGTTGTGGTGGTGGCGGTTCCGTTGATGGTTACGGTAACGGAACTGGAGCTGGAACCGGCCAGCGTGCTGTTGCCTCCATAAATTGCGGTGATGACGTTGTCTCCGGCGGCGAGCGTGGTGGTGGTGAACGTGGCCGTGCCGCTGGCTACATTGACGCTGCCGAGCTGCGTTCCCGAACCGCACGAGGATGCCGCAGGAGTCACGGCGATGCGCGGATTCCTGGACCCGTGCGACGAACGCGAATTCTGCGGGATGCCGAGTTCAGTAGGTCCCAGGCAGAAGGCTACGCTTCCGGGTGTGCCGCCGGTGGGCGCGGGCGAGACGGTCGCGGTGAGCCCTACCGATTGCCCGATCGTGGCGGTGGTGGGCGCAGCGCTCAGCGTGGTGGTGGTGCTGGTCAGGCCGGTGATGGTGACAGTGACGGCAGCCGACGTAGAACTTGCCAGAGTGTCGTCGCCTTCATAGAAGGCGGTGATGCTGTTGGCGCCAAGCGCGAGAGTAGTGCTGGTGAAGGTGGCCGATCCGGAAGCTACCGCGACGGTTCCGAGCAGTGTGCCGCCGTTGCAGGTCGGCGCTTGCGGTCCGAACGTATTCGCATTCCAACGCCCGCGCCAGCGGGTATTCCCGGTCCTCAATGCGCGGGCCGAGGGCGCCGTCGAAAACGACGCGCGGATGACCGTGGGACCCGCTCCACCCAAGCAGAAATCCACGCTGCCCGGAGTTCCACCGGTCGGCGCCGGACTGACGGTTGCGATCAAGGAAACGGACTGGCCGATGACGGCAGTATCAGGCATTGCGACCAGAGTGGTGGTGGTCGGCGTCAAGACGGCAACGCCGGTACCGGTCACCGGCACCGCTTGCATGCTGGCGGCGGCTGGACCCAAGCTGTTGTCGGTCAAGACCACTTGAGTTTCGAAACCGCCGGCGGTGGCCGGATCAAAGACGATTCCGAGAATGCAATCGAGTCCGATGTTGAGCGCGGAATCGGTGGAGCACGAAGTATCCGGCCCGCTCGAAATTGAAGCCGGTGGGCGGCGCGATCACCGAAAAATTCAGCGGCTGGTTGCCGATATTGGTCAGGGTCGCGTCTTGCGCGGCGCTGGCGGTGTTCACGTTTTGTGAGCCGAAATCGAGTCCGGCGGGGATGGTGCGGGCGAACAAGCAGGACCGCCTCGCCCTCCGGATCGGCTACCGCGATATTCCCGGTGGGATCCACGGTCAGGTCCACCGGAAAAGCGGCGCCGGTCGGATAGGTGCTGATGGTGCCGGCTCCATTGACCCGGCGGATCACGCCGTTGCCGTTGTCGGCTGATGTACAGCTCGCCGGCCGCATCCACGCTGAGGTAAACGGGGAAGCTCAATTGCGCGCTGGTGGCCGGGCCGTTGTCTCCGGTATAGCCCCGACCCAGTCCAAAATTTCCGGCGACGGTGCTGATGGTCCCAGTCAAGTCCACTTTGCGGATCACGTTGTTGTTGCTGTCGGCGATGAACAGGTTTCCGGCCGCATCCACCCGCACGGCAAACGGCTGCGACAATTGCGCGCTGGTGGCCGGTCCACCGTCGCCGCCGTAGCCCGCGGTGCTGGAGCCGGCGACGGTGGTGATGGTCCCGTTCAAATCCACTTTGCGGATGCGGTTGTTGCTGGTATCGGCGATGTACAGGTTGCCCGCGGAGTCCAGCGCAATTCCATTGGGGCCGTGCAGTGCGGCGCTGGTGGCCGGTCCGCCGTCCCCGGAAAATCCTCCGGCCAGCCCATTGTTTCCCGCCACGGTGCTGATGTTTTCGTTGCGATCGACTTTGCGGATGACGTCCATTGGTGGTGTCGGCGATATAAACGTTCCCGACGCCATCCAGGGTGAGGTCTTCGGGGTGACCGAGTTCGGTCTCGATCCGGTCGCAGGGCCGCCGTCTCCGGCGTAGCCGCAGGTGAAATTGCCGGCGTATACGACGAAGTCAATATCTTCGCCCAACTCCCAGATCACGCAGGCTTCGTCGTCGGCGATGAAAATCGGGCCGCCGTTGAAAACGCCGGCGCCCGCCACGGCCACGGCCGTGGGATCGGAGAAGCCATCGTTGGGTATCGGTCCGGAAGCGAGCGGCGGAGCAAAAACGACGTTGGCGCCGTTGCCGGTGCCGTACAACGGGACGTTCAAATCATCTCCCAGACATTCATCGGAGATCGCCAGCGCGCCCGCGCGCAAGCCCGGCGCGGTAGGCGCGAAAGTCACCACCACGGTGCAGGGCGAGGTCTCGCCCGAGCAGGTTCCGCCGGACTGGGAAAAATCGAGGCCGGTGCTGCCGGTGGTCAACATCCCGATGCCGGCGATGGAAATCTCGGTGGCAAATTGCAGCGTGGCGGTCTGGCTGCAGGGCGCAGGCGCGCCGCCCTGGCAGACATTGGCGAATCCGAACGGCACCGAAATAGTGCTGAATTCGATGACGTCGTTGTTGAAGTTGTCCGGGATCAAAAGATCGTAGTTCGAATCCACCGCAAAATAGCTGACCTCGCCGAGCCCGCTGACGGCGAGGGTGCTTTGCACGCCGGCCGCGGTAATTTCCACAATCTCCGCGCCTTCGCCGGATTCGGCGACGTACACGTTGCCGCTGGCGTCGACGGCCACGCCGGCGATGCTGAAGAGCGACGATCCCACATTCATGCCGGAGCCGCCGCCCGGCGGGAATTTCAAGATGGTCGAAAGCGTTCCATCGGCCAGGTACACGTTGCCCGCGGGGTCCACGGCCACATCGACTGGATCCTCAAAATCCGATTCGAATGTGCTGACCGTGCCGCCGCTGGTAATTTTCACGATGGACCCGTCTTCGTTGTCAGCGACGAACACGTTGCCGCTGGCATCTACCGCCAAGCCATCGGGCGAAACTGACCGAGGCAAAACGGTTGCGGCTCCGCCTGCGGCCGGCACCTTCACCACACGATTGTTGTTGCCGTCGGTCACGTATAGATTGCCCGCGCAATCCAAAGCTACGGCCAGCGGAAAATTCAGCGTCAGCGGTGCCACGCTTACCACCGTCTGCGTGCCGTTCGGCGCAATCTTCACGATGCGGTTGTTGCCCGTGTCGGCGATGTACAGATTCCCGGACGAATCCACGGCGGCGCCATTCGGGCCGCTCAAGCCGGTGGACACAACCGTGCGCTGGGCGCCGACAAAAGTAATCTGCGCGGACGCGGCTGGAACGCACAGCAGGGCCAGTCCCGCTAGAATCCCAGTTCGGCGTCGCAAGATTCTCGATATGAATTGGCCGGCACGTATTGTTGTCGCGTTTCGCACGAATTTCCCCCAGGCGCAGTTGGCGCGCGTCAGAATTCTTATCGTTCAGCAATTCGCCTTCCGTAATTACTAAGTAGAAATTAATCCGAATTGGTGGCGGGAAGACTTCGGGAACGGACAACTGCGGGTACAGATTCGCTATGACACATCGGTGGGAGTCTTTCTTGGCAGAGTAAGGCACTATGCGCATTCCCGCCCAGAACGCATAGCATCCTGTCACGGCAGAGGTCGCGGGTTCGAGTCCCGTCGTCCCCGCCATTCGTTTCGGACGTTGGTCTAACCGGCGCCGTCGTACCGTCCCTAGATCTTTGTCATGCGTAATGGTGCGGTCCCTATCCTTTCGCCAGGTCTCGCGTAAATTTACGATGGGCTTGTTCGGGCGCGACGCCTCGGTTAGCTTGTTCCCCGAAGAACTTCGTATTTCAATGGTGATCTATGGGAAAAGTCTGCGCCGGAACATCGGGATGGTCCTACCCTACTTGGAAGCCGGATTTTTATCCGGAGAAGCTGGCGGCGAAAAAATTCCTGGGGTATTACGCGACCCGGCTGAATTCGGTAGAGGTCAACTTCACGTTCCGCCGGCTGGCGAGTCAGGCGCTGTTGAATGGATGGATTGAGACCGCCGGCGACGATTTTCAATTCGCGGTGAAAGCGCATCAAACCATCACGCACATCAAGCGGCTGAACGCTGCGGAGGAGTCCACCGCCAAGTTTCTCGATTCGATCGAGCCATTGAGGAAGGCCAGGAAGCTGGGTCCAGTTCTGTTTCAACTCCCGCCAAATTTCAAATGTGATGCCGGTCGCTTACGCGAATTCGTGAAACTCCTGCCCAACGGGCTGCGCGCGGCATTTGAATTCCGGCACGAGTCGTGGTTCAACGAGGAAGTTTACACGGTGTTACGCAGCGTGGGAGTGGCGCTGTGCGCCGCGGAAACCGAGAAAATCGAATCGCCGGAGATCCAGACCGCGCCATTCTATTATCTGCGAATGCGCAACCCGCCCTTTAAATTGAAAGCCATCGAACAGAAGGCACGCCGCCTGGCGAAAGACGCCGATGTCTACGTGTATTTCAAACACGAGGATACCCCGGAAGGCGCGTTGAACGCAGTGAAACTGCTCGAGCGGCTGGCAAAATAGCGGTGCACGCGCCCTGCCGCTCCCACGGAAATCGATTGAGTAATGAATCAGGATCAGGAAAGCATCTTGCTTTGCAGCAGGTGTAGCAGCTTTGTGTCCAGCTGATGGCCATGCCATTTCTGAAAGTCGGTCCCGGCCCTGCCGGTATCCAAAATCCCGAAAGGCCCGCGGAAGTTCCACAATCCCCAGCCGGCGCGCAGACCATTCAACACGTCGAGCGAGTCGTTAAACCAGGCATAAACGACTTCGGGCGGCGTGTATTTATAGCAACCCATCTCTCCGAAATGGAGCGGAATTTTCTGCTTGGCCAATTCGGTCCACGGTGCGAACTGATCGACAAGAGATTGCTTGTTGACGATTACTGCTCCGCTCGCATCCTTGAGCGGCCAGGTGGGCAGCGGAATGTTGTCGCCATAGGGTCGCGCCCACTCGTTGTGGTAATGCGTGACCTGAACCGGAAAATAATCGTGGCAGCTTTGCACGATTTTGGTGTCGTACAGCTCCGGGATCGGGTCGCGTCCGACGTTATAGCCGTCCGTGACGATCACGCGATTGGGATCCTCGGCTCGAATTGCGGCGATGGTGGCGCGGACCACACGGACGTAGTCGTCAGCTTTCGGATGGGCCGTCCCGTCTAACCCAAGGTGGGCTGACTCCAAATCCAGGGGTTCGTTTACCAGGTTGAAGCTCAGCTGCTCGCTCGAGATTCCCTTGTAGCGCTTGGCGAAATAACTCCACTGGTGCACGAACGCGTCCAGAGTGGCTTGATCCTTGTAGACGCTGGTCTTTTCCTTGGTGACGTGAATGCCCGTGATTTTTTCGTCCATGACGTCGAGAATGCATTCGCCTGGCGCGCGATGCAGGCTGATATTGACGTGCACCCGATACTTCTGGCCCAGCTTGACGGCGCGATCGATGGGTTCGACATTCTTCTCGTTTACCTTCAGCAGGTCGTTGGGATCGGTCCAAAATCGGTAGTCCATCGGCAGGCGGACCCAGTTGAATCCCCAGTCGCGAATCCATTTGAAATCGTCTTCCTTGAATTGACCGTCATTCTTATATGGGAAATATTTCATCCAGTCGCCGTCGGTCGAGAAATACTCGAGCAGATTGAACCCGTACCACCGAGGATTGATGGAATTCGAGATTTGAGGATATTGTGCCGACGCTGGCAGTCCGCCAAATAAGGCCCCGGCAGTGGCGCCCATGGCTAGGGACTTCAATACGGTGCGTCGATCGATTACTGGACTAGTTCCTGGACTGGTGGCCGGCCGTTCGGGAGAAGACATTCGAATCACCTCGCGCGCGGCAGTCTACTACATCGTCTGGCTTACCATCCGGGCCGAAAAACCATTTCGCCAGGGCTGGCTGCGATGCAATAACCGCCCGCCAGGTATCCACCATCGCCTCGGCCTGGTCCCTGAATATATTTCCATGGCGGCTGAGGCATTCGGCGTCCGCCTCGCTCCATCCTGCGCTGGCCTCGAGTGCGCGCAGTTCCTCCAAAGTCACCGGCGAATGTGCGACCTTCGGCCTCCTGTAGTCGTATCCCGCGATGGAAATTGCGACGACTGCTTGCGGTGCGTTCGGTTCGTTCATTGGCATGTTCTCCCCCGGGCCGAGTCTTGACGATCCGCTCACTGCCAGGCCTCAACTCCCAAACGTTTTTTCAATTCGTGAGCACCACGCTCCGTCACGCGCAACGCACGAGTGCCCCGACGGCGGGCCAGCCACCCGCTGGCCAACATTCGATCGAACAGCGCTGCGCCGAGCGCACCGGCCAAATGCGGCTTGCGTTCGGTCCAGTCCAGACAGCGACGGGCGAACTTACGCCGCCCGTCTTGTAACGCACCGGCATCGATATCCAGGCCAGCGAACCATTTCGCACCACTCGATCCGATGGTGTAGTCCCGGTCGTCCCCGGGACGGATCACTTTCAAACCTCCAAGCTTCTCGGTGATCGTGACGCCGAGCTGGCCCGCGAGGTGGTCATAGCACGAGCGCGCACGACAAAGCTCGGTGTCGCCATGGGTACGAACGAGACTCGATGAAGAGGGGCGTGTCGATATCGCGCCCAGAGCCTCGAGAGCGTGCACAACGTCCGGCCTGGAAATGCGGTAGTAGCGGTTGCGTCCTTCGCTGCGCGCCTGCAACAGTCCTCCGTCAACTAATTTTGAAAGGTGCGCGCTTGCCGACTGCGGCGACGTCCCGCCTGCGCGGGCCAGGTCGCCCGCCGTTAGATCTTTCCTCCCCAACAAGGCAATGAGCATGGCGCATCGCGCGGGCTCGCCCAGCAATTCAGCCACCGAGGCAATTGGATGGGTCAGGTTCATAGCCACATTCTATCGCCTGAAGCGCCGCGATGTTTCATTTCTGAATGAAACATCTCCGTCCGGATCGACGGTACGCTTCGGAAGCGCGGACGGAAATACTTAAACCTATCTATTGGAGGCGTCGATGATCACGATGTGCATTCGCTACACGCTGGACCTTTACAAGCTGGCGGACTTCGAGAAATATGCGCGCAACTGGCCCGAACCCATCCGCCGCTGCGGCGGCGACCTGCTTGGATATTTTCTGCCCACCAAGCTGGCGGGACCGACCAACATCGCGCTGGCGCTGATTAATTTTCCCGATCTGGCCGCCTACGAAAAATATCGCGAAGCGCTGCTCCGCGATTCCGCCGCGGTCGCCAACGTTGCCGCGCTCGACGCGGCGCAAGCCATCCTGATCGAAGACCGCTCCTTCCTGCGCCGGGTGCCCGAATAACGGCGCTTGGTATTCCGGCCTGGGCGACGAGAATCATTTCCGCGGCCAGTTCACGCGACGCATTGATTTCGTTAGAATGAAGGCGCGCCGGCAGGCGGGAGCAGGAGGAATTCATTTGGCCCAGATAAGTTCGGTGACCGACCCGCGCGGGGCGGCTCTGCTGGAAGCTCAGCAGAAGGCCGATCAGCTCTTCCGCGCCATCGAAGCGCAAGGAATTATCCGTCCGGGAACTGCGGAAACGCAGATCAATCGGGACATCTACGATTTGGCCGAAACAATGTTCGGTATCTCCAGCTATTGGCACAAGCGCATCGTGCGCGCCGGTCGTAACACTTTGGCACCCTACGATGAGAATCCGCCCGATCTGATCGTTGGCGACGACGACATCATCTTCCTGGATTTTGGTCCGGTGTTCGAAGCGTGGGAGGCCGATTTTGGCCGAACCTTTGTAATGGGTTCCGATCCGCTGAAATTGAAACTCCGCGACGATATCGCCAGAGCCTTTGCCGACGGCAAGGAATATTTTCGGACGCACCCCGACATAAAGGCGGACCAGCTTTTTCACCACGCGGAAAAATTAGCGAAAGACTACGGCTGGGAATTTGGCGGCCCGATCGCAGGACACCTGATTGGCCAGTTTCCGCACGAGCGTATCCCGAACGATAAGGTGAGCCTGTACGTTCATCCCGGCAATCCCATGCGCATGCGCGATCCCGACGCCAACGGCCAGGAACGCCACTGGATTCTCGAAATACACTTCGTCGACCGCGCCCACCAGATTGGCGGCTTCTACGAAGAACTGCTCACCGTAGGCTGAACCACCGTCGTTGGAGGAAGGAAATCAAATGACGAAAGCAAGAAAAGCAGAGACGATTTCGAAAATAGGCGGACTGATCGCGCTTCTGACGGTTGTAGTCTTTTTGCCTTTGCGCGCCGGCGCGCAAAAGACCAGCAGCGACTCTTTCGTGCAGCGCTCCGGAACGAAATTGACGCTCGACGGCGCCGCATTTCGCTATAGCGGGCCAAACGTGGAGTGGCTGGGACTCGAAGGCTATGGCCCGCACGATCCGATGGGTCCGCGCTATCCCAGCCGGTTCGAGATCGACGACGCCTTTGCCACGGCGGCCGAAATGGGCGCGCGAGTGGTGCGTTCGCAAACGATGGGCGACACCGTCGGCTGCGCGCTGTGTATCGAGCCGGAAGAGGGCAAGTTCAACGACGCCGGATTCCAAGCGACGGATTACGCGTTGATGGCCGCGCATCGCCACGGCATGAAAATCATCGTCACGCTGATCGGCGACTGCGCCACCTGCCCGGGCGGCGGCATCGGCCAATATTTGGCCTGGCATCGCAAGCCGAACCCGCAGGATTTTTTCACCGACCCCGGGCTGATCGCCGCGTATGAGAAACACATCGATGCCGTCTTGAATCACGTCAATCCGCTGAACGGGGTGCGCTACAAGGACGATCCGACGATTCTCGCCTGGGAAGATTGCAACATGTGCGGCCTGATTCCGCTGCTGATGGGCGGCAGTCCGGCGGCGCTGGGCCAAGTTTCGGATTGGGTGGAAGCCATCGGCCAGCACATCAAGCACCAGGATTCCCATCACCTTTATCTCGACACCACCGGAATTTTTCGCGCGTATCCCAAAGTGCTCGACAACCCATCGTCCGACCTGGTCACCTTTGAATATTATCCGCACTGGGACGCGCTGCTGGGCACCGGCGAAGTCACCACCGCCGCCACTTTTTCGCGCGACGCCGCGCTGGTGACCGGTCATGCCAAGGCTTTCATCGTCAACGAATTCGGCTGGGACCGCACCGACTGGAAAACGCCGCAGGATTTGCAAACCGTGCTCGACACTTTGGCCCGAGATCCAAATGTTTCGGGCGACGATTTCTGGGCGCTGCAGGCGCACCTGGATAATTTTGGCTTCCAGCTGATTCCGGCTGACACCAATAACCCCGCCTACGCCGAACACGGCGAAAGCGGCCAATGGTGGGCACTGTATTATCCCGGAGTCAAAACCATGGTGAATGCAGCCGAGGACATGGCGGCCCGTACACAGCAACTGCGCGCGCACGCCTACGCCATGTCCGCGACGGCGCTGCCGAAGCATGCCATCCCTCCGGCACCGGTAATCACTTCGATGGTTCTGGGTGGGCTGGTCGCCTGGCGAGGCTCGGCCGGAGCGGTCAACTACTCCATCGAGCGAAAAGATGCTGGCTCGACGGATTGGAAAACGATTTGCGATCGTTGCGCCACCGACACCGACGATCCCTGGGCGGATCCGCACGGTGCTCTGTTCGGCGTGAGTTACCGGGTGACTGCTTACAACGCAGACGGCGTGGCGAGCGAGCCATCGCAGCCCCGCTAGTTTGCCCGGTAAAATATTCCGTTAGCAAGTTTGTTGAATTTGTCGAATTTACGGCGGACTAACTCGGCGGCGGCGTATCGATTCTGGCATTGCAACGCGCCCAGCCTTGTCCCAAACACTTCAAGGTGACCGTACCTGCTCCGGTCAACGCGGCGCTCTTCCCTTTTACCAACGTTCCATTGAACCCCGGGCCGGCAACGGAACAGATGGGCGGCGGTGCGCTGGGAACATCGGAAACAGTCGCCACACAGGTAATGCTCGCCGCGGCGGTGATGTTGGCCGTATCCGGATGTTGGACACCTTTGTCGAAACTCGCTTGCATCGAACGTACCGTGCCGTGACGGGCACGTTGAGCCTGACCCGCAGAAGCCAGGAACAGCAGGGCGACTGCCGCAAAGAGAATTAGACTTTTGGTTTTCATCGCGTGCCTCCGGTTGGCGTGGACTTTACACCCAGCGCAAACCAATCCGCAACACGCGTGGCGCCCCCCAATCCACGCAATCCCGGGTCGCTACGCGCCTTTCCTTGCTGGTCCATTGATGCTACTTTTCGCATGAGCGTCGAAGGAAACCCAGCCACCTTCTGCCTGCACTCTTATGAACGAGCGATTTGTATTCTCCGACCTGCGAGAAGTGTTCGCCAAAGCGAACGAGGAGAAGTCCGGCGACCAGCTGGCCGGAATCGCGGCCCGCTCGGAGCGCGAACGAGTCGCCGCCAAACGCCAGCTGGCCGACGTGCCGCTCGGCGAAATTGTCGCTCAGCCGCTGATTGATCCCGACCGCGACGAAGTTTCGCGCCTGATTCTCGATGCCTTCGACCAGGAAGCGTTTCACCCGCTGCGCAGCCTGACCGTCGGCGAATTTCGCGAATACATCCTCGACGACGCCGCCAGCGAAGCGCAGTTGCAGCAAATCCAAAAGGCGATAATCCCGGAGATTGCCGCCGCCACGGCCAAGATCATGAGCAACAAGGATCTGGTCCTGGCCGCCGCGAGAATTCGCAACGTCACGCGCTGCCGGAACACTCTAGGTGAGCGCGGAGTGCTCGGCATCCGCGCGCAGCCCAACCATCCGGTCGACGATCTCGGCGGCATTTTGCTCGCGGCGTTTGAGGGCCTGCTCTACGGCTGTGGCGATGCGGTGATCGGCGTGAATCCCGCTTCCGATTCGGTCGAAACGGTCAGCGGAATTCTGCAGGCGCTGAATCGCCTGGTGGAAAGCTACAAAATTCCGACGCAGACCTGCTGCCTCGCGCATATCAGCACGCAACTGGCCGCGATGGAGCGCGGCGCGCCGGTCGACCTGCTTTTTCAATCCGTGGCCGGCACGGAAGCGGCGAACCGCAGTTTCGGTATCAGCCTGTCTACGTTGCGCGAAGGTCGCGAACAGGTTCTCGCCCATCACCGCTCGCGAGACGTCGCCTGGCTCGGCACGCAGGCCATGTATTTCGAAACCGGCCAAGGCAGCGCGCATTCCGCCGAAGCGCATCACGGCGTCGATCAACTCACCCTGGAAGCCCGGGCCTATGGCGTCGCGCGCGCCTTCGATCCTTTTATTGTGAACAGCGTAGTGGGATTCATCGGTCCGGAATATCTCTATGACGAGCGCCAGATCATTCGCGCCGGGCTGGAAGATCATTTCATGGGCAAAATCCTCGGCCTTCCGATGGGTTGCGATGTCTGTTACACCAATCATGCCGCGGCCGATCAAAATTCGGCGGACAACCTTTTACTCTTGCTGGGAGCCGCCGGATGCAACTACTTCATGGGCGTGCCCTGCTCCGACGACGTGATGCTCAATTACCAATCGACCAGCTATCACGACGCGCTGGCCGTGCGACGGCTGTTCCAGCTGCGTCCTGCTCCCGAATTTCTAGCGTGGCTGGAATCCAGCGGAATCTATCGCGACGCCGAGCCAGCCTTGCTCGACGCACCCGCGCGACGCAAATTCATGCAGCGCTTGGAATCCTCGCTCGAGGAGATGGTCTGAATGTCAGACGATCCCAAACCAGCGCTGGCCGCAACCGAGGATTTACCCGACATCGTCCGGACAATTCGCGCGCGCACTCCTGCGCGCCTCCTGGCCGGCCGCGCCGGTGCGGCCTACCGCACTGCAACCCAACTGGATCTGCGGGAGGCTCACGCCGCCGCGCGCGATGCCGTCAGGGCAGAATTAGAAACCGACCAGGTTTTTGGCGCGGAATTCGCACAGGCGTGGAAGCTGCTCGAGGTCCGCACGCAGGCGGCCACGAAAGATGAATACCTGCTGCGCCCGGACCTGGGACGTCACTTCAATCATGCTTCAGCGGCAGAGATCAAAAGACTCTGCGCTCCAGACCGAGAAATTCAAATCGCCATCGGCGACGGCCTCTCGGTGCCCGCAGTGGCGGCCCAAGTTCCGGCGCTTCTTCCGCTGCTCTACGCGGGCGCCGAAGCCCGCAACTGGTCCGTGGGCCCTACGCTGGTGATCCACCATTGCCGGGTCGGAATCTTGAATGAAATCGGTGACCTGCTGAATCCGCGCGTCGCCCTTTTGCTGATCGGCGAACGCCCCGGCCTGGCCACCGCGGAAAGCCTTTCGGCCTATATGGCCCATCGCCCGCGCGCCGGTCATTCGGACGCCGATCGCAACCTTATTTCCAATATTCATGCGCGGGGCCTGGATCCGGAATCCGCCGCGCATCGCATCCTGAATCTGGCCGCTCAAATGATGGCGGCCAACAGCAGCGGCTACACCCTGCGCGAAAACCCGCCAACTCTGAAATGATTCGAGCCGCACGAAGAATCCCGGCTAGATAATAATTCGCATGCGCGCGCCAAGCAGAGCGGTCACGTAGGATTTCGGAGCGAAGGTCGGATGAATTGAGACTTCCAAGTCGGGTCCGACTTCCAGGCTGTGAGTCAGGCGCAACCGGTAAAAAGTCTCGAAAACGCTTTCGTGATGCAGGCCACCCTTGGCCGGCGCCGTGTAGTTGAATGAGGTGCCAAACATGTCGCCGCGACGGCCGAACGGGTGCACCTGCACTAATCCCAGCGTGTTGGTTTGTTTGATCGCCGTTCCGGTGTCGGTGGCGAATCCGAATCTGCCGAACGGCGCCCAGCCGTTGAGAAATTCGTGCTCGAAACCGAAACCGCCGCCGTAGCCGCTGCCCATGGTCTTGGTGTCATCGCGCCAAAAGACCAGGCGATAGTCGCGGTATTGCTCCCCCACGGATCCGGAGAACCAGCCCAGCTCGATCGCTTCCATATACTTTCGATCGACCAGCGTGGCGAGGTTGCTTTGGGCCGAGCCTTCGGTATCGACCGCAAGCGCGTGAACGTAAAAATGCCGCGTGATCTGAAATTCCAGCGCCGCCCCGCCCGCGTATGTGCCATCCGAAGCGAAGGCCAGATTCCCATCGTTTTGCCCGTTCAGGAATTGGGTGCGCTCATCGTTGTTGAACATGCTCAGGCTGATGTATTCGTTGGGGTGAATTTTCCCAACGTAAAACGAAAGCCGCTTATGCATGAAATCCTGGCGCCAATACAAAATGTTCAGCGTAATGGGCCGCTGCTCACCGCCGCCTTGCAGGCAATTCAGGAACAGGCCGGATCCCAGGCTATCGCTGAGATTGAATTTCTGACTGATCCCGATGTTCTCACCGGAGCGCACCAGGATACTGATCGAACCGGCCGTGCTGCCCGCGTCGTAAACGGCCCAGGCCGCGGTGAAATCCAGCCTCCCGCTACCTTGATTGTGACGAATGCTGTTGGGTTGAGTTTTGGTGGCGTACTGGTCGAGCAGGGTGTACGTGGCGCCGAATTTTAATCTGGTCTTTTCGTAGACCAATGCCGCGAAACGATCGAAAGGCTGCAGGATCGGCGCCAGCGGATCGGAATCGAGTAAAGGATCGGCCGGTATTTGGGAAAGTGCTATGGCGTCCGCGTCAAGTTCCTGGGTCAGTTCGTCCGGGTCGCGATGCGTGTTTAGCGGCGCCCCGCTCGGGGTCGTCGCCGACGCCTGAGGCATCGCCGCAGCGGTCGGAACCACGGTCTGTCCGAACGTCGGCCAACTCGCTATAAGGAATAGAAGAAAAGTGCAGAATCCCCATCGTCCCCAGATGGCGGGCGTCGATGTCCTTGGACCTGGCTGCGCAGTTGCGTGCGATCGGCTGGGAGGCATCGCGGCGGCAGATGTTACCATCGAGTCGTTTGTCGCGCAGGGCATTTTCGGAGGCTTGGTGCACAGTTCGATCTGCAGGGTGCTCAATTCTTTTTTGGTGTTATCCGACCAAATTGGGATATACTCCCGCCCGAAGATCAGGCGAAACCGCAGAGTGCGGCGGTCATTCAATCTGAGGTAACTCTCGATCTGCAAAGCTCAAGAGGGCGCTAGCGATACCAGAAGTCCCGACTTATGCAAAGTGTTGCATATTGAGAAAAACGGGAGTAACGAACAGAATTTCAAGTGATTGATATAGAAGCACTTAGTTTCTCGAAGAATTGCAGCGAAAGGTAGCGAACGTGCACAGTACAGACCAGTTACAAATGCGCGGAGGTGCGCGAATGAAGGTATCCCGGATTTTCTGTACGGTGGCCCTGGTGGGTCTATCACTTGGCTTGTCGGCTGCAGTCGCGCACGCCGATGGTTCTGACGGGCGTCTTGGCACCAAGCCAATTCCCCCGACCGATCCTCCGCCGCCTTGCACCAGTGTTCAGTTCATGGCGGACGGCAGTGGTGCCATCACCGACGGCAGCGCAATCTGCGAGGTGACGGCCAATACCACCCAGATCGACATCATTGTTCCTAATTCCGACCTTGGCGGAGTGGCGAATCTTCAGGTGTACTCGAGCCTGACGTCCGATATCCCCTCGAACATCGCGACGGCCTTGGCGCTTTTCGGTCAGAACTTCAATTGGACGAATAGCTGCGCGAATTCACCGAGTCAATCGGTCAACATCGGGGGCGTAGCTTCGCAGGAATGTATCCTAACCGCTCCAGCGATTCCGACCAACCTGGTCGCACAGTTGATCATCCAAGGTTTTACCAATAGCAACCAAATCGATACGATTCAGTCGTGCACCGAGTCGATTTTCTTCGTCGCGGCTGGCTGTAATCTCGATTTCACCACCGACGCCATTGGCAATAACCCCGGTGACAACCAGGGTCAATTGCTGTCGCCCAATGCCTCAGTTGACTCAACCAACGGCGATGGCAGCGCCCCAGTTCCCTTCCCGGAACCGGGATCGCTCGTTTTGTTGGCCACGGGTCTGGCTGGTATGCCTTTGCTTCGCCGCAAGCTCTCCCGCTCGTAACGATAAGCTTCGGTAGAAGTTCAAGAAACTCAACGCGCGGTACTTGGGTGCATAACCCCGGTACCGCGCGTTTTCTTTTGCCTTGTTATGCGTGCGTCAACGACTTTCCCGGCGATGCGTTCTACTTGTTATCCACCACCGTATTCCTGACTCATTCTAGGGTGCCAGTCCCCAGGCCGCTCCCCAATTTTCGGGCGAACTCTAGGTTATTCAGTGCGGTTGGGCGTCGGGTTCGGCGTCCACGAATTTGGCGGGCAACTACTTGTTGTCTTCCTTGCTGTATTCCTTGATTAACGCCTGAAAGTCCGGCCGGTCCTTCAGGTTTTGGAATTCCGGATCAGCCGCCACGTCCTTTGCGGGATATCCCTGAGACACGGCAGTCTTGAGAGTTTTCATGGCATCGGCGGGTTTGCCGGCAAGGTTTTCGACCGTAGCCTGGATATGGAGCAGTTCCAAATCCTTGCTGTCAATCGCTCGCGCCCGTTGGATGAAATCCATCGCCCGTTTCGAATCACCCTTCTTGGCGTAATAGGCCGCGATGTCGCCCATCGCTTCACTGCTTTGCGGATTCACTTGCAGGTCTTTGAACGCCAAGGCGATGGCCTGATCGTAGGTCGCGTCAGCCTTTTCCTTTTGATTCGAATACCGGTAAGCGTCGGCCAGGTTCCCGACGGCCAATTCTTGATTCGGTCCGAGTTCGACGGCCTTCTGCAGGGCGGCAATCGCTTCCGGAAACTGTTTCAGCGTGGTGTAGACGTAACCCAGATTTGCGTAGGTCAGCCAATCGGGGTGCAACTGAATGGACTTCTGATACGCCGCCACGGCATCCTGGAACTTGCCCATGCGCTCGTACGTGGAGGCCATGTTGTCCCAGCCGTCGGCGCTGTCGGGTTCCAATTGCGTTACGTTCTTGTATTCTTCGAGGGCCTTAGCGTTATCCCCGAGGCTGAAATAAGCCTGTCCCAAGGCACTGTGCAGCGCCCAGTTGTAGGGGTTAACCTCGATGGCCTTCTTGAACGACGCGATGGCCTCATCCTTCTTACCGGCGGATAAATACGCCGATCCCAGGCGGACATAGCCAGCTTCCGAGTTGGGCGAGAGCTGTAGACCGCGCTTCAATTCTGAAATCGCCTGATCCGTCTTCCCCGTCGCCTGATAGATGCTTCCCAACGAGAAATGCACTTCCGGAAGGCTTTCCTTAAGTTCTTCGGCACGCTGAGCGGCGCCCAACGCTTTCTGGGCCCAGATACTGTCTTTCTTGACGTTGTAGGTCTCGAGTGACGCATCGGCCAGGCCAGTGTAAGCCAGCGCAAAGCCGGGATCCTTTTGCAGCGCTTGTTGGTAATACTCGATGGAAGTCTTGATGGCCTTATCGCGATCCGCTCCACGGTAGGCCTGGCGCCCCCGTAGATATAAGTCGTAAGCGTCCGCGTTGTCGGTGGGTCTCGCCGTGGTGCTGGCCAATTCTTCGTTGGTCATTTTTACGTCGAGCGCGGTAATCAGCTGCCCGGATAGCTGATCTTCGATCGACAGAATGTCCTTGGAAGTACCGGTGAACTGCTGGGTCCACAACTTCTTGCCGCCATCGGCAGCATCAATCAAGTTCACGATGATCGCCATCTTGTTTTCATCGCCCTGCAAAATACCTTCGACGATCAGATTCGAGCCCAGGCCCCGGGCAATTTTTGCGATCGGATCCTTGTCCGAGAACTTTGCAACGGCCGACTCCGGAGCGAGCTTCACGTCCTTGATCTGGAATAATTTAGACGAGAGCGATTCCTTCAAGCCCTCGGCCACGTATCCGAGGGTTTGGTCGTCTCCCAGCACGCGAAAAGGCAGTACCGCCACGAATTTGCCTTGGGCCATGGTCGGAATGCCGGCTGAACTACTCCCACCGCCAGCGCTGCCGCCACCCAGCCCGGGAATCAAATGGCGGACCGGCGGGATGGCCAGGGCTATCAGCAAAAGCGCAACGACCCCGCTGACAATCCAAACCCACTTGTGGTTGGCGAATTCCGGGATTTGGATGATTACGCTCTGCGAGCCGCTGCGCGAAATGCTGGAGCGGCTCATGCTCCCGGTCATTGAATTCGTGCCCTGCAGGTCGGCCAGGATTTCGTAGGCGTTCTGGTAGCGCGCGTCGGGCTCCCGCTCCAGGCAGCGCATGATCAACCGCACCAGCCAGTTGGGCAGGTCGGGATTCAGCAGCTTCGGGCTCTTCGGTTTCTCCTGAATGCGCTGGTACATCACTTTCAGCGTGGATTCACCGGTGAAGGGCACGTCGCCGCACACCATTTCGTAGATGATCAGCCCTAGCGCGTACAGGTCGGCGCGGCCGTCCGCAGGCTTCCCTTCCACTTGTTCCGGCGACATGTACCGAGGCGTTCCCAGGAACGCGCCGGTGCGCGTCATGCCGATCGCGCCTTCTTCAAACGATTTGGCCAGACCAAAGTCGCAGACAAAAATCTGATCGTTCTTGTCGACCAGCAGGTTTTGCGGTTTCAGGTCGCGGTGCACCACGCCTTCGGCGTGCGCCGCCGCCAGCGCTTCGGCGATCTGCTGGGTGAATTTCAGCACCCGATCCATCGGCATCTTCGGATTGTCGCGAATGATGTGCTGGAGATCCTGGCCCTCAACATAGGCCATCGAAATAAATCGCAGACCCGCGACGTCGCCCATGTCATGGATGCGCAGGATATTCTTGTGGGAAATTTTGCTGGCCAGAACCAGTTCTTGTTTAAAACGCTTCAGCGCGTCGGACTGGCCGATCGCGCCTTCTCTCACCACTTTAATCGCTACCGTTCGATCGAGGTCCTTGTCGTACGCCTTGTACACCCGGCCCATGCCGCCCTGCCCCAGCAGAGCTTCAATTCGATATCGTGGTCCGAAATCGCTGCCGGGAGCGATAACGGTCGCATCTACCATCTGAATCGTTTCGGATTCGCCCATAGGCATGGGCGTCCCGCAGCGTGAGCAGGACTCAGCGAAATCGGGGTTGACCGTCGTGCAGTGAGGGCAATTGATCAATGCTAAGCCGCCAAAACGGCTAGAAGGGTACTCTACAGAATCGAATTATCCGGCATCCCCGAGTGGGCTGCAACTATTAACTATAAATCGGTTCGATAACGTACTTTCCCGCGTAAGCCTCTCCAGTTAGACTCCTCGTATCGCCTTTTGCGCGTCTGGCATGCTTGGGACCCCTCTCCATTTTTGGCTGATTTTCCTGGTTACCATCGTGGCCGCGCTGGCCTTGGATTTGGGAGTATTTCATCGCAAGAGCCACACGATTCAACTGCGGGAAGCGCTGCTCGAGAGCCTGGCCTGGATCGTGGTTTCGCTGCTCTTCAACGTCTGGGTCTATTTCTCGCAGGGCCCGCAGGCGGGACTCGAATTCCTCACCGGGTATTTGGTGGAGAAGTCGTTAAGCCTGGACAACATTTTCATATTTCTGATCATTTTTAAGTCGTTCAGAATTCCCGCTAAGTCCCAGCATACGGTCCTGTTTTATGGCGTGGTGGGCGCGCTGGTCATGCGCGCGCTTTTCGTCGTGGCTGGCGTGGAATTGCTCCAGTACTTTCATTCGGTGATCTACGTGTTCGGTGCAATTTTGCTTTTCACCGGACTGCGCATGCTGTTCCCGGGAAGCAAGGAAAAAAGGCCAGACCAGAACTGGCTGGTCCGCACCGTAAAAAGATTTCTGCCCTTTGCCGACAACGTGGAAAGTGAAACGTTTTTTGTAAAACAAGGCGGAAAGCTGGCCGCGACTCCCCTGCTGATGGCTTTGGTGGCGGTCGAAGCGATGGACATCATTTTCGCCATCGACTCGGTCCCGGCCGTGCTGGCCATTACCCGGAACACCTTCATCGTGTACTCGTCGAATGCCTTCGCGATCTTGGGTCTGCGCGCCTTGTATTTCGCGCTCGCCGGGATTCTGCCGCGATTCCGCTTCTTGCATCAGGGCTTGGCGATTTTACTGTTCTTTATCGGCGGCAAGATGATTCTGAGCGACTGGATTCATATTACTGCACCGATGTCGCTGGCGGTGATCGGGGCCATCCTGGCGATAACGATTGCCGCTTCCCTGCTGATTCCCGAAAAGAAGGAGCACGCGGCCTGACCGCGTGCTTAGGCCAGGCGCGGAGCGGCCTCGACCCGGTTTTCAGCGACTTCGGCGATGGCCGCCTGCACAATATCCAGGCCTTCGTTCAGTTGCGCGTCGGTAATCACCAGCGGAACCAGCAGACGCAAAACGTTTCCATAGGTGCCGGCCGAAATCAGAATCAGGCCGTGCGCGTGGCAGTAGCGCAGAATCTGTTCGGTTTCCTCTTTGGCGGGCTCGTTTTTGTCCGCCGAAAGCACCAGTTCGATGCGCGCGCATCGCGCCGAGCCCGCGGACCTCGCCGATCAAGGGCCAACGCTTCGCCCATTCCTTCGAACGCTCATCGAAAAGCTGGCCGATCTTTGAGGCGCGCTCGGCCAGATTTTCCTGTTCGATGGTTTCGATCGCGGCCAGCGCCGCGGCGCACGCCAGCGGATTGCCGCTGTACGTTCCACCCAGTCCGCCGACGCCCGGCGCGTCCATCACTTCGGCGCGACCCGTGACCGCGGCCAGCGGCATGCCCGCGGCGAGCGATTTCGCGCTGACCAGAATATCCGGCGCGATTCCATAGTGCTCGCACGCGAACATCGCGCCGGTGCGCCCGAAGCCGGTCTGCACTTCGTCCGCGATCAGCAGATATTTCATGGCGCTTGCAAATTTCCTGCATGCATCGAAAAGAATTCTTTCGGCGGCGCGACAAATCCGCCTTCGCCCAGCACCGGTTCCACGACCACCGCTGCGACCGTTTCCGATGCGACCACTCGCTTAAAAGTGTCTTCCAGATGGTGCGCGCAGAAAACTCCGCAGGCCGGATATTGCAGGCCGATACGAGCACCGGTAGCAGTAGGCGTACGGAATTCGATAAATTTCGGTCGCAAACGGCTCGAAGCCCGCCTTATACGGATGCGTCTTGCTGGTCAACGACATGGCCAGCATGGTGCGGCCGTGGAACGCATCTTCGAAAGCAGATAATCGCCGGCCGGCGCGTGTAAGCGCGCGCGATCTTGACGGCATTCTCGATCGCTTCCGCGCCGCTGTTCACCAGAAGCGTCTTCTTCGCGAAATCGCCCGGCGTCAGCGCATTCAGTTTTTCCGCCAGCGCGATGTATTTTTCGTAAGGCGCGACGCTGAAGCACGTGTGAATGAAACGCGTCGAGCTGCTTGCGCAGCAGCGGCCACGACCCGGGCGCACGATGGCCCGACGTTCAGCACGCCAATGCCCCCGGCGAAATCGAGGAAGCGGTTGCCGTCGACGTCTTCGAGAACCGCGCCTTCGGCGCGAGCGGCGAAAATCGGCGTCGCGTGGGAAACGCCGCGCGGCACGGCGTGCTTCCCGGCGTCGCATCAGCTCCCGTGATTTCGGTCCCGGTATTGCCGTTCGCAATTGGATTGTGGGCATGTCAGTACCATCCGATCGGCTGTTCGTTCAAATTGATATGCACTTGCTTGGTTTCCAGATACTCTTCGATCCCCCAAGGCCCGAGTTCGCGTCCGAAGCCGGACTGTTTATATCCGCCCCACGGGGCTTCCACGTAAGTGGGCTGCATGTGATTGACCCACACGATGCCGGCGCGCAGAGCTTTCACCACGCGAAACGCCTTGAAAATGTCGCGCGACCAAACCGCGGCGGCCAGGCCGAATGGCGTATCGTTCGCGATTTTGATGGCGTCCGCTTCGCTGCCGAACGGAATCACCGTCGCCACCGGCCCGAAAATTTCTTCGCGGGCGATGCGCGCGGAATTATCCACATCGTAGAAAATCGTGGGCTCGACGTAGTAGCCATGCGCTTGCGAAGCGAGGCGGCCGCCGCCTGCTGCGAGCTTTCGCTTCCTTCTTGCCGATTTCCTGATACGCGCGGACGCGGTCGAACTGCTCCTTGCTGACCAGCGGGCCCATTTTTGTTTCGCGTTCCAGCGGCGGCCCCAGCCGGATGGTCTTGGCCTTGGCGCTCATCGCTTCGACGAACTTCGGGTAAATCGACTTTTCGACCAGAATGCGGCTGCCGGCGGAACAAACCTCGCCTTGATTGATGAACACGCCGAACAGCGCGCCATCGATCGCCGCTTCGAAATCCGCGTCCGCGAAGAAAATGTTCGGCGATTTGCCGCCCAGTTCCAGCGTTACGCGTTTCAGCGTGTCGGCGGCCATCTTCACGATGGCCTTGCCCACTGCGCCGCTGCCCGTGAACGCCACCTTATCCACGTCCGGATGCCTAACCAAGCGGCGCGCCCGCGCGTCTCGCCGAATCCGGTAATAATGTTGACCACGCCCGGCGGCAAGCCGGCGTCGGCCAAGTAACCGGCGAATTCCAGCGCGGTGAGCGGCGTCTGCTCGGCCGGTTTCAGAATGCAGGTGCATCCGGCCGCGATAGCCGGCGCGAGTTTCCACGCCGCCATCAGCAGCGGATAATTCCAGGGAATAATTTGCGCCGCGACGCCGATCGGTTCGCGCAGCGAAAGGCTCAGCGCGTTGTCCGGGACTGGATTCACGTGGCCCAGAACTTTCGTGGCCATGCCGCCGTAATATTCAAAACACGTCGCCGCGTCGGCGATGTCGTATTCGGCTTCGACGATGGGCTTGCCCGAATTGCGGCATTCCAGCTCAGCGAAGCTGCGCCGCTTCTTTGCGAATTCGCTCGGCCAAGCCGAAAAGAATTCGCCCGCGATCTTGCGCCGTGGTTTGCGGCCAGGCCCGGAATCAAACGCTGCTCGCGCGGCGGCTACCGCCCGATCGACGTCTTTCTCATCCGCGTCGGGAACTTCGGCAATGATTTGCTCGGTGGATGGATCGTACACCGGGAAGAACGCGCCGGCGATGGCCCTCCGACAAATTCGCCATTGATGTACATCTTGTACTTGGCGCGGTTGCGCTCGCTTTTGCCTTCGCGCCTTCACCGCTGATACCGGCTTTGCTTTCGACTTGCTCCCCACAGATTCCTCCCACTAAACACTATTTAGATGCTGCTCGCCGCCGCTGGCGCCGCGCTTTGCGCCGCCCGTAAACATAAAAAAAGAAACACCGCCAGACCAATGAAGAACGCGGCTGCCGCCGAACATCCACATTTCATAGGACCAGCAACGAGCTGAATCTGCTGCGCTGGAAAAAACGCCAGCACGATGCCCAGCGTAGTGGTGACCAACCCACTCCCGCCGGCCAGAAACAAAGTCGTCTTGCTGTAGAGGCCCTTCGCCCGAGTTCGGATTTGCGGCGATTTTCAGCAAAGCGCCGAACATGTACAGAAACGGAACGAGCTGCAGCACCACCGCCAGCGACAGCAGCCTTTGAAATGTTTCCTGCACGCCCGATCCGACCGCATTCACGATCACCAGGATGATGGACACCACGCCCTGAACGATCAGCGCGGCAGTACGGCGTCGCGAATCGCGGATGCGTTTTCCCCAGCCAGCTGGGCATATAGGAATCCAGCCCGGCCACAAACGGAATGCGCGCCGAACCGGCCAGCCACGCCGAGCCAATCCCCGCGATCGAAATGCTCAGCATCAGCGCAAAAGGAGCGACGATCCAATTCGCACCCACGCGGCGGCCATGTGGCTCACCGCCTGCACAATTCCCTGCAGCACGTTGATGTCGTTTTTGCTGACCGCGATGAGCAGCGTCAGCGTGGTCGCAATGTACATAACGCCGGAAAGAATCCCGCCCCAGGCGACCGCGCCCGGCAGCGTTTTTTGCGGGTCCTTGATTTCGTCGCCCATTACCGATGCGAGTTCCAGGCCGACCAGCCCAAAGCAAATCACGCCGAACGAATTCAAAACGAAGCGCGGATTCGCGGGAATCCGAAAATCCGCGGCAGTGCACGGTGGTGCCCGAACTTGCAGAATAACAATGACGCCCAAGCCAATCAACACCGCCGCCGCGACGCCCGTGCCAATTCCGCCAAGATTGTTGATCCACTTCCCCACGCCCAGCCCCACGATATTCAGAATGACCAGCAGCGCCATCAGACCCACCGAGGCGACCACCGTAAACATTTTATTGTCGGCCAGCGCCGCGTGGCCCGGACCCAGCACAAAGACCGAAACGCCGACGAAATAGAGCATCACCGTCGGCACGTACATCATGTTGTTGGTCCAGTAGCACCAGCCCGACAGGAAGCCGTGAAAATCGCCGAAAACTTCCTTGGCCCACAAATAAACGCCTCCTTCCCCGGGATAACGATGCGCCAGCTCAATCACCGCGATTCCCTGCGGCCAGAAAAACAGCACCAGCGAAATCAGCCACAGCCAAACCGTGACGCCGCCATTCGCCGCAATGCTGGGCACTACGTTCAGGTTGAACACCGCGACCACGAACAGCGCGATCAGATCCCAACGGCCCAGCGAGCGCTTGAGGTGAACGGTTTCGACGCTTGCGGCAATTGAGGCGATCGGGTCAGCCAAGGAAACTCCTAAACAGCCAGAAAACAAGAGCGAATCCTGCGGGCTACTCGAGCGAATAACCCGCAGGTCCACTCGACCTGCCCAGCGCTAGTGCGCGGAAACAGCGGCGACGTGCGGCTCTTTCTGCGCCTGCGGCCAGCGCCGGCGCAACTTCAGCAAACGTCGCGATGTGCCGGTCGATATCCGCCTCGGTGTGGGCGACCGAAATCGTCCACTGCTCGTCCCACCAGTAAGGCTGGGCCATCACGCCGCGATTGACCATCGCAAACCAGTAGTGCCGCCACAATTCGGTGTCCGCATTCAGCCAGTCGCGATAATTCCGGATAGGCTTATCGAAGAACATCAGCGCACCGTTTGCGCCCGCGCTGACCACGTAAGCTTGCAGTCCGCTGCTCTTCAGCTCTTTGTTATAGCCGTCGACCAGCTTTTTATTCAACTTGGTAACATGCGTGTACGCGTCGCGCGTCAAAACCTCGCGGAACGTTGCGAGTCCCGCGGCCATGGCGACCGGATTGGTGTTGTAGGTACCGCCGTGGAAAACTTTGTGGTCGGAGATCTGGCCCATCACCGTGCGCGTGGAAGCAAACGCCGCCAGCGAAAATCCGCCGCCGATCGATTTCGCCAGGCACACGATGTCCGGCTTGATGGCGAAATATTCGCACGCGCCGCCGTAAGCCAGCTTGGCGCCGGTCTTCACTTCGTCAAAAATCAGCAGCGCGCCGTTTTTCTTGCGTGATCTCGCGCAGCGCTTTGTGGTAGCCATCTTCGGGCATCAGGATGCCGACGTTCATCATGATCGGCTCGACGATCACCGCCGCAATTTCGCCGGGATACTTGGCGAACAGTCGTTCCACGCCCGCCACGTCATTGAATTGCGCGATCAGCGTATTCGCCACCGTGGCTTTCGGCACGCCGGCGCCGCCCGGAACGGCATTGGGAAACTTGTCGTCGCCAACTTCCGAGGCTTTGGGTTTCAGCGAGACCAGCACCGAATCGTGCAGCCCGTGATAGCCGCCTTCCATCTTGATGATTTTGTCGCGGCCGGTCGCGGCGCGCGCCAAGCGGACCGCGTGCATGGTGCATTCCGTGCCGCTGTTGCTGAACCGCACCATTTCCACCGGAAACCGTTTACAGATTTCTTCAGCCAGTTCCCATTCCAGATCGTGCGGCATGCCGAACATGGTGCCGGTGCCGAGTTTCGCCTGAACGGCTTTCACCACGCGCGGGATGGCAGTGCCCCGCCATCAATGCGCCGAAGCAAAGATTGAAATCGAGATACTCGTTGCCGTCGATATCGTGAATGTGGCCGCCTTTGCCGTCGCGCACAAAAAGAGGATAAGGGTCGTAAGCGCGATAATTGCTGGCGACGCCCAGAGGCAGGCGCGATTCCGCGCGTTTGTGCGCGTCTTTCGAACGCGGCGTGCGCTTTTCGTAGGTGTCGATTTCCTGCTGCAGTCCTTCGTGCATAACTTCCTCCAAATGCTGGTACTGTGGCCGACGCACGGCCCTGAGATTTACGCGAGACTACTCTATGGTTTCACATTCCAGCGGCGGAAAGTAAATCCGCGCTTCTTCAGCTCGCCGGAAAAACGGTTCGGGCGGCACCACGTTTTCCGGCGCCTGCACGCCAACGCCTGGAATTTCTCCGCGCCCGTGCATCACGGCGGCAATGGCTGCGGGAAATCCGGTATCGCGCGCGACCGCCGAAAATTGCGGCCGCGAGGTGTGGTCCGCCCACATTTCCATGGCCAGACCGACCGGCGCTTTTTCCTGCTGCGCCCGGTCACGACCACCCGCAGCGCTTCCACATCCAGCGGCGTCTTGGTTGGCGCTTTTTTCTGCATCAAGGCCAGCAGCACCGCGCGCGGCGCGACTTGCGTGCCATTGACCGCGATCGCTTCGCGACCGGTGAAACCCGCGTCGACCAGATTCCGCACCAGTTCGACCAGCTTCGGGTCGTAGTTAATCTTGAAAAACACTTCGCGCACGCCTTTCTTGCGAAAACTTTCGGCCAGAGTTCCCAGCTCGGAATGAATGGAGTGCCGCAGGGTGATTTTCCCGATCGGCGCCGGAAACGTGCCCGGCTCCGGCTCGGACAGCATCGGCTTCTCGACATAACGCCCGCCCACAAAATGAATCGGCGACATGGTCAGCTCGTCCAGGATGGTCGCGATCGAAAAGGAATAAGCGATGGGGCTATCGTATTTCTGCTGGTCCGCGCCGGCGTTATAAACCCGGATCGACTCGACGCGATCCATCTTATCCGCGAGCGCGCGCAGCCATCACGTTGGTGATTCCCGGCGCGCCACCCATCCCCGGAATTGCCAATTTGCCGATGCGCCGAAAATCCTTGTCCAGCGCAAATTGTTTCTTGGTCATGTGGTACAAGCCGCCCAGGTCCATGTAATGAACCCGAGCGGCCAGCGCCGCGCGCATCACGTCGAGATTCCAGTTGTACTGCGTGCAATTCACGACGACGATCGCAGCCACGCAGCAGCTTGCGCCAGACGCGGCGTATCGCGCACGTCGGCAAACACGCCCTTGCGCCTTCCCCGCGCCAAACTTCCGCGCCACCTCCTGCGCCCGTCCCCGATCGAAATCCGCCGACCACAATCTCGCGCACTTCCCGCGCGCCCGGCCAGATCGTACACCACCGCGCGGCCCATCAACCCCGCCCCTAGCACGACAATTTTCATGGATCGTCCCAACCCTTGAAACTGAAAATTGGCCCGCGCAACACAACAAAGCGAGGGGCCAAGCGACTGGCTCCCTCGTTTGCAATTCTTGAAATAAACCTCAGAACAAAACTTCAAACCGAACTGCAGCACCCGAGGCGGCTCGCGAGTCGTCAAGATCAGTCCAAAGGTACCGGGAAGCGGTACGCCTGGGGTGAAACTGCCGGCCGGCCCGTCGGTGAAATTTCCGTCCGGGTTAGCGAATTGGGTATGATTGCACGCATTGTAGAACTCGGCGCGAAACTCCGTGTTCCAGCGTTCATTGATCGGCGTCTTTTTGGAGACCACGAAATCGGTATTGCTGATCGCGGGCCCGCAGCACAGAGCATGCGGCACGTTTCCAAACTGGCCCAGAGGCGGCGGGGTGGACAAAGTCGGGTCGGTGAAATTATCGGAGTTGAAGAACAATGCCACCATTCCTTTTCGGGTTCACGAATTGAATCTTACCGTTGACCTGCGGCGTGTTGGCGTCTTCAAAGAAAAAGCTGCTTTGGAGTTCGCCGTCGTTTTGATCTTCGTGCGAATCGGGAAACCCGCTCTGGTAGGTGATGATCGCCGACAGTCCCCAGCCATCCGCAAACTTGCCCGCTACCCCTTCTTGTTTCGGAATCGGCAGCTCCCAAACCGGACTGAATACGAAGCGGTTCTTGGCGTCAAGCAGCGAGAGGCCGCGCGTCGCATTGAAGTTGAGCGGATTCAATTGCTTTTCAAAGGAAGCGCCCTGGTCGATGGCTTTGCTGAAGGTGTAGGAGGCCTGGAACAGCAGGCCGTGCGAGTAGCTCTTTTCGACCGAGATCTGCAAGCGCGTTGTAGTTCGAATTGGCGATCGTGTCTTCCGCAAATATATTGCTGAAAACCGGAACTCCGTCAGCCGGGCAACCAACCGCCCCAGCCGAGAGCGGCTGGCAATTCGGAGATGAAAACGGCCGTGTTCCTACAAATGTGATTCCGTTCGGGGTGAGGGGGCTGGTAGCGAGGTTGGTGCCGCCAGGAATGCAATTTACGCTGCTGCCGGCATTGTACGGTAGCGGCAGGCCCGTGCACGTCGAAGCGGGCACTTTGAAGGGCTGGGTCGGAGGCGCGTAGGTCGGAACGATTACGGGAGATCCGTCGCTGTAGGTAGTGGGGATTTGATATTCGGCGTCAGCTCCCACGGGACCGCAACCCGAACCGTTAAGTACCCCGGTGGGATCGTTGTTAAAAATTTGTCCAATTTCGGCGCAGGTCTCGCGCGTTGCCCGCATTCAGATCGTGAGACGCGAGCAGGTGATGGGCCTGCGTTCCGACGTACGAAATGCGGAAGAGCATATCCTTGGTGAGCTGGCGCTCAATGGTCAGGTTGTACTGTTCGGAATATTGCGATTTCAGATGCGGCTGAAATTCGCCGAAAAGTAAAAGTGGCCGGAAGGTTGACCAATCCACGCAACCCGCAGGCCCAGCCGAGCCAGTGCCTCCGTCCACCGCACAGGGCGTCTGCGGAGTTTGATTGATCACGCCCATGAACGGATTGGGCGCGGGGCCGACCGCCCTGGAATTCAAAAGGCGTATTGAAGAGCGTTTGCGAAAGCGAACGAGCTACCCCCGAACGGCGGCTCGGCACTGAACTGTTCCAGACGAGCTGTTCGATCGGGTTGTAGAAAATGCCGAACCCGGCGCGAATGCTCGATTTTCCAGGTCCGCCGGTGATCTTGGCGATAAGTCCGTCCGTCGCTCCCGGGCTCCAGGCAATGCCGATGCGCGGGGCAAACGCCTTGTAATAGGTGGTGGTCAACCCGCGCGGAACGCCTTTGTCGCCGGGAAAAACCAAGCCGAGTGGAAAGACGGCGTTGTTGCCGTTGTGCTGTCCTGTCCGCAATCGCCCCGCTGCGTCAAACTCAAGATTAGCCGGCATTCGCACTGGAAATGTAGCATGGATACTGCGTGGTGGTTTGGCCCGGACGGAACGTCTGCAGCCGATTGCCGCGTGTCGTAGAACGGAGTATTGAGTTCCCAACGCAAGCCGTAGTTCAGCGTGACTGATTCGATTTCAGCTTGTAGCTATCCTGCGCGAACAGATACAGCGCCGTAGTTGCGGACATTTTCGCCCTGCGCCGCGCCTTGCTGAATAGGTGTTCGGCGCGCCCAGGAAATAGTTCGGGTACGCGTCGGTACTGCGCCGATCCGATCGCCATTCGGCCTGGCTGATGAAGCGAGTATCGCCGTTGATGTTGTAATACAGGAATTGATCGAATCGCTGATCGCCGAACGTCGACGCCAAATTTCGACGGTGTGCTTGCCGATAGTCTTGGTGTAGTTGTCGGTCCATTGAAAAGTGTTGCCGGTCTGCGGCAGTTCGCCTTCGAAGTTGTTGCCGATCGCGAAGCCGCCCGAAACGTTGATGAACGGCAACGCCCATGTGTCCCGGGAAGATTCGTCGTGATGCCGAGCTGGCGGGATTGGCCGGATCGGTAAAACAATTCGTGGCTGGAACGGCGATGCAGGAATCCTGGACGCTAGCGAAGGTGTTCAGCGGATGGTTCAGGCTTTCCTGCGCCTTCGCGGAAATAATTGAAGTGAAATTCGTTCACGGCCGTCGAGCCGATCGTCCAGGTATGGCTGAAATTCCATTGCTGGATGCGGGTCTTGAAAAGCGCACCGAATCCCGGAAGGTTCGCGCCGGCGCGCTTGAAAGTTGGAGAACGGATCGGTGCGGTCGTCGTCCTCGAAGTAGTAGTAGGCGGTGAATTGTTGCGAGGGCGTGATGCTGTGATCGAAGCGGACCGTGAACTGATCCTGCGCAGTGCCGGTTCCGCTGGAGATCAGTTGGTAGTGAGTTGGGTCCGCCTGCTGCTGAAACGGAGAGACGTAATGGTTGAACAGCGCCAGCGCCGTGGGATCGAAACACGCGGTGGGAATCTGGTTCGTTGGTGGGAAATATGTTGCGAATACGAAGCTGCCGGCCGCCGGCGCCGTACCGCCTCCGGCGCGTTACCGCGTTCGTACAAGCCTGGCCGGCCTCCAGAATGGATGGCGAAATTCGCGTCGGTCTGCCCGGCAAACGGCGTGAAATTCGGATCGCCCGGAAATGCCGTCCTGGAAAAATCTCCGCCTGCTTCGGCGGTGACTGGGAAGGAACACCGTGCCGGACGAAACTCCCTGAACCAGCCGGTTCCCTTCGTACGAACCAAATATGAAGGTCTTGTCTTTCTTGATTGGCCCGCCCAGCGTCGCCCCGAATTGATTCTGCTTATAGTCCAGAACGAAGTGGATCGAAGTATCCCCTGGTGTTCAGCACGTCGTTGCGCAAAATTCGTAGAAGTCGCCGTGAATATCGTTGGTCCCCGATTTGGTGACCACGTTGACCACCGAACCGGAGTTTCGGCCGTACTCAGCGTCGAAGGTATTGGTGAGAACGCGGAATTCCTCGATCGCATCCGGCGAAGGCTGAATCGCGGGAGCGTTGACGAACATGTCGTTGCCGTCGCCGCCGTTCACCATGTAGTTGTTGGAGCGGCCGCGGCCGCCATTGACCGACACAACCCCGGGATTGTCGCTGCCGTAAAAAAGGTCCGCGCCAAGCTGGGATTGCACGCCGGGCTGCAGCTGGAGAAGCTGGTAGGCATTGCGCGTATTGAGGGGCAGTTCGCGGATCGAGGTGTCCGTCATCACCGCGCCCAATTGCGTGCTGGTCGTTTCGACCTGGGCCGCGTTGGCTTCCACCGTGACCGTGTCAGCCGGGCCGCCGACCTGGAGCGTGACAGTAATGAAGTTGACGTGGCCGATGGTGACCACCACATCTTGGTGACCAACTTCTTGAATCCTTGGGCCTCGGCGCTGACGTCGTAGCTTCCGACTGCCAATTCGGGAATGACGAAGGCGCCATCTTTATCGGAGGTAACCGTGCGCACCGAGTCGGTGCCGGTCAAAGTCGCGGTGACGGTCGCGTTGGGCACCACCGCGCCGGAGGGGTCGTTCACTGTTCCGCGAATCGTCGCCGTTGGTCTGGCCCCAGGCTGCGCCGCGATCCGAACAGGCCCGCAAACGCCAATAGGTACACCCACGCCCATGCCGTCGCTTCATAGCCGCTCCTTTGGAAAAAGCTGGCGCTGCCCACTCCCCCCAGACGCCTCAACTTTGAGTTTTTCGGTTGCAGCTTTCGAAAAAACCTTACTATAATCCGCGAACGTTAGAAGATGGCCCGTAGGTTGTCAAGGGGAAACTGATTTGGCGCACGGCCCGGAATCCGCCCGGCGCAACACTCGCACGCCCGCGGTTACCTGCGCATCAGCGAAGTGGCGCGCATCGTCGGCATTTCTCCCACCATTTTGCGCGCCTGGGAAAATCTGGGCCTGGTTTCCCCGGAACGAACCCAAAGCAAATACCGGCTCTATACCCCGCGCGACGTCCGCATCTCAAACGCGCGCAATTTTTGCGTCGCGGCGCGCGGCATGAACGCGCCGGCCATCGTGCATCTGCTCAAAAGCGCAGGGCCTGCTGGCCGCCAACGCGCCCACGCCCCAGGCCGCAATTCCGATTGGCCGCCGTTTGCGCCGGCTGCGCTTGCAGAAATCGGTATTCGCTCAGCCAGGTGGCCAGCGCCGTCGGATGTTTCCGTGGGTTTTCTCAGCGCGATCGAACGCGAGCAGATGACTGCGTCGGTGGCTACTCTGCGCCGTCTGGCGCGCTTTTATCAAATCAAAATTCTTTCTTTGTTCAATCCGTCGGAGGCGAATCCCGGCCGGGTCACTCCCAGAGAACGCAAAGATACTCGATGCCGGTCCGGGCGTGCGCATGGAACTGCTTTCCTGGGGCAATACCATGATGGAGCCCCACCTGTTCCGCATCGCGCCGTCGGCGGGCAGCGGCGAATCTTACGCGCATGAAGGCGAGGAATTTCTGTATATACTGCGCGGTGAGCTGGAAATCTCCCTCGCCGATGGCGAGCGTCTTCGCCTGCAGGAAGGCGACAGCTTTTATTTCGAAAGCAGCAATGCGCATCGCTGGAGAAATCCCGGCAAGAAAGAAACGCCTTGGTGCTGTGGGTGAATACGCCGCCGACATTCTGAATTGGCTTATGGCTTTTGTGGATTCATCTGGAGCGGAAGCTGTGAAAAACCGCGTAAGAACGAATTCTGTTGGCTGCCGGCGGCGACGGCGGCGCTGCTGTTTTCCTTTGGTTGCGGGACCAAAACCCCAACCCTAAGCCTGCTGGTATGGGAAGGCTACGCCGATCCGTCCTTCGTCCGTGGATTTGAAGAGTCGCATAACTGCAAGATCAGCGCGGCTTACATGGGCTCGAGCGACGAACTGGTGGCCAAACTTCGCGGCGGCAGCGCCAGCAACTACGATGTGATTTCGCCCTCCAGCGACGTGGCCACGATGATCGCTCGCTGCCGGGCTTGCCGCGCCGCTGGATTTGTCGAAGCTTCCTTCCTATCCGCAGCTTTCGGAGAAGCTTGCGCGAGATGCCGCTGGTTCGCGTGAACGGCAACGTCTATGGCGTGCCTTTCACTTGGGGCCCCAATCCCCTGCTGTACGACACCACGGCTTTCCCGCAGGCGCCCGCGTCCTGGGCTGATCTGTGGGACCCGAAACTGAAAAATAAAATTTCGCTTTGGGACGAACTCTCCACGATCTACATGGCGGCGCAGGTGCTGGGCTACGACAAGCCCGACCCGGATCACATCTACAACCTGAGCGACCAGGAACTCGACAACGTGAAAAAGAAGCTGATCGAACTGAAGCCGAACATCCGCAAATTCTGGTCCACCGGCGGCGAGCTCACCAATCTCTTTCAAAATCATGAAATCGTCGCGGCCATGGGCTGGCCGCTCATGACCAACCAGCTGCGCCAGCTCGGCTTCCCCATCGGCGAAACCATTCCGAACGAAAACACTACCGGCTGGATCGACCACCTGATGATTACTTCCGCCAGCGAAAATAAAGAACTGGCCACCCAATTTCTCGAATACATGATCGAAGCGAAAACTCAGAAGCTGGTCGTCGATGTCACCGGCTATGACCCGGCGAACGGGCAAGCCGCGGCCCTGCTTACCGATGCCCAACGAAAATCGCTGCATCTGGACCACGTCGACGAGTACATGACCCACATCTATTTCTGGCAGAATTATCCGCGCCGCGACAAATACAACGAAATCTGGAACGAAGTGAAGGCCGCGCAGTGACTTTCCAGTTGGTTGATCGGGACTCCGGATGACCAATTCTCCAGCCGCCGGTGGCCGACGGTTCCGAAAGTTCGAATCGTGCCCTGCTTTCCATTCGCCGCGTGCTTAAGCGTTTCGGACCGCGCCCGGTTCTGCGCGGAATCACGCTCGACGTCGCCTCCGGAGAGTTCCTGACGATCCTCGGCGAAAGCGGCTCGGGGAAAACAACGCTGCTGCGTCTGATCGCCGGCTTCGAACACCTCGATGGCGGCGAAATCTGATGGACGGCGCGCGGCTCGACACGATTCCGGCCCACCAACGCCAGGTAAATACCGTCTTTCAGAGTTACGCGATTTTTCCGCATCTTTCCGTTTTTGAAAATGTCGCGTACGGCTCTGCGCGCAAAAAAAGCGCCAAAATCAGAAATTCCAGACCGCGTAACGCAGGCGCTCGCGATGGTGAAAATGTGCGGACTTCGCCCAATCCGCTCCATCGCGACTGAGCGGCGGACAGCAGCAGCGCGTCGCCCTGGCCCGCGCTCTGGTCAATCGCCCGCGCGTGTTGCTGCTCGACGAACCACTTTCGGCCCTCGACGCCAACCTGCGCCGGCAGATGCAAACCGAATTGAAATCCTTGCAGCGCGAAGTCGGAATCACTTTTATTTTCGTCACGCACGACCAGGAAGAGGCCATGGCGCTGTCCGACCGGGTCGCCCTGCTGCGCGCCGGGCATTTCGAGCAGATCGCCGGTCCCCGCGAGATCTACGGCGAGCCCGCCACCGCCTACGCCGCCGCAATTCATCGGCCAGACCAATCTGCTGCGCGCCGAAGTGCGCGACGGAATCGCCAGCGCCGGCACGATCGTGTGGCGCACCTTTGGTCGCCCCGGAAGGGCGACTTACTCGCTGCGACCAGAGTGCATTCGCCTGGTCCCCACCGTAGATCGGTCTGACACCTCTGCGCCCGACGTTTCCACCGCGCGCTTCCGCGCAACCATCCGCAACCAGGCCTTTGGCGGCGCCATGGACATGCTGGAAATCGATTGCGGCAACGGCGCCGCGCATCCGCGCTCGCATCGCCAATCCCGGCCCGCTCAACGGTGAGCACGAATTTGAATTCCACGCCAACGACGCCGTGCGCGTGCGCGAAACAGGTGATGACTAACCATGTATTCGAGGGCCTACAAAGCGGCCGTAGCGATTCCGCCGATTGTCTGGGTCACCGCATTTCTGCTGGTGCCGTACGCGATTCTTTTCTGCTACAGCTTCTGGTCCGTCTCCTCCATGCAAACCATCGTTCACATCTGGAATCTCCAGAATTATCTGCAGCTGGTGCGCAATTCGCTGTATCGCGACGTGCTGTTCCGCTCGATGCGCATCGCCGCGGCCGTGACCTGCTCGCGCTGCTGCTCGGATATCCGCTGGCCTACTATTTGTCGTTTCACGCCACCAAACGCAAAGAGCTGCTCTACCAACTGGTGATTATTCCGCTGTGGGCGAGCTATCTGGTCCGCGGATATGCCTGGAAAACGATTCTGGGCAGCGACGGCGTGCTGAATGGAGTCCTGCGCTTTACCCACGCCACGGATCTGTTATTGGCCATTCAGAATTCAGTCAATCAGCATGTGACCATCGGCCATCAAATCACGCTGGCCCGCTTCACTTTCTGCTCTACAGCCCCTTCGCGGTGATCTTCACGCTGACTCACATCTACACGCCATTCGTGTTTCTGCCGATCTACGCTTCGCTCGAACACATTCCCCGCAATTTGGTCGAAGCTTCGCACGATCTGGGCTCGTCGCCGTGGTCGCACGTTCCGCCGCGTGATTCTGCCGCTTTCGCTGCCGGGAGTGATCGCTGGAGCGACGTTCGCCTTCGTGCTGACGCCTCGGTGATTTCCTCGCGCCGCTGCTGGTCGGCGGCTCGAGCGGCATCATGATTTCGAATATCGTGGTGGGTTTGTTCGGCGCCGCTTACAACTGGCCGCTTGGCGCCGCGATTTCCTTCTTCATGATGGTTATGGTCGTGGCGCTGCTTTTCACCACCGAACGCCTGGAAAAAAGGCTGAAGGTCTCATGAGCGGCGGCTTCTCCGTCCGGCGCGCGCTCCGCTGCTCGCCGCCTATGCCTGGCTGGTTTACGCGTTTCTCTATCTTCCCGATCATCGTTCTGGTCGTTTATTCGTTCAGCGGTTCTGGCGTCGGCGGATTTCCCCCGCGCAGCTGGACTTTCGAATGGTATCGCCAGCTCTTCGAGGACGGCGCGCTTTGGGATTCGGTCCTGAATAGCGTGATGGTCGCCGCCGTTGCCGTCGCGATTGCGCTCGTGCTTGGGCTTGCCGGCCGCGCTGGCGCTCGATCGCGCCGAATTTCCCGGCAAAGCCGCTCTTTCGCCGCCTGGTTTTGCTGCCGCTGATTCTTCCCGGGATCATCACCGGCCTGTCGTTGCTGATGCTGTTCGTGGCGGTGGGCATGAAACTGAGCCTGGTCACCATGACCCTGGGACACGGCACGGCGCTGATCTCCGTCGCCACCACGGAAATTTTCGCCGGCCTGCAGAAACTGGACCGCGCGCAAGAGGAAGCCTCGCTCGACCTCGGCGCCAGCCCCTGGCACACGTTCTGGCACATCACGCTGCCGAATCTCCGCGTCTCGCTGCATCGCCGCGGGCCTGCTGATTTTCACTCTCTCGCTCGACGAAATCGCCGTCAGCTTCTTCCTGATCGGCCGCGACAATACACTGCCGCTCGAAATCTGGTCGCGCCTGCGCCGCGGCATCACGCCGGAAATCAACGCGATCTCCACCCTGATGCTGCTCTTTTCCATCCTCACCATTCTCATCTGGTACCGCCTGCGAACCCGCTCGCAACGCGGCAGCGAAAAAGTCGCGCCGTACTGGCCACCGCGGGAACGGGAGAACTCGCATGAGCGAAACCCGCAGGGAATTTCTAAAATTTGCGGTCTCCGGCTCGATCGCGGCCGGCTGCCCGATCGATCTGTCTTTGCTAGCCCAGCGCCAACGCCACCCAGAGCCGATGTCGACGGCGATCATTTCGCCATCTGCCACGAAGTCCGCGACGGAAAGACTTTCGCGTCACCACCTGTCACCAAGCGCTATGACGTGGTGATCGTCGGTGGCGGCGTCAGCGGCCTGAGTGCCGCTTATTTCCTGCGTGATCGGGAATTTTTGCTCTTGGAAAAGGAACCGCATTGGGGCGGCAATGCCTATCGCGAGGAATATCATGGCCAAGGATTTGCCACCGGCTCCGCTTTCGATGAGAAGGGCACCGCCAGCCAGCAGCTCGCGCAGGAAATCGGGCTCACTCTGCTGCCCATAAATTTTCCCGACCCCTCCATCATCAATCAGAAATGGATACCGGATTTTTGGCGGGCCGGGCTCGACCAGTTACCGTACCCAGCGCCTGCACAAGAAAGCTTCAAAAGATTCCGCCGCGAATTTCTCAAACTTGACCCCGAGAAAGATGCCGAGCATCTCGACTCCCGGTCGTTTTCCGATTACCTGAAAGACTACGCACCGGAACTCAAACAATGGTGGGATGGGTATGGAGCTTCGAACTGGGGCGCCGCTTCGGAGGACACCTCCCTGCTTGTAGCTGCCGCCGATTTCAAGGATGTCAACGAGGACGAAGACTCGCGCGTGACTCTGCCGGGAGGCAATGGCGCCTTCGCCGCGAAACTCGCGACAACGCTACACGAGAAACACGCGGAACAAATGATCGCCGACGCCACGATTGTTTCCGTGGTGCAGCAGAAATCAGAAGTCCACATTACGTTTTCTTCCGCCGGACAGTTGCAGACCGTCGCTGCAAAATACGTGGTGATGGCCACGCCGAAATTCATCACCGCCCGCCTGGTCGCCGGACTGCCCGACGCCCAGCACGAAGCGATGCTGTCGTATCGCTACTGCCCCTACCCCGTGATCAACATGATTTTCGATAAGCCCATTTACAATCGAGCCTACGACACTTGGTGCCCCGGAAATTCCTTCAGCGACTTCATCGTGGCGGATTGGGTTCTGCAGAAACAACCCGGGTACGTGCCGAAGAACAATATTTTGACGTTCTACACGCCGCTGACCGAATCGCAACGCAGTACGCTGCTGGATATCGGCTCCTGCCAGCGGCTGGCGACTCGCGTGCTGACTGACTTCCAGGCGCTACAGCCTGAATTCAAGTCGGCCGAACCGATCGAAGTTCATCTTTATCGCCGGGGCCATCCGATGTTCCTGCCCACGCCCGGCAATTTCACCAAAGTAATTCCCGTCGCGAACCAGCCGTTCGACCGCATTTTTTTCGCGAATACCGATTCGGTCGGCCCGATCTCCGAAGTCTCAGGAGCGGTGGAGGCCGCGCAAAAAGCGTCGGAGTGGATCAAAAAGAAGCCGAAAGCTTCGATAAGCGCGTCATAGCCTGTCGGGGAACGGCCCCGCAAGTGGTCTCACCACCAAAGAAAAAGGCACCCGCAGGAGAACCGGGTGCCTTCGAGCCTCTTCCCGCCAGGAAAGAAAGGTTCGCTGCGTTGCTGCCATAAATCTGTTACTTCAGGCTGCTGGCGACGTGCAGGTTGTGCACGCCCGGAGAAAATCGAAATTCCGGCGCTCAGCGTTTGCGGCATCCACCAGGCCCGGCGCACCAACGAATACTCGCTGCGCTGCATGTGCCGCGCCAGCAAATCGAAAAGTACCGGACCAACTTGCGTCGCAAAATAAATCGCCGGCGAACCCGCGAACGGGCGCATCAGCGGATCTTGCTCCACCGCGCCATGACCCACCGCTTGTCGCGTCGAATACGCATCAAAGCCTGCCGCACCATGCTCGATAATCGCCAGCGCAATCCATTGCCGGCGCGACGGCGAATTGATCGCCCGCTCGATTCCATTTTCTTTGGAAGATTTCGCTTCCGGAATGCGAATCGTCGAAAGCGTCTGGCCTTCTTGCGCGCTACCAAACGAAATAGGCTTCACCGCACCGGGCTTCGAATCCTCGCTGACCAGTTCCACCGACGCCACATTCATCCGGCTGGTCGACGATTCGGTTTCGGACGTGACATAGACGGGTTTTGCAACAGCGGCCGGCGACGCGGCCGCGGCCGAAGCGACAAAAGATGATTGCGGAATGGTGGGCGTGTTGTGGACGCTCGAAATCGTGGCTGGGATCGCCTGGAATTGAAACAGCAGTGTCGCGACCGCGAGAATCATGGAAGGGGGCTCCTGGCCGGCGCCAAACCGACGCAGGCAGAAGAAGCAAGGGCAGTACCATCCGTCCTATGACGCTCAAACCCTGAAAGGAAGGCACTTAAGGCGAGCCCGCAGCGCGTATACCGCCAGGCGAAAAGGAAAAGGGTTTCCTTGAACGGGCAATCACCGCTCCCGTAATTTTCTTGTTTTCAAGGGTTTCGCAGGGTCTTCGCTTCGAGGACTATTCGCCTGTTTCGCGGCGGAATCCGCCCGCGGGGGCCACGGAGTTCGCCAGGTGCTGGCACGTTTGCGGACCAATCAGTTGTTCGCCAGGGCGGCGAGACTCGCGCGCGCCGCAGCAATCGTCCGGTCGATTTCCCCGTCCGTGTGCGCCGCGGAAACGAAAAGCGCTTCGTATTGCGATGGCGGCAGGAAGATTCCCCGGCGCAAGCATTTCCTGGAAGAATTTTCCGAACCGGGCCGTATCGGATTTCTTAGCGTCCGCATAATCCCGGACCGGCCCACTCGCAAAGAAAATCGTAAGCAGAGAGCCTGCAACATTCACCACGCCCTCGACGCCCGTCTCGCCCAGCGCGGCCCTCAGCCCGTCGGCCAGCCGCAACGTTTTGCGATTCAAATCTTCGTAGAATCCGGGCGCTTGCAATTTGGGCAGCATCGCCAACCCAGCGCGCATCGCCAACGGGTTACCCGAAAGCGTCCCGGCCTGGTAGACCGGCCCTAGCGGCGCAACGCGTTCCATGATTTCGCGTTTGCCGCCATACGCCGCAACCGGCAGTCCGCCGCCAATAATTTTCCCCATCACGGTGAGATCCGGAGCGATTTTGTAGACCTGCTGCGCGCCGCCGTACGCCATCCGGAAACCGGTAATCACTTCGTCGAAAATCAGAAGCGCGCCTTCCCGTTTCGTGATCTCGCGCAAGCCTTCCAGAAATCCAGGCGCGGGCGCGACCACGCCCATATTGGCAGCGACCGGTTCCACGATGATGGCTGCAATTTTGCCAGGGTGCTTTTGAAACAGCTTCTCCACGCCGGCTAAATCGTTGATACGGGGTGTTCAGCGTCAGGCTGCGCAAACGCTTCGGGCACCCCGGGGCACGCCGCGATCCCCAGAGTCGCCAGTCCCGAGCCGGCCTCCGAAAGAAATCCATCCGAATGTCCGTGATAGCAGCCTTCGAATTTGATGACCATGTCGCGCTCCGTGAAGGCGCGCGCCAGGCGCACCGCGGACATCGCCGCTTCGGTGCCGGAACTGACGAAGCGAACCATTTCCACCGACAGGCACGGCCGCGACGATCATTTCGCCCAATTCGATTTCGAGCGGCGAGGTCATGCCGTAGCTGGTTCCCTTCGCCGCCTGATCCGTAACGGCCGCCACGACATCCGGATGCGCGTGGCCCAGAATCAGCGCGCCCCAGGAGCACACGTAATCGAGATATTCGCGGCCATCGACATCGTAAAGCTGCGTGCCCAGCGCGTGATCGATGACCAGCGGCGTGCCGCCCACGGCGCGAAACGCGCGGACCGGGCTGTCCACCCCGCCGACCAAAGTCTTCTTGCCGCGCTCGAAAATTTCCGTCGAGCGCGGACGCGCCTCGTCATTCAGCTGCTTGCGTTCAGCGCCTTTGCTGGTTCCGCTCGCCATATCGATCTCAGTCCCGCATCTCCCGTTGCTCCAATTACGCCTTCAGCCAGCGCGCCGCATCCTTCGCGTGGTAAGTCAAAATAATTTCCGCGCCGGCGCGCTGAATGCCGGTCAGAATCTCCAGCACCACGCGCTGCTCATCGATCCATCCGTTGCTGCGCCGCCGCTTTCACCATCGAATATTCGCCGCTCACGTTGTAGGCCGCCACCGGAACATCGAATCGCTCGCGCACTTGCTGGATCAATGTCCAGATACGGCATCGCGGGCTTCACCATAATAATGTCCGCGCCTTCTTCCAGGTCGGTGCGCCACTTCGCGCAATGCTTCGCGCGCATTCGCCGGGTCCATCTGGTAGCTGCGGCGGTCGCCGAATTGCGGCGCGGACTGCGCCGCTTCGCGAAACGGCCCATAGAAACCGGAGCAATATTTCGCGGCATAAGACAGTAATCGCCACGATCCTCGAAATTATTTTCGTCGAGTCGCCGGCGAATCGCGGCCACGCGCCCATCCATCATGTCCGAGGGCGCCACGATGTCCGCTCCAGCCCGCGCGTGCGAAAGCGCTGCATCGGCCAGAATAATCAAGCTTGGATCATTCAGCACCTCGCTCATTTTCGATCACGCCGCAGTGCCCGTGGCTGGTGTATTCGCAGAGGCAGACATCGGTAATCACCAGCAGATTCAATTTCGCCTTGCGAATCGCCTCCATCGAACGCTGCACCGCGACCATGCGCGATCGGCCGCTTCGCTGGCCAGCGCATCCTTATTTTCCGGCAGGCCGAAAAGAAATCACGCGGGAATTCCCAGGTCCGGCGACTTCGCGGCATTCCTCCACAATCTGATCGACCGATTGCTGAAAAATTCCCGGCATCGAACTCACTTCGTTGCGCACTTTGGTGCCCGGGCAGGCAAACATCGGGTAGACCATGCCGCTCACCGAAAGTTCGCGTTTCGCGCACCAGCCCGCGCAGCGCTTCGTTGCGCCGCAATCGCCGCGGCCGATGAATGGGAAAAGTCATGAATGCCTCGCTGTGCCGGGCGATTTCGCATAATATTTCGCGATCGCTTCGGCCAAACCTGCCGCCGACGCATCGATCGCCTCAATCGCCACTCGAGCGCCGGCTTCGCGCAATCGCACCGCGACGTGGTCGGACCAATCGCAGCGAACTGCACCTTTTTCGACAAATGCAGCCAATCCGCGGCCGGCACGATCGCCGCACGAAAATTGTCAAAAGCCGAGGGGCTGGCGAATACCATCGCGCTCACCGCCGCGGCCTTGATCGATTCCAGGACGTCCGCATCGAGCGACTCCGGAGCTGCGTTTCGGTAGGCTACGCACTTCCAGGACGTCAGCGCCGGCCGTCCGCAGCGCCGCCGGCAGCCGGTCATCGGCGCGGTCGCTGCGCGGCAAAAGCACTTTCTTTCCGGCCACGCGCCCGCCAAGTTCGGCGGCCAGCGCCTCGCCGCTTTGATTTTCCGCAACGTGGTCCACGCGAATATCCAGATTCCGAGCCGCCTGGGCCGTCGCCGGGCCCACCGCGGCGATCAGGGGACGAGCGGGCTGCGTCGAGCGCCTCGATTTCAATTCACAACCACGCCGAAAAACAAATCGCACGGCGTTTTGGCTGGTGAAGATCATCCAGTCGAATTCCGTCAAATCGCCGCAGCGCGGCATCCAGTTCCGTGGAATCTTCCGGAGGCGCAAAACTGACCATCGGCAACTGGCGCACTTCCGCGCCCAGCGCTTCCAATGCCGAGGTAAGTTCCTGCGCCTGTTCCGGCGCGCGGGTATTCACCACGATTTTTCCGGAAAGCGGTTGGCTATGCAACGGACCTTCCCGCGAGATGCAGCAGCCGGTCGGCCCCCGCTCCCAGAAGTTCGCCCGCCACTTCCTTTCCCAGGGTTTCAGCGTCGCGTTCGTTATGACAAACTTTTTTCCGGCGGCGGCGAATACCTTCGGTGCCGTCGGCGGATAGCACGCAGGCATCCAGCACCATCTCGCCCGCCTCGATTCGCGCCCAAGCCCCCAGCGGCAAACGGCAGCCGCCCTGAATGTCGACGAGCAAGGCACGCTCGGCCTTCACGGCTCGCATCGTGTCCTGATCCATCAGCTGCTCGATAAAATGGAATTCCTCTTCGTGCCGCGCGGTAAATTCCACACCTAAGGCGCCTTGCCCTACCGCCGGAAGCACCACGTCCGGCGACAGAACTTCCGTGATGCGCGACGCGTGACCCAGTCGTACGATTCCCGCCTTGGCCAGCACCACCGCGTCATATTCTCCTTCAGCCAGCTTCCGCAGGCGCGTGTCGACGTTCCCGCGAATCTCGACGATCTGAAAATCGGGACGAAACTGGCGCAGCTGGGAAGCACGTCGCAGGCTGCTGGTGCCAATCCGCGCGCCGCGCGGCAAATTTTCCAGCGTCTCGCCGCGAAAAGAAACCAGCGCATCGCGCGGGTCTTCGCGCTCGGAACACCGTCGCCACCCGGCACAACTCGGAAAATTCCGTCGGCACGTCCTTCATACTGTGCACCGCCAAATCCGCGCGTCCATCGAGCAAGGCGTCTTCCAGCTCCTTGGTGAAAACGCCGATCACGCCAATTTGCTCCACCGGCGCGGACGTTTTGTCTCCGGAAGTTTTGACCACCACAATTTCCGATTCTACGCCGCAGGTTTTATCGAGAGCTTCGCGCACGTGATTTGCTTGCCATAGGGCCAGCGCACTGCCGCGCGTGCCGATGCGCAGTGGCTTCACTTCTTTTCCTCGTCGAGTCCAAATAGATGCCGCATCGCTTCCAGCCCCGCCAGCCGGCCGCGCATGCCCCGGCCATGTTTCAGCTTTTGTTCGGGATGTTCCAGCAAACGCTCGATCAGTTTTTCGGTGATGTGCGCGATGCGGTCGCGCTCCTGCGGTGAAACCTCTTCCATATCTTTCAGCTGTTCGCGAATCAAAATTTCCCGCTGCTGGTGAAATTGTTCGCGCAGATCGCTCACGATCGAACCAGCTTCGAGCGCGCCGCGCCACGCTTCGAATTTGTCGATGTGCTCGGAAATGATCGCTTCGACCCGCGGAATTTCCGATTCGCGCGCTTTTTTGTTCTGCTCCGACGATTTCGCCCAGATCATCGATATTGTAGAGATACAGGTTGTAGAGTCCGGCGGCGTCTTCCGCGACGTTGCGCGGCACGCCGAGATCGACCACAAACATGGGCCGCCCGGAACGCGCGGCGCAACGCGCGTTCCAGACAGTTCGCGCGTCAGCACCGGGCCACCGGAGGTCACCGAAGTAACCAGAATATCCGGCAGACCCAGACCGACTTTCCAGCGATTCCCACGCCACCGCTTCGCCGCCCACGCGTTGCGCCAGTTCCGCCGCCCGATCGAACGAGCGGTTCACCACCCGCAAATTCCCGATCCCGCGACGCGCGCATGTGCTCCACCACCTGCTCGGCGACCGCGCCCGCGCCCAAAATCAGCGCCGAGTGTCCTTTCAAATTCCCGAACACGCGTTCGGCAAGCTTTCACGCCCGCCAGCGCCACCGACATCGGCCGCGCGCCCACTTCCGTTTCGCTGCGAACCCGTTTGCCCACTTCAAGCGCGCCTTGAAACATGCGGTTCAGCACCGGACCAGTTGCGCCATGATCCAGCGCCTGATTGTAGGCAGTGCGCAGCTGGCCCAAGAATTTCGCTTCGCCCAGCAGCATCGAATCCAGGCCCGCCGCCACGCGAAACAAATGTCGCACCGCTTCGCGGCCCGGCCCAGCGATACAAACGTCCCTGCAATTCGCCGCGCGGGATCTGGTGAAACGAAGTGAAATACTCCTCCATCGCCTCGGTGGCGGACGCCGATAAATCGCCCGGCACGCCATACAGCTCGCTGCGATTGCAGGTCGAAATCACCACCGCTTCTTCCAGAATGCCCTGCTGCCGCAATTCATCGGCGGCCTGCAAGGCCTGCTGCGTGGAGAAAACGATCCGCTCGCGCAATTCCACCGGCGCCGTCAGGTGGTTGCAGCCGATCAGCGCCACCTTGAATGCGAACCGTGCCGCTGCGATCCGGATTGGCGGTCGTCGGCATCAGAGAAACCGGTGAAAGCGCGTGAGGTACAAATTCACAAACGTATAGCTGAACAGGACGACCACGAAATTCATCGCGCAAAGCAACGCCGCGCGCGCTCCGCGCCAATTCGCGTTGCGCGAGAAGCAGCAGATAAGCCGCGTACACGCCCAGAATCGCCACGGTAACAATTACCTTCGGATCGCCGAGCGAATAGCTCGCCGCTCAAGCGGTGCTGCCAGACCAGTCCCATCGCTGACGCCAACGACCAGCGCCACCAATCCCACGTACACGCTGCTGCGCGCCATGCGATCCAGCACATCCAGCGCCGGAAAACGCCAGAACGCCGCGCTCAGCCGCCGCGATCGCAGCAACGCGGTCCTGCGATCAGATAAATCAAGCTCAACACAAACGACAGCGCGAACGCGGCGTAGGCCCAGGTATTCAGCGTGACATGCAACGCAAAGATCGTTCCGCGCGGCACCGTCGGCACCGGCAACGAACGCGGCGTGAGAATTCGCAGCGCGCCGATCCAGCAGATCAAAAGCAGCGTGACAAAGGCTCCCACCGACCGTTGCCGGTGGAAAAATTCCAGACCCAGATACGTGATGCCCAGCAGCCACGCGAACAGCGACATCGAACCGTATAGATCGTCGTACGGCACCGTATGCAGCGTCATGGAACGCTGGTACAGCGTATAAATATTGCACCAAGATTCCGCCGCCGAGCAGCAGTCGACGCGAGTCGGCCCACCCAGAGATTCGGGCACGTACAGATTCCAGGCGTAGCAGACAAAACTCGCCGCATACAGCGCCAGACTCCAGTAGCCGAGGTGATTGGCATGAACCCTGGACCCTCTTCAACCCAAACATCGCGCCGCTTCATGCGATTATAGCGCCGAACCCGCCTCGGCATGGCATTGGGCGGCCAAATCAGCGCCCTCGCCAAGCGGCCGTGCGGCGCGAAATCCCTTCTGCTATCATGGCATAGAAACCATGGCTCCTGAATCCAGCGCCGTCGAAAATAGGGCGCCTCGAAACTCCGCGATATTGAACCGCAAAGAACTGTTCTTGCGAGCCTGCCGCGGTGAAGCCGTGGAGCGCGTCCCGGTCTGGATCATGCGCCAAGCCGGGCGCTATCTCCCTGAATATCAAGAAGTTCGCAAGAACTCACACTTTTCTGCAAATTTGCAAGACGCCCGGATGTCGCGGCGGAAGTCTCGCTGCAGCCGTTTCGGATCATCGGCGTCGACGCCATCATCGTGTTCTCCGACATATTGATTGTCGCCGAGGCGATGGGCCTGCCGCTCGACGTTCCCGATTCCGGCCCGGTCCTGTCGAATCCCGTGCGCGACCTGGCGGCCGTACGCCGCCTGCGCGATTTCGATCCCGAGCGCGAAACGCGATTCGTCGGTGACGCGATTCGCGCGATCTGCAAGGAAGCGGGCCAGACGTTCCGGTGATCGGATTCGCCGCGGCTCCCTGGACTCTGGCTTGCTACATGATCGAGGGCCGAACGCGCGGCGACATTTCGCGCGCGAAGCAGATGCTCCGCGAGCGAGCCGCAGATGGTGCGCGAACTGCTCGAACGCATCGCTCGCGCGACCGCGCAGTATCTGGAAATGCAGATTGCCGCCGGCGCGTCGGTGATCCAACTTTTCGACACCTGGGCGGGCGAATTGACGCGCGCGGAATACGACGCGTTCGAGCTGCCCGCGACGCAAATGGTGTACGATTTGCTCGGCGACGCGGAAGTGCCGAAAATTCTATTCGCCAAGGGTTCGGCGCATTTGCTGGAAAGCTTGGCGCGGTCCGGCGCGGACGTAATCAGCGTGGATTGGCGTACGGATTTGGCGGAAGCGCGCGCGACATTCGACCGGTGGCCGGGCGCAGCGTGGCATTGCAAGGAAACGTGGACCCGAACATTTTGCTTGGCGCTGAAGCAGGACGTGCGCGAAGCCGCGCAAGCCGCGGTGGAAAAAACCGGCGGCCTCGGCCACATTCTGAATCTGGGCCACGGAATCCTGCCCACGACTCCCGTTGCAAACGCCAAAGCCTTCGTCGCAAGCGGGACAAGCGGCGCGCTTGCCGCACGCGCCGCGAATAGCCTAGACGGCGGACTCGCATGTCGCAGACGTCAAAATGAAACCAACCGACCAATTCTCGAAATCGGCCAAATCACCGACGCCATTCTCGAAAAATACAATCGCCCCGGCCCGCGCTACACCAGCTATCCCACCGCGCCGGTCTGGAAAGACGATTTCGGCCCGGACGATCTGGAAAGTTATTACGCCCGCGCGGAAGACGCAGCCACGCCGGTTTCGCTCTACATGCACTTCCCTTCTGCGAAAGCCTCTGCCTGTTCTGCGCCTGCAATGTTTCCATTCAGAAAGACAAAACGTCGCGATTCCCTACCTCGATGCGCTGAAACACGAAATCGAACACGTCAGCCAGCGCGTTTCGAAAAATCGCCCCGTGATCCAATTTCACTGGGGCGGCGGCACGCCCACCTATCTTACTCCCGCGCAGATGGAAGATCTTTTCGGCCACGCGCGCGAGCGTTTCACCTTCGCGCCCGACGCGGAAATTGGAATCGAGATCGATCCGCGCGTCACCAATCGCGCGCATCTGGAAACGCCTGCGCCGCCTCGGCTTCAACCGCCTCAGCATGGGCATTCAGGATTTTCAGCCCAAGGTGCAGGAAACGATCCATCGCGTGCAGCCCTATGAAATGACCCGCGACCTGATCCTCGCCGCGCGCGAACTCGGATTCGAAAGCCTCAACGTCGACTTGATCTACGGCCTGCCGCATCAGACCGCCGAGAGCTTCCGCGGACACGATCGATAAAACTCTGACGCTCGCGCCCGATCGCGTCGCCATGTTCAGCTACGCCCACGTTCCCTGGCTCAAAAAACAGCAGGGCTCGTTTCAAATGTACCTGCCCGAGGGCATGGAAAAATTTCGGATCTTTCGCACCGGCCTCGAACATTTTCTCGATGCTGGATACGTTTACATCGGCATGGACCATTTCGCGGTGCCCGGCGACGAACTCGCCGTCGCGCAGAGAAATCGCACGCTCCACCGCAATTTTCAGGGATACACCACCAAAGCCGGCGCGGACCTCTACGGCATGGGCGTCAGCGCCATCAGCTCCGTGGCCGGCGCCTACGCCCAAAATCGGCAAGAAGTCGCGGCGTATCAGGAACACCATCCCCACGCGCGGCATCGCCACCGCGCGCGGGTATCGGCTGTCGCCGGACGACATCTTGCGCCGCGCCGTGATCAGCCGGCTGCTCTGCCACACCGTGATTCCCAAGCAGGAAATCGAAAAAGAATTCTCCATCTCGTTTCGACGAATATTTCGCGCCGGAACTCGAGCGGCTGAAAGAATCGCGCCGACGAAGGACTCGTGATCCTGGAGCCAACCAAATTCGGGTCACCGCCCTCGGCCGCATTTTCATCCGCAATGTGGCCATGGCCTTCGACCGCTATTTGCGCGAACAGCAAATGGATCAACGCCCGCTCTTCTCCAAAACTCTGTAGCGTCTCCAATGACCGAGCCAATCCAGCGCGTGACGATTGTCGGCGCCGGCCTCTGCGGCTTGGCTTGCGCCTATCGCTTGCGACAACTGGGAATTCCTGCCACAGTTTTGGAAAGCTCCCGTCATCCCGGCGGCGTGATCGATGGCGAAGAAACTCAGGGCTTTCTGTTCGAGTCGGGACCGCAAAGTTTTTTGGGAGTCGAACCGTTGCTCACGCTGGTCCGCGAACTTGGCCTCGAGTCCGAACTGCAAATCGCCGATCCCAAGGCGCCGCGTTTCATCGTAAATGGCAAGCGTCTCCGCAGGTTGCCCATGTCGCCGCAAGCGATGTTGGCATCATCCTTCCTTGGCCCGAGCTCTCGTTGGAAGCTTGCCTCCGAGGCTTGGCGCAAAAGCAAACCGCCGGCGGACGACGAAAGCATCGCGAGTTTCGTGCGTCGCAAATTCGGCAACGAAATACTCGAATATCTGGTCGCGCCCTTCGTTTCCGGCGTCTATGCGGGAGATCCGGAGCAATTGAGTCTGCGGGCCTCATTTCCTCAGGTCGACCAGTGGGAACGCGAACATGGCAGCGTTCTGCGCGGTGCCATGAAATCGCGTCCCAAGGGCGAAGCGAAGGCCTCGCGGCCGCAGCTCTGTTCCTTTCGTAAGGGTGTCGCCACGCTACCTCGCGCCATCGCCAAAACACTCGGCGCCAATTTGTATACCGGAGTCAACGTCGCTCGGGTGAGTTCAAGTCAGTCCCATCCCGGCCGTTTTTGATTTCGAGCTGGCTGCGATCCGGCGGCAGCGGATCGAGTTCCTCGTCCGCCGTCGTGATTGCTACGCCCGCCTACGCCGCTGCCGAGCTGATTCGTGGAATTTCGCAGTCTCTCTCCAGAGCTTTGTCAGGCATCGCGTATGCCCCAGTCGCAGTGGTAGCGGCCGGATACCAACGATCGCAGGTCCTCGATCCACTTTACGGCTTCGGCTTTCTAGCTCCACGCAAGGAACAGATCCGAACCCTCGGTACCGTCTGGAATTCTTCTTTATTTCCCGGCCGCGGGCCGGGCGGCACCGTCACCCTGACCAGTTTCATCGGCGGAGCCACCGATCTGGAAATCGTGCAGCACGCCGATCAGGAAATTGCCCGAGATCGTGCATCACGACAATTCCTTGCTACTCGGCATCACCGGAGAACCAGTCGCCACCAGGATTTGGAAATACTCCCGCGCCCTGCCTCAATACAACGTCGGCCACGGCCAAGTCGTCGAATCGATTCGCCAGGCTGAAAACGCCTTGCCCGGATTATTCCTCGCTGGAAATTATTTGGATGGACCGTCGCTGGCGAAATGTGTCGAGAATGGCTTTCAGACCGCCGCCAACGTCGCGGCCTATTTGTCAGCGACGCGCTGAACCGTCACCCCCTTGGCGTGGGTGCTCTTGCTCGTTATAATGATCTAGTTAACCGATGCCTCCGACCCAGAAAACCCGTCGCGAAGTCCTGGAGCAGTTCGTCGCCGAAAAACCCGGCGATGCCTTCGCGCGTTATGGCCTGGCCCTGGAATGTACCAAATCAGGCGACGACCAGGCCGCCACCGGGCATTTCGAGAAATTGCTCGAAAGCAACCCGGCCTATGTCGCGGGCTACTTCCAGTTCGGCCAGCACCTTTCGCGAACCGGCGAAACCGAACGAGCGCGCAAGCTTTTGTCCGAGGGCATTCTCGTCGCGCAAAATGCCGGCGACATGCACGCCCGCGACGAGATGCAGGCCTTGCTGTCGTTGATGCGATAATTCGATTCAGAATCACCAGATTTACCGGCCCAATGCGATGAAACGAATTCGGATTCCACTTTTTCCGCTGAACGTCGTGCTTCTCCCGGGTGGCCGCCTCCCGCTCCACATTTTCGAGCATCGCTATCGCGTCATGGTCCGCCGCTGCCTGGGCGAAGAAATCGAATTCGGCATCATCCTCGCCACTGACAAGGGCGTCGCCACCGTGGGATGCACCGCAGCGATTACCCAGCGCCTGAAGGAATATCCGGACGGCCGGCTCGAAATTCTGACCGAAGGCCGCTCGGTTTTTCGCGTGATCGAACTGCTCGAGGAACGCGAATATCGCGAAGCAATCGTCGAGTATCTCGCCGAGGACATCACTCCCGTCTCGAAAAGCGAGTTGCAAAAAAAGGAAACCGCCCTCCTGGAAGTTTTTCAGGAGTGCCATGCCCTGCTCTACGACCAGCCCTGGGTCACCAGCAGCCAGGAAAAGACCGGCGAGCTCTCCTATCGCATGGCGGCGCGCCTGCCCTTGAACCTCGATGACCGGCAAACGATTCTGGAACTCCGCGATGAGCCGGGGCGGCAGGATTTTCTGACCCAATGGATGGCCGACCTTCTCCCGCGCCTCCGGCAACAGCAGCATACCCGCCATCGCATCGCGGGCAACGGCCACAGCCACGGCGTGAACTAATCTGCGCGATTTTCGGGCCCTCAAACGAAAGTATCCTCGCAGCCTTCCATACCTTATAATGGCAATCAGACGCGGAATTCGCACCTTGCCGCCGCGCCGCTCGAAGTACCTGGGGCCCTCATGAATTCTCTGCCGAAAAGTCTTGGCGAACTTCGCCGCAGTCAGTGGTCGGAAGAAAGAGTGGCGCAGCGCACGTGTGCGCCAGGAATTGCGCGAAAACCTGCTCTGCAAAATGGAGAAGGGCGAGCCGCTATTTCATGGCGTACACGGCTACGAAGACACCGTGCTGCCGCAGATCGTCAATGCCATTCTGTCGCGTCATCATTTCATCTTGCTGGGTCTGCGCGGCCAGGCCAAATCGCGAATTCTTCGCGGCCTGGTCGAATTCATGGACGACCGGATTCCCTATGATCGCAGGCTGCGAAATTCACGACAATCCCTACACGCCGCTGTGCCGCGCCTGCCGCGACCGCATCGCTGCCGAAGGCGACGCCACTCCGATTGCCTGGCTGGCGCCGCGAACAACGCTACGTGGAAAAGCTGGCCACGCCCGACGTGACCATTGCGGACATGATCGGCGACGTGGATCCCATCAAGGCCGCCCGCGCTGGCAAAAATCTTTCCGACGAGTTGACCATTCACTACGGCCTGCTGCCGCGCGCCAATCGCGGAATTTTTGGAATCAACGAACTGCCCGACCTGGCCGGGAAAATTCAGGTCGGCCTGTTCAACATCATGCAGGAAGGCGACATTCAGATTAAGGGCTATCCGGTGCGTCTGGCGCTGGACGTTCTGCTGGTCTTCACCGCGAATCCCGAAGACTACACCGCGCGCGGCAAAATCATGACGCCGCTGAAAGACCGCATCGGTTCGGAAATTCGCACCCACTATCCCGCCACCGTGGCCGAAGGCATGTCCATCACCGCGCAGGAATCGTGGACCAAGCGCGACAGCAAAAAGCGCGTCGAATTGCCGCAATACATTCGCGAAGTCGTGGAAGAAATCGCCTTTCAGGCGCGCGAAGACAAGCGCGTCGATCGCCGCTCCGGCGTCAGCCAGCGTCTGCCGATCAGCGCGCTCGAAAATGTGATGAGCAGCGCCGAACAGCGCGCCATCCGCAGCCGGGATTCGGCCATCGTCGCCCGGGTCTCGGACGTCTACGCCGCGATTCCCTCGATGACCGGTAAATTTGAACTGGAATACGAAGGCGAATTGCGCGGCGCCGACAACATCGCCCGCGAACTGATCCGCGCGGCCATCGGCAAGACCTACGCGCAGTATTTCACCGGCGCGAATATTCAGCCGGTCATCCAGTGGTTCGAGCTGGGTGGCGAACTGAAAGTTCCAGCGAATGCGTCCAGCGCCGAAGTGCTGGCGCAGCTCAAGAAGATCCAAGGCCTCTTCGATAATCTGAGCGTTCTCGATGTCAGCCAGAAGGACGACGCCGGCGATCGTGACCAGCGCCGCGGAATTCATTCTCGAAGGGCTGTGGGCGCACAAGCGCATCAGTCGCAGCGAAGAGCGCGGCTATTTTGCCGACGCGCGCAAAACGGCAGAACCGCGCGAACCGCGCGAGCCTTCCGGCGGCCGCAATCCGCGCCGGCAATTCAACTAGCGCCAAACGTAGATTTAGAATTTGCAGTACGCGGTCGAGCCGCAGTAACGGCTCAGGGTCTGCCATGAAATACACCAAGTATTCCCGAAATACGCGCCAGCGCCGCCGAAGATATCGACCTCCAGGAATTGATGAGCCGGCTCTCCGACTTCTTCCTGCAGAGCGGCTTCGAATCGCAGTACGGCATCTACGAAATGGACCCCGACCGTTCGCGCGAGCAAATGATGGAAGAATTGCGCGAAGCGATCCTCCGCGCGCTGCAGGAAGGCGATCTGCTCCCGCCCGAGCTGATGGAGCAGATGCTGAAGAATCCCGACCTCTTCCAGAACCAGGAACTGCAGCGACGTGATCGATCAGATCGTCCAGCGCATGGAGAAGGAAGGCTACATCTCGCACGCCAGCGGCCAGGGCGCGCAAGTCACTCCGCCGCCTTCGCAAACTCCCGGCGGCCAGGCCGGCGCGCGCCGGCCCGAACGTCGAAGCCCGATTCGAAATCACCGACAAGGCCCTCGATTTTCTCGGCTTCAAAACTCTGAAAGACCTGCTGGCCTCGCTCGGCAAGAGCAGCTTCGGCCGCCACGACACGCGCGACCTGGCCACTGGCGTCGAATCCGGCGGCAGCCTCGAAACCCTACGAATTCGGCGACACGCTGAATATGGACATCAGCGGAACGCTTGTTCAACGCCGTCCAGCGCAATGGCGCCAGCATGCCCATCGAAATCGATTACCCCGACTTGATGGTCCACCAGTGCGAGTATCAAAGCTCCTGCGCCACGGTGCTGATGCTCGATTGCAGCCACAGCATGATTCTGTACGGCGAAGATCGCTTCACGCCCGCGAAGCGCGTGGCGCTCGCGCTTTCGCACCTGATTCGCACGCAGTATCCCGGCGATTCCCTGCACTGCGTGCTGTTTCACGATAGCGCCGAAGAAATTCCGCTGGGCAAACTGGCGCGCGTGCAGGTCGGACCGTACTACACCAATACGCGCGAAGGCCTGAAGCTCGCGCAGCGCATCCTGGCCCGCCAGAAAAAAGACATGCGCCAGATCATCATGATCACCGACGGCAAGCCTTCGGCGCTCACGCTCGAAGACGGCCGCATCTACAAGAATGCTTTCGGCCTCGATCCGCTGGTGGTCACGCAAACGATGGAAGAAGTGGCCAAGTGCAAGCGCGCCGGGATTCTGATCAATACTTTCATGCTCGCCAGCGACTACAGCCTGGTCCACTTCGTGCAGAAAGTCACCGAGCTCTGCCGCGGCAAAGCCTACTTCACCACGCCCTACACCCTCGGCCAGTATCTGCTGATGGACTACGTCGGCAAAAAGACTCGCAACATCCACTAGCGCTCGCGAGCGATGCGGCTCGGCGTGCCGGCCGAAATCACCTTTTCCTGAAGCTTGCCCAATTCTTGAACATCTAATCGGGTAGCGTGGACGTTTGAAATGAGCCTAAAGAGATTGCTGCGCGAAGCCTTCGGAGGAGAAAAGATGGAGACGTTGACTCCGGGAAAGACCGCCCCGCCCATTTCCCTTAAGACCCTAAACGGCGGCTCGGCCACACTGGAAGAGGCCCTGAAGAAAGGCCCGGTCGTCGCCGCGTTTTTCAAAGTGAGCTGCCCGACCTGCCAGTTCAGCGCTCCCTTCCTGGAGCGCCTTCACGAAACCTACGGCGGCGAAAAGTTTACCCTCTGGGGCATTTCGCAGGACGACGCCGAAGACACCCGTGAATTCTGCAAGGAATTTGACGTCGACTTCCCCATCCTGCTCGAAGCCCCGGGCTACGCGTTGTCGAATAAGTACGGGCTGACCCACGTGCCATCCATTTTCTTGATCTCGCCGGACGGAAAAATCCAGGAGACGAGCATTGGGTTCTCGAAAGATGAATTCGAGAAGATTGCGGCGGCCGCGGCAGAGGCCACCGGCGTTAAGCCCTCGCCACTGTTCAAGCCGAGCGAACACGTTCCGGCGCTGAAACCCGGTTGAGGCTCCAAAAACTAGGTTCCGTGCGAACCGCTCCATAAATAAACATAACCTTTCCAGCTCATTTGGTTTTTCGCCGGATTCCCGGGATCGGCGATCCCGCTCCACTGGTTCGCGTGTATCCATAGCCGCTCAGATTCGCCGCAATCGACACCGCCTGCGGCAACCACCAAATCTTGTGCCAGCGCTCGGACCGCTGCATCTTAAGCCCCAGCCAATTCACCCCGGTTCCCAGCATCGTTCCCGACGCGTAATACAGCGGCTTCGGCAACAACAGGAACGGCCGCGCCAGCGGATCCGCTTCCTTAAAGTTGGGCATCGACGCTTGCGTTTCGGTCATGTCCAGCCAAACCGCCGTATACACGCCCGCACTCAAAATCACATAAGGACTGATACGCGCCCGAATCAACGGTTTCCTCGGCTCCCATCTCGGTAACGCCTCCGCGTCGGGCGGCGACCAAATCTGCGGATCGTGAATCGCATGCTGCACCAGCACCACCGGAACGCCCTCCGTCTGCGCTCGCGCGATACGGAACATTCCCGTAATCAGAATCGCAGTGCTCAGCAAACAGAAACCAAAGACGACTCGTGAAGTTTTCATGCCAGGAGTTAAAGCATGATGTGTACCGAAAGGAATTGCCGCATCCAGCTCAAGGCGGCGACGCGCCAATGTTGCAGGAAAAAGATTTAGCGAAAAAGTGTGTCCCACCGCAAACGCAGCACGATTCCAAAACGGAACATCTCGACAAGAATCAGTGCCGAAACGAACTTGCCCGCCATCCGCTACTCTGCGTCGATCTCCGTAATTGTCTTCTTGTGTTTCACCGGCTTTCGCCGTTTATCCGGGATCGTGCGTTCCGTGGGCGGCATCCCGAGACCTCGCCGCGCCAGCCGCCGCGCTTCTTTGTGAACTCTTATCCGGTCCCGCTTCTTTTTGGCCATGTGTGAAATAAAACTATCACAGGTTCTGCGGCTCCGGATGCACCAGACATAAACCGCTGCTGACCCCGCAACGCCCGACGAACGGCTTGCGTCCAACGCGAACTGATGTGAGGCTATTCCTCGATGCTCCATCGCTTCTCCAGCGCCTCCAAATCTCTTTGGCTCATCCTGATCGTCGCGCTGCTGGCCCGGCTGTATTTCGTCTACGATTTTGTAGCCGGCGTCCCGCGCCAGGCGGTCAGCACCATCCCCTTCCTATTCGAAGTCGGCAATATCGCTAATTCGCTGGCCAACGGCCACGGATTCGCCTCCCCCTTTCGCGCCGATACCGGCCCCACCGCCTGGATGACCCCGCTTTTTCCCCTGTTTCTCGCCGGGGTCTTTCGTGTTTTCGGTAGCTACACCTTTCATGCCTGGCTCGCGGTGGTCACTTTCAATATTCTTTGCTGCGTCGCCGCCACTATACCTCTGTATTTCGTCGGCCTTCGACTCGGAGGCAAGACGCTCGCCGTCTGTGCCGGGTGGCTTTGGGCAATTTTCCCCAACGCGCTCCTGTTGCCGGTGGAAAGCATGTGGGACGGCTGCCTCTCGGCCCTCCTGGCCATAATTATTTTGTGGGCGACTCTGGCGCTCGCCGATTCGCCGCGTTTTCAAAACTGGTGCGCCTACGGATTGCTTTGGGGCGTCGCGCTGATGACCAACGCCACCCTCGGCGCCTTGCTTCCCTTCTTGTTGGTCTGGCTCGCCTATCGCGCGCACCAAACCGACCCTCGATGGCTCTCCAAAGCAGCCACTGCCGCGGCGGTCGTAATCCTCTGCTGCGTTCCGTGGACCATTCGCAACTACGCCGTCTTCCACACCTTCGTCCCGCTGCGCTCCGTCCTCGGCTTGCAGTTATGGTTGGGCAATAACGAACAGACCCAGGACGTGTTTCGAGGCGAATTTGCATCCCATTTACAACTCGGTAGAACGGGCGCACTACGTCGAAGTCGGCGAGATCACCTACATGCAGGAGAAAAAACAAGAAGCGATCCAATACATCGCGCAGCATCCGGCCCGCGAAGCGCACCTGATCTTCCGCCGGTTTATCGCGATTTGGGCGGGCGGCACTCCCTATCCACTTCAGGATTTCGCAGACTCTTCCTCGTGGTGGTTTCGTTACGTCGTCGCCTTCAATCTCCTCGCGTCCCTCGGAGCCCTCGGCGGGATCGTCATTCTTTTTCGCCGGCGCAGCGCCTACGCCTTTCCGGTCGCGGTATTTCCAGTCATCTACCCGTGGGCCTTCTATTTGACGCTGGCCCTGCCGCGTTACCGGCTGCCAATCGATCCAGTGCTGATGCTTCTTTTCGCCGTGTCGCTCGTCGCCCTCTTCGCGAAGACGGCTTCGTCCACCACCAGCGCCAAGCCCTCGCCGCGCCGAAAGCACACTTAGTTTTCTTCTAGGCTCTTCCCGGATGCGCCTGCGAACCTGTCGCCAGCATTTCCACCGCATCCTCCGGATACGCCAGCATTCCAAATTCCGGCACATCCAAACCGATCAGCTCCACTTCCTTGCTGACCCGCATCGACCGCACTTTATTCACCACCGAAAAAACGCCAAACGTAAGTCCGAACGCGTAGACCACCATCAGCGTTGCTCCCCCCAGCTGGGTCCAAAACTGCGACAGGTCGCCATGAATCAACCCGGTCACTCCTTGCCCCGCCTTGCCCAGATAGCTCGCTGCTCCCACGCCATTCCATCCTGCTCCATAGGTGCCATCGGCAAAAATTCCCACCGCCACCGCCCCGAAAAATCCGCAGTAACCGTGCACCGAAATCGCGCCGCACGGGTCGTCGATTTTCAGCTTCCGCTCGTTGAACAACACCCCCAGGCACACGATGACCCCCGCGAGCATCCCGATCACTACCGAAGATGTGGGCGAGACGAACGCGCACGGCGCCGTAATCGCGACCAGCCCCGCCAGCATGCCGTTACACGCCATGGTGATGTCCGGCTTGCCGAACATGAAATACCACAACAGCATCGCCGCGGCCGACCCGGCCACCGCTGCAAGATTTGTATTGATGGCCACTACCGAAATGCGCAAGTCGGTGGCGCCCAGCGTCGACCCTGGATTAAATCCCATCCAGCCAAACAGCAAAATAAACGTGCCGCTCACCACGAACACAATGTTGTGCGCGGGAAACGCCCGCGGCTTGCCGTCAGCTCCATACTTGCCTAGTCGCGGGCCTAATATCACCGACAGCGCCATGGCGCAGAACCCGCCCACGCCATGCACCACGCTCGATCCCGCAAAATCCACGTAGCCGTGCCCCCAGTGCATCGTCGATCCCAGTTGCGACATCCAGCCGCCGCCCCAAACCCAGCAGCCGAATATCGGATACAGAAACGCCGCCAATGAAAAGCTCGCACAGCAGGAACGCGCCAAAAGTAATGCGTTCGCAGATCGCGCCCACGATGATGTACCCCGCCGTCTCCATGAACACCACTTCGAACAGCGCCAGGCAGTTGCTACTCGCGTCGTAAGCCGGGCCGGTCATGAAAAATCCTTTGCCGCCCAGAAATCCCCATTGACCGCTGCCCATCAGAAAATGATTTAAAGTCAGCGCACCGCCAATATTCGACGGCGCCGCATTCAGCGCCACCGCGCCAAATTGAAACGCATACCCGACCGCGTAGTACGCCAGGAACGCAAAAACATACGCCGCGAAATTCAGCATCATCAGGTGTCCGGCGTTTTTCTTGCGGATCAGCCCGCAAGTCAGCAGCGCAAAACCAGCCTGCATGAACAGCACCAGGTAGCCGGTCAGCAAGGTCCAGGAGAAATTCGTCGCCATGCGCAGGTGCCCGACGTTGTCGGCAACTTTCAGGGCCAGCGGCTCTTTCGCCGCCTGCGCCTGATAGTCCTCGAAAGCCTTTTTGCTCGCGGCATAGTCCGGCGCGGTTTTGTCCGTCGGCTCGGTCACCACGAAAGGATTCCCCGCCGCGTCCACCACCGCGCTCTTGTCACCCGTCGCGGTGCCCGCGCGGGATCGGGTTTTGCGTCCTGCGCGAAGACGCTACGCTCAGTTGCTCCTGCGCCAGCGCTGAATACAAGCAGCGCCAGGACCGCCTTCAGGATCCAACTTTGCGTGCTTCCGCGAAACGACGTAGGGCATGTCGGTATCTCCTATCGAAAGGTTGGATCGTAACCGCCGGTACTCGACCGCGCCGCAGGTTCCGCGACTCTTAAATCGCGCCGGGCCCGCGCTCGCCGGTGCGAATTCGAATCACCTCATCCAGCGAAGTCACAAATATTTTCCCATCCCCAATCACGCCGGTTCGCGCGCCCTCCAAAATCGCTTCCACCACCGGATCGACCAAATCCTCGGCGACGACAATGCTCAGATAAATCTTCGGCAAAAAATCCACCGTGTATTCCGACCCGCGATAGGTCTCGGTGTGCCCTTTTTGCCGGCCAAACCCCCGCACCTCGAAACGCCGTCAGACCGGTCACCCCCAGCCCCGTCAGCCGCTGCTTCACCTCGTCCAATTGCGAAGGCCGGATCACCGCGTCGACTCGCTTCATGGCAAGTACTCCTTTTATTTCAGCGCCGTTAGCGGGAGAGTCTACATCACCCGGCACACCGTCACTAAATTGATAGGTTTTGACGCACCCCAGTCGATGAAAAAATCTTATGGAACCAATGATCGACAAACTATCGGCAGACTAAGAGGATTGAATCAAAGATGATTCGCCAGCAGTGCCAAGCCTAACGTCTCTCGACGTGAGACCTGTATTGGCGGAAGCGTGTGGGAGTCGAATTTACCTTTCACTGACACTGCAAGTACTTACGAGGAAGCTCTTGGGCGGAGTTGGAAGGACTTAGCGTTCCTCGGAACTCTTACTGCTGCCCTATTGCTGCCTCGTTTTCTCATCCCACTTTTCTCTCATGCAGAACCATTTCAACCACTCTGCTGTTGGCTCTTCGCATGGCGTCAGGCATTGCTTGTGTGTAAACATTCATCGTTGTACGAATGTCCGCGTGACGTAAAAGTTCCTGTTGAACTTTCAAGTCGACATGCAATGCGTGCAGCATTGTTGAGTATGAATGCCGAAACGTGTGCCAGCCAATCCGGCCCAGTCCGGCACTAATTCCCGCGGGAAGCAAGTGAGTTCGCTGGATCGTCCACGGCCATCGCGGCTTTCCCGTTCCGTAAGGGCTTGGAAAAAGCCAATCGCTGACCTTGGCGTCTGCTGCAGTTTCCTTTTTATATTCAAGAAGCAGACTGGCTAGCGCGGCATGCACGGGTAAATTTCTATTTGAGTTGGTCGTCTTGACTTCATCCACATGGCCCACTACGAAGCCCCGTTGGATGTGGACTTGACGGTTCCCCCAATCGAAATCTCCCCACTGAAGTCCCGCGACTTCGCTTGCACGCAGCCCGAGACAAGCCGCAACAATGCACATTGTACGGATTGGTTCCTCCAACCGTTCGAGCAGCAATCGAAACTCCTTGACTGACAAAGTCCTCGGCTGCCGTATACGCTTGGATGAACCTTCCACACGAACCAGTTTCATTGGGTTCATCTTGTCCAGATCGATTAATTCCCACTTCATGGCCCAGTTAAACAGGATGTGCATAACGCTGCGGATGTGCCCCTTGCTCTTGGGTGCGAGATCAAGCCCCGAAAGCCATTCTTCCACCAATAGGGGCTTCACATTCCGAATCAGAACGCTTCCCCACTTTGGTTGGACGTGGTGTGTTAGCCAGGAGCGATACTTGCTTGCCGAAGAATGCCGTTTAGGCAGCCTCTCTCGCAGGTAGCGATCAATTACCGCATTAAAAGTAACAGCATCAGTGCATCGCGCAGTATTGACCGCTAATCGGAGACCCTCGGTAGCTCGCCAAGCTTCTGCTTCAGTCGGGTATTGAACAACGTTACCGACGATCACAGCATTTTCCTTCGACTTCCCTGTTGCCCCCTTCGATCGATGCACCCATACCCACACATCAGGTCCTCGCCGCCGGGGCTTTCTACGTAACCATCCAAACTGATACCGTATCCGCTTAAACATTGTTTTTGCTCCTTAGAATGTTTTAGCGGCACGGACGGTGGTTTGAGTTTAGCGCTCCGCGCATCCAGCGGTCCAGCTCAGAAGCATAGAAAAACCAGCGACCAAAGCGAAAATAACCTGGAAGAATCCCTCGTCGGGCCATGCGCTTGACTGTCTTTGGATGAACCCTCACAAAGGCCGCTGCCTCCTCACACATCAACGGGCGTTCAACGGTCGCGCGTAGGCCATTCGCAAGCTGCTCGGATGTCATAGTCCCGTCTCCTTCTTCCCCTGTGGCCCTTTTTCCATGCTCGGGTTCCGCGCGCCACAACGCGAATCCCTCCTTGAAAGGGGGTGTCGGCTCATGACGGCTGTCCTCGGGTCGCTCAGTTGTAACCAATGGGTGGGTCTGTGTAGCCGAACTGCGTATTGCAAGGCGCGGGGCATGCTGTCGTGACGACGCTGTATTCTCGCGCTCACCGAATTGGGTCAGACGGGTTTTCATGTTCGTTACGTCGCCTTTTTGAGTGTCTCTCCTCGAATCTGTTCTTGGCTCTCATCGTTGACGCGTTGACCTAGCCACGCTTTAAACTCGTCATCACGTTTGAACAGGACTTTAAGCGCCTCCGTAATTACGTAGGACGGGGTGGAGTCGATGAAGTTTGCGTATTGATCGAGTTGGCTTTTCACCGACTCCTCGACTCGCGCCTGGATCGTTACCGCTTTCGGTTGTTTGGGTGGTGGCTTAATGATCGCCATGTTTTGGTTCCGTTCCTCCTCGTTGGTTTTGTCATACACGTTGTCGTACAAATTCGCTCGCTCCCTTCTCCTGCGCGGCCAAAACACGATCTGCGACTTCTAGCAGAAAGAGGCGGGAGTGACCCCCGAAGCCCGGAGGGATCGGGCCGCGATTTTGCGGCGCGATGGGGTCGCTCCCGCCTCTGGTCGTGTTTTGGCCGCGCTGCATTTCCTTGCCGTCTCCGTCGCATCCGCCTGCTCTTTCTGCCTGTTATTTCTATCCCGAGGTGAAGCCGGAGGTGAAATCTCCGGAGAAAGATGTCTCCTCGGAACTTTTCACGGGCATATTTACCGCCCAATGCGGGTGTCGCTCAAACAGCGCCGTCTGTCCGTTCACAATAGAAAAGATAAGGCTCACCTCCGAAGGCTTGCGGAACTTGAGGGAATCGGATCGCACCGCGTTTTCGGTGATCTCTCCCGCGCGCCACCTTTGGTATAGATTCTCCAGTTCGGGGCTGCGTGAATCGCTCTTTGCCGTCGTTAATGAAGGCGATGTCGTCGTTGCTCAATTTGTCGTAATTCTTCTCGTCCCAGATTCGCCGCGTGCGGAAGTAATGGAGGAGTCCAAAGGGGCAGTCGGGGTTCCAGAGCCTCTGGAACGTCCCATGGAATACTTTCTTGGCTCGCTCGAAATTCCTGTCGCGGGTTGCGATGTAGCAGAAATTGAGGCTTTGCAGCTTCCTGAAAAGGTTCAGATACGCATCCAGATGCGTCTTGAAGCTGTCCATGCTTTCAAACCCGGGATCGACGAAACTGAACGTCACCACAGGAGAGAGAGACGCGGCGGGGTTGTAATACATCGGGAATTTGTCCACGAAATAGCGGTCGGTGAAGTTGTCCTTGATAGCCCCCGAGTAGCGCTTGTGGGGCAGAATCTTCTTATCGATTCCCAACTGGTCACAGAAGAATGAGAGCTTCTGTCCCTCCGTTTCGAGGTACGTGTAATCCTGATTTTGGAGAATGAAATCGAGCGCGATGAGCCGGGTTCGGATGTATTCGGTCGAATGCACGCGCCGGAAACGCACGTTTTCCCTGCCGATCGCCTCATACAGGTTTCGCGAGAAGAGGTGGAATACTCGGCCATGCCGGAGGTATTCCTTAGAGCTCGCGTGCTTCTTTTCTACAACCTTACGTGCAAAGGCGACGCTGCGTTTGCCGGGTTTTGTCCCGACGAACTGCAAAAACTGCTGGCAGGTGAAGTAGCCGGAATGCGTTGCCACGAGGTACAGAAAGCGAGCTTCCTCCTCCGTGTAACCGAAATCGCGGAGGGCTTCCGTGTAGATGGGAAGGATTTTCACAGGGCGAAGATCCTCGCGGTGATTTCATGAGTGTCGAGAACGCGGCGCAGCTTGGCGTGGTCCTGCTGCCGAGCGAAGAGATGAAATCCGGCCTTGGCCTTCTCGCCAAGCCCTTGGGGCCGGTAGTCGCGGGTAGCGACTTCGAGATCGAGACGGCGGATTTCCCGGCAGTCATCCTCATACTCGATGCGCAGGTCAGGGATGGGAATTTTGCCGTTTACGACTTTGAGGTCGAACCGGTTCGCAATGAAAATTCGTTCATACCTCGGGTCTTTGTCGGGGCGCATCCGGGAGAGGGCCCGGTAGAGATCCTTCTTTAGTTCGAAATCGAGGACTACGCGGCGGACCTTCCCGCCTGAGCCTTCGATGTCTCTTGCGACCTGCTGATACAACCTGTAGAGATCGGCGTCGTGACGAGCTTCCTTGGGTTTGACAAGGCCGTGGTACGTGGCCTGCCGATGGGAAACGAGCTGGGCTCGCTCAAGAAGCCAGTGTCCATCCTTGGTCAGAGTCAGAAATTTCGTAGAGAAGGACGAGTGGCCCTCGATGCTCTTCTGTTCGACCAATCCGTGCCGGGTTAGGTTTCTAACGTCGCTTTCCATCTGGGAACGGTCGCCGTCGTAGCCGAACCGGGCGAGATCGTCCGCCGGCACGACACGGAACTTGCCAACTTCGATGAGGGTACGAACCTCGGAATGGCGCAACGAGTATTCGCGGTTCCGGCCTCGATAGATCGTTCGCGAACGGTCAGAGCCACGATCAGAGCGATCCGAATTTGGCTCTCTGTCGCGTTCTGGCTTACCGTGCGAACTCCCCGGTCCGGGGAGTCACCGCTTCTTTCGATCAGGTCGCGCGTGGTCCCCTCGCGTCTTCTGAACGAGAACGCGAAATCGGAAATGCCATAGGGATGGTCCACGGAGAACCTCCTCTCGTTTCACCTCGGTGCGAGCGTGGGGAAGAATTCGAGCGGCGCACAAAATGAACGAAGCGAGATTGCGAGCTACCACACGTCATGTTGCTCTTACAGGAGGCGAACTCAGACTCGTGGGGGACGAGCCTAGTCTTGCCTCTCGGGATACAGAAACACCTCTTCGACCGTCTTTCCGAAAATGCGCGCGATCTTGAAAGCGAGCGGCAAACTGGGATCGTACTTGCCCGTTTCAAGTGCGTTGATCGTGCCGCGAGCGACTCCGACTCGCGCCGCAAGCTCTGCCTGCGACCATTCCTTTTCCGCTCTCAAGACACGCAGCCGGGTCTTCATCGATACCGCCAGGAATACAAAATCAACCCGACACTCCACAAAACGATCATCAGCGGCGGGATGCCAAGCCACGAAAGGGGATGAAATCCGAAGCTCTGAAAGAAACCGATAGCAGCGGAAAAGACGAGCGTACCGGCAAAGGAGAAGGTCAGCGCGCGGTAGTTGACCTGCCGTTCGCGCTCATCATTGGAACGCAGAAAGCGCAACAGGAACAGAATTGCGACCCCAGCTCCCGCAATTGCGAAAGCGAATAGGAGCGTGCGGAAGGTTGGAAACTTCGCAACGAGTGCAATGGCGATGGCGGAAACCAGCGCAGAGAAATAGAAGAGGAAGAGCGCGGATCGGCGGCGGTCGGCAAGGCGGTCGTCAAAAGATTCAGGGGGCATGGAAACCTCCCAAGGCTGCCCGCCAGAGTACGCCAAGAGAATCTATATGTCAAGTATAAGCGTACATATAGAACTCTATAGCGTTCGTCAGCTCCGACGTTGTCGCTTTATCAACACAACAGCGCCTCGGCGCAACCGGACGGCGTGCGCGTGCAACGTTGACTGGCTTTATTAATCGGAGTCAGGATCGAATTCGCGCTCCGCAAATATCGCAAGCTGCTTGAAATTTCCCGTTTTCCAGTCGCTCAGGTCGGCTTCTTCAATTACCAGAGACGTGCCGATTCGCCAGCACAGTTCGGTTTTGTCTGTGAATCGGACGTTGAGATAAAAAAGGCTTGGAATTTGGGAGCAGCAACGTAGCCGCCGAAATTTGGAGTGGAGGCTTCGGTGTCGCGCGGCTTTGCGGTCTGTGTGTTCGATGTGTGCAGATGCTGAATTTTTCCTGCGGCCGCCGCGCGCTTGAGGCCGGGCGCGATCACGCGTTGGTAGGGAGTCTGCGGCGTGTGAGCGGCATGGTGGCCGAGGAGAGGCTCCTGGCCGCGTGTGTTGCGAGAATCGGTTAGCGGTCTGGCGTGAGGACGGTACGGAATTTGGGGCGCGGAGTTTTGTGCGTGAAGCGGAGCGGCGAATGCGGCAATGCTGACAGCGGAAATCAAAATCGCGCCGGCGAAAAAAAGAGCGCGTTGCAACGAGTGAGAGCTGGGGCGGAGCCTCATTCGAGAATTCTCCAGGATTTAGTTTTTACCGTATGAAACTCGCGCGAATTCCTTTCCGAGGAGCGCGCAGTTTCAAAAAGGTGAGGGATAGTAACCCAAGATTACTCGCGCGCAAATACCTCGCACGCTTTCAGGGCGCTTTTCCTTGACCTCGAGCCAAGCGGAACGCAAGCCACAACGCAGCAGTACGGCGCACGAATTCGGTAACAAAATGCGGACTGTCGGATGATGCCGCGAAGTTTGGAAAATCTGTCACGCAAATCGGAATATATTCTGAGTTGCAAAACGATCTCGGCTCACGCTGTAGGGTGCACGGCAACCCAGTCAACTCTCGTTCGAACGCATCCCACTTCGCTAAGGCGGAGTGGGGCCGAACCCCACGTTCGCCGAGTCGGGATTCATCACGAAGCCCTTCGCCTGACTCCCAGTGCTCGGGAATTGGGAATCGGTCTGAAGCTCGGAACGATGCGGGCCACGAAGCGAACTGTGTGCAAACGGTTCCCGGCAAAGGCTGGAACACAATCCTGCGTCTCTACGGTCGGGGACAGTCGTGGTTCGACAAGACGTGGAAGCCCGGAGAAATCGAGTTGGTGAATTAAGGTCGGTCGGCCCGATCGATCCTAATTCCTGATTAGTTGCGTTACCGGACATGCGGATTTGCCATATCGGACTTCTCCGGTTACCGCGTTTATCGGGAGTTACAGGTCGATTGCGCAAAGAATAAATCACGACTGTGCGGTATTGCACAGTCCTTGCCGCCCTTACGCGTACATGCTTGTCCCGTCGTAAATGGGGGTATTTATGTGCGCGATTCAAAGTACAGGCCCGCCCGTTATTGTTCCGAGCGCCTACGTCCGAACCTCACACTGGAAACGGCAAGTGGAACGAGCCATGCGAGAACTCGACCCGGAAAGCCTGACCCGCCAAGTCTATGACTCGGAGGAAGCCATCTTCCTGCGATGGCAAGAAATGGAAAAAAATCCTAGCCTCGGAGACGCCCGAGAATTGGAAGAGATCAGGGCGGCGACGAACGAACTTTTCTCGATCAAGGTCCACAAGCTGCATTGGCCTGATCCATTCCAACCGAAAAAGTTCGTGAGCGTTGGGTGATCTGCTTGAAGGCATCGATTCTCGCCGCTGCCGACCTACTGTCGTCGGCCCTGCTGCTCCCTTTTGCGGCGCTGTCGCAGTCCCCGGTAGCGGTTCGATATACGGAGGGCGTGCTTCACGGGTTCCTTGTTCTGCGTACGCTGGAAGGCAACGCCATCGCCGACGGTGAGGTAACTGAGGTCGCCCACGGCGACCGAGTAAGGAGCCACTTGGTCCTCCGCTTCAAGGACGGCTCGATAAATGAAGACACCGCCGTATTTTCTCAGCGCCGTACTTTTCGACTAATAGGCGATCACTTGTTGCAACAAGGCCCGGCATTCAAACAACCGATAGATCTTTCGGTCGATGGTGCAACGGGCCAGGTCACTGTTCGCTATACGGACGAAGGCGGCAAGGAGAAGACGGCAACCGAGCGGCTCAAGCTTCCGGCAAACATCTCGAACCGCATGGTTCTCACGTTGTTGAAGAACATTCGGCCCAACGTTCCGCTGACAATACTTTCGGTGGTCGCAGCCGCGCCCAGGCCTCGGATCGTGAAACTATTGATTTCTCCCGAAGGCGAGGAGTCGTTCTCGGCCGGAGGCTTCGCCCCCAAGGCGACGCGTTATGTCGTAAAGATCGAGATCGGGGGAATTGCCGGAGCGGTAGCGCCGCTTCTGGGCAAGCAGCCCGAAGACACTCATATTTGGATTCTCGAAGGCGATGCCCCGTCCTTCGTCAAGTCAGAGGGTCCGCTCTATCCCGGTGGCCCTATCTGGCGGATCGAACTAACCAGTCCGAACTGGCACGATCAATAGAAGTCAGCGCGTTTTCAAGCAACTGTTCGAGACAGAACTGAGCAGCCATTGAACCAAGCACTATCCGCTTTAAGAAGCACCTGGAGGCTGGAATGTTCGGATACGGAATTATCGGCACCCTGGTAGTGATTTGCCTAATCGTCTGGCTATTACGTCGCACTTAAGCTCGGAGGCACATGTGAAAAAAATGAAACGATCCGACAAAAGTACGCGCGCTATCGAGAAAGAGATGGCGAGACCACGCATGGCCAGATCGGCAAGAATTGCTCAACTGAAGTTGGACACCGATCGAACGCGGGAGCCGGCCACCACCACCGTGCCCGGAACCGTTACCGATATCATTCATTCGCGGCACTCGGGGAAGCCCGACTGGGCGCAGATTAACCTAGATGTGGACGAAAAACTGCACCGAAACTTCCTTATCGAAAATTTACTTACCGACGAACACGGCGGCGACGTGAAATTAAAGAAAGGTGCGCCCGTTGAAGTCACCGTCACGGCCGAGGATGAAAGGACGCCGGATTGAGTTGTCTCCACCACGAGATGTGGTGCAGACCCTCAAGTCTCAAGCCGAACCGCAAGGTGCGACCATGAGCAACGAAACAAAACAAGACGCAGTCGGGGCCCTCTTATGAATCGCGTCAATGCTCTGGAAATTCACGAACAGCCGTGGCTCCCGAGTACCATTCGCGATGGAATTACCGATACGCTCCAATTCGTCTTGAGGTTTGGCGGAGTGTATCAGCCGATCGTTTCGCGGTTAGCGAAAGCGCTTAGTTCGGCAGGCGATCGGAAGCTGATCGACCTTTGTTCAGGAGGCGGGGGTCCTTGGATGTGGTTACACCGGGACTTGGCGCGGCGGCAAGGCGGTCGTCTGGCAATCCAACTGACAGACAAGTTCCCGAACATAGCCGCATTCGAACGCGCGGAGCAGAAGTCCAGGGGTGAGATTAGCTATTGCGCGGAATCGATTGACGCAACACGAATTCCGGCCCGCCTGGATGGATTTCGCACGATGTTCACTTCGTTTCACCATTTTCCGCCGACGGAAGCCATCGCGATCATTCAGAGTGCAGTGGATTCCCGACAAGGCATCGGTATTTTCGAAGCCCCAGCGCGAACGCCGCTTAGCATCGGTCTCACTTGTCTCGTTCCGCTGATGGCTCTGTTATCTGTGCCGTTCGTTCGACCGTTTCGGTTATCTCTCGTGCTGTGGACGTATCTGCTCCCAGTCATCCCGTTCGTTCTTTGGTTCGACGGACTCGTGTCTTGTTTACGGGCGTACTCGCCGACCGAGCTGTCGGCCATGATCTCTGATCTCAGAAAGAATGACTATATGTGGGAAATAGGCGAAGAGACGGGATGGATCGCTCCGGTTACCTATATGTTGGGCTATCCGCGAGAATCGTCCGTCCGCGTTCACTAAGAACACGTCTGAACCTTCCGTTCGTGCGGAGAATGATGCGGTAAAACTCGAAATACCCAAAAAGAAATTGTTCTGTCTTTGGGATTCTCCCTTTTGTACGGAAGCGGACCGACTCTCCCCCAACGGTGGTGATATGAAACCTAAGTGAAAGTCATCCTGCGCGCTTTGAAGGTCAGTCAGGGCAAGACATTCACGTCACCGCCTTTCGAAACAACAGCCGCCGCTCTCGCCAATCCTCAAGACGCGGAACACGCCCTTCTCCGTTTTCGCAATTTCGTTAACGCTTGGACAGCGGCGCTAAAGAAGAAACGCCGATAATATTGTTCCTCCGTCTCAGTGCGTTTCATCGCGTAGGGCCGCGCCGCGCCAGCGCATCCTCAATCGTCGGAAGCAAGGTTTCGTAGAGCTTTGCCTTGTCTTCGGGTCGAGCCACACCCGTTGGCGCCACCAAACTCTAAGCCTCAGCGTCCGCGCGAAGTATCACAATCACCGGGCAACCGCACTCCCTGGGCAGTTTTGCAATTTTCGTGGCTCGCGACTCAAGGCAGGGCATCCTCACATCTGTCAACACTAAATCGGGTTTAAGTTCGGTCGACGCGCGTAATAGCCTCAACGTAATCTCGTGCCTCGCCGAGGATTTGAAATTCTGGATGTCCTACGAAGAAATTCCGTAACGTTGGCCCCATCAACCTCAAGTGAGACTTTCTGGAACGGTTTCCACTTCTGACGGATCGTGATAAGGCAGTGCGGATTGCAAAACTATACGCCGGAGATCGTGAAGTAGAAGGTCACCTGACAATTCAGAAGAGATAGTGGCGGACAGCGTGCGCCTGAGGCCCATCTTTTGTCATATTCGCGGATTCAAGCGCGCTTTATTCTATTGATGCTGGCTACCAAGTCCTCGGTAAGACGACTCTTGTCTACACAACCATCCGCGCCTGCCGCTATGACGCTGGGAAGCAGCTGAACTGGATCATGCTGGCTAATTACTAAAATCTTCGCCTGCCGCACTTCTTCGCGGAGACGTCGGGCTGCTTCCAGCCCGTTCATCCCCGGCATACTTATATCCAGGAGGATCAGGTCGGGCAAAAGTTCCCTAGCTTTGTTCAGGGCCTCCGATCCATCCTTGGCTTCCCCGCAGACTTCCAAATCCTTCTCGGAGGACAAAATTGCACACACACCACGACGAACAACGTCACTATCATCGGCGATGAGAATACGCATAACGCCGCCCTTCCCAAAAACTCATCCAGCAGTCCTAGTCTGTAAAACCTCGCTCGCAGGGTGGGAAATTGCATCGATCCGAACCGGCAGCTGGACCGAGATCGTCGTACCTGAGTGGTTTGACTGAATGTTCACAGTTCCCCTCAGATGGCGGACTCGCTCACGTATCCCCGCAATTCCCACGCCAGCGCTCTGCCCCTGAATGCTAGCCAGTTTTTCTGCCGGTATTCCTTTGCCTTCGTCTTGAATATCCAAGGAAACAGTCTCCACTTTGCGCACAATCCGTATTATCGCCTTCTTGCTGCCGGAATGGCGATGAATATTGGTCAGACATTCCTGCACAATACGAAACAGCGCCATTTCCACTTCGCAGGGAAGCCTGCCAAAGCTCTCGGACATGCACAGCTCGATCTTCAGGTCGCTGCGCCCCTCCAAACCTTGTACGTACCAACGAATCGCTTCGAATAAACCATTCTCGTCAAGAAGAGGAGGATGCAGCAGATAGGACGTTGTCCGTATCTCTTTGCTTAGCTGCTGAACAAGTTCGCGGCTGTCTTCAACCCCTTCGGCAAGCTGTGGATCGTGGCTTACACGCTGACCGATGTTACCGAGACTCATGCCCAGGGCGGTTAGAATTTGGCCTGCACTGTCATGCAGTTCGCGCGCAATGCGTCTGCGTTCGTCGTCCTGGGAACGCAACAGCCGGTTTGAAAGGTCTCGCAGCTGCTCCGACTGGTCCAACACTGCCGCGTTTGTTCGCTCCAGTTCCCGGGTTCGGAGACGAACTTCGGTTTCAAGCCCATCCGCAAACGAGCGCAGCCGCTCCTTACTTTCTCGCAACGCTTGCTCAGCCCGTTTTTGCTCAGTGACGTCCCGCGCCACTTTCGAGGCTCCGATTACTCGGCCTTCGCCATCTCTCACCGGTGAAATTGTCAGTGAAATATCGAGTGGCGTGCCATCTTTGCGCACGCGCACTGTTTCGAAATGGTCGACGCGCTCGCCTCGTTTGAGCCGCTCAAGAATCATCGCCTCTTCCTGTCGGCGGTCCGGCGGAATGATTAGAGTGATGTGTTGCCCAATCGCTTCGTCAGCAGTGTATCCGAACGTCCGCTCCGCACCCTTGTTCCAGCTACTGATCACGCCGTCAAGACTCTTACTGACGATCGCGTCATCAGAGCTGTCCACGATCGCAGCTAGCAAACCGGTGGTTCGTTCCGCCTCCTTTCGTTTAGTGATGTCCCGCGGCATTCTGGATGCCCCGATAATATGCCCTGCGGGATCCTTCACTGGCGAAATTGTAAGCAATACATCGAACGTAGAGCCATCTTTGCGAACGCGGACGGTCTCAAAGTGCTCAACGTGTTCTCCCCGTTTGAGGCGGTCGAAAATCGCCCCTTCCTCCTGCCGACGGTCCGGGGGGATGATTAGAGCTATGTTCCGTCCGACGGCTTCTTCCGCTTTGTGGCCGAACAACCGTTCTGCACTTGGATTCCAACTGGTGATAATGCTATCGAGACTCATACTGATGATCGCTTCATCAGACGAATCTACGATCGCAGTCAGCAGCCCGCTTGCTCGCTCGACTGCCTTTCGTTCGGTGATGTCCAACAACATGTTGACGCCGCCGACGATCCTGCCTTCTGCATCGCGTAAAGGCCTAGGATACGGCGTGAACCAGACACGCTTTCCGTCCGGTCTTTCGGCAATGCATTCCGCACCGTCAATGATGCGGCCCTCCTTGACCGCGACCGCCATCGGGCACTGGTCATGCGGCAAAGGGGTTCCATCTGGCAGGAACATCTTCCAACTAACACACCACCGGTCCGTACCTAGCTCAGGCACACGACCTGAGAAGTCGACAGCGGCTGGGTTGAAGTGCGTGAGGCGGCCTTTGGCATCCGTGGTATAAATAGCCGCGGGAAGCAGGTCAATCATCTCGCGAAAGCGTCGCTCACTCTCGCGCAATTGGTCTAACATTTTCTTACGATCGCTGATGTCACGCGTGAAGCAACGAGTATGGACGAACTTTCCGTCCTCGAATAAAGCGCTCGAATCGATGACCACGTGGCGAACCGAGCCGTCCTTGCACCGTAGCCGTGCTTCGTACTCGCGCAACACTTCTCGCCCGCTCAAGCGGTTGAGAATGTCCTCAATCACGGGTGCATCCAGGTGAAATTCCGAGATGTGATGGCCGACATACTCTTCCGCTGTGTGGCCAAGAAGATCCAGTTCGGTCTGATTGGCCCAAACAATTATTCCATCGTGCCGCACCCAGTGCATGCCAATGGTTGCATTCTCAAGAAAATCACGAAGGTGTGATTCGCTCTTCCTGAGGGCGTCTTCGGTTTCTTGGCGCTCTGCAACTTCTATCTTCAGGGCCTCAACCCGCTTCAACGTTTGATATGCCGCGGAAGCGAACTTGCCCAGGGAACGCATGATTCGCTCATCCTCAGCGTCAAACTTTAGGCTCTCATCATGAGCGATGGCCCAAATGGTTCCTATCGGTTTGTCGGCGACATGGAATGGAATGAGCAACACTTCGACAATTGGCGGCGTGATCGTGGAGGGAATCGGATAATACCGCTCGGGGTGAAATAAAAGCAGGCTGTCATTTCGATCCAACACCGTGCCACAGGGGCTGGCATCGCGCGGCATCGTGCCGCCGAGATACCCGGCCCATCTACCGGCTGCGGCGTGCCATCTGAAGATTTCTCGTCCTTCTTCCTCTTCAAGAATGCTGACGCCCGCCGACTGAGCCCGAGACAGCCGCAGCGCAACATCGACGAGCTTTTGCAATACGTTCTGGGGCGAATTGGCCATTTCCTGAGCAAGTGCCGATAGCGCGTGGCTTTCTGCCTGGTAGTCCGGCGATCGCGATGGGCGATTTTTCAGCTCGGCTGTACTGATCACCGACTCCAGCGGTACGCGGTGGTCGTGGCTCAATGGAGACTCTGTCGTCGCCCCTGACGTGATTTGACTCTGAAACTTTTGGGTTTTAACTTCTCTATTCATAACAGTCACCAAATTGAGAAGATCGTGCTGGGTGAGATCTCCGTAGCGCGGCTTTCAGTTACTTGCCCGGAAACGATTGTCGGATCATTCTGACTGATCAGGATACCCTGATTCAAGGACTTCCCGGCGAATGATTTGGGCTCGCCCCGATCCCATTCGATCTGGTTTTTGGTTCGTGAAGCAAGACGCCATCGTCGCCGTAGAACTACGGTGTGGACATGCTCATGTGGGAAGCGAGACTCGAAATCCCGGCAGTACTCAATTCGCCGGCGATCAACACCGCCCCACGCGAAATTCTAGGCACAGCGAGTAGCCCATTGTTCTTGTCGGTGGGGCGGGAGACCTTTTTCAGCCGAAGATGCGGCACTGTACCATGTCCAAAACATCTGTCGGATTAAGTAAATGGCACAAGCACTGTAGAGTGTGAAAAACACCGCACCACAGAGGAGAGCGAACGTCCGAAACTCTGGAACTAGCGTAGTGAACTCTGCGTACCTCAGACACAAGGCCAACGTAAACGCCGCGGCTGCGAGAACGAAACTAGCGAATCCGACGCGCTGGTGTTTCCAACGCCAGATTCCCCATGTATTGGCCTGGGCTGGGTGTTGCGGCGACCTATTGAGACCACCGCGTTTATCAGGACTTGGCCTGCAAGCCGTCCAACTTTGGGTGCTCTTACCTCGCACGCCGTTTGAGCCCACCAGTCATGAAGATGGGTCTCTACTCCTCGTGGTCCAATGGCTCTCCGTCAGAGCCTACTTGTATCTCAGATTTCTTTCCATTCGTCGCGACCTTCGCCTCATAAGCTACCAATTTTTCTTTTTTTGTAATTGATTCGACTTTCAAGATCTTCCCGTTACCAGCTTTCTCCTGCAGTCCGGCTCTTACCTGCGTTGACAGAGCCTGTAGATCCAGCTGTTCCTCGACCTCAATTACCACTCCGTTCGCGTCGATCTGCACATCTTTGGTATGACCATTTACGTGCATTTCAACTTCGTAGGTGATCAGCCCGTTCTCCTTCTCTTCGCTAAATCCGCGAATTGTCGCTCCCTTGCTCTGCTCTACGACCGTTTTCTCAACGGCCGCAGGCAGGTTTGAGCGTTTAATCTTTTTTTCTTGCGTAAAAGCACTTCCCGCAAACGCCAACGTCACAACCAGCAGACAACTTTTGTGCTGAGCCTTCATCGTCTCCCCTTCAAGTGGGAATAAAAGCCTTCTTGCCCGCTTTTAGTCGGAGACTACCAACCGCCTCCTAAACCGGCCATTAATAGAGTGCGATGGGCAGCTTGAGAAATCACAAACCCAGTTGCCGTCCGTGCCGCTATTTGAATCGGCGCAAGAACCGGGCTAGAAATCTCTTATTGCTGCCTTTTGCTGCCTCGTCTTGTTGTAACGTCCGACATGTCATAAAGATATGGCGGAAGCGTGTGGGAGTCGAACCCACCATCCTGGCCGCGAAGGACAGGATCAATGGCTTTGAAGGCCACGAGGATCACCGGACCTTTTTCGCCTCCGCATCGATTATACAGCGGGAGGCGCTACCGGTCAGGCGGGCTCAAGCTAGAGTAATCTACGGTGCGATTGTGAGCGAATTATTTGCGGGGCGCCAAACTTGCGAGCAATTTGGCGGTCGGTGCAAACTTCGTAATAGGCGCGGGTTCCCTGCGCGCCGATCTTCGCGCCGCGGCAGCAGTTGGCGTACGAAATCCTTTGCGAATGACGATCGGCTCAAGCGTCTCGCCAAGCGGAACTTCCCCGACGAAAAACTGCACGCGTTCCTTGCCCCACGGCATCGGAAAGTGCCCGCCATAGGAGCGAGCGAAATCTCGGTGCTGAGTTTTTGGAAGCCTTCTTCATTCAGCTCGATTCCGTTCAGGTTGAAGCGCACGAGCAGATCTTCGCCTTCGTCTTCGGCCGCGTCTTCCATCAGCGGCTGCAACAGAAACACGTTGAACGGCGAGGGATTATCCTTGAAAGAGCCGCTTGGCAATTTTGGTGCAGCTCGAAAGCCGGTCGGACAAATTGAGCGCCTTGCGAAATCATGATCTTCGAATTCGCCGTCCATCCACAACGACGGCGCGGAATCCTGAAACGCAACGCCGACGCCAATCTCCAGCGGCGGCAGATCGGTGGTTTTGGCCCGCGCCGTTGTAAGCCTGGGTCACGGCCAGAATTTCCCGCGCCAGCACGCAGGCGCGGCGACTACCGCGCTTCGTGGTAGCGCGGTGGCTTCGGTTTCGTCAATCGCCAGAATAATCGCGTCGCCTTCGATAAAAACCGTCGCCGCGCCGTACCGCTCGAGCATGCGCTTCACCGGCTCGTGCAGGTTCATGCTGAAGTGCGAGGCGGGATTCATGCCCTTGGCCAGCAGATCTTTGGTGATGCCGGTCGATCCGCGCACGTCGGCCTTGATGACCGTGTGATTGATCACCGGATCGTCTTTCGTCGGCGGCCCTCTTCCGGATGCAGGAATTCGTAGAGGCTCTTGTTCGCGCGCGACAGCTCGCGCGCATGTTCCGAGCGCACCAGGTTGATGCGCTCCATCCAGGCCACCACGTGCTGGTAATTGCGCCGGTCGCGCCGCAAGCGCATGAAGTCTTCGACGAATTGCAGCGCCAGTGGAAAGCTGCTCTTCGTGCGTTCGGCGCCGGATGGCGCGCGAAGCGTCGTCCAGCCTTTTCATGGAGATTTTCCGCGCTGGAAATTGTTCAAGGATCTGCTTCCACGCGCTTGGCGTCGTCGCGGCTCACCAGCGCTTTTTCAGTGCCTGCAAGTGCACCGGCGGGCAATAATCCGCCGTGAATTTTGCGCAGCTCGTAGCCCGCCAGCACGTGCAACACCAGTTCGCGCTCTTCCAGACGGTGCACCACTCTTCGAGCAGCTCGTGCACGGCATGTGCGGCCTGGCTTCGCCTTCCGCGCGCGAGGCGCTGCGTCATCGAATAGGCGGCGCGCATTGGCGGCTGGTTCAGATAGTCGCCGAGCCGGCCCTGCGTATTCTTCGATCAGGAAATCCATGCGCTGCTTGGCGGCTTCGATCTGCGGGCTCAGTTCTTCCAGGCTTTTTTCCAACGACTCGAGACTTCTGGCGCAGGTTCGCGAGTTCGCCCTGCGACTCCGGACTGGGGCCGGCCTTTGCGCTTGAAAAATGACGGGAACAAGCCGTCGCCGTCGCCGCGCTCGACTGCCGAGGCTTCTTCGATCTCCTGCTTCGACGCGCGCCAATTTCCGAACGCAACAACCGCGCCTGCTCCACCAGCCGCTCGTGCAGCTTGCGCGCCTTGCTCAAATCGTCGGCGTTGTCGCCCGCCAGAACAAAATCGCGCACGAAATCCAGCAGCAGCGAATCGAAAATGTCAAAGCGGTCCGGATCGTTGACGAAATTCCCGAGCAGGACGTAATGCTCGAGAAAAAGATATTCGTCGTTGCCGTTCTCGACGAAAGAGCAGGCGGTTCTGCAGCAATTCGTAGGTGTCGCTGGAAATCCTCGCCAAAGAGCGCCCGGCGCGATTTGGCGAGCGTGTTCTCTTCCACTTCGCGCCAGATCCGGCACAGCGTTTCGCCGACCGTGCGGAACGTGTTTTCTTGTCCGCCTGAATCTCGGCAATTTTGGCGCGCATCACGTGCGCCTGCTCGCTGTGCTCGAACACCTCGCCCGCGAGCGCGAATCCAATCCTTGCACTCGACGATCAGGCTCGCAAACTGGTTGCCGATTTCCGCGTGTCAGATGTTTGAGCGATCGCCAGTTGATGCAGCAGATCCGTCTCGATCGACTGCTTGAATTTCGCTCGGTCAGCGAAGCGTGCAGAATTTCCGGTGAGCATTTTCCGGAAGGCGGCATGTTCCGGGCGTCGCCGGATTGCTTGCGGTCTTTGCCGTAAACCAGGCTGATGTTCACCGCCTGCCGCACCAGGTCCAGCAGATACTTGCGCGTGAATTCGACGAACCGCGGGCTCAGAAAAACGTCATAATGAATATTGTCCACGCCCAGCGCGACGTCGTTCAGCTGGATTTCGGCGGAATACGGCTCCAGCTTCATCCGGGCAGGATGGTTCGGCGAAGATGCGGTGCGGGTATCGTGCATAATGGCGCTGCGGGACGAGTTTTTACTGTACTGACGCGAAATGCGGGACGCAATGGACCGATTCCTAACCGTTAATGATTCCTCCGGTAGGCCGGAGCGGAACAGCACCGCCGCCGACTTTGTCTTCCGGCCTCCGCTCGACCCGAGCGATTCTGACGACGAGCCGCTGGAGTCCAAACCGCCGGCGTCCGGCCCGCTTGGCCCCTGCCTATATTTCGGCCCCCAGGGCCAACGCTGCGCCCGGCCCGCCACCGAGGGCGGATTTTGCGTCAAGCATCAGCCCGGTGCGGTTAAACCAACCTCAGATCGCCGGGGCTTGCCGCAAATTGTGGGTGCCGGAATTGGCATCCTCGCTGCGGCCTGGCCCATCGTCTTCGACGTGCTTCGAGCCATTCTTCGCTGGATTCATCGTCATTGACGCTTTGGCTTATCTCCCTGAGCGTGATGCCTTTGCCGTAGAAAAAAGCCGCCGAGGTAGCTTCGAAATCTCGATTTCCGGTAGAATCCCGTCTATGTCCAAACTGCTGGAAGGCAAAACTGTCATCGTCTTGGGAGTCTGGAACAAATGGAGCATCGCCTACGCCATCGCCCAGGCCTGCGTGCGCGAGGGCGCCCGGCTCCTGCTCACTTACCAGAATGACCGCGCCAAGCCCACTGTCGAGGAACTCGGCAACGAGCTGGGCGTGAAGCATTTTTATCCCTGCGACGTGCAAAATCAGGCGGACATCGACGCCCTCGCCACCGCACTAAAACAAGACGGCCACAAACTCGACGTGCTCGTCCACTGCCTGGCCGGCGCGAATCACGAAGACCTCAACCGCCCCTTCGTCGAAACCTCTCGCGACGGTTTCCGGAACGCGCTCGAAATCAGCGCCTTTTCTCTGGTGGCCATTTGCAAGGCCCTGACACCGCTGATGACCGATGGCGGTTCGATTATGACTCTCACTTATCTGGGCTCCACGCGCGTCGTCAAGAACTACAACGTGATGGGCGTGGCCAAGGCCGCCCTCGAAGCCGAAGTCCGCTATCTCGCCGCCGAACTCGGCGCGCAGAAAATTCGCGTAAACGCCATTTCCGCCGGCCCGATCAAGACGATTTCCGCGCGCGGCATCAAAGACTTTTCGAAGGTCCTCGATTTCGTACAGGAACACTCCCCGTTGCGGCGCAATACCGACGTCGCCGAGGTGGCGGATTCCGCGGTTTTTCTGGGGAGCGATCTGGGGCGTGGTGTAACCGGCAACGTGCTCTACGTGGACGCGGGCTTTCACATCATGGGTTTGGAGCCGCCTGCACCGCCCAAATAGCGATCGCGCTCACCCAGCTTTTTTGGGCCAGGCTCGCCGCGCAGCTTTAGTCTTTCTGAATCGTAATCTTCCGCGCGTCTTCCGCCACGTGTTCGAGTTTTATTCGCATGATCGGCCAGTTCTCAGGCAAGTTCAACCGCTCCGGCCATTCCACAATAATGATCGCCCGCTCGTTGAAAATGTCGTCCAGCCCCAACGTCTCCAAATCCTTCCGGCTTTCGATGCGATACAAATCGATGTGATAAACGGCTGGCTGCTCCGCTGACTTTGCGCCGCCCGTGTATTTGTGAATCAAGGTGAATGTTGGGCTGGTAATTTCCTCTTCGTGCGCCGCACCCGCTCCACTGGCGATTCCTTTCGTCAGCGTCGTCTTCCCTGCTCCCAGTTCGCCCGTGAGCAAAATCAAAACAGGCGCCGCCAGGCTCGCGCCGATTTCCCTGCCGATTGCGATCGTCTCGTCGGAAGAATTCGACTGAATTTCGCGTTCAGCCACGGCCGCACTCGGCGTAGAACCGTCGGTATGCGGCCGGCAGGTGACGAATCAGATCGGTGGCCATCAGTGGTGATTCGCCGGTGTCGTGATAAGCGATGTCGCCAGCTAGTCCGTGAAGATAAACGCCAAAAGCGAGCGCCCGCAGCCAATGCTCAGTTCCGAATTGCGCGGTCAGCCCCGTTAGCATTCCCGTCAGCACGTCGCCAGTTCCCGCTGTGCTCATCCCCGGATTTCCCGTCGAATTCACAAACGCGCGGCCATCCGGCCCAGCGACGATTGTGTACTGGCCCTTCAGGATCACGTGTGCGTTCCAATCACTGGCGGCTTTCCGCGCCAGTGCCAGGCGATTGGCTTGCACTTCCGGAATTTTGCGTTCCACCAGCCGCGACATCTCGCCCGGATGCGGCGTCAGTGCCAGCTGACCCGCCGGATTTTTCAATTCCTGTGCGCGTCCAGCGAAAGCATTCAATCCATCCGCATCCAAAATGATCGGCACTCCTCGTTTCTCCACCACTTCCTGCACGAACTTCTGCGTTTCATCGTTGGTGGTCAGCCCCGGCCCAATCCCCAGCGCCCGCTTCCCTTCCAATATTTTCTGCCAGCGATCGTGGTCGAAAGCCCGCAGTGAAATGCTGCCTTCACTCGTCGCCGGCAAAGGCTCCGTCATGATCTCCGGATTGTGCGCGGCCACGATTGGCAACGCCGGCTCTGGCACGGCGAGAGTCACCAGCCCCGCGCCCACGCGCAGCGCCGCCCACGATGCCATGATCGCCGCGCCACTTTTGCCATACGAACCGGCTACGATCAACGCGTGCCCATAATTTCCCTTGTTGCCATCCGGTTTGCGGCGTCGCGCGAAAACCTCGAATTCCTGCGGTTCACTCCAGAAAAGTTTGCCTTGGCCAACTTCGTCAATCAACGCCCGCGACGATCCAATGTCACTGACCATCAGCCGCCCGATTCGCTCGCCGGCGTCGCCGGCAAACATCCCGGTCTTGGGCGCGGTGAATGTCACGGTGTAATCGGCGTTGATCACCGGACCTGGCGAAGCCTCGCCATCGGCCGGAAGCCCCGACGGAATATCCACCGCGACCACCGGGATACCTTCGCGCTTGGCGCGTTCGTTCACGGCACCAATCACCGCGCCCAGCAATCCGGTTACTGCTCCGCGGACTCCCGTTCCCAGCAAGGCGTCGACGATTATGTCAGCCGCAGCAAAGGTCTCCGACGCCTTCTGCCATTCGTCCACCGTACGAATCAAGCTCAACGCTGCGCCCGATTCCTGCCACCGTTTGCAGTTCGAACCCGCATCGCCCTTCATTTCCTCCGGCGCCGCGAACAAATACACCGCCGGATCCGCGCCCAGCACCCGCAGGTGCCGCGCCGCCACGAATCCGTCGCCGCCGTTGTTGCCTTTGCCGCATAGCACCACGATCCGGCGCTTCTTAAATTCCGGGAAACGCGCCTGGATGAATCGCGCCACGCTCTCGCCGGCATTCTCCATCAGCGCGGCCGACGGAATACCCTCTCGCGACGAAGTCAGCCGGTCGACCTCGCGCATCTCCCGCAGCCGTCAGGATTTTCATGGATGGGCCACCGGCTCAACCAGAGCCAACGAAACGAAGGACCTAAAGAAGAACATCCCCGCAGATTAGCAACCGCGCGGTAGAGGCGTCAACGCGGAGCAGAACGCAACTAAATCTCAAAACGCTTCAAAATTTGAGCATCCGGCCAATCCGCGCGAAACTACGGTTTCGGCGCCGGCTGCGCCGTCCCGCGCGAAAGCGACTCGTCAATGATGGCCCTGATCTCCGCCTGCGCCTTTGCCGCCGCCTTTTCCTGCTGGCGCCCCAGTTCTTCCTGCTGCTTGCCCAGGATTTCTTGCTGCGTGCCCAGCTTTTCCTGATCGGCGGAAAACTTTTCCATCTGCTGCTCAAGCGCCTCGCGAGCGTCATCCATCGCTTTTTCCATCGTCGCCGAATCGATGGAGTGGGCCACCGCCGTATCGGCCTGGGCCTTCGCCATCTCGCGCTGCGCCTCGCCGATCTGCTTTTCCATATGCGCCACGCTGCTCCGTATTTCCTCCAAGTCTTTCTCGCTCAGCACCTGGCGCAGTTCCTGTGACTTTTCCCGCAACTCTTGCATCTGCGCCGTCAAATCCGGGAAATCTACTTTCAGGTTTTGCAAATTCCAGCGCAACTCTCCCATCTGCTCGCCCAGCGCTCCCTGTTGCTCTCCCAGCGCCCCTTGTGCTTCACCCAAAGCTCCCTGCTTTTCGCCAAGTTCGCCCTGTTGCCGTCCCAATTCGGCTTGCGCCGCGAAAGCTTCCATCGCCCGCTTCACCGTCGCCGGATCCGTGACGATGTATGATTTTCCATCCCGCTCGAACCAGATGAAATCGGTCTTCAGCTTGTCCCGCAATGCTTCGAGCTGCGCGAAATCCGCATGCGCAAACGATCCGCTCATGGTTGACGAGCCCGCCGAAATGATCGCGTACGAATCCCCGCCGTCCGTCGAAAAAGAGTAGGAGCCCCGGCGCAGCGCGAAGGCCCGAGGCGCAGGCACCGGAGGTACGGGAGCTGCGGCCGGAGCCTGCGGCACCGCCGGAACGGCTGCTGGCGCTGCGGACTGCAGATTTACCGCCCGAACCGCAGGGACCGGAAACGCTCGAGGCGCGGGTAGCGCGGCCACCTCCACGGAAGCCACCGTTGTGGGTGCCACCGCCGGTACCTCCTCCGGCACAGGTGTCGCTGCAACAACTGGCGCCGGCGCCATAGGAGCGACGGCAGGTTTTTGTTCCTGCGCGGGCTTCTTCGCCACCGCCGCGTGCGCCGGGTACGCGCTCAACACAATTTGTTTCCCCATGCGCCGGGGTTGCATCGAGGCCGACACCATAATCACCGGAATACTGGCCAACACCACCACCGCCGCGAGCGACTTCTTAATTTTTGTGGTCACGACCATCCTCCCCTTCAGAATCCGTTCCAGACGTTTCTCCGCGCGCCCCGCTTGCGCCATGGCCACCCCTTGCCATTCCGCCCGCTGCGTCACCGAATTCAGATCTTCGAAAAATCCCAGCAGGATTTCCGCATACTTCGTCGGCTCCGCGCCGGCCGCCAGCGCCGCTTGATCACTCGCTTCTTCCGCCAGCTCCGCCAGCCGGTGGCGCAACCACCAGGACAACGGGCTGAACCAGAAAATCGTGCGATGCAGCAAAGCCAGCCGTTCGGTCAGCGCATCCCGCCGCGCGACGTGCGAAATCTCATGCACCATCACCGCGTCCAGGGTATCGGCGTCCCAGCTGCGCCAATCCGCGGGAAACAGCACCATCGGATGCAGCACCCCACACGTCAGCGGAACGGTCAGCCGCTCCGATTCCGCGAGTCGCGGCACCGAGCGCAATCCCGCCGCCCGCGCCTTTGCTGCAAATCGTGTGGCGATATTTCGTTCCGTGATCGTCCGCGCCCCCTGTCGAAGTCTGCGCGACAGAAACCAGCCCAGCAGAAACCGAAACGCCAGATAGGACGCCACCGCGACGTAGACCGCCGCCGCGACCACGAATCCGGGAATCTTGATGGAACGTGCGCTGCGCGGCGAAATCACCGCGCCATTCGTCGGTTTCGGCACATCCCCGTTTCGCGCCGCAAGCAAATGCGCATCCGCCGCGATCGGCCGAGCCTTCGCGGCGGGCAACGGAACGTAAGCGTCTTGAACCGCCGCAGCCTGAGATTTCGGCGCGCTCCACCTAAGTTCCGGAAGCCGGTCAAAAAACGGCAGCGCCACGGCCAGCGGCGGCATAGCGCTGGCGAGAATGGGCATCGCCAGCGCCGTGCAGACCACCACCTTCCACACCGAAAACCGCAACAACCAACTCTTGTCGCGCGCCACCAGCAACGTCAATCCAGCCAGCGCCGCAACGGCCAGCGTGCGCAGCGCCGGGTCCACCAAATGGCCCAACAGCCTGGGTGAAAGATCAACGATCCAATCCGGAATCAAATTCGCGGCCGCTAAGAAACTCACGGTTTGACCTCCTTACTGTTGACCTCACTGTTGACGCGCGCACTGTCCTTTTGCCGCACCTCGCCTGCCTTTTTCTGCTCCGCGATCTTCCGCGCCAGCCGCTCCAGTTGCTTGCGGTCCAGCACTTCGTGATCGACCATCCCCAGCACCAGCTCCTCCGCCGACCCGCCGCAAAACCGGTCGATAATATTTTTCACCGCGCGCACCGCCACATTCTGCCGGTCCTGCGCGGCGCTGAAAATAAAGGTGCGCCCTTCCGTGGTATGGCTGACGTAGCCCTTCTCTTCCAGCCTCCGCAGCACCGTCCGAATCGTGGATTCTTTCATCGGCCGCGTAGCCGCCAGCGCTTCCCGGCAAGCTTCCGCCGAACAGGGCCCCTGCGCCCAGACGTGCTCCAGCACCGCCTGCTCGACTTCGCCGAGGTTCCGGGGACGCGGGATTTGGATGCGAGCCATTGTAGCGTTACAACATGTAACACTTCGCCGCGAACCTCGTCAAGCGAAAAAATTGGGATTTATATAGATGACTCGACCGCACGAACGCTTCGACTTCCTCGAACAGGGACCGTTGTGCCTGCTCACGCGAACGGACGCAGAATCATTGAAAAACTCAACGCTCCAGTTAAAATTTCAACTATCCATCAAGTGTATAGAAGAGGTTTGGGTACCGCGCAACGCTAAGTACAACTCGTTCAGTGCGGCCCCGGCGTATTGATTGGAGGCAGAAATGGCATCCGTCTTGCATTCTTGAAATCAGGATTCGGGCCCAATAGAGGGAGCTAGAATCTGGCAACTTGGGAGGATTTCGATGGCTAGGACCAAGAAAGCAAAAAAATCGACACATCTCCGGAAAGGCAAGAAGCTCGAAGAGCAGAAGCCACTTAAAGAGGCCGGATCGGGCAAAGTCACTTTCAACCCCTTTTCCATTACGCGAACAATTGATCGGGCCAGCCCTAGCTTATTCAAATAGACGCTCACTCGACCCAATCTGCGATAGGAAAGCCGCCGAGATTTGACGGCTTTTCCTAGCGTGTCCTTTTTTTAGCTAACACAATTAACGATATAATTTCCAAAAATTCAGCCAATCACTGGGGTCTAAGGGCGGGTTTCGAGCGGGTGCGCGCTCTTCTCGAAAAACTCATTCTGCAGTTTCAGGCTCTGGTCGTCGGCTTTCACCGCGCGTATCGCTTCCGCGATCGCCGCGATCCAGGCCTTCATTTCGAATTCCCCCAGCTCTTTGTTGGCCAGTGTGCCGTCGCCTGAATAATGATTGGGAAATCTCGCGTACCACCAGATTCCGGTGTAGACATCTTCCGGCAAATTCACCCGCTTCTGATCCGCGCCCGATTCGCTCGCCGCGCGGTCGAGGTGCACCAAATCCGGACTCGAAATCATCATAGTCGAAGATTCCGTCTCGCCCGCGTGCATATCGACCGCGTCCTTCTTCACCGGGCCGCCTGGCGGCGCCTGATGCCCCCACTGCACGTAAACCACATAATCGTGAGCCTTCTCCAGCTGGGTTTGCGCGAAATACGGGAGCAAATATTCATTCCCGCCGTGCCCGTTCACGATGATGATTTTCTTGCAGCCGTTGCGCGCCATTTCGTCGGTAGTTTCCTGCAAGAGCTTCAATTGCAATTCCGCACTGTACGCGACCGTGCCCGGCTCGTGTCGGGCCTCGAAGATCTGCCCGAAATAATACTGAGGAAATATCACCGCGTATTCTTGTTCCGACGCGTGCAGCGCCGCGTAGCGCACATTCAGCAGATCGGTCCCCAGCGGCAGGTGCGGTCCGTGCTTTTCCAGAATGCCGAAGGGCAGCAGGCAGGTGCCGTGCGCTTCGGCAATCGCGTCGCGGAAATCGGCGGCCGTCAGTTCCTCCCACTTGGGCGAGCGTTTGGCTTGGGCTTGGGCCGGAGCGGACGCAAAACACAGAAGAAGCACGCAGGCGAAGAGTCTCATCGGGGCTCCGCGGAATTTCGCGAGTCGAATTGCGAGTGCTACAGCATCCATCCGCCGGTCACATTCAAGACTTGCCCGGTAATATAGTCCGCCGAATCCGAAGCGAAGAATCTCACCGCCGCGGTAACGTCTTCCGCCGAAGGCGGCCGGCCCGCCGGCGAGCGCGCATCCTTAATCCGTCGCGCTTCGTCCGCGGTCAGTTCGCGTTCGTCAATATTTGCGGGATTCACCACGTTGACCGTAATCCCGTGCTTGGCCTCTTCGATCGCCAGCGAGCGCGAAAACGAAACCACCGCGGCTTTCGCCGCCGCATACGCTGAAATCGTCCCCTGGCCGAATCCCCGCTCCGCGCCCACCGCGCCCAGGCTGATAATTCTTCCCCAGTGTTGCCGCCGCATCGCCGCCAGCACCGCTTTGCTCGCGTAAAAAACACTGTACAGATTCGACGACACCACCTGCTGCCATTCTTCCACCGATGTTTCCGCCACCGGCTTCCAGTTGAACTCGCCCACGTTATTCACCAGGATGTCGATGCGCCCAAACCGCTCCAGCACTTTGTCGATCAGAAACTTTACCTTCTCCGGATCCGTAGCGTCGGCCTCCACCGCAAAACATTCCACTCCAAACGCCTGCACGTTGCGCAACGTGGTCTGGGCCGCATTCTTGTTTCGGCGATAAGAAATCGCGATGCGCACGCCTTCGCGCGCCAAGCCCTGCGCAATTCCCTTCCCGATGCCGCGGCTGCCGCCGGTGATGAGCGCTACTCTATCTCGTAGTGGCACTTCGCAATCTCCGTGGTCTCAACCATATAATGAAAATCCATTTACTTCCATTAACCCATGCGCGCTACGACCACCGTAATATCGTCCGCCTGCTCCGGCGAACCAGCCCACTGCTCCGCCGCCGCAATTAAATTTTCCGCGATGCGATCCGGCACGCCCGCCCGTTGCCGCATGATCTCTTCCTTCAGCCGCTGCGATCCGTATTCCTCGCCGTACACATTTTCCGGTTCGGTCAGTCCGTCGCTGAACGCCACCAGCAAACTTCCCGGCTCCACTCGAATGGTCTGCTGCGTATAAGGAAATTCTTCGAACAGCCCGACCACCGTCCCGCCTTCGGTCAATTCCTTCACCGTGTCGCCTTCCACCAGAAACGGCCCCAAATGTCCGGCATTGGTGTAGGTCAGCGTTCGCGCTTCGGCATCGTAAACCGCGTAGAAGAACGTCGCATACCGATCGTCCGAAGTGTTCCGGAACAAATGCCGGTTCAACCGCGCGACCAGCTCCGCCGTGCCGCAGGTCGTATCAATCGCCGCCTGGCTCCGCAACGTCGCCTGCAAGCTGGCCATCAGCAGCGCCGCGAAAATTCCCTTTCCGCTGATATCCGCCAGCGCGATCGCCACGCAGTTTTTGCCCGTGAGAATAAAATCGTAGTAGTCGCCGCTAACCACCCGGGCCGGCCGGCAGATCGCGGCCAGCTGTAATCCCGGCAGCGACGGCAAAACCTGCGGAAACAATTGTGACTGCACTTCCCGCGCGATAACGATTTCGTTTTCCAGTTTCTGGCGCTTGGCCTGTTCGTCGATCAACTCCGCAATCGAACTGGTCATCTCGTTGAACGACGAACCCAGCGCGCCCAGCTGGTCGCGTTGATGCACCCGAATGCGCGGCCCAAAATCGCCGCGCCGCACTCGCACCGTCGCCTCGTACAGATCGTCCACCGCCCGTGTGATCGTGCGTGTCATCACTACGCCGGTAGCCAGCGCCGCAATCTCGATCAGCAGAAACACCGCGCCCACCGCCAGCAGCACCGTGATCAGCAGCGGCCCAATCGCGCCAACCGTCGTGAAGAGTTGCCGGTTCAAGGCCGACGGCCGCAGCGAGAAAGACGCCAGCACCGGAACCGTTCCGGCTTCCTTGCCGTCCTCCATGTACGTCGCTTCAAAAACCGAAAGTCCGCTCACCTTGAAATCCAGCAGTCCAGACGAAGGCGAAAGCGCGCGGTTGCGGCTGAGAATTCGCTGCCCGGCCACATAGCTGTGTTCTCCACCGGTATAACGCAGTCCGCCCGCCGGATCGTCGGCCGTGGACGGACGCCAAAGCACCACCTCGATCGGCCCCAGCTCCGACGCGAATCCATCCAGCAACTCCGGCGTGACCGGCGCGGAAATAGCCAGAGTGAACGGTCCCGAATTTGTATCGCGTTTTTCCGCCGCGGCAAACCACAACTTCCCCTCGTGCTCGGCCAGTCCGGAAAAACGCGCCCCGTTCCTGGTCTGCAGCAAGTGCTGGCCGCCGTTTAAGCGCACCCGCAGGTCCGGCCAATGGGCTTTCGCCGCCGCAATGGACTCGGCCACCTCCGGCCGCTGCAAAACAGCTTCGTCGCGGGGCGAAGCTCCGTGATCCGACGCATGCTCGATCGCATTGGCGATCGATTCCGACTGCGTTCCAATAATGCTCACCCGCTCCTGCAAATCATCGTGCAACAAGTGCGCGCCGAGCTCCAGGTAGAGCAAGTAGGAACCGACGCCGACCATGGTCAGCAGCAAAATCACCGGCACCACGGCGATGAACACGTACGCCACAATCAGCCGGTTGCGCAGCGTCCACATGAATGTGGTGCGAAACCACGGAATCAGGCGCACCAGCAGAAACGCTACGGCCAGAAAACTGAGGAAACCCACAAAACCGGTCAGCGGAACGGGGCGCCCGGCCAGCCCCGCCAGGCGCATCAGGACGTAAATAATCAGGATCGTTATCGCGATCCGGTCGAGCGGCGAAATGCGCCGCAAAAACGCGAAAGAGCGGCGGAGAGAAAATCGGTTCACGAAGTCGGTTCCCGAGGCCTCGAAGAAAAGTCGCGGGCCGGCGCACCCGCCCAGGCTGGCAAGGATTACATTCCTGCCGCTTGTGGTCCTTCCGTCTTTACAACGCCGCCCGATCGTTTTGCTGCACCCGGCTATGGTGCCGGCTGTAACCGAAATAAACGACCAGGCCAATGACCAGCCAGATGATCAGCCGCGCCCAGTTGACCCAGCCCAGCTTGTACATCATATAGCCGTTGAACAGGATTCCGAGTATCGGAACCAGCGGCACCCAGGGCGTGCGGAATGGGCGCGGCTGCCCTGGATTCGTTCGGCGCAGAACGAGGACGGAGATGCAGACGATGATGAAGGCAAGCAGCGTGCCGATGTTGACCATTTCTCCGATGATTGGTCGATCGGCGTGACGCTGCCCACAATCGCCGCCAGCAAGCCGACCAGGATCGTCGTCTTGTAAGGGGTGCGAAACTTGGGATGAATCGCCGCGAAAAATTTACGCGGCAGCAACCCGTCGTTGGCCATCGAGTACAGCACGCGCGTCTGGCCCAGCAGCATCACCAGCATCACGCTGGTCAGCCCGGCCAGCGCGCCGGCGGTGATCAAGTAGGAAGCCTTGGTCAAGCCGCGATCGAGAAACGCCACGGACAGCGGCGCTTCGATGTTGATTTCCTTCCAGGGCACCATGCCGGTAAGCACGCCCGCGACCAGGATGTAGAGGATCGTGCACATAATCAGCGAGGCGATGATGCCGATTGGCAAGTCGCGCTGCGGATTCTTGGCTTCCTGCGCCGTGGTGGAAACCGCGTCAAATCCGATGTAGGCGAAAAATATGTACGCGGCCCCCCTGCCGATTCCGCTGAACCCCATGGGCGCAAACGTGGACCAATCGTGTCCCCAGTTCGCGAAGTTCACGTAATGCATTCCGAGAATAATAACGAACAGCACCACGCTGACCTTGATGATCACGATCGTGGCGTTGAAGGACGCGCTTTCCTTGATGCCGATCACCAGCACGGCGGTGATGATCAGCGCGATCAAAAACGCCGGGAGGTTGAATCCGATTTCCACGCCAAACAGCGTGGGCGCGGCCACCAGATCGTGCGCCCGCTGAATTAAGTCGGGAGATTGCGCGCTGATGATGTCGCCTACGCGCGTCAGAAAAGCCTGGGTGGTCACCCCCAGCGAGGGATCGGACGTGTGGGCCATCTGCCGGGCGATGATATTTTCGGCCGTGGCCAGGGCCGTCCAGTGGTCGTAGGCCAGCCATAGCGGCATTTTCAGATGAAAAATCTGGAGAAACTCGATGAAGTGATTCGACCAGCCCGACGAAACCGTGCTCGCGCCCATGGCGTATTCGAGCGTCAAGTCCCAGCCAATAATCCACGCGATCAGTTCGCCCAGCGCCGCGTACGCGTAGGTATAAGCGCTGCCCGCCAGAGGAATCAGCGCAGCGAATTCGGCGTAGCACAGGCCCGCAAACGCGCAGCCCAGCCCGGAAATCACGAATGAAAGCATCAGCCCCGGACCCGCATAATGCGCCCCAAGACCCGACAGCACGAAGATGCCCGCGCCGATCACCGCGCCTACTCCCAGCGCCGTCAGCGACACCGGGCCCAACGTGCGCTTCAGCGTGTGTTCGCCGGTTGCCTTGGCCTCGTTCAGCAGCCAATCCATCGGTTTCTTTTTGAACAGCGGATTGCCCATTCGCAAACTCCTCCCGAAAACACCTGCGCGAACCGCCGCCTATTCCGCAGCCGGCGACGACTTCCCTGCCTGCTTCCACAGCAAATATACCGGAACGCCCAACAGCACGATGATCAGCCCCGGCCAAGTGTACTGTGGCTTGTAACGCAAAAGTTGAATTTCGATGAACACGGCCATCACCAGGTAAAGTGCCGGCAGAAACGGATAACCAAACGCGCGATACGGCCGCTCCATGTCCGGGCGTTTCCAGCGCAGGATAAAAAGTCCGCTGAGCGTGAGGATGTAAAAAATCAAAACCGCGAAAATCAGAAAATCGAGCAGCTGGCTGTAGGTGCCGGAGAGGCAAAGCATCGACGCCCAGATGCACTGCACCACCAGCGCCGCCGCCGGCGCGTGAAATTTATTCACTTTGCCGACCGACTTGAAAAATAGCCGGTCCTTGGACATCGCATAGTAAATGCGCGCACCGGACAGAATCAGCCCGTTGTTGCAGCCGAAGCCGGAAATCAAGATCGCGATGGCGATCACGATCGCGCCCGCGGGCCCAAACGCCACCTCGGCCACCGCCGTGCCCACGCGCCCGTCCGCCGCGAATTCAATGCCCCGCGCGATGGCCGTCGTGCCGTTCGGATCGCCGGAGAACGGCAGCACCCGCAGGTAGGCGACGTTCGCCAGCGTGTAGAGCAGGATCACGATGCCGGTGCCCAGCGCCAGCGAGAGCGGGAGGTTGCGGCTCGGATTTTTTACTTCCGCTGCGGTGAACGTGATGTTGTTCCAGGCGTCGGCGGAAAAAAGCGCGCCAACCATCGCCACGCGCGACCAGGCTCATCGTGCCGATCGTCCAGATCGGGTGTTCCGGGGGATACGGGTGCATCACCCACAGGCCCGCATTGCGCCAGAAATCTGTGAAATTCGCCTGCCGCGCGATCATCGTCGACGACCAGAAGCCGATAATGACCAGGCCGGCGAGCGAACCCACTTTGGCCACCGTGAAAACGTTCTGAACGATTTTTCCAATGCGCAGGCCGCGCGTGTTGATCCAGGTGAGCAAAACGATCGAAAGAATCGCGAGTAAATTCTGATGGTTCAGGCCGACGTTGTACGGACCCAGCGCGCCAAACCAGAATTGCCACGGCCCCACCGTGCCCAGTTTCCAGATCCAGGCTCCCGCGCTGAACCACGGGATCAGCACCGCCGTGAATTTCGCGAAAGCAATGGCTACGGCTGCAATGGTCGCCGTCTGGATCACCAGCAGTAGCGTCCATCCATACAGAAATCCCCACAACGGTCCCAGCGATTCGCGCAGGTACACATACTGCCCGCCGGCCTGCGGCATGGCCGCCGCCAGTTCGCCATAACTCAGCGCCCCGATCAGCGTCATGATCCCAGCCACGACCCACACCACCAGCAGCAGCGCCGGGCTTTGCACTTGATGAGCGATGTCCGCGGAAACGATGAAAATCCCGGAGCCGATCATCGACCCGCAAACAATCATCGTGGAATCGAACAGCCCCAGCCCTTTCACCAGTTCCGGATGTCCCAGTTCGGGCGGCTTGGTTCCGTTCGTGACGGCTGCCTGCACTTGCTCGGCCATGAACCTCGCTTGTTTCTTCTTACTCGCGAACCTGCATCGCGTCTCGCGCAATCTGCAAGATATTCGCCAGCCCGCCGGGCCGGGTCCGCCGCATCGCGCAAATCGCTGATCACCGCGACCGCATCCGCGCCCGCGCGGTAGACGTCTCCGGCGGACTGTACTGTGATGCCGCCAATCGCCACAAGAGGTTTTCGCGTTAATTTGCGCGCTGCGCGCAAAAAATCAAGGCCCACCACCGGCTCGGGATTCTCTTTCGTGGCCGTCGCAAAGATCGGCCCGAGCGCCACGTAATCCGCCGAAGTATGGTCGGCCGCGCGAACCTGCTCCAGATTGTGCGTCGAAACCCCCACCCACAACGGACTGGCGCAAATTTTTCGCGCCGCTTCCACGTCCAGATCCTCTTGGCCCACGTGTACGCCGCCGGCCCCGGCAATCGCCGCAATGTCCGGCCGGTCGTTCACGATGATCTTCAATTCCCGCAGGGTTCGCGATCCGCCGATCAATCCCACCAGGGCCTGCGACAATTCAAACAGCTGCCGAGCCGGCGCCCGCTTGGCCCGCAGTTGCATCAGCCGCACCCCTCCGCCCGCCAGCTTTTCGCCAAAGGACAATATGGATTTGAGGGAATCGGTGGGCGAGGCGTCGATGATGGCGTACAGAGCTGGAAACAACCGCAGCCTCCGCGCTACTTGGCTACCACCGCCACCCGGCGGTCGAGAAAATGTGTGTCGAACTTTCCCGCGATGAAATCGGGATCCGCCAGAATCCGCTTGTGCAGCGGAATGGTGGTCTTGATTCCTTCCACCACGAATCCGTCCAGCCCGCGGTTCATGCGCGCAATGGCTTCGGCGCGCGTGTCGCCATGCGCGATGATCTTGGCAATCAGCGAATCGTAGTACGGCGGAATCACGCAATCGGCATAGCACGCCGTATCCACGCGAATTCCGGGGCCGCCCGGAACGCGAAACGCGGTGATGCGTCCGGCGGACGGCACAAAGGTCTCCGGATCTTCGGCATTGATCCGGCACTCGATGGCGTGGCCGCGAAATTCGATCGGCGCCAACACGCTCGCTCAGTTTTTCGCCCGCCGCGACCCGGATCTGCGACTTGACCAGATCGACGCCGGTGACCATTTCGGTCACCGGATGCTCCACCTGAATGCGCGCATTCATTTCGATGAAGTAGAGATTGCCGGATTCTTCGCGCAGAAATTCCACGGTGCCGGCGCTGGAATAGCCCAGCTTCTTCAACGCGTCCACCACTTGCTTGCCGATTTTCTTGCGCGTGGCCGCGTCCAGCGCCACCGAAGGCGATTCTTCCAGCACCTTCTGGTGGCGCCGCTGCAGCGAACATTCCCGCTCGCCCAGGTGAATCACGTTCCCATGCTTGTCGCCCAGCACCTGAAATTCGATGTGCCGCGGATGCTCGATCAATTTTTCCATGTACACGTTCGGACTGCCGAATGCCTGCTCGGCTTCCGTCCGCGCCGTTTGAAACATGGGGATCAGCTCGTGGCTGTCGCGCACGATGCGCATGCCGCGCCCGCCGCCGCCTTCGGCGGCCTTGATCATGATCGGATAGCCGATCTCCGCCGCGATCCGCTTCGCCGAATCTTCGTCCGGCACGACTCCCGGGCTGCCCGGAATAATCGGCAACCCGGCCGCGCCCATGGCCTCGCGCGCTTTGTCTTTTTCGCCCATCAGGCGGATCGCGTCGGGCGCCGGGCCGATAAACGTGATGTGCGAGGCTTCGCAGACTTCGGCGAAGTTCGCGTTCTCCGAAAGGAAGCCGTAACCGGGATGGATCGCGTCCACATTCGCGATTTCCGCGGCGCTGATCACCTGCGGAATATTCAGATAGCTTTCGCTGCTGCGCGGCGGCCCGATGCAGATCGCTTCATCCGCGAAACGCACGTGCAGCGCGTTGCGGTCCGCTTCGGAATACACGGCGACCGTCTTCACGCCGAGTTCCCTGCAAGCCGACAGAATGCGCAGCGCGATTTCGCCACGATTGGCGATTAGAATTTTTCGGAACATTGGGCTCGGAGCAAACGCTTCAGAAACTTGACCTATTTCTTGCGATTCGGGCGAATACCAAAAAGCGGTTCGCCATATTCCACCGGCTGTCCGTTCTCCACGAAAATCCGGACCATTTCCCCGGCCACATCCGATTCGATTTCGTTCATCAGTTTCATGGCTTCGATGATGCACAGCGTCTGGCCGGAATCGACCTTGGCGCCGACGCTCACAAACGCGTCGGCATCCGGACCGGCCGCCGCATAAAAAGTGCCCACGATCGGCGATTTCACCACGTGCAAATTCTCATCCGACCGCTGAGCCTCGGCCGCGGCTTCACGCGCCGTCGCTGGCGCAGCTTCGGATGTTCCGGCGGGCGCATGTCCCGGCGCGTGGTGCGCCGACGCCACCACGATTTCCGGCGGCGGCATGGGCGCATAAGCCAGCGGCGCATGCGCCGAAGGCTTCTTCAGCCAGATGCGCAAGCCCTTCCGTTTGTATTCGAATTCCTCGAGCCCGTGCTTCTCCATGAATTGGAGCAAGCGTTCAATCTCGGCCAGGTCCACGCCTTCGGCCGAGTGGCCGGACGCGCTCGCCGAGCGCGCACGCGTCATAATCGGGGGTTCCTGCTTCGTTTTTTTCGCCATTTATAGTTCGAGAAATTCCCTGGTAGCGCTGGTGAGTTCCTCCGCGCCAGTTGCTGTGACCACCATGTCATCTTCAATCCGTATTCCGCCCAGCCCTTCGATATATACGCCCGGTTCCACGGTCACCACCATGCCCGCTTCCAAAACAAACGACTCGCCACGGGCCAGCCGCGGCATTTCGTGGACTTCCAGCCCCAACCCATGCCCGGTGCTGTGCGTAAAATACTGTACCAATTTGCACCGCTTCAGCGTCTGCCGCGCTGCCGCGTCCACTTCTCCGGCGGTTACTCCGGCCCTAATGACGGATTTTGCGGCTTGCTGGGCGTCCAGAACGGCGTGGTACAGCCGTCGGACATGATCGGAAGGCCGGCCCAGGAAGACCGTACGCGTCATATCGCTGCAATAGCCGCGCAGTATAGCACCCTGGTCCATCACGACCAACTCGTTTTTCTTGAGCAGCTTGGACGTGGCCCGCGCGTGCGCCCAGGCCGACCGCGCGCCCGACGCCACGATGGTCTCGAACGACGGCCCGGTCGCGCCGCCCAGTTTCATCCCGTATTCCAGGTCGGCGGCCACCTGCAATTCGCTGATTCCCACCTTCATCTTGCGCACCGCGCGCGTCCAAACCTCGCTGATCAGGTCCGCCGCCGCCCGCATCTGGCTCAGCTCGCCCGCGTCTTTCACCGCGCGCAGCCGCTCGACCTCGCTGCTGCCCCGAAGCCACCGCACCCGCTTCCCCGCCGCAGCCGCCAACGCCTCCTTCTGCGCCACGGTCACCAGACCCGCGGAATACGCCACGCGCACCGTGCCCCGCCTCCGCTGCAGCGCCTCGCCCACCGCGCGCACCAAGCCAGCCGAGACAATCTTGACCGCCGCGCCCGACACCTCCTCGCGACACTGGAACGTGTAGCGGCTATCGGTAAACAGCGTGGCCCGGTCACCCTCCACCAGCAACATCCCCGAGCTGCCGGTAAACCCGCAGAGATAGTTGATGTTGGGAAGATGCGTGACCAGAATGGCGTCCGCGCCGCTCGTCCCAAATAAAAACCGGAGCCGACTCAGTCGGCTCCGGTTGATCTTCAATTGCCCAGTTTTATTGTCCACGACTGCCTGGAAGCCCCCAGCTCGTTCTTGAAACTATCCCGGCAGAATACGCGGGGTCAAGAAGAACAGAAGTTCCTGCGCGGTCGAGCTGACCGTGGTGTGTTTGAACAGGTTGCCCACGACCGGCAAGCTGCCGAGCAGCGGCACTTGCTGCACGTCGGTGCGCTGCTGGGTCACGATCACGCCGCCGATTACGACCGTGCCGCCGTCAGCGATCAGCACTTTCGTATTCGATTCCTGCGTGTCGATGGCCGGGATGCCCTGAACGCGCGGGATCGAGGAATCAATCGCGTCGTTCTTGACGTCCACGTCCATGTAAATCGTGCCATCCGCGGTGATCTGCGGGATGACGTCGAGTTCCAGCACCGCGTCCACGAACTGCACCGAAACCGTGTTGTTGACGATGGTCTGCACCGGAATCTTGGTGCCCTGCTTGACGATCGCCTTCTGGTTGTTCTGGGTGATGACCTTCGGCTTCGAGATCAGCTTGCCTACGCCGCGCTCTTCCGCCGCCGTGATGATTTCGTCCAGCGCAAATTGGCCGTTCTGGAAGATGTAGCTCAAGCCGCTGGTCGGCGTCGCTGCGCCCAGGTTGGTCAAGAGCGGCATCGAACCGGAAGGAGGAGCAACTCCGCCCGTTGACGTCCCAGTAACGAGCGGGGGCGCCGGGGTGTGCGTGATGGGGCTGGTTCCGACCGCCGAAGCGCCACCTACGACGCTGTGGCCCGAAGCCAGTGCCGAGCGCCAGCTGCGTGCCGATTTCTCGCGAGAACGAACGGTTCGCCGCTACGACCCGCGCTTCGATTTCCACCTGCTGCGATTTGCGGTCGAGTTGGCGAAGCAGGTTGTCGAGTACCGGCAGCACTTGCGGCACGTCGCGAATGATCAACGTGTTGGAACGGCTGTCCGCCAGGATGTCGCCGCGCGACGAGAGGAACTTCTTCATCGTCGGAACCAGATCTTCGGCCTTGGCGTAGCTGAGCACGCGAGTGGTGGTGACCACGTCCGCCGCTTCCGCCTGGGCCTTGGCCAGTTCGCGATTCTGTTCCGCTTCCTTCTTCAGCGTATCCTTGGTGGCGATGCGCAGCACGTTGCCGTCGAGCTGTTTATCGAGGTCGTTGTTCTTCAGCACGATGTCCAGCGCCTGGTCCCACGGTACATCGTCCAGCACGATGGTCAGCTGAACCCTTGACCGCCGGGTCGACCACCACGTTCAGGCCGCTGATTTCGTGGATCAGGCGGAAGAAGTCGCGCAGGTCCACGTCTTTCAAATTTACCGAAATGGGCTCGCCGGAATAGCGGCCGGCCGGAGCGAGGCGTGGCTGCCTGTTGCGCCGCCTCGGCTGCTGGCGCATCCGGAGTTACGCCCGGAATTGACACCACCACTGCGGGTGCTGCCGAAGGCTTGGCTGCCTCGATTTTCGCTGCAGGCTGGGCGATTGCAGGCGAAGCGAGCGCGGTCGAAGTTCCGGCCAACGCCGCGGGAAGCGCGGCAACCGGAGCAGGGATGCTGATGGCTTGAGCAGACGATTGCACGGGCGTTGCCGATTGCACCGGCGTAATGCTCGCTTTGGTATCGGCCTTGGTGGTCGTCACCTCGGCAGGCTGCGCTTCGGGCGTCGACTTCACCGCCGCTGGCGCCGCAAACGCCACCGTGATTCCGTTTTCGGTCTGGTTCACATTGAAGTGAGCCGGTCCGCGCAGGTCAATCACCACCCGCGAAACTTCCGGGGTGAATTGGCGCCAGGCGAATCTCCCGGACCGGATCCAGATTGCTGGCGATGGTCTTCTCCGAGGTCTTCAGCTGCGCGCCACTAAAATCGATGACGATGCGCTCCGGATTCTGCAGCCGAGTCACGTGATAGTTCAGCTTGCCGCTGCCCAGCACGTTCACTTCAGTCTGGTCGCCGTTTTGGCCCAGCGTAACTTGCTTGATGGCTTCGGTTCCCGCCGGCGCTACCACCGTGGCTGGCGCCTTCGTCGAAACCGCCTTGATCCGTGGCCTGCGGTGTCGCCGCCGGAGGCATGGTGATCTCCACCGGTTTCGCCGACGCGTCCGCGTTGCCATTGGCCGAGACGCTCAGCGTCAATTCATTCTTGTCGTTGCGTTGCAGCCGCGGCTCGACGCCCGGGCGCAGCAGGATTTCCAGGCGTACCACGGGCTTCTGGCCCGCCGAGTACGTCGTCAGCCGGTAGCTCTTGACCAGCTCCGACGGAATCACCCGCGCTCCCGAAGAATCACCCGCCGATACTCCGCTCAGATCGAGCACGTACAGGCTCTCGCTGGGGCGATAGGTGGTGTATTCAAATGGCCCGTTCGCCTGCGCTTCCAGGCTCACCGCGCCATCTTTCACCACCGCTTTGACATGCACGACCGGCGCATCACTCGCCAAAAGTGCTCCGCTCGTCAAAATCAGGGCTGCTGCCGCTAACGGCAGTAAAGCCCCATGCCCTCCGCATAATCCTCATTGCTGCTCTCCTGCACTCGGGTAGATTCGCTTCGTTACGGTGCGTTCTACGGACTTCCCGAAGGCGTCTTTGGAATTTTCCTTGAACGTCACTCCGTCCAGACCGATCTTTTCCACATCGCCGTCGTATAGCTTGTCGCCTTCTCGAAGGAAATAAACGCGCTGGTCCGGATTCGCTACCACGGCCAGCATGCCATTGGGTGAGCTGACCGTTCCGGTCACCTGCACCGTAGCCACCACCAGACCGGCCTTGCCCGGAGGCAGCGGCGGTCCGCCTGGTTTGCTGGCATTGACCAGCGGCAAAAATGGATCGCGCTTGCCGGTTTCTGCAATCGCTGGCTTTGCCGTTGTCCCGGCCTCGGGCGTGGCTTTCGCCGCCGCCGGCGCCGAGCTCTTCTTGTGCATCGTCTTCTTCGCCGGTGCGGTCTGCGCCCAACTGCCCGATACCAGGCAGAAGGAAACAACCAGTCCTGCGAGAAGCCTTGCCGAATTGTTAGCCAGTTTCATCGTTTTCGCCCTATCGCTTTGCTGGCGCGCCGGCCGGTGGAGTTGTGGTTGTGGACGTCGTGTTCGCCGATCCCGCATCTGCCGCTTTCGAGAAGAACGTGGTGATGGTCATGGTCCCCGTCACGGAAGTTCCCGATGCCATGTGAAAATTCGTACTGCTGCCCTTGCTCGCCAGACCCTGCAACTTAAGATCGCCCACATTGATGATTCGCGAAAGCCGGCCCAGCTTGGAAAAGAAATCCAGCACCGAGAAGTACGGGCCATCCGCTTCCACTTCGAACGGCATTTCAAAGTAATACTGCTTGCTGGCAATGGGCTAGGGCCTTCATCCGGCGAATCGCCACGCCCGAACTGACCGCTGCGCTCTGGATCATGATGATGAACTGGTCCGTCTGCTTGTCTTCCGGCACGATCGTCTGCAGCGTCGCTAGCTGCTTTTCCAGCGCATCCATTTGCGACGCCAATTCCGCGCGGCGCTGCTTGTAGACCCGCAGGCCCGCGACTTCCGTCTGCAGTGGTTTCTCGGTCGCCTGCGCCGCTTCCAGTTGCGTGCGGATCGAGGCGTTCGGCAAGAATGGCAGATACATGCCCGCGGCAATCAGAACCACCGCCAGTCCCAGAAAGAACAGGGCCTGTAGCGGCCAGGGCCAATCACGAAATCCGGTAGCCATCGCTAGCTCCTTCCCTTCGCCGCAGGTGCCGGGGGCGGGGTTGCGGCCGCCGTCGGCTTGGTTTGCGCTTGCGGCGCCTGCGTCGTGCGGCGTCTGCGCCACGCTGGCAGTCATGGTGAATCCGTAGGTCGTCACCGACTTCACCACGTCGTCTTCTTTTGCTTCCTGAATTTCGATCTTGTCGAAGTAGCCGGAGCGCTTCAGCTGGGTCATGAAGTTCGCCACGGAGTTGATGTTGCCGGCCTCGCCGCCAATCGAGAGCGCGTCGCCCTTGCGGTCCAGCGAAGTCAGCCAGAGTTGGTCGACCCGCACCACAGTGTTGGCCACCATCTGCAGCAATTCCTGCGCGCCGGTGCGGTTCTTCTGCAGGCCTTCGATCACGTCGATCTGCGTCTGCAAGGCGTCTCTTCTGGTCTTCGAATCGGTCCACGTCCTGCTTGATCTGCTGCAGGCTGGCTTTTTCCGCCCGCAATTGCGCGATCGTCGCATTGGTCTCGTCCAGCTGCTTCTTCTGCGACAGATACATGGTGAACAGCACCACGCCCGCAATCACCACCGCCGCGATTCCGAGAATGATCGAAAGCGCCGTTCTCCAGCGGCACCGACTGCTTGGTCGTCTTGGGCCGGGTCTGGCCTAGTAAGTTGATCCGAATCATGGCGTGTCAAAGCTCCTCAGCGCCAGGCCCACGGCAATGGCCAGGCGCGGCGCCAACTCGCGAATCTGGCTTTCATCGTGACGCGCTAGGATTGATGGCGATCTTGCGGAACGGATACAGTTCCTCAACCGGCATCGCGAATTCTTCTTTCAGCAGGTCCAGCAATCCCGGCACGCGCGCCGTGCCCCCGGCAACGTAGATCCGGCGGATGTTTTCGCCGCTCGCGGTGGCGCGGAAGAAGTCGAAAGTCTTCTGAATTTCCAGAATCAGAATGTCCGAAACCGAACGCAGAATCGCGGTGCGCTGCTCTTCGTTCACTCCCGCCAGGGTCCCGCCCATCTTTAGTTTCTCGGCATCTTCGAAGCTCAGGTCCAGTTCCTTTTGCAGCGCGTCGGTGTACTGGTTACCGCCCACCGAAACGTCGCGCGTGAACAGCGGCGTCCAGCCGCGCACGATGTTGATGTTCATGACGCTGGCGCCCACGTTCAGCAGCGCCACCACCTGCGAAGGATCCGGCTCGTAGTTCACTTCGAAACAGTTCTGCAGCGCGAACGCGTCGATATCCACCACCATCGGCGATCTTGCCCGCCTGCGCCAGGACGTTCGTGTGGTTCAAAATTTTGTCTTTCTTCACCGCCACCAGCAGCACGTCCATCTGGTTCTCGGTGGCTTCCAGCAGTTGATGGCTCAGGTTCACGTCCGCGATGTCGAACGGAATGTGCTGGCTGGCTTCGGCTTGTACCCGGTCGTACAGTTCGTCTTCGGTCATCAGCGGCATGCTCACCCGCTTCACGATCACCGAGTGGCCGGACACCGAAGTGGCCACGTCTTTGGCTTTGATCTTCTGGCCGTCGAAGATCGAAATGATCTTCTCCGCCACCGACGGTGCATCCATGATCGCGCCGTCGACGACCGTGTCTTGCGCCAGCGTCTCGATGCCGTAACTCACCAGCTCGTAGCCCGCTTTGGTCTTCTTCAGCTCGACGGCTTTCACCGAACTCGAGCCGATGTCCAGGCCGATCAAAGATTTTGTTTTACCCAGATTGAACATCGTGCGGCCCCTCACTCCTCACCCGCCCCGCTTCGCAGGACGGGCACGGCTTGGTCTGCTGCTTTGAAAATTTCTGGATTTTCTTCTCTGTCGCTTGCTGCTTGCGTCCAGTCACCCCGGGACGCTGATTCATCGGAGGGCACCTAAGTACTGCTACGCACGGTACCCTTCCGCTTTGAATCCGTTTATTACATCCGCGACGCAGAGTGTCAAGCAAGGTGTTTCCTTGGTGTGCTATTGGTAAAACACCGTCCGGAAGGACAGTAAGGCGAAAGGGACAGGTGAAAAGTACAGGTAGGACGCGCCTAAACCCCTCAGATATAGCGGGAAAGCGCGGTAGCGGGCGAAGACAACGACGATTCGCTCGAGCTTTACTTTTTCTTCGAGTTTGGCCGAGCTTTAATTGTTGCCAAATTGCGTCGACGCGTTTTTTTGTGGCTTGCATCCATTTTTATTTCGTCCGGCCAGCGTCCGGCGAAACCTTCTTCCGGCCATTTTCGCGTCGCGTCCACGCCCATCTTCGAACCGAAATCCTGCCGGCGCGCGGCGTGATCCAGCGAATCCACCGGGCCCAAAACAAATTGAATGTCGCGCTCCGGATCGATCGCGCACAGCGCTTTCCACACGACTCTCGCTGGAATTCTTGCACGTCCACGTCGTGGTCCACCACCACAATCACCTTGGTAAACATGGCCTGGCCCAGCGACCAGATCGCGTTCATGATTTTTCGCGCCTGGCCCGGGTAGCTTTTTCGAATCGAGACAATCATCAGATTTTGGAAGATGCCTTCGGCCGGCATCGCCACGTCCACAATTTCCGGATACTGCATCTTCATCACCGGCATGAAAATTCGTTCGATCGCGTGCCCCATAAAATAGTCTTCCTGCGGCGGCGGGCCCACGATCGTCGTCAGGTACAGCGGGTCCTTGCGATGCGTGATGCATTGCACGTGAAACACCGGGTACTGCCCTTCCAGCGAATAGAACCCGGTGTGGTCGCCGAACGGCCCTTCGGTCCCGCATCTCCCCGATCTCGACGTACCCTTCCAGCACAATCTCCGCGTTCGCCGGAACTTCCAGATCAACCGTCTTGCACGGCACCAGGTCCACCGGATCGCGGCGCAGGAACCCGGAGAACAGAAATTCGTCCATGTCCGGCGGCACCGGCAGAATTCCCGCCAGCGCCGTCGCCGGGTCGGCGCCGATCGCCACCGCTACTTCCAGTCTTCCTCCGGATTCTTCGCCCGGCTGTTGCGGTAGTGATCGGCGCCATGCTTTTGCGTCTGCCAGTGCATGCCGGTGGTGCGCTCGTCGAAAACCTGCATGCGGTAGCAGCCGACATTGCGCTTCCCCGTGTCCGGATTTTTGGTAATCACCATCGGCCAGGTGATGAAACGCCCGCCGTCCTGCGGCCAGCATTTCAGAATCGGAAAATAGTTCAGCGACAAATCATCGGTGCGCACCACTTCCTGGCACTCGCCGCTGCGCACCGTCTTCGGGAAAAACGAGCCAATCTCCGCGAGCTTCGGCAGCATCTTCACTTTTTCAAGAAATCCTTGCGGCGATTGCATGTCGATGAACGAATGCACCCGCTCCGCGACCTCCTCCAGCGATTCCACTTCCAGCGCCATGCACATCCGCTTCTCGGTGCCCACCAGGTTGGTCACCACCGGCACCCGCGAACCCTTCGGCCGCTCGAACAGCAGCGCCGGCCCGCCGGCCTTCACCGTGCGATCCGATATCTCCGTGATCTCGTACACCGGATCCACTTCAATATCGATCCGGCGCAACTCATCCTTCTTATCCAGCGTATTAATGAAGTCCCGCAAGTCCCGATACGCCACTTCCCCTCCGCCTGCCCTATGAATGACCGCCAACAACTTTATCACGGCGGCTGAATGCCAACCCACCCGACCTGATTTGACGCGCCGGCCGTCTTGCCGCATAAAGGATTGCGAGGAGAGTCTCTATGGCCGGAAAAGAGAAACTGAACGCGATGGGCCAACCCGTGGCGGAATTGCCGGTGGTCGACGTCGAACGCGCCCAACAGCATTACCGCGATGCGCTCGGGTTTCAGATTGGATGGCTTTACCCGGACAAAGAAATCGGAGCCGTCTCCCGCGATCAGGCCGTGATATTTTTTCGGAAGCGGAATCCGCCGTTTGAACCTGCCATTCACTGGGTGTTCGCGGAAGACATCGATGCCTCGTATCGGGAACTGCAATCGTCAGGCGCCAATATCGTGGATCCGTTGGAAAAAAAGCCCTGGGGAATACGGCAGTTCACCGTCCAGGATTTGGACGGGAACATTTTCTATTTCCACAATGGCTAGCCAGATCAGGAGCCCGCGCCATGACTGACCAGACCATCAAGATTGCCCCGCGCCCCACTCTCCACGCCACCGAAGCCCAATTGTTCGTTGCCGACATCCAGGCTGCCTGTGATTTCTACGCCGGTAAACTCGGCTTCACGGTCGCCTTCGTCCATGGCGATCCGCCGTTCTACGGCCAGGTGACCCGCGATCAGGCGCGGCTAAATTTGCGGGTAGTCGGCGAGCCGGTGTTCGCCGGCGATGTCCGCGAGCGCGAGCAACTGCTCTCCGCCACGCTCACTCTCGCCACCAAAGACCATGTCAATCAGCTCTTTTTGAATTATCAGGGCGCGGGAGTGCGCTTCCAGCAACCTCTGAAGCAGGAACCCTGGGGCGCAAGAACTTTTATCGTAGTGGACCCCGACGGAAATCTCATTCTCTTCGCCGGCCCCGCGGATTGAAGTAGAACGATCGTTTTACTTGTGTGCCAGCGGCGCCTCCGCCTCCGGCATCAGGTTGGCGCTCAGTCCAGATGGATTCACCAGCTGCCCAGCCATCTGCCGGTACCGCGCCACCAGCGGGTTATTGGAGCTCGCCACCAGCGGGATGCCCAGCTTTACGGCGTCGCTCACCTGCCGGTAGTCGTTGGGCAATTGCGCAAAGAACGTCTGTCGCAGCGAACTCTGGTGCCGGAAGATCATTTCTTCGTCATTCTGCCGCGCGCGATTGATCACAATCCGGAAATGTTCGCGCTCCAACCCCGCCGAATCCACCGCCTCCAGATAGCGCTGCAACATCCCCAGCGCCAGCTCGCTGGGCTCCGAAACCAACAACAAGGTGCCCGCAGCATGGAGCACCCGCGCCCATTCCGCGGCGTTCACAAATCCCAAATCCACCACCACGAAATCGTAAACCGACTGCGCCGTCTCCAGAATATGCAAAAGTCCATCAATGGTAGCCCGCTGTCGCTGGTCCGCCGTCAAAGCCAGATGCCGCGCGCCCAGCAGCATCTCCACCCCGATCTTGTGCCGGGTCATCAAACTCGCCAGCACCGCCGCATCCAGCCGTTCGCCTCGATCCAGCGCGTCGAGCAGCGTAAATCGCGGCTCGATATCCAGCATCAGCGCAATCTGCCCAAAGGGCCGCGCCAGTTCCACCAACGCCGTCCGTTTTTTGGTAAGCTGCGCGATCTGCATCGCCACATTCAGCGCCACCGTAGTAGTCCCCGCCCCGCCCTTGGAACCCGTAACAATGATCGTCTGTTCAGCCACCAGAATTACCCTCGTGTTCAGCTGGTCCCGTCATCGCATCCGGCCCAATGTCGCCGGTAGCGGCCGGCTTTAGCCGGGCAGCCGTCACCGTCGCTGTCGCTGTCGCTACCGTCGCGTTTCACTCGTTTCATCTTTTGATCGTCATCCCGAGCGCAGCGAGGCACCTGCTTCAAACGCCGTGGCCGTGGCCGGTGGCCGTTGCCGTAGCTGTCGCTGTCGCCATTGTCGCTACCGTCGCGCTTTCACTCGTTTCATCTTTTCGTTGTCATCCCGAGCGCAGCGAGGGATCTGCTTCAAACGCCGTGGCCGTTGTCCTTTCGGTTGCGGCACGCATTGCGTTCTGATCGCACCCAACCATGCGCGCAATTCCATCGCTGGGCCCCTGCCTCATTTTGAATCATCGGCACACCAGCAGAAATTCTTCAGCAGCTTTTTTCAGGAGTTGACCGCAGTCGCTACTCTCGGCGCGCGACCTCGCGCGCGTTCCGGAGCGCCACCGCCCGCGCCTCGCTCCAGCTCTTTTCGTACCCAATCCCAATTGTGTATAATCCGTCTCAGCATCCACCGAGCGGGCGTCGTACAATGGCAGTATAGAAGCTTCCCAAGCTTCGGACGTGGGTTCGATTCCCATCGCCCGCTCCATAAGTCTCGATGACTCTGCGGTGCTCTACGAGATCATCATGTGCGATACGATTCCGCTTTACTGCGCGATAATGCCTCCGGAAACGGAAGAGAAGACGAAACGGACAAAACACACGACAGGTTAGGATTCTTTCGCATCGAGTCGTCGAAAGAATTGGAATCGCAAAGCGCAGGGGGCCAAGTATGAATCGACGTGAGTTTCTGGGGATTGTGGGTGTGGGCGGATTGGCGAATCTGAACCTGCCGGATTTCGGCGCGAACTTCGGTTCGAACTTAGGCACCCCAGGACGCCCCGGGACTTCATTGGCCGGAGCAGTCGGTTCCCAATCTGCCGCGTCAAAATCCTTCGGCTCCGGTCACTTCGGCGAATGGATCACGGATCAGTTCGGCTTGCCCGCGTATCGCTACACCTGCAACCAGATCACCGACCCCAAGGCGGTGTCGCCCACGCACAAGATTTGGCGCGGCGCGACGGATCAGACCCATCAAGTCGGCAACGACCGAATTGTCGCGGCGGTATCGAATTTCGGTTACCTGCAGGTGCGCCAGGACGAAGGCTCGCCAAAATTCCTTAACGATTATTTCCCAGAACAGTCGCGTTTCGGCGCCGGAATTGGATTTCTCACCGACGGAAGCGAAGTTCTTAGCACGTTTTATTCCGGAAAAAGTGATGAAACTTTCGAGAGAATTCAGGGCGAAGGCTATTTCAGAAAAACTGTTTCCGGCAAACGCTACGCCGTCGATCAGGTGATTTTCGCGCCTTTTGGAGACGATCCCGTTTTGATTTCCGCGGTTACCGTCACCAACCACGGCAGCCAAGCCGCAGACCTACGCTGGGTGGAATATTGGGGCTGCCAAAATCATCAATTTTCATTTCGTTCATGGATGCAGGCGGAACTGCTGCACAAGGAAAATGCTCCGGAGTTGCGGCGCGAATTTGCGGACCGCTTCTCGCATGAATTCCGGGAGCTTCCGAATCACGCCGGCCTGCTCGAATCCCAAAAGTTTCAAGGGCGTTCGGCGCAGGACCTGGCACGGTGGGAGGAAGTACAAGCCGCACTGAAGAAGAATCCCGCGGGATTTTACGGCGGCTCGGTGCCGGATCCGGCGCCCGCGGCCATGGAAGATCTGAATCCGCCTCGCACGTTTTTGGTGTCGCTTGACGCTCCGGCGGACGGCTTCGCGACCGATGCCGCTTTTTTTGGCGCTGGCGGGGCTGCGCGTCCTGCGGGCCTAGCCGCGAAACTCAATAACGACCTCAGCGCAAGCGGACCTGCCAGCGCTCTTCTGTTGGAACGCCACCTGAAATTGCAGCCCGCAGGAAAGCCGGACCATCTATTTCATGTACGGGTACTTGCCGGATGGATTTGAAGCCGAAAAATTGATCGCGAAGTACTCCGCCGATCCCGCGAATGCATTAGCGCGCTCCAGCGCCGCCTGGAAAACCGACGGTCTGCGCCTCCATGTGCCGTCGGAGCCGTGGGTCGAGCGCGAAACTTCCTGGCACAATTATTACCTGCGCAGCAGCCTGACCTACGACAGCTTTTTCCGCGAGAAGATTCTTTCGCAGGGGCACGTATACCAATATCTGATGGGTTTTCAAGGCGCGGCGCGCGACCCGTTGCAACACACGCTGCCTTTCGTTTTTAGCAACCCCGCAATCGTCAAGGGAATTATTCGCTACACGCTGAAGGAAATTCAGCCCGACGGATCCTTGCCGTACGCCCTGGTCGGCAGCGGCGTGCCCATGCCCGCCATCTTCCATCCCAGCGATCAGGAAATGTGGCTGTTGTGGGCCGCGAGTGAATACGTACTGGCGACGCGTGACAAGAATTTTCTCGATGAGAAAATTCCCACCGTATCCGCGCGAAACCTCCAGTTCCGCCGACCCCACGGTTCGCGAAATGCTCCAGCGTACTTACACCCATCTGGTGCAGGGAATCGGCGCAGGGCAGCACGGCTTGATGCGGCTTTCGAACGGCGACTGGAACGACGAAGTGGTGGTGATGCGCGGTTCGGAAGATTCTTTTGAAGGCATCCGCAAGGTTGGCGAAAGCGTGCTGAACGCCGCGATGGCGTCGTACGTTTTGGACCATTACGCGCGGATGTTGGCCTACATCGGGGATAAAGACGATGCGGATGCGTCTCGCGCCAAGGCCGCGGCGCAACGCGAAGCCGTGCTGGCCTGTTGGCAAGGAAAATGGTTCCGTCGGGCCTGGCTGGGGCCGCAGCTCGGCTGGCTGGGCGACGATCACATGTGGCTCGAACCTCAGCCCTGGGCAATCATTGGAGGAGTGGCCACGCCGGAGCAGCGCAAAACTTTAATGACGTCGATGGACGAATTGGTGCGCGATCCTTCGCCGATCGGCGCGATGGTGCAGAGTAAAGGCGACCCGACCATGCGCAGTAAGGTGGGAACCGGAACCAACGGCGGCGTGTGGCCCAGCATCAACGGGACGCTGATCTGGGCGCTTGCTTTGGAGAGCGGCGCGCGGGCTTGGGATGAATGGAAAAAGAATTCACTGGCCATCCACGCCGAAAAATATCCCGAAATTTGGTATGGAATCTGGAGCGGGCCGGACACCTATAACTCGGCGCTGGCGAAATATCCGGGTCAGACCATGTTCTCCGAGGACTCGCCGGACGATCACAGCCCGCTAAAAGAATGGGGCATGAGCTGGACCGATTTTCCGGTGATGAACCTGCATCCCGCACGCCTGGCCGCTCTACAGCGCGCGAAGTTGCTGGGCCTCGAATTCCAGGAAACCGGAATCAGCTTCCAGCCGACGCTGCCGCTGGCCGAATACGAATTCACTTCGCCGCTGCTGGGATTCAAGAAGTCCAAGAGTGGCTATTCGGGTTGGTACGCACCTTCGGTGGCGGGACGATGGGATTGTTGAGATTCGGCTTCGCGGGGAAGGAAGCGGCGGACCTGCGCCAAGTAAAGATAAATGGTCAACAGCGCAGATGTCCAATTCAGCGCAAGGAATCCGGTTTTCCGGCGAGAGTAAACCTGGTGCGCCACTTCGGTGGGAAATCAGCTGAACTATGTCCGCCGCCCCGTATCAGGGCTAGACGCGCGCGGGAATTCGCCGCCAGCTAGCCCGTAACGGCCCAGCCCGCGTCCCCGCGAATCACTTCGCCGGTCATGGGCATGGATTCGTCGCTCAGCAGGAACATCGCGATCCGCGCGAGCTCTTCGGCCTCGACAAAATCAGCCTTTCACCGGCTGCTTGTGCTCAGGAAGGAAAGAATCTTCTCGTTCGACTGCGCGCGGGCAGGCTCATCGGCGTGCGCACCAAGCCCGGGCGCGAGGACATTGATGCGAATTCCCATCGGCGCGTAGTAGGCGGCCGCCGCCAGGCTCATCGATTCAATCGCGCCTTTACTCGCCGCGTAGGCGTGCGTCGCAAAATGTTCCCGTTCTGGGGAGCGCGCCAGCACGCTGCCGGTGTTGACAATCGTGCCGCTTTGCTTGGCCGCGACCCAATGGCGCGATCACTTCCTTGCAGATGTAGAAAGTTCCGGCCGCGTGGATGTCCATCATGGCCTGCCAGCCCTGGGGGGTGCACTCGTGCAAGGGGCCATCGCCCAGCGAACGCCCGCTGATGCCGGCCACATTAAAGACCGCCGCAACGCTGCCGAATTTCTTCAGGCATGCGGCCACTGCTTTTTGTACCGCGGCGTAATCCGCCACATCCGCAACGGCATACGCCGAGCCAGGTAGCGCCGCGCAGAGCTCTTTGCATTCACTTTCGCGATTTCCGACGATGAATATCTGCAGGCCGCGGCTGGCGGCCAGACGTGCCGTAGCCGCGGCAATTCCCGACGACCCGGTGATCAGCAGCGTTTCGGTCATTTAAGGATTCAACTTCACTCGTAGAGATGCTTGAGGCTTTTTCGATAACCTTCGTAGAATTTGTCGAGTTGCTCTTCCGCGCTCTCGTTCCCTACGAACTGATGGCTCGGCAAGATCACCGGCTTGTGATTTTTCTCCAGCAGCAACCGCGCGGTCTCGCAGCGAATCATGTTGATGATCATTCCGCCGGTCATGGTGGAGGTCGGTCCGGTGCGCCAGTCCAGCCCATCGAGCTCCACGATGCAATCGCCCGGGGGGCACATGTTGTCGATCACCATGTCCGCAAAATCAATCAGCTTCTTGCCGGAGGAGTGCGCGGCTGGGATTGTTCGCAGTGCTCGCGCGAAACGATGGCGACCACGGGAAGCTTTCGTTTTTGCGCGCCCCGCGCCATTTCCACTGGCACCGGCCGGATGCCACTGGTGGAAATCACGATGAAGGCATCATGCGGGCCGAATTTGAATCCATTCAGAATCTGCTCGGAATAGCCTTCATATTTTTCCAAATACAGCGGAGGGCGCAGACCATTCGTGCCCACGATGGAAGTGTGGTTGGACAGCGATTGTTCGACCAGCGCGAAAAAACCGACGAAGCAGCCCTGCCGCGGCGTCATTTCTTCGCACATCATGCGCGAATGGCCGCAGCCGAAGAGAAACACCAGCCCGCCTTTGGCGATGCGGTCGGCGAAAAGCTCGGCGGCTTTCTGGATGTTGGGCAGTTGCGTAGCCCGGACCCGGTTGAGCAATTCAATGGTGGAATCGAAATAAGAAACTGCGGCGTTTTTTGGGTTTTTGGAGGTTTCGGTCATAGGTTGGTCGTGTCATTATGCCCAACGATGCGGTAATATCGCAAATCAATGCTCGAAAATCGGCCTGAAAATAATCCGGCGATCCGTCCGGAATCATCCGGAAAACTTCACTACGCAATCGGCCTCGACCTCGGTGGGACCAACCTGAAAGGCGGCCTGGTCGATAGTTCCGGCCACCTGCATATCGCGCTTACCGAGCCCGCGCCCCGAAATCCTACGGATTTCAAGGCGGTCATCGGTCCTTTCTTGCAAAAACTCGGAGCCGATCGCGAAATTCAGACCATCGGAATCGGTTGCAAAGGCGTGGTCGATCCCAAAACCACCAAAGTGATGTTTTCGCCGGGCGATTTGAAGCAACTCGAAGGACATTCCCTGCGCGAGATGATGGGCACGAGCGCGGCTGGAAAATCGGTGCACACCGACAACGATGCGCGCACCGCGATGATCGCGGAATGGCTGTGGGGCGCGGCCAGTGGCTGCCAGAATGTTTTGATGCTGACGCTGGGTACCGGCGTGGGCGGCGCCGTTCTGGCTCAGGGAAAAATCCTGCGTGGAGCTCACGGGTCTGCCGGACATATCGGCCACATGACCATCAATGCCTACGGGCCGATGTGCATCTGCGGAAATTATGGCTGCATCGAAACCGTTTTTTCCGCGCGCTCCATCGAAGCCGAAGCGTATTCAGCGCGGCACCGCCGGGTCCATTCCGTGACTCACCGACCGCGCCCACGTTTCCGATTGTTCGCAGGTTTTTCAGGCGGCCGCGGAATCGGACGAAGTCGCCGCAGTGGATCATCGATCGCGCGATCATGCATCTGGGCGCGGCGCTGGCCAGCCTGGTGCACATGATCGATCCTGAAATCATTATTCTCGGCGGACAAATTGCCGAGGCCGGGTCCGCAATTGCTCGATCCGCTGCGCATGGAATTGCTGCGAGCGGACGCGCTTCATCATCGGCCGGACATTCCCATCGTGCTGCCGCGCGATTCCTTCGCACGCCGGAGTGATCGGCGCGGCGGGCTTGGCTTTCCTCGAAACCGGGATCGTGCGGGGCTGATATGGACGTGTTCCCTGCTTCCTCTTCCGAGAGCATCGAATTCGATGTGGTCGTCGCCGGCTCCGGATCGGCGGGAGCGACGGCGGCGATCGCGGCGGCGCGCACCGGCGCGAAAACTGTACTCGTTGAACGCTCCGGTTTTTTGGGCGGCACCAGCACGGCCGTGCTGGACACTTTTTATGGTTTCTACACTCCCGGGTCGCGGTCGCTGAAAGTTGTGGGCGGCGTCGCCGATGATGTGGTGAAGGGCCTCAGCGCCTATGGTGCTTGCATGGAGCGGCCCAATACTTATGGTGCCGGCACCGGTGTTACTTACAATTCGGAATATTTGAAAGTGGTGTGGGAGCGTCTGGTGCAGGATGCCGGCGCGGCCATTTTACTTTACGGCTGGATCCAGGAGGCGACGGTTTCGGCCGGGAAAATCATCGCGCTGACGGTCGCCACCAAGCAGGGTCTGCGAAAAATCAGCGGGAAATGTTTTATCGATGCTACCGGCGACGCGGATCTTTCTTATTTTGCCGGAGCGCCCTGCGAAATTGCCGGCGAACACGAGCCCGCGCAGATGCTGACCACCACCTTCAAAGTGGTCAATGTCGACGTGGCCCAGCGAAAGAGTGTCTACCAAAGAGGAGTTTCACCAGCGCATGGCGGCTGCGGCGGAATCGGGCCGGTTCCAGTTGCCGCGCCGCGAAGGTAGCGACCACGTCACTCCGATCAAATCGATGATGGCCACGAATATGACGCGCGTGCAGTCGTTCGAATCGTCCGGCGGAAAATTTCGCAATGCGACGGACCCGGATCTGCTGACCAGCGCGGAAATCGAAGGCCGCCGGCAGGCCCTGGAATATTTGCGATTCTTAAAGGCTGAAATTCCGGGCTACGCCGATTCAGAGCTGGTCGCATTCGGTACGCAAATTGGAGTGCGCGAGACGCGCCGGGTGCATGGCGAATACCGGGTAACCAAGCAGGATGTGCTCACCGCGCGCCAGTTTGACGATCAAGTGGGTTTGTGCGGCGCGCCCATCGAAGATCATCACGAAGGCAGCGACACGAAATGGCAGTATCTTCCCGACGGACAATGCGTCGGGATTCCCTTGCGCTCGCTGATTCCGCAAAAGATCGAGAACCTTTTGGTGGCCGGCCGATGTTTTTCGGCGACCCACGATGCGCACGCCAGCATCCGCTCGATGGCCCAGTGCATGGCCATGGGGCAGGCCGCCGGCACCGCGGCGGCGCTTTGCATAAAAACAAAACGCTCGCCGCGCGAACTGGAATTTTCAAGCTGCGCGATACTCTGCTGAAAGCCGGCGCGATTCTCTCCACGCCTTAAGCCATGCCATTCTTGCGCACAGTTCTCGGAGACATCGGCGCAGCCCAGGCCGGGATTTGCTACGCGCACGAACACCTCATCATCGATCCCAGTTTTACCACTTACATGTATCCGGATTTCTTGCTCGATTCGGTCGAACGCGCCTCGGTCGACGTCGCGGATTTTTACGCGGCGGGTGGCCGCACGCTGGTGGATTCCATGCCGTGCGGCGGCGGGCGCAACGTCGTCAAGCTGGCCGAAATTTCGCGGCGCACCGGGGCGAACATCGTTTGCCCTACCGGCCTGCACTTACGAAATATTATGCTCCGGGGCATTGGGGTGAGCGCCTCACGGTCGACCAGCTGGCCAAATTGTTCGTCGCGGATATTGAGCAAGGAATTGATGCCGCGGATTACAGTGGCCCTGAAATTTCGCGTACCCCGCACAAAGCGGGCGTAATCAAAGTTGCCACCGGGCAGAAAATTCCCAGCGCGCACGAGCGCAACGTGATTCGAAGCCGCGGCGATCGCACATCACCAAACCGGCGCGCCAATTCTGACGCATACCGAGCAGGGCGCGGGAGCGCTCTGGAGCAAGTACAACTGTTCCGTGAATTTCGGGTGCCGCTCGCGCACGTGGTGATTTCGCATACCGATCGCGCACCGGATCCCGCCTATCACAAGGAGATTCTCTCTACCGGCGTGCTGCTGGAATACGATTCCGCGTTTCGCTGGCCGGCCGATGCGGGCAATCCGACGCTCGATCTGGTCGTGGCCATGGTAGCAGGCCGGATTCGGCGCACAAATTGTCCTGGGCATGGACGCCGCGCGCCGAAAATATTGGAAGGGGTATGGCGGAGGGCCGGGCCTGGCATTTTTGCTGCGTGACTTTGTGCCGAAGCTGAAACAGGCGGGTTTGAGCAGCGCCGACGTCGAGAAGATTTTTGTCCGTAATCCCGCGAGCTGTTATTCGTTCACACCAAAGAACTAGTCCTTCAACGGTTTCGCGCTAGCCGCTAGCGACGGATGGCAACTCGCCGCTTTCCCAGCGCTCGCCGCAACGCAAAACGTTGTAGGGCTGCCCGATGTTCTTGCACTCTTCGACGAACACGCGCGGGTCGGCGGTGTTGAACTCGAACATTTCGTAGTGGCAGGGAATCACGGTGCGCGCGCCGATTGCTTTTGCCAAGCGCGCGCTTTCTGGTCCATTCAAATTGCCGGGAACGCGCCGCTCCGGCGCTTGACCATTGATGGGCAACAGGGCCACGTCCACTTGGAAACCGCGCAGGCGCTCCGCCATGCCTTCGTACAGCAGCGTGTCGCCGCTGTGATAGATCGTCCAAGGACCAAAACGGACGACGTAGCCCACAAATTCCGGCCCGAGTTCATCATGCTTCGCCGGAACGGCCTCGATGCGAAAGGGTCCCGCCGAAGTTGCGACCGAAGTTGCGATCGAAGTTGCGTCGCCGATTTCAATTCCCACCGGTATTGACGGATCGATCTGCAGCCGATCCGCGACGAACTTACGATTCGCTTCGGCGATCACCAGGATAACGTTCGGGTTTGCGCGTAAAAGCGGCCCAGCGTCTCGCCATCCAAATGATCGGTGTGGTTGTGGCTGGAGGTAATCACGTCGATGAAGTCGAGCTTCGCGGGATCGACCGCACGCGCGGTCATGCGCACATGCGGCTTGTCGGTCGCCGCATATTTCCTGGTCAGCGAATCGGACAAATACGGGATCGAGCAGCAGATGCTGGCCGCTGCCACTGCAGCAGAAAGCCGCTTTGACCCAGCCACCACAAACGGAAATTGCCATCGTCGCGATTCGCCGCGGCGATATCAGCAAGCAACGCTCGTCTTTCAGTACCGGCTCGATCACGCCAGTCCCAGCTCCTTGCGCACAATCTTCACGCCGGCCACCATGGAATTCAGTTTGCGTTTGGCCGCCCAGCGCGCCGTCTGGCTCAAGCCGCAGTCCGGCGCGAACGAGAGCCGCTCCGCCGGCGCAAATTTCAGGCAGGCGCGCACACGGTTCGCCACATCTTCCGGCGTTTCGATGTAGTAGCTTTTCACGTCGATGATGCCGACGGCGACGTCTTTCTTCTTCGCAATCTGCTCGATGATTTCGATCTCGGCAAATTCGCGGCTGGCCATTTCCAGATGGATTTCTTCCACTTGCACATCCAGAAACGCAGGGAACAAGCAGGCGTAGCGCCGCGGCGCGATGGCCCGGCCTTTGTAATTTCCAAAACAAAGGTGAGTGCACAGGCGCGTCTTGCCGCGCGCCGGCTCCACGGTTTCGTTGAACATGGCCACGAATTTCCGGGGGTCTTCGCGATAGCGCGTAACAACTCATCGACGGCTCATCGATGCAAATTTCCGGGCAACCCTCGGCGACCAGCGCTTCCAATTCGCGGCGGACGATCGGCACCAAGGCCTGCGCCACCGCGAAGCGATCTGGATACTGCTTGTTCGGAATCAGCCGTCCACTCAGCGTGTAAGGACCGGGCACACTGGCCTTCAACGGCACGGCGGCGGGAGCGATTCTCTTCAGCCGCCGAAATTCCTCCACTACGCCCAGCCCGCGCGGTGCGGCCAGCTCGCCAGTAATTTCATGTTTTCCGCGCTGGTCATGTCCCGGAGGGCCGAACCTGCGCGCGGATGGCGGTTCCGGCGCGATCCCCGCCAAAAATCCGTAGAACGACAAATTAAAATCCAAGCGGGTTTGCTCGCCGTCAGTGATCACGTCCAGCCCGGCGTCGATTTGATCTTTCACCGCCACGGCGACGGCGTCGTCCAGCATTTCAGCAAGGTCGTCGCTGCCCAACGCATCGAGATGGCCGGAAGCAAACGACAGCCAACCCGGAAACGGGTAGCTGCCAATCACAGTGGTTCGGAGAGGGCGTGGCATGTGGAGACCTCGAGAGTTACGAGAATTGTACTGATGGGACCAGAAGGGAATGCCTGAACTGCCGCCCAGCGGAACCCTGATGCCCCGACGCCTGAATCCAGCGCGAGAATCCGATGAGGACTATAAAGTGAAACCGGTGCGTCCGCAAGATTCGTGCGGCGGCAGATACGTTGACAAGCTCGGTGGACAAGGTAGTGCGACCGGGACAGAGTTATTTTGTCTTGCGAACCCGCCGCACGATCAAAACCCGTTGCTTTTCTCACCGCGTTTCAATGGTTGTTCCGCTAACCGTATTTTTTTAAACAATCCTTATGTCCGGCGCCTGGTAAATGAGCATCTTGCGAAGAACGCCGTGCTGGCCGAACTGAAAGCCAAGGAAGTGATCGATGGGATCCGGCGCAACATTCTTCGATGTGAAGGTGTCGGCGAAGCTATCGACCGCTCGCGGCGCTGGCGGTGCCGATAGGGGAAGTCAGTATATTCAATAGCTTCTGGACCTTCGGACGTGGGTTCGATTCCCATCGCCCGCTCCAACATCTGCAAAATTCACGTTGATTCGACTGCCCTCGCTCACCTGCCTCAAGATTGGTCACTGTACAGGGGAGCCGACGTTCGCAATTTTGCAAAAGACGTTTCAGGATCGGTACATTGATGCTGGCGTTGGAACAGTGGTGAATATTTCTTGAACTGGTAAGATCCTGGACGAAGCGTCGCCTATACGGAAGTAAGTCGGTTGACCATCGGGTGGATGAGTACCGTGAAGTCGCGTAGTGTCCGACTCTTTTATCTCCGGTGCGGGCTGCTTTTGTCCCGAACTGCCTCACATACTTTTTTTTCAATTGACATCTACGCCATCGATTTCGTAACCTCGCCGCAGTTTAAGCTGCGCGGCCCCCGATCAGCAGTACCAAGCGAGATATAGTTCACACTGGTTATCGTCTAGTTCCGGGCGTCCCTACAAATCTACTCGCACCCACCATCAGGAGGAGACATGTCGTTTACTCGCGCCGTTGCATCCTGCCGACTCTCTTCGATTCGCGGATCCATTTTTTCACTGACGCTTCGAAAGGTAGCACTGTTCCTGCCGACCTTTTTGCTTTTGGCCTGCCTCTTCGGCTCACAGCTCGGGGCACAATACTGCGGGCTGGTGAATGCGCCTCCACTCGCGCTGCGAAATCAAACCGTTCCGGCTGGAGTAATCGTGGGAATCTCTGGCGTGATCGGAAGCGAGCAAACCAAGTATCAAGCAACGCCAGTGGGTGAAGGTTTTCAGATCCGAAACTTCGCGTTGCGGGTCGATTTCACACAGGCGGGAGTTGATTTTTACGCGCAGCAAGAATTGTGGTCCATGCGCCTCGAAGCCTATGGCCGCGGCGATGTATTGGCAGCGGTGCCGCCTGTAGCGCCAACGGGAAATGCAAATCGCGTGGAGTATCGACGAGCGGCGCTGACCGAATGGTATTTGAACGGCCCGATGGGGCTCGAGCAGGGTTTCACCCTGGTTCGACGGCTGGAAGGCTCGAACAACGAGCCCCTGACTCTCGCATTCGCACTCTCTGGTAGTCTCCGCGGTACGCTGGATGCGAGCGGTCGGAACTTCGAACTCACCAAGCGCGGTGTTCCGGTCTTGAATTATGGCGGCTTAACCGTGACCGATGCCACCGGCCGCGCCTTGAATACGTGGATGGAACTCTCCCGCGACCTCCTGCAGATCAAGGTGTCGGACGACGGCGCGCAATATCCGCTGACCGTCGACCCGTTCGTGCAAACCGCCGAACTGACCGCCTGCGACGCCAACATTTTCGATCGAGTTGGTGCCTCCGCGTCAATCACTGGCGACGGTCAAACCATCGTCACCGGCGCGAATGATTCGGCGACGACTGCTGGAAACTGCGGGATTTTCGGCTGTGAAGTAGGAGCAGCCTACATTTTCCCCAGCCCTCGCATCGGGCTGATTGGAAATACGATTCTGGGAAACGTGGCGATCGCCAAGCTGATGGCCTCCGATTTTATCCCCTCCGGAGAATTCGGATATTCCGCTGCCATCTCTCATGACGGCAGCACAGTCGTGATTGGATCTCCCGGTGCCACCGGACCGCAAGGGAACCAGGGGGCGCTCTATGTTTTTGCCAAGCCAGCTTCCGGTTGGAGCCGAGGTCCCCGTAGCGTCCTCAACGAGACCGCGAAACTCACCGCCTCCGACGGTCGCGCGTTCGATGGATTGGGTTGGTCGGTCGCCATCAGCGCCGACGGCAGCACCATTGTCGGCGGGGCTTATGCGTCGGCGGGTCCAAACGCAAGCCAAGGGGCGGGATATGTATATGCCAGGCCGACGAACGGTTGGGCCGGCTCCGTACAAAGAGCGAAGCTGACCAGTTCCGGGTCAACCACTGGTAATGGCTTGGGATACTCGGTGGCCATTAGCGCTAATGCTGATTCCATCGCGATCGGAGCGCCCGGTCCCACTACCACTCCCGGTTCGATATACATTTATGTGGAGGGAAACGCGGTGCTAACCAACCGGCCCGGCGTGCAGGCTCATCGTGTCGTGCCGCCGGTCACCCTGCCCCGCGCCTGGAACAACATGACCGAGACTGCCAAGCTCACCGCAGCGGATGGCATTGCGGATGATCGGTTGGGCCTGGCGGTAGCCATGAGTAGTGACGGCGTCACTGTGGTCGGTGGTGCGGACGCTACCGTGGGACCGAATTCGGAGCAGGGCGCGGCCTACGTTTTCACCAAGCCGGCGACCGGTGGTTGGGTCAGCGCGGCGGGAGGCGCGAGACTCGTTGCGTCGGATGGCGCTCTGCAGGACGGGCTGGGCCTGGCCTTGGGCATCAGCAGTGACGGTAGCGTAATCGCAGCCGGAGCGTCTTACGCCAACAGTGCCAGCGGAAATGTAAGTCAGGGAGCGGTATATGTCTTTCAAAAGCCGGCGGCCGGATGGATTTCAGGGACCCAGATTTCCAAGCTCGTAACAGCAAACGGACAATTTGGGGACAATTTCGGCGCTTCCGTGGCCATGGACGCTGGCGACACCATCATCGCCGGTGCGCCGAGCAACGGAACTGGCGAGCTGTACGTGTTCAAAGGAGGTGCGTCGGCCCCGCCCGAAACAGTTTCCGCCACCAGCCTCACTTTCAGTGGGGCTGTGGCAGTCCGCACCACCACCCAAACCGTAACCTTCACCAATCAGAGCGATGTGCCGTTGCAACTCACCAGCGTTTCGGTAACTGGAAAATGTGATACCAAAGCCGCGTGCGCTTTTCCATTTACTTCTACGAAAAATTGCCTGGCGGCCTCGCCGCTTGCGCCCGGCGCTCACTGTGCGGAGTCGGTGACCTTCGCTCCGTCGCGCGCCGGCTCGTTTGATGCTTCGCTGGCGTTTACCTACGATAGCGGCACCAGCACCGCGGTCCAAGCCGTGCAGCTTCACGGTACGGCGACCGCCTCGATCTTGCTGCCCAAGCAACGGCTACGTTAGCCGAACGATTGTGGCCTTCCTTGACGGCAATCGAGTCGGCCGCAAGTTCACAAGGACCTTAAATCCGGGAGCCATGTCGTGTTGATGGAGGTGCAAACGCCCGAAATGGATGGTCCGCAATTCGTGAGCACGAGAAGGCAACCGGCGCCCATTTACCGATCATCATGTTCACCGCACGCGTCATGGCCCATCATCGCGAGAAGTGTCTGGATGGCTGCCGCAATGGACGAATATGCTGCGAAACCGGTCAGCAGCAGCGAGTCATTTGCCGCGGTCGACCGGGTGGTTCCGACCGTCGCGTCTCGCCGATTCCGCTCCCGTGTTTCCTTCATGGCCCAAATCTCCCCCGGGAATCCATTGACAACGAATTTCGCCGCGTGATACCTAACCGACGGTTCGCTCGCAATCCACGCTGGCGCTGGCCGTCGCCAGCGAGTAATCTTTGCAGTCGAAACCGCTGCACTTCGGCATTCGTCTGAGCTTCGGTAGCTTGATCGTCAGGTCCGGGGAGGTGCGATGTCGCAGATTGACGTCCCATTATCGCCATCAGGTTTCGGCCAAACGCGCCGCGCCGACCACTGGTGGGTTCAACCACTCTTCGTTTTCCTTGGGCTCTCCTCATTTATCGTTTACGCCACCTGGGCCGCGCTGCAGGGCGCGCATTACCGTTTCGGCCCCTACATCTCGCCATTTTATTCTCCCGAATTGTTCGGACCTTCCGGCCAAGCCTGGTTCGGCGCAAAACCCACCTGGATACCCGCCTGGGTCACCGCCGCAATGCTGATCCTCTGGGCTCCCGGCGGCTTCCGCGTCACCTGCTACTACTACCGCGGCGCCTACTACAAAGCGTTCTGGGCCGATCCTCCCTCCTGCGCCGTCGGCGAACCGCGCAAGTCCTACTGGGGCGAACGTTCCTTTCCGCTGATCCTCCAGAACATCCATCGCTATTTTCTGTATCTCGCGCTGATTTTTCTGCTGCTGCTCGCGCACGACGTCTGGCAAGCCTGCTGGTTCGACGGCCATTTCGGCATCGGCGTCGGCACTCTCGTCCTGCTCGCGAATGTCATCCTGCTCGGCTGTTACACCCTGGGCTGCCATTCGTTGCGCCATCTGATCGGCGGCTTCCGCGATCGCCTCGCCGGCGCGCCCGCCCGCAAGAAAGCCTACGACTGCGTGAGCTGCCTCAACCGCAGCCACATGCTCTTTGCCTGGTGCAGCCTGTTCATGGTCATGTTCAGCGATTTGTACGTGCGCATGTGCTCGATGGGCGTGTGGACCGACTGGAGGATTTTCTAGATGCCGGATTACATCACCCACGACCACGACGTCCTCATCATCGGCGCCGGCGGCGCCGGCCTCCGCGCCGCGGTGGCCGCTTCGGCTGCCGGCGTCAAAGTCGGCGTCATTTCGAAATCGCTGCTGGGCAAAGCCCACACCGTCATGGCCGAAGGCGGCATCGCCGCCGCCATGGGCAACGTCGACGATCGCGACAGTTGGCGCGTCCACTTCGCCGACACCATGCGCGGCGGCCAGTACCTGAACAACTGGCGCATGGCCGAACTTGCACGCCAAGGAAGCTCCCGACTGCGTTCGCGAACTCGAAGCCTGGGGCGCGGTCTTCGACCGCACCAAAGACGGCCGAATCCTGCAGCGCAATTTCGGCGGCCATCGCTATCCGCGCCTCGCCCACGTCGGCGACCGCACCGGCCTCGAAATGATCCGCACCCTGCAGGATCACGGCATCCATCTCGGCATCGACGTTTTCATGGAACACACCATCGTCACGCTGCTGAAGGATGGCGACCGCATCGCCGGCGCTTTCGGCTACGATCGCGAGCGCGGCCGCTTCCATCTTTTCCACGCCAAAGCCGTGGTGCTGGCCACCGGCGGCATCGGCCGCGCCTTCTCAATCACCAGCAACAGCTGGGAATACACCGGCGACGGCCACTCGCTCGCCTATCACGCCGGCGCCGCGCTGATGGACATGGAGTTCGTGCAATTCCATCCCACCGGCATGATCTGGCCGCCCAGCGTCCGCGGCATTCTGGTGACCGAAGGCGTCCGCGGCGAAGGCGGCGTGCCTGCGCAACAAGAACGGCAAGCGCTTCATGTTCGACGACATTCCGCCGGCACTACGTAAATCAGACCGCCGACTCCGAAGAAGAAGGCTGGCGCTACACCCAGGGCGACAAGAACGCCCGCCGCCCGCCCGAACTGCTTGACCCGCGATCACGTCGCCCGCTGCATCCGCCGCGAAGTTCAGCGAAGGCCGCGGCAGCCCGCACGGCGGCGTGTTCCTCGACATCGCCTGGATCAAGGAAAGAATTCCCAACGCCGCCGAGCACATCAAGAAGAAGCTGCCCAGCATGTATCACCAGTTCAAGCAGCTCGCCGACATCGACATCACCCAGGTGCCCATGGAAGTCGGCCCCACCACCCATTACATGATGGGCGGCGTTAAAGTGGACGCCGATTCGCAAATGTCCGACGTCCCCGGCCTGTTCGCCGCCGGCGAATGTGCCGCCGGTCTGCACGGCGCCAATCGCCTGGGCGGCAATTCGCTCTCCGATCTGCTGGTCTTCGGCAAACGCGCCGGCGAATACGCCGCCGAAATTCGCGAAGAAAAATCCGCAAGGCGCGGTGAACACCGACGAACTCGCGTCCATGGAAAAGTGGTCGCTCGAGCCTTTCGAACGCGACGGCGGCGACAATCCCTACGCCGTGCAACACGCCTTGCAGGGCATGATGCAGGATCTCGTCGGCATCGTCCGCCAGGAAAGTGAAATGCTGCAGGCGCTCGAAAGCATCAAGCAGCTCGCAGCCGAAAGCCGAACGCGTCGGCGTCGGCGGCCATCGCGAATACAATTCCGGCTGGCACACCGCGCTCGATCTGAACAATTTGCTGACCGTCTCCGAAATCGTCACCCGCGCCGCCATCGAACGCAAAGAAAGCCGCGGCGCCCATTTCCGTGACGACTTTCCCAACAAAAGCGAAGAGTTCGCCACGTTCAATATCGTCGTAAAAAAATCCCCCGGCGGAGAACCGCAAATCACCCGCGAAACCATGGCCCCCATGCGCGCCGATCTGCAGCAAATCATTCAGGAGATGAAGTGATGGCGACCGCCACGTTTCGCATCTTCCGCGGTGAGAAAGGTCAGGGGCAATTTCAGGACTACCCCACCGAAGTCGCCGAAGGCATGGTGGTCCTCGACGCCGTGCATCAAATCCAGGCCGAACAGGCCGGCGACCTGGCCGTGCGCTGGAATTGCAAAGCCGGAAAATGCGGTTCTTGCTCCGCCGAAATAAACGGCATGCCCAAATTGATGTGCATGACCCGCCTGAATACCCTGCCCCTCGATAAACCCATCACCGTCGAGCCCATGCACGCCTTCCCGCATCTCAAGGATCTGGTCACCGACGTCTCCTGGAATTACGCGGTGAAGCAGCGCATCCCGAAATTCCAGCCGCGCAAGCCCGACGCGCCCGACGGCAGCTGGCGCATGGCTCAGGAAGATGTCGACCGCGTCCAGGAATTTCGCAAATGCATCGAATGTTTCCTGTGCCAGGACGTTTGCCACGTCCTGCGCGACCACCATATGCAAGAGCAATTCATCGGCCCGCGCTTTCTGGTCTACGCCGCCGCGCTGGAAATGCATCCGCTCGATACCGCGGATCGCATTCCGCAGCTCCGAAAAGATTTCGGCATCGGCCTCTGCAACATCACCAAGTGCTGCACCAAAGTCTGCCCCGAAAACATCACCATCACCGACAACGCCATCATCCCGCTCAAAGAGCGCGTGGTCGATCGCTTCTTCGATCCGCTCACCCGATTATTTAGAATGTTCGGCCAGAAAGAAGCCTAGGAGATTTTTATGCACTTCGAACTGAAGTCCATCTCGGCGCAAAGCATCCCCGAAGCGCTCGCCAAAGTCGAACGCTACCGGCTCTTGAACGAGCCGCACCTCGCCGAAAGCATTTGCCTCGACATTCTCGCCGTCGTCCCCGACCATCAGCAGGCCCTGATCGCCCTGCTGCTCGCCCGCACCGACCAATTCCAGGCCCACATCAACGCCAAAACCGCCCAGGAAGTCCTCGCCAAAATTAAAGGCGACTACGAACGCGAATATTATTCCGGCATCATCTGGGAACGCATGGGCCACGCCCGCATCCACCACGGCGGCCACGCCGCCGCGTACCACGCGCTGCGCTCCGCCATGACCCACTACGAATCCGCTGCGAAGCTCAGCCCGCCAGGCAACGACTCCGCCATCCTGCGCTGGAACACCTGCGCCCGCGCCATCATGCAAAATCCCAAACTCCGCCCCTCCCCCGACGACCAGCCCACCGACCCCTGGGAGCGCGACCAAGCCAGCTCCAGAATCGCCGACGCCTAACCCCGCGAGATGCGCGGGCCTTCCCGTCACGCAGGAATTTACGTGCTCGAAGCTCAACACGGTAAACCGCAACGGCAAAGTCAACTGGCCCAGCTAAAGCTGGCCGCTACAGGTGGATAGGTTGTCATCCCGACAGAGCCGTAGGCGCGGCACAAGTTAGCCCAGCCCGTAGGGACTGGGAAAAACGACTCCGCGAAGCGGCTTGGACTGGCCGCGAAACGCCGAAAATACTGTCGATTAGGAATCATAGCGGGCGTTTGTTTTGAGTGAGTTGCGAGTGGTTTCTAATCGCGCGAATTGTCGATTAGAAAAGGCGGTTCGACGGCTACGAAGGCGGCGCGAAGATTTGGCGTCGAGTCGAAAAGCAAATACCGTCGATTTTGCGGATTAGAATTCATGGTTGGCCTGTGTTTTCAGAGGTTTACGTTGATTTCTAATTGCTGGTAGCGGATTAGAAATGGCGGATGGGCGGACGCGGGATTTGCGAGGGTTTGGAGGCGCGGAGTGGGCAGTTGCCGAGGGTGCTTGGTACATCCCGATCCGCATCGCCTCCCTCCCCACAGCGGCCGCTTAGTGCGGCAGCAGAAGATAACGATGCATGATAACAGATCGGTTTAGATGATGCAAAGGTACACACGCGGCCGTACGCTAGAGCGAAGTGATTGTTACTTCAATCACGTTGAGCTAGGAATTGATCCCGCATTTTGGAGCAAAGCCGCTTAATGAAACTAAAAGTTTCAGGTCCTTGGTTTTACTTCAGGGAATCTTTTGCAAGTGTAGGCTTGTTTCTTCCGCTTTTTGAAAACTTCAGTCGATAAGGCTAAAAAGCTAGTCCTAGAAGGTCGCCCCGAATCCTCCGTTGAGATCGATCGCACCTAAGAACTGCGCCTGACCGGCAACATGATGCGCTACGAATGGTCGATCAATGGCGTGGTCTTCGACGTCAACAATCCCGGCGCGCAGCCACCGCAAGTCCGCGTCAAACTCGGTCAGCGCGTCGCGCTGAAATTCGTCAACCAAACCCCGATGGCTCATCCCATGCATCTGCACGGCCACTCTTTTCAAGTTGTCGAGATTAACGGCCAAGCGATAAAAGGCGCGCTGCGCGATACCGTGCTGCTGCCCGGCCGCTCCACGGTCACCGTGGTTTTTGATGCGAATAATCCCGGAATCTGGTACGTGCATTGCCACGTGCTCTGGCACCTGGCCGCCGGCATGGCCACGCTGGTGCAGTACGACGTGTAACAAATCGTCTGACAAGAACGGGTAACGAGTGAATGAGACTCAGATTTTTATCGCTGCTGCTACAGAGTCAACGTTTCCACTTCCCGTAACACCCGTTCAGCAGACGCAACGTCTCGGTCGAATTCTGCTTTCCTCGCAGAAAATCGCTGATGATCAGCGACGCCTCGGTCTGAAACTCTACAAATCCCGGAAATCGCGGCCGCACATAAGCCTGCTCCAAAGTCGGCAGTGTCGCCGCAAAAAAATCATTCGACGCCCCATTCACCGCCGGATCGATCCAGGCCATTCGATTCCCCGGCTGCCCTCCCGACTGAAAATAAATCGTCCGCTGGCATTCCGCGCTCGCCACCCACGTGGCATATTCCGACCGCGATGGATATTTCCTTGCAGCGGGAAGAAATCCCCAGCCCAGCTCCGCCCAGCAGCGCCCCAACCGGCCCGCGCGCTCCCTCCGCCGGAATATTGGTGTAGTGGATTAGCGAATTTCGATAACCGGGCCGCGCGTAGTTTGAATATCCAAAGGCCAGCGGGCTATACCCAATCTCATCCGTCGTGCTCATTTTTTCCCACACCGCGATCGGATTCCATTCCAGCGCTTCGCCTGGACCGCAATCCTTCAATTCACTCAGCCGCCGCAGCGCCGCTTCACCGGCCCCGTCGCTCACCACCTTGTTGCTCCCCGCAGTGAACGCCGGCTCTCCCGCATTGGCGCACAAGGTCAGAAAACTGCACATCGAATCGACTGCCAGCAGCGGCGTGGTCACGAATCCGGGCCGGATCTTGGCCAGCTCGAACACGTCACTCCAGCTTTTCGGCACCGCCACGCCCGCCGCCCGCAACAAATCCGGACGGTACCCCGCCACTTGCGAGGCGGCATCAATCGCTAAGGCATATTGATGGCCTTCGTAAAAATAACTTTTGTGCGAAGCGCCCACGCTTTCGCCGCTCAAGGTCGCGAGCACTTCCGGCGCGATGTATTTATCCAGCGGCAGCAGGTAGCCTTCGCTCGCCACTGTGCCCATGAACGGATGGTCCAGCACCACCAGGTCGTACTGATCTACCAGTCGCCGCATCGGATCGTCGGCGAATCCCTGCAGCGAACGCGCTTCCCATTCGATGCGCACGTCCGGATGCGTCTCCGCAAACCGCGCCGCTGTCGCCAGCATCGGCGCAAACCCGCGATCGTGTTTCCACGTCATTCCCCGCAGCGTTACCAAGCTAAATCCCCTTTGCCTGCACCCGCGCCCGCTCGGCCGCCCCTATACGACTTTCGCGCTCTTGAAATGTGCGATCTCCTTCTCGCTATATCCCAGTTCGCTCAAAATCTCGTCTTTGTGCTCGCCCAGCATGGGCGGCCGCCGAATTTCTCCCGGCGTCCGGCTGAATTCAATCGGCGGCCCCACCGTGCGAAATTTTCCCGCCGTGGGATGATCGAACTCCACCAGAATCTCGTTGTGAGTCACCTGCGGATCGCGTTCCACCTCCGGAAAAGTATTCACCGGCGCGGCCCAGATATCCGCTTTCATGAAAATATCCATCAGCTCGCTGGTGGTCTTCCCCACAAATCCGTTTTCCAGTTTCCGTTTCACCTCATCCCGGTTCGCGGTCACGTTTCGCGAGTCATTCCCTTCGAACCCCGTCACTCCAACCAGTTCGCCAATTTTTCCCACCGGCATCATCGCAATCGAAATGTAGCCGTCCTTCGTCTGGTACACGCCCATCGGCGCGCCGACATACGGATGTCCGATGCCGGCCGCACTGCGCTGCGGTTCGCGCAGCGTATTCATATAGAGCGTCAATTCCTGCGTCGTCTGGTGCAACATCGAATTCAACAGGTTCACATCCAGCCGCTGCCCTTTCCCCGACCGCGACCGCTCATACAACGCCATCAGTACGGCGATCACGATGTGCAACCCGGCGGTCAGGTCAGCCAACCCAATTCCCACCGGAACCGGTGGATCGTCCGCAGTCCCATTCAGCATCAGTACGCCCGCAATGGATTGCGCCAGCAGATCCTGCCCCGGCCGCTCTTTGTACGGGCCGTCTTGCCCCCAACCCGAGCTCGCGCAGTAAATCAGTTCCGGCTGCTGGGCCGATAAAGCTTCGTAGCCCAGCCCCAGCCGATCCATCACTCCCGGCCGGAAATTTTCGATCAGCACATCCGATGACTTGATGATCCGTCGCGCGATTTCCTTCCCTTCTTCCGCTTTCAGATCCAAAGTGATGCTGCGCTTCGCGCGATTGAACGCGAGATACGACAAGCTCTCGCCTTTGATAAACGTGTCGCCGATCGACCAGCCTCGCGACCATTCTCCCGCGCGCGGTTCGATTTTCACGATGTCCGCGCCCATGTCCCCCAGCAACTGCGTCGCGCTCGGCCCCTGCACCAACTGGCTGAAATCCGCGACGCGCAATCCCTTCAGTGGCCCGCTCATCCCTGGTTTATCCTCCGTTTCACCCACCAACTCTTTCAATCACACTGGCGCGGCCGAAGTCATCCCGCCATCGATCACCAGGCACTGCCCCGTGACCCACGAACTCTCTTCGCTCGCGAGATAGAGCGCGCCATTCGCCACATCCCGCGGCGTGCCCAATCGTCCCAACGGATGCATCTTGACCCACGCCGCGCGCAACGTTGTCGGATCCGCCGCTCGTTCCAGTATCTGCACATTCAGCGGCGTCTCGATCGTTCCCGGCGCAATGCAGTTCACTCGAATTCCATGCGCCGCGTATTCGCGTGCCATCTGCTTGGTCAGGCTGATGATCCCGCCCTTACTCGCCGCGTAATGTGGATACCCCGCGAGTCCCACCAGCGCCTGCACTGAAGCCATATTTACGATCGAACCGTCTTTGCGTTCGATCATTCCCGGCAGAACATGTTTGGAAGTCAGGAACATGCTGGTCAGATTCACCCGAATGATTTTGTCCCAGTCACTCAACTCCATTTTGTGGCAGGGAGCTTCCGTCGCAATCCCCACCACATTCGCCAGGATGTCGATTTTCCCGTATTCCCGCAGTCCCGCATCCACCGTTTCCCGAACTTCCGCCTCGGACGAAACATCCGCGCGCCGGAATGAAATCCGGCCGCCGTGCCCCGCAATGTGTGCTTTCGTTGCCTGCCCGCCTCGTTCGTCCACGTCTACTCCAATGATCGACGCGCCTTCCGCCGCAAACAACTCCGCGATCGCCTGCCCAATTCCGCTGGCCATCGCCGAAACGAGTGCCACCCGACCTTTAAGGCGCATAGTGAACCTTGCCTCTATCGTTGAAATGAACTGTCCTGCAAAGTTTCGTCAAGAAAAGCCCTGTAGTTTTTCCGAAACACATTTTGCCTTGCTCTACCTAAGTTCGCAAACAAAACCGCGCCGCGTCGGTTCGTGCTCTGCGGCCCTTCGCCGAGACCGAGGACACTACTGGACGATTAGCAGAAGTCGGCTATGCTGCTATGCTGCGTTGCAATCGTCGAACGACGCGGAAAGCGGCTTAATCCGGAGGTTTCGAAATCGTATGGCCGAAATTGTCAGTCTTGATGAACTCGCCCAGCAAGTACCCGGCGGTATTCGGATTGGAATTGGCGGAGTGCATCTCGCGCGTCTGCCCATTGCGCTGATCGAAAAGGTCTTGAATCTCGGCCGCAAGGATTTCACCTATATCAGTTGGGGCGGCGGACTTCCCCTGGAATTATTTCTCGAAGCCGAATCGTTGAAGAAACTCGTTTTTTGTTTTTCCAGTTTGGATATCTTGGGTCTCGCACCGCGCTTCCGCCAGTCGCTCGAAACCAATCGCGTCGAAGTGGAAGAATGGACCGCCCTCGCCATGATCCAGGGCCTGCACGCCGCGTTTTTCAATCTTCCCGAACTGCCGTTCCAGATCCCCGTCGGCTCGGACTTGATGAACACCGGAAATTTCTGGAAGAAATCCGTCTCGCCATTCACCGGCGAGCCGATTGCCCTGGCGCGCCGCCTCGACGTCGATACCGTCCTGTTTCACGCCCAGCGCGCCGACCGCCAAGGCAACATCGAAATTCAGGGCGCGCGCGGCCTGGACCTCAGCCTGCTGGGCGCTTCGAAGAAAAATCTCTTCACTGTCGAGGAAATCGTCGAGGTCGGCGAGTTGGGCAGCGCACCGAAATCCTACGTTCTTCCGCGAACCTTTGTCTCCTCCATCGCCCAAGTCCCCGGCGGCGCCTATCCCACGTCCTGCCTGCCCTACTACACCACCGATTACCAACGGCTGGTCGATTACGTCCGCAGCGAAGAGCAGAACAAGAAATCCACCGCCAGCTACCGCTACGGCCGCACCGCGCGAGACGCCACCCGCCTCCGCCCGGTTTGTTTTCTCGCCAGCACGCCGAAAATTTCTCTCCGCTGCCGCCCAGGTCCCGCTGCAAGCCCTCACCAACGCGCGCCTCGAACGTTTCGGCCTGAAGATCGAACCCGCCGCGCCCTACACCGTTGATGAACTCCTCGCCGTCACTCTCGCCCACGAATATGACAACGCCAGCATTTGTTCCGTAGGCTCAGTCTCGCCGCTCGCCATGGTTTCTTATCTGCTCGCCAAGCGCACTCACGCGCCCGGCCTCATTTTGATTTCCCTGAATGGCGGATTCATCGACGTCGAATCCCATCCGATGTCCCTCACCTTGGCCGAGCCACTCGACTGGCAAACCGCCAAGGCTTTCTGGGGCGGCGACGACACCTACCACTGGTATTACCAAACCGGACGCATCACTCACGAAGTGATCACCACCGCGCAGGTCGACCTGCAAGGCCGCACCAACAACGCCTGGATCGAAAGCAAAGGCAAACGGCTGCGCCTGCCCGGCCAGGGCGGCATGGCCGACGTAACCAACCTTCACAAAAATTTCACGCTGTACCTGACCCGCCATTCGCCCGAGCGCTTCGTCGAATCCGTTCAATTCTGTACCGCCTCGCGCGGCATTTTGGGCGACGACGAACGCCGCCAGGCCGGTCTCCAACCCGGAACCGTCCGCCTGATCTCCAATCTCGGAATTTTTGAACTCGATCACGTGCTCCGCAAATTCCGCCTGGTCAGCATTCACCCCGGTGTCGAGCTGGAAGAAATTCGCCGGCAAACCGGCGGCGAGTTTTTAATCGCCGATCCACTACCGGTCACTCCCGCGCCGACCACCGAAGAATTGCGCCTCATTCGCCGTGAGATCGATCCCTTCGGCATTCGCCAGTTGGAATTTGTGCCCAGCAAATCGCGCCTGGAGACCATCGAAAGAATTTTGAATGCAGAAAAAGCGCTGGTCGAAGATATTTTGCCCAATGCACGCTAGATCCTGAGGAGATGCCATGCTCTATCCCGTTTCGGCTGTCCGCTTTTTCATCAGCGGGCTCGACCATCCCGAATGTGTCGCCGTCGGACGCGACGGTACCCTCTACGCCGGCGGCGAACGCGGCCAGGTTTATCGCATCTCGCCCGACGGGAAAAAAGTAGAAGAGATCGCCACTACCGGCGGTTTCTGTCTCGGCCTCACCCTCGACCGCGAAGAAAATATCTACATCTGCGATCTAAATCGCCACGCCCTGCTGAAAGTCACCCAAAAAGGCGCAGTCACGCTGGTCGCCGACACCGTCGACGGCGTAAAAATTCGCACTCCGAATTTCAGCGTCTTTGATTCGCAGGGAAATTTGTTTTTCAGTGATTCCGGAGAATGGAAGAAGGGCGACGGCGTGGTCTGGCGGCTCTCCAGCCAGGGCAAGACCAGCCTCTTTTCCGCCGGCCCCTATCATTTCGCCAACGGCATGGCGCTCGACGCCCAAGAGCGTTACCTCTACGTCGTCGAAAGCAACCGCGATCGCGTCTCCAGAATTGAAATCAAACCGGACGGAACCGCGGGGGCCACCGAAGTTTTTGTCGAGGGAATGGCCCGCATCCCCGATGGCTTGGCCTTTGACGCCGGCGGCAATCTGTACGTCACCACTTACGCGTCCAACTGCATCTACCGCGTCTCACCCGATCGCAAAGTCGAACTTCTCTGCCGTGACGAAGAAAACCTGCTGCTCTGCCAACCGACCAACTGTGCCTTCGGCGGCCCCAATTTCGACCAGCTCTACGTCTCGAATCTCGGCCGCGACCACATCTCGGTCCTCGACCTAGAAACAAAAGGCCAGCCACTCTGGACCCATCGCCAGAACCTTAAATAAAATTCATTCGGTTCGCAGCGCCCGAATCGGATTCAAGGTCGCCGCGCGCCGCGCCGGCACCGCCGCCGCAATCAACGCCGCCAAAGCCAGCACCGCCGCCGTGATCAGCAAGATCCGGGCATCGTAAGGTTTAATTCCAAAAAGCTGCGAGGCCATCGCATGCCCCGCGGCAATCGTCACCGGAATGCCGATCGCCAACGCAATTCCCATCTGCAACGCCGCGCCGCGCAGCACCAATTTCAAAATGCTCATTCGCCCCGCGCCCAGCGCCATGCGGATCCCGATTTCATTCGTGCGCCGCTCCACCGAGTACGCGGTCACGCCATACAGCCCAATCGACGCCAGGATCAGCGCCAGAAACCCGAACAGCGAAGTCAGCTTCGCAATCATGGCCTGCTGGTTGAAATTGTTGTCGACCTGCGCTCCAAAGGTCATGAAGTCGATGACCGCCAGATCCTGATTCACATCCGCCAGAGCGTGCCGCACCTGCGCTTCCAGGCCAGTCACCTTCCCCCGCGTGCGCAGCTCCACCGCATTCAAATAATGCGAACGATTTTCGAACGTCACGAAGCGCGGATCGTCATAGACGATCCCCTGCGTCGCCGGCAGAAAAAACATGGCGTTGGCCTTTTTGGTCGGGTCGCGATACACGGTGTCTTCAGTAACGCCGACGATCGCGAAGTTCCCGGCGTATTTCATGTCGATGTTCCCGAAATGATGCCCGATCGCGCTGTCGCCCTTGAAAAACTTCTTGGCGAACGCTTGATTCACCACCGCCACGCGCTCGGCCGTTGGCGAATCCTGATCGCTGAAGGAGCGTCCCTGAATAATCTTGGTCCCCAGTGTTTCGAAATATCCTTCGCTGACGCGCACCCACGACGCGTTGTTCTGGTTCGAATCCGGCGGAGGCGGCGGCTGGCCCTGGATGTAGACGGTCTCGCCCCAGTTGTCGCCCTCCATCGGGCTGTAGAGTGAAAAGCTCACCTGCGCCATTCCCGGTATCGCTGCCAGCGAGTCGTGCAGCTGCCGGTACAGCGCCGGAATCTGCTCCGGCTTGTATCCAGCCATCTGCGGATCGACGTGCAGAATGTAACGATTGGGCGTTTCGAAACCGAAGTTCTGGTTGTGCATGTTGCGCAGACTTTGGGTCAGCAATCCCGCGGCGGAAAGCAAGACCAGCGACAACGCCGCTTGGGCGATGACCAGCGATTTTTGCGCCCATCCGCCGCCGCGTCCGGTCGAACGCCCCGCTCCGCGCAAGGCATCGGCCGGCGCGGCGTTCGCCGTGATCCACGCCGGGGCAACGCCAAAAAAGATTCCAGTCAGCAGCGCGATTACAAAAGTAAACGCCAGCACCGGCAAGGATGGCGACGCGTGAATCGCCACGTAGGTATCCTGAAACGCCAGCCGCAGGATCACGCTGGTCCCCATAAACGCCAGGCATACTCCCGCGAGTCCGCCCAGCACCGCCAGCACGCAACTTTCCGTGAGGATCTGGCGGATTTGCCGCGACGGCGGCGCCCCCAGCGCTGCGCGAATCGAGGTTTGCAATTTGCGAGTGGTGGCCCGCACCAGCATCAGGTTCGCCACATTGGCGCAGGCGATGATTAAAACCAGCGCGGAAATCCACATCAGCAGATGCAAACCCGATTCGTATTCGTCGCGGAGTTGCTGTATTCCAGCGCCGCCGGGCGCCAGATGCAACGTTTGCTTGGAGACCACATCGCGCTCCCCCGGCTGCAGTTTCGCGATCGGGCTCAACAGCCACTGCTGCAACTCCACTTGCATGTGCGCTTCGATTTGTTTCGGGTCGGCGCCCGGCGCCACCCGCCCAATCAGGTCCAACCAGTCCTGCTGCGGAAAATCAAGAATCGAGTTGGGCCCGTTGACCAGCGGTTCCAGCGAAACCGGAAGCCAGAACGCCGGCGGCTCCTGCAAGCGATCGCCAAAATAGCCGGGTGCGGCGATGCCGACCACCGTGAATGGCTGGCCATTGAATGAAAAACTAGACCCCACCACCGAACGGTCTCCGCCATATTTTTGTTGCCAGGCCCGGTAGCTGATCACCGCCACCGGGTCCGCGCCCTTGCGATCATCCTGCGGCGCCAGCATCCGCCCGGCGTACGGCCCAATCCCAAACATGGTGAAATAATTTCCGGATACAAATTCGGTGTGCATCGACTGCGCGGGCTGGGTGCTTCCACTGCGGCGCACGCCGTTAAGGTCGTTGCCGGCCTGCATCGCAGCGAGCTCCACGAATCCAGGCGTGTTATCGCGGAATGTTTTGTATTTATCGTAGGAGAAGAGCGACCAATTATCCTGCAACCCGCCGTTGACGCAGCAATTCTCGATGTTGCCCACGCGATACAGTTCACTGGGCTTGGCCACTGGCAGCGAATTCAGCAGGACGGCATGCACCAAAGTAAAAATGGCCGTCGTCGCGCCAATCCCCAGCGCCAGAGTCAAAACCGCCGTAGCCGTAAATATTGGAGCACGAGCAAACTGCCGCAGCGCATACCGAATGTCTTTCATCGGCGCGGAATCCTCCCGCTATTCCATACGCAGCGGGCCAGGGATTTGTTCACCGGCTTTAGCTCGAGGCCGCTCGCCGCGGCACACCTCTCCCTCAACTGGGAACCTAGTTAGGGGAACCTGGGGAGTGCGGCGGCTTGCCGCGGCTTTGCGGAGGTAACCGGAGAAAGAGGTAGATCAATTCGGCAAACGAAAAAACAAAGTCACGTCATCCTGCACGTCCACCGCCCGCCCATCCAGTTTGGTCGGCGCGAATCGCCATTCGCGAATGGCGTTCGTCGCCGCTTCCATCAGCGGCTCCGGCCCGCTCACCGGATCCACGCTCCGTACCGTTCCGTCCATCCCGACCACGGCGTGCAACTTCACCGTACCTTCCACCTTCTGCTGCTGCGCCTCATAGGGATAATCCGGCACCGTGCGCAGCAAGGGCTTACCCACCACCACGTTTTTCCCGCTCGCCGCCGCGGAGGGCCCGGTGCCGGCCGGCAACGCAATTGACCGCCGCGAAATAATCGCCACCGAGGACGACGCGCCCACCGCTTCTTCCGGCAAATTAACAACCACTTTAGATCGATCCGGCTCGATTGCCGGCCGGCTTGGCGCTGGTGCCAGCGGCGGTGGCGTGGTCGCTGCGGCGCTCGCCGTGGTTACCGCAGGCGGCGGTGTGCTGCGAGGTGTCGGAGTCGGCACCGACGCCGGCCCGGCTTCTTTCGGCCTGGAGATAACGGCGCTCCGTTCCGAAGTTGGCGCAATCGCCGGCGATTCCTGCTCTGGTGCAACCGGCGGTTCCGGCGGACTCGGTGGATCGGGCAATCGATCTTCCGCCGTCCGTATTCGAATGCTCTGCATCCGGATCGTCCCGGTGAGTCCATCGATCGTTCCGGTAATCACCACGTCCTTGCCAAAAAACGCCTTCGCCTGGTCCTGATCGTCCAGGTGATACCAGACGTCCGAGGCGTCATCCCGGAAAATAAATCGCACGTCGTTCTGCGAAAGCACCCGTCCCATGAAGGTTTGATTCTTCGGACCTGAGGGGAATTGATTCTGAACTGCGGCGGTTTCAGTCCGGGGATGGGCCAAGTCGCGGCAGGTTGCCGTGGACGCGGCCATAGCCGCCGGCATAACCACCAAGCCTAACGACACTACCAGCGCCGCTGAGTTCCATCTGCCGCGCATAAGACACCTCGGAAAAACAGCCCGCAACCGCTGCTACCTTCAGCGATTCGCGCTTTCTGCGAACCGCAACGCATCTTCTACTGCCTTGGGGCCGGCGTTCGAACCGAGTGTGCTGGTTTCCACTTTACTGAACTCGTAGTGGCTGTGCGGGGTGAACGATTCGGGATGGAATCCGCCTTTGGCAAACTCAAATATCCAGACGTATTCCCGGTGGGCTTTATCGGATTCGGAAACCAGCGCATTGTCGACCATGGCCAGCGGCTGAAAATCCGAAAAGCCATTCAACTTGTGCACCGGCTCCGGCAAAGTCGATCCAAAGAAATTCACGTCGTGGGTAAAGATAAATACAAAATTCACGCTGGCCGGGTCCGGCGCCGGGCACACGCTGGGAAACGATTTCTGCCGGTTTCGCGCAATCCACTTCAACTGCGTCGAGGTCAAGCCGTACGCCGAAAAATAGCGCTGGCACGACGCATCCTCGCTGGCCGTCGCAATTCTGGCCTCCGGATTTTCATCCGTGCCGCTGCTGGTTACTGCAGCGCGCCCAGCCACCGGAACTGTCACTAGCGCCGGGCCACTCGCATCCACTACGGTCGCCAGGGGCTTGGGCTGCGCTGCCGCAGCGCCCGCATCCGCCGCAGGTTTTGATGACGCAACCGGCGCCCGATGCATTTCCGCTAGCGACGCATCAGGCAAAAATCCAGCCGAGGCGTTTGGCTTGGGAGTTTCTGTGGCCGCGGCTCCGCATCCTTCGCGAGAAAGGTCGATCCGGTCGCCGCCGTTTTCGCGATTTCCTTGGCTTCGGCCTGCTTGGCTGCCACCGCCACACTCGGCGCCGGTTGCGCATTGTGCGCCACCGCCGGCAACTCGGAAAACGCGCTCTCCGGAACGTAGCCTTCCACTCCATTCTGCGCACGAATCTTCACGTAATCCTGCACCCGTTCCAGAACTTCCACCGCTTCGCCGCAATTCAACTTGGCCTCGACTGTAAAGCTGGCCAAGGAATCGTAAACCCACACGCGGTCCTTGCTGGAATTGCATTTCAGAGTGTACGAGTTGGCGGAAACGGAGCCGGCGGAAATGCAAATCGCAATCGCAAGGATCACGAAACCCAAGAAACGAAACGCTAATCTCATCGTGTCCCCCAGTGCCCACTGATGGAAACGGCCTGTGGCGAGTGTAGACCTTTCGCTCCAGCGAACCAACCTGACCGAAGGAACAGTTGAGGTACAGGTCGACGCCGGTTCGCCACCCCCCGGTCGCGCCCCAATTTACCTCCGCTGAGCCCGGAATCCGCTCGCTCCGAACTTCGAACGATCCCGGCCTGGGAGTCGTAGATTCCTTTTTGAACCTCCGCTGATTTGCGACACAATACGCAGCGCTGTCCAAGACCATAGCCGTCGACTGCCTTGAGGCCATCCATGACTCAGTTCCGCACCGCGCTGCTTGCCGTGTTTCTAACGATCGCCTTGACCTCCGCCATATTTTCCAACGCCGCGCCGAAAATTTCCGCCGCGCCCCATTCGGCTGGAAATTCGACCCAGACCGCGCCCAGCAACCAGAAATCGCTGGTATTGACCGTCGACGATTTGCCCGGCGCGCTGCCCGGAAACGATTTCGCCGTGGGCGACCTCAAAACCCTGCAGAAAATCAATCGCGGCATTCCCGCGATCCTGAAAGCTCATCACGTCTGGGCCATCGGCTTCGTCAACGAACGCAAACTGCAAGTCTGGGGCGAACGTGACGCGCGCGCCGAACTGCTCCAAATGTGGCTCGACGACGGCCTGACCCTGGGCAACCACACCTACGAACACACCGACTTCAACACCACTACCCTGCAGAAATTCGAGGACGAAACCATTCGCGGCGAAGCCGTCACTCGCGTGCTGATGAAAGCCGCCGGCCAGACCGAAAAATATTTTCGACACCCCTACCTCAATACCGGTGCGACCATCGAAGCGAAGACCGCCTTCGAGCAATTCCTCAAGGATCGCAACTACATCATTGCCCCGGTTACGCTGGATGACGGCGACTATATCTTTAATGACGTACTGGCCCAGGCCATAGAAAAAAAAGACAAAAAACTCGAAGTCAAAGCGCGCGCCGCTTATCTGGAATATGTCGACGCCTCTTTCGACTACTCCGAAAAAGAATCCCAAACCGATTTCAACCGCCAAATCCCCCAGACTTTCCTCATTCACGACAACCAGATCAACCTGGAATGTCTCGACGCGCTGCTGACCAAACTCGAAAAGCGCGGCTACAAATTCATCTCCCTCGATGAAGCCCTGGCCGACCCGGCCTACGCCACTCCGGACTTGTACGTCGGCGACGGAATGCCCTGGCTGGCGAAGTGGAAAATCGCCCTGAATATGAAAATTGAGGCGGATAAAGGACCGGATCCACCGAAGTGGGCCGAGGACATTTTCGAGGCCATGCGTAAAGAACAGCAGAAAAATAATTACTGAGGATTTTGCGGCAGGTTTTAGCCGGACTTGAGGTTAGGCGATGGCCTGCGGCACAGCTTTTTCCAACGACCTTGCGCCTTCAAGATGAGTTCCACCACCTCGCGCGCCGTGCCTTCCCCGCCGCGACGGCGTCATGTAATGCGCGGCGCGTTTCACTTCCACCACCGCATCCGCCACAGCCACCGCCAGTCCCACTCGCTGCAAAATCGGCAAATCGGGAATATCATCACCGAGATACGCAACCTCTTCGTCCGTCACGCCCGCCGCAGCAAGTATTCCTTCAGTACGACTTCGAGTTTTTTCGGCTGGCCCTGGCCACGAATTCCATCGCCGATTCTCTCGCGCTCGCCGCGTCGTCGCCGGAGAATCCCGCCCCGTGATCAGCCCGGTGCGAATCCCCATGATGCCCGCCAGCTTGATCCCCGCGCCGTCATGCGCGTTGAACATCTTCATTTCCGCCACGCTGCTGTCCGGAAAAGTCTGCAGGCAAACGTAGCCCGGCGTGATCGTGCCGTCCACGTCCATCAGCAAAACACTTTATCGGCTTCGCCCTCCGCAGCACCGCTCGCGGGAAATTTAATTTCTTCGAATGCCATGTAGGTGGAATCTCTTCCGTGAGATTTTTCAGCTAAAACAATCTGCATCGTCCACAAATCGTGCACGTGCAGCACACCTTCCAGCTTTCCCTCCGCATCGACGACCATCACCGACGTAATTTTCTGTTCTTCCATCAGTCGCAGCGCGCTGGCAGCCAACTCCGTCTTCGGCAGCGTCACCGGATTCTTCGTCATGCAATCGCGCGCCGACAAGCTCCAGCACATTCTCCTTGCGCGTCTGCATCATGCGCCGCAAATCTCCATCCGTGATGATCCCAAGCAGCTTGCCGCCGCGAATCGGTCACCGCCGTCAGCCCAAGCCCCTTGCGGCTCATTTCGTAAATCACGTCCGGCATTTTCGTCTCGGGCGCCACGCGCGGCAAAGCGTCTCCCGCATGCATCAGCGATTCCATGCGGCGCAATTTCTTGTCCAAGCCGTCCGCCCGGATGCAGCGCGGCAAAATCCTCTTCCTTGAATCCGCGCCGCTCGTAGCAGCGCAATCGCGAGCGCATCGCCCATGGCCATCGCCGCGGCAGTCGAAGCCGTCGGCGCCAGATTCAGCGAGCACGCCTCTTCCTTCACCGCGATATCGAGCACGATATTGCTTGCGCCGCCAGAGTCGACCGCGGATTCGCCGTCAGCGTGATCAATCTGACGCCCAGCCGTTTCACCGCCTCAACCAATTCGATCAACTCTTCCGTTTCGCCGCTCGCTGAAATCGCGACCAGCACGTCGTGCAGGTCAGCATGCCTAAATCGCCGTGCAACGCCTCCGACGGCATGCAGAAACAACGACGGCGTGCCGATGCTCGCAAACGTCGCCGCCGATTTTGCGCCCGATCAATCCAGACTTGCCCAGGCCCGTCACCACCACGCGGCCCCCGCAGGAGTACAGCAGCTCCACGGCCGCTTCGAAACTCGAGTCGAGCCGGCCAATCAGATCGGCGATCGCTGCTGACTCGATGCGCAACACGCGCTCAGCGTCGTCAGTGCGTCGGATTTTGCACGAGTCGTCGTCATTTCGCCGAATCCCACTCCCGCGCCAGCGCCGCGAGGTGCTGCACTTTTTCCAGCAGCGCGCGGAATTGCGCAGCGGCAAGCGCGTTCGCGCCATCCGAAAGCGCCTTCGCCGGATCGTCATGCACTTCGAGAAACATTCCGTCGATGCCCGCCGCCGCTCCCGCGCGCGCCAGCGGTCTCGATAAATTCCGGCTGCCCGCCGGACTTCGATCCCCTGCCCACCGGGAAGTTGCACCGAATGCGTCACGTCAAAACCACCGGATACCCCAGCTTGCGCATGATCGGAAACGACCGCATATCCACCACCAGATTCTGATAGCCAAACGAAACGCCGCGCTCCGTGAAAATAATTTTTTCGTTTCCGGTGGCGGCGATTTTCTCCGCGGCATTTCCGATTCCCACGGCGAAAGAAATTGCCCCTTCTTCAAATTCACGCGCGCCCGGATTGCCCCGCGGCCAGCAACAAATCCGTCTGCGGCAAAAAACGCCGGAATCTGCAGAATGTCGCACACCTCGGCCGCCGGCCCGATCTGCGCAACATCATGCACGTCGGAAAGCATCGGCACGCCCTCCGATTTCTTGATCGCCGCAGGAGTCCGCAACCCTGCTGTCAATTTGCGGCCCGCGAAGGACAAACAGCGACGACCGATTCGCCTTGTCATACGAAGCCTTGAAAATGTAGGGCACGCCCAACTCCGCGGTGATCGCGCCCAACTGCTCGGCCATGCTCATGGCATGCGCCTCGCTTTCGATCACGCAGGGGCCCGCAATCAGAAACAAGGGCGCATTGCCGCCCAAGCGAACTTTCCCAACGGAAAAGCTATGTGTAGTCGGCATGTTTTGGTGGATGTGCTTTGACGAAGCACCAGACTATTAGGGAACGCGCAGCTTTTCAACCGCGCAATTTTGCCTGCAGATATTACAGGCTAATGCGGTACCTTGGCGAGAACGACCCAGATATTCCGGATGGAGGATCGAGATATTTAACCCAAGCGCTTGGGTTATGGTACACTGCAGATGCTGACAATTCATGGTATCGCGTGACGAACTCAACGAAGCCCGGGAACGTGCCGGAATGGCGCGATCCAATTTCCCGAAGGCGGTTTCGGCTCGCTACGATCGGCGCCTGAGCCGGGTGTTCGTTCGTCTTGACTCCGGTATTGATGTAGGTTTCTCGCCGCGTGATACCCAAGGCCTAGAGCGTGCTCGGGCGTCTCAACTTCGCCGAATCGAAGTATCGCCCTCCGGTTTTGGCCTGCACTTCCCGTCCGTCGATGCTGACATCTATCTTCCGGCCCTGCTCCGCGGATTTCGCGGCTCTCGAAAATGGATGGCGGAGCGTTTGGGAACAGCCGGAGGGAAATCCCAAAGCGCGGCGAAAGCCTCGGCTGCGCGTCGGAACGGAAAATTGGGCGGACGTCCCGCACGAAACCGAAAAACGAACCGAACGACGGGACAAACCTCGGTTACCGCGTAGGACGGTAGTCGTGCTGAGAAGAACTAATCGGTGGCGGGATCTGCTGCTGCGACGCGCTTTTCCGTGACCACACCTTGGCGGCGATGACGATGTTCCAGGCTGGCTTTGATGAACGCCGCGAATAGCGGGTGCGGCGCCAGCGGCTTCGATTTGAACTCCGGATGAAACTGGCAGCCGACGAACCACGGATGGTCCGGGACTTCCACGATTTCCACATAAACGCCGTCCGGCGTTCGCCCGGTAATCCGAAATCCCGCGCTGCGTGAGCGTCTGCGTCGTACTCGCAATTGAATTCATAGCGATGCCGGTGCCGCTCGGAAATTTCCAGCTGCGCCGTAAGCTTTGTGCGCAAACGATCCCGGCTCGAGTTTGCAGGGCCACGCGCCCAGCCGCATGGTGCCGCCCATTTCGTCCACGCCCAGCAAGTTCGCGCAATTTGTAAATCACCCGGTTCGGCGTCGACGGATCAAACTCCGTGCTGTCCGCGCGTTCGAGCTTCGAAACCTGCCGCGCGTATTCGATCGTCGCGCACTGCATGCCCAGGCAGATTCCGAAGAACGGAATTTTGCTTCTCGCGCGCATAGGTAATCGCGTGAACCATTCCCGGCGATGCCCGCGCTTCCCGAATCCGCCGGGAACCAGAATCCCATCCACGTGCCGCAAGCGTCTGCTCCGCCGTCGCCGGCGAATCGATTTCTTCGGCTTCAACCCACTCGATCACCACGCGCTGCCGGTTCGCCAGCCCGCCGTGGCCCAGCGCTTCGCGCAAACTCTTGTACGCGTCTTCCAGCTGCACGTACTTCCCCACTACTCCGATGCGCACTTCGCCCTGACGGATTCTCGAGCGTCTCGAGCATCGCCAGCCACGGCTCAGATCGCGCGGCGGCGCTTCCAGATGCAGCAGCCGCAGAATCTGCTCGTCCAGCCCTTCCGCCGCAAGCGACATGGGCACTTCATAAATGTTGCTCACGTCCGGCGCGGAAATCACGCACGCTTCGCGCCACGTTGCAGAACAGCGCGATTTTCGCTTTCAGGTCCGCGCCGAGCTGCCGGTCGCTGCGGCAAATCAAAATGTCCGGCTGAATTCCGATGCTCAGCATTTCCTTCACGCTGTGCTGCGTCGGCTTGGTCTTCAGTTCGCCGGCCGTCGGAATGAACGGCACCAGCGTGAGGTGCACGAAAATCACATTCTCCGCGCCCAGCTCCAGGCGCATCTGCCGGATCGCTTCGAGAAATGGCAGCGATTCGATGTCGCCCACCGTGCCGCCGATTTCGACGAGCACAATGTCCGACGCCTTCGGCCACTTTGCGGAACGCGGCTTTGATTTCGTCGGTGACGTGCGGGATCACCTGCACGGTTTTGCCCAGGTAATCTCCGCGCCGTTCCTTGGTGATGATCGATTCGTAGAAGCGGCCGGTGGTCCAGTTGTGGTCGCGCGTCAGATGCGCGGACGTAAATCGCTCGTAGTGGCCCGAGATCGAGATCGGTTTCAGCGCCATCGTCCGTAACAAACACTTCGCCATGCTGATAGGGCGACATGGTGCCGGGATCAACGTTCAGGTAGGGATCGCACTTCTGGAGGGTAACTCTAAGTCCGCGGCTTTCGAGCAGGCAGCCCATGGAAGCCGCCGCTACGCCTTTGCCGAGAGAAGAAACCACGCCGCCCGTCACAAAAATATATTTCGGGGCGGTCCGCAAAGTCGCTCGAAATCCTCCGGGAGAGTCTGGGTACAAACGCATTATGCGGAGAAACTCGGCGTCGTGTCAAATCACGAATTCGCGACCTGAAAATATTATTCCGCGACGCGCGCCAAGCATGTTTCACGTAGCCGCTCGCCTCGCGAATTCACGATTTCGCTCCGCTGCGTTCGCGCAACAATCTTCTCGACCTTTCGATATCGCGCCGGCACATCCACGCTCACCGCGATCGTATTCCGTCTCCACCACCCGCATCTGAAATCCATTTTCCAGCCAGCGAAGCTGTTCGAGCTGCTCAACTCGCTCGAGCTCACCCGGAGGCAAAGTCGGAAATTCCAGCAGCGCGTCGCGGCGAAATCCGTAAAGCCCAATGTGCTTCCAGTGGCTGCGCCGCCACCCGCGCGCCGGTATCGCGCACCCACGGAATCGGCGCGCGCGAAAAATACAGCGCATTGCCGTCGAAATCCCGCACCACTTTCACTACGTTCGGATCCATGATGTCGTTTTGCTGGGTGATCGCCGAACAGGGCGTAGCCAGCTGGATCGATTCATCCTCCAGCATCGCCTCGACCACCGCATCGATCGTCTCCGGGTCGATCAGCGGCTCGTCGCCTTGCACATTAATATAGATATCCGCCGGAACGTGGGCCGCCACCTCGGCAACGCGGTCCGTACCGGTACGATGATCCGCGCGGGTCAGGATCGCTTCCCCGCCCGCAGCCCTCCACCGCCTGCTTGATGCGCTCATCCTCGGTGGCCACCACCACTTGCGCCGCTTGTTTCGCCTGTCGCGCTCCCTCCAGCACGTACTGAATCATGGGTTTGCCCAGGATCTCCGCCAGCGGCTTGCCCGGAAAGCGAACCGAGGCGAAACGCGCCGGAATCACGATCAATACCTTGGGAGACTCAGAATTCGTCATCGCACCCTCAAACCTTTCCCGCAGAATGTGAATCTTACCACGCAGCCCTTACCCCTTCGTCAAGGCGGTAAAAAATGCTCCACCTCTCGCTTGCTTTGAAAAGTCCGGGTGGTACAATCCTCTCAAGATTTTCGAGCGGCTGCCCGGAGCCCTTCGGAAATTGCACCAGGGGTGAGGGGCCACTTTGATTCTGCGCGCTCAGCGTCCGGTCGCTTCGGTAGCCAGCGTGCGAACTTGCGCCATCCTCCTGACTTTTTCCACCTTGCTGCTTGCTCCGTCTTCCTTTGCGCAGAACCCCGCGGTCGGACCTACGCATCCCGAAAATTCCCAACGCCTGGAAAAAGGCAAATCGCTGCACGCCGAAACCGAGATCGCCCTGGTCAACGTTTCGGTCACGCGACCCCTACGGCCGCCTGGTTACCGGCCTCGAGCAGGAGAACTTCCGCGTCTTCGAAGACAACGTCGAACAGGAAATCGTGCGCTTCTCCAGCGAGGACGTGCCCATCTCCATCGGCGTGATCTTTGACATGAGCGCCAGCATGTCCGACAAGATCGAAAAGTCGCGCCTCGCCGCCGTGCAGTTCTTCCGCACCTCGAATCCGCAGGACGAATTTCTGCTGGTCAATTTCAACGACCGCGCCCAGCTGGCGAATTCCTTCACCGCCAGCGTCGAAGAATTGCAGAGCCACCTGATGTTCACCGCCGCCAAGGGCGAGACGGCCCTGCTCGATGGCATTTATCTCGGCCTGAGCGAGATGAAAGGGGCACACAACGCGAAGAAAGCGTTGCTCATCATATCGGACGGAGGCGATAATCACAGCCGCTACTCCGAAGAAGATATTCGCAAGTACGCCCGGGAAGCGGATGTGCAGATTTACGCGATCGGTTTTGTATACGCCCGGCGGCGGCCCGACCCAGGAAGAGAAGGAAGGCCCCGGCTTGTTGTCGGAATTAACGCTGCTCACCGGTGGCCGCACCTTCGCCGTCGGCAGCCTCAAGGACTTGCCGGACATTGCCACCAAAATCAGCATGGAGCTGCGCAATCAATATGTTGTCGGATACCGCCCCGGCGCTCACGCCCACGATGGGAAATGGCGCAAAATCAAAATTAAGCTTCGGCCGCCGAAGGGACTTCCTCCGCTCACCGTCTATGCCAAAAACGGATATTACGCGCCCGGCCACTAAAACTTTTCTGCGCAAAGTTTCTCTGTTTCTGATCGCCGCCGCTTTCGCGGGGTCGTGCCTGCACGCCCAAATTCCGCTGCCGAACCCGCCTCCGCCTCCTCCGCCGCCGGGGAGCGCGCAAGCCGCCGCCCAGAACGAACAGAGCAAGCACCTCAAATCCATCGTCGACCTGGTCGTGCTGCACGCGACGGTGGTCGACAGCAAAGGTCAATTCGTTCCCGGCCTGACCCAGGATAATTTCCAGGTCTACGAAGACAAGGTCGCAACAGAAAATCTCGGTCTTCTCCGCCGAAGACGTTCCGGTCACGATGGGTCTGGTCATCGATAACAGCGCGAGCATGAAGGACAAACGCCCGCAGGTGAACGCCGCGGCGCTTTCCTTCGTCCGCACCAGCAACGCCGCCGACGAAATTTTCGTGGTCAACTTTAACGACGAGTATTACCTCGATCTCGATGAGGATTTCACCAGCAACCAGCAGGAACTGCACGAAGCTCTGGAGAAAATCGATACGCGCGGCAGCACCGCCCTGTACGACGCCATCATCGCCTCCCTCGACCACCTGAAGAAAGGCCACAAAGATAAACGCGTCCTGCTGGTCATCACCGACGGCGACGACGACGCCAGCAGCAAGAGTTTCGCCTATGCGCTGAAAGCCGCCGTCGATTCCAACGCCGTGATTTATGCCATCGGCGTCTTCAGCGACGACGACCGCAAGAACCAAAAGAGAATGGTTCGCAAATCGACCAAAGACCTCACCGAACTGGCCGAAGCCACGGGCGGCCTGGCCTTCTTCCCTGCTCGCCTCGAAGACGTCGACCCGGTCTGCATTCAGGTCGCCCGCGATATTCGCAACCAGTACACCCTGGGCTACTACCCGACGAACACCGCCACCGACGGCACTTTCCGCGCCGTAAAAGTCGACCTCATTCGAGCCCAAGGGCAAAGGCAAACTCAGCCTGCGAACCCGCAGCGGCTACTACGCCCGCAAAGCCGCGGTACCTCTGTTAACCACTCAGAATTTCTTGCCTTTGGTCCGCGTTCGGACCTAAGCCCGCGTTTTCGATTTCGTCAAGGAGTCCCAGAAAGCTGGTCCCATGCGGAATCCACGTTCCGAAATTTTCCGCCACCGTCTGCCCCATGTCCGCCAAAGTTTCCCGAATCCCCAGATTCGTTCCGTCCGCATCGCCCGGGGTGTACGCCACAATCGGCACATACTCCCGTGAATGATCGGTCGTCGGATTCACCGGGTCCGGATCGCAGCCGTGATCCGCCGTCAACAGCAGTAAATCCGTCGTCTGCAATTGCTCCAGCAGCGGACCCAGCAGCTCGTCGAATTCCTCCAGCGACCGCGCAAAACCTTCCACGTCCTTGCGATGCCCGTACAGCATGTCAAAATCCACCAGGTTCACAAAAATCAGCCCGCTCGTCCGCGCCTTCAGCGCCTCTCGCAATTTTTCCATGCCATCCGCGTTATTTTTCGTCGTGATGTAATCGTCCACGCCGCGCCCGTTATAAATATCGTGGATCTTGCCGATGCCAAATACCGGCACCTTCTTTTCCGCCAGCACATCCAGCAGCATCGGCCGCGGCGGTTCCACCGCATAATCGTGCCGCCGCTCGGTCCTCTGGTAATCTCCACTCGCGCCCGCGAACGGCCGCGCAATCACCCGACCCACGCGATTCGGTCCATCCAGCAATTTCCGCGCGATCTCGCACATGCGGTAGAGCTCCGGCACCGGGATCACGTCTTCATGCGCCGCGATCTGAAACACGCTGTCGCCGGACGTGTACACAATCGGAAAACCGGTGCGCACGTGCTCGTCGCCCAGCTCCTTCAGAATCTCCGTCCCCGACGCCGGCTTATTCCCCAGCGTCCGCCGCCCAATCTGCGCCTCAAATTCCGCGATCAACGCCTTCGGAAATCCGCCGGGATAAACTGGAAACGCCTGCGGCAGCCAGATCCCCGCCATCTCCCAATGCCCCGTCGTCGTGTCCTTCCCCGGCGACCGGGTCGCGCCCTTGCCATACGAACCCAACGCCTCCGCCGCCGGCGTCAAATGTTCCAGCGGCTTAATGTCCGCGAGACCCAGCCGCACCAGATTCGGAATCTTCAACGGCCGCGACCGCGCAATGTGCCCCAGCGTGTCTCGCCCCACGTCGCCGTACTCCGCCGCATCCGGAAGCTCGCCAATCCCCACGCTGTCCAACACAATCCAGATAATGCGCTCAAAATGTTTGACGGTTTCGCTCACACGCACCTCAATTCAAATCCCTGCCAACCGGCCAGATTGTACCGCACCACAAAAATTCCAGCCTTTTTCATCAATTTGATCGCCGCCCCACTCCGGCGTATAATTTTTGGTTTAGACACATGCCGACGGAACCCACAGAGAAGCCAGTCTCGGACCAAGCTGCTCGTATCGCTCCCGCCAAAGTTATTCCGGGTGACATCGAGGAAATCCGCGTCCGCGGCGCCCGCGTCCACAATCTCAAGAACATCGATTTCGTCATCCCGCACAACGCCATCACGGTGGTCAGCGGCGTTTCCGGCTCCGGCAAATCCAGCCTGGCCTTTGACACCCTCTACGCCGAAGGCCAGCGCCGCTACATCGAATCCCTTTCGGCCTACGCCCGCCAGTTTCTCGAACGCATCGAAAAGCCCGACGTCGACGAAATTACCGGCATCGCCCCGGCCATCGCCATCCGCCAGAAAAATTCCACGCGCAATCCGCGTTCCACCGTCGCTACCGCCACCGAAATTTACGACTACTTGCGGCTGCTTTTCGCCCGCATCGGCCGCACCTTCTGTTTGCGCTGCGGCGAAGAAGTCCGCAAAGACACGCTCGACGAAATTGCCGCCAAAGTTCTGGCGCTTCCCGAGGGCCGCCGTTTTTATGTGCTCTACGAATTAAGACTTTCGCCCGATCCCGCGCCCGCCGACGCGACCAACGCTCCCAACGCCCCGCGCGCCCGCAAACCGATTCGCCTGACGCAGGATGCCGTCCGCGAATCCCTGATCAGCCTGCGCAAGCGTGGCTTCAATCGCCTGTACCAGTCCGGTCGCGTATTCGAATTCGCCACGCCCGAAGATCTGCTCGACGTGAATTTCACCAAGCCGGTTTACGTGCTGGTCGACCGCCTGGCCCTCTCGCCGGAAGTTCGCTCGCGGCTCATGGATTCCATCGAGATTTGCTACCGCGAAGGCCGCGGCGAAGCCATCCTGGAATTCGTCCCGGATTCCCCGGACCAGAAGCCCGAGCGCATGGTCTTCAACGAGCGCTTCGAATGTAAGAAATGCGGCTCCATCTATCAGGAACCCGAGCCGCGCCTTTTTTCTTTCAACAATCCGTACGGTGCCTGCCCCCGCTGCCAGGGTTTCGGCAACACCATCGATTTCGATCTCGACCGCGTCATCCCCGACAAAAGCAAATCCCTCGCGGACGGCGCCATCGAACCGTGGACCAAGCCGCGCTATCGCCAGCTGGCCATCGAGATGCGCAAATTCGCGCGCACCAAAGGGATTCCCGTCGACGTCGCCTACCGCGACCTGACCATCACCCAGCGCAACGCCATCCTCGACGGCGACAAAAAAGAAGGCTACGAAGGCGTCAAAGGTTTCTTCAACTGGCTCGAACGCAAAAAATACAAACTGCACGTCCGCGTTTTTCTCAGCCGCTACCGCGGTTACGCCACCTGCCCCGATTGCAACGGCACTCGCCTGCGCCCCGAAGCCCGCGCCGTAAAAGTTGCCGGACGCTCGATCACCGAAGTCTGCCAAATGACGGTGAAGGACGCTCGCCCCTTCTTCGATAGCCTGAAACTCACCGAACTCGAAGCGGCCATTGCCGAAAAAATATTAGAAGAAATTCAGCAGCGCCTGCGCTTCCTCGACGAAGTCGGCCTCGATTACCTTTCGCTCGATCGGCTCACCTCCACTCTTTCCGGCGGCGAAACCCAGCGCATCCAGCTGGCGACGTCGCTCAGTTCCCGCCTGGTCGGCGCGCTCTACGTTCTCGATGAGCCGTCCATCGGCCTGCACCCGCGCGATACGCACCGCCTCATCGAAATCTTGAAAGGCCTGCGCGACCTCGGCAACACGTTGCTCGTCGTCGAGCACGATCCCGACACCATCATGGCCGCCGATTACGTCATGGACCTCGGCCCCGGCGCCGGCGAACACGGCGGCAAGCTGATTTTCTCCGGCACCCGCGACCAGATGTTGAAGGACCCGCACTCGCTCACCGGACGTTATCTCCGCGGTGAACTGAAAATCCTGGTCCCGCCCCGCCGCCGCAAACCGCAAGGCAAATTCGTAAAAATCTTCGGCGCCCGCAGCCACAACATCAAAGGCCTCGACGTCATGATTCCGCTGGGCCTGCTGGTCGCCGTCACCGGCGTCTCCGGCTCCGGCAAATCCACTCTGGTCTACGATGTCCTGTACAAAGCGCTGCAGGCCCGCCGCACCGGCGGCAACTGGCGCGAATTCTGCGATCGCCTCGAAGGCGACAATTCCATCACCGCGGTGGAAATGGTGGACCAGACGCCGATCGGCCGGACGCCGCGCTCCAATCCGGCCACCTATTTGAAAGCGTTCGACTGCATCCGCGAAGTCTTCGCCACCACGCCGGAAGCGAAAAAGCGCGGCTTCACCCCCGGCCACTTTTCCTTCAATATTCCCGGCGGACGCTGCGAAGCCTGCCAGGGCGACGGCACCGTCACCGTCGAAATGCGTTTCCTGGCGGACGTCGAACTGGTCTGCGAAGAATGTCGCGGCACCCGCTACAAGAGCAGCGTCCTCGACGTGCACTACAAAGAAAAAAACATTCACGACGTCCTGCAGATGACCGTCCGCGAAGCGCTCAGCTTTTTCGCGCCCAATCCCAAAGTCACCGCCAAGCTCCGCGTGCTGGAGGAAGTCGGCCTCAGCTATCTTCGACTCGGCCAGTCCGGCACCACTCTTTCCGGCGGCGAAGCACAACGCCTGAAGCTGGCCGCGCATCTTACCCGTCAGGACAACAACGGGATTCTCTATATCTTCGATGAGCCCACCACCGGCTTACACTTTGACGATATTCAGAAACTCCTGACCGCGTTCCGAAAATTGATTGACGGCGGCGCTTCCGTGCTGATTATCGAACACAACCTGGACGTCATTAAATCCGCGGATTGGATGATCGATATGGGTCCCGAAGGCGGCGACCAGGGCGGCCGCATCGTCGCGGTCGGCACGCCGGAACAGGTCGCGCGCAACTCGCAATCGCACACCGGAAAATTCCTGGCCAAATCTTTGAACGGCCGAAATGGCGGGAATCACGGCGTTTCGTCCGTGCCGCTGAAAACAAATTCCGTACCAAATCCCGACACCTCCACGGTCGAATGAACGCCAGCTCGAAGCCCTTCGCTGCCGCCGCGCTGCTGATCGCTGCTATGGCCGCCGCGAACGCCGCGAGCGCTCAGGTGGTCGGTTCTTCACACAAGCGAATTCCGCAGGATCCCGAAGCGGTGGCCCTGAATAATTTCCTGGCCGAAGCCCAGACCGCCCTGGACGCCAAGGACTACGCCACCGCCGCCAAGGACTACCAGTCCTATCTCGAAAAAAAGCCGGATGACGCCGCGGTGCACTTTCAACTGGGCTATGCCTACACCGCGATGCAGAAACTCGACGACGCCAAACTCCAGTATCAGCGGGCCATCGAACTCAATCCTAAAATGTCCGAGGCTTATCTGAATCTGGGCCTGGCGCTTTTGGATTCAGATCCCGCCGCGGCCATTGCGCCGCTGCAAAAAGCCACCGAGCTTTTGCCCAAGCAGCAGCGCGCCAAATTCGCCCTCGGCGTAGCTTACGAGCGGAGCGCGAAGCCGGCCCCAGCCGTCGAGCAATATCGCGCCGCCGAAAAACTCGACGACCAGGATTTCGAAACTCACTTCGCTCTGGGACGAACACTCCTGAATTCCGGGCATCCGGCCGAAGCCGAGCCCGAGTTTCGCGCCGCGCTCGCGCTGAAAAACGATTCGCTTCCCTCCCGCCTGGGCCTGGCCAAAAGCCTCGCCGCCCAAAAGAAATCCGCTGCGGCGGCTCAGGAATTCGATGCCTATCTCAAAATCGCGCCCAACGACCACGCCGCCCAAATCGAACGCGCCTCGCTCCTCTTCGACGCCGGCAAGCTCGACGAAGCTCTGGCCGAGCTCGATCGGGCCGCGAATGGCGCGCCGGAAGCCCTTCCCGCTCTAAAACTCCGCGCCAATATTCTGTACCAGAAAAAACAGTTCAACGACCTGCTCCCCGTCCTGCAAAAAGCCATCGCGCTCGCGCCGCAGGATCCGAATCTGCAAGCCCAACTGGGCCACGCCTATCTCGAAAAGAGGGATTATCCCAACGCCGTGCAGCAATTGACCGTGGCCATGAAAGCCAACCCTTCGCTCGACCTGCTCAATGACCTGGTCGCCGCCGAATATCTCAGTAAAAACTACGGCGCCGCCCTTTCCGGCCTCGATCTTCTGGCGCAACACGAAGAACTTCCCTTCGGAAGCTGGTTCATTCGCGCTACTTGTTACGATAGACTCGGTCAAGTGCCGCAAGCTCTGGCCGCGTACCAGAAATTTTTGCAGTTGAACAAGGACGAGACCAGCGACATGTATTTTGAAGCAACCGCTCGCGCTCGGACCCTGGAGCGGGAGTTAAAAAATAAAAAGAGGTAGCACCCTTGTCGTTCTGGTTTCGATTTTCGGGCTTGGCTCTCTCGGCGGCGCTGCTAGGCGGCTCTTTTTCCGCGCAGGATCACACCGCCGACCTGCGCGCCCGTTTTTCCGCCGAAACCGATCCGGTGCACAAGGCCAAACTACTTACCAAGCTCTCCGATTCGGAGTTTCGCGAAATTCAAGACCTGCTCGGCGCGGGAAAGCTGACCGACGCGTCGCCCATCGCGAATCAGCTCGCCGATGAAGCCGAATCGGCGGTGAAAGCGCTGGACGCCCGCGGCAAAGACGCCGAAAAACATTCCGAAGGATACAAACAGGCCGAAATATCGGTTCGGAGTTCGCTCCGCCGGATGGATAGCATTCTCATCGAGCTCTCCGGCGACGATCAAAAGCCGTTTCTGGCGGTTCGCGACCGGCTCGACCAACTCGAAAGACAACTAATTCGCGAGCTGTTTCCGCACCGGCCGGATGAGCCGCCGGCCCAGTCCGCGCCGAAGACTTAGGGAGGCCATCATGCGCCCACAAATCCTGATCCTTGCGCTGCTCGCCATCCTGGCCGGCGCCACGGTGTTCGCGCCCGCCGCCCGCGCCCAAAACGAAAAAAAGGACTACCTGACTGAAAACGAAGCGAACAAGATTCGTGACGCCGCCGTACCGCCGGATCGTATCAGGCTCTTCGTGCTGTTCGCCGATGATCGCCTGAAAAAATTCCAGTACGAACTCGCCCGCACCGCGCCCGAAGGCCGCCGCGCCGAAATTCTCAATTCCCTGCTCAACGCTTACGCCGGCTGCATGGACGACGCCGCCGATCAGGTCGCGCTGGCCCAGGAAAAACAAATCGATATCCACGCGCCGCTCAAATTTATGCAGTCCAAGGCCAAGGAATTTCTGGAGATCCTGCAGAAAATGGACAGCAATCCCGGCCCCGAATACGACACCTACAAAGAAACGCTGCAAGACGCGATCGAAGGAACCAAAGACGCCCTCACCGATGCCGACAAAGCCGCCAAAGACCTGACCCCTGCCCCAGTGCGGAGAAAACCTTCGTGACCTTGCGTCGCGTCCGAAAACCCGTCCCCGGCGGAGACATTCTTTTTCAGCGCATCTACACCCGCCTGGGCTGCCAGGGCCGGCCGCCCTCCTTCGTCGTCGAATTTCATCCGTACACCGATTTCACGCATACGATTCGCTTGCGCGAAGACACCGCCTACGTCCGCCTCTCCGACGCCCTGGACGACGCGCCGAACACCGTGGTCGAAGCCGCCGCCGCAATCCTGCTCGGCAAACTCTATCGCCGCAAACCGCCCAAAGATCTGCTCCACGCCTACCGCGAATATTCCTACGCCGGCAGCACCCGCGCCCGCCTGCTCACCCAGCGCCAGGCTCGCGCCCGGCGCACCGAACACCGTCCCGTCGGCGTGCATCACGACCTCGACGCGCTGTTCGAAATTCTAAATCGCCGCTACTTCGAAAACGCGCTGGCGAAACCAACCCTGGGATGGAGTAAAAGAGTCTGGCGCGGATTGCTGGGCTGCTTCGATCCCGCCCTGCAGCAGATCGTCATCAACAGACAACTCGACCGCGAAACGGTCCCGCCCTACGTCGTCGAATACGTGATGTACCACGAGATGCTGCACGTCAAACATCCCATGCGCTTCGAGCGCTGCCGCCGCAAATCCCATTCCCCGGAATTCCGCCGCGAAGAAAAGAAATACGCGGACTACGCCAAAGCTATGAAATTTCTCGACCGCTTTTCCACTCGCTGAGTTTTTTCTTGCCAGGTTGGCGCAGAGGGGAGCAGCGACGCTGCTCTTATTCCGCTACTTCTTCGACGCCGATAGCTTCTCGATTTTCTCTTTCACTTTCTTGGCATCCGGCGCGCCCGGCAGCACCTGCAAATATTCCTTGTAATAGCGCACCGCTTCCTCTTTGTCGCCTTTCTTCTCGTAGGTCTCGGCCAGCAGCAATCGCGGCTTGGCGAAATTTGCCCGCAACTTCACCGCATCTTCAAATCGCGTAATCGCCGCGTCCAGATCGCCTTTATGCAGATAAAATTCGCCCACGTCCACATCCTGCTGCGCGTGAAACGGATCCCAGGCCGGATCGTCTTCCGGCGGCAACACTCCCGGTTTCGCGCCTTTCGATTTCGGCTGGTCCGCCGCACTGTCCGGAACCGGATCTTTCTTCGCGGCCTTGGCATCCGCCGGCGAATCCGGCAGCGGATCTTTCTTCGAGCTGGATTCCTGGCTAGGATCGTCCGCCGGTACACCCTGCGCCGGTCGCGGAGGCATGGGGCCGGATTGCTGGCCGGTTGCTGGCCGGATTGTTGATTCGACGGTTGAGCCGGCGGCTGCGATTGCGCGAAGCTCGCCGAGCCACAGGTCGCGATCAGTATCGCGAGCGTCAACCCCGCGAAATTCCGCGAGCCGCCAAAAGTTTTGTCGTTTGCCGTAGGTCGTGACATTTGTACGTCTGGATGCGTTTAGATAGCGTTTGCTATGATTGAGTTGTCTCTCGGCCAGCCCTCATCAATCGCCGGCCAGCAGCACCATTGTAACGCGCCCCCATGGAACTCCGCGAAAAAGTCGCGCAACTTCCCACCCAGCCCGGGGTGTACCTGTTCAAGGACGCCGCCGGAAAAATTCTCTACGTCGGCAAAGCCAATTCCCTGCGCAGCCGCGTGCGCTCGTATTTTCTCGAATCGAATTGGCAGGATGCGAAGACCGGCTCGCTGGTCCGCGAAGTCGCCGACGTCGATTACATCGTCGTCGACAACCAAAAAGAAGCGCTGGCGCTGGAAAATAATCTCATCAAGCAGCACAAGCCGAAATTCAACATCCTGCTGCGCGACGACAAAACCTATCCCTACATCCACTACACCGCGTTCGAGAAATATCCCGCGCGTCTACGTCACCCGCCGGCTGAAGAAAGACGGCTCGATTTATTTCGGCCCGTACTTCCCCGCCCGCCTCGCGTACCAGATGGTCCACCTGATTCACAAACATTTCCTGGTGCCGTCCTGCACCGTCGATCTGACCCGCACGCATCCGCGCCCCTGCCTGCAGTATTACATTCACCGTTGCCTCGGCCCCTGCGTCGCCGGCCTGGTCACCGACGAACGCTACGCCGAAGCGGCGCGCGACGTGCGCATGTTTCTCGAAGGCCGCCGCAGCGACCTGTCCCACAGCCTTGAAATTCGCATGCAGGCCGCCTCGGAACAACGAACGATTCGAAGAAGCCGCCAGCTACCGCGACCTGCTCCGCACCATCGCCGAAATGGAGGAGCGCCAGAAAATCGCCGCCGCTGCCGGCGACGATACCGACGTGCTGGCGCTGGTACGCCGAACCGCCGCAGGTCGCCGTGAACCTGTTCCACATCCGCGGCGGCCGCGTGGTGGACCGCCGCGATTTTTACTGGGAAGATCTCGAGGAATTCGACGCCGCCGAATTTTTGCCCTCGCTGCTCAAGCAGCTATATCTCGATGCGGAATATCTTCCGCGCTTCATCCACACGCCTTTCGATTTCGACGATTGCGACCTGCTCGAAGAAGTCCTCACCGAAAAAGCCGGCCATCGCGTCGAAATCCTGAATCCGCAGCGCGGCCAGAAGCACGCGTTCCTCGAACTGGTCGAGAAAAACGCGCAGCAATCTTTCATCACGCGCTTCCGCATTTCCAAGCCCAGCAAAGACGCGATCATCGAAGCCCTCGAATCCGCTCTCGGTCTGCCCGAGCCGCCCAAGCGCATCGAATGCTTCGACATCTCGCACATCCAGGGTTCCGAAACCGTCGCCTCGATGGTCGTCTGGGAAGCCGGCAAGATGAAAAAATCCGATTACCGTAAATTCATCATCCGCGGCGAAGCCATGCCCGAAGGCGCCGAAAAATCCGCGGGAATTTTGCGCGACGATTTTGCCAGCATGCGGGAAGCGGTCGAACGCCGCTACCGCCGCCTGCAAGCCGAGAACAAGCCGCTTGCCCAGCCTGATCCTGATCGACGGCGGCATCGGCCAGCTTCACGCCGCCGCCAAAGCGCTCGACAAGCTTGCCATCATCAATCAGCCGATGGCCAGCATCGCCAAAAAAGAAGAAATTCTCTACGTCCTCGGCCGCGAAGATGAGCCGGTCGTCCTCGACCACCATTCGCCCGTGCTGCACTTGATCCAGCAGATTCGCGACGAAACGCATCGCTTCGCCGTCACCTTCCACCGCCAGCGGCGCGCCAAGGTTCGTCTCCGCACTTCCCTCACCGAAATTGCCGGGGTCGGCAACCGTACCGCCCAAAAACTCCTGCGCCGCTTCGGCAGCGTCACCCGCCTGAAAGAACTAAGCGTCGACGACATCGCCGCCGAAGTTCCCCGCGCGCAGGCCCAGCGCGTTTACGACGCCTTGCACGAAATAAAATCGCCGCCTCCGAGCGATCCCCCAACCAATTCTCTCTAGGGTCATTCCCGCATTGCTTGCCGCGCTGGCGGAGCCTATACTAAGGTCACTTCTGGAGGTCAAACATGTCTGAAGATAATGGTGGATCGAAAGTCAGCGTCTTCCTGGTTGGTTTGGGTATCGGTGCGCTAGTCGGCCTGCTGTTCGCGCCGAAGTCCGGCGAAGACACCCGCGACTATCTCTCCGGCAAAGCCGACGAAGGCCGCGACTACGCCCAGCGCAAAGCTCGCGAACTTCGCGAACGCGCCGAAGACCTGCTCGAACGCAGCAAAGAAATCATGGATCGCCAGAAGGATGCGATTTCCACCGCGGTGGAAGCGGGCAAGGACACTTACAAACGCGAATCGCGCGCGTCGTAACGGTTCGCGCCGCATCCGCAGCTAAGCATCGAACGTAAGTCAGGAGCGCTATGTCCGGTTGGGTCGAAGCCTTTATCGTGATCGCGGCCATCGCCATCGTCATGCAGATGGCGGTCATGCTGGCCATGATGCTGACGGTCAAAAAATCGCTGGAACATTTCACTCGCCAGTCGACCGAACTGCAGGGCCGCATCGATCCGATCCTCAGCCGCATCAACCGCATCCTGGAAGATTCCGAAGGCCGCATCTCCAGCGTCATGGGCGACACCGCCGAAATCACCCGCATCGCCCGCGGCCAGGCCCAGAAAATCGATCGCGTCTTCACCGACACCATCGAGCGCCTGCAAATCCAAGTCATCCGCGCCGATCAAATCCTAACCGGCGCGATGGAAGTCGTCGACGAAGCCGGCGCCAAATTCCGCAACACCCTGTGGGGCCCCATTCGCCAGGCTTCCGCCGTAATGAAAGGCATCAAAGTGGGCTTGGATATGCTGCGCCGCCACCAAGGCGGCGTACCTGAAACCGACGCCGCCTCCCCAGACGAAGAACTCTTCATCTGAAGTTTGATTTCCCGCAGCGTCTACGAGTGACCCTGAAGTTCGTTCCTTGAAGTTGCCAGAAGATAAAACCGCCGTTGACGTCATCCTGAGCGCAGCGAAGGATCTCATCCACTAAAATCCGCCCAGCCCGCTCCGCGGGACGCGCTCTACCGAATCCAGCCGCCGCCCAGAACTTGGTCGCCGGAATAAAATACAGCGGCCTGCCCCGGCGTGATGGCGCGTTGCGGCTCGTGGAAGGTGACGCGGGCGGTCGTGGCGTCGAGCGCGACGACTTCGGCTGCCGCGGGCTCGTGACGATTGCGGATGCGGACTTCGCCTGTACGGGACCATCGGGCAGCGCGTACGGAATCCAATTCACGTTGCGAACTTCGCAGGTCGTGGAGCGCAACTCGCGATCTTCGCCGACGACCAGACGATTCTGGGCGCGATCGAGCGAGACCACATACATCGGGTGCGCGGTGGAAATTCCCAGACCCTTGCGCTGGCCGACCGTGTACTGATGCAGGCCGGCGTGGCGGCCTAGAACTTCGCCGGAGGTGGTGACAATGTCGCCCGGCTCTTCCGGCAGCGCGCTGCCCTGCTCCTTCAAATACCCCTCGATGAACTTGCACGTAATTTCCCGTCGGCACGAAACAAATTTCCTGGCTCTCCGGCTTGTCCGCCACCGGCACCTGCAATTCATGCGCGATGTCCCGCACCTCGACCTTCGACAACTCGCCCAAGGGAAAATCCGTCCGCGCCAGTTGCTCCTGCGTCAAGCCCAAACAGAAAATAAGTCTGATCCTTCGATTCGTCCACGCGCGCGCAGCAATTCGTAGCGCCCGGTCTCCGCGTTGTGCCGCACTCGCGCGTAGTGCCCGGTGGCAATCCGCTCCGCGCCGATCTGCCGCGCGGTCACCAGCAACTGATCGAACTTCACGTGGTTGTTGCACATGGTGCACGGAATCGGCGTGCGCCCTTCCAGATAATCGTTCACGAACGGCTTGATCACGTTCAGCTCGAATTCGCGTTCGAAATTCACCACGTAGAAAGGAATGCCCAGATGCTCCGCCACCCGCCGCGCGTCATAGACATCGTCATGCGAGCAGCAGCGGTGCTGCGCCGGCCCGCCCACATTCTGCAATTCCGGCAACCGGCGCTGATTCCACAGCTGCATGGTCAACCCGACAATCGTCTGGTTGCGGTGATGCAGAATCGCCGCGACGGTCGAGCTATCCACACCCCCGCTCATCGCTACGGCCACCGTATTGGCGGTGCCAACCGGTTCAGTCGCGGTTCGGGCTTCGAATTGGGTCAACGTCGACATTTTTGGTTGTTGTCTACCTCTATCGTATCGCGGATGCGCCCACGCTCAGAGGAGAAAGCGCGCGCAGGCGCTCCACCACCGGGGGAATAATGCGGATTGCTTCGTCAATCTCGCGCTCCGTCGTCGGGCGCCCCAGGCTGAACCGCAAACTCGACCGCGCCTGGTCCGGAGTCAGCCCCATCGCCGTCAGCACGTGCGACGGTTCCACCGCGCCCGACGAACACGCCGCGCCCGATGAACACATCACGCCTTGCAGGTCCAGCGCGATGACCAGCGCTTCCCCGCCGGCCGCCTCAAACGAAAGATTCGAAGTATTCGGCGCGCGCTCGCGCACGTTGCCGTTGACCCGCACTCCGGGAAGCGCCAATAGCGCATTTTCAAATCGGTCGCGCAGCGCAGCCAGACGCGCCGCGTCCGCATCCAGATTTTCCATCGCGAGTTGCGCGGCTTTTCCCAAGCCCACGATCCCCGGCACGTTCTCCGTTCCCGGCCGCCGGTCGCGTTCATGATGCCCGCCGAAAAACATCGGCCCCAACTCGGTTCCGGTGCGCACGAACAACGCGCCCACGCCCTTCGGCGCGTACAGCTTGTGCCCGGAAATCGAAAGTAAATCGACGCCCAGCTCCTTCACGTCAACTCGCATTTTTCCGGCGGCCTGCACCGCGTCGCAGTGGAAATAAATGTCTTCTTCCGCGGCGATCCGCCCAATTTCCGCAATCGGCTGAATCGTGCCAATCTCATTATTCGCCAGCATCACGCTGATCAATACGGTCTCGGGCCGGATCGCTTCCCGAATATCATCGGGATCGACGAGTCCCTCGCGGTTCACCGGCACGTAGGTCACGTCCACTCCCTGCTTTTCCAGCGCCTGCGCCGTATTTAACACCGCATGGTGTTCGATCGCCGTGGTCACCACATGCTTGCGCGGCTGGTCGCAGGGATTCACGATGCCGAAAATTGCCAGATTGTCCGCTTCCGTCCCGCCACAGGTGAATACAATCTCCGACGCCTTCGCGCCCAACAGCTCCGCCACCGATTGCCTCGCCGCATCCACCGCCGCCCGGGCCCGCTGCCCCGAAGAATGAATCGAATTGGCGTTGCCGAAATTCTCCGCCAGATACGGCAGCATCGCCGCCAGAACCCGAGGGTCCACCGGTGTCGTCGAGTTGTGATCCAGGTAGATGCTCATAGCCAAAACCCGCTAAATCCAGAATAACGGCCACCGCACCAAGGGTCAAGGAATCGCGCTTCGCACGCGGCCAACCAGCTGCACCAGCGTTCTAAAATGAAACGCCCCGTGCGTGACGGCGCGTAACCATGAAGCACCCTGCTCCAGACGTTATCTTGACTCTCTTTCGAGCCTTCGTTAGCGTCGAATGACACAGCGCGTCCCGCGATTCACGCGGGCACGCCGCAAAAATTCAGCGGGGGAAAACTTGGCGCGCCCAATTATTACTTTGACGACGGACTACGGCACCGGCGACCACCTGGTCGGCGTAATGAAGGGCGTGATTCTCAGCATCAATCCCGAAGTGCACATCGTCGACATCACTCACCACGTACTGGCTCACGATATTCTCGACGGCGCCGTTACCATCTCGCAGGCCTACAACTACTTTCCGCCGAAAACCATCCACCTCGTCGTGGTCGATCCCGGTGTCGGCACTCCCCGCCGCCCCATTCTGGTGGCCAGCGACCAGCACTATTTCGTCGCGCCCGATAACGGCGTGCTCTCCGGCGTTTACGACCAGACCGAAGCGCTCTACGTCTGGAATATTACTTCCGAGCATTATTTCCGCAATCCGGTCAGCAGCACTTTCCACGGCCGCGACATTTTCGCGCCAGTGGCCGCCTGGCTTTCCAAATCCTGGCAGACCGCCGCGTTTGGCGACGCCATCGAAGATTTCACCCGATTCAGCATCCCCAAACCGAAAGTCGACGGCACCGCCTTCAAATGCATCGTGCTCAAGGTCGACACCTTCGGCAACCTCATGACCAACTTGAAAATCGCCGACTTCCCCGCGCTCGTCGTCCCCGACGCCAAATTCACCATCCGCGCCGGAAAAGCTGAAATCAAAAAACTCCTCCCCACCTTCGCCAATGGCGCACCCAACGAACCCTTCGCCGTGACCGGCTCCAGCGGCTACCTCGAGCTGTGCGTCAACAAAGGCAACGCCTCCCGCGTCCTGGGAATCGGCCGCGGCGCCGAAGTCATCGTCCAAATCGAGTAGCCCTCGACTTCTCTGGGTTAAATGCGCGCCGCCTCGCTCGGGATGACAATGGAAACCGAATATCTAAAAACATAAAGGCTGCCCGGCTAAAGCCGGCCGCTACAGGTGGTGTGGGCGGCGTCGTGGTGCGCTGGTTTTGGGGGCGCGTCACATTGGTGGGGGTGAGATTCTCGGCTGCAGCGAATACCTAGCGCATCAACGAAGCAATAATCAAATGCGACCGCATCCGCGGATCCAGCCAATCCCGCAGCGCATCTCCCAGAAGATTAAACGCCAGCACCGCCGTCATCACCGCCAGCGCCGGAAAAATCACCAGATGCGGCGCATCGAACAAATGCCCGCGCGCGTCGTTCAACATCGCGCCCCAACTCGGCATCGGCGCCAAAACGCCTACTCCCAAAAAACTCAAAGTCGACTCCGCCAGAATCGCTCCGGCCATCGCGATCGTGGCCTGCACCAATACGGGCTGCAAGATATTCGGCAGCAGATGCCGGATCAAAATCCGCGCATGCGTCGCGCCCAGCGACCGCGCCGCCAACACATACTCCATTTCCTTGGCCTGCAAAATCTGCGCCCGCGCCAACCGCGCATACCCCGCCCAACCGGTCACCACCAGCGCCAGAATCACCTTGCTGATCCCCGGCCCCAGAAACGCGGCAAACGCAATGGCCAGCAAAATTCCTGGGAAGGACAAAAACGCGTTGATCAGCACGATATTCACCAAGCGATCCAGCCATCCGCCGAAATAACCGGCCACTGCCCCAATCGTCAGCCCGATGATCCCCGCGCCAAACACCACGCAAATGCTCACCAGCATCGAAACCCGCGTCCCGAAAATAATCCGCGACAAAATGTCGCGCCCCAATTCGTCCGTCCCCATCCAATGCTGCGCCGTAGGCCCCATCAGCCGTGCCGGCAAATTCTGCGCCGTAGGACTATACGGCGCGATCCACGGCGCCGTCACCGCCACCAGCACCAGCAGCAACGACAACGCGAACCCGACCCGGCCCGGCCCACTCCGCCGCAGAAATTCCCGCACCGCCTGCAGCACGATCTTCATCATTCGAGCCGCACCCGCGGATCGACCACCGCATACACAAAATCCGTCAGCAAATTCACCAGGACGTAAGAAACCGCGATCAAAAGTATGCAGCCCTGCAGCAAAGGATAATCCCGCGCACCAATCGCCTGCACCGCCAGCCGCCCAATCCCCGGCCACGCGAAAATCGATTCGGTAACAATCGTCCCCGCCAGGAGCGTCCCAAACTGCAAGCCCAGAATCGTCAGAATCGGAATCAGCGCATTACGAAATGCGTGCCGGAACAAAACCGCCGGCTCCGACAAACCCTTAGCCCGCGCCGTCCGAATATAATCCGCCGAAAGCTCCTCGATCACCGAGGTGCGCACCATCCGAGTCAAAATCGCCGCCAAGGCCGCGCCCAGCGTGAACGCCGGCAGCACCAGATGCAGAATTCCGCCGCGCCCCGAAACCGGCAGCCATCCCAGCATCACCGAAAAAACCAAAATCAAAATCGGCCCCAGCGCAAAGTTGGGTATCGATAATCCAAAAAGCGTCAGCACACCGACCGCGTGATCCGTTCGCTCTCCGCGCCGGTGCGCCGCCAAAACTCCCGCCGGAATCGCAATCGCCGCGCAAATCAACAGCGCCACAATCGCCAACTCCAGCGTCGCCGGATAATGCGAACCAACCACCTTCAGTACCGGCTGCTGAAATCGAAATGACTCGCCCAAATTTCCATGCAGCACTCCCAGCATGTAGCGTCCATATTGCGTCAGCAGCGGCAGGTCCAACCCCAGCGCGTGCCGCAATTGCTGCAAATCCTCCACCCGCGCGCCCTCGCCCAGCATTTGCGCCACCGGATCGCCCGGCACCAGATGGGCCAGCATGAAAACCATCGTCACGATCAGCCACAACGCCGGTATCGCATACAGCACGCGCTGGCCGAAATAACGAAGCAGTGCCATACCTAGCGCGGAGCCTTCGCTGAACGCAATTTCGCCGCGTCAGCCGCCGCACCTTTTGCGCCAGCCGGTTCTTCTGCTCGCATTTTCGCCGCACCCTGCTCCACTCGCGCAGCATCTTCCGCACCGGGCGCCACGGCACCCGCGGCCCGCAACGGTTTCATCTTCACTCTCGAAACCCGCCGGTGATCCATCTCCATCACCGTGAATCGAAATCCATCCGCCTCGAAACTCTCCCCGCCCCGCGGAATAAATCCCAGCCGGTTCAGCACGAATCCCCCAATGGTCTCGTACGAAGGATCCTCGGGCACCACGATGTTGTATCGCGCCTCCAATTCCCGAATCTTTATCGCCGCATCGAAAATCATTCCGCCATCCGGCAAATTCAGCGGCCGTTCGACCACGTCGAATTCGTCGTGAATCTCGCCGACCATCTGTTCCAGAATGTCTTCCAACGTCGCCAGCCCCAAAATGCTGCCAAATTCATCCACCACCATCGCCAATCCAGTCCGCCGCGACCGAAATTCCATCAGCAACTCGCTCACCGGCTTCGATTCCGGCACGATCAACACATCGCGCAAAACGCTGCGCAACCGAAATTCCGGCAAGGGCTGCCCATCCTCCGCTCGCCGCGATCGTTCCAGCAAAACCCAGATCATGTCCTTGATGTGCACGAATCCCAGAATCTGATCGAGCGAACTTTCATACACCGGAATCCGCGAGCGCTGCGTCGTCGCGAACATCGTCATGGTTTCGTCCAGATTCGCGCTGGCCGGCAGCGCGTGCACATCCGGCCGCGGCACCATCACTTCGCGCACCTGCACCTGGCCCAATTCCATCGCCGCCTGAATGAATTTCACTTCGGTGGCCGGCAGTAACCCGCGGTCCCGCGCCTGCTGCACCATCACCTGCAACTCTTCGGTCGACCGCACCAAGGTGTGGCTGTGCGGCGCCACCACCCCCAACGCCAGAACAATTTTCTCGGCGAAACGATCGAGCAAATCGATGGCCCAGCGAAACGTATTCAAAAACCACTGAAACGGCCGCGCGATCAGCAACGCCACGCGTTCCGCCCGCGCCAGACTCAAACTCTTCGGCACCAGCTCGCCCAGCACCACCTGCAAAATCGTCAGCAGCCCAAAAGCCATCACCAGCGCAATCGTGTGCGCCGCCACTGCCGCCCACGGACTCGGAATCGCCAGCAACAAGGGGCTCAGCACTTTCGCCAGCGTGACCTCTCCCAGGTACCCCAGCGACAAACTCGCCAGCGTAATCCCCACCTGCACCCCGGAAACCACCTGCGACAAGTCGCTCAGCAACTGCTCCACGATTTTCGCGCGCGCGTCGCCCTGCTCCACCAGTTGCCGGATGCGCGATTGGCGCACGGCCACCAATGAAAATTCCGCAGCCGAGAAAAATGCGTTGATGCACACCAGCGCGAGAACCGCGAAGAGTTGTAGCGCGATCATTGCGGAGAACCTGCGAGCGTCGGCGCGTCCGGCTTCCCCGCAAACGCACCGCAGCAAACGCACCGTAAACGCGCTGCAGCAGAGGAGAGGACCACCAGGGCAGCCATCGCGCTGATTTTACCAAGAGCCGTAACTTAAATGGGGAAAACCCGTGTCGAGTGTTGCTGCATCAATCTCATCGCGCTAGAATCTCGATGGCCGTTACACTGCTCAAAGATTTCACGAGCGCGCCAGCCGCGCCGATCGAGGAACAATGAGTCCGGTACCAAACAAGGCGCCCGCACCTGCCGCCGAGCCGCCCAGGAAAGGCGATTTCGAGAAATCGCTCGCCCGCCTGGAAGAAGTCGTCAAGCGCCTGGAGAGCGCCGACCTCTCCCTCGACGAAGCCATGAAACTTTTCGAAGAAGGCGTCAAGCTTTCGCGCGAATGTCAGAAGCAGCTCGAAGAAGCCGAAGGCCGCGTGGAAATCCTGCTCAAGAAAGCCGACGGAAAAATTGTCGCGGAACCCTTCGAGGCGAATGACGACGCATCCTGAACGCCGCCCGCATTCCTCTCGTCTCACACCTTCGACACCAGGCAGGTCGCGCTAGCCATGGCCGCTGCTCCCGAATTTTTCGAACGAGATCGCGTGCTGGTCGAAGCCGCGCTGGAGAAAATACTCCCCAGCCAAGCCACGCTGCCCGTTTCCATCCACACCGCGATGCGTTACAGCGTTTTCGCCGGCGGCAAACGCATTCGCCCGATTCTCTGCCTGGAAACCGCGCGAATCTTTTCGTCGCAAGCCGACGGCGCCATCGAAATTGGCTGCGCGCTGGAACTCATCCACACCTACTCGCTGATCCACGACGATCTTCCCGCGCTCGACAACGACGACCTGCGTCGCGGCAAGCCGACCAACCACAAAGTTTTCGGCGAAGCCGCCGCCATCCTGGCGGGCGACGCGCTGCTCACTCTCGCCTTCCAGACTCTGGCCATGGCTCCCGTCGATCCCCAGCGCCGCCTGGCCATTCTCGCCATGGTCGCCGAAGCCGCCGGCACCGACCGCGGCATGATCGGCGGGCAGGTCGCCGACCTGGAAGCCGAAGGCAAGCCCGGCGATAAAGGCATGCTCGAATATATTCACCGCGCAAAAACTGGCGCGCTGATCCGCGCCTCCATCGTCGCCGGCGCCATCGCCGGCGGCGCGGATCGCCAGGACCTCAGCCGCCTGATGAATTTCGGCGAAAATATCGGCTGGGCTTTTCAAGTCGTCGACGACATTCTCGACGTCGAAGAATCCTCCGCCGCCCTGGGCAAAACCGCGGGCAAAGACCAGGCCCAGAACAAAGCCACCTACCCCGCCCTGCACGGCCTCGAAGTCTCCCGCGACATCGCCGCCGACCTCGAAGCCAAAGCCCTGAAAGAACTGGAATTCTACGGCCCCCGCGCCGACCACCTGAAGCAACTAGCCCAATTCCTGGTCGCCCGCCGCGCCTAAGCGAGGCGCCAAACTGCTCGTCGACGCGAATGCCGCATTCCGCGAACCAAGCCCCGCCGTGACCCGCCTTTGGCCGTCATCCAGAGGAGCGCAGCGACGAAGGACCTCTCTTCGATTGCTGCAACTCCGTCGCATGTTATTCTGCGTTCTCCGAATAACATGAAGTCTCCCGCGAAACCCAAAACCCGCCTGGACGTCCTGATCTTCGCACGCGGCCTAGCCCCTTCCCGCGAACGCGCCCAAGCCCTGCTCCTCGCCGGAAACGTCCTGGTCAACGGCCAAAAACTCTCCAAACCCGGCACCCAGGTCCCCACCGACGCCCGCATCGAACTCCTCGGTGAACCACAAAAATACGTCAGCCGCGGCGGCTTCAAACTCGAAGGCGCCCTCGCCGACTTCGCCCTCTCCCCCGCCGGAAAAATCTGCATGGACGTCGGCAGCTCCACGGGCGGCTTCACCGATTGCCTGCTGCAAAATGGTGCAATCCAAGTTTTCGCCGTCGACGTCTCCATCGATCAACTCGATTGGAAACTGACCCAGGACCACCGAGTCATAAAAACAGAAAAAAACGCGCGTTACCTGAAGCCAGAAGACCTGCCCTCCATGGAAATTTCCCAGCTCCCAACTCTAGTCACCATGGACGTCTCCTTCATCTCCGTCTCCAAAGTTCTTCCCGCAGTCGCGCCGGTAGCCGCACCTCACACCGATTTCCTGATCCTGATCAAACCCCAATTCGAATTGGAACGCGGCGAAATCGGCAAAGGCGGAATCGTCAAGGACGACACCCTGCACCAAAAAGCGATCGAACGGGTGCAATCCGCCGCCCGCGCCGCCCATCTCGAAATCCTCGGCGTAAAACCCAGCCACCTACCCGGCACCGAAGGCAACCAGGAATTTTTTCTCTACGCCCGCAAGCCCGCCGAGCATTCCAAGTAACAACGTCATCCGGTGTAGCGCCGAAGCTGCTGCAGACTGGGAATTTTGGCAGGGCTCACGAACCCGCAGTAGACGCCGAACGCCCGGCGCAGAAAGTTTCACGCGACGCGCTACTGCACGGTAATGACCACGCTGGTCATTGCCGTTTGTGCCCCTAGTGTGGCGGTAATCGTGACCGTGTAGTTTCCTGCTGGCGTGCCGTTTACCGGCGGCGGGGTATTGCTGCCGCCACCACAACCCGCGAACAAGAGCGCGCCAACGAGAGCCGCCGGACGCAGAAACTGTCTGGCCCGAGAATTTTTCGACAGCAAGGCGAGGCTCATCATCGCGAGAGCGATGATCATCATTCCCCGCGGCGCTGCCGGAAGAGCCGGCACGCGCGGAAATTTCCCCAGGAATAAAACCCGAACTGCGCGCCGTGGTGGTGACGGTCAGGGTGGTTCCGCTGATCGAGCAACTTCCCTGGGGAATCGTGCAACTGGCTTTGAGCGTCGGCGGCATCGCAAATCCGGTCACGGTAATTGGCGCCGTAATGGTGCTGCCGGCCGGAGCCGGCGGAGGTGGCTGCGGCACGGTAACCACGGGATTCGCGGTGAACGTGGCCGTGACGCTGGTGTTTGCAGTGAGCGCGAAGGTGCACACCGCGTTGGTGCTGCCGGCGCAAGCTCCCGCCCAGCTAGTGAATGTCGCGTTCGCGCCGGGAACGGCCGTCAGCGTAATCGAGGTGCCGGAGGCGAAACTCGTTCCCGACGGCGTCTGCTGAATCGTCCCCGGGCCGGAGACATTCGTAGCCAGCGTAAAAGTATTCGTAAACGTTGCAGTCGCGCTGGTATTGGCGTTGATCGCAAAGGTGCAAACCGGATTCGTGCTTCCCGCGCAGGCGCCGGACCAGCTCGTGAATTGAGCGTTGGCATTCGGCACTGCGGTCAGCGTGATGGAAGTCCCGGAAGCGAAACTGGTGCCCGACGGCGACTGTTGAATCGTGCCGGGGCCAACCACACTGGTGGCCAGCGAAAATTGGTTTCCGCCCGAGAATGTGGCGGTGATCGTCGTGTTGGTCGTCGGGTTCGCGTAGCACTCCCCCGGACCGGGAATCGAACACGCGCTGGCGGGCGACCAACTCACAAATTGCGCGCCGGGATTGGGATTAGCGACGAGTAAAATCGTCGTTCCGGGCGCAAATGACGTGCCTGTCGGTTCCTGAATTACCGTTCCGGATCCGACTATGGCTACGTTGAACGTTATGTTGGCCACGAAATTCGCCGAGGCCGTGGTGTTCGCGTTCAGAATAAACGTGCAGGTGGGTTGAAAGGTGTTCGGGCAAACCCCACTCCAATTCACGAACGATGAATTTGCGTTCGGCGTGGCGGTGAGCGTGATCGTGGTGTTGTTCGCGAGCGACGTGCCGGTAGGACTCTGGGTCACCGTACCCGGCCCGCTCGAAGTCACGGCCACGGAGAACTTGGTAACGGTCGTCGCGCCGGTGCCAGTCAGCGTGTTGCTGACCGTCGGCCCGCTCGGACCATTGACGACAATCGTCCCAGCCCGCCCACCGAGTGCCTGCGGCGAAAACGTAAGGGTAACGGTGCACGACGAACCCGCGGGGATAGGCGCTGCCGTGCAGTTATCCGTCTGCGAAAAGTCTCCCGGATTCGAACCGCCAATGGTGATCGACGTTACGACGAACGGCGCGGTGGCTTTGGGGCCATTCTGCAGCTGGATGATCAGAGGAGAAGAAGAGCCGAGGGCCGTATCCGGAAACAAAATCGGAGTGGGAGCGACGAGGATCGGGTCCGGCGCCGGAGGCGGCGGCGCTTCGGATGTGCCGGAGATCGCGAGCGTGCGCGTGGCGGCGCTGGTGTCGATGGTCAGCGTGCCGGTAAAGGTGCCGACCGTGGTCGGCGCGAAATTTACCACCAGCGGGCAGGATCCGCCCGGCGCGATCGGAGACGTGCAGGTCTCGGTGAGCGAGAAGCTCGGATCTCCGGTCACGGCAATGCTGTTGATCGTCAGCGGCCCGTAACCCATATTCAGGATCGAGAGATTGGCGCTGCCGGTCTGTCCCACCGTCACGGCGTTGAGATAGCAATGGGACCATCGGCGGCTGAACCCATAGCACGGCCTTGTCCGGAATGGGTGTGGGCTGGCTCAGAACTATGGAGGCGGCCCGATGGCGTACGGAGATCCCGGCGCCTGGGTCAAAGATCCGTCCGAATTCACCAGCGCTACAATGAACGACCCAGTCGCCGTCGAGCCAAAAATCAACGGCGCCGTCGTCGACGCCAGATGGCTCCGCCGCTGAGGAATGGGTTGGTGCTGCTGTCGATCAGCGTGAGCCCTCCATCCTGGATCAGGAAAGTCCCCGCGGAGGAATACAGGTAAGTGCTGGTCGAATCGATGGCCAGCGCGCCCGGGGAGAGAACCGGCGGTTGGGTGAACGGCGGCTGGGAGGGCGATCGGGTAAGAATAGGCCGGTCCGAAACTGGGATCCAAAGTGGTCGGATCGAGTCCGCCACCGTAGATAATTGTGTTGGAGACTGGAAACGGATTGGTCATCAAGTACAGCAGTGTACCGTCTGGCGAGCCGGTCAGTGCGTACCCGGAGGTCGCGTACAACGGCAGAATTATCACACGTTCCAGCGGTCAGCGTTCCATCGGAATCGATGGTGAACGGCTGAACTTCCGACGGTTGCCCCGAGCACGGGGAACCGAAGGACGAACCCATGAAAAGGAAGAGCGATTTTTGCGTGGGATGAATATAAAACTGAACGGGCGTCAACCGCGCCGGAGTCGGGGGAGCGCAGAACTCGACCGCGGAGAAGGTGAATTCGTTATTCAAGGACAACGAACCATCCGCCGCGATAGCGAAGACGTCGACGATGGTCGATGGCGGAACGTCTGAACTCTCGAAAGCCAGGTAGAGAAATTTTCCGTTGGGACTGACCGCAATGAGCACCAGCGTGTCCCCCGACTGGCCGACGCCGAACGGCGAGTTCGGGACTTCCGTAAGCGAACCGTCCGACGCGATGCTGAACACTCCCACCGCATCCAGCGAGGCGGAATTGATGGTCGTTTGGAAGAGCATGGTGCCGGCGCTATTGATGGCCAGCGAGCCGTCCTCCTGGCCGCGGGGTTGGACCGGCGCTGCCGCAATCGGCGTCAGCGCACCCGTGGTGGTATCAACCGTATAGGTCGCGATTCCAGCTACGGTCGTCCCCGATGGCCCCGGCACGTTCTGCGCGGCGAAGAGATATTCGGGTGGCGCGCTTTGCGCGCCCGCGCGGGGCCCGGCCAGCGAAATGGCCAGTAGCAAAAAGCACGCGGAGGCTCGCAGCAATATTTTGTAGCTTGGCGATGGCATCGTTGGCGTTGTTCGTCGCGCGCGCGACGAAGCCGGCCGAACATGGCCGCACGAATCACACGTACTGCTCTGCGCTATTTTCCCAAGCATTTGGCACCCACGTTGAGGTGAAGGAACGAACTTCGCGCATGCCCGAGAGGAGCGATCGGCGTCAATAGAGTTCAATCGCCGTCAAATCGCCGGGGCACTGCGCCTTCGTTTGTATACGCGTGCGCGTACGCCGTCAACGTGGATTGCGGCGGTACGGCGAAAAGGATAACTAATGCTCAACTTGCTTCGTTGGGTCTTCGCCGAGGCGATGCCGCGGAACGACCGCGGTTTTGGCGTTGTACGGGCGTTCGACGATGCGAATAGCACTCGCCCGCTGGGGCGAGGCTATCGCCTGATGCTGATTGACGCCGGGCCGTGAGGGCGACAGCGTGACAGGATGCTGCGGGGACAAGAAAATCGTGGCAAAAAACGCGGTACTGGTCAGGTTCGGTCACATCGAGTTTCTACACGGGCACCGGCACTGGCACCAGCGCGGCCTGTATCGGCAGTCGAATCAAAAAAGTGGTGCCTTTGCCCATCGCGGTGGCAAACGTCAGCGTACCACCGTGCTTGTCCACCACTACGTTGCGCGCCAGCGCCAGTCCTTGACCGGTTCCTTTCCCCACTTCTTTGGTGCTGAAAAAAGGGTCGAATATTTTATGCCGGACTTCTTCCGCTATCCCCGTTCCCGAATCTCTTATCGCAATCTCCACCCAGTCGCCGTCCATCCGAGTCGCGATCTGGATTTTTCCCCGCGTTTCGGTGCCCTTCACCACGTCTGCAATCGCATGCGCCGCATTGACCATCAGATTCAAAAACACTTGATTCAGATCGCCCAGATGGCAATGCACCAGCGGCAACTCGCCGTACTCGGCTTCCACCTCCGCCACGTACTTCAGTTCGTTGCGCGCCACGATTAAAGTGCTCTCCAGCGCCCGGTTGATGTCGGCCGGCGCTTTCTCATTGCTGCGATCGACGTGCGAGAACTCCTTCATCCCCCGGACGATCGTCGCCACCCGCTTCAGGCCGTCCATGGCCTGTTCGATCGCGCGAGGGATTTCTTCTTTCAGGTAGGGCCAATCCGCGTCGCCCTCAATGGTGGCGGCTTCGGTCATCAGCGCGGGACTCGCCAGACTTTCCGCTGCGCCGGCTACCAGTCGTTGGTATTTTTCAATCAGGCTGAGTTGATCCTTGAACGCATTCTGCAAAAACCGCACATTGTCGCTCACGAACTGCACCGGAGTGTTGATCTCGTGCGCAATGCCCGCCGCCAAGCGTCCCACCGCCTCCAGTTTCTGGCCGTGGTTTGCTTCCATCTCCCGATGTTTCCGATTGGTGGTATCGACGAAGGTCACCACCGCGCCGACCACTAAATCGTTGCGACGAATCCGCTGCGAGCTGTATTCACCGACGAAACTGTCCCCGTTTTTGCGCCAGAACGTCTCCTCGACAATGTGCGCGTCCTCGCCACCCTGCAGGCTGGCCATGATCGGCCATTCCTGCTCGGGATAGGCCGACCCGTCGCGCCGGGTAGGGTGCATCAGGGTATGGATATTCTTTCCCAGAATTTCTTCGGCCTGGTCATAACCAAGCAAGCGCAATGCCGCGGGATTGCAAAAGGTGCAGACGCCTTCCATATTGACGCCATACATCGCGCTGGGCGTGGAATCGAGCAGAAGTTTTACCAACTCTCCGCGTTCGGCCAGTTCGCCGGTGCGCAGCGCGACCCGAGCCTCCAGCTCGAAGTGGGCCGTGCGCAGCTCGTCCAGCATGGCGTTGATCGAGTTGCCTAAGCCGGTCAGTTCATCGCGGCCGCTCACCTCTACGGGTTCGAACGTCCCGCGATGCTCGCCAATGTTATTGACGTCGCGGTTTAATTTCCCGATCCGCGACAACACAAATCTCTGCAGGCAGAAAAGAATAACCACCGAAAACATCACCGCTCCGGCCAGGATTGTCCCAAAGAGATAACGTTGGTCCAGTTTTCCGCGTTCGTAAATTGGACGTGGCGTTTCCACCCGCATCAGTAACAACGGCTGGCGGAAAATGTCGGCCAACATGGCGTAGCCGGCGATCACGCGTTCCGATAAAGGAATTACTTCCACCTCCCGGTCGCCAGCGCGCAGCTCGGCGCGTGCTCGCGAAAAATCGGGTGAATTGCCGGAGTCGATCGGTTCGAAGCTTATCGAGGTGCGCGTCAGGCTGCTCAGCCGTCCGATTTCCCCCTCTTCAAATTTCCGGGCCAGCATGAACACCCCGCGAGATTGACCGCTTCGCCGCGAAGTCAGAATCGGGCGCAACGATACGATGTACGGTCCATCCGGAAATTCGATCAGGCCGTCCTGGGGCCTCATGGCGATCGCTTCGGATCCCACGGGCTCCAAAGCGAAAATGCCGCGTAGAAATTCGCGTGATGGGCCACCCGGCCCGGGGTTTCCCGGATTGTAACTGTGCAAAAAAACGATCTCGCCCTGGGTATTCCGAATGACCACCAGGCTGAAATTCAGCTGGGCCATCTCGTTGTCCAGGAATTCGCCGCTGATATCCGCTTTCTTTGGGTTTAGCATGTATTCGTACATGCGATCCCAGTACGCGTAATCATTCGCGCTGTCCGCCAGATTGCGGAATTCCAGGTCCAGGCCGGAAATGGCAAATTCGACGTCGCGCTCCATTTGCTGACGTTCGAGCTGTCGAAAACTGGACACCACGATCCGTCGCGAGGTGATGTAAACCAATCCGGCCCCCAGGACCAGCGTGATCGCGAATACCAGCAGCATCTTTTGCCGAAGTTTCAAGCCGCTCTCCAGGAGCACCGAACGCACCTATAAAGGTTTAATCGACCCGGGCAAGCCAGACCATTAGCCAGACTATTCGCTGTAGGGTAGAATTCATGCCTCACACATGATTCGGTCCGCCGGCATCATCTGCAAACCTATCCCGGATATGGTGGCCTCGGTCGTTCCGCCGCTGCGCGATTGGCTGCATGCGCGCAAAATCGAAACCTTCATCGACCCGCGCACCGCGACCACCCTGCACACGGACGGCTCGACCCTGACCCGCGAAGAAATGGCGGCGAAAGTCGATCTTCTGATCGTTTTGGGCGGTGACGGCACCCTTCTCGCCGCCGCACGCGCCGTGCACGGCCACAGTCTTCCGATCCTCGCCGTCAATCTGGGCGGCCTCGGCTTTCTGACCAGCGTCACGCTCGACGAACTCTACCCGGTCCTGGAAAGCGTCCTGGCCGGCCAACATCGTTCCAGTGAACGCATGATGCTCGACGCGGAAATTATCCATCACGGCAAGCCGTCCGAAATGCAGTGCGCCCTGAATGACGCCGTCGCCAACAAAGCCGCTCTGGCTCGCATGCTCGATTTCGACGTCGCCGTCGACGGCAATCACGTGGGCCGTTACCGCGCCGACGGCTTGATCGTAGCCACGCCGACCGGCTCCACCGCCTATTCGCTCGCCGCCGGCGGCCCGATCATCCATCCGACCCTCGATGCTTTCGTCATCACACCAATCTGCCCGCACATGCTGACCAACCGCCCGCTGGTCATTCCCGATACCTCGCGCGTCGAACTCGATTTCGCCGAAGGCGACGAGCCGGCCTTCTTGACCCTCGACGGCCAGATCGGGTTCCAGCTCGAGCCCAAAGATCGCGTCGTGATCACCAAGTCCAAAGCGAAAGTTCAATTCGTCAGTCCGCCGCGCTTGACCTACTACGAAATTCTGCGAAGCAAACTGCGCTGGGGAGAACGCTGATTCCCGCTTTCCCATTCCAAGGAGACTTATCGTGAGATTAAATCTGCTCATCGGCGCTGCTGCGCTTCTGTGTTTTTCCGTCTGCCCGCTGGCGCTGCGCGCCCAGGCCACGACCGATGCCGGCGCGGCCGCGACGGCGGCACAAGCGCCAGCCGCGCCAGCCAGCGCCGACGAAGCCACGCCGATGCCGCGCGTCGCGCCCGCCGCGTATCCCATGCAGGAAGGTTTCGTCGATTCCCGCGGCGTCCTGATTTATTACATGACGATCGGCCGCGGCGCGCCCCTGGTCATCGTGCACGGCGGCCCCGGGGCCTCGCACGATTATTTTCTGCCCTACCTGCTGCCCCTCGCGCGTCACAATCGCCTGATCTTCATCGACGAGCGCGGTTCGGGAAAATCCCAGAAGCTCGACGACCCCGCCGGCTACACCGTCGAAAACATGGTCGAAGACGTTGAAGCCGTGCGCCAGGGATTGGTTCTGGGAAAAATCAGCCTGCTGGGACATTCCTACGGCGGCGTGCTGGCGCAAGCCTACGCGCTGAAATATCAAAACAATCTGACCCACCTGATTCTGTGCAGCACCTTCCCCAGCACCACCGAAATGAATCAGGTCTTCGTGAAGATGAAAGAGAAAATGTCACCGGAACTTCGGGCCCGAATCGACGCCGCGGAAAAAGAAGGCCTGTTCGGCCACGGGAAGGATTACGAAAAGAATCGCTACACCAACGACTATATGATCGCGGCCTGGGGCGAGGGCTACTTTCCGTACCTCTACGGAAACAAGCCCGATCCGAACTACGATCCCATCGCCGCCGGAATCGTTCCCTGGGATTTATATCGGGAGATGTGGGGCTCGCACGGCGAATTCGTGATCGACGGCAATCTAAAATCGGTCGAATACGTCGATCGCCTGCCGGGCATTCATGTCCCCACCCTGATCCTGGTCGGAGACCACGATGAGTGCGATCCCTCGCTATCCAAAGAAATGCACGAAAAGATCGCCGACTCCCAGCTGGTCATTCTCCCCAACAGCGGGCACATGACCTTCGTCGACCAGCAGAAAATATTCACCACGTCGGTGATCGATTTCCTGCACCCGAATTTGCAGAAGCGCAACGCAACCAAGGCGGGCTCGTAATAGCGGGCTAAGAACAGCGGAGGAACCAGGGTTATTTTACTTTGAGCACAACCAGGGTCCGGTCGTCGAAGGGATGCGCGCCGCCGGTAAAGGCGTCCACTGCTTCGAGGATGTGGTCCGCAATCGTATCGGCGTTTTGCAGGTGATCCGCGGTAATAATTTCCGCCAGCCGTTCGTGCCCGAAAAAATCGAGCGCCGGATTTTGTGAGTCCCCGATCCCGTCGGAGTGAAATACGACCACGTCGCCTTCATTCAAGATATAAGCTTCGCTGGTCGTAAACCGATTCTTCCAACATCCCCAGCGGAAATCCGTCCAGCATGATCCGCTCGCATTTGCCATTGTGAAATAAAAACGGCTGCTCTTGTCCGGCGTTGGCCACCCGCAGTTTCTTGCCGTCCGCGATGCCAGGTGGCAAAACACAAGCGTCATGAACCGGCCTTCGATGCGGCGCTCGCCCAGAAATCCGTTGATGGCCCGCAGCATTTCCGCGGGCCGATGCTTCTGCGGTCCCAGACTGCGCAGCGTGCCAATCGCCACCGCGCCATAAAGCGCCGCCGCGCTTCCCTTCCCGCTCACGTCGCCCACCGCAATCGCCAATTCCTGCGGTCCATAGCGCAAGAAGTCGTAGAGGTCGCCGCTCAGTTCGCGAGAGGACACTACGCGCGCGGCGATGTCGAGCCCATATTCCGGCCCCGGCAAACGCGGCAGCAGCGCGCCTTGTATCCGGCGCGCGGCGCTCAGGTCGCGTTCCATGCGCGCTTCGTCGCGCGCCACCTGTTCGTACAGCCGCGCGTTCTCGATGGAGACCGCCAGATGCGCCGCCAGAATCGAAAGCACTTGCACGTGGTCCGGCGTGAAATAATTCAGCTGCGGGCTCTCCAGGTCCATCACGCCGACCACGCGGTCTTTGCTGAGCATCGGCACGGCCAGCTCCGACCGCGTCTCCGGGTTGATCAGCAGGTAGCGCGGGTCGAGCGTCACATCCGGCACCACCACCGCCCGTTTCAACGATGCCGCCGCGCCGACGATCCCTTCATGCGCCGGCACCGCGAATTTCTCCTGCACGCGCTGGCCGAATTTCACCGTGACCCGGTGGCGAAAGATGTTGTCCGCCTCGTCGTACAGCAAAATACTGAAAATCTGGTAATCGATCAGCCGCTTGGTCAGTTCCGCCGCGCGCCGCAGCACTTCTTCCACCGACAGCGTGGAATTGGCTTCGCGCGCCACTTCATTCAGCAGCAGCAGCGTTTCGGTTTGATTGCGCTCGTGCTCGTACAGCTTCGCGTTTTCGATGGCCGTGCCGATGCGCGACGCGACCAGCGTCAAAATGTTTTGCTGGTCGGGCGTGAAATAGTCCGGCTGGCTGCTCTCGATATCCAGCACGCCGATCACCCGCCCGCGCACGATCAGCGGAACGGCCAGTTCGGAGCGCACTCCATCCACCGCATTCAGGTAACGCGGATCGGCGTGCACATCGCCCACGCGAATCGGCTGCCCGGTGGACGCCGCCGCGCCGATAATTCCTTCGCCAATCGGAATGCGCCAGTGTTCCACCACTTCGGCGCGGTGCCCGATCGCGAAGCGGAAATACATCTGGTTGGTGCCCTCTTCGGGAAGCAAAACCGCGAAAATTTCGTAGTCGATCAGGCGCTTGATCAACGCCGCCGCGTTGGGCAGAACTTCGTCGAGGTTCAGCGAAGAGTTAATTTCCTGGCCGATTTCGGCCAGGATCGAGAGCGTCTCCGCCGGCATGTCGAGTTTGGGTATTGAGTTTGGTCGAGTCCATCGAATTCGGGTGATGCACCCAGCCCCCGCCGGGATGCTTTGCGTGCATTTTCAGATGACAGCCGCAGGAACGCGCTGCTCCGGTTGCGGCGGCCTGCACACAGCTGCGTGTATACATTATATCAGGCGGGCCCACGGCACTCGTAGAGCCGCAGAAATGATTTTTGCGCTAGTAGTTGCCGCCTGGTTGCGAGGTGTTTGATGCCGAGGCCGTTTTTCCTGCTCGAGCTTGCTCGACGATCTTCACTCCAGCGCTGGCGCCGATGCGCGTAGCTCCGGCCGCGACCATCTTCGCAGGTCTTCGAGCGTGCGCACGCCGCCCGCGGCCTTCACTCCCGTGCCGGGGCCCACGGTTTCGCGCATCAGGCGCACATCGTCCGGCGTCGCGCCGGCGGTGCTGAAGCCGGTAGAGGTTTTCACGAAGTCGGCGCCCGCATTCTTGGCCGCCAGCGTCGCCCGGATTTTTTCCTCGCGCGTCAGCAAGCAGGTCTCGATGATCACTTTGCAGATCGCACCGCCCGCATGGCTGGCTTCGACCACGCCGCGAATGTCCGCTTCGACCAGTCCGAGCTGGCCGGATTTCAGCGCGCCAATGTTGATCACCATATCGATTTCTTGCGCGCCGTGGAAAATCGCTCGTTGCGTTTCGAATACTTTCACCTCCGGCAGCGTCGCGCCCAGTGGAAAGCCTACCGTCGCGCAGACTTTCACCTCGCTGCCCCGCAAGATCTCGGCAGCCTGCGGAACATTCCACGGATTCACGCACACCGAAGCGAAGCTGTATTGCAGCGCTTCGCGACATAGCTTTTGCGACTTCGTCGCGCGAGGCGTCCGCCTTCAAAGCGGTATGGTCGATCAGACGCGCAATTTCGGCGGGAGTCAGAGTCATTCTTTCTCCGGCGGCAACGTGAGGATGCAGACATCTTTCAGATTGCGATAGCGCTCCGCGTAATCCAGCCCATAGCCGACCACAAAGTCATTGGGAATCGTGAAACCGACGTAGTCGCCCTTTACGTCTTGAATGCGCCGCGAAGGCTTATCGAGCAGCGCCGCGATCTTCAACGTTTTCGGCTTGCGCTGCTTGAGGATGCGCAACAAATAAGTGAGCGTGACGCCGGTATCGAGAATGTCTTCGACCACGACCACATTCAGTCCTTCGATGCTGCTGTCCAGATCCTTCAGCAAACGAACTTGCCCGGAACTTTGCTTCCCTTTCCCGTAACTGGAAACCGCGATGAAGTCGATCGACGTTTCGAGATTGATTTCGCGGACCAGGTCCGACAGGAAAATACACGCGCCTTTCAGCACACCGACCAGATGCACGCGCTCGCCCTTGAAATCCCTGGTGATGGCCCGCGCTACTTCCACCACCCGCTTCTGAATCCGCGCGCGGCGAATCAGCACCTTCAGTTTTTCTTGACCCACCGCGACTGGCATTTCGATTGGCGCTCCGTGAGCGCGTAACTCTATCGCACGGAATTGGAGATGACAAGCGCAGCGCGCGGCGGTTGCGAATCCGAAGTGGCTAACGCAGATAACCCCAGGTGTGCAGCCGGTCGCTGTCTTCCACCCAGCGGTCGCCGATGTCCGTGCGGTAATACATATTGGGGATCAGCACGTTTTTGATGCGCGAATAGGCCTGCGCCTGAGCCTGCTTCATCGTCTGGCCCAAGCCGATCACGATCAGAATCACGCCCGACGTTCCGGCGATCAGCCATTGCCCGTTCACGATCTTCACGTCTTCGATGCGCATTTCGTCCACTGGCGGCTTTTTGAACACGATCACCGCGTTCTTCGAGAACGAATCGAACGTTTCGTCGTCATCAAAAGGAAATGGCGGCACCACGATGCGCACGCCGATCTGAAATCCGCTGCGCACTTTCAGCTTCGGATCGTTGCCATTCGCCAGGTCCCAGAAAAACTGCCCAATCGGCGTGATCATCCCGGCTTGCTGAATGCTGATCGTCGGGATAGCCAAACCGCGCGGTGAATTCCAGCGGATAAATTCCGTGGTGATTCACGATGCAGTTCAGATCGATGTAGCCGATGTAACCTTCCTCGGCCAGTTTTCCCTCCATCTTCAAGCAGCGTCTCGTCGAACAAATGATTCGGCTCGCTCCAGAACATGGTGGTGCCCATCTCGCCGGTGGGCGGACCGTTTTCTCCGGGAAAAAGTTTCTTGTGTTCGAAATTGATGTTGATGGGGTACACGAAATTTCTTGCCGTTAAAGAAAGCCCCGACCGCGACTTCCACTCCGGTCACTCGCCGCTGCAACTGGAACACCTTGATCTCGTCGGACAAGGCTTTCTTGTAGGCTTCGAGCATATAAATTACATCCTGCCCGTCATCTTCTTCGCCGACAAACAGCCGGCGTTTGTTATTTTGCGCCTCGCCGCTGGGCTTGATCACGTAGCGCGCCGGATTTTCCTTCACGTGATCGATCGCGTCGTCGAACGATTCAAACTCGCGATAAGGAATGATCGAGACGCCGGCTTTTTTTAGCTCTTCCTGGCCAAACGAGCGGTCGTCTTCCAGCCGATCGGAATACGCGGAACCACCGATCACTTTCTTGCCTTGGGCGCGAAGCTGCGTCGCCTTTTCGCCCTGCCCCAGCGTGTCGTCGAAAATCAGAATGTCCGCCCACTCGGCATCTTTTTCCCAGTCTTTCGACTTGGCCACAAAACCGTCGGCAATATCTTTTTCTTTCTTATCGCCGATAAAATAGCGCACCTCGTGCCCTTCTTTGGACACTTGCCAGGCAATATCGCTAATCAACCCGCTCAGCGAAACAAACAAGAAATTTTTCTTTTCCATCCGATAGCCTCTTTTTGTTTCGGCAAACCATTCACACGATTGCGCTTAGCACCGAACCAACTTTAATTCCCTTTTGTTACAACAACGTGAATGAGCATAGCGCAACGAAATCATCGACGACTACAAATAATCCCGGCCGGGTTCCATTTAGGCCTTGCGCTTCAAGCACCTTGGCGTCGTTGCGCTCTCCTCTTCTCCTAATCTTCGTCGTCCCGGGACCGATTAGTGACTATGGAGATGTTTATGCGCGTCCTTGAAAATCCCGGGATCCTTCAGGCGATACTCGAAAGCCTCCATTCGGGCGTCTACTTCGTGGGCCGGGATCAGAAAATTCTATTCTGGAACGAAGGCGCCGAGCGCATCACCGGCTACCTCAGCCAGGACGTCGTCGGTCGCTACTGCTGCGACCTTTTCCCTGCTCCCAGCGAGGACCAACCGGGAGTGTGCCAGATCGGCGGTGCCTTGGCGGCCGTGCTGCGTGACGGCCGGCCCACCTATTCCGACATAGCCATCCGTCACCGCGCCGGACATCAGGTCTTCCTGCGGGTGTGGGCCACTCCCATTCGCGGCGACGACGGCGTAATCGTCGGCGCCTCCGAAAGTTTTGACGAGGACCGCACCTCGCGTGATTCCGACCGCCGGCGCCGCAAGCTCGACGAGCACGGCTGCGTGGACCAGGCCAGCGGTGTGCTCAGCTTCGGATATATCCGAACCGTCCTGAAGGAATGTCTGCTGACTTCCGCCGAACATGGACTGCCCTTCAGCATCGCCTATGTGCGAATCGATCGCTTGCCCGAACTGCGCGCGCAGTATGGGCCGGTGGCGCTGCGCGGCATTTTGCACGCCGTGGCGGAGACCGTCACCAACAGCCTGCGGCCCACGGACTGCGTAGGGCGGCTGGACGATGAAACGTTCCTGGCCATTCTGCCCGAATGCAACGCCATCGAAGCCGATCATGCGGCCACGCGCCTGCAGAACGTCGCGCGGCACATGACCGTGAAATGGTGGGGCGACGAATTTCAAGTGACCGCCACGATTGCGGCCGTGGGCGCCGAGCGCTCCGACACCATGGAAAGTCTGATGGCTCGCGTTGACGCTCGCATGGCCCGACTCGCGCCCGCGGCCGGCACTCCAGCGATTCGATAGGGTCGCAGTGAAAAAGTTCTGAGAGGAGCCTCGCCGGATGTTCACCATCATCGGAATCGTCGTCGTCTTCGGGGCCGTGGTTGCCGGATATTTGATGGAGCACGGCAACCTGAAAGTCCTGATGCAGCCCGCGGAGCTGATCATCATCGGCGGCGCCGCCATCGGCACGGTGCTGATCGCCAATCCGCTGCATATCCTGAAAAAGATGGTGGGCGGCCTGGGCAGCGCCTTCGGCGGCTCGAAATTCAACCAGGCTAAATATCTGGAAACGATGAAAATGATGTTCGAGCTCTTCACTCGCGCGCGCCGCGATGGGTTGATGGCCCTGGAATCAGACAGCGATAATCCGGAGCAAAGCACCATATTTTCCAAATATCCCAAATTCCTGAAAGACCATCACGCGCTTGGCGTTCGTGTGCGATTCGGTGCGCATGGCCTCCAGCGGCGGCATCGAGCCCTTTGACGCCGACCAGATGATGGAAAACGACATGGACGTTCATCATCACGAAGCCACCGCGCCGATCGCCGCGCTTTCCACCATGGCCGATTCCCTGCCGGGCTTGGGCATCGTCGCCGCCGTTCTCGGCGTCGTCATCACCATGGGCTCGCTCGGCGGCCCTCCGGAAGAAATCGGCCACAAGGTGGCGGCGGCGCTGGTCGGAACTTTTCTCGGAATTTTGCTGTGTTACGGCCTGGTGGGCCCGATCGCCTCGAACATGGCCAAAGCGGCGGACGAAGAACATGCGTACTACCAGGTGCTGCGCGTGATGATCGTGGCGTTCATGAAAGGTACCGCGCCGACCATGGCCGTCGAGATCGGCCGGCGCGCGATTCCCGGCCACGTCCGGCCCACGTTTCAAGACGCGGAAAAATTCATCAAAGATAAAGGCGACGCGCCGGCTGCGGCGTAGATTCGCCGAACACCCGGAATCTGAGGCTGCATGGCCGACCAACGACCCGATCATCGTCATCAAGAAAAAGGGCGGCCACGGCGGCCATCACGGCGGCGCGTGGAAAGTGGCCTACGCGGACTTCGTCACCGCCATGATGGCGCTGTTCATCGTGCTCTGGCTGCTGAACAGCAGCAAGCAGGTGCAGGACGCCGTCGGCGGATATTTCAAGGATCCCACCGGAACGTCGAAGAAAGTCGGCAGCGACATGGTGGGCCAAGGCGAAAATTTCGTGCTGTCCAAAGACAATATGGAAGCGCTGAAGGAACAGCTGCAGAAAGCGATTCGCGAGGTGCCGAACTTCGACAAGCTGCGCAACCACATTGACATGACCGTGACCAACGAAGGCCTGCGCATCGAACTGCTCGAATCCGCGAAAGGAACTTTTTTCGATATCGGCAGCCCGGAACTGAATTCCGATGGCCGACGATCTGCTGGTCATCGCTTTCGCAGGAGTTGGGCAAGTTGCCGAACAAACTGGCGATCGAAGGCCACACCGATTCCAAACCGTACTCCGCCAACGGGCACTATACCAACTGGGAATTGTCCGCGGATCGCGCCAATTCCGCGCGACGGCTGATGCAGGTGAGCGGAATTCGTGCGGACCAGGTGACTCAGGTTCGCGGCTTTGCCGATCAGCGGCTGCGCAAGATCGAGGCGCCGCTCGATCCGATCAATCGCCGCGTGTCGCTCATTGTTCAGTATTTGGTCAGGCCGCCGAGCGACGGTGACGACGCTAAGCCGGCCGCGGGTGGCGCTGAAGGGAAAAAATCAGAAAGCAAGCCCGGGGAGCCGGTGCCCGCCGGCGCACCCGCGTCAGTTGCTCCTGCGGCGGACGAGTCAAAACCTAAATCACCCGCAAAATCGGAGTAGCCGCGGCGTTGCCGTTCGCCGATTTTTTCTCCGCCCGAATCGCTGTCTATCTGCGATCCTCTGCGGTAATTTAGTGGCGGAGGCCGTGAATGGCTGAGTCCATTTCCCCCGAACCCTGGCTGCGCGGAACTTTGACCGAAGTTTCCGCTGTGCCGCGCGCCGTGCTCCACGCGCTGGAGCTGGCGAAGATCGATCTGACGCATTGGTGCGGCCGTTTGACCACCGGCGAACTGAATTTGCGCCACGATGGAATTGCCTCGGTCGCCTTTCATTTACGCCATATTGCGCGGAGCATCGACCGGCTGCTGACTTACGCGGAGGGGCGTCCGCTGGATTCCACCCAGATCGCGGCACTGAAGAGTGAAGCCCAGGAAGGCGCCACGCACGACGAGCTATTTGCCGACCTCGACGCGAGTCTGGCGAACGCCGCATCCAGGATTCGAGCGCTCGACGCCAGCCGCCTGAACGAAGCGCGGGCCGTCGGGACCAGCAAGCTGCCTGCTACCCTCGGCGGTCTGCTCGTGCACATCGCCGATCACACCCAACGCCACGTGGGGCAGGCCGTGACCACCGCGAAATTCATTCGCGCTCGGCGCGGCGCGGTCTGAAATTAACTACGCCACGTTACTTTGCACGCTACTTCGCCACGCTACTTCGCCGCCGCTTTCTGTGCCGCCGCCTTGGCCGTGACCTCGTCTGGCAATTGCGTATAATCCGGAAAATTTCCGTAGAGCTTTTCGTTCGCCGGCCCCTGGGTGACGGCTTCGACCAAATAGCGCCCACCGACGAAGCAGCCCTTCCAGGATTGGCCGATGCCGCCAAAAACTTCCTCGCGGTCGCCCCGCGAACGAATCGTGTTCCAGCCCACCTTAAAACCGCGCAATTCGGAGGTTACTTTTTTCGCGGTGTCGGCCTCGTCGCAGGCAAACGACGAGACCAGGCTGCCATTGGATAGATTCATTTCCGAAACCAGTTCTTCCAGGTGATCCACGACCACGATCGTATCGATCGGGCCGAATGGCTCGTTGTGATAGAGCTTGGTGTTTCGCGGAATGTTGAGCAGCGCGGCCGGCGGAAAATACGCGGATATATCCTGATTGGGCAGCACTTTTTCTTTGGCGATCGCGCCCTCAAACACGCTGACCGCTCCTTTGCCCAACGCTTCGGTGTACTGCACCCGCAACTCCTCCACTTTTTTGCTGTTGATCAGCGGGCCAAAATCCAAAACCGGAAGAGGATCCGATTCGTTTTCGACCATCACCGGATTTCCGTATTGCAGTTTCTGCAGCACGCCCAGATACATCTGCAAAAATTGCGGAAACAATTCGCGCTGCACCACATAACGCACGTAGGCGGTACAACGTTGCTTGCCGTAATCGAATCCCTTGCGCAATTGCGCCGCCAGATTGGCCCAGTCCGAATATTGCCAGACGCCGTAGGCGTTCACCCCTTCCATTTCCAGCATGTAGCGCTTGCGGTCGTCGTAGAGACTCGAGGCAATCACCCCGCCATTCGTTTTGCCGCCAACAAACGCCAGGCAATCGACGTGTTCATTGCGCACCAGGGCTTCACTGAGCTGCCCGCCCGATCCGCTGACCAGCGAAACCGGCAGGCCGCAGCGCCGCGCGATGGCATGGGCCAGCGTCAGCGCGTACAGACTTCCGTCCGTGGGCGTTTTTGAAATGCTGGAGTTGCCCGCCAGCACCTGCACCAGAACGGCGTGCATTAACACCGACATCGGATAATTCCACGACGCGATATTCGAAATCAGGCCGATCGGCGCGCGTTTTCCCAGGATCCGGTCGATATTCTCGACGTACCACTCCACCCCGCTGATGCAGCGGTCGATGTCGGTCAGCGCCTGCGCGTAAGGCTTGCCAATTTCCCAGATCAGCAGCAGCGCGATCAGTTCCCGTTCCTGGCGCAGCCCTTCCAGACATTCCGTCACGCGCTGCTTGCGTTGGTCCAGGCCCACTTTCGACCACGCTTCCGCCTCGGACTTCGCGAATCGCACCGCGCGCAGCGCCGCCTCCAGATCGATCATGGGAATGCGTCCGAGGCTGCGACCGTCGACCGAGGAGGTGTAGTGGCGCCCGAAACCCAGCTCTTTCCATTCGCCTTCCATCAGGTTCAGCGCCCGGCCGTCCGAGGCCAAAGCTTCCGGCGCGGCGGCCGCCAACCGGCGCATCAAATTGTCCCACTCCGCAACCGCAGCAATCACTGGCATCGGGTCTCCATAATTCAATCTCGTTTCTGAAAATCGACAAAATCATCCACAACTTTGCAACAGTTTTCACCCGCTGATTCAAGAATCCAATAAAAAAGGGGGCGGGCTCGTTTGAGCTCGCCCCTTTTCTTTTCAAAACAGATCTGGAGTTCTACCGCTGCTTAGTGCGCGGCCACCGCCACGGCCTGCGCCGCACTCGCTTTCTGCTCGTTGAACTGGGCGGCTTCGGTGGACCCCGCCAGGGCCGTGGTCGAAGCGGTCCCGCTGGTGATCACTTGCTGCACGCTGTCGAAATATCCGGTGCCCACAAAGCGCTGGTGCTTCACCGCCTCGTAGCCCGATTCCTTTTCGCTGGCGAATTCCTGATCCTGCAGACCGCAGTACGCGGTCATGCCATGCGCTTTGTAATTGCGCGCCAGTTCGTACATCGAATGGTTCAGCGCGTGGAAACCAGCCAGAGTGATGAACTGGAATTTGTAGCCCATCGCGCCCAGCTCCTTCTGGAATTTCGCAATGGTCGCATCGTCCAGATTCTTCCGCCAGTTGAACGAAGGCGAGCAATTGTAGGCCAGCATTTTCCCCGGGAACTTGGCGTGAATCGCTTCCGCGAATTCGCGCGCTTCTCCCAGATGCGGCTTGGAGGTCTCGCACCACAACAAGTCGGCATACGGCGCGTAGGAAAGTCCGCGGGCGATGGCCGATTGCAGCCCCCCACGAATATGGTAAAAACCTTCCGCCGTACGCTGGCCGGTAATGAACTCATGGTCGCGCGGATCGATATCCGTGGTCAGCAGGTTGGCGCTGTCCGCATCGGTACGCGCCACGATCACGGTCGGCACCCCCATCACGTCCGCGGCCAGGCGCGCCGCCACGAGTTTCTGAATGCCTTCCACCGTGGGAACCAGAACTTTTCCGCCGAGGTGCCCGCACTTTTTCGCGGAAGAAAGTTGATCTTCGAAGTGCACTCCCGCGGCGCCCGCTTCAATCATCGCCTTCATCAATTCAAACGCATTCAGGTTGCCGCCAAATCCGGCTTCGGCGTCCGCCACGATCGGAGCGAACCAGTACGTATCGTTCTTCCCTTCCGCATGATGAATTTGATCCGCGCGAGTCAGCGCCTGGTTGATCCGGCGCACCACATTCGGCACGCTGTCGGCGGGATAAAGCGATTGGTCCGGATACATTTGTCCGGCGTTGTTCGCATCGGCGGCCACTTGCCAGCCGCTGAGGTAAATCGCCTGCAGGCCGGCGCCGACCTGCTGCACCGCCTGGTTGCCGGTCAGCGCGCCGAGCGCCGCGACATACGGTTCGGAATGCAGCAATTTCCAAAGCCGTTCCGCGCCCGCCCGCGCCAGGGTGTGCTCGATCGGCAGCGAGCCGCGCAGTTGTTTCACGTCCTTCTCGGTGTACGGTCGCGTGATGCCCTTCCAACGGGGGTCGGTGGCCCAGGTATGCTCCAGCGTTTGGTGATTGCCATTCGTGGTCATCGTTATCCCTCGCGTCGCGGCCGTAAGATTGCCGTCAGTGGAGGGGAGTGTGCGGCCGGAACGGCAATCAGTCAAACGAATTGCCATTATCACCTTGATAGATTATGGTTATCGGGACGCCTAGTACGATTCGAGGCGCCAGGCGAAGCATGGGAACGGCTTAGGGCCCGGCAGTCGCCCGGGAATTAGTACTTCCAGTCCTGCACATGGAAATCGATCAACTCGTAACGTTTCTGGCGGTGGGCACCTACGGCGGCTTTCACCGCGCCGCCGCGGCCCTGCGCATCAGCCAGCCCGCGGTCAGCGCGCGCATCCGGGCGCTGGAGGATTCGCTGGGCGTGAAGCTCTTCCTCCGCGCCGGCGGCCTGCTCACCATTTCGGCGGCGGGCAAAGCGCTCCGGCCCCACGCGGAGCAGTTGTTGCGCGACGTATCCAAAGCCAGACAAGCGGTGCACGAACTGCAACCCTCATCCGGCGGCACGCTGGGCATCGCCGCGGCCCTCTCCGTGTGCACTTATTTTTTGCCGGACGTGATGAAGGATTATCAAGCCGCGAATCCCAAAGTCATGGTCAGCCTGCGTTCCGGAAACTCGGCGCAAGTGTTGAAAATGGTGCTCGATGGCGAAGCGGAAATCGGCGTGGCCCGTTCGCTGAATCACCCGGAAGTGGAAACCATGACGCTGCGCGACGACCCCTTGATCCTGGTTGGCCATCCGAAACACCCGGCCGCGCAACGCCGCCTCGTTCGGCTGGAAGACGTCGAAACCATGCCGCTGATTTTCTTCGACCGCGGTTCAAGCGACTGGACCTTGACGCAAAGTTTGTTCCGGCGCGTGGGGCAATTACCGAATACGGTTTTGGAAGTGGAAACGATTGAAGCGGCGAAGCGGATGGTCGAACGCAAACTCGGCTTGAGTTTTCTGCCCCAGATCGCGGTGATCCACGAACTGCAGCGAGGCAAGCTGGTCGCCGTCAACATCTCCGACGCCGAAGTCCTGGGCCGCAACCTGGATGTGATTTATCCGCGGCATCGCGCGCTGACGCGCGAAGCGCAGAAACTGCTGGCGCTGTTGCAGACGGCGGCCACCAAGCCGGTCAAAAGCAGTCAGCGGAAATCTCGCTAATTCTCTTCCCTCATCACGCTCAGAACTGTTTCACCCCGCCCTTCCTGACGTACCAGCACGCCCGGTAGCCGTCGTGGGGAAACAAGCTGTGTACGCAGGTTTCGGTCAGCGGCTGGTCGGTAAAGATTTCCATCTTCCCGCCCTTGGTCGCCGTGCCGTAGAACGACGTGATCGTTCCGTAAGCTACGGTCTGATCCGGATTCGCCATCTTGTGGTGCAGCGCGGCGTAATCGATCGCATAAACCACCACGAGCGCTACCACCGCGATCAGGACCGCACGTTTCACCGGATGCGCTCGCCGCGCTTCACTTCTTCTCGAGGCATGGCATCAAAATCAGCAAGTCGGTGGGATTCACTTCGTGGGTGTCGGTGATGTCGTACGCTCCGACGTTGCGCCATTTGTTGGAGCCTTCCGAAGGCTCGCTAAAATGAAAGATGGCGTCGTTGTAAACGAGCTTCCTTTCCGTCGCGATAGCAATGGGTTTATCGCTCAACGGCTTGCCGCAACGTTCGATCAGATCGTCGGGGCTGATGGCCGTCACCACGTGCGCCAGCGCGCGCTCGTTCGCCCACCGCAATTTTCGCGGACACCTTGGCGAAAATCCCAACACAAATATAGGCCGCGATCGCGCCTAGAAACACCCCAACCGCAATCCTCCAAATGGACATGAACCCTCCCCTTGGGCCGAGAGAGTAGTATTCGCGGCGCAGCGAGGTCAAGTCGCGTGGCAACTAGCGCGGAGGTTTGGGCACGTAACCGTGGCGGCCGATTGGCTTGCTGACCGTGGCCTGCGGAAAGGCAATGGTCATGGCCGGATCGCCGAAGAAATTCCAGGTGCGGCGCACGTCCGGATCGAGGATGCCGGCCTTGGCGGTGATGATCGCGGCGCCAATCGATTGCGACGGATTCGCCGCGAGCGTGCTCAGCAAAGCCTGGTTCATCGAGGCCTGCGGCGGTGCCGTGGTGAAACCGGAGGAAGCCCAGACGCCCGACCGCGCCTCCGTTCGGAGCGAACAGCAGCGCCGACGACAGACTCTGCTCGTAAGCGTCCTGGAAGAATCCGTTCAGGCAATCCATGATCAAGAATACCGGCAAGCGATTGCCGTTGGTCAGCGCTGCTGCCGACGTGTTGTCCAGCAAATTGGCGAAGGACCACTGCTGCTCGGAGCCGTGGCCGGTGTAATTGACCAGCAAAGCGCCGGCGTTAATCCCCGCAATAATTTCCTGCGAAGCCGTGGCCGGATCCAGACCGTCTGCCAGAATCTTCGTAGTCGTAAGCGATGCCGGCAAAGTGAGCGTGGCTAAATTGGCTTCGGCGGTGAAATCGACGCCGGCATTCTGATCCGCGATCACCAGCGCCTGCTGCATCCAGGGTCCCGCGGTGCTTCCGTTCTCGTAATTGACAATCTTGGAGACGACCAGACTGGCGTCCGCCACCGTGCGCGCCGGAATTCTGCCCGTGGGTATCGTAGCGAAGCCGGTGTCCCCGAAATCACTGAACCAATCGTCGGAAGCCGTCTTGAAGGCTTCGGTTTCAATCAGGCGGGTGGGAACGAAATCGAAATCGCCAAGGCCCAAATAATTCCGCGGATCGAGTGACGCATCGCCCATCAGCAACAGAGCCTGGGGCTTGCTATTAAGGCCCTGCGCTGCCGCCTGTAGATATTCGCGCAGCGCGTACGGCGTGCGCTCGCCGAAATTATAGGCGTCGTAGAGCTGATCGGTGGTCACCACCGCGACCGTCTTGTTTTGCGATTTTCGCAAGGCGACCAAAGGCGCCAGGGTCGCTTCGAACGCCGGATTCGCAATCATAATAATCTGCGCGCCCTGCCGCTGCTGCTGCAGCGACGCCGCCGTGTGGAACGAAAGCGCGGATGGCGCCGCAATCTGATCCGCGGAAAAAGCCAGCAAGGTGCGGGCTGTTCCCGACGTTCCTCCCGGCACGGTCACGTTGATCGCCGAACCCGAATTCTGGACCGTGATCGGGCCGGAGAGCTGCTCGATCTCGAGCGGGTTGGTGATGTCGAACACCGCGATCTGTGAGTTCGAGAATCCGGTAAATTGCACATGAGCACCGGCTGGCGCCGACGCGCGCAGCCAGTTCGCATCCACCGCGTAGGTGTGCGGGAAATGCAGGGTGATGGACTGCACCACACTGAAATCGTTATCGCCGTCCAGCGCGGCCAGGGTCACCGTGTTCGTCCCGTTTTGCACTACGCCCGGCGGCACGCTGAATGTGTTGGTGACGTTCGCCTGATTGCTGAAGCTCATCACCCCCAGCGACGCGCCATTTAATACCACGCTGACGCTGTGCGCCTGCTCATCCGTCGTGCCCTGCAACGTGACGTCGAGTTCCGCAGGAATCGAGGAGGTGGCGTCCAGATGCTCGATCACCAGTTCCTGGTCTACCGGCTCCGAATTGACCACCGCACCGAAGAAGTTGTCGTTGTTGATGCCGTTCAGCAACGCCGCAATATAAGTGGTGCGCTGCTGCAGGGTCACCGCGGCAGAAAAACTCGAAACGTTCGCGGTTCCCTCGCCGTTCGGCCCCGTCGAAATTCGTTTGCCAGTTTGCGCTCCGTTGATCAGCCAGTAGACCCGCGTGCCGGAGAACGGCGTATCGATAGCGGTGCCGTAAAACGCGATGGAATCGTTCGCGCCCAATCTGCCGGACTGTTTGCTGGAAATCAGGATGGGCTGCTGCACGCCTTCGGCGTAGAGCTGCAACCGGCGCGTATCGCCCGCTTCAAAACCGGCCGCTGCGAGTTGCGCTCCAGTCACCGCATACCAGCCTTCCGCCTGAACCGAAATTTTGGCCGCAGCCTGTTCGTCCAAAAACGCGCTCGTGACTTCCGGCGCCGCCGGAATAGTCCGCAGCGCAACGGGCGTGTTCGCGCGGGGCCGCGCCGTGGAGCCACGCGAGGCCATTTGATTCATTTGACTGAACAGCGCCGCCGGCACCGTCGGCGTCGATTCCTCCGCCACCGAATCGGCGCTCACCGGTCCGTGCGCCATCCGCACGCCACTGATATCCACGTCTTCCAAACTATAAGACGACATCGCCGTACCCTGCGGATCGATCCAACGATACGTTTTGGCGGCATGCTGTGGCCGGCCACCGCGCAGAGTCAACGCGCCGCCGGCAATCATCGAAGGATTCAGCCGGTGACGCCCGCTCGCATCTTCGCGATACACATGAAAACCAAGATTGCGAACTTCTTCCCGCGTGCTCCATTCCAGCACGACTCCGCCTCCCGCGCGGGTCTGCGCACGGAAAGACGATAGCTGTACGGCTGTAGGAGCTTGAATCGTTGAGTTCGTCGTCGAGAAATTGTTCGCCGAATTCGGGTCGCTGCTGGTAGATGAGACCGTAGCCGTATTGGTGGCCAGACTGGACGAGCTGAACATCGCCGCCGTCGTGTTGATGGTCACCACGGCCAAACCGCCGACGCTTAACGTCCCGATGGTGCAGCTCACCGTTCCGCCGGCTTGGGAACAAGTTCCCTGGGTGGTGGAAACCGAGACGAAAGTAACCTGCGGCACCGGCAATGGATCGGAAACCACCACACCCGTTGCGACCCCTGGTCCGTTGTTCGTAATCTGCAACGTGTAGGTAAGACTCGTGCCTTGATCCACCGGTTCGGGCGCAGCGGTTTTCACGATGGCCACGTCGGATTGGTTAGGTGCTCCCACAATCGTCGAAGACGAAGCGGTATTGTTCGCCGGATTCACATCGTTGGTGGTCGGCGCAATGCTTGAAGTGTTGGTGATGATCGTCCCGGACGCGGTCCCGGCGTTGACCTTCACTACCAGAGGGAACATCGAGGACGTGCCCGCTGCAAAAGTCGCGCCCGCCGTGCACACCCCTAGGGCGCCGGGGCAGCAACTGATCGCTCCCGTTCCGCCCACCGCCGGCAGTGAGGTGCAAATCACTCCCGCCGGCAGAACCAGCGAGACGAAAGTTGTATTCGCCGGCACCGAACTCGTAAATACCGGATTCAGCGCACTCGCCGGCCCTGCGTTAGAAACGGCTTCCAAAAATGTGATGTTGTTCCCGGCCGAGACCGGATTGGGCGTGGCCGAACTGGTATCGATCAAGTCAAACTGGCCCGCAGTCGCGACGGTCACGATGACCGTGGAGCTGTTGGTCATCGGATTCGAATCCGGAGTCGTGGAAGTCGTGCTGGCCGTGTTCGAGATTTTGGTGCCGGAGGTCGTGCCCGCGGCTACCGTAACGACCAAAGTAAAGGTCGTGGTGCCGCCGGACGGAAATGAGGCCAGCGTGCATTGCACCACGGTGGTGAAGGCCGGACAGATCCAGGCGGTTCCGGTCTGCGTGAAAGTCGTTGCGGTAGTGCCGGTCGGGATCGGGTCGCTGAACATCACGTTCAGGGCCGCGGCCGGTCCGTTGTTCGTGACCACAATCGTGTAGGTGATGGCGCTTCCGGCGAGAACGGGATTTGGCGAGGCCGTCTTGTTGACCACGATATTTGCGGTTCCGCTGGTCCCGACGCCGGTCAGCACGCTCGCCGTGTTGTTGGCGAGATTGGGATCGTTGGTGCCCGAAGTTATGTTGTCCGTGTCCAGGATTTGCGTTCCGTTAACCGCTGCGGCATTCACCTTCACTTTTACCGTGAAGGTCGCCACGGCGGCGCCGCTGGCGATGAATGGATTGGTGCAGGTAATATTTCCGGAAGCGCCCACAGCCGGGGTGGTGCACGTCCAGCCCGCTGCCGCGCTGATCGAAACGAAAGTGGTATTGGCCGGCACCGCTTCGCTGAAAATTGCGTTGACCGCATCGGCCGGCCCGTTGTTGGTGACCGTTTGCGTGTAAGTAATATTGTTGCCTGGAGCCACCACCGGCGGAGTGCCCGCGTTCGTCACCGCCAAGTCGGCCGAAGCGCACTCGGCGCCCGGCTGGGCTCCGGGAGTTTCGTTGATCGTGAAATTTGAACCGACCGTGCCCGCTTGCCCCACCGTCGCGCCATAGGCATCGTTCGCCATCGTGGAATAGCCGTTGAGCCCGGCCTTCACGCTCGACGCGGTCGGTGACGCAGAAAGAAATATGACCCCGCCGCCACCGCCGCCGCCGGGCCCGTGTCGATTCCCCGGAAACGGGGTCCCCGGAGCGTCCGTCAGCCAGGTATTGCCCCCATTCCCGCCGTTAGCTTGAACCGTCAGCCCCGTCAGGCTTCCGCTGTTGGCAAAAATTTCAATCGAGCCGCCCGCACCACCACCTCCGCCGCCGTCGTTCTCGACATCGGTGGCCGTTAGACCATTCGCCGTAACCGAACCGGTGCCAGTCACCGAACCGGCGTGCAGGATGGCGATGCCCCCTCCTGCCGCGCCGCTGCTATAAATTCCGGTGCAGGTTGTACCGCAATCCGCGCCGCCCGTCCCACCCGCGTACCACGATCCATCGTTGGTGGTGCCGGCTCCGGCGCCTCCGCCCGCAATCAACGCTCCGGTCGATGCGGGGAAAAGCACTCCTCCGAATCCACCCACGATTCCAGCCGAGTTCCAGGCGAACCCGCCGTTACCCCCGGTGCCGCCGTTGCCTCCAGCGCCTCCACCGTCGTTCTGCGTGTTGGTCTTGAAATCCGCATCGGTGCCGCCGCCGCCGGCATTGCCCGGGGCTCCTCGCGAATAGCTGCCGGCGGGCAAACCTTCCACATACGTTTGGTTGGTTGCGGTGGCCGCAGTGGTCGTGGTGAATCCCGCGGGCGCAATAAACGCAGGCGTTCCGGCAATTCCCTCGCCCTTGGATGCGTTGGCCTTGTTGGTCGAGAGCTGCACGTAGTCCGTAGCCAGCCCCGTGCCGTTTCCAGCAAGAATCCTTCCCCCGCCTCCACGGAAACCGTCGCCGTCGACTGCCACCGTTCCACCCAGCGTCAATTGAGAAGCAACATCAATCGCCAGCACCCCGCCCGTGGCGCCGTTCCAGGCTAACGCAGCCAAAGTAGAGCTCAGCGTGGCCGAGGTGTACTGCGGAACCCGAATTACCTGGAAAGTAGTTTGCCCCTGGGAACTGGTCGCGATCGTGTTGGTATAGGAATTGAGCAGACCGTTCGTGGCCCCCGCACCGGTAAAATTTAGCGTTCCGCCAGTCACCGCCACCGCGCTGGTGGCGACCACAAACTCGAATTGCCCGCTGTTGTTTAAATTGGTGGAACCCGACCCGGGATCGCCCGGAATTCCATCGCCATACGAGCTCGTATTCGTGGAATTAATCGCGGCACCCTGCATCTGCATGACCAGCATCAGGTCGCCAATCGCGATCGCTTTCTGCGCACCGCCCGTCGCCGCTTTGCCCAACACAATCGACGTGGTGCCGGCGGCCGCTCCCGTAACTGCGGCGCCCGGGGGGTAATAGGCGTTGACGATGCCGGTGATGGTCCCGCCGGCGCCGTCGTTGCCCGGCGTCGCACACACCAGCGGCTGCACCACTGTAATCGCGGTGGCCGAGCTATTCGCGGGAACGGGATCGGCCGGCGCGGAAGCGCTAATCGACGCCGTATTCGAAATCGAACCGGAGTTCGCCGGCGCCTTCACGGTGATCGTGATGGTATCGATTCCGCCCACGGCCAGAACCCCGATGTTGCAGGTCACCGTCGCGGTTCCGCTACAGGTGACTCCAGCCGGAACAGCCGACGACGAGACAAACGCAGTCGTCGCCGGAATGGTGTCGCTCAAAGTGGCGCTGGTGGTGGCCACCGGCCCCAGGTTCTGCACTTTAATGGTATAGACCAGGTTTCCCGAGATAAAAACCGGCGTGGGCGCCGCCGCCAGGCTAACCGCCAAGTCTGCGCCGCCAGCGGCTTCCACCAGCACCGAGGTGGTCGTCGCATTGTTCGACGGCGTAGGATCGGCAGACGATGAAGTCGCGTCGGCGGTATTCAGAATCGTCGTGCCGGAAGCCACGCCCGCGATTACGTTGACCACGTACGTAAAATTAGCCACTGCACCATTGCCGAACGACGCGCCATCGGTGCAGGTCACCGATCCGGTTCCATTGGCAGCCGGCGTGGCCGTGGTCCAGCCCGCCGGGCAGGTAAGCATATTGAACGTCGTGTTCGGCGGAGTCTGCTGATACAAAACCGCGTTCGTGACCGCGTTCGGCCCATTGTTGGTAATCGTTTCGGTGTAAGTGATGGTGCCCCCGGGCGAAACCACCGAGGTCGAAGCGGTCTGGGTCAGCGCCAGGTCGGCCTGGGCGGCCACCGGCGCCGGCGTCAGCAACATGCCAGTCGACGCGGCCAGCGCAACGACTCCCAACGAAAGCGAATTGCGCACGCGCAGTGAAACCGCGGCGCGAATACGGTGCATCACCCGGTGAACATTGGCCCGCCAGAAACTGAAACGAGAATCGTGCGCGGTCTGCTTGCCGCTGGCCTGGTCCTCGGAAAAACTTACGCGGCCCAAAATGTCGCTGGAGCGCGCTTCCTGGTTCGCCCAGCCGGCATCGCCTCGCATTTCGATCCGATCTTCGTTCGCGCGCACTTTCACCACCCGATGCGCCTTGAACTGCCGGCCCTCGCGCGTCAGCACTATATTTCCGCGCTGTATCGCGGCCGAAGTCACCGGCGTAATGGTCACGATCTCGTCATCCTGCAAATTGGGCGTCATGCTGGCGCCTTCCGCGCGAAACCGCACGGGCCTGCCTTGGCGCAGAAATTTCTCCGCCAGTTCGCCGAACAGGCGCGAATCACGCCGCGTTCGTTTTTCCGAGCTCTTCACGGAGCAAAGCCTCCACGGCGGTAAGGTCCGGCACAAAAGAAAATTCGAAGCAGGGCACCTGGCTGGTGACCATGCTCAAAAACTCCAGAATAAACGTCACCGCCTCGGCCGAATGATGCGGCACGAAACTGCGCGCGTATAATTCCGCCGACGCTTCCATGCTTCCCAAAGGCCGCAAGGCATTGCTGGGCGCCTGCGCCAAAACAAAAATTCCATCCAGCGGCCAGCGGTCCGATTCCGCGATCCCCGCATCGCCATGCCACGGCGTTCCGTACATCCAGACGCGCCCTTTTTCCCGGCGCAGGATGATCCGGTCGTCGCTCAGCACCCGCGCGCCCGCTTGCTGCGACCACAGCCTCGCCGACGTGCTTTTTCCCGCTCCCGAGTGACCGGTCAGCAGCAGTCCGCGGCCGTCGGGCGTAATCACCCCGCACCCGTGAACTTCCACGCCGTGTCCCATCGAAAGCCGGTGAATCCACAAAAGCTCGTCGAGTGGATACTCCAGCGGATTCAGCGGCTGCCCCGCGCGAAAATATTCGCGGGAAAGCTCGATGCGCCCGCAGCGGAAATCGCGCGAGACCAGCGCCTGCTTGTAAGGTGTCGTGCCGAGCGCCGCGGAGCTAAATCGAAAACAGTAGCCGTCCGCATGCCGGAACAACTTCCACAATCCGCGGGAGTCAAACACCAGTTCGCCCGGCTGCCCTTCCAATCGCTCGCCGAACGCAACTACGAATTCCATTTCGCACGCCTGGTCCCGCACCAGAAACCTGCCGAACTCCGCGTCGGCAGCCAGCAGTGGTCCACCCGCCGTCGACGTCGCCCCCAGCGAAATTCCGCCTATTTCGGCCGCAATCCTGGAAGCCGCGGGAGTCGAGCGCAATTCTTCCATGTGTCTTGGCGCGCGCATCGTATCTGGTCAGGAACCGAACGAACGGCATCCGACGCCGGCCGTGCTGCAACTGCTCATGCTGACGGGCCCGCCGGTCGACGGCGTCTTGCAGTGTCCCAGAACCGCCTCTTCCGGCTTCAAGCTGACGCGCACGAGTTTCGGAGCCTCATAGGGCTTCGCATTTTTCTCGAAAACTTGGTCGTGCTCGCTCATCGTTGCGCCTCACTCCTCATCCATTTGTTCCGCAGGAACCGCACCCGCTGCCACAGCCGGTCGCTTGCTGCAGCACCGGCAGTAATGTATTGGGCGGTGCGGGCGTCCAGGACCCGACGTTGACTTCTCCCTTTCGAATTCGTTCCGCGGATAGCGCCAGTTTCGCGTGCGACGCGCCGCCCGCACAGCATTCACATTCGCCGTGCGCCGGCACCGCCACGCCCAGCGCCATGGCGCGCAAATGCGCTACCTCGCACATGAATTCAACGGGTGACTCCGCGTCCCCCTTCTCCAGTTCAGCGGTCGCCGCACACGAGCCGCACAGGGTGTGGATCCGGCAGGAATCACACTTGGTCTCGCGGGTTTTCTTTCGGCCTCGGACCCGCAGCAGGAAATCGTCCCAGCCCTGGCCGAAGCTGCCCGAGCGCCAGTCATAGCTTTCCTGGTGCGAAAGCACGCAAATGGTGATCTGCCCATACGGGTCGATCGCGCAGGACGTGACCCCGCCCCCGCAGGTGTAAACATGCTTAACCGTCGAGTTGCTGGCGGGTAACGCCAGTTCGCTGGCGACCAGTTTTTGGTACTCGGCGTAGCGCCGCGGTTCGTGAAAATCCAGCGCCACCGCGTCTTCCGGAGTCAGTCGAATGGCCAGCGGACTCTGCGAGCAATCGGTCCGCGGATTCACCAGGGTGTCGAATTTAAAATCCACGCCGAAGTCTTCTTCAGCCATGCGCTGCATTTCATAGACTTCGTGGCGATTGATCGAGGTCGGGACCGTCTTCAGCTTTAAAGGCAATTTGCGGTCGAGCAGCAAGCGAATGCCGCGCATACAGCGATCGTACGATCCCGGAATTTGGGTCAGCTCCTCGTACGTCGCGCGCGTCGAGCCGTATATGGTGATCTCGATCGCGAAGGGCCGGTACTCCGCCAGATAATTCGCAATGCGCTCGGTCACCATGGTGCCGTTGGTGAACAGCGTGATCAGGAAGCCCTTGGATTTCGCGTAGGCGTAAATGTCCAGGAAATCGGCGCGTGCGAATATTTCGCCGCCGGTAAACAGCACCCAGAACGTTCCGGCCGCCGCGATTTCATCCAGCAGGCGTTTATATTCGTCGAGAGTGAGTTCGCTGTTGCGGGCGGTCTTGTCCGCCATCGGCAGGTTGTTGTAGCAATGCTGGCAATCGAGCGGGCAACGGTGCGTCAGCTCGATCGAAACTTCCGTCGGCACGCGCTTGTTCCCGGTGCGCTGGTGTATGCCCAGACTGAATGCGGAGTATGTTGAGTCGTTCATCCCAAGTGACCAGCCGCCTATGCTGGTAAGACCCCTGCTGGCCTAAGCAGGCTCGACCAATCCTTCTTCAGCTAATTCCTTCAGGAACGAGTGCGCGTCGAGCGTCGCCTGTTCCACGGACAATCCATACAGGTCTTGGAGATGAGCGATCAAACCGGCGGGATCAAGACCCTTCTCGATCAGCGACCAGAGCTTGGTCCCCGCTTCGTTGAAGGTATAGATGGAATCCAGATCCGCCGCGCCGCGGCGAATCGGCACTACGATCGCCTCGTCGGCGACCACTCGTGAGACCACATTCGCGCTGCGCCGCACCCGCCCCGGCGCAATTTCCCCCAAGAAAGCCATACACCATCCCCAAGTTCGCAGACTGGTTGCCTAGACCAGTGCTGGATTGCCTGCTGTTAACTTAGTTGGCAGGGGGGTGCGACTCAATTGCTTTCAGGGGTCGTGGTGCTTAATAATCCAACGGCGCGTGGGGGGAGTGGCGAGTACGACAACACAAAAACAGCGGGCGTCATGTCCGCCGGGCCAGCCAGCAGGGGATGCCGGTCGCTCGAAAGCTTAGTTCCCGACCAGTTGCCGGCACTTCGCCAGCTCGTCCAGCGACATATTTCCGCCGCACATCACCAGCACCACGTGGTGATTTTTGGTGAACTGCGCTTTCAGCCTTTCCGCCGCGGCGAGCGTGCACGATGCCGCCAACTCGGTGACGATCTTGGCCCGGTCCAGCAGATATTCCAGTTCGGCGAACGCCTCGCGGTCGGACACCACGGTAACGGACTGCAAAAGCCGCTGCGTGGCGGCCAGCGTGCGCTCGCAAACCGACGGAGCGCCCAGCGTTTTCGCCAGCGAAGTCATTTTCTCCACCTCGACCACGCGCCCCGCTTTCCAGGCGCGCGCCATCACGTCCGCGCCTTCGGTCTCCACGCCCCAAACCCGAATCCCGGGATTTTGCGTCTTTACCGCCGTGGCCAGCCCGCTGGCCAGTCCCCCGCCGCCGATGCTGACGATCACATCGGTCAACTGCGGCACATCCTCCAGAATTTCCAGCCCCACCGTTCCCTGCCCCGCGATCACCAGCGGATCGTCATAAGGATGGACGAGTTCCCAGCCCGCCGCTTCGTACGCCGGAGCGCGATGGAACGCGTCAACCATATTCCGGGCCATGACGATTTCAGCGCCATACCGGCGCGCCGCTTCCAGATAATTCTTCGGCGTGTATTCCGGCATCACCAGCATCGATTGCAGTCCTAACGCGCGAGCCGCGTACGCCACGGCTTGGCCGTGATTCCCGCCGCTGACCGCTAGCACGCCGCGCGAGCCGACTTTTTGCTGTCGCCTGATCTCTAGAACTTTGTTGAAAGCTCCGCGCACTTTAAACGCCCCGGTCTTTTGAAACAGTTCCAGCTTCAAGTAGAAATTCGACTCGAATCGGTCGCTCAGGCTCTGGCTGTGTACCAGCGGAGTCCTTTTGACGAACGGCGCGATGCGCTGCTGCGCCAGTCGAATGTCCCGCAGCGTTACTTCGCCCGCGTCGTTACTCGCTACGCCGCTCGCGAGGGATAAACCATCTGCCGTCGTCGTTTCCATGACCCGCTAGCTCCTGTGCCGTGCTCCCAAGATTTTTGTTTCGCCATCGCCCGGTGCCAAACTTTCTACACCGCCCACAAATACTGGTCGGGGTCGTAATGCACGTTAGGGTCGTCATGAAAGCCGCCTGTTACGCGGTTTCCGCTCTCGCCCATTTCGCCGGCCACCGGCGGCGTGCATACGCACACAAACGACGTCGTCTTCAGCGCCAGCGCCGAGTATTCGGCATAGGGCGGCACCGCCAGCATCTGGCTGGCGCGCACCGTAACCTCCTCATTCCGCACCTGCACGCGCAACGCACCCTGCAGCACCAAAATCACCTGCTCCGTGCTCAGGGTCTGCGCGGTCGTGCGCGCGCCCTCCAGCAATTCGACCATCGACACCTCCAGGTTCTCGGCGTCGAGCGATTTCTTCCACTGCGACGACGTCACTTCTTCCGCCTTGATCTGATTCCAGTCCCAGAACTTCATTTCGGCCTCCGCACTGCAGATTGGTGTCGCTAAAAACGAAGAGGCCGTTATCCTTTCGGGGATAACGGCCTCTGGCATGTCGAGATTTTGTTTCGCCGGCCGCTATCCGCTCCCCATAAGCAGAGTAATTCGAATAATAATGCTAATAATAATTAAGCTCTGCACCAGGGAGATGACCGGACGAACGAGGAAACCCGAACGCTGGCTGCCCGCCGCAAATTCCGGCACGCCAGAACTACTTTCGAGATGGATCAGCTTTTCCACGAGTATAGGAATAGCACCCGGCCTTGCTTCCAGCCAATAAATACTGCTTATGGTTGCTAACCGCTATTCTTATCGACGATCCGCTGCCAACCCCGCTTACACCAGCGACTGTTGCGCGGCCCTGGCCATTTCAGCTTCCGGCAAGGCCGCTACCTTTGAATTCGTGCGGTGCAGACCATCGAAACGCGAAAGGAACGGCGCCCAGGTATCTTCCAGCGGGCACGGCAGATTCACCGGCTCCAGCCGCACTAGCGGCAACGACGACGCGCTGCGCAGCAATCGTTTCGCCTGCGGACTGCCAGTCAAACGCAAATGCTCGCCCAGCAGCAGGCGCAGCCACTCGTCTTCCTGCTCCCCGATTTCCGCGCGGCGCACAAATTCCTCGTTGCACATGAACTCCGCTGCCGAATCCTCCAGCATATACGCCAGGCCCCCGGTCATCCCGGATCCGAAATTACGGCCCGCATTTCCCAGGACCATCACCACGCCGGCGGTCATGTATTCACATCCATGTTGGCCCAGCCCTTCCACTACCGCGAAAGCCCCGCTGTTGCGAACCGCGAAGCGCTCGCCGGCCCGGCCAGCGATATAAAGTTCTCCGCTGGTCGCTCCGTACAAAACCGTGTTGCCTGCCAACACATCATTCCGTTGCGACGCCGCCGCGCCCGTGGTGATGGCAATCGTGCCGCCGCTGAGTCCTTTGCCTACGTAATCATTCGCTTCGCCGGACAGCCGGAAATGCACGCCCTGCACCAGAAATGCGCCGAAACTCTGCCCCGCCGATCCCCGAAAATCGAATCGCGCCGTTTTGGCGCCGAGCCCCGCAAAATCGCTGGTGCGTAAAATGTGCCCGCTCAGATGCGCGCCGATGCTGCGGTCCGAATTGCAAATGGTGAAGGAATGTTGGCTCAGCGCGTTGGGCTTGGCCAGGCGATCCGTGGCTTTCTCCAGCTTGTAATGCAGGTCGACGCCAGTTTCCGGGCGCCGCGCTGGTTTCTCCGTCGCCGCCACCTGTTTTCTTGATCGGTTCTGGGACCACTGAATCAGGCCGCCCAACGACCGCGCGGCACTTTCATTTTTCGGCCGCAGACGATTCACCGCTCCCACGATTTCGCCCAACGACGGCGCGCCCAGGGTGGCCAGAATTTCGCGCACCTCTCCCGCCACTCCGCGCATGTAATTCATGATCATTTCCGGCTTGCCCGCGAATCGCGCGCGCAGTTTTTCGTCCTGCGTCGCAATTCCCACCGGGCAGGTATTCAAATGGCACTGCCGCGCCATGATGCAGCCGACCGCCAGCAGCGTCGACGTTCCGAATCCAAATTCGTCCGCCCCCAGCAGCGCCGCAATAACCACGTCGCGTCCAAACTTGAATCCACCATCGACCCGCAATCGCACCCGCTCGCGGAACCCGGCGCGCAGCAAAACCGTATCCGCATCGCGCAACCCGATTTCCCACGGCAGCCCGGTATTTTTTATGGAAGTCAGCGGCGACGCCCCGGTGCCGCCATCGAATCCCGCAATGGTGATGACGTCCGCGCCCGCCTTGGCCACGCCCGCCGCGATAATCCCCACGCCCGCGCCCGAAACCAGCTTCACCCCAATTCGCGCCCGCGGATTCACCGCCCGCAAATCGTAAATCAGCTGCGCCAAATCCTCGATGCTGTAAATGTCGTGATGCGGCGGCGGAGAAATCAAGGACATGCCCGGAACGGCGTGGCGCAGCCGTGCAATGTAACCATTCACCTTCATGGCCGGCAGCTGGCCGCCCTCACCGGGCTTCGAACCCTGGGCCATCTTGATTTCGATTTCCTCGGCGCGCACCAGATATTCGGCGGTCACGCCGAATCTAGCCGAAGCGATCTGCTTCACTTTGTTCGCCGCTTCCGGTTCGAACTTATAAACGTCCGGATCCTCCCCGCCTTCCCCGGTGTTGCTGCGCGCGCCCAGCCGGTTCATGCCAATCGCGATCGCGCGATGCGTTTCCGGACCCAGCGCGCCCAGCGACATCGCCTGCGCGCAGAACCGGCTCAGAATCGCCGATTCGGATTCCACCTTGCCCAGGGAAATCGCCGCACCCGGCACAATTTCCAGTTGGTCGCGCACCGCAACGGCTTCGCGCGTCCGCGACAATTCCGCAAAGCTGGCGTAATTTTCCGGCGTGGCGGATTTGATGTACCGGTGCATGCGCCGAACCAGTTCCGGAGAATTCGAATGTTGTTCCCCGGCGTGTCGATAACGGAACAGACCAGCATCCTGCAGCGACGACGCCGCGCCCGAAAAAGCCCGCGTATGCGCCGCCAGGCTATCTTCCAAAAGCTGGTCGAGAGTCTTCCCGCCGAGCTTCGCCGACGCGTCCTCGAAAAATTCTTCGCCAATCTCCCGGTCCAGCCCGATGGTTTCGAACAGATGGCTGTTGCGGTAACTCGCCACCGTCGAAATCCCCATCCGTGCCAAAACTTTGCGAAACCCGGCCTCGACCGCGATCCGGTATTTCGCCGCGCCGCCGGCCTCCACATTTTCCGCCAGTTCCATCGCCAGGTACGGATACACCGCGCTCGCGCCCACGGCGATCAACAGCGCAACGTGGTGCGTTTCAATCACCTGCCCCGTCTCCACCACAATCGGAATGCGGTGCCCGCCCGCACGCACGATTTCCTTCCAGGCCGCCGCCACCGCCAGCAACACCGGAACCGCCGCGCGTTTTTCGGTCGCGTCGCGATCCGTCAGCAGAATCATCGCCGGCTCGGTGATCATCGCCTCGGCAATGTCGTCGCGAATGCGCTCGAGGGCCGCTTGCGCGCCTTGCACTCCATCGGCCGCGTGGAAAGTCAGGTCAACGATATGCACCGGCCGCAGCAGCAAATTTTCCAACACGGCGGTCTGCCCCGCATCCAGCACCGGAGAATCGATCACCAGATCCCGGCCCAGATAGACATCCAGCGACATGACGTGCGCTTCGCGCAGCGGATCGATCGGCGGATTGGTGACCTGCGCGAACCGCTGCTTGCAGTAATCCCACAGCGCCCGTCGCGAACTGGACAGGTACGCGGGCGGCGCGTCGTCGCCCATGCTCCAGATCGCTTCTTTCGCGTCATGCGCCAGCGGCTGAAACAACAAACGGAATTGATCGTCGGTCCAGCCCATCGCCGCCGCCATTTTTTCCGGCGGAATCGCCGAGGTCGGCGCCGTGGTGAGCTCGCTTCGCACTCGCGCCACATCGCGGTACACCCGCCCATCCAAATCGTCGCCGCCACTCAAGTGGTCGACAAGTTCACCGGCCCCGCGAAAAATTCTGCTCGTCACCGAGTCGACGACCAGAATTTCCCCAGGCCCCAGCCGGTTCCGTTCAATGACTTTTTTGCCGCGAAGATCGGTCAACCCCACTTCCGAACCGCAAACCAGCAGCCCATCGCTGGTCAATATATAGCGCATCGGCCGCAGGCCATTCCGGTCGAGCTTGGCGCTGACCATCCGCCCGTCGCTAAAGACCAGCGCCGCCGGGCCGTCCCACGGTTCCTGATCGCGCGCCGACCGGCTCAGAAACGCCCGGAGTTTTTCCGGCATTTGCCGGTCCGATTCCCACGCCGGCGGCACCAATCGCAGCAGCGCCTCGGCCAGCGTGAAACCCTGGCGCAAAAGCAACTCGACGGCGTTATCCAGACTGGCGGAGTCGCTTACCTTTTCTTCCAGTGCATAAAAACAATCGTCCGCACCAAACTGTTCCCAGAGTTCCGCTTCGCGCGCGTGCATCCAGCGCCGGTTCGCGCTGATCGTATTGATCTCTCCATTGTGCGCGCCCAGCCGGAAAGGCTGCGCCAGTTGCCACGACGGGCTGGTATTCGTCGAATAGCGTTGGTGAAAAACCGCGAACGGCGCGGCGAATTCGGGGTCGGCCAGATCGGGGTAAAACGCTCGAAGCTGCAGGGGGGTCAGCAGGCCTTTGTAGACCACCACCGCGGAGGAAAGCGAACAAAAATAGATACCCGTTTCGTCTTCGGCTTCCAGCCGCTTGCGCATCAAAAACAGCAGCCGCTCCAGATCCGCCAACGGGTCATCCGCGGCGAAGAAACACTGCTCGATCGCCGGCAGCGAACCCAGCGAACCCGGCCCGAGCAACGACACGTTGGTGGGCACCACCCGCCAGCCCAGGCAGCGCAACTCCGTCGCTTCCGCCGCCGCTTCCACCGCCGCCCGCGATTCCGTCAGCCGCCCCGGCGGCATGAACGTCATGCCCAGGCCAAACGCTGCGGGCAACGAAACGCCCAATTCCTGCAAACGCTTTCGAATGAATTCTTTCGGGATGGGCGTCAGCAGCCCCGCCCCATCGCCGCTGGAGCCATCGGAGTCCACTCCGCCTCGATGAGAAAGCCTCGCCAGCGCCGTCAACGCGCGCTCCACCACATCGCGCGTACCTTCACTTCCGACTTGCGCGATGAACCCCACGCCGCAGGCATCATGGTCGATCAGTTCGTCGTTTTCCCGCTTAGGGCGACACACCCGCATGATAGATAACTATGCCAAGCGGGTCGCGAAGTACAATTCACATACTGGATACATCCAATCAACAATACCGCGGGGAGTTTCGGGGTTCGCCGCTGAATATTCATCCTCGGCTGCGATCCCCTCTTTCCAGGGATTTGATCCAATTCCGGAGGGCTATTTGAGGCGGGCGTATTCGGTTTTAGCTTGCTTCAGAATCGGAATGTCCGGGTCGGCATCTTTCCACAACGCGAAGAAATCCTGATAGGCCACTTTAGCCTTTGCCGAATCGCCTTGCAGCGCATAGGCTCGCGCCAAGCCCAAACGGGCCAGGGCGCCGACGAAGCCGTTCTGGACGATTCCCGAGTGGTCGGAAACCTTCTGAAATTCAGCCGCTGCGTCGTTGCCCTGATGATTCGCCAGCAAGGCGCGCCCGCGGGTGTACGTGCTCAACAGCCTTTGCTTAAACCCCAGATCGTAAGGCACCACATCGCGCAGCGTATCCACCGCCTTGGCCGGATTGCCCCGATCCAGATCGATCGTCGCGCCAATCACCGGCAAATCGTACTTGTTCGCCAGCGTCGCCGAAGGCCGCGCTTTGCTCAATTCCGCGGCCATCGATTCCGCGCGAGCGATGTCGCCCGCGCGAGCCAGCACGTAGGCGACTTGCATTCTGGTGCTGAAGGACGCTTCCATGGCGAGCGCGGCCGCCGCATCTCTCTTGGCGGCCGCAGCGTCTTCCATCTGCGCTTCGATAAAGGCCTGATCCGCCAGAACTGCCGACGCTGATTCTTTGCCGCCCGCGGTTTCGAACGCGGCACTGGCTCGTTGAAACAGTTCCTGCGCTTTCTTCAAGTGCCCCACGTAAGCTTCCGAATCCCCGCGGAGCCAAATCGCGAAGGCGGCGGCGTCCGGCGAACTGCTCGCCATCAGCGCCAGCTGGCGCTCCATCTCGGCCGCATCATTCTGCACGAAAGCCGCGTAGTACAGAACCCGGTGAAACCACGGAACGTCAATCTTCCGCGAAATCGCCCCTTGCAGCGTGGCTTTGCATTCATCTAAACGTCCCAGCGCCAAATAAGAGACGCCCACCTGTATCGAGTAAATGCTTTCGTCCGGGCCCATGCGCAGGGCCTCAAGTCCCTGGCTCAAGGCCTTGTCCCACAGGCCCAGTTGCTGATACGCGACACCCAGGTTGTTGCGCGGAATGGTGTCCCGTGGATAAGTCTCGATCCAGAGTTGGTACACCGGAATTGTTTTATCCAGGTCGCCGTTCACATTCTCGAAGAAATGCGAATCGATGTAGAAGCGCTCCACTTCGCTGGCGCGATCCCGCAAATCGTAGGCTTTCTTGGTGTAGTCGGCGCCCACCTGCCGCTCGCCCAGATTCGCTTCGACTTGCCCCAGATTGGCATAGGCCATCGCGAAATTCGGATCGAGCGCAATCGCCTGTTTGAAAAACGGAACCGATTGCGCTTCGCCTTTATTCGCCCGCGCCTGCAGGCCCAAACTGTAGTCCTTCAGTGCCTCCAGCGACGAGGTGCTCGCCTCGGTGATCGGCGTGTTGTATTTCTGAATCGACGCCAGCGACTCGCCCAGTTTTCCGCGGATGTCTTCCGCCGCTTTGCCCAGCGCGTCGAGCACGTGATCCTTGTCGGGCGCCTCGGTGGAAACCGTGGCCAGCGTTTCGCCCGACGCGCAGTTCGCGGCATTAATAATGAGGTTATAAGTGCTGCCGATTTGCGCGATCGAACCCTCCAGGACCGCCGCGCTCTGCGTGCGCTGGCAAATCTGCCGGGCCAGTTCGTTGGTCACGCGCGTGTTCGCGGGTTGGCCCATGTACTGCAGCGTTTGCTGCACCTGGCGCTCAGATAAAATGTGCAGTAAGGGTGACTGCGCCAGCTGCGAGGCCAGCCCCTGCCGCAGCGCGCCGTCAAACACCGCGTCTCCGGTCGTGTTCGTGAAATCGGCGAGCACGATCGAACCTTGGGCGCCGACCTTCGCCGCGCGGTGCGAATAGAAATAACCGCCACCGATCGCGGCCAGCACCAACAGCGCTACGACCGCGTAAATCGGACCGCGGCTCTTTGCTGAGGGGGTGCCCGGCGCGCCGGCCGCGGGCATGACCGGCGCGCCCGCTGAACTGCTCGCGAGCCCGGCGCTCGCCGCCGCCGTCGCCGCGCTGGTACCACTCATCGGCGTCGCCGTCGCCACCGCCGGACTGCTGGAAGGCGCGGCTTGCATCGCGGCGTCCGTCGCCATTCCCGAATTTTGCGCCGATACCACCGCAGCCGAAATGCGGCTCGATCCCGTGTCGCGCTTCAAGCGCGCCAGATCCGTGCGCAATTCCGCGGCGTGCTGGTAACGCATGCGGCGGTCTTTCTCGATCGCTTTGGAAATTACCTCTTCCAGCCGCGGCGGAATCTCCGGATTCAAACGCACCGCCGGAATCGGCGCCTTCTCCAGAATCGCGTTGAAGATCACGGCCGTCGTGGCGCCGCGAAACGGCACCGCGCCGGTGGCCATCTCATACAGCACCGCGCCAAAACTAAAAAGGTCGCTGCGCACATCCAGCTCTTCCCCGCGCGCCTGTTCCGGCGACATATACGCCACCGTGCCTACCGCCGTTCCCGGACTGGTCAGGTCCGCTTCGCTGATCATCGGCGAGTCATGCGTCGACGCCGAAATGTTCGCGCCGAGGGTTTCATCCGACGATTTGCGAATCTGCTTGGCCAGACCAAAATCCAAAATCTTGGCGTGCCCGCGGGTGGTGACGAATAAATTCGCCGGCTTGATGTCGCGATGGACGATGCCCTTGGAGTGCGCGGCATCCAGCGCGTCGGCAATCTCAATTCCCAATTCGAGCAGCAACTCCATTTCCAGCGGACGCCCCGATATCTTGTGCTTCAGCGTCGCGCCTTCCAGGAATTCCATGACGATGAAGGGCTGGCCATCCTGCTGGCCAATCTCATAAATCGTGCAGATGTTGGGATGGTTCAGCGCGGAGGCGGCGCGCGCTTCGCGGCGAAAACGTTCCAGCGCTTGCGCATCCTGGGCTACATCGAGGGGAAGAAATTTCAGGGCGACAAACCGGCCGAGTTCGGTGTCCTCGGCCTTGTAGACTACACCCATGCCTCCGCCGCCGAGTTTTTCGACGATGCGGTAATGGGAAACCGTGAGGCCAATAAGCGGCTGAGGATCGGCCATGCGGCGCACAGTTTAGTCCGCGCCCTAAACACAAGTCAATGTATCGGAGTAATCCGCGAATCGCAGTTCGCCGGCCGAAACGAATCAGTCCGGTCAGGAAATCGGCAGACGGGTCACGCTGGCGAACATTTTGTCAAAGGGCTTGGTATGTCCGCTGTCATCGAGGTACAGCACCAGTTTGAGGCTCTCCACATAAACGCCTTCGAGCGTATGCGACGACGGCCCGGGCCCGTGCCGCAGCATCACCGCGCTATGTCCCACGTCCGAAACCGAAGTGGGCGCGACCGGATGGGAATGGAGCACCACGTTGCTGCCCTCGCGCTGCAGCGTCACCATCTTCTCCGCTCCAACGGTCTTCACCATCACCTTGTACTCGCCCGGCACCAGCCGGTTTCCGTGGCACCACACCTCATACGGCATGGTGAATTTCCCTTCGAAGTCCGGTTTCACCGCGGCTTCAGGAATGATCGTCGCCATGCCGCCGTCCCGGTATTCGTCGGGCGAAGTCTCCGCCTGGGCATGAGTCACGGCCGGCGCCAAACCCGCCACGGCCATCAATAAAATCACCCACGTAGTTTTCGTCACAATCTTGGTCATCGTCGTCATCATCGGACTTTCCTTTGTTGCTCGCGAGAGAGTGGAATCCGGCGCGTTCCGCTCGGCCGTAATTTTAGTCTAACTTTCTTCGCGCTTCTTCGGGCACTCTCCGTTTGATTTGCGAATATTACTCCGGTTCACGAGCAGCAGGCGAAGGAATTGTGTAAATTTTTGGTAATCTATTGTTTCGGTAAGTATTTTCGGCGTTGGTTGGCTACGAGTGGCGTCTTCGGCGTTCGCTGCACATTCCGCGACGCTTCAGGAAAGTCGATCGAGTCTCGATCGAATCCAGCTCAGGCGATCCGGATCAGCGGCTTGCCCGTCGGGAGAATTTCTCCGATTACGGTCGCGTCCCCGCCCAGACTCTTGACCCTGGCGATGTATCGTGCGGCGAATTCGGGAGCGATCGAAAGCAGCAAACCGCCCGCCGTTTGCGGATCGAACAGCAGCGTCCTGGTCGCCTCGTCCACGCCAGCGCCGTATTCGACCAGGCACTCCGCAAAATCGCGGTTGGCCTTCAGCCCTCCCGGTATATGTCCCGCGCGGACGCACTCGCTCGCGCCAGAAAGCATCGGCACTTTTGCCGCATCGATCCGCACACTGACCTTACCCGCCAGCGCCATTTCCCGAACGTGCCCCATCAGCCCAAACCCGGTCACGTCCGTCGCGCCGTGAACTTCCGCGCCCAATTCCGTCGTGACTTCCGCCGCAACTTCCGCCGCAAGCTTGTTCAGCGTCGTCATCGATTTTGTCGCCGCTTCGATCCACTCCGGCTTGGCCTGGTCTGCTTTCAACGCAGTCGAGATCACTCCGGTTCCCAGCGCTTTGGTCAGCACCAGCAAATCGCCTACCCGCGCTCCGCCGTTCTGCCAAATGCGGTCGGGATGCACCGACCCCGTGACTGCGTAGCCGAATTTAGTTTCATCGTCGCGGATGCTGTGGCCGCCGATCACCGTGCAACCGGCCTCCACCATCTTCGAAAGCCCGCCGGCCAGAATCTGCCCCAAAATCTCCAGGTCCGCCTTTTCCGGGAAACATACAATCGCCAGCGAGGTCAGCGGGCGCCCGCCCATCGCATATACGTCGCTCAGCGCATTCACCGCCGCAATCTGCCCGAAGGTGAACGGGTCGTCCACGATCGGCGTAAAAAAATCCACGGTCTGCACCAGCGCCAGCTCGGGCGAAATTTGATACACCCCGGCGTCGTCGGCGGTATCGAAGCCGACCAGCACTTTCGGGTCATGTTGCCGCGACAGCGTCGCGAGCACCGAGTCCAGCGCCGCCGGACTTAATTTCGAAGCTCAACCAGCGGCTTTTACCGTTTCGGTCAGCCGCACTTTCTTCGTGGTGTTCATGAATCCGATTGTACATGCATGTCTGGCGGCGATCGGGAGGATTACATCGTGGCTGCTACTATCGGTTCGGCGGGGTCATGCGAAAAACGAGAAAGTAATCTTCTTTGTCGCCTTTGACGAAGTCGTATTGCTCGACCATTCGATATCCCGCCTTCGCGGCTTCCGCAATCACCACCTCGCGCGCCACCCCGTGATCTTCGCCGTTACCATTGCGATCGATCACGCCCACTCGCGCGTTGGCCCGCAATGATTTGCGCAGATTTTCCAGCAGTAGCACCGGATGCGCTACTTCGTGATAGGTCTTCAACAGCAGCACGCAATCCACAGTATCGGCCGGGAGTTTGGGATCGTCCGCGCTGGCCAGCACGGTGTGAATGTTGTGGATTTTTTCCTGTTCGACCCGCCGGTTGATGTACGCGATGGCTTCGGGGTTGATGTCCGCGGCGTAGACCACGCCGCGGTCTCCCACTCGTTTCGCCGCCCGCACCGTGAACCATCCCGACCCGGCGCCAATATCGGCCACGTGGGCGCCTGGAACCACGCCCAGAATATCCAGCACTCGCTGCACTTGCAGTTTATCGTCGCGGTCGGCGTCTTCGAAAATCGAAAGGTCGCCGGTGTACGGCCGGCTCGTTTTGCGCGGCGCGGCCTCTTGCGCCGCAGCCGCTGGCGACGGCGCCTGGTTGGCCCTGGACGAACTGCACGCCCATTGCGAGGGAATGACTAAGAGCGCCGCAAGCCAAACGAGATGCGTCTTTCTTTGCGAGTATGTTGCGCTGAACACTGCGGCACTTCTCCTCGGGCCCAGCGGCACCGGCCAGGTCTCCATTTTACGCTAACGCCCGCCGCCGTAGCCGCCACCTTTCGCGTTGTCTGAATCGCAGCGTCAAAAGAATAATTGTAGTGATCAGTCTGGATCCGCGATGCATGACCGGCTTCCGCCGAAACTGCGCTAAAGTAGCTCGCGCATCTCGCGCCAAATTTCAAAATGGTTACGATCGATACAGACCGCTTCAAAGGTGCGGAGAAATACGAAGCGTACCTTCACACCACCGCGGGAATGTTGCGGTCGGATTTAGCCTGGGGAAATCTGCGCCGGCACTTTCCCGCCGCGGCTTCCGGCCGTCGCGCGCTCGATGTCGGCGGCGGCACCGGACTGCTCAGTGTGCGTCTGGCGCAAGCTGGTTTCCAGGTTGTGCTGCTCGATAGCTCAGCCGAGATGCTCGCCATCGCCAGAAAAACCGCCGAAGCGGAGCAAGTAACGCCGCGGATTACATTTCTTCACGCCACCGCGGATCGCCTGCCGGAAGCTTGCGAAGATTCGGCATTTGACGCCATCGTCTGCCACAACGTTCTGGAATTTGTCGATGATCCCGCCGCCGTGATTCGCAGCCTCGCGGCTTCGCTGGATCCCGGCGGCCGCGCGTCTTTCCTGGTTCGCAACCGCGCGGGTGAAGTTCTTAAGGCCGCGATCGTCTCCAACGATTTGGCCGGCGCCCGGGAAGCGCTCGAAGCCGCCACCGCGGTCGATTCGTTGTTTGGCCAAACCATGCGCGTATTTACGCCCGCAGAAATTCGGAAAATGTTTCAGGATGCCAAACTCGGGGTGCTGGCCGAATATGGAGTCCGCGTCCTCTCGGATTACCTGAACCTGGAAGATCTCCAGCCTGAAAAGTACGAGCGGCTCCTCAACCTCGAGTTTACACTGGGTGCCCAGCCGGAATTTGCGGCCATCGCCCGCTACTCGCAATTTATCGTCGGACGTTCCGGCGCGTGGCCAGGGCCTAAAAAATGAACACTCACTCTGGCGCCTCGGCTGCTAACGCAACCTTCACTCGCCCACTGTCACCCGGCAGTTTCTCAATCGGCCTGGGCCTCACCAACGAATGTAACCTGTCCTGTTCGTTCTGCTATCGCGATCCCACGCGCGTCGATCGCCTGGACCTCGCCCAGGTCCGGGCCGCCATGGCCAGCCTTCCCATTCGCTCCGTCAATCTGGGCACCGGCGAAAACGGCATGCATCCGGAATTCCGCGAGATTTTATCGTTCCTCCGGACTCTTCCGGTCAAATTGACCATCACTTCCAACGGCCACAGCGCCGCGGTTCTCACTGACGACGAACTCCGCGCCTTCCACGACGTGGAATTTTCCCTCGATTACGCCACCGAAGAGAAACAAGACGCGCAGCGCGGCGCCGGAAACTGGGCGTTGATTCACCAACAAGCCGCGCGCTGCAGAAAACTCGGCGTACCGGTCACCGTCGTTGCGGTCATGATGAAAGCCAATTATCTTGGCCTGGCCGCCGTCGCCCGCGTGGCCAAACCGTACGACGCTCCACTGCGAATTAATGTGTATCAATCCGTGCGCTCTGACATCTATGCATTAAGCTATGAGGAATACTGGCGGGGATTCCGCGCGTTATTCGCGGAAACCGACGTGATTTCGATTGGCGAGCCGCTGGTTCGCGCCATGGCCGGATTGCCGCCGCGCGCGGGCGGCTGCGGCGTCGGCACCGTGCGCGTCACTCCGCGGGCCACGACTCAGCCGTGCGTATATTGGCCGGGCTCCGGTGAGCCGCTGTCGGTTTTGGTGTCGCTCGGCTCGGAAATCGTCGAGAGCGCCCCCTTCGTCGCGGCCCGCACCGTTCCGAAAGAGTGCCGCGGCTGCGCGTTTCTCGAATCGTGCTACGGTGGTTGCGCCGGGCGCCGCCGGATTCAAAACGCGCTGGATCAACCCGATTTCTATTGTCCGATCGTGCGCGGAGGATTAGAAAAGCTGGAAATTCGCATGGCTCCCGAGCGCGAGATGCCGAAGCGAGAAAGCGCGTGTACCACCATCGTGATTGCGCGCGATGAATAGGTCACCGAGTGAACTGTAAGTCGTCCAAATTCTAGAAAACTGCGAGAGGCATCATGAACAATGCGATTGATTCACTGAACGATCCGTCCGGTCTTCCGCCGCAGCCGACGGCACGGTACGGATTGGTGATCGTACGCCTGACCATCGGCGCCCTTTTTGTCGGGGTCTTCTTTGAGAATTTGGGAAAGGGTTTGTATACCGCGTCCGGCTACGCGGGACTGATCAACTATTACATCCAGCATGATCACGCCCCGGCAATCTGGAAATCCGTGATGGGCCTGGCCGCTAGTCACGCCTCGATGGCCGCGCCGATGCAAGGGCTGACCGAAATTTCGCTCGGCGTTCTGCTCCTGCTGGGACTCTGCACCCGGCCCGTAGCCTTTGTCGCATTCTGCCTGCTCGCCAGTCTTTGGATTTCAGAATGGGGCACCTCGTGGATCTGGGAGCTATTGGTCCCCACTCTGGCGGCTCTCGCGCTTCTCGTCGGACGCGCCGGCCGCACCTGGGGCCTCGATGCGTTTCTCGCGCGACGCAACCCCGCTTCCCTTTGGTGGTAGATGTCGCCAGAACTAAACCGAAACGCCCGCGTCTCCGTCGTCATCCCGACTCGCAATGAGTCCGCCTCGATCGGTCTGGTGCTCGCCGATTTGCCTGGCGATCTCGTCACCGAAGTGATCGTCGTCGATGCCGATTCATCCGACGGCACACCCCGGATCGCAGCCGCCGCCGGCGCGCGCGTCATCTCCGAATCGCGCCGCGGTTACGGCCGAGCTTGCCTCACCGGACTCGCTAACGCTAGAAATCCCGACATAGTCGTTTTTCTCGATGGCGACTACAGTGACCGCCCCGGCGAACTCGGAACCTTGCTCGCTCCGATTCTCGAAGGCCGCGCCGATATCACCTTAGGCTCTCGACTCATCGGCCCCCGCACGCCGGGCGCTTTACCGTGGCACCAGGCGTTCGGAAATTGGCTCGCGGCGAAAATGATTGGAATTCTTTACGGCGTCACTATCACCGATCTCGGCCCGTTCCGCGCCGCGCGCTTCGAAGTGCTGCAAGCCCTTGGTCTGGAGCAAACCACTTACGGCTGGGCCGTGGAAATGATCCTGAAAGGCGCGATTCAGGGCTTTCGCATCGTTGAAGTCCCGGTCAGTTATTTTCCGCGCATCGGAAAATCGAAAATCAGCGGGACGTTCCGCGGAACAGTCGGCGCCACCTGGTTCATTCTTAGTCTGATCGTGCGATATTCATTCCGTCGTCGGCAAGCCGTCGCAGCGCAATCGGCGTGACGGTCCACGCCACCATCTAAATGCCATCCTCTCGCCCGACAAACAACGGTTCACCCCAAGGTGACGGCACGCTGGTGATCATGGCCAAAGCACCGCGTCCGGGCGCAGTGAAAACCCGGCTGACCCGCAGTTTTCCAGTGACTGCTGTCACCGAACTGTACCGCTGCCTTCTTGACGACACGATTCGTCTCGCGCGAACGCTCGACGGAATTGAAGTCGCCCTGATGTGCCCGGAAGCCGACGTCGAAGAACTCATTCGTGCGACGAATAACGCTGTTCCGGTCGTTCCGCAAACCGGAAACGGTCTGGAGGCGGGCCTCAACTCCGTGTTCGCGCACTTCGCGGGTAGCGCCCGCCGCCCGATCGTGGCGTTCAACAGCGACACCCCGCACTTGCCCGCAGCTGTGCTGCAGAGCGCCTTTCACGCGCTCTCTGCCTCCGACGTTGTAGTCGGACCGACGCACGACGGCGGATACTATCTCGTCGGTGCCACGACCTCTCATCCGGGACTTTTTCACGAAGACGTGATGGGAACCGCGAGCGCTCTGGATTCGCTGGTGGCTCGCGCGCGGGCCATGAACCTTTCCGTGCAACTCACCGAACCCTTTTATGACATCGATGAAGCGGCCGATCTCCAAAGGCTGGCCGCCGAACTGGGGCTCATGCCGGAGAAGGCGCCGAAAACAGCGAACTGGCTGCGCACATTTAAAAGCGCGATGCCGCGCGCGCTCGAAGGCGGCGGAGAAAAATGACGCTCACGCCGGCGCGTAGGCTCTACGGGCTCGGGGCCGTCATTCTGGTAGCGCTGGTGGTTTGCTCCCGCAGCTCCGGCGGTACCGGCAGCCCTTCGTACCTCGCTCCACTGCTCGTCGCAGGCGGCGCGTACCTTCTCGCCATTCGCGAATTTTTTCACAACCCACAATATTCGCGACGAGTGATTTTTACCTGCCTCGCCTTGGCCGCCCTCTGGCAAATTTCATTTCTAATGACGCCGCCCGGCGCGGACGACGACATCCGCCGATATTTGTGGGACGGACGAATCCAGCGGCTGGGCTACAACCCTTACGAAGTGATCCCTGCTGATCCTGCGCTGGCTGGCCTGCACACCCCGGACACCCGCGGCCTGAATAATCCCGAAGTATCGAGTCCCTATCCCGCCGGCGCGCAACTTTTCTTCCGCGCCGTCACCGCCATTCACGAATCGATCCTGGCGTTCAAGATCGCCTTCGTGTTCTGCGACGTAGCCCTCGTACTTCTGTTACTCAGCGTCTTGCGTCGCAACGGCGAAGCAGAACACTGGGTGCTGGCCTATGCCTGGCACCCGCTCGTCGCCATCAATGTTGTCGGCAGCGGCCACGTGGATATTCTCGGCGTGTTACTGCTGCTGGTTTCCGCCGCCGCACTAACCCGCCGCTGGCGACTGCTCGCAGCGATTGCCTTTGCCATGGCTGTTGCTGTGAAATTTCTTCCGATCGTTCTCGCGCCGCTCTACTGGCGCCGCGTGCGCATCCGGGATGCGTTCGTCGCGGCGCTTGCCTTCGTGGGTTTGTACCTGCCGTTTCTTCGGGGCTGGCGCGCTCCGGGTGGGCACCTTCCGATCGGCTCGATCGGAACTTTCCTGCAGCGTTTTCGATTTAACGACCCGGTGTTCGGAATGCTTCAGCATCTGGCGCGCCCGCAGCTCGTCGCCGCTGTGGCGCTGGCTGCGGGGCTGGCGACGGCCGCGTGGTTTCGAAGAAAACCGGAAGCAAACGGAACACAACAATGGGCCTGGCCGATGGCGGCGTCGCTCCTGTGCGCGCCCGTCGTATATCCGTGGTATCTGCTCTGGCTCTTGCCGTTCCTGCGTTCGCTGTCGACGGTACCGCTGATCGTTTGGTCGATCAGCATTTTGCCCACATATATTGTTTGGTATTTGCGGTCGCGAGGGTATGAGTGGTACGTCCCCATCTGGGCGTTGTGGCTGGAATATGGATCCGTTGCAGTGGCCGCCGTTATCGTGGTGCTTCGACCAACAGCGCAAATCAACCTCGCGCACCCCGCGCCCGATTCGGCGTCGCTGGCCCACGATAGTCCTGACGATCCTGCTGTAGACCAGACGCGTTAAATTTCCATTGCGAATGGAGCCCGTCAATTGCCTCCATTCGCAATGCCATGCATTATGCGCGTCGTTTACTGCGCGGGCACCCAGGTATCGGATCCCGCCAGCTTGACGGCCACACCCGTAAAAAACATTCGAAACGGCTTGCCGTCCGCTGTTCCAGGATGATCGGTCGCAACCAGCAGCGGGCCGGCCTTCTTATAGTCCTTCCACGTCGCGATCACCACGCTCGGTTTCTGCGGCCCACCGCGCCGATAGATAAAGGCCTTCACGCGTTTGTCCGGACCCACAAAAAGTTCCCAGGTGTCGCCCGGCGTGTATCCCACGCCGTCCGGATATTTCACCACCACCCAATCTCCCGACCCCGTTCCGATCGGCAACTTGTGCATGCCCTTGTCTTCAATGGTGGCGCTGGTGTCCCAAGCCACGTGCAGCGGGAAAGTCAGCCAATACTGATCGTTCATGAAAGCCGGATCGATATCGTCCTTCACATTAGCCGGCTGGCTGGCTAGTTCGGATTTCAGGTACGTCGCGGTCACGGGCTTGCCGTCCTTGTCCTTGGTGCTGTAAGTGACGCGCCCGGTCTTGGGCTCCCATTCCCACGATCGCGAAAGTTTGATCGTGCCCAAATCCACGTTGAATGTGTAACGCAGCCCGTCGATTTGGCCCCACGAGTCCAGACCGTAAGCCTGGGCGATCTGCTCGCCGATCGGCGCCCGCTCCTGCGCCCACGAATTTGCGCCCAGGACCAACACCCCCAGCACCACCAGCTGGATCACCGGAACACGCCAGCTATTCTTCATGTTGTCTCCTCCTCCGCCAATTGAATGCTTCGCGCCTTGGATGATCGCCAAAGCCCAGAAGATGCAGTCGCCGCACGCCCGCGCCAGCCTCGCCAGCGCCAGGATAAGATTTTTGAAGGGTTAAATGCTCACCAATATTCCTGGCGCATGGTCTGGTGCGGCGCTGCTGGCCTTATTATCCACGGCACGCAGGAAAAAATAGCCGCTTCTTTCACCAGCGGCCGCGTGGGAATGGAGGCCACGGGACATTCATACTGCATCGAGCGTACGAAAAATTCTGGCTGTCTCTCAATGCAAACGAAGGAGCTAAAAGAGCCTGAATTTACTTCAGGCTGAAAGAATGTCACGAGCAGTAAATAATCTGGTCGCCCAAAGGCTTCGTGGATGACGCGCAGACGCGGTTCGGCGGAAGTTTTGATCCGCGTTCGCCGATACCGGGGATGTTAGGCCTTCACGCCTGCTTTTCGCTCCGGGATTGCAGGCTATTTTTCGAAAATCACTTGCTAGGGCTTACTTCCTTCGGCGGGCTGCAGTATCGTGGCGTTCTTGCGGCCAAGTTCCGACCAAATTTAAATAAACGGCGATCGTTCCAGGCGGTGCCGGAATCCAGCACCGCCTGGTACACCGTAACCGAATTGGTTCGTCGCCCTAGTTGTTGAAGAGGAAAGGCAGAACACTGATTTGATCTTTTTTAACGGCCTGTAGCTCGCTGGGATCAAAGCCAGAGCCTTGATGATAGTCGGCGCGACTTGCTGGTTGAGGACCGCGGTCTTAACGGCTTTTGCTCGATGCCCGGCATCGAAACCAGCAGGGCAGTGTGAATGTCGTCTTCGTTCAATCCGCCGTGCTCGGCAATCTTTGAGCCGCCGGTGAAAATCACGCCGGTGTTGACCTTCAAAACAATGTCCGGCGTCCGCGGGTCGCTGCCTGGATCGTCCCACTTGTTCGCAGCGATTGACCCGCGAAGATTTCCTGAATGCCCAGCGTCTTCTGGTTCGCGGGCGTGCTCAACAGCGCGACAACGCTCGGCGTCAATTCCTGTCGTTAAGCCAGATCAGCGAGCCATCGTCGGAAATATCGAAAGCTTCCGCTGAGCCAATCAGCGTGGCCGGCTGCCCGCCGCCGATAGCGGCTTTCTTGGTCACATCGATCGGCGATTGGCCGTGCTTGGCGCAGATGATGATCAGCGTGGAATTGTAGAGGCCTTCCTTCTTTAGTTCGTTGACGATGCGCCCGAGCGACTGATCGACGAAGTCGAGTTCAAACGCAAGGCCCTGCGCGGGCGTGCCGAGAACATCGGAATAGCCGCCATCCACGCCGGGCCGCCTGCGGCGATCGGGCCGCTCTTCAATTTTTCGCCAACGCTTACCGCTTGAAAGTTGAATCCGAACAGCGTCGGAACCGGAGCTCGCTTCGAGCGGTCATGCGTGTATCCGTCGATCTGATTGAGCGTGGCCTGCACGTGGAGCGAGTCGTAGCAGAATGTTGCGGAAATCGGTCGTCCAGCCATCGTCGAAAGTGGTATCGGGGAACGGAACCGGGCAGCAGCCGGGAAATTGCGGCAGCGCGACCGGGATGGAGTTGATTTCCGGTCCGTAGAAATCATCCACGCCCGTGCCCGATGGGCCCTTGGTCCACGAATACGAAGGATGTTTGTCGGTCCAGGCGGTGTTGCCGCCGTTGGCCTTGACAACTTCGAAAATCGTATTCACGCGAATCCATTCGTGCGGATAGACGGGCTTGCAGTTGTTGCTTGGGGTCGCGCGGCAGAAAATTCGGATTGATGCCGCCGCCGCCGTCGAGCTTGGTCAGATCGATATCGATGGATTCATCGTACGCGACCGGAGTGCCGACGACGTCGGGGCAAAGGCCTGTCCCGCCAGTGATCGGCAGCGAGGTGGTGGTCGCCGGCGGAGAAAGCGCGCGGTTGTAAGTCACGTCGTACCAGAGGCCGGTTGTGGCGGCGTCCGCCAGTGACAAGCGCAGCGAGGCCGGGAAAAGAATCCGACGGCGTCGAAGTGGAAGCGTTCGTGTAGGTAACTCCATTGATGGAGAGCAGCGCCGAGCGTGGAGTCGTGATGAGTAGTCACATAGTTGGAAAGGTCGAGCGCGTGAAGACCGTCCACGCTGATCAGCAGGACATGCTTGACGGTGTTTTTGCTTTCGCCGATCGGATCTTGTCCAGCGCTGGCTTGCATCGGAGCAAGCAACAGTGACGCGGCCAAGACCGGCGACAGCACGGCTTGAATAATGCGCATTTCGGGGTTCCTCCTGAATTTACCAATCCTCTAACGCTAGCGAGGGAAAAACTCTGAGGAGTAAACACCAAATGACTGCAACGTTAAAATGAGCGGATTTTTTTTCAGAATCAAGGAAAGTCTAGGCGATACCGATAGTCGCACGCCTAAAGCGAACACACCAGCGCTTCGCGCACGCGTTTGAATTTTGTATTAGAGGCTAGCGAAAGGCTGTTCAGCCCGATCTTAAATCTCTCTACGGCTCTTCTAGCTTCTCTT
>CAVTTY010000005.1:0-653744 GCA_963737765.1 uncultured Acidobacteriota bacterium
CTTGTCCGGTAAGATGGGCGAACGGTCTGAACGTCGACCGCCGATCTTCACCGGCAATTGAGCTGTCCGCCTGCGCGGGCGCCCGAAGCGAGAAGTGTTCTAAGATGACGCGTTATAAGACTCCAGCTGATCAGTGTGATGTTCGGAATCGCGCGGGCTTGGAAGAATATAGAACCAAACGAGAACGATGGCTGGACTGGTACGAATTTAGACCTTCGGAGCCAAATAGCATTCAAGGCCAGCTCTTTTCGATGATTTTCCTCGATTTGGGTTACAGGATTGTAGCCAATCTTCGGAAACGCGAAAAGGCCTCGGAGTATGCAGTGGCGAGCGGCCTCTTAGTTCGGCTGCTCGATCAAGGTTACGTCGCTAATCAGATTCTAGCTATCCGTAAGCTCATGGACGGACGGAAGGATGTAATTTCCGTCCGCCGGCTGCTGGACGACGTCTCGGCCAGCCGATCTCTGATCACGCGAGAGATTTATGTCTGCTACGATGGCCTGCCGTATGAACATGATTCCTGGCGAAATTCCGCACAATCCCAAGAGGAGCGAATATTCGGAATTGAAGCACCGGGCCTGCACGAATATCTAGGATCGAAATACAGACATGAGAGATTTGATCGTTTAGCCGGGTCGCCCCAGACGGACGAACGCGAGATGACCTAGTGCGGCCTGGCGTTTTCGCGAACTTAGTGAAGTGGCTCGAGGATAGCCCGGCAACAAAATTGATAACGCTAAGCCACAAGTTTTTCGCGCACGCGGCAGATAGCATGTCACGCGATTCGCTCGTGTATTCGGGCATCCAGTTGACGGATGTTGCGGAGACTCAACGAGCGATCATCAGGGTGGAGCGGGCAATCACAGACCATTTACTCTATCTCGCTACTGCCCGCGACGTAGTGCCATTCCCACCTTTAGGATTGGTTCAGGGTCTAGATAAGCTATTCGCGCCGGTCGACGCAATCACTACCATGCACAGCGAGTGGGACGCACTCGCTGACCAACGCAACAAATGGGCCGAAGGACTAGACGAGGACCTTTACCAATAGATTCAACCTCCCATATTGCTGGCGAGAGTGATGCGGGGTGTCGGCATCATTGTGCAGGCCAAGAAGCTCCTGGAAACTCTCTATCAGCCGGAATTGGTTGCGAAACGGGAGCACCACTGAATCAGCCGGACACTACAAGACTTTAGGGGCTTTGCTTACTCGCCGGAAAACACTCAGGGAGCCTGACATTGAAAACAATCGTTGCGGGACATTCCTATGAGGTGGCTGGAACAGGAACCCGCGATTCTCCGTCAGGGGCGACCGTGTTTGAGCGCGATTCAAAAATAGTGGAAGTTTAGTCACTTCCAATAGTGCGCCAACAACGCCGGTAGAACTGCGACCAGGATCTTTACTAGGTAATCGAACGTTTTTTCGATGTGGTGAGAAAACTTCGACTTCTTTCGTCTTTCCGTGTGTCTGGTCAAGATACACGACTCCACTTAGACAGATTCAAATCAGTGGAGGAAACAAGTGTGATGCGATTCTCGAATGCTGTCAAGGGTCTGAGTGGATGTCAGAGTGGTGGCGCGAAAACTGTTCGACTCGCTAAAATGGCAGGAATTGCACTCGACTTCAGACGGCAGATCCTCAATCTTGCCAGCACCAAGATCGCCGTTGAGGATCCCTAAAAGTGCACCTCGCTAACACGCCTAGAGAGAATTCGCGCTAAACCCCATGTTTGAAGTGCTCGCTAGTGGGAGAGAGTACGTGAACACTGCGGGCTTTCAGCAATTCGGGCCGAATATCGCGACTTCTCGAGCTAAATTGGGAACACAGAGAAAGTACTGGACTGGTTGGCGGAGGGGGTAGGATTTGAACCTACGAGACCCTTTCAGGCCTAACGGTTTTCAAGACCGTCGCATTCAACCGCTCTGCCACCCCTCCGACGCCGAAATTGGTTTGGCAAAGGCGCCGCACGCAACCTCAGTAGCAGGGTTTCATTATAGGTTGAATCGTCCAATCTTGAAAACTTAAGCCGCGAAGTTGTTGCGCGAATGCAATCGTGGCGCCAACGTGGATCCCTTGCTCGCACTGCGCCAGGATTGAGGTTCGGGCGAAATAAAATATTCGATCAATCTCTCCGTCCGCTCAGGGTTGATTTATAATCCGCCGACACCTTTCGCTAAAGTTCTACCCTGGCATGAAGCGCGTGGTGTCTCTTCACAATGACGTAAAGGAGATGCCCCTTGCCTGCTCGCCGCCGCGCTGTGTTGGCCTCGCCGATTATTTGGTGCCGAAACCTCTTTATTTGTGATGGTGGTGTGTGTACTGCTGGTGGGCGCAGGACGCGCAAGCGCGCAAACTGCGGACGGGCTGGCGAGTTTATCCCCCTTGACTCGACGCACCGTCGAGCAATTGACTGCGCTGAACCAGCTGCCCGCTGCTGACTGGAAATTTCATGCCGGCGATGTCGCCCACGGCGAAGCGCCGGACCTCGACGATTCCAGCTGGCCAATTGTCTCGGCAAAATCGCACGCGCCGATGGAGGCGGTCTGGTATCGCCGCTGGATCGAAGTTCCCAACACGCTCAACGGCTACGATCTGACCGGGTCGCGGATTTGGTTTCAGTTTGCGGCGTATGCCAACGGGCCGATGCCCGAAATTATTTATTTCAACGGGCGGCGCGTGGCGCTGGGCGACGATCTGGAGCCGATCGTGCTCTTCGATCGCGCCCAGCCCGGCGATCGCGTGCTGGTCGCGGTCAAGCTGCTGCACACCGTCGATCAGAAAACCTTCTCGCGCGCCGATGTGAACATCGAATTCAATCCGGCGCGGCCGAACCCCAATGATTTGCTGCAGGAAATTCTTTCGGCGAACGCGCTCGCGCCTTCGCTCGGCGCCGCGCAGGCTGCTGTTCGTCAAGGCATCGACGCGTCCGCGGCTGCCGTCGATTTAAGCGCGCTGGCGCAGGCTCAGCAGCAGGCGTTCGACGCGTCGCTGGTGCGCGCACAAGCGGAACTCGAAAAAATTAAGAGCGACCTGCAGCCAACTTCCATCCGGCTGACCGGAAATTCGCACATCGACGCGGCGTGGCTGTGGCCCTGGACCGAAACGGTGCAAGTGGTGCACAACACTTTTTCCACCGCGCTGCAATTGATGAACGAGTATCCGCCGTACACCTATACGCAATCGGCCGCGGCTTACAGCGAATGGATGTGCGAGAAATATCCGGCAATCTGCAGTGAAATCCAGGATCGGGTAAAGCAGGGACGATGGGAAATGGTCGGCGGGATGTGGGTCGAGCCGGACCTGAACATGCCGGACGGCGAATCGCTGGTCCGTCAGCTACTGATCGGCAAGCGCTACTTCCGCGACAAATTCGGAGTGGACGTGCGCATCGGGTGGAATCCCGATTCGTTCGGCTACAACTGGCAGCTTCCGCAAATTTACAAAAAATCCGGCATCGATTATTTCGTCACGCAGAAAATGGATTGGAACGATACCAACCATCTGCCGTTCAAGCTTTTCTGGTGGGAATCGCCGGACGGCAGCAAAGTTCTCACCTATTTTCCCCACGACTATGATCTGGGAATCGAGCCGGAGATGTTGGCCAAGGATCTGGCGCAGGCGCGCGAACGCAACCCAGGCTTGCCTGAGATGATGCATCTTTTTGGGATTGGCGATCATGGTGGCGGCCCTACGCGCGCGATGCTCGATGCGGGAGTCCGATGGACTGACCCGAAGATGGTTTATCCCAAGGCTTTCTTCGGCGTGGCCCAAGGATATTTTTCCGACGTGGAAGGCAAGCTGGATTCCGCGCATTCGCCGGTTTGGAATTACCAGACAATTGCCGGCGGCTCGACTCAGCTTCCAGCGCCGCCGGCCGGTATGGTCAGCCTGCCAACCTGGAACGATGAACTGTATTTCGAATACCATCGTGGCGTTTTCACTTCGCAGGCTGATCACAAACGCAATATGCGCGAGAGCGAAGTCTGGATGCTCGACGCTGAGAAATATTCCTCACTCGCTTGGCTGTCTGGGCTTCCCTACCCTTCGGCAAGTCTGAATGAAGCGTGGAAAAAAGTTCTGTTCAATCAGTTCCACGATCTCGCTGCAGGTTCGGGAATCGGCGTCATCTACAAGGAAGCGCAGCGGGACTACGATATTGTGCGACTCACCGCCGACGAGGCTTCGGCGGCGGCGCTGGCTGATATTGCATCGCGCGTGGACACCCGTTCCTCGGTGGGTGCCGTCCCCGTGCTGGTTTTCAATCCGCTGGCGTGGCCACGAACGGATCTGGTCGAGTTCTCGGTGCAATTGCCGAGTAGCGCGAAGGAAGGCGTTGCGGTCGTCGATGCGCAGAGCCATCTGGTCCCGTCGCAGATTTTGGCTACGGACCTAGCCACCAACACCGTGCGTCTGCTTGCCGAACCGAAGGCGGTGCCTTCGCTCGGCTACGCCCTCTTGCGGGTGACACCCGGCAGCCACGGCGTCGCAACGGATTTGTCGGCGCACGATTTGACGCTCGAGAATTCCGCGCTTCGGGTGGTGGTGGATCCTAAAACCGGCTGCATCGCCAGTCTCTTCGACAAGCGGACCAAATTTGAATCGATCGCCGCGGGCGGATGCGGCAATGAACTAATCGCGTTTGCCGACAATCCCAAACAGTACGACGCCTGGAACATCGACGCTGATTTCGAAAAAACTTTTACGCGCCTCGACACCGCCGATTCTGTGGAGCTGGTGGAACACGGGCCGCTGCGCGCGGTGATCCGTGTCACGCGCAGCTGGCAACACTCGAAATTCGTGCAAGACATCACCCTGTATGCCGGTCTGGACCGCGTCGACGTGATCAACGATATCGACTGGCACGAGACCCATGTGCTGCTCAAGGCTGCCTTTCCGCTCGCCTCAGCCAGCGGCCAGGCGACCTACGAAATTCCTTATGGTTCCATCGAGCGGCCGACCACCCGCAATAACTCGTGGGAAGCCGCGAAATTCGAGGTTCCCGCGCTACGCTGGGCCGACCTCGGCGACGCATCGCATGGTTTCAGTCTGATCAACGATTCGAAATATGGCTACGACGCCAAAGGCAATGTGTTGCGGCTTTCGCTGCTGCGATCGCCCACTTGGCCCGATCCGGACGCCGACCGCGAGCGTCACCACTTCGCTTACTCGCTGTACCCTCACGCCGGCGACTGGAAACAGGCGCTTACGGTCCGGCGCGGATATGAATTCAATACGAAGTTGAAGGCGGTGCCGGTCAGCCCGCACGTCGGCGCATCACCCGCCGAAATGTCTTTCGTGGGAGTGAGCGCCGAAAACGTGGTGCTGACCGCCATGAAAAAAACGGAGGACGGCAACGCGCTGCTTTTCCGTTTCTACGAATGGGCGGGAAAAACTTCCGAGGTGCAGCTCACGGTTCCAGCCGGCGCGACGTCAGCGACGATGACAAATCTGATGGAGCAACCGGAGGGTTCACCGCTGACCGTCACGCGCGACAGTAAGGTCACCGTTCCGGTTCATCCCTACGAAATCGTCTCGGTTCGCGTGGACTATCCGGCCGCCACCACATCAGCGCAGCCGAAGTGATTCCATCGATTGCGTCCCGTGGGTGATCCGTCGGCATCAGAGACCTGCAACTTGCGACCGTGGTAGGATTTTGGAGACGCGCTGCCGTATCGTTGAGTCAGTTGCTACCGGCAGAACATATGGAGGGCTTGTTTCCATGATCTCGGTTCGCAAATTTGTGATGAGCGGCGCAATTCTCGGCGTGGTTTTGGCAGGTTTGAACATGGATTCGGCGCGGGCGCAGAATGCTCCAAGCCAAAACGAGCCTTCGGCTGCCCCGGCGAACGCGCCATCCAAGCCAGCGCAGGCGGATATTCCGGCTTACCACGCCGCGCGTCCCCACGATCCGCTGCCCGAGACTCTGGACCCTAAGCAATTCCCCGACGCCGAAACCCAGAACATTTACGCGCTAGCCTCCAAAGAAAAGACGGTGCTGTACCAGCAGCCCTGCTATTGCCGCTGCGACAAGGAAGTCGGCCACAAGAGCCTGCTGGATTGCTACGTGGATACCCACGCCGCGCATTGCATTCTGTGCAAGAAAGAGGCGGTCTTCGCCTACACCGAGACCCAGGCCGGAAAAACCGCGGCGCAGATCCGCAAAGAAATCATGGACGGCAAATGGAAGGACGTGGATCTTTCGACGTACGACGGTTTGTCGCCGACCCAATAGCGAGAGTTATCGCGTTTAATGCGCCGGATGAACGGATGGCCGCGCGGGCCAATCCTGCGGGGTGAAATCGACGCCCCAAAAATGCGGGCTCGGCGAAAGAAATTCGACTCCGATGCGGGTTCCCTTGTCGGATAAATCGCCTAAATAGACCACCCGGCACTCTTGTTCCTCTTCGGTGACCGGGTTAATCAGCACCAACTGAGCGGCCAGCGCGATCGGCGCCTGCAAATAGAGCAGGCCACCATGCGCGTTAATGACGATGGTCTGGGTGTTCTCGTGAAACTTGCGGCCGTCGGAATTCTTCCCGGAGGCCCGCACGGGAATTCGGGTGAATACCCGGGAGCTACGCCGTTGCTGCTCCGTCGCCTGATTTTCCGTGGTGGTCATGATTCCATCGTGCCTTTCTGTCGAATGGCAGTCAACCCGATGTGTCAAGGGCGTGTCCAAAAACACAGTCCGGAAAAAATTTGCACCCTTACGTAAAGTTCCGTAAAGTTTCGCATTTGTGTTAAACATGGCACAGCAAATTCATTAAAATCTGGATTTGTTCGGCGGTTGGTAAATCGTTGGCTGGAGACCCCTGGGATGACCCTACTTGACTATGTGGATTCGAAGCGTGAAGCGCATCTGAACGAATTAAAGGAATTTCTGCGCATTCCTAGCGTCAGCACCAAAAGCGAGCATAAGCAGGATATCGAGCGCGCGGCGCACTGGGTGGCCGAAAAATTACGCGCGGCCGGCTTGGAAAATGTCGAAATCGCGCCGACCAAAATGCATCCCCTGGTCTACGGCGAATCGTTGCACGCGCCCGGTAAGCCTACAATTTTATTTTACGGGCACTACGATGTGCAGCCGGCGGAGCCTCTGGACCTTTGGACCACTCCGGCATTCGAACCCACCGTGCGCGACGGCAAACTCTTTGGCCGCGGCACGGCGGATGACAAGGGTCAGGTGCACATCCATATCAAGGCGCTCGAAGCCTTGAAAAATGTGCATGGAAAACTTCCTCTCAACGTAAAGGTCATGATCGAAGGCGAAGAAGAAGTGGGCAGCGTGAGCCTCTGGGATTTTGTGCAGCAGAATCACGAACGGCTGAAGGCCGACGCGCTGGTGGTATCCGATACGTCGATGCTGGCCAAGGGCGTGCCTTCCATCACCTATGGATTGCGCGGATTGAACTACTACCAGCTTGAATTGACCGGCCCGGCCCAGGATTTACATTCCGGAGTTTTTGGCGGAGCGGTGCCGAATCCGATTACGATTCTGGCGGAGATGATCGCCAAGCTGCACGATAAGAATTTTCGCGTCACGGTTCCGGGATTCTATGATGATGTCGCCACGGTTTCCGCCAAAGAACGCAAAGCGCTGAACGCTTTGCCGTGGAGAGAAAAAGAATTTCGCAAGACCGTTGGCGCGCCGGCGCTGGGCGGTGAAAAAGGGTTCACGATCGTCGAGCGCCTGTGGATTCGCCCCACGCTGGATATCAACGGCATCTGGGGCGGCTATCTGGGCGAAGGCGCGAAGACCGTGATTCCCTCGAAAGCGTATGCCAAGCTTTCCACGCGCCTGGTGCCCAATCAGAATCCGGCGAAAATCGCCAAGCTGGTCGAACGCCACATTCGCCAGCTGCTGCCGAAAAGCGTTTCCTGCAAGTTCGAAGTGTTGAGCATGGGGAAACCGTGGGTGGCGCCCTACAGCCATCCTATTTTTCAGAAAGCGATCCACGCGCTGCAATCCGGTTTCGGCAAGAAGGCGGTTTTTATTCGCGAAGGCGGTTCGATTCCTTTTGTGACCCAAATGCACGACACTTTTAAAGTTCCCTGCGTGCTGCTCGGCTTCGGCTTGCCGGATGAAAACGCGCACGCACCCGACGAGCACATCGAATTGGAGAATTATTTCGGCGGAATCAAGGCGGTAGGATTGTTTTACGAGCAACTCGGAGCGAAATAAAATTTCGGCCAAAATTGGGGAGTTCAGGAAAGGCCCGTTTTACAGGGCTTTTTTCAACCTTCCGCTTGCGTTCGTTAACTGGTGCGGCTATAGTCCGCAAGGCATCCCGGTCCACGGGTACCACCAAGCATTTACACTTTAGGAGGAAAACGTAATTCGATGGCAAATCCGATGAGCAAGTCCAAGATTATTGCGTACATGACCGAGAAGGTTAGCACCGACGAAAAACCGGTCTCCAAGAAGCAGGTCGTTTCGTTCTTCGACGAACTCTTCAAGCTGGCCGTGAAGGAAACCCGCGGCGCAGGCAAGTTCGTGATTCCGGGAATCGGCCGCGCAGTAAAGGCGCACCGCAAGGCACGCATGGGCCGCAATCCGGCCACGGGCGAAGCGATCAAGATCAAGGCCAAGACCGTTGTGCGCCTGCGCGCAGCAAAAGCCTTTAAAGACGCCGCCCTCAAGTAGATCGATTCGGCGCAGAGATTTGCGACAAAAACCCTCAAGCATGCCCGGTCTAAATATGGACCGGAGGCTTGGGGGTTTTGTCTTTTTGGCATGAAACTGCCTGTTTCAGTGTGAATCGTGGCGCATCTTCTTTAATCCAATACCAGTTCCGTCCGCTTGAGGGTTTATGTCATCGCAATTCTGGGACGAAAAACGCGCCGAGCGCTATAGCCAGTTCCGGTACGAGTTCCCGGTCGATTCGCTGCGGCAGAAGACCGTCGTGGTGGCCGGCGGTTCTGGAGGGTTGGGCGCGGCTGCCGTGGCACTGTTGGCGGCGGAAGGCTCGCACCTCATTGTCGGTTACCGTGCCAATCGCGCACGTGCGGAGTATCTGCGGAGTGCGATGCAGGAACAATTTCGCTGCGAGATTTCGCTGGTGGAAGGCGACCTGGCGGATCCGAAAGTGCCTGAGGCCTACCTGGCTGCGGTTCAAAAATCTGGATCGCCTTTTGCCGGTGTCGCGATTTTTCCGGGTGATCCGGCGCGAGTCACCTTCGATGACTTAAATCGTGAAACGGTCAATGCTTCACTGGAATCAAACTACACTGGGCCACTGCTGCTGGCGAAAGCCCTTGGCACAGCGCTGGAGCGCGGCGAAAATGGTGGAAGCATCGTTTTGCTTTCCACGATGCAGGCGATTGGCGTGTTTCCTTCCAGTCTGAATTATGCCGCGCCGAAAGCGGCCTTGATTCAGGCGGCGAAAATCCTGGCTCAGCAATGGAATCGGGTGCGAGTCAACGTGGTGGCGCCGGGCGCGACCATGGCCGGCATGGCGGCTACCAGCATTCAGGCTGGGAAATATGATCGATACGTCGCCACGAATGCGATTGAACGGTTTGGCCGTCCGGAAGATGTCGCGCGGGCGGTGCGGTTTTTCCTGGAACCCGATAATTACATCACCGGCCAAGTGATCACGGTCGACGGCGGGCTTACTTTGCGGCGCGACCGCGGGTAGTCGGTAGTCTCAACTGGAACAATTTCTATTCCATCAGGCGGACGATTAGATGCCCGAGCATTCCGGACTCTTAACTGATCTCTACGAACTCACCATGGCTGCGGGCTATCTGCAGACCGGCTTCGACGCTCGCGCCACGTTTGAACTTTTCGTTCGCCATCTTCCGCCTCACCGAAATTATCTAGTTGCCGCGGGACTCGAACAGGGCCTGGAATTTCTGGAGAACGTGCGTTTCAGCGCCAAGGAAATCGATTACCTGCGGAACCATCCGGTTTTCCGGCACATCCGCGACGAATTTTACGATTACTTGTCGACGTTTCGTTTTACCGGCGATGTCTGGGCCATGCCCGAAGGTTCGCTGGTTTTTCCGGGCGAGCCCATGCTGCGCATTGTCGCGCCCATCATCGAAGGCCAGATCATGGAGACCTATCTGCTCTCCACGCTGAGCTACCAAACGATGATTGCCAGCAAAGCTGCTCGGGTGGTTACCGCTGCGCAAGGCCGCCAAATTGTGGACTTCGGCGCGCGGCGCGCCCATGGCAGCCAGGCCAGCTTGCTCGCGGCGCGAGCGGCTTCCATCGGAGGATGCGAAGGAACTTCCAATGTTCTCGCCGGACAGCAATTTGGCATGACCACCTATGGCACGCAGGCACATTCGTGGGTCATGGCCCACGAAGACGAAGCCGTGGCGTTCGCGAAATTTCTCGACGCGTTTCCCGACGCTGCGGTTCTGCTGCTCGACACCTACGATGTTCGCAGCGCGATCAAGAAGATTATCGCCATGAAACGGAAACCCGCCGGCGTGCGGCTCGATAGCGGCGATTTGGCCAAAGACAGCCGCTGGGTGCGCCGCGAACTCGACCGCGCCGGGTGGAACGACGTGAAGATTTTTGCGTCGGGCGACCTGGACGAAACCCGCATCGCGGCCCTACTGAAGAAGGGCGCGGCCATCGACGCGTTTGGCGTGGGTACCGCGCTGGCCACGCCGGGCGACGCGCCGCATCTGAATCTGGTGTACAAACTCGTAAAAATCGAACGCGATGGAAAAGCGCGCGGCGCGGCCAAACTTACCGAAGCCAAAGTGACCTATCCCGGCCGCAAGCAGGTCTTCCGCTATTCGACACCCAAAGGCGAATACTTGCGCGACAAGATCGCGCTGGATGACGAACCTGCGGCGGGCGGCGAACCATTGCTGATCGAAGTGATGCGCGGTGGGAAGAGAACCATGCCGCAGATTCCCGTCAGCGATTCGCGCGCATGGTGCGCCGCAAATCTCGCGCGGCTGCCCCGGAAATACCGGCAGATTAACCGCACCGCTGAGTATCCCGTGATTTACACGACGGATCTGGAGTCCATGCTCGAAAAAGTTCGAAAAAGAGTGCGCGGCTCGGCGGCGAAGCAATCCCATGGCGACTGACCCGCAGGAGCAAGCGTGGACGCTGCTCAGGCAGGCGTATCGCGCGCAGATGGAAGGCGACTACGATCAGGCTGTCACTTTGTACCAACATTCGCTGGAACTCTTTCCGACCGCCGAGGCCCACACCTTTCTCGGCTGGACCTACCACTTTCAAGGCAAGATCGAAGAAGCGATTGCAGAATGTAAAAGAGCGATCGAGGTCGACCCGGAATTCGGGAATCCCTACAACGACATTGGCTCTTACCTGATCCAGCTGGGGCGTTACGACGAAGCGATTCCCTGGCTCCAACAGGCCATCACCGCGCCGCGCTACGAACCGCGGCATTTCCCTCACTTTAATCTCGGCCGAGCCTACATCGCGAAAGGAATGTTGTCGCGCGCCAGGGAATGTTTTAACGAATCGCTGCGGATCGAGCCCAATTACGCGCTGGCGCGGCAGGCCGTGGAAAATCTGCGCCGCATGGTGAATTAGGAAGCGGGCGCCGCGGCTTCGGTCGGTTTGAGAATCTGGTCGTAAATCCACAGTAACAGCGCAGTCATCACTCCTACGCTAACCACGGCCCACCAGATGAGCTGGGGCTGATGTTTTACTTCCCCGAAATGGTGAAAGAGCCGGCCGCCGAGCCACCCGCCGATCAGCGAGCCGATCCCGATGGGCATGAACGCAAAGCCCATGTAGGTTCCCTGCTGCCCCGGTGGCGCCAGCCGCGAAATATATTCGTAATAGCGCGGCGACTGAATGATCTCGCCAATGGAAACGGCGAACAGCGTGACGATCACCATCGGCACCGTGGGATGCACGATCAAAATAATCCAGGCCAGCGCCGAAATTAATGTCCCGAGGGTGACGGCGCGGAACGCCGGAATTCTTCGGGTCACTGCGCTCATGATCAATTGCAGGCCAATCACGGTCAGCGGTCCGGTAATCAGCATCAGCTCGGTGTCGGTTTTAGGATCGATGTAATTGTGGACGTAGAGCGGAAGAATGATGAATTCCTGCCAGTAGACCACCCAGTAGCCCGAAAAAATCAGCAGGAACAGCATGAATTTCGGATTGCGCAAGACCGTGCCGAAATTTCGCGCCGCTTCTCCCAAACTTGCGGCCTGCACTTCGTTCGAGCGCCGCGGTTCCTTGAAAAACAAAATCACGCCGATGAACATCAGGAACACGCTGAAGGCCGCGACGCGAAACACGTTTTCAACCCGCATGTGGGTATGAACGTAGGAGGCGACGAACGGCCCGGCCGCGCCGCCGATATTCACCAGCGTGTAGTAGATCGAATAGCCGATGGAGCGAACATTTTCTTTCGACGATCGTGCAATGGTCCCCACCACGCAGGGCTTGACCAGTGCGATCCCTGCCGCCGGAAGCATCAACACGAATGCGACCAGAACTACCAGCGGCACCGCCGCGCGCAACGGCGCAACCCAGGTCGAGCCGAGCGACCCCAGCAAAAAATACGCGCAGGTCAGGATGAAATACGCGAGGGAGAGCGAACGCCGAAATCCCAGGCGGTCGGCCAGCGTGCCGCCAAATGCAGCGAGAAACCACACCAGCCCGCCGAACAGGCCGGTCAAGCTGCTCGCCTGTTCCACCGGAAAATTCAGCGTTTCGTTCAGATACCGCGCCAGCGAAGCGAAGGCCGCGTAATAGGAGAGCCGCTCGAAGAGTTCGCTGATGTTCGCGACCCAGAAGGGGCGCTCGAAGCCGGAGCGAATTTCGTCGATGCGCTGTGAAAAACTCAAAAGCCCTCCGCCGGCGTAAGGTCGAGATGGTGGCCGCCGCGATTGTAACGGAAGCGGCCTCCCCGCGCCGCCGGTTTTTGCCGATTTTTCCCTGCTTTGAGCGTGTGCTAAACTTGCAGTTTTGGAAGGCTGCCACTCGCCCTTCCGTACCGGATGCCGACCTCAACCATGAAAGCCTTGCGCAAGATGCGCCCCGCTCGTGGCGCAAATCTCGAATCCGTTCCAGTGCCCACTCCCGGACCCATCGAAGTTCTGGTCCGCGTGCGCGCTGCTTCGATTTGCGGCACGGACTTGCATATCTACGGCTGGGATCGCTGGTCGGCCTCGCGCATCAAGACGCCGATGACGTTTGGCCACGAATTCTGCGGCTACATCGAAAAAGTTGGCTCGGAAGTTACTTCGGTAAAGCCCGGCGATTTCGTCAGCGCCGAAATGCACGTGAACTGCGGCCATTGCCGCCCTTGTCGCATGGGCCAGCCGCATGTTTGTCAAAACGTAAAAATTATCGGCATCGACGCCGATGGCTGCTTCGCCGAGTACGTAATCATTCCCATCCGCAATATCTGGAAAATTGATCCGGCGATTCCCGAACGCTACGCCGCGATTCTGGATCCCCTCGGCAACGCGGTGCACACCGTACTGGCCGGAGAAATCGCGGCACAGAATGTTCTGGTCACCGGGGCTGGTCCGATTGGACTGATGGCCATTACGATCGCGCGGGCTTGTGGCGCGGCCATGGTATTTGCTACTGAAATCAATCCGCATCGCCGCGAACTCGCCAAACAAATGGGCGCAGATGTGGCCCTGGATCCAACGCAGAGCAACGTGGTGGAGCAGCTGCGCGAAGCCACCGACGGCGCTGGCGCCGACGTTTTGCTGGAAATGAGCGGCAATCCCGCGGCGATTCATCAGGGTTTTCAGATGCTGCGCCAGGGCGGCCGCGCCTCGTTGCTCGGAATCCCTTCGGATCCGGTTACATTTGACCTGGTGAACGACGTGATTTTCAAAGGCGCCACGGTTCAGGGCATCTACGGCCGCAAGATGTTCGAGACTTGGGTGCAAATGACCGAGCTGTTGAAGCACGGACGCTTGAACCTGGATCCGCTGTTCAAGGAACATCTGCCAATCGAAGACTTCGAACAGGCCTTCTCGCTCCTTCAGTCCGGGCAGGCCGGAAAAATCCTGCTGTACCCCAACGGCGTAAACGCCTAGGGCGATCTTCGTGCTGGATCGTTCTCAAGACTGACGTGCCACCATTCATTCAGGAGAAATTATGAGCCCCACCGGAACTCGCCCTCAGCTGCAATACCTCCATGTAGCAATCGAGGACCTGAAAGCCAAGCAGCTCTACTTCAATCTCAGAATCCTGGAAGGCGAGCAGAAACCGGTCGCGAATTTCAATGGCCAGGAAGTCATCAACCTCAGCTCGAACAATTATCTGGGCCTCACCACGCATCCCAAGCTGCGCCGTGCCGCAATCGATGCCACCCGAAAATTCGGCGTCGGCTCCGGCGCAGTTCGCACCATTGCCGGAACCATGCAGATGCACCTGGACCTGGAAAAGCAGATCGCCCAATTCAAGAATGTGGAAGCCTGCGTGGTTTTTCAGTCCGGGTTCGCGGCGAATGCGGGAACGGTGTCGGCTATTCTGGGCAAGGAAGACCTGGTCATTTCCGACGAACTGAATCACGCCTCGATCATCGACGGCTGCCGGCTTTCGCGCGCCACCATCAAGGTCTTCAAACACAAAGACACCGCCGACTGCGAGCGCGTGCTGCAGGAAACCAAAGACTGGCCAGGCAAAAAACTTTTGATTACCGACGGAGTTTTTTCAATGGATGGCGATATCGCGAATCTCCCGGCCCTTTGCGATCTCGCTGAAAAATACAATTGCATCATGATGGTCGACGACGCCCATTCTTCCGGCGTTCTGGGGAAAAACGGCCGCGGCACCGTGGATCATCTCAACTGCCACGGCCGCGTCGATATTCAGGTGGGTACGCTGAGCAAGGCAGTCGGCTCGATCGGCGGCTACGTTTGCGGTTCGAGCGACCTGATTCATTTTCTGTACCAGCGCGCGCGGCCGTTTCTTTTCTCTACGTCGCATCCGCCATCGGTCACGGCAACTTGCCAGGCGGCCTTCGAACTGCTTGATTCCGAAGCCGGCGAAAAACTGATCAAGAAACTCTGGGCCAACACGAAATTCTTCAAACGCAAGCTGAAAAAATTGGGATTCAACACCGGACACAGCGAGACGCCGATCACCCCGATCATGGTGGGCGATGCGGGTAAAGCGTTCCAATTTTCGCGGGAATTATTCGATGAAGGAGTCTTCGCGGGGGCGATCGGCTTTCCCACGGTAGCCGAAGGCAAGGCGCGCCTGCGCACCATCGTTACCGCCACTCACAAACGAGCCGATCTGGAGCGGGCCGCGGATACCATCGCGCGCGTCGGCAAAAAACTCGGCGTGATCTCTTAGCCGTCCCCGATTTTCCATCGCAGCCACACTACACGATTGCCGCGGCCTGCAAATTGGGCCGCATATAGCGGTAAATCGCGAAGACCATCGCGCCCAAACCCAAACAGACCACCAGCGAATTGACCCAGACGCCGAGGTAAGGAACCAGACCGATCGCACGCAATATCAAGAGCCCCAGCGCCATCCGGCCCAGCGCAGGTCCCACGCCCACCGATGATCCCAACACTTTGTCGCCCAACCAAGTGCCTACCACGACCTGCGCCGCGTAGATCGCAATAATCCACAGCATGAACGCCGCTACCCCCACTCCGATGCCCACGATCGTGATGCAAACGATGACTACCAGGACGGGCGTTGCGATCAGGAACAACGCTCCAAATCCAATCGCCGGCATCGTCCGCTTGCAGGCGCCCGCTGCATCAAAAAGAAATCCAGGCATCAGCAGCAACATGACCAAGCCGAAGATGAAACTCGCGCCCCAGAGCAAGGTCTGGTGCCAGTAATACCGCGGCGAGGAATAACTCCTTTCGGAATCGTGTTCGACAATGGTTATCGTCGGCGGACTGGCCAATTTTGCGTCCGGCGAAATGTCCGCTGGCTTGCGCAGCTGCGCCTTGAATTCGCCGGCTACCACCGCTTTAGGCCCAATCCGCAGGTGTCCGGCGCGAATCATCACATTGCGTCCCAAAGAGCCGTCCAGGTCCAGGGAGCCCGAGAACGACAGTAAGTCGCCCACGATTTTGCCATTCAGCATGCAGTCCCCGGCGCCCAAGGTCATGGTGCCGTTGACCACCGACTTTTCGTCCGCATTCATGTCACCAACCCAGGACATGACATTTCGACCCACGGTGCCGCTCAGGTGGAATTCCTTGACGAAGGCGCGCACATTTCCATCCACCACGCCGTTCACAAACAGCTCTTCGCTGAATGAGAGCACGTCGCCTTTGATGTGCCCGTTGACCGTCACACTGCGAGAGAACGTGATGAGATCGCCCTCCACGTCGCCATCGATTCGGGTGGTGTCGCCCGAGACGATCAAATCCGTATGTATTACTTGGCCGGCCGCAAGCGTGTAGCTCGGATCGCCGTGCTTGACCTCCGCCGCCTGCCCCGCCGGAGCGACTGCCAGCGCCAGCATCATTGCGCCCATCACCACGGCGAACGCGGTGCTACGCCGCAGGTGGCGCCGCAACAGCCAGATCACCAAAACTCCGAGTGTGGCCACCGCCAGAAATTCGGTCAGGCTTCGCATCGCGTCCCATCCTTTCCAGAATGCACCGCTGAAAAACAACATGGTCAGAAGATTGCCCTGCGTGAAACCGGATTGCGCCGCTTGCGCGCGCCACGGTTCTACGAACCCGCTCCACATGGTGTACGCACCGCCCGCGCTCAGCCCAAACGCCGACAGCCAACCCCAGGGCGTGCCGCCGCGCTCGGGAGCCTGCACCAGATGCGCGGGCACCGACTCATCATCCGCTTCGAGCGACTGCCGCAACCACACCCCTTCCAGTTCCAGCGCGCGCAGCAGGCTGCGACATTCTTTACAAGTCGCGACGTGCCCGCGAACTTCCTGCGTGTGCTCCGCGTCGAGTTGCTGCTCGAGATACAGCAGCGCGGTCATCTCATCGAAATGATTCATGGCTTGCCCCCAGCAGCCGCCGTCCGCAGGCCTCCGCCGCCCTCCGCCAAAATCTCGCGCAGTTGATGCCGCGCGCGCAACAATAACACTCCCACGAATGCGCGCCGCACTCCGAGTGTGTCGGCGATCTCGTCATAGCTCATGTCCGAGTAGTAGCGCAGCACCAGAGCCATGCGCGCGCGATCCGGCATCTTGGCCAGGCCGGCGCGGACGTGTTTACTGTCATGCTCGGTTTGCAATTGTTCCAACTGGTCGGGGTCGGGATGCTCGAGTGGCAGAGTTTCCAGGTCGCCGGTTTCGAGATCCTGCCGAATCCGCCGGCGCCGCAGAATATCCCAGCAATGATTGCTGGCTACTTTATACAGCCAGGCCGTGAAGGGCCGCGAAGAATCGTAGGTTCCGAGTTTTTGGCGTACTTTCATAAAGACTTCCGTGGTGGCGTCTTCGGCGTCCTCGCGCGTAGGTAGCGCTCGCCGGCAGAACCGGAATATCGCCGGGGCATATTGGCCATACAATTGTCCCCAGGCCTCGGCGTCACCCGCCCGGACCTGCGCAAGCACATCCGCTAATTCGGCGGCGCTCATGTCTCCGGTGGTCTTCCGTCGCTCCATAGGTAGATACGCAGGGTCCGTCTAGAATATTTCAAACATATTACAGCCAAAGAGGTTACTTGTCGGGGTGCTGAAACTGGCCCACCATCCCCCGGATTCGTTATTGCGTGGCCCTGAAAACAAAACGGCCCGGCAGCCGCTGCGTAACGGCCGCCGAGCCGTGATTTTTCCCTATTTCGGCTACCGGCGACCGCTGGAGCGCCTCCCAGCAGTCGCCACTTTGCCGCCTAGAACGTAAACTTCGCCGCCAGTTGTATCCCGCGCGGCCCACCGCCTCCCAGGAACGGGTTCCCAATGCCCACGTCCCCCGTCGCGCTCAATTGGTAGGCCCCTTGGCTGACCCCGTTTGTGCCAATGCCCTGCTGGGCTGCGTCCGCAATGAACGCCGGCAAAAACGGATTTGAGAAGTTCGGATGGTTCAGCAAATTGAAAAATTCGGCCCGCAACTCCATCCCCAACCGCTCCGTGATCTGGGTCTTCTTGTAGACCGCGAAATCCCACTGCTTAAAGCTCGGCCCGCGCAGCGAGTTGCGCCCCTCGTTGCCGAAGTGGCGTGTCCCGGGCACGCAGTTCTGGTCCGGTCCGTCGTTTGATGCGATGAAATCCGTCAGCGCGGTTCCGCTCAATGGCGTGCACGGCACCTGAAACGACGCCAGGTTCAAGAAGTTCGACGGATCATGCGAATGGTATTGAATCGGGCCGACCACATCCGGACGGTCAAACCCTTCGCCGCTTCCGCTGAAATCTCCTTCGAAGTTGTAATTCAGCTGAAATGGCTGACCGTCCTGCAGCGTCACCGTGCTGTTGATCCCCCAACCGTTCTTTAGCTTCTGCCAGTCGCCGCCCATGTGCGGCAAATCGTAGGCGAAAATCCAGGTAAACCGGTTGCGGATGTCGAAGTTCGAATTCCCGTACTCTTTATTCGGATTGTTGCTGTCGTTCGGCTGCGCTGCGTTCGGCTCAAAATCGAAGCTGTCGCTCGCTGTATCCAGCGAATGCGACCAAACGTAGTTGATGATGGATGTCACCCCCCGCCAGTTGTTCACCCGCAAGCTCGACTGCAGCGAATTGTAATTCGATCGCGCATTCGCTTGCAGCTGGTTGATATATTCCGCACCGTACGGATTGTTCACAAATTTAGTGGGAACCCCGAAGCTCGAAATACATCCGGGACCACCGTCGGGAAAGCAGGGCGCGCCAGTCGAGGAAACATTCGCCTGCGCGAACGAAATGTCGAAGGAATCAATCGTCGCCTGATCCGGCTGGTTCACATCCAAATAATGCAGCAGCCGGTGCCCCTGCGATCCCACATATCCCACCTGCAGCACGACCTTGCTCGAAATCTGCTGCTGAATATTCAGGTTGTAATTCTCCATGTACGGCGTCGGCAAATGCCGCGAGATTGCAAAAATACTCCCCGAGGGCGCTCCAGTTGGAGCCTCGAATACCGGCACGTTCGGCAGAATCGTTCCCACCGGGCTCACTGAAGAAATCGGGTCGGGCCCGGCCGGGTTATACCCCACTCCGGGACAAAACGAGCAGTTATAAGGCAATTCGCCCAGGAATATGTCCTGCGAAGGGCCGTCGAAGAACATGCCCCATCCCGCCCGGATAACGGTTCGGCCTTTCCCCAGCGGATCCCACGCGACGCTTACCCGCGGCGAGAAATTCTTGTAATCGGGTTGGTACACCGAGCCCAGTCCCGGCTGCCCCAGCTGCGTCAAAGTGACCGTTTGTCCCACCGGATCGAAATTCGTTACGTTCGTGAACAGATTGTCCTTCTCTCCCACCACACCGAAGTAATCCCAGCGCAAGCCTACGTTAAAGTCAGTCGCGGATTCAACTGATAGGTATCTTGCAAATAAGCCGCATGGTTGTTCTCGAAGGTGTGGCGCACCGACTGGCCCAGCGATTGACTGCCTCCATCGACCGTGCCCGTCAAAAAGTCTTCCAGGTCGTTGAACTCCAATTTCCCGCGATAGTTCACGCCGAAAAATTGCTGAATCGATGTCCGGCGGTATTCATAACCGAACTTGATGTCATGCTTCCCCACCTTCCATGAAAAGTTATCCAGCGCCTGCCAGTTGGTGTCCACGCGGTGCTTCGGCGTCGAATGGTTCGCGCCCAACTGCGCAAAGGATCCCACGTTGATCACCGGAAGGCCGGAGTTCGAAAGCGACGGCCCGGTGCAATCCGCCGTCGCCGTCGCCGCGCACAATCCCACGCTGCTCGGCTCAAAAGCCTGATCCTGAGGGAAAAACCCCTCAGCAAAGCGGTTCCAGCCGAATCGCGCCTCATTCACTTTGGTTGGCGAAATCACTCGCACGTACGAAATCGCCACCAGCTGAACTCTGGTCGGCGTATAGGTATTGAATCCCGGTAAAATTCCGCCGCCGGTCAACGCCAGCGGGAAGCTCTGCACGCTGTCTCCGAAAAAATACCGCCCGGTCAAAATGTTATTGGGATCAAAGTTGTGGTCCACCTTCCCGATCAGGCTGCTCAATTTGTTGTACGACGGCGCGATCACCGACGACAAAAATCCGGTGTCCGGGTTCGCTGGCACCGTCGGCGCCGCTCCGCACGTTGGGTCCGACGACGAGTTCGGTAACGGCCATGGGTCGCCGTTCGGATACTTCGCCAGCAAACCCTGAATCACCGGATTCGTTGCCACCAAAACCGAGGGGTTGGGCACGCACGCCAAGCTCACCGTTCCGACGCGCTCTTCTTGCCCTTCGTAGTCAAAGAAGAAAAATGTCTTGTCTCGTACGATCGGCCCGCCCAGCGATCCGCCGTATTGGTTATTATGAAACGGCGCTTTCGTCGTTCCCGCCGGATCAAAATAATTCCGTGCATCCAGCGCGTCATTGCGGAAATAATCGAAAAAATTCCCGTGCAGCGCGTTCTCTCCGCTCTTGGTGACAATGTTGATCACCGCTCCCGCGCTTCGCCCATATTCCGCCTCGAAATTCGATAGCACTTTCAATTCGGTGACCGAGTCGATCGGCAAGATGGTCGCCGGCGTCCCGAACACGCCCGCCTCATTGATCGCCGGATCGTTCCGGTAACCGTCGTTCATGTCCGTACCATCCAGCAGGAAGTTATTCGCTCGTCCGCGCGCGCCGTTCATCGAAAAAACGCCGTACGATCCCGGCGAATCCGAAATCTGGTCTGGCGACCCCGCGATGCCCGGCGTCAGGTAAATCAATTTCGTGTAGTCCCGGCCATTCACCGGCAAATCCTTCACCGTGTCCTGGGTCAGCGTCCCGCCCAACGTGTCGCCCGTGGTATCGATTTGCGGTAAATCCTCGCCGGCCACGGTCACGCTGTTGCTCACCGATCCCGGCTTCAGCACGGCGTCAATGCGCTTCTCGCTTGCCACATCCACCACCACTCCGGTGGTGACCGCTTTTTGAAACCCGTTCAATTCCACCGTGACGTTGTACGTCCCAACCTGCAGTTCCGGCACTAAGTAACTGCCATCGGCGTTGGTCTGCGTGATGCGGTCGATTCCCGTGGCGACATTGTGGATCGTCACCGTCGCATTGCTCACCGCCGCGCCCGTCGTGTCCGTGACTGTGCCGGCGATGGAACCGCGGAATGTCTGCGCCTTTACGCCGGTAGCATTCAGCAACAAAATCAAAGCCGCACACACTATGCTCAGGGCAATGCTGCTCAGGCCAACGCTGCGCCGGCGAATCCTCATGGTTCTGTTCTCCTGTGAAAGACTGCTGAAACCGTGCGAAAAGTTATACAGCCCGTGGGGCAGGCTTGTCCCATCAAAAACACAAATACGTAACAATCGTTTTGCGGAACCGCTCCCCCACCCACGCAAGCTGATTTTCGACTGCTACACCTATAAGCTCGTGATGACTTGGAGTCAAGGCACTTGTTCGAGTCGATATGAACATCGCGCTCGGTCGAAAGTCCCGTCGCGTGTCGCTCCACAGATGCCTGTCTCAGTGGATCGCCCCGCTACGGGTGTCTCGCGACGCCCAGGCTGTTATAATCTTTGATTCGCGCTGAGCTAAAAACGAAACCGAATGCCTTTGACTCCCAAAAAACGCCTCTTCCTGGTCGATGCCATGGGCTACATCTTTCGCGCGTTCTTCGCGCCCATGGACCGGCTGCAAACCTCCGCCGGCGTCCCGACCAAAGTTCCGTACCTCTTTGCCACCATGATGCGCCGGCTGCTCGAGAATAAAGATCGGCGCCCCGATTACCTCGCCGTGGTCTTCGACCACTCCGCACCCACTTTCCGCGACAAACTTTTTGCCCAATATAAAGCGCATCGTCCTCCGATGCCCGACGATCTTTCGATCCAGATTCCTTTTGTCCGCCGCTACTGCGCCGCAATGCATTTGCCGATCCTGGAATATCCCGGCTATGAGGCCGACGACGTGATCGGCACGCTCGCGCGGCTGGCCACCAGCGACGGTAACAGCAAAGATCTCGAGGTTTTTATCGTCACCAGCGACAAGGATCTTCGTCAGCTGGTTACTAAAGACGTCACGATTCTGGATCCGACCAAGAATGACCTGCTGATCGACGAGAAAAAAGTGGAAGAACTTATGGGCGTGCCGCCGTCGAAAGTTGCCGACGTCATGGCGCTGATGGGCGATTCCATCGACAACATTCCGGGCGCGCGCAATCCGAACGACAAGCCCGCGCCGGGCGAGCGCCGCAAGGCCGGCATCGGCGACGTTGGCGCGCGCCAATTGATCCAGCAATTTGGCAGCGTCGAAGAAGCATTAAAACGCGCCGGCGAAGTGAAACGCGCCGGCTATCGTGAAGCGCTCCAGAACTGCGCTGAATTCGTGCTGCTCAGCAAACAACTTGCGACCATTCCTACCGATGCGCCGGTTCCACTCGATCTGGACATCATGAAAATGGGGCCGCCCGATACCGAGGCTCTTCGCGAACTGTATTCGGAGCTGGGATTTACTTCTCTGCTGCGCGATCTAGCCCCGCTGACCGATGACCGCAAAACCGATTACGCGCGGTTCGAAAAGCCGGGCGACATGGAAAAATTCCTCGGCACCGTGAAACGCGAGCAGGAAACCGCGGCGTGGCTGGCGCTCGACGCGCAGGAAGCCGATGAAGAAGGATTCGGCACGCGCGTGCTGGGCGTGGAGCTTTCCACCAAGATCGCCTCCGCCCGGATTACCGAGAACGATGTGCAAAACAAGACTCTGGCGGTAATGGAAGATTGGCTCGCCGACGCCAAGAAACCCAAGGTCGTCCACGATCCCAAGCTTTTTAATTTGTTGGCCGCAAAAGACCTCGCCGGCCATGGCGCGGGCGTCGCCGGAATCCGGCACGCGACCATGCTCTATTCGTATTTGCTGCGGCCGACCACCGCCAAACACGAATTCGCGGAAGTCGTTCTGCGCCATTTGAACCGCACGCTCTCCGGCGCACCCGGCGAGCGCGCCGATTTTCTGCTTCGGGTGGCTCCCGTGCTGCGCGAAGAAGTCGAAAAGCTTGGGCTACTCGAGGTCTACGAAAAAATCGATCTGCCGCTCGCGCCGGTTCTGGCTCGCATGGAATCGGCTGGAGTTCGCGTCGACCCTGTCGAACTGGATCGAATCTCGACGAAGACTACCGACGAGATCGTCCGGATCGAAAAAAGTATTTTCGAACTGGTGGGATTCGAATTCAACGTCGGCTCGCCACAGCAGCTGGCCGAAGTTCTTTTCGACAAGCTGAATCTGCAGCCGCCCCGCCGCAGCCGCGCCAAATCACGCTCAACCGCCGCGGATGTGCTCGAAGAACTGGCCACCGAGCACGAGCTGCCCAGGAAGGTAATTGAATTTCGCGAGTTGACCAAGCTGAAGTCGAACTATGCCGACGTTCTTCCGCGGCTGATTCATCCCGGGTCGGGCCGTTTGCACACGCGTTTTTCTCAGACCGGCGCGGTCACCGGGCGGCTTAGCTCGTCGAATCCGAATCTGCAAAACATTCCGATTCGCACGGAACTCGGACGCGAAATTCGCGCGGCTTTCATCGCTGCGCCCGGTTCCCTGCTGCTCTCCGCGGATTACTCGCAAATCGAACTGCGCATCCTGGCGCATCTCTCCGAAGATCCCGTATTGGTTGAGGCCTTTCGCCGCGGCGAAGATATTCACTCGCGCACCGCGCAAGAAGTTTTCGACATCGCCCCGTTCGCGCAGACCCGCGAACACCGGCGCGTGGCGAAAGTCATCAATTTCGGCGTAATTTATGGCCTGTCGCCGTTCGGATTGGCCCAGCAACTGGATATCGACCAAAAAGAGGCCGCGCGATTCATCGCGAAATATTTCGAACGCTATCGCGGCGTGAAAGAGTTCTTGGATGGTCAGATTGCGGAAACGCGTAAATCCGGCATTACCAAGACTTTGTTTGGACGCATCCGGCCCATACCCGAAATCAATTCGCCGCAGCCGAACCTGCGTAATTTCGCCGAACGCACCGCCATGAATACCCCGATGCAGGGCGCGGCGGCCGACCTGATTAAATTGGCGATGATCGAACTGGATCGCCGACTGCCAAAAGAGAAATTTAAATCCAGAATGATCTTGCAGGTCCATGATGAACTGCTTTTCGAAGGCCCCGAAGCGGAAATTCCGAAACTCACCAAACTCGCCAAGGAAGTCATGGAAGGCGTTCACCAGTTCCGGGTGCCCATCGTCGCCGATACCAAAGTGGGGCACAATTGGCGCGACATGAAGTAGCGGCCCCAGCGCGACGCGCAGCGGCGAGTTCCGGCTGTGCCGTGTGGTAGTCTTTCATTTTATTTGCGGCATATTTCGAATGAGGAGCAGGCATGGACCACGCGGAAGGCTTTCTGAATCTGGTGCGCGACGCCAAGCAACGCATCAAGGAAGAAGACGTACAGACCACCAAGAAAAAACTCGACGCCGGAGAAAAAATAATTCTGGTGGACGTGCGCGAAGAAAGCGAATGGGCCCGCGGCCACATTCCGAATGCGATTCACCTCGGCAAAGGCATCATCGAACGCGACATCGAGAAGGCCATTCCGGAAAAGGGCGCGACCGTGGTGTTGTATTGCGGCGGCGGATTCCGCTCCGCTCTGGCCGCGGACAATTTGCAAAAAATGGGCTACAGCAACGTGATTTCGATGGACGGCGGCTGGCGCGACTGGACCCAGGCCGGCTTCCCTACTATCAAAGACTGACCGCTGCTGGCCTCGCAACCCTAGGAGAATCGAAATGACTGAAATACCGGAAAACGACGCTGCCCGTCTGGCCCGCGAACACGAGGCGGCCAAGAGTCGACTGGAAAAGTTGCGGGACGAAGCGCAGCGCCTGGGAAAAGAATTCGAAGAAAAGTTCGCGCCGGAAATTGCCGATGCGGAAGTGGAACTGACCCGCCTGAGCGCCCTGCTGGGAAAAATCGGGCTGTAAGATCCGTGCAATGGGCCGCGACTTTGTGGCTCGCGCCTTGCAAAATCCACCGTTACTTCGTCTGTATTGGCTGGGGCGGTTGGACTCGAACCAACACCGGCCTCATTAACAGTGAGGTGCCCTACCAATTGGACCACGCCCCAGCCGTGATTCAATTCTAAAGGGTGTTCGCAGGTTTTTCATCCAAGGATTACGAATCACGCGCATCAGAGTTTCCACGGGAGCAGCGAGGCAAGCCAAAATGACGTGGGGAGAAAATAGGCCGAAGGAAGGAAGCCGGCCCAGCCCTCAATCCCCTAAAGGGATCCTCGGCTTCCTTCCTTCTGACGCAGTTCCTATCGCACCTCGTTTGCCAAAGCAAAGCTGCTGAAAACAGGTCACTTCAATACGAGTCCCAAGGTAAAAACTCCCTGTGGCTTGGTAAAAATTGACAGGCTGAGTTCGGTCCCGACCGCATTGCGACCCGCAGCGGATTTCAAGGGACCGGCAATCGGGACCGGTATGCGCGCGCGATAAAATTCACCCTACCTTCGCCATCTTGACCACTCCTCCCCGACTTGCTATGTTGAGAGATTACCTTGGGCTCATTGTCCGCGCTGGGTGGCGGGCGGTCCTGTGGGAGCCAGTCATCCGAAGTATGGGTCTGAAAAAAATCGTCGTCCGGGGCGCCCGGCAGCATAACCTCAAAAATATCAACCTGGAAATCCCGCGTAACACGCTCACGGTAATCACGGGATTGTCGGGTTCCGGTAAGTCTTCGCTCGCGTTTGACACCCTTTATGCCGAAGGCCAGCGCCGCTATGTCGAATCGCTTTCCGCTTATGCCCGGCAATTCCTCGACCAGATGGAGCGTCCCGACGTCGATTCGGTGGAAGGGCTGTCGCCTTCGATCGCCATCGAGCAGAAAACCACCACCCGCTCGCCCCGCTCCACGGTAGGAACCATCACCGAGATTTACGACTATCTGCGCGTGGTTTATAGCGCGATCGGCACGCCGCATTGTCCGAACTGCGGTAATTCGATTACGCGACAATCTACGGAACAGATCGTGCAGTCGGTGCTCGCGCTGAAGCCCGATGATCGCATTATGGTCCTGGCGCCGGTGGTGCGCGGACGAAAAGGCGAATACAAGAAGGAATTGGAGAAATACGCGAAGGAAGGTTACGTGCGCGCGCGCGTCGACGGCGACCTGATGAACCTCGACGAGCCGATTCCTTTGGACCGCCGGAAAAATCACACCATCGAAATCGTGGTCGATCGCCTGCTGCTGAAAAATGGAGTCGCGCAGCGCTTGGAACATTCGGTCGAGACCGCCCTAAAACTGACTGGCGGTTTGGTCACGATTGCCGTGGTGGGCGGCGATGAACATGTGTATTCCGAAAAACTGGCCTGCCCCGATTGCGGTATTTCCGTTCCACAACTTGAGCCGCGCTCGTTCAGCTTCAATTCACCGTACGGCGCATGCACCGGAGTGTCACGGCCTCGGTTCCAAATATGATTTCGATCCGGCCAAGGTGATCGTCGATTGGACCAAGCCTCTCTTTGAGGGCGGCCTCGGACCCGGTTCCGGTTCAACTTTTCTGCAGCGCACTTTACGTTTGGCGGCCGAGGCATATGGATTCGATCTCGACGTGCCGTTCGAAAAAATGTCGCGCAAAACCCAAAATTTGATTTTGAACGGCAATCCAGCCACGGGAAAAAATAAAAAAGAGCTCAATTTTCAGGGCCTGCTCGCGCATCTGGAATCGAATCTCGAAGAGTCGAAGTCGGACACCTACCGCGAGTGGCTCACCCAGTATATGTCTCCCGCGCCGTGCACCGCCTGCAACGAACGCCGCCTCCGTCCCGAAAGCCTGGCGGTGAAGATCGCGGGCCTTTCCATCGCCGATTTCACCGGTCTGCCGCTGAGCGGCGCGCGCGCCGCGGTGGATAAAATCCGCGCGAAATTAACCGCGCGGCAGGAAAAAATCGCGGGCCGGGCGTTGACCGAAATCGCCGAGCGGCTCGATTTTCTGCTCGATGTCGGCCTTTCGTATCTGACACTCGACCGTTCGGCGGCCACGCTTTCCGGCGGTGAGGCCCAACGCATTCGCCTGGCCACCCAAATCGGCTCGCGCCTGCGCGGCGTCCTTTACGTACTGGACGAGCCCTCGATCGGCCTGCACGCGCGCGACAACGGCAAATTGCTCACCACTCTCGAAACTTTGCGCGACCTCGGCAATACCGTCCTGGTTGTCGAGCACGACGAAGAAACCATTCGCCGCGCCGACTACGTGCTCGACCTGGGCCCCGGCGCGGGCAAGACCGGCGGCCATCTGGTTGCGGCCGGCTCCCCTGCGGATATCGCCGCGAACCAAGCGTCGCTAACCGGCCAGTATCTTTCCGGGAGGGTGAAAATCGATATCCCCGAAACACGCCGTTCAGCCAATGGCAAAGCGATCGCGATTCTCGGCGCGCACGGGCACAACCTGAAGAACGTCGACGTTTCGCTACCGCTGGGATTGCTGACCGTCGTTACCGGGGTCTCCGGCTCGGGAAAATCCACTCTGGTCAACGACATTTTGTATCGCTCCCTCGCGCAGAATCTCTACCGCTCCATGGAAAAACCGGGCGCGCATCGCGCGATTACCGGGATCGAGCACATCGACAAGGTGGTGCAGATCGATCAGGCGCCCATCGGCCGTACGCCGCGCTCGAATCCCGCCACTTATACGGGTGTATTCGCTCCCATCCGAGAACTCTATGCGATGCTGCCCGAATCCCGCGAACGCGGTTACAAGCCCGGGCGCTTCAGTTTCAACGTGAAGGGTGGACGATGCGAGGCTTGCCAGGGCGACGGCCAGCGGCGGATTGAAATGAATTTCCTGCCGGACGTTTATGTCACTTGCGAGGTCTGCCGCGGCAAACGCTACAATGCCGAGACCCTGGCGGTACGTTATAAGGGGCTCTCGATTTCGGACCTGCTCGATCTGCCCATCGAAGAAGCGCTGAAAGTGCTGGAAAATATTCCGGCCATTCAAATTAAATTGCAAACGCTGGTCGATGTCGGCCTGGGCTACGTGCAGCTCGGTCAGTCGGCGACTACAATTTCCGGCGGCGAAGCGCAGCGCACCAAACTCGCGCGCGAGCTTTCCAAACGCCAGACCGGGCGCACCCTGTATATTCTCGACGAACCAACCACCGGGCTGCACTTCGACGACGTGAAGAAACTTCTCGATGTTTTGAACCGTCTGGTGTCCCTGGGCAATACGGTGCTGATCATCGAGCACAACCTCGACGTCATCAAACAAGCCGACTGGATCATCGACCTGGGCCCCGAAGGCGGAGAAGAAGGCGGGCGCATCGTCGCGCAAGGGACGCCCGAGCAGGTGGCGCGGGTGAAAAAATCGTACACCGGCCAAATCCTGGCGCGTTCACTGAATGGTACGCTCGTAAACGGACACGCGGCCGATGCCAAGCGGGCAAGCTGATGGATTCCACTAACGAAAATCCGAATCCTGCGCAGCGTGAAACCGGTTTCGAGCCGCACCTCGAAGTCGATGGCGCTGTGGACGTTTCCCCGAACCTCGCCTCCGGCGAACTTTCGCCGGCGCCCGCTCCTGGTGCCTGGAATTTCTCCAGCGGCACAGGAGGCTTCCCTCCTCCGACCCGCTTCATTCCGCAAGATCTGCGCGTCCCATGGGGCTGGTGGGACGTGGCGTTGCTGGTGGTGATCGGCTTGGTGGGTTTGCTGTTGTTCGGCACCGTCTTCGCCGCGGCGCTGCAGACGGCGGGCGTGTCTCGAGCGCAGATACAACACTCGATGGTCTACCAGGGCCGATTTGCGATCGTGGCCATGGTGTTCCTTTCTTTTCTTCTGCTGAGCTATCTCGCGTTGCAGATACGCCTGCGATTTCGATCGCCAATTTTGCGCACGCTGCGCTGGCAACCGCTGGACCCTGGCCGCGTGCGGCCGTTGTTCGCCTATCTCGGCTTCATTTCCGGTGGGTTTCTGCTGTCGATTTTTGTGGCGCTGGCCTCTTCGGCCTTCACGCCGAAAAATAAAATGCCCATCGAGCAATATTTTCAGGACCGCCCGACGGCGCTGTTACTGCTGATCGTGAGTGTGACGCTGGCTCCGCTGTTCGAGGAAACTATTTTCCGCGGCTACCTTTATCCGGTGGTAGCGCGCACGTTCGGAATCGTTCCGGGAGTGATCTTTACCGGCCTGCTTTTTGGCTTGATGCACGCCTCGCAGTTAGGCGGTAATCTGCCGCAAGTGGCTTTAATCATTGTGGTGGGAATCGTGTTCACCGCCGCGCGCGCCAGGACGGGCAATGTTCTTCCCGGTTATCTCTTGCACGTGAGCTATAACTCGTTCATCGCAATTGCCTTTTTGATTGCGTCGCATGGGCTGCGCCACATGCCGCCGGCCTGATGGCTGCTGGGCGCTGGGCGCAGCAGGCTCGGCCGGGACTTCGGTTAGAATAGTGATCGACGGCTTCGCCTCTAACGCGAAAACCTGTCGTGCGTAGGACTGGCGTGCCAAAAATGTCGGAATTGGAGCGAACTGCTTTGCGTACCGTTGAACCCATCACTTGGACCACCGGCGGCGTGGTCATGCTCGATCAGCTCAAACTGCCTGGCGAAGTGGTGTATCACACTTACACCGATTACCGCGAGGTGGCCAACGCCATCAAGACCATGATCATTCGTGGCGCGCCGGCGATCGGGGTGGCGGCAGCGATGGGCGTGGCGCTGGGCGTGCAACATTCAACCGCCAAAACCGTCCACGAGCTCCAAAAAGAGTTTCCGCTGATTTGCGAAACACTGGCGAGCACCCGGCCGACCGCCGTGGATTTGTTTTGGGCGATCGCCCGCTTCAAGAAACGATTTGAGGAACTGGCGCGCGAGGCCTCGAAAAACGGCGCCGGCATTGACGGAATTCGCCAAGCCCTGATTGCGGAAGCGTTGCTGGTCCATCAAGAACGTCGCGACGGCGACCGCCGCATTGGAGAATTTGGCGCGGCGCTGATGCCCAAGACCGGGCGGGTGATGACCCAATGCAACGCTGGCGCGCTGGCCACCGCGGGCATCGGAACGGCGCTGGGCGTGATTCGCGTGGCGGTAGAGAATGGCGCCACGTTTGAGGTTCTGGTGCCGGAAACGCGTCCGTACCTGCAAGGGGCGCGCCTTACGGCCTGGGAGCTGCATGAGGACCATATTCCGCTGACGCTGATCACCGACAACATGGTTGGTCATTTTCTGCGGACTGGAAAAGTTGGAGCGGTGGTAGTGGGCGCCGACCGCATCGCGGCCAATGGCGACACCGCCAACAAAATCGGCACCTACGGAATTGCCGTGCTGGCCAAAGAAAATAATGTTCCGTTCTACGTAGCGGCGCCGCTCTCGACGCTGGATCTGTCGCTGGCGTCGGGAGATGAAATCCCTATCGAGGAGCGTTCCGCGCGCGAAGTAACTCACTTGGCGGGAGTGAATATCGCTCCGCCGGTGCACGCCGCGCATCCCGCATTTGACGTTACGCCCGCCCGCTACATCACCGCCATAATCACCGAGCGCGGCGTGGCCCATTCCCCTTTCCACGAATCGTTGCAGCTGCTCACCGCAACGCCGCCAAAACAAACCGTAACGAGGAGCTAGCCGCCACAGGGGCACTGAACTGATCAGGGAATGATTTCCCCGTGTAGATGCTTTGCCAGTTTCTCAATCCTCTTGAGATTGTCGCCCAGGTCCTTCGGCAATTGACCCTTGGTCACTTGGTCCATCTGCGCCGGAAGGCCATCGGCAAGCCGCCGCAATTCTTGAGTTTCCGAATTCACCTGGTCGATGTTGATCTGTCGCGGAGCCGCTTTGGCCGGGGGCTCAACCTGCTGATTGGCTAAGGTATCCCCTGCTGGGATGCCAGCAGGCTTGGCGCGATTGCCCGACTGGGGAGTCGTGGAGACTGGAAATAGAGCCAGCAGGATCACTAAAGGGAGCAGAGATCGCATGCAGACCTCCTTCGGCGGGCCAAATTTCCCCCGATTCTACTCCTTCTCAAGTGGGTTGCCGTTGAAAAACACGGAATGCCATTCCGCCACTGAGACCAAAAAAAACTGGCTCCGGTTTCCCGGAGCCAGTCGTTTAAATCGGCACGCAGACGAACTGCGTGGTTTGTGATTAGAAGTCGAGCTTTAGACCCCACTCCACGACTCGCGGCGATCCGAAGTTGAAGGCGCCGCTGCCAACTCCGATCCGATCCGGACGGCCCGCCTGAAGCGTTCCATTGATGGAGCCAGTGGTCCCGTTCAACGTTCCCACCAAGGCGTTGCCAGCTGAGTCGAAGTTCGAGAAGTTGAAGATGTTGAAGAAGCCGACGCTGGGTTCAATTGTGAAGCGTTCCTTGATGTGACCGACCCAGCTAAGCTTAATGTCGGTGGCTCGGAACCAACCCATGTTCACCTGGCCCGCAGGAACGGCCGGAACAGTTTGAGTTACGCCGCCGAGTGCTTGCAATTGAGCAAGCGTGAAAAGGCTGTTGTTGATGAGCGTTTGGCCAGCGGGTGTTGGATTCCCGGCAATTGCGGTGTTGTAAGTGTTAACCGCGTTTGCAAGGCCACCCGCTTTCAGTTTGCGCCCAAAAGCACCGACATTATAGGTCGTGTAATCGCAAGATCCGCCGAGCGTTCCGCAACCGCCGCTGACCGATCTCGGCAACGGGTCGCCGTTCGTGCCATCTCCATTGTAATCATTCGTGAAGATGCCGGCGACTGTGTCGGTGGTCGGAACTGTGGGAGTGGTAGCCAAAGGCGACCAGAAGTGCGAGATCAAGCCCAGCCGGAAGCCCACCGGAAGGTCCGCGTAGCCGCCAAAACTGAACTGATGTGTACGGTCCAAAGACGATTGACCGCTGTAGCGCAACGGGTTGTTGTTGTCCAAGGAGGTGGTCAAGAAGTCTTGGTCGCCGCCGGAGACTGCGCTGTTTGAACTCGACGAACCCGCGTTGTTGAAACGCGACAGCGTGTAAGTTGCCTGGAAGTTCAAGTACTTCACGCCGCGCAACGGATTCTTGACGTTTTGCACCAATTTAAAGTCAAGGCCGTTGTAAACGGAGCGACCGACCGGTGCATATAGTTCCAATGCACCGATATTCGGATTCACGCCGCCGAACGCATACTGTTGGCCGATATTCGGAACGCCTGCGCCAGTGCCAGTGTTGGCCGGGGAGCCCAAGCCAGCCTGCGCGTAGTTGTCGATGACCGCTCCGGCAGCGATGGCGCAATTGGTAGCCGCCGCCGAGAAGTTGGCGCCGCAACCGAAGCTGGCGTTGGTGCTCGCAATCGCACTCTGTGCTGCACCTAGATTAAAAAACGCGATGTCGCCGGTGTGATTGTAGTCGATATCCAGCAGATAGTGGGTTCCTACGTTGCGGAGATAGTCGGCGCTCAACACCATGCCGGGCCGCAATTCCCGTTGGAATCCAACGTTCATTTGCAGCGATTGTGGCGAGCGATACGTGGGGGCCAGCAAACCGGACTCAATCGACTCACCGTTGGCGATGGCGTTGGGAACGAATGCGGCGTTGGGTCCGCTGGGATTCGCGGCGAACGATGCCTGGTAAGCGCTCTGGAATTGACCAATACAAGCGGCGGTGGTTAATCCCCCGCAAGTACCGAAAGCCGCAGTCGTCGGGAGAGTCGTCCCCAACGCGCTGCCACAAGTGGCATCGCCACCCGGGATGGTCTGATTGCCAACGGTACCACCAAAAACGACCGGGATGGATGAACCGGTAAAGCAGGGGACGCTATCCACGAAGAAAGCGCCGGTGGGCAGCTTGAGCAACCGATCAAAGAGAATGTCATTGAAAACCGTATTGTCGTAGTAGATTCCGATTCCGGCCCGAATGACGGTCTTTCCGTCGCTCTTGGGATCCCAAGCAACACCAAGCTGGGGAGCCAAATTGTTGTTCGGTTGAGCGACTCGATTACCGGATCCAGGGATAACGCCATTCAGCGCGGGAAATGGGCCAAGGTCGCTATCGGTGCGGTTAGTATCGCGGACATAGCGCACGCCGTACGTCACGGTCAGATTCTGCTTAACCTTCCAGCTATCGCCGAGGTAGATGCCGATGCGATTGTCGGGGCCCAGACCACCGGAACTCTTGCCAAACTGCTTCAGTTCGGTGAACGTGCCCTGTCCGTTGCCGATCAACACTTCGTCGGGAACATAGTTCAACGGGCACGAAGCGCCAGTCTGGCCGCCGGGGCAGGTCAGATTGTCATTGGTGTCACCCAAGAAGTTGACAGCCAGCGGAGTAATACCGAAGAAGCTGGCAAACGACCAGCCTACGATGCGGTTGTAGTCCACACCCCAGCGGATGATGTGGTTTCCCCAAACTTTGCTGCCGTCGTACTTCACCTGCCGGTCGCTTTGGATGGTCTCCTGTGGCGCATTGTCGCTCGGGCCGGTCGCGAACCCGCCAGGCAATATCAAGCTGACCGGCAAATCCGCAAAGGGTTCACTGCTGCCAATAACGGAGTCCGTGATGTTGTTGACGAACTTCAAGTACGAGGCCCGGAAGCTGTGCGTGATCGAACCCTGAGAAATATCCACACCGCCTACGAGACTCTTCGTCCGGTCTTTGTTGTCGTAGTTGGAATAGGTCGCCGCTCCACCGAACGCGCCGACGTCGGAGTTCTGAAAGTAATTGAACCGGAAAAACGCCTTCACGTTCTTGGAGACCAAATAATCAAGCCGGCCTAGAGCTTCCCCGTCATGAAAAGGTGCGCCGAAGGTGCCGCTGAAAGAATCGAGAGGGGGCCCGATGAGCACACCAGCCTGAGCGTGCTGCAAAATCTTTTCGCCGTCGACAAAGAAAAACAGCTTATCCTTGATGATCGCTCCGCCGAAGTTTCCGCCGTACTGACTGCGTTGGAAGGTCGTCCCGTCGCCAGGGAACGTCGCGGCCTGCGAGCTGTCCCGGAACAAACCAAAACCCTCTCCGTGGAAAGCGTTGGTGCCGGACTTGGTCACGACGTTGACAGCGCCCGAAGAAGTGAGGCTGTTCGAGAGGTCCAACGTCGATTGCGCGACCGAGAATTCGGAGATGGCACTGGCCGGGATGTCTTCGGTCGTGGTGCCCACGTTTTCGTCGCTGACGTCCACGCCGTCTACCTGAATGCGGGCGCTGCGGCCGAAACGGCCGCCGAACGAGATCGAGGAGAAGCCGTTCTTAGTGGGGTCGAAGTTACCGCCATCCTGAATCTGAACGCCAGGCTCGAGTTGAGCCAGATCCAAGAAGTTGCGGCCGTTGATGGGCAGATTTTCGATCTGCTCGGTGGTGAGGGTGCCGGCAATCTGCGCCTGGTCAGTGTTGACCTGAACCGATTCTCCGGAGACTTCGATGACCGAGGTTGACGCGCCAACTTCCAGTCGCGCATTGTAAACGCTGACTTGGCCGACTTGAACCACTACGGTGGTCTCGAGGGCCTTAAAACTCGCCGCCTCGATCCTGACATTGTAAACCGCAGGTTGCAAAGTGCCGGAGGAATAGGTACCCGAAGAGTTGGTGGTCAGCGCAAGGATAAAGCCAGTGGCCTTATTGCTGATGGTCACCGTCGCGTTCGCGACCACTCCGCCTTGAGCGTCAGTGACCGTTCCCTGAATATTTCCGCTATTGACGGTTGCTTGTGACCACACTGGCCGGTTGGTTGCGAGAACCGAGACCAGGAGCGCAAACATCACTACAAAAAAGCGCTTCCAATTCATACACTCTCCTAGGTTACTTAAACTCTTTTCGATCAGGTAAAACGTGGGGCTCGCACTTTTCAGAAGCCGAGTGATACTGTGCCCCGTGCTCAAGTCGTTGAAGCGTCAAACACCCCAGAACGCCAGTCTCATTGCATTTTGGTATCCCACTTCACACAAAATCGTATGTTCCCTATTATGTTAGTGATAGAGGTGTGGCGTCCGAAAGTTCACACGAAAACCATATGAAATGTCATAGTTTTCGTTTTCGAACATACGAATTATCGTATTACACGAAAGGAGAGAGAGCGACCGTGATCGCAAAGCAGGAGATTTGCCCTTCAGACACGGCGATTCCGCACTGATGACCAGTTTAGCGCCCGATCATAGTCAGCCCTCACCAGGTCCGAACCAAAAAAAACTGGCTCCGAACATCCGGAGCCAGCTCTTGGTTAGCGATGCTGCAGGCGGGCGAGCTGCTCGCCTGATTTGAGATTTAGAACTGGAGCTTGAGGCCCCACTCAACAGTGCGCGGCGCACCGAACGCGAATACTCCGGTGCCGGCGCCGATGCGATCCGGCCGACCTGCCTGGACCGTTCCGTTGATCGAGCCGGGCGCGCCGCTGAGTTGGCCGGTGAGAGCATTGGCCGCCGAGTCAAAGTTAGAGAGGTTGAAAAGGTTGAAAATGCTCACGCTCGGCGTAATTGCCAGCCGCTCGTGGAAGGCATGCCCAACCCAGCTGAACTCCATGTCGAAGGCTTTCAACCAGCCGAGCCCCACTTCTCCCGGAACTACTGGCGAGATAGCCGGTGCCACTCCACCCAACTGCTGCAACTGGGTCAAAGTAAACAGCCCACTGTTAAGCAGCGCCTGCCCGGCCGGAGTTGGAAGCTGTCCGCCGATCGCCGAATTGTAACTGTTAACCGCGTTGGTGAGGCCGCCGACACTTAGGTTTCGTCCGAACGATCCAACGTTGTACAGGTTGTAATCGCACGAACCACCGTCAGTGCCGCAGCTGGAGTTAACACCCTTCGGCAGCGGGAGTCCGATTTGGCCAGTCCCCAGGAAATCGGTGTTGAAAATCCCCCCCGGTGTCCCCTGAAGCGTGCTGGCATTCACCGGCAACACTGCGGGGGTTGCAGCAAACGGCGACCAGAAATGCGAAATCAAGCCGAGGCGGAAGCCCGCAGGCAAATCAGCGTAGCCTCCGAAGTTGAACTGATGGGTACGGTCCAACGAACCCGGCCCGGTCAACGAAAGTGGGTTGCGATTGTTTAGACCGAGCGACAGGAAGTCGGCGTCACCACCTGCGACCGCGGCACCAGAGGTCGTGGATCCGGCGTTTACGTAACGGGAAAAGGTGTAGCTGGCCTGAAAGTTGAGGTACTTCACGCCCGTAAACGGATGCTTCACATTCTGAGTCAACTTCAAGTCGAGGCCGTTATAAACCGAACGGCCGCCAGAGTGGTAGAGACCAAAGGCTCCGACGTTCCGATTGTTTGTCTGAAATGCGCACGCCGTGCAGGGCACTGGTCCCAGGTCGTACGCCGAATCCAACCCGTTTCCAGCAAAGTCCTGAATGGTAGCCGGTCTCGGAGTGTAAGTACCACCTCCTGGGCCGGCTGGATTGTTAGGGCAAAGCGCGATCGCTTGAGTGATGGAGCCTACTCCGCAATTCGCCAACGTAGTCGCCACGGCAGCGGCAGCCAACGTCGGGTCGAAATTCGCAATGTCACCGGAGTGATTGATGTCCGTGCCCAACAAGTAGTGCAACCCAACGTTCCGAACAAAATCGGCGCTGAGGACCATTCCTGGCCGCAGCTCGCGTTGAATGCCTATATTCATCTGAATCGACCGTGGCGATTTGTAATTCGGATCGAGCATGCCGGCACCGGAAAGAATGGGTCCGCCACCCGCCAGGTCGTTAGGGATGAAGAAGGGGTTCGCTCCATTCGGATTTGCGGCAAAAGAGGCCTGAAGCTGGCCTTGGAAAGCCGCGAGGCAGTTCGCATAAACTTCGCCCGTGCAGTTGCCGCCACCGGCAGGAACGATGCCACCAATTGGGGTGCCGCAAATTGTGTTTGCTGCCAAGTTCGTATTTCCACCGACGCCGCCGCCAACCCAGTTAGTCGACCCATCCGCGAACGTGACGGGGCCTCCGGCGCCTACTCCACCACAAGCCGTCTGGGTAGCGTTAAAGGCACCTACGGGAAGCCTAAGCAAGCGGTCAAATAACACATCATTGAATACGGTGTTGTCGTAATAGATTCCGACTCCACCGCGAATTACCGTTTTGCCATCGCTCTTGGGATCCCAGGCGAAACCAGCCTGTGGGGCAAAATTCAGGTTGGGATTTCGTACGGCATTTCCGATCCCCGGAAAGAAATTGTTGATCTCGGGTAATGGCAGATCGCTATCCGTACGTCCGGAATCGCGATCGTAGCGCAAGCCGAAGTTGATGGTCAGGTTTGGTTTTATCTTCCAGCTATCGCCGGCATAGACTCCGACGCGATTGTCCGGACCCAGACCGCCATTGGGCTTTCCGAACCGCTTCAGTTCGGTGAAAGCTCCTTCGCCGTTTCCGACGGTAACCGAGTCGGGAATGTAGTCCAAGGGGCAAGCGCCAAGCGTCTGTCCACCCGGACACACCACGGCATTGGCGCCCGTGGCGAACGTAAGAGAAGTGGACAAATCTTGCGGCGTCAGACCGAAAAAGTCGGCAAAGGTCCAACCCATGATTCGGTTGTAATCAACGCCCCAGCGAAGGATGTGCGAGCCCCAGACCTTGCTGCCGTCATACTTGAACTGACGGTCGCTTTGAATCGTGGACTGTGGCGCCAGGAAGCTCGGACCGCTGCTGAATCCGGTGCCGCTGATCACGATCTGGTTCGGAATATCGGCAAACGGCAGCGAACTGCCCTGCACTGCGTCCCCGATCACATTCACAAACTTCAAATATTCGGCGCGGAAGCTGTGGGTGACTGAGCCTTCGTTAATGTCCACGCCACCAACCACCGTCTTGGTGCGGTCCTTATTGTCGTAGACCGAGTAATTCGCCGCGCCGCCGAAATTTCCAACGTCCGAGGCTTGCCAGAAGCTGAACCGACCGAAGGCCCGGATGTTCTTTGAGAGTTGGTAGTCAATTCTTCCGACCATGCTGGTGTCATGGAAGGGAGCAGGGAAAGTTCCGGTAAAGGAGTCGAGGGGCTGGGCCACCAGGACGCCGCCCGCATCATGAGCCAGCAATCGCTCGGCATCCACGAAGAAGAACAGTTTATCTTTGATGATCGCACCACCAACGTCTCCGCCGTACTGGCTGCGCTGAAATTGGGCGCCACCGGGATATACAGCGGCCTGAGAATTGTCACGGAACAGGCCGAAGGCCTCACCGTGCAAGCTGTTGGTGCCGGATTTGGTGACGACGTTGACCGAACCACCCGAGGTTAGGTCGTTGGTGATGTCCAAGTTCGATTGAGCAAGCTGGAATTCCTGAATCGCGCTGGAAGGAAGGCCCGTGGTGGTCGTGCCCACGTTTTCGTCGCTGACGTCGAGGCCGTCCACCGAAATTCTCGCGCTGCGTCCAAACTTACCGCCAAACGAAATCGAGGAGAATCCGATCTTGGTCGGATCGAAGTTTCCTCCATCTTGAATCTGCACTCCCGGTTCCAACTGGGCGAGGTCCAGGAAGTTGCGGCCGTTGACCGGCAGGTTCTCGATTTGTTCCGAAGTCAGGGTGCCAGAGAGCTGCGACTGGTCGGTGTTTACGGTAACCGCTTCGCCCGTAACCTCAACCACGGTCGCCGAGCCGCCGACTTCGAGCCTGGCGTTGGCCGGCGTAATTTGTCCGACCTGGACGTTCACGGTCGTTTCGACGGTCTTGAAGCTCGCCACCTCGACGCGGACGACGTAGGTCCCAGGCGAAAGAGCGGCAACGGAAAATTGCCCGCCCGACGAACTCGTCAGGGCGATCGTTTGGCCCGTATCCCGGTTGGTGATCGTCACTTTGGCGTCGGGAACTACACCGCCCTGCGGGTCGGTGACCACGCCCTGAATGCTTCCGGTGTTGATGGTTGCTTGGGACCAGGCCGGCTGACTTGCGCAGAAAATCAACGCGACCAGCGCACAACTCAAGACCAGAAAACGCTTCCAATCCATATACTTTCCCCCATAACCGAATTTTTTTTCACTGCGAAACATGGACCCAAGAGCCTCGAGCCAAGACCCGAAAGATCGTCTTCGCCTAACTTCCAAAATTGGTAGCGCGTAAATCGAAATATCCGCTGGATTCAACTTTGCACTTACATATCCAACCTCGCGCGCAGCATTAACTGGAATGTTTACTCACTGATACAAATTGCTGATTTTTCGTAGTTGGCAATTTCATATGAAATGCCGTACGAAAAACTCATGGCGTTTTAGTTCGTCGTACGCGCGATATCCGTTTTTGTGTAGAAAGGAAGACAGGGCGAGGACTTGATCGCTAACTTTGCCTATAAACTAAATCAAAATCGCGCAGCAGCTGGTCCGGCGGACCAGTACTTAGGGACAGAGCCGGTACAGTAGAAGTACAGGGAGAAAACCCTACCCGAAAGGACAGGTCGGTTTTGGTCGACGCACGGGAGCACCTGCGAAAACTTCGCAGCGCGGGTTTGGCAGGAACTCTGGCAAAACGAGTGTCGCTTTTCGGCTGATTTAGGCATCATATGGGCACTTGGGCGTGGCTGAATCCCCGTTGTATTGGTGGAAACATGGGAACCCCTCCGAACTTCGAAGCAACTCCTCGGCGGCTCAAGAAGGCTTTATTTATCGATGCTGATCCGGAAATTCGAGGGATGCTGCGCGACATATTGGACCCGCGACGATGGAGCGTGCGGCATGCGGCGAACAATCTGGCGGCGTTCGAACTGGTGAAGCAGAGCGCGTTTGATTTGATCATCACCAGCGACAAGACTTCCGGGCGCGACGATGTGGAATTGCTGCGGAAGATCCGGATGGTGCGGGCGCACACGCGGATGATTATTCTGGCGGATGAAAGCGCGCCCTCGTATGTGATCGATTCGATGCGCGAGCGGGCCTTCAGTTATTTTTCGCGGCCGTTCTCGCTGACCTCGCTGGCCGAGATGGTGCAGATGGCGGCGGAGGGCCCGGCGTGGGACGACGGGATCGAAGTGAAATCCGCAACGCCGGAATGGATCCGGATACTGGCGCGCTGCGATGTGCCCACGGCGGACCGGCTGATTCAATTTTTGCAGGAGATTGGAGACTTGCCGGAAAGGGAGAGTCATGCGCTGGGAACCGCGTGCCGGGAAATTTTGCTGAACGCGATGGAATACGGCGGAAAATTTCAGCCGGACCAGTGGGTGGAGATTTCGTTCGTGCGCGCGCGGCATATGGTGATGTGCCGGGTAAAGGATCCGGGCGAGGGATTTACTCTGGATGAGATCGAGCACGCGGCGATCGCGAATCCGGATGAAGATCCGATCCGGCATGTCACGGCGCGGGATGCGAAGGGGCTGCGTCCTGGAGGATACGGAGTGTTGCTGGCGAAAAAATTGGTGGATGAACTTATTTACAGCGAAAAAGGGAATGAAGTTTTGCTGGTGAAGTATCTGTTGCCGGCCGAAAGCTAGACGGAATGCAGGACGGCCCACCCATCCGGATTTCCCACCGGGAGTCACGGATGGTGCCTGGGGGAAGAATCCACAGGGGTTCGATATTTTCCACAGATGACTTCGAAAATAATTTCAGATTACTGCTTGACTCTTTGCACACGTTTCGATAGTATCGGGGTTCGTCTTCAAGCCTTCCAGCTGGCCTGGGAGTACCTGCTCTTTGACAATCGGATGATACATGCCAGAACCCGTTTGGTTACGGTCTGTGCATCGGGTGTACCGATGTATGGACTTTATTTGAGATAAACCGAGCGATTTAAAAAGTTCGTTCCGATCGTAGCAGTTATCGATGCGAATCGATAATTTCAGAGTCGGAAACACCAGATTTCAAACGAGAGTTTGATCCTGGCTCAGAGCGAACGCTGGCGGCGTGCTTAACACATGCAAGTCGAACGCGCAGCATTCTGTAGCAATACAGGGTGTGGGCGCGTGGCGAACGGGTGCGTAACACGTGGATAACCTTCCTTCAGGTGGGGAATAACCCAGTGAAAATTGGGCTAATACCGCATAACATGACGATGGCTCATGCTGTTGTCTTCAAAGCCGCAAGTCGCCAGAAGAGGGATCCGCGGCCGATTAGCTTGTTGGCGAGGTAATGGCTCACCAAGGCATTGATCGGTAGCCGGACTGAGAGGTTGGCCGGCCACACTGGAACTGAGACACGGTCCAGACTCCTACGGGAGGCAGCAGTGGGGAATCTTGCACAATGGACGAAAGTCTGATGCAGCAACGCCGCGTGGGGGATGAAGCTTTTCGGAGTGTAAACCCCTTTCGACCCGGAAGAATGCCCGCAAGGGTTTGACGGTACGGGTATAAGAAGCCCCGGCTAACTACGTGCCAGCAGCCGCGGTAAAACGTAGGGGGCCAGCGTTGCTCGGAATTACTGGGCGTAAAGGGTCCGTAGGCGGTGTGGCAAGTCGGAAGTGAAATCTCTGGGCTTAACCCAGAGGCTGCTTCCGAAACTGCCGTGCTAGAGTGTGAGAGAGGCGAGTGGAATTACGGGTGTAGCGGTGAAATGCGTAGATATCCGTAGGAACATCCGAGGCGAAGGCGGCTCGCTGGATCACAACTGACGCTGAGGGACGAAAGCTAGGGGAGCAAACAGGATTAGATACCCTGGTAGTCCTAGCCCTAAACCATCAGGACTTGGGGTGTGCCCTGTACGGGGCACGTCCCGTAGCTAACGCGTTAAGTCCTGCGCCTGGGGAGTACGGTCGCAAGGCTGAAACTCAAAGGAATTGACGGGGGCCCGCACAAGCGGTGGAACATGTGGTTCAATTCGACGCAACGCGAAGAACCTTACCTGGGCTTGAACCGCACAGGACCATCTTTGGAAACAGAGACTTCCCGCAAGGGACCTGTGTAGAGGTGCTGCATGGCTGTCGTCAGCTCGTGCCGTGAGGTGTTGGGTTAAGTCCCGCAACGAGCGCAACCCTTACTCATAGTTGCTACCCGCAAGGGAGAACTCTATGAGGACTGCTCCGGATAACGGAGAGGAAGGTGGGGATGAGGTCAAGTCAGCATGGCCTTTATGTCCAGGGCTACACACGTGTTACAATGCGCGCCACAAAGCGTTGCAAACCCGCGAGGGGGAGCTAATCGCAAAAAAGCGCGCTCAGTTCGGATTGCAGTCTGCAACTCGACTGCATGAAGCCGGAATCGCTAGTAATGGCGCATCAGAACGGCGCCGTGAATACGTTCCCGGGCCTTGTACACACCGCCCGTCACATCACGAAAGTGGGCTGTACTAGAAATCGCCGAGCCAACCGCAAGGAGGCAGGCGCTCAAGGTATGACTCATGATTGGGGTGAAGTCGTAACAAGGTAGCCGTAGGAGAACCTGCGGCTGGATCACCTCCTTTCTAAAAGAAAAGGGAGTACGACCTGCTTCGGTAGCAGGTACGGCTCTCCACCGGTTCCTCGAGTGACCGGGTTCGGCTCTCAAAGCCCGACGGGTTCTGACAAGTCCCATCCGATATAAGTCAAACGAGTTCTTACAGACAAACGAAGCCCCGGTTCGATGAAAATCGAGCCGGGGCTTTTTGTTTTTGCTCACCATTTTTCGCCGCAAATTCTTTCTAAGTCTATTGCTCGATTCGCAATCCTGGCCCGCTTCGGTGTTGTCTCTCTTACCGCGCTCTAAGACTATGAGTCCGCGGAGGCACCCATGGCAGCCCAACCGATCACTCTCGATCAAACTCTTCGGATAGTCCGAATTTTGCACGGCGTGTTCCTATTCATGATGGTCCTGTATGCGTATGTCGCTCACATTTCGACTCCACCTCCCACGATCGTCAACCCCTCTTTCTTCTGGTCAATCGTCGGAGTGGCGCTCGGATGTTATTTTGCATCGCTGCTCGTGACAGCAAGAAAGATCTCCCCAGCAATCGAGAAACTGCGAACCAACCCCGACGATCGCGCGGCACTGGTCAGCTGGCGGGTCGGAGCGATCCTAAGTTACGTAACAATGGAGTGCGTTCCACTGTTCGGATTTGCGCAGTACTTCCTGGGTGCGACAGTGCGTCAGGTTGCACCTTTTTTCGTAGTGCCATTCGTAACGATGCTCTTCTTATTTCCCCGACGGCCTTAATCGAAATTTGCTATTTGATGATGAATCGATGCGGGGCTTTTTGTTTTTTGGGGCGCGAAATTCCTGCCAAGGCATTCCGCGTAAACACTAAAACCAATTTGCCATGGGCTCCGCGAACGCTGACCAACGCTATTCGATGATGACCAGGAATTTTGAAGTTTTTACGGGCTTGGCGTCTTTTTCGAAGGGGCGGACATACTCGAAGACGAGGGGAACGGAACCCTGGGCTCCGGCGGTAAACGTCCAAACCTCTTCGCCGGGAGCGCCAACGGCGTTCGCGTCTTCCGATTTGCGTTCGGTGTAGGTATTGCTGACCTGCTGCAACAGGGCCGGATCGAGGGTGGAAGCGAGACGCCAACTGTATCCGGTGGTGTGATTGGCGGCGAGAGTGATCGAAAACTCCTTGCCGGCCAGGACCCGGACCTGCTCCACGCCGGCGGTTTGGAAGTCGGACACGGAAGAGGTTTGGGTTTCGCGGCCGGCAGATGGTTTTACCGCCGAAACGTGAGTCCCTTGAAATTTTCCCTGGGTGTCGAAGGCAAAAGCAAAAGTGGCGGTGCCGATCGGGGCGCAGGCGTGGCAACCGTCACGCAGAATATAGTCCACCAGAAAAGTCTGAGTTCCCCACCCCGTTGCATCCAGTTTCGGCAGCAATGGATTGTTGCGATCGCCGGGCCAGAGACTGACGTTCGGATATTTATCGGCGAGCGCGGCGTACGGCGGATATTTCTGGAGTTCGGTTTCGGGGTACTGGCTTTCGTCATCGACGTCGATGGGCGAGGGATCGCCATTGACCAGCAGCACACCCTCCAACTCATTGGCGCGGAAAACGTACTGGATGTACGCCACATCGACGCGCGCCACTTGGCGGAAGGCGCGGAGGTAAATCACGCCGGTTCCGGCCAGGCTTTTGGAAAACGCGACCGCTTCGGCGGACGCACCCGCCGATTTCATTTCGGCCAGGAAGCAGGATTCGAGATGCGCTGGATCCGGTTCACATCGGGCGCGGATGGCGGCGACCACCTCGGGCGAAGGATTCCAGGCCGCAGCATCATTAACACGAGGGCTGGGGGCCGGCGCGGGTTTTGCTGGAGCTTGCGCGCCCACCGCGGAACAAATCAGCGCGGTCAGAAATACGGCCAAGGCGATGAAGGAAAGCGTACGCGGCGGAGTTTTCATTGCTTGACGTCTTCAGGCCTGCTTCGAATCACCACAATTCAGAAAGGAGCCACGCGGCGGTGCGTGATGCCGCCGCGTAGCTCCTCCTTCCACATGTCAGACGCCGAAACGGCGAACAACATGCTAAATTGTTCGTCCTAAAACCTCTTTTACTTCGGTCCGCCGCCCACCAGCACCTGATCCGCGGAGGAGATGTCCACGTTCTTCTGTTCCGTCTTGATTTTGAACGAGCGCAGCTGCGGCTTGCCGTTCTTGGGCGGATCCATCTTGAACGACAAGAAATACTGATTCTTGAGCACCATGTCCAGCTGTTCGAGAAAAGGCGCAAAGGAGATCGGTGTCTGCAATCCCTGGAAGAAAGATTCGCCGCCGGTGCGCTCGGTGAGCTGGTCGAGGTTGCTCTGGCCGTAGTTGACGCGGAAAGTGTTGCGGCCCGCGCGGCCTACGCCACTCGCGTACAAGGTGTGAATCATAATGCCGGCCTTTTCCGCTTTTTCGTAAGTCAATTGCACGTCCGGGCTGAACGGGTCGCCACGGAAACGATCGATACCGTCGGCAATCAGCAGAATTTCCCGGCGGGTGTAAGGTCCGGGAGCAGGCCAACCGTTGATCAGCGAAATGGTGGAAAGGAAGATGCTGGTGTAGGCGCCGCCATTGCCAAACGGCAGGCGGACGCCTTTCGCAGCCGCTTCATGATCGGCGCTGAATGGCGAAGTGGCCTGCACCCCACCATTGCTGGCGTAAAATACTCCGATCGAGGTCGATTTCGGCTGGGCATTAATGAAATTCTTGATGTCGCTTAGCTGATTGCCGATTGCTTCTATGCTGGTGGCGTCGTCAATGACGATGGCCAACTGCAAGCCGGCTTTGTCGCCCTGGGCCGGAGTGAAACCGGTGACGGTCCGTTTATCCTTGCCCTCGAAAACGCTAATGTCATCCATGCTCAGCGCCGGCGGTGGAGTGTATTTGGGTCCGAGCGCGGTGACGACCGTGGTGACCGGAACTGTACCCTGAGCATGCGCCGGAATAAAAGAGGCCAAGGACAAAACGAGAGTCAGAAATACCGCAAATTTCCCAAGTGCTCTGTGCATAAAACGCTCCTGTAAAAATCTTCGTGGAATTCGAAGAACCAAAACCCGGCGGCGGGGCCGTCAGTTGGCGCAACTCTAGTGGCGCTAACGCCTTATGTCAAGGCTTTGCGGCGGCCCAGTTGGGCCTCCAAACCGTTGGATGAGTCGACGGGCTCGGCAAGATGCATGAGTCGCCGCACAAAACAAATCTTGAGGCCGGGGCGAAAGGGTTGCGAATCACGCAGGCCCCTGTCGTATGATATTTGCGCCCGGCGTGAGCTTAGCGGCGGGCTTGGCCTAATCTATTCATAGCGAGGAATAATCATGAGAGTGAGACGAGGTTTAGCGGCGATCGCGGGGCTGCTGGCGATGGCCTTTGCTGTTTCGGCGGACACCGTGGTGATGAAAAATGGCGATCGCTTGACTGGCATCGTGGAAGTATCGGATGGCAAGAATGTGACGCTGAAGACGGATTATGCGGGTGAAATTCAGATTGCCTGGGCGTCCATCGCCGAGGTCAAGAGCGACAAGCCGATCTACGTAGTGCTGCCCGATAAGAGCACCGTAAGCGGGCTGGTGACCACGGAAGGAAGCAACATCATCATCCATCCGGCCAGCGGACCCCCGGTGCAACTGGCGGTTTCGCAAGTGACCGTGGTGCGTGGAGCGGACCAGGAGACGGCTTACGAAAAATCGCTGCATCCCGGGATTTTGGAAGCATGGAAAGGCGGAGTGAACCTGGGTTTTGCCCTGGCTCGCGGAAACAGCGAGACCACCAACCTGACCACCGGATTCACCGCCGATCGCAAGACGATGACCGACGAGACTACGGCGTATTTTACCTCGTTGTACAGCACCAACGATAAAACCGGCGGCGGTACGATTGCCAACTCGATTGTGGGCGGCTTGAAGTACGACCACAATCTGACCAAGAAGATTTTTGTCTTCGGCAGCGGGGACTTCACCCACGACGAACTGCAGTTCCTGGATATCCGGGCGATCTTCAGCGGCGGCCTGGGCTATCACCTGATCAATACCCCCACCACCACGTTGGACCTGCTGGGTGGCCTCAACTACACGCACGAATCGTACGCCGCCGGGAATGGCTCGTTGGCCGTTTCGCGCAACCTGGCGGGAGTTACGGTTGGTGAATCGGGAATGCACAAATTCGGAAAGAGCACCACCGCGACGGAAGTTTTCTACTTTTATCCGGACTTGACCAACACCGGACAGTACCGGTTCTCGTTTGATGCCGCGTCCGTGACCCAGATCAGCAAGTGGTTCGGCTGGCAGATTGGACTGAGCGACCGGTATGTGTCGGATCCTCCGATCTTCGGAACCAAAGCGAATGACGTGATTTTCACGACGGGCGTGAATTTCAGCTTCGCGCACTAATCGAACCGACTGTGCCATGGGCCGTGGGGCGGAATTTCGCGCCACGGCCCGAGCATTGGATACACCGCGCGAGATTTGCCTGGCAGCCCTCGACACCTTCCTTCCAGCCTGGGGTGCTCGCTCCTTCTCATAAATTATGAATAGCTAAAGGGAGCCCCATGATCCGATTCATTCGTATTTCATTTTTTGGTGCTTTGATACTGGCCATGGCGGGGATTCGAACTGCGGCGCAGAATGAAAAGCCGGCGCCGGCTACCGGTTCGCCGGCGGCTGCGGCTGGATCGAAGGATGCTTCTTCAGCTCAGTCGCCGGCTAGTCCGTCGGCGGCGAGTGGAGCGCCGGACGAAAACGCAGCGGTGGTGCGGGCGGCCATGCGGAATGTGGAATATCATCTTACGGATCGAATCATCGTGCGCATCACGGCGCTGGACGGAAAACTGACGGCGAAGCCGGGACAGATTCCGGTTTTCGACGACAAAGATTCGTTTCGGTTGACGGTCGATAGCGCAACAATCCGGTTGAGCATGACGGCGCTGACCAACGACTTGAACGATTTCGTATTTGCCAAACCGGATGCGCCCATTAAACATTTGACCGCCAGCACCGACCGCGACCAACTGGTGCTGAAAGGTTTGCTGGTCAGCAAAGGCGGGATTCCGTTTGAAACTTCGGGGACCCTGTCGGTGACGCCCGAAGGAATGATTCGGGTACACACCACCAAGGTGAAGGCGCTGAAGCTCCCGGTGAAGGGGCTGATGGACCTGCTCGGGCTCGACACGGAGAAACTGCTGGACACCAAAAAAGTGGAAGGCGTAAGCGTCGACAAGGATGATTTGATTTTGGATCCGGAGAAAATTCTGCCTCCGCCGCAATTGGAAGGGCATCTGACGGCTTTGCAGATCGAAAACGGCGAGATTCATTTAACTTTTGGGCCGGAAAGCGGGAAAACGGCTCCGGCCGCGGTGAAGGAAAGCTGCGGGGCCAAGAATTACCTGCATTTCCGGGGCGGGTCGGTGCGGTTTGGACGGCTGACCATGAGCGATACGGACTTGGAGTTGATGGACTCGACTCCGGCGGATCCGTTTGATTTTGCGATCGACCATTACAAGCAGCAATTGGTCGCGGGTTATTCGAAGATGACGCCGTCGGGCGGACTGTGCGTGCACATGCCGGATTACAATAAACTGCCGCACAAGCCCGCGGGCCAGGCCAAGCCGTAGTGGAGGATTTTGCCAACGGATTATCTTTTTTATCTTTTTGCCAACGGTTTTCGTGCAGAATTCAATCCCAGCCCCGATGGAAAACAACTTAGAAAAACCTCGACGGTTTGGCGTCTACCTGGCGGTGGTGCTGATCGCCGCGGCTATTTATGTCGGCTGCATGATCTCGCCACCGTCGCTGATGGATGACGTCGATTCGGTGCAGGCCCAAATCGCGCGGACCGAACTGGCCTCTGGCGATTGGGTGACGGCGCGAATCGACGGCATTCCCTACCTGGAAAAATCTCCGATGAATTATTGGGTGGTGGGTAACGCGTTTCGCATTTTTGGCCTGCACGACTGGGCGGCGCGAATCCCTGGGGTGTTGGCGGCGATTGCGCTGGGCGTGGTCACCTGCGCATTCGGGATCTGGGCCTTCGGAAAAAACGCGGGATTTTATGCCGGGCTGTGCATGGCCACCTGCGTGGGGCTGTTTCTGTTCACGCGCATTTTGATTCCTGATGTGATGCTGGTTTTGACCATCACGGTCGCCATGTGGGCCTTCCTGCGCGTACTCGACCCGGAGGAGGCGCATCCGCGAGCCTGGGCGGCGGTCCTGGCGGTGAGCATCGGCGCCGGACTGCTGGTGAAAAGCTTGATCGCAGCGATATTTCCGGTGGCGGCCGCCGTGATTTATTTGGCTGTGACCCGCCAGATATTCTCGTGGGAAACCTGGAAGCGGCTGCGGCCGTTTAGCGGGCTGGCCATTGCAGCGGTAGTCGCGGTTCCCTGGATGGTGCTGGCGACTCGACACAACCCGCCCACCTTTGCCTGGACGCTGCACAGCGGGCCGGGCGAATATCACGGATTTTTGTGGTTTTATTTGGTGAACGAACAGGTTCTGCGGTTTTTGAACATGCGTTATCCCCGGGACTACGCCACGGTTCCGCGTTTTTGGTTTTGGGCGCTGCATCTGGTCTGGCTGTTTCCGTGGAGCGTTTATTTCCCGGCGATTGCCAAACTTTCATTTCGTCCGGAGGATCGCGCGGGGCGCACGCGCCTGCTGGCGCTGTGCTGGATTGGATTCATATTGGTCTTTTTTACTTTTTCCACGACGCAGGAATACTATTCGATGCCCTGCTACCCGGCGTTCGCCTTGCTCCTGGGTTCCGCAATGGCCGCAGGTGGCGACTGGATTCGCCGCGGGACGCGTGCGCTGGCAGTGATTTGCGGCCTGGCGGCACTCGCTTGCGTGGGTTTGCTAGTGTTGGTGCGCGGCGTCCCCACTCCCGGCGATATCTCCGCGGGATTATTGGCCCATACTCAAGCGTCCAAATATTCGCTGGGTCAGTTCGGGCTTTTGACCATCGATACATTCGCCTATTTGCGGATGCCGTTGGCCGTGGCGGCGCTGGCGTTCCTGATTGGCGCGATCGGAAGTGTGCTGACCACCGGACGGCGCGCGTTCTTGGCCGCGGCGCTGATGATGGTTATATTTTTTCACGCAGCGCGGCTGGCGCTGGTGGATTTCGATCCGTTCCTATCGTCACGCTCCATTGCCGAGGCGCTGCAGCGCGCGCCGGATGGGCAACTGATTTTGGACGGCCAGTATTACGTGTATTCCTCCGTGGTTTTCTACACGAATAAGAATGTCCTGATATTAAACGGCCGGGTCAACAACTTGGTCTACGGTTCGTATGCCCCGGGCGCGCCCGATATATTCATCGACGACGCGCAGTTCAAGACGCTGTGGTCTTCACCGCAGCGGCGGTACATCGTCGCGACTGGCCCGAAAGTGGCGCACTTGGAAGAGCTGGCGGGAGCCCCCGCGCTGATTTTGCTGAAGGAAAGCGGCGGTAAGTCACTGTTCACCAATCTTCCGCTGGCGACTTCCTGGTCCAAACCGGGGACGGCGGCGGGGCTCATCACCGAAGCGCGATAGCCCTACACATCGCTTGATCGTTGGCGCACCAACTCACCTGGAAGCGCAATTCCAAAAGACGCGCAAAAAAGTTTCAACTTGTATTCGTCACCTCTTTATATGAACATGAACTCATATTCATATATGGAGGGATGCCGAGATGACTTGGCGATTGTTTATTTATGGATTGGCGGGGTGGCTGGTCGCGACGGCGGCGCTGCGCCTGGGTGGTCAGCATGTGCTGCGGCCGGGCAGCGGGACCGGCGTGGTGGTTTTGTTGCTGGCGAGTTTCGCGATGATCGCCTGGTTGATGCGGCGGATGTGCCACCGACTGTCGCTGCGGCCGGAGCAAAGGTTTGGCGCAGTGGTGTCGTTGTGGCTCCCTACCCTGCTGCTCGATCCGTTCTCCAGCGCGTTTTTTCCCTGGGCATTTCCTAATATGGATCCGTCGATGGCCGGCGTCTTCGGCGGGTGGATGCTGGTTTGTTGCGCCGGGGCGTTGGTGGGCGCAGGCTTCCAGCTGCCAAGCGCGGCGGCGTGAGCGCGCGGCCGAAATTATTGACCGGAGAAAAAATGCCGCGGGCGCCGCAGCAGCGGCGGAGCGTGGTGAAGCGCGCGCGGCTGGAAACGGCCGGGCTGGCGTTGTTCGGCGAGAAGGGGTATGAGAAAACTTCCGTGGATCAGATTGCGCGGCGAGCGCAGCTGGCGGTGGGAAGTTTCTACCAGCATTTCGGGTCGAAGCGGCAGCTGCTGCTGGCGCTGATGGATGAGCTGCTGGAGAAGCTGAGTCGGCTCGAACTGCGCCCGGCGGGCGGCGCGGATGTGCGGGAAATCTTGCACGGTTTGTTGAGCCGCGCTTTTGCGCATGACCTGCGCTATCTGGGCGCTTACCGGGCGTGGCAGGAGGCGGCGCTTTCGGATCCGAGTCTGGCGCGGAAGCAGGTGGCAATACAGGCCTGGACGACGGGACGCGCGCTGCGGCTTTTTCAGGCGCTGCAGAAACTGCCGGGTGCGCGAAAGAACGTGGACGTGCTGGGTCTGGCGCGCGCGATGGATAGTTTTTTTTGGAGCTTACTGGCGCAGGCGGTGCAGATGCCGAAAGCGAGATTGAATCAATCGATCGAGGCGGCGACCCACCTGATCTACCACGCACTGTTTCACGACGCCACGATTCAAAGATGAAGACTAGCGGGAGAGCAGGCGCTGCAAGTCGTCGAGATCGGCCGCGGCGGTGTCGGAGACGGCCCAGTAGGCCATGCCGTTTTTCTGCCAGGTGATCCAGTGGTAGCCCTGCTGCGCTCCGGTGCTCGGTGGCGTGTCGGGAGTGGCGGTAGGCCAGATAAAAACGTTGACGAAATGTTTGCGGCGGGCGTAGACCAGCGCCGCGACGGTGCGGCCCCCCGACGACATCGAGTCGGCCACCGGTAAGCGCATAGCCATCGGCGGCAAAATCCTGGACCGGCGGGGCGAAGTCGAGCTTGCCATCGAACCAGGGTTTCACCGTGTGCTGATCGGTGGAAATGACGTCGGTCAGATGGCCGGGTTCGAGCGAGCGCAGATGAGCGTCCACGATTTGCGCGGCGAGGACGGTTTGATTATTTTTTTGGCCGAGGCCGGGAAACAACCGCCAGCCGGAGTACAACAGCAGCAGCAGAACCGCCGCAATGGCCAGCCACTGCGCGACGGAGTTGCCCCGGCGCGGGGCGGTGAATGGAATTGGCCCGGCGGGCCGCAGGCTGGACAGAACTTTTTGGCGGAGCTCCGCCGGCGCTTTTTCGTAAAGTTCGGCGCGCTGCAGCGACGAGCGCAGCGACTCCTGCGATTCCAGCGCGGTGACACATTCCGGGCACTGTTCCAGGTGGCGTTCGAATTCCGCGGCGCGCACGGCGTCCAATTCCCCGTCGAGATAGCCGTGAATCATGGTGCGCGGGAGTTCACAGCTCACGGGCGGCCTCCTCGCGAGCGGGACTGGTCAACGCCACCTGCAGTTGCTGGCGCGCGCGGGACAGCGCGGACATTACGGTGCCGATGGGTATCGAAGTGATGGCCGCAATCTCCTTGTAAGAACATCCTTCCAATTCACGCAGCACGAGCACTTCGCGGAAGCGCGGCGGCAGAGTTTCGAGCGCGCGGGCCAGCCGCTCGCGATTGTTGCCGGCGATGGCCAGCGCTTCGGGCGTGATGCTGTTCGGCACGTGCACCTCTTCGTTGAATTCGGCTTCCGGTTGCGGGCGCCGGTTTTTTTCCATCCAGCTAAAACAAGTGTTGCGCACGATCTGCAGCAGCCAGGCGCGCGCATCGCCGCCGTGAAAGCCGCCGAAAAAGCGGTAGGCGCGGAGCATCGCGTCCTGGGTGACGTCCTGGGCGTCGGTGCGATTGCGCACCAGCCAACGCGCCAGGTTGAAGGCGGAATCCAGGTGCGGGAGCACGAGCTGGTTAAAGCGCTCGGTATCCTGCGGGCTCAGCGCCTCGGGCGCGTCGGGCACCTCGGGCACCTTTCCACCTTCATTTTGAATAGGCTCACTCACTCTACGTAACCGCCTGTCGGGCCATTTTATTCCCAACAGACCAGAAAATCCGGCAAATAAAAACGTGGTGCGAGCGGAATAAAAAGGCCTAACCCGTGGTCTGGATGGGTGCAAGGCAGCAGGAAATTCAAGGAGGCTTTCATGGATCGCAAGACCGGCAAGAAAATCATGCACGACCACAATGGAGACGGAATCGACCGGCGCGGATTTCTGGAATGCATGGCCTGGGCCGGGACCGGGGCGTTCTGCGTGATGCAGGGCGGAGTTCTTAAATCCTTCAGTATGAGCCGTTTGGGAGAGTTCGACGCGAAAACAATGGCCGGGGAGCTGAGCTTTGTACAGATCAGCGACAGCCACATGGGCTTCAACAAGCCGGCGAACCCGGACGTGACCGGCACGTTGAAAGCAGCGGTAGACAAGATCAATGGCCTGGCGACTCCACCCGAATTTCTGCTGCACACCGGAGACATCAGCCACCTTTCGAAGCCGGAAGAATTCGATACGGTGGATCAGATTCTGAAAGGCGCGAGCGCCAAGGATGTGTTCTTCGTCCCGGGCGAACACGATGTACTGAACGACGACGGCAAGCAGTACCTGGAGCGCTACGGGAAAAATACCAAGGGCGCGGGCTGGTACAGCTTCGACAAAAAGGGCGTCCATTTTATCGGCCTGGTGAACGTGCTGAACCTGAAGGCCGGCGGCCTGGGCACGTTGGGCAGCGAGCAGCTGGAGTGGATGGAAGACGACGTGAAGCATTTGAAATCCAGCACGCCGATCGTGGTGTTCGCGCACATTCCGCTGTGGTCGGTGTATCCGGACTGGGGTTGGGGCACGCAGGACAGCGCGCAAGCGTTGGGCTACCTGAAAAAATTCGGTTCGGTGACGGTGTTGAATGGGCACATTCACCAGACCATGCAGAAAGTGGAAGGCAACGTGACGTTTCACACCGCGATGTCGACTGCATTTCCGCAGCCGGCGCCGGGCTCCGCGCCGTCGCCCGGGCCGATGAAAGTTCCGGACGATCAACTGCGCAAGGTACTGGGAATCACGGATGTGAACTACACCCGGGGAAAACACGCGCTGGCGGTGGTGGATTCGACGCTGGCCTAGAACGGTAAATCGCACGGAATAAGAAATCAAAATCTCAAAAATGGAGAAGGAAAATGAAAGTCAGGAGAGGTGTGTTTGTTTCAAGTTTCATAACGGCGGTGGTGTTGGCGGGTGGGCTGCTGCTGGCGGGACCGCTCAACGTTACGGTGCATGCGCAACAGCCGGCGCCGGCGGCGATGGAAGTGAAGATCGACAATTTCAGTTTTTCGCCGGCCACGTTGACGGTGGCGGTGGGAACCACGGTGACCTGGACCAACCAGGACGACATTCCGCACACGGTGGTCAGCACCGATGATCCGCGGGCGTTCCGGTCCAAGGTGTTGGACACCGACGAAAAATTTACCTACACGTTCAGCAAAGCCGGAACCTTCGCCTATTTCTGTTCGGTGCACCCCAAGATGACCGGCACGGTCGTGGTGAAGTGAACTGACCATGAGCGTAAATCCGTTTGACCCGAAAACCGTGCTGCTGGCCAAGCACGCGCAACACGTGGTGCTGATTCACTTTCCGATCGCGCTGTTCATCATCGGCGTGACGTTCGATTTCCTGGCCCAGTGGACCAAACGCCGCGGGCTTGGCAGACGCGGCTTACTACAACCTGCTGGTGGCGGCGATTTCGACCGTGCCGGTAGTAGCCACGGGAATTCTGGCGTGGCAGTTCGCGCTGGAAGGACAAAAAGTAAAAGGGATCTTGCTGGAGCACATGGTGCTCGCCGGAATATCCACGATCGTGATCTGGGCGGTGTGGTGCATTCATTTTCGCGGACGGCGTGAGGGGAGCATCTTGCCGGATTTCCGGTTTCCACTGGAACTGCTGGGACTCGCGCTCATCACCTTGACCGGACACCTCGGAGGATTTTTGAGTGGAGTGAATGGAGCGAATTAGCCGTACTCGAGGCCGCCAGAACAATCTTCACCTGGCTTCGGGAATAAAAATCGCAGGACGCTGGTCTGGATCAGTGGAAGTCGTTGGACAAAAAAATAAAAAGGAGCACGACAATGAAGATGATGGTGGCGGTGATGATCTTGGCTTCGGTGCCGGCGGCAGTAGGAAAGAATAACGTGGCGTATCCCAGCGGAAAACTGGCCGAATTTGTAGTGGAGAAAGTGGACGTCCGGTCGTTGCCGGCGGCGATCCAGCCGAAGCTGGTCAAGGGAAAAAAGACGCTCAGCGATTATGGATATGTGACCCAGAAGATCGATGACCGGGAAGCGGTGGTGCGGGCGCCGCAGGGCAGTTCGGAGATTGCGCTGAACGTGCTCGAACAGAGCCAGGCCGGGCTTTACGTTTGCGTCAGCGGCAAGGGCGCAGCTCAAAGCGGCGGACGGATTCAGCGCGTCTACCTGCTGAAAGCGAATAGCGCCGACGGCCTGCTGAAAGGACGTGAAGCTTCGAAGGAATTCGACGGCTGCCCGGTGCTTGGCGGCGCCGCCGAATCATCCGGGGAGTAGTGCTCCGAATCACCTTTCGCCGTCGCGCACGATGTGGCGTCCTCCGCGGCAGTGGCACTCGCGATTAGCGGGTGCCACTGCCGGATGCGTTTAGTTCGCCATCTTCGCCACATGCACCTCGAAGCCGGTCTTCGGCAACAGTGACGTCAACGCGAACGCTTTGAACCCATCCCCGCTGACCTCCGTCTGACGAAAAACTCCCGGTTCGCTCTCAATCGTTTGCCGCCGGCCTTCCATATCCGCCAGAAATGCCTGGGCCTGGGGCAAACTTACTTCCGTGCTTTTCGCGCGCACGACCACCGCTTCGGAGGCGTACGAGCGCACCAGCTTCGGCCAATATTTTTCCAGCAGCTCGGTGCTGGCGAAAATATCCGACCAGATGATTCGCCCGTTCACGGCGACCACCACTCCTACCGCCTTGCGCTCGCGCAGTTGCTGGATCAGACTCTGATAGTTCTGTTCGATCGGTTTCGCGATCGCCTCCACTTTTTCCTTAACGTCCTTGTTCTCCATCACCACCGCGTATGAACTGGTGCTGCGTAGCGGCGCAGCAGGCGGAGCCGCCTTCGTCCCGGCTGACGCTGACGCTCCCTCCACCACAACCGCCATCGACTCCTGTTGCTTTCGCACTTCCGCCCAAACCTGGCCCTGGTCCTGGTCCGCCATCGCTTTGGCGCGTACCGAGGGCTGCGCCATCAAAGTTCCGCCCGCTGTTGCGCTCCTGCCAACAGCAGCCTTGCCCGCCGATCCATACGTGGTTCCCGACGCCCCGAAGTTCGTGCTGCTCGCAACCCAGCGGCCCGGCTCGACGCAGAAGACATTCAAATCGACGGGATCGCTTTCCGCTGGGACGATGCGATCCTTGCCGATCACCCGATCTTGCTTGCCTCCGGCCACGATCTCGCCGGCGAGCAGTAACAAGGGGCGCTTCGAGTTGTTGATCAACACCAGCCGGTTGACTTCCGCGCCATCGTGCTGCACCGGCGGCGCACTTTGCCCCCGTACCAGTCCGCGTACGTTTCCATACTCGGTGACCACCACTTCACCCGAGCGAAACCCCTCATCGAGCGTAAGAAATTGGCCCGTGGAATAGGACTTGGCCGCCACCACTGGGAACACCGTCAAGCTTCCATTCCGGATCGGGTCCAGCACCGTATACCCCGAGCCAGAAACCTCCTGCCCAGCCTGCACCCGCCGCAGATGCACGCCGAACGTCACCGTAACCACCAATATTGAAACCGCGGCCATCAAAACTGTCGGACGCATAGGTATCTCCCTCATTGGGCGGGCTGGTACGCCCTCGCCGTAACCGGAAAGATTCTTCCGCGCACCGCGAGATGGTCCGCGCCGCTCTCTTCGCTTCGAGAGAAGAACGAAGACCGAGCGAGACCTTGCAAACAAATTTAGGGTTTTGCGTGTCTAATCAATGGCATCATCACGATCGGCGATCCGTACACTTCTTTTCCCCTGTTCATGATCACTTCGAAACCAATCTCCGCCGCAGTGCAACCGGCCGTGGCGGAGTTGCTCGCCGAGCTACATGCCAGAAGTGGCGGCGAGAAATATGGCCTTTCTCCCGAAAGTTTTGCCCTCATTCTCAGCGGCGTAGCAACGAAGTATCTCCCTGCGGAAGCAAGCCAGTCGGATGCCCGTACTTTTCTGCTCACCCTGCGCGTCGAGGAACTCGCACTCGCTCGCGCCTGTGCCGCTGGCGACAACGCCGCCTGGGAAGTTTTTCTCACGCGCTACCGCGAAAAGCTTTATCACTCGGCGCTACGGATCGCGCGGGAGGAGGCCGCCGCTCGCGAACTCGCCGACGGCTTGTATGGCGAGTTGTACGGCGCCTCCGGACGCGAAGCTGAACGTGTTTCGAAGCTGGCCTCGTTCAGCGGCCGCGGATCGCTCGAGGGCTGGCTGCGAACCGTGTTGGCCCAGGAATTTGTAAATCGCTACCGCAGCACCAAACGCCTCGTAAGCCTGGACCAAGAGCTCGAAGGCGGCGCGCAATTTGCCGCGCCCGAGACCGAGCCGGCCACCGCGGTCGATCCGCGACTGGAAACCTGCACCGACGCGGCCTTGGCCGCGCTTTCCAGCGAAGACCGTTTCGTCCTGGCCGCGTATTATCTGGATAGGCGTCCGCTGGCCCAGGTCGCCCGGATGCTCGGCGTTCATGAATCCACCATCAGCCGCAAGGTGGACAAGCTGGCCAAAACCCTGCGCAAGAAAATTCTGGCGGGCCTGATGCGCCAAGGAATGGGCCGAAGCGCGGCGGAACAAGCGCTGGAAGTAGATGTACGCGATTTACAGCTGAACATTCGAGGCACTTTGGCGCAAGAATCGCACCAAGGAACGTTCTCTGCAGATGGGGAATCTTTGCCTTTGCGGCCAAAGAACTCCAAAGTTGGAAGAAACTGAAAATGGAAAGAGACCTTAGAGATTAACGAATGTCCGACGTTCCTAAATTCGTTCCTAAATTCGCGCTGAAGCGTTTGCAGGAAACTGCGGCGCTAGAAACTCATCCGGACGCGGACCTCCTGACGGGTTTCGTCGAGAAGTCCCTGCTGGAGCCTGAGCGCAATCGCGTGACCGAACATCTGGCGCGTTGCAGCGCTTGTCGCGCGGTCGTCGCGTTGGCTATGCCCGAGTCGCCCGAGTTGCCCGAGGTGCCCGAGGTGCCCGACGAGGTGCCCGAGGTGGAAGTCCCCGCGTTGACTGCTTCCCGAAACGCCCGGCGCAGAGACTGGTTCAATCCGGCCGTTCTTCGTTGGGTTGTGGCCACCGCCGGAATCGTAGCCGTCACTTCCGTCGGAATCCTGCAATACAGGTCGCACCAAAACAAGATCGCGGAAGACAACATCCTGTTGTCTCGGAACGCCGCACCTCCGCCCGTACCACCCGCCGATCAGGCACCTCTGGTGCCGTCGCAGCCGCTCCCCGTTCCTCCACAGGCGAAGCAGCGCCAGCCAACTGATTCGCGCGAGAAGGTACAGCCGTCCCGGCCAGAGCGTATGATCGCCGGCGGCTCCACTGGCTCATCGATTAAAATGCCGCGCACCCCTCTCGGCAGCTACGCCGCGTCGGCTCCCGCCGCTGCGGTCGCATCCGGTTCTGCAGGAGGCCGAGCCTCTGCGGCTCCGCCACCACCTGCTCCAAATCCGAGCGTCGGCCAGCAGCCCGCGGCCTCTTCTTCTTCACCGACGGTCGAGGTGGAATCGCAGTCCGCCACCATCGCGACCAGCACCGAAAACGAAGTTGTCGATCAGCTGGCTAAGGATGAAAAAAAGCAAACCTCGAAAACTCAATCTTCCACGGATTCCGCCGTCATCACGCCCCCGTCGCGCTGGAGCATCAGCGCAGACGGCGCTTTGCAGCGTTCCTGGGATGATGGTCACACCTGGATCATCGTAAACCCCGGCGCGTCAGTTCGCGGCTCAACGGCGGCACTCAGCGCAAACAAGGGCGGCGACTAAGAGCAGCGCGCATGCCGCAACGGGACGGCCAGGATCGAATTCCGTTTTCCGCGCCGCTACCGCCTTCGGGTCCGAAGTTTGGGCCGGCGGCTCAGCAGCGGCACTCTACCATTCGAGCGACTCTGGACTTCACTGGACTCGCGTAGTTCCATCCGCATCCGGCGCAAACCTCACCGGGGACATCGCCACCATTGAGTTCTCCGATCCGCAACACGGCACGGTCACCACCTCGGCAGGCGAGGTGTGGCTAACGGCGGACGCCGGGCGCACTTGGGCGAGAAAATAAGATCGCCCCGGCGGAATGCAAAGTCGCAGGCTACCTACAGAAGTCACGACCCTGGAGCCAGTGGACTGATGCCGACTACCCGTGACTCATCGAAAAAAGTGCTGCGCTCAAGGGGACGATTTTAGAACTTTTATCGCCCCCTTTGAGGGTGATTTGGTGTTATCGGAATTCTCTTACCTTCCCACTCATTGACGCAAGCCGCGCAGGTTCGGGTGGCTCGCAGGCCGTTTGCAAACCTGCGTGTGTGAATGAAGCCATCCTTGCCCGGGCAATTGTGCTGTCGTAGGATGCACGTCATGTCCGATTTACCTCCCAACTTGAACGGCCCATCGGGCTTCAGACCAAGCAACAATCTCGAAATCGCTCATGTTCTCTTCACCGATATTGTGGGCTATTCCAAGTTGCCGATGGACAAGCAGGGCCAGCTTCTCATGAGCTTGCAGAATGCTGTCCGAGAGACTCCGGAATTCATCCGTGCAGAGGCAAGTGGAGAGCTGATATGTCTTCCGACCGGCGACGGTATGGCGCTTGTATTTTTTCGAGATCCAGAGTCCCCGGTAAGGTGCGCTTTAGAGCTAAGTCGAGGCCTAAAGACCTATCCGGAGATCAGACTTCGGATGGGAATACACTCCGGGCCCGTCTATCGAGTTGCCGATATTAACGCGAATCGAAACGTCGCTGGCGGCGGGATAAATATGGCCCAAAGAGTTATGGATTGCTGTGATGCCGGCCACATCTTAGTCTCAGAAGAGGTCGCAAAGGTCTTAGGGCAACTGAGCAATTGGAACGGATACCTGAGAGACCTGGGCGAGGCAGAGGTTAAGCATTCAGTCCGCATTCACCTCTTCAACCTTTTCACTGACGATGCAGGGAACAGCGCGCTACCAGGCAAATTCCGCCCTATTGCACTGGCCGGCAACGGAGCCGATGCAACGCGCCGTCGAATCCGACTCGCCATTGCCTTTTTGGTGATCGCTTCAATCGTGTGCGGCGCGGTCGCCCTATTTTTCGCGGGTTCAGGGCATCGGTTGTCGCGCACAACCGGGAGGTCGTCGGGGGCGGTTACTATCGCCCGACTCACGAACAACGGCAATTCGAAAAGAGCAGCCGTATCACCCGACGGCAAGTACGTTGCCTATGTCGTTGAGGATGCCGATCGCCAAAGTTTGCGAATTAGGCAGATGCTCACGTCGAGCGACGTAGAGGTTGTTCCAGCACTGGACGCTGTTTACTCCGATCTTTATTTTTCGCCCGAAGGCGATTATGTGTATTTCACTCGGTCGCCAATTTCAACTGGCAAAAATTGGTTTGATTCACTTATTGGGGAAAATAGTGCGACATTCTATAGGGTCTCGACTCTTGGCGGCCCGCCTCGAGAATTGGTTGATCGGTTAAGAGTGCCTGCGGTGCTTTCTCCCGATGGGATGCGTCTGTGTTTTGTTGACATAAACTCAAAGCTAATGTTGGTAAACGTCGACGGCACTCAGCGCAGGGATTTCATGACTAGCGATCAGCCAGTGTTTGGTTTGGCGTGGTCTAAAGGTAGCGAGATCGCATTGTCGACGCCCGGTGGAGTATCCACCGTGTCGTTCCCTTCGGTCATGGGAGCCCAGTTAGGAATCGATCTTGATGGGACAAGGCAACAAGTTCTCTCCCGTATGATTGTGTTCGGTGTCGGGGACGCAAGCTGGCTGTCCGACGGGTCCTCTTTGATCGTGAGCGCTAACGGGCGGAATGCGGGAGCTCCATCTCAGCTTTGGCGGATCAAATATCCAGAAGGAGACTTGGACAGGGTCACGAACGACTTCAACGACTACCAGGGCGTGAGCGTCACGCTCGATTCTAAGAGTCTAGTCACTATTGAACGACAAAATGTATACAGCACTTGGGTAATTCGCGATCACGATGAGAGCAGTGGCAGTCGAATTAGTGTTGCGGCAGGCGACGAAGGTGCTTTTCGACACCTCACTTGGGCTCCTGACGGCAGGCTGCTTTATGATTTTCTCTCTGATGGACATACAAACATTGGAATTATGAGCGCAGATGGCGGTAATCGGATGGCACTAACTATGGGTGACGGGAATGCTTGGATGCCTTCAGTGTCGCTCGATGACAAAACCATTGCATTTGTGTCGGACAGGGACGGGTCGCAGCGGATCTGGAAAATGGGAATTGACGGCAGCAACGCCACTCGCGTAACGAACGGCACTTTTGATTCAGCGCCTTCAATATCGCCAGATGGCAAGTGGATTCTGTACGTATCCGACAACGAAATCTGGAAGACGCCGATAAACGGAGGTCCAGCCACATACGTGGCTGGGGCTTTCTGGGATGAAGAGTCCGACGACTATTCGCGCGCTGCTGTGTCGCCCGACGGTCGCATGATCGCAGCGAAATCTCTGGATCGAAATTTTACCCTGAACGTCAATATTTTTGATTTCGAACGGGGGACCCTGGTCCAATCTTTTCCAAACCCCGGCCCAGGAGTCGCCTGGAATCCTGAGGGGCGGGCTCTAACTTATGTTCGCACCCAAAAGGGAATATCAAACATTTGGAGCCAAGTTCTAACGGGAGAGCGCCCCAAACAACTAACTCATTTCTCGTCCGACAAAATTTTTTCGTACGCTTGGTCGCAAGACGGCAAACGGCTTGCAGTTGCTCGGGGCACCGAAACGAGTGACGTGGTTTTCGTTACAAACTTTCGTTGACAGAAAACACGCGAATAGCGGCGTCAGATCTTGCGAAGGATGGTGCGCCCGGAGAGATTCGAACTCCCGACCCTCTGGTTCGAAGCCAGATGCTCTATCCAGCTGAGCTACGGGCGCAACGTTGGGTTGAGCAACGAGTTTACGAAGATGGGGCGCGGGGCGCAACGGCAAGTTGTGGGACTCAACGGCAGTTGCGACCGACGGCGCGCTGGTGAAGGCCGCCCGCTGTTTACTGAATCGGGGAGTACGAAAGCAGGTTGATGATTGGGCCCATCTTCCAACTTATATAATAGGTGTTAAAGATAACGCTATTTACACTCCTGCGCGGTCGACCGGAATAGAGCGGAGCGTGGACCAGCTCGGCCCGGCCGCAGAGCGCTAAAGAACTAAGGGACAATGACTTACGGGATGGCTGAACTGGCCATCGAGATTCTCGGTCCGGCCAGAAACCTTCGGTGAGGATCGGTGTTAGATGAAGTACGGACTTGGGCGCGTCTTACCTTTTACCTGCCCTGCGATGCTTCTGGAACGCGATTGAAATTCTAAAACTTGGGTTGAACCAACGGAGGATTTTGCAATGCGTAAGATGACCTTCATTCGAGGACTGGTTCCCGCTCTCTTAATGGCGGCTGCGGTTCTGGCCGGGCCGTCGCCGGCTGCGGCGCAAATCGCAGTAGGAATTTCGGTTCATGTGGGACCGCCGGCGCTGCCGGTTTATGTGCAGCCGGCTTGCCCGACGGAAGGATACCTCTGGACGCCGGGATATTGGGGATACAACGCGGAGGGCGGATATTATTGGGTGCCGGGCGTGTGGGTTGCGCCGCCGCGCGTGGGTCTGTTGTGGACTCCGGGCTACTGGGGATTCGCGGGCGGGCTCTACGGATTTCACGCCGGATATTGGGGCCCGCACGTGGGCTTCTACGGCGGCGTGAATTATGGATTCGGATACGGCGGAGTCGGATTTGGCGGCGGAGAATGGCGCGGCGGACGTTTCGCGTATAACTCGGCGGTCACCAATGTGAACACCACCGTGATTCACAACACCTACGTCAACAAGACGGTGATCAACAACACGAACGTTAGCCGTGCGAGCTTTAACGGCGGAGCGGGCGGTACCACGGCAACGCCGACGGCGCAAGAACGCGCGGCCGCGAGCGAATCGCATGTGCAAGCAACGTCGGAACAGACCGAGCATGCTCGCACGGCGAGCACCGACCGGTCGAATTTCGCATCGGAGAATCACGGCAAGCCAGCCAACCCGGCGATGAGCCGAGTGGGCGAACGGGCGAACAACCAGCAGGATCGCATCGCGAATGGCGTGCGCTCCGGCCAAATGACCGCCGGCGAAACCAAGAATGTGGAATCGCGCGAAGCGAACATCAATCATGAAGTAGCCACGGACCGCAAAGCCAATGGCGGCACGCTGACTCCGGAAGAAAAGCAACATGTGAATCAGCAGCAGAATAACGTGAGCCATTCGATTTACGACGACAAACACAACGCGGCCACCCAACCCGGAACGAACAGCGAAGTAGGCCAGCGCCAGAATAACCAGCAGCAGCGCATCGCTAACGGCGTTCAAAGCGGGCAGATGACCGCGGGCGAAGCGGCCAAGGCCGAAGGCAATGAACAAAAGACCAACCAGCAGATTCACGCGGATCGCCAGGCGAACGGCGGGAAACTGACTGGAGCCGAGAAGAAACAGGTCAACAAGGAACAGAATAAAAACAGCAAGCAGATTCACAACGAGAAACACAACGACAAGACGCAGCACGCCAAGTAAGTTGCGCCGTTCCAGTCGTTAGAATCAAATAACAGATCGGAAGCGGGAGGCGACATCGCCTCCCGTTTTTTTTGGCCACGAGCTAGTCTCGCCTAGTCTTAACGCTCCGCTGACTCCCCCTCGAAAAAGACGGCTCGCCGGGAATATTTCTGCATTCCGATCGGTCTTCATTCGTGCCGGGCAGCGAAAATAAGCGGGGATCGACGACCTCCCGCTAGGCCCATTCGTTCCCTGATGCTAAAATGCAGGCAGTCAGGCGTCTGGATCTCGCCGGTGTTCACTGATTCTTGCTCCCTACCCGCCGCGAAACCGACGTCGAGCTCCTATTTGACGAAAGCAACGAATCGCGTAAAATATTTACTCCCAGTAGATTGGGCCTGTAGCTCAGGTGGCTAGAGCGCACCCCTGATAAGGGTGAGGTCGGTGGTTCAAGTCCACCCAGGCCCACCATCCATCCTCCAATTACGCCATCGCCTTGAAGGTTCTGTCAGTTCTTCATTACGCAGAAGCAATTCGCCCAAAAACGCATATTTACGGTCGAAGCAAATTGGCCGGGACCTGACATCCAAAAAAAAAAGGCGGCTCCTAAAGAGCCGCCTTTTTTTGCAGTGGAGGCGTCCGGTCAGAAGATCAACTTGGCTGTGATTTGCGCAATTCTCTGATCCGTGGCCGCAGCCGCAAACGACCCATAAGGCGACGTCGGCGTGAACTGCATGAAGGCTACCTGGCCAAAGAAAGGCGCGTTGGTGTTCGGATAGGGCGTCCCATAATTTGCATGGTTGAACCAGTTGTAGGCCTCGAAGCCCATCTGGAACGTCATGCGCTCGTTGATCGCAAAATTCTTCTTCACGGCCATGTCGCCGCCCAGGAATCCTGGACCGCGAAATGCGTTGCGGCCGACGCTCCCCATGAAGTCCGTGCTGGTGGCAAAGTCCGCCGAGGAGAAGCACGCAGCCAGCACGCAGGATCGCACGTTGGAAAAGTTTCGCTGCGTAAAGCTCGGGAGCGGCTGAGCGAGGATGGTGGCACCAAATGAACTGGTACCGCCGAGGTTGTTGCCCACCAGTGACGCAGTAGCTCCGCCATCGATGACGCTGAAGGGGAATCCGGTGCGGTAGAACATGGTGCCGGAAATCACCCAGCCACCGATGGCTGCGTTCATCAGGCGATTCTCGCTCTTGAACGGCAGTTGGTAGACGTAGCTGCCGGAGATCAGATGCCGCGCATCGTTGTCTCCCGAAGCATATTGCGCGCGCAGATTGTTAGGATTGATCTGGGTCAGGATGCTGGTGATGACGCTGAAAGGCTCTTCCGGCACGTTCGAGAACTCGTCCAGCGCGTGCGAGTAGGTGTAGTTCAGGCGACCGCTCAATCCATGCCACTGGTTTTCCTGAATCGAGAAGGTAACGCCGTTGTAGTTCGATACGGCGCCGCTATACAGCTGATCCACGCGACCGACACGCGGGATCTGGCGCGGTTGCCGGCAGAGTGCCAAAACCAAAGCCGTTCAAAGTGGGGTTAAGAGCTAATTCGTCGTAGCCATGGTTGCCGACGTAATTGGCCGAGACCACGGTGCGTGTTCCGAAGGTGTGTTGAATTTCGAAATTCCATTCCACATATTTCGGGTTCTGGAAATTGCGGCTGACGTCATTCAGGTTCGGGACAGTGAGTGCACCTTGAGCGTTGAGGCAGCCACCTAGTGGTGCAGCTGCGCCGGCGTAACCGCCGCCGCTGGAGCCGCCCGTTGTCAAACTTCCGCCGCTATTGTAATTCGACAAAAACGCGCCATTGCACTGGGTCACCAGGTTCACGCCGCTGCCGGGAAATGCAGTGGATCCCGGGGCCGCCAAGTCGAAGGCCACGCTTCCGGTGGGCACGTCGAACAAGTTGACCTGCGGGAAATTCGTATCAAACAGGCTCAAGAGTCCGCCAGGGTACAGGTCGGTGAAGAGGCCCACGCCCGCGCGAATGACCGTGTTTTGACCGATAGGGCTCCAGGCCAGGCCGAGTCTTGGCTGGAATACAACCTTTTCGATTCCCGGAATAATGGTCTTGTTGCCGGTTGGGAACGATTCGTTGTACGGAATCGTCGATCCGTGCGGCGAGTCGTTAAACGCCGTAGCCGGCAGGCTGGCGCAATTGGTGTGGCACACGCCACCGGAGTTGCGGTCGGCCCGCAGCGTCATGGTCAAGGTCAGCTTGGAATTGACCCGATACTGGTCCTGGAAGTAGAAGCCGGCGCTGTAGTACGCGATAGGTTGCTCGATGGAAGAGGCAAAGTTGTAAAGCACGCTGCCGCAGCCAACCTGACTGTTCAGCTGCGCGCTGCAACCGGCCGGAGCAACTTGATTATTGGCAAAACCAAACAAGGTGGTGTCAACTTCCGGATACAGCGTGTTTTCACCGGCGGTGAAGTCCGTGACGTCGTCCCGGCGGAAGTTCATACCCATTTTGAAGTTGTGGCTTCCCCTGGTCACCGACAAGTCGTCGACCAATTGCCACTGCTCGACATGGCGGCCTTGCGGAAACTGGAAACCTGCGGCGAATCCGTTGGGGTTGCCGGATCCGGTGCCGAGCGGAGTCAAGGCGCCATCGACCAGGAATTCAAGGTTGCCCGGAAAAAGCTGCAGCGCCGAGGACGGATTCAAATTGCCGAAAACCGCCTGGTAGTAGATGTCGGAGAAGATGAAGTTGTTCACCACGGTCGGTGAAAAGATGTGGGTGTAGTTCAACTGGCCTTCGTCCTGAGGCTGGACACTGGTAGCGTTGAACACCGGGTTAATCGGGTCGGTGTAGGTAGGCTGCACTCCGCGATCGAATCGGACCCGTCCGAAAAGCTTGTCGTTTTCCCCGATGTTGTAGTCCACCCGTCCGCTCAGCAACCATTCCTTGTTTCCGCTGGAGACCGACTCCGTAAAACTCTCGGTGCAGACGCCACCGGTGGCTCCGGGCGCAGTTGCGAATCCCGGGCAGCTATTGGGATTTGGTTTGGCGTTGCCGATCCCGGGTGCGGCGTTATAGAGCTTGAAGATATTCGAATAAAACGCCTGGGTGGCCGGATCTGCCGGAACGTTGCCCTGCACGAAGGTTTCAAACGCCGGGGTGGGCACGCTGACGTTCTGGATGGAACCGAAAATGTAGCGAATTCCTTCGGTATTCACGAAGAAGTACGCTTTGTCTTTCTTTATCGGGCCGCCGAGAGATGCCGCCCACTGATTGTTATTCTCAAATGGCCGGGTGCCTCCGTTCGCTTTGTTGAGAGGATCGTTGCGCCGCGAGCGCGCGGCCGGTCCAGTTGTAAACGGCGTCGCCGTGAAAAGAGTTGCCGCCGGCTTTGGTGCTGTAGTCCACCTGCGCGCCGGCCTGACGGCCATATTGCCCGGTGTAACCGTTGCTCACCACCGCAACTTCCTGAAGCTCATTGCCGCCCAGCAGCAAATTGCTCGAACCTGAATTGTTCAGGTTCAAAAAAGCATCGTTGTAGTCGTTGCCATTGACCGTGAACAGGTTTGAAGTGCCGGGCAGACCGAAGGCACTGAAGTTACCATAGCCGCCGCCCGTCGAACTGTTCATCATGATGCCCGGAGCAGTTTGCGCCACGTAGGTAATATCGCCGCCAGGATTGGGGACGTTGTTAATCTGGTTGGTGTCGAAATTCGAGGAGATGTTCGCATCTTCGGTTTGCAGCAACGCGCCTTGCTCGGTGACCGTGATGGTTTCCGAAGCAGCGCCAACTTCCAGCTTGACGCTGGCCAGCGCCGTTTGCCCGAGAAGAACTTCGACTTTCTCGGTCAGCTGCTTAAAGCCGGTTTGCGAAATCGACAGGACGTAGGTGCCCGGTTTCAGCAGCGTGAATTGATACGCACCTGTCGTCCCAGTGGTCGTCGATTGGACCTCACTGGTGGACTGATTTTGTAAATTCACCGTGGCGCCCGCGATCACCGACCCGGTTGCGTCGGTGACGATTCCCGTGAGGCCTCCGGTTACGACGCTCTGCGCTGACGCGAGCGAGGGCAACATAAGCAGCAAAGCTATAAGTGAAAGGGCAAGTCGGACACACTTGTCACATCGCATTTTTTATCTCCCGTCTTTCAGCAAGTTTTCGGAGAGCGCCAATCGATCAGCCAGCTCACCCGCCAAGGCCTAAAGCAGCTTGGTCTCCGTTCTTCGTGGCAAATAACCTGTGTACGGAGTGGCGGTTACCAAATTGCGGAAAGGTGAATTCTGTTAAACCCATTAACAAATGCGCGGCACATCCAGTATCTGGGAACGCTCGGAAGGAAGTTCAGCCACACAATAACGATGTGATATGTATTTCATGGATAATCATTTTCGGGGCTGGAGATCGCGAGTCCCGCGAGTTGCTGGACCACCGCCCGTATTCTGCGGCTGATTAATTTTGACGCTTGAATCGATTAGGGTGTTGATCCAATTGATTCGCCGAGGAATACGGACGCCAATGGCGCGTGGTGGGCTTTCTTCGCGGACCTAACCTCGACCATCCATCGTGGTTGTCCTTCATTTGTTCGACGTGACGCGGAATGTGCCTTTCCTGCATCTCAATCCATTGCGCCAGGCTCAGCCGCCCTTCGCTGGACCGCTCCGCCTGGTGGTCCCAAACTTGCTCCGGTAAGGCGACGAGCAAGTCGTAAGTCATTCTCCGTAAACGCGGGATGATTTTAAGAGCTTCACACGTGCTTTGATGAAAATATCCCAGCGCGCTGGCCCACCGCGCGGCATCGTATTCCACGATGAAGCTGTCGGGCTCCGCAATGAAATGGCGACATTGGATGTAGGACCCGACTTCGCGATCGGCGAGATGCATGATGATTTCGTGAATGCTCCACTTTTCGGGAGATGGCTTGTAGAGCCACATCTGTCTCGGAAATCGCCGCAACGCGGCTGCCAGCAGAGCCGGTCCGCGGCCAAATGATTCCAATTGTTGCCGCGCTATTCCCATGTTTATGAGCACTCCGTCGGCAAAACGCCAGAAGCCGGGCGAAAACCGAGAAAGCCCAAATTTTGTAACCGCGGCAACCAATTTCTGATTACTTGCATAATACAAGTTAGTATCGGGCCGTATCCGGTGAAAGGCCATGCCGGTTACTGCAGGCGGGCGGTCATTGACTGCATTTCGGAACGTTCAGCGATGAGGCCTAACTTAGGATTTCTGACATGCCTTGGGCGGGGATGAGTTTGCGAAATTCACTGTGGTTCTGGATCGCAGGTATCTGGTTGGGTTTAGGATTTTTTAGCGCAACCGGAAACCTGATCTTCATGCGCGTGAATGGGATGAAGCTGGCCTGGACGCAGTCGGAAACGTTCATCGCTTTGTTATTTATCTGGTTGCCGTGGGCGCTCGCTACTCCGTTCTTGCTGGACTTTGGCCATAAGTACTCGCTTCGCTTGCGGCATTTTTCAACGTGGATCAAACATTTTTGCGCTTACGCATTCATGAGCTTTGTTTCCGCGGCTTGGTTCTCCTGTCTCGATAAGGTATTGACGCCTTTATCGGTGAAACAATCTTTTTTAATCGACGCCTTGGACACCGTAAAGATGCAATGGTTCAACGACCTGATTCTGTACAGTTCCGTTCTGCTGGTCGGATACATGCTGGACTACAAGGAACGATTGGCGCGGCAACAAACCGAAGCCATGAGACTGAGCGAACAGCTGACTAAGGCGCAGCTGAGCGCGCTTCGCCAGCAAATCGAACCTCACTTTCTTTTCAATACCTTGAACGCGATCGTCGGCCTGGTGCGCGAAGGGCGAAACGACGCGGCGGTGAGCATGATCGTCGTGCTCAGCGAACTGATGCTTCGGGTGCTAAAGGATTCTGACCGGCAGGAAGTTTCGCTGGGAGAGGAGTTGGAGTTTTTGCGGAAATATTTGCATATTCAGAAGGTTCGTTTTGCGGAGCGTCTGCAATTGCAAATTATCGTTCCGGAGGAGCTATTCGGGGCGAGTGTTCCGACCTTCGTGCTGCAGCCCATCGTGGAAAACGCGATAAAGCATGGGATCGCGAAGCGGGCCCAAGGTGGTTTGATTCTGGTCAGCGCGGCGCGATCGAATGGGTTTCTGATTTTGAATGTATACAACGATGGTCCCCGGCTACCCAAGGACGGAGACAGTAATCCATCCGGAATCGGCATTGTCAATGTGCGGACGCGGCTGCGAACACTTTATGGAAATACTTTCGTCTTCAGTATGCAGAATCAGGAGCCCTGCGGCGTGGGGGTATCCGTATCAATTCCTTTCAACAGCGGATTGTGAGCGGGATGGATCGAGACCCAACGGTGCGCGTACTGTTAGTCGATGATGAGCCGCTGGCGCGGGCGAATCTCCGCGTTCTGTTGCGGCGGGATCCGACGATCGAAATTGTCGGAGAATGCACGTCCGGGATGGAGGCGCTGGCGGAGATACGCGAAAAAAGACCCGCGCTGGTTTTTTTGGATGTGCAAATGCCGGAATGCGATGGATTTGATGTTCTCGAATCGCTCGGCGCAGCGCCGCCCGCGGCCCTGGTGTTTGTGACGGCTTACGATCGATATGCGCTGCGCGCTTTCGAGGCCGGAGCAATTGATTATTTGCTGAAGCCATTCGACAACGCACGGTTCGACCGCACGCTCGAGCGCGCCAAAGAGAGAATCAGGCTGGCGCAGGACGCGTCGGAAAAACAGGAACGTCTGGTGATCAGGAGCGCCGGACAAATCCTGTTTTTGAGAATCTCGGAAATCGATTGGATTGAGGCGGCGGACTACTACGCGTGTTTGCACGTGGGCTCGACCACCCATCTCCTGCGTCGCAGCATGTCCGACCTCGATCGCGATCTGGATCAGGCCATTTTTTGCCGCATTCACCGTTCCACGATTGTGAACCTGAATCGAGTCCGAACTCTGGCGCTCAACGAAGACGGGGAACGCGACGTCCTGCTGGACAACGGAACTACGCTCCGCTTGAGCCGGCGTTACCGCAAGCAATTGCAATCTCGGCTGGGCCTTCGCGAGTAGTCGCCACTGGAATCAAACCAGATTTGAAATTTCTTCGGTTGGATCTGGTTCACCTGTTTCTTCATTCGTTGCGCTGTTCCGTCGAAGATACCGCCAGGAAATTCCGGTTCCGCCGATCACGAAGAGGAAAAAGAGATACGGCAAATAGCGCCACGGCGCAGCGGGAACCGGAAAGACGCTGAGACCGAGGACCACCGTGAGAATCAGCAGGGCCGCGGCGCTGATGATAACGTCTATGCCATGTAAAAGTTTTCGGCGGTACAAATAAAATGGCAGCGACAGGCAAACCAGAAAATACGAAGAGATAAACCCGTAAGACGTGAGCTGCGTCACATAATTGATGCAGTCCGAGAGCGGGACGCGCAGCAGGAGCAAACTTACCGGAATCACGATGCCCACCGCGGCCAGCAGAATAATGCCGCGAGACGGGGTGGCGTTTACCGGATGCGCGATGCCGAAGCCGGGCGCAAATTGATTACGCCGCGCCATCGAAAAGAGCACGCGGGCCCCAGCGTTCATCGAACCCAGCGTGCAGGCGAAGTAGCTGAGCGACACTCCGATGGAGCTGACGTAGCCCAATGACCCCAAATTCATGGAACGCGCGATGGTATCGAACGGGGCGTTGAGCTGATCGAAAATCATCCCGTTCTTGCGGGCCAGAGCGACCAGGCAATAAATTACAACCAGATACAAAATCCCGATGGGGATCAGGCATCCGAGAATTACCTTGGGAATCGTGCGTTTGGCATGAGACGCCTCCGCGCCCAGGGCGGTGACGCTCTCGAACCCGGCGAGAGTCATGAATCCGAAGACCAGTGCATATTGAAAGCCGGGGAGGCGGGCGCCCTCCAAATGCAACTGGGGCCGATCGATCCAGGCGGAATAATGAAACATGGCCAGCGCGACGATCAGGATGATGGCCGCGAGCGAAGCGAATTCGATCGCGAGCATGAGTTCGGTGGAAAGTTTGATATCGCGGTAAGCGATCAGGGCGGCGACGATGATCACCGCGGAAGTGATCAGCGCGCCGCGCGCGATTGACCCGGGAACTCCGGTGAATTGGGTAATGACCAAGTCGGCGTAGTAGGCGGAGGAAGGCGCCACGCTGGCTACCCCGAATCCCATGGCGCCGACGTAACACCAGCCGGCCACGACTCCCGGCCAGCGACCGAGCCCGGCATCGGCGAAAGAAGCGATGGCTCCGGCGGAAGCATGGAGCTGCGAAAAACGGTAAACGCAAAAAAGGATAAGGGAGAACGCGACCAGCGTGATCGAGAAGGTGATCCAGGTGGTGTTCCCGCCTTTGGCGATCAGCAGCGGCAAAATAATTCCGAGCGTGCCGGTAGGGGCCATGACGCCCAGGGTTTGCGCGGTATCTTCCAGGAAGGAAAGATAATTGTGGCGCAAGCCGCGCTGGGGCGCGGGTGGGGGCGAGGCCGGGGACGAAGAAAAATTCACCGAAAAAAGATATCAGCTTCGGGGCGGCGGGCGCAAATTACAGAAGTGTTACTTGACCGCTAAGTTTAAGCGGCGCGGGCGGACTCAGGTGGTGGGACGGTCGGGGACCGGAGCCGTCGCCAGAAAATCCTGGGCGATGCGCGCGGCGTAGGAGTCGAGCAGCTCAACCACGCGTTCGTTCCGCGGGGAGCGCAGAACGAAACCGGCGTGATGCCTCTTGGTGACGCGATACACGATTTCGGGATCGTGGTAGGCGCTGGTGTCGGGACATTCCTGGCGAGCGAGCGAGAGCACGACACCGGCGTAATCTTCGCGAACGGCCGGCAAAGAATACGGCGACTTCCCTGCGCCAACTTCGAGCCGGGCCCATTCCCGCCAGAGGTTTATGCCGGTCGCGGCTTCCACCACATCGGTGATGTACGCGCCGCCGACGCGAGCGGCGATCTCGAGGAAATAAAACTTTCCATCCTCGCGGGCGCGCAGGAATTCGGCGTGAGTCACGCCACGAACCAAGCCCAGCGATTCGATCACTTCGCGATTGAGCCGGTAGAGGGCTTTTGCTTCGGCGGAATCGCGCGGAAGCGTGCGGGTGGTGAAAACGCCGCCATCATGGGAGGTGTTGAGCGGCGGCGTGCCGTAGGCGTGGGCTTCGGCGAAAACGACCTGGCGTTCGGAAACGATGCTATCGATGTGAAATACGTCGCCCGGTGACAAATTGCTCGAGCAGGTAGTTCGATTGAGCGTCGCCGAGTTGATCGAGATAGGGCCACAGCTCATGCGGCTCGTAGATTTTTTTCATGCCGATGCCGGAAGCCTGCGAGCGCGGCTTCAGCAGCCAGGGCGGCTTTACCCGCGCCATGAAATCGTTCAGGGCCTGATGATTGAGCACGTGGATGAATTCAGGAACGGGAACGCCGGACTCCTGAGCCTTTCCGCGCATGGCGAGTTTGTCGCGAAAATAGCGGATGGTGCTGAGGCCCATCCCCGGGATGCGCAGGTGTTCGCGCAGGTAGGCGGCGTTTTCAAGATCGAATTCGTCGAGCGCCACGATGCGGTCGATGGGCTGCCAGCGGGCCAGATAACTGACGGTATTAATGATGGCCTGCACCGGTAGTTCTTCGGGCATGAAGAAGAATTCGTCGATGGATTCGCGGGGCCAGTCGCCGTCGCGAAGTTTTTCGACGGTGAGCAGCAGGACTCGGCAGCCAAGTTTCTTGCAGGTGCGCAGGAATTCCTGGCCTTTTTCGTAGGAGCTGATGCACAGGATAGTGAGGGGCCGCGGCTCGGGCAAGAAACCTCCGAGAAGATGTTTTGTCACGAAACCGGCGGGGATGCAAGGTAAAGGCGATGGTTCAGGTGGCGCGATTCGCCGGCGGGAAAAAGGAACTGCAGGAACGGGCCGACGCGGCGGGACCAGGCGTCTTCATTGTGCTGGCGCGTCGGGAATCAATTCGAAATGCAGATCCTGATTCTCCTGCCAGCCGCGCCGGATTAGCGAATCGCGTAAGGCGGTGACGTTTTGCACCGTGCTGGCGCCTTCTTTCGTGCCGGCATCGAGCCAGATGCGCGGGCGGGCGGCTTTGAGCGGAGCGCGAGCGACAAAATCCAGAATCGCTCGCTGATTCCACCAGACCGATGGCGAAAGCACGGCGAGCTTGCCGAACACATTTGGATATTTCAGGCCAAGATACACCGTGAGCAGGCCGCCGAGGGACGAGCCCCCGAGCCCGGTATTCATCGGATCGGTGAGCACGCGATAATTCGATTCGATAAATGGCTGCAATTCCTTGGTCAGCATGCTGCCGTATTTATCGGCGCGTCCGCCGCCCATTTTTTTGTCGCGCGTCGGCGTGTATTCGTTCAGGCGCTTGTCGGTATTGTAGATGCCGACGATGATCAGCGGCTGGATGGCGCCCTGGGCGATCAGTGCGTCGGCAGTTTCGCCCACGTGCCAAAACATTCCGGGGATGAAGGAAGTGGCGGGATCGAAAAGATTCTGGCCGTCCTCGAGATAGAGCACGGGAAAGCGCAGGTCGGGGCGTTTTTCGTAGATGCCCGGGAGGTATACGACCAGGTCGCGTTTTTTGCTGACAAAACGCGAAACGAAATTTTTCGTGCTTGCGAAGCTGGCCCGGGCCGGCGGCAGCCAGCTCGGCGGTGAGTTCCGGACTAAAAGACAAACGCTACGCCCCCTGAACGCTGGAAAACTGCATCCGATGAAGCCGGTCGAATTCCCATGCCATTTTTTGACCGGCATCGGTTTGTGACTTTTGCGGTATGCGTCTAGAATACCAGAGTTAAAAATTAACCCGAGGTTCTTTCGATTCCGACATCACGGGCAAACGCAGCGCGAAGCGTGCGCAAACACCGACGGGCCGCAAACGCGGGCCACGCGGCCGGCGCCGACCCGCCATCAGGAGCAATATGAAGACCGAATATCACCGCTGGTATTCCCACCGGCTTGGCTTGGAAATGGGCATCGTGGTGTACGGGCACTGGGGATCGCCGCTGATGGGGTTTCCCACCAGCGCGGGCGATGAGTGGGAACTCGACCGGCAAGGAATGATCAGCGCGCTCGCTCCACTGATCGATGCGGGACGCGTGAAATTCTTCAGCGTGAATTCGGTGAACTGGGCCGGGCTGTACAACAAAGGCGCGCATCCGTTCCATCGCAGCTACATGCAGGCGCAGCTGGACGCGTACCTTCGCGAAGAAGTGGTGCCATTTATCTGGGAGAGCTGCCAGTCGCCGGGAATCGGAATTTCGACGATGGGCGCGTCATTCGGCGCGTATCACGCGGCGAACACTTTGTTCAAACATCCGGACGTGATCAAACGCTGCTTCGCGCTTTCCGGTGTTTACGACATCCGCGGATTCATGAGCGGAATGTACGACGACAACACCTACTTCAATAATCCGGTGGATTATTTGTCGAATTTATCGGACCCGCATCAATTGTGGCTGCTCTCGCAATGTGACATTCACATCGCGACCGGGTCGGGACCGTGGGAGCACAGCGGACCGTCGTATCGTTTGTCAGAAATTTTGCGAAACCGCGGGATTCGACATCAGTCTGGACGATTGGGGCCCGGAAGGCGGGCACGACTGGCCCTACTGGCATCACCAGATGTGGGAATACGTCTCGAAATTTATTCTAAGTTTTTTTACGCCAGGCCCAGACGATCGAGCATGTAGCGCCCGTTCGCGATCACCTGATCCTGATCAATCCACACATTGCAGCGCCGGGCCAGCACGTCTACGTGCGTGCGCGAACTCCACGCGGCGTGGGTTTGGCTGCCGTAGGGGTCGCCGAAGGCCAGGTGAACTCCGGGAAATTTCTCGTCCTGTAGCAGGATGCCGATGAATTCGGAGAGGCTGATGTTGGTGCCGAAAGCGAGTTCGCCGACGCGATCGCTGTTTTCATCGGTGTGGCAATAATTCCAAAATTCGGCTTCCAGGTCTTTGCGGTCGCAGGAAACTTTAGTGAGGCGACCGGCCTTAATCTCCAGTTTTAGCGGCGTCTTCTGCAGGTCGCCATACTTTCCGCAGAAATGATCCCCGGCGGTGCCGTCGCAAACGAAAGTGCCGTCGACCTTCGCCGGCGTCGTGAAAACTTCTCCGGCGGGAAGATTCGACCAGTAACGCTTGTTGATGAGTCCGCTGGTTTTCACCCAGTCGAGCCGCGAATCGAAGGTGCAGACCAGCGAGGTGCCGGCATCGGTCTTCACCGTAAGCGATTTGGCGTCGTGCATCCGCTGCAGCAACTTTTCGCTGAGGCGATCGACCATGGTGTAATCCGCGCGCATGCCCTGCTTCATGATTTCCGGCGTGACGCCGATCATGTGCGCGTAGCGGATGTGGCGGCGTTCGACCACTCCCACGATATCTTTGCGCGCGCCCAGTTCCCCTTCCTGCGGCTGCATGCAGAGAATGCCGGCATCGGCGCGATTCAGCGCATCGATCAGTGGCTGCGGCGCCTTGCCCAGTGGCCGCTGCGCGAGATCTTCCAGGCAGAAGGCTTCGGTGATGGCGCCACGATTCTTCAACGCCTCAGCCAGACTCGCCGCGACCGCTTCGCTCTCGCGGTCAAAAATCAGCGCGACATCGTTCGCCGGATTGGACGCGAAAGGCAAGTTTCGATTGCGTTTTTCGCGCCGGCGCGAAGCTCAGGGTCCACAGGTCCAAAATTCATCGAGATATTGTAAATAGGGTCGCGGACTTTTGCTATGGGATTGAAGTGCAAAATCAGGGCCGCCCATCAGGTTTTTTTGAGCGACCGCCGGAGGCGGCCCATTCAAATCCGTGGGTTCATGGTCCGTCATCGCGGTTCAACGACGAAGCTGGGGACCTGGCCGCCGCCGCTGGTAACGTTGGCGAGGCCGGTCGAGCTGAGGCGGGTCAGGCAGCCGGCCATTTTGCCGCGGAAAATGTAAGGCGCGAAGTCGACCAGCATGTCGCGCATTTCGATGCCATTCGGAGTTTGCATGGGGAAAACTTCGCGGCGGATCTTGATGCGTTCCTGGACCACCCAGGCGCTGTCCGTAGCGGCGAGCGCGCGGTCGAGTGCCGCGTCCCATTCGCTTTCCGAATTTTCCCAGCCGAGATGCACGCCCGTGCCGCCGTATTCGTCGTTGGGCTTGAGCACGAAATCGTCGCGGCGGCGGCGCACGTATTCGAGCAGGCCGAAGGATTCACCATCACGCGTGGTTTTGGTGTCAGCGAGCAGCCGGGTCCAGGGAATGTGTTGCTTGATCAGTTCCCTTTCGCTGGCGCTAAAAAGTGCGGAATTCTGCTCGTCGGTGAGCACGGCGAAAAAGGCCTTCTTGTGCGGAATTTTGCAGGTCAGCGAATTGGCCATGCACACCGCGCCCGACGCGTAAGCCTTCATCAGCGCGGAACACTCCTCCGGACGGGCAATGATGTCGTTGATGAGCACGCGGCGATATAAAAGATCGACCCGCTGGCCCTGGGCCATAAGTTTTCCATTTTCGAAAGCCAAATCGCGCGGGTCCGACAAAACCGTGGGGACGCCTTCTTTCAAAAAACGCTTCTGCAGGATTTCAAACTCATTCCAGGTAGGAACTTCGCGCCAGTCGACGATGGCAATCACCGGCGGCGTGGCCTTGCCACCCCATTCCTTGTAGCTGTCGAGCAGCGCTACGAGCAGCAACTTAATCAATGGATATTTGCGCACGGAATATTCGTGTGAGAAACGCTCCATGATCGGCAAAGTGCGGAAGACTTCGGCGAGCGTTTCCGCGTAACCGGCGCCGGCCGGCGATTCGGCGTTGTATTCGGCGAACTGCAGCGAATCGGGAAGCAAGAAAGCATCGAGACGCGAAGAAGTACTGGAAGTGGCGTAACCGGGATTGATGCGGGCCAGGCGCTCCTCTTCGGGGCTGAGCGCAGACTGCGCCAGCAGGCGCGGATCGGCGAGCGATTGCTTTACCACGCGTTCGCCGAGCGCGGCGATGGTTTCGGCGACTGCACGAACGCGCTGTTCGTCATCAGCGCTAAGAAAAAACGGGCGAAGAAACGGGCAATGCACCCGGTCGCCGAAGGTGAGCCGTTCGGCGCGCATCCGGGCATTGAGTTCATTGCTGAACGCGGGCGCGAGTTCAACATCGTGGCGAAGAAGTTGATTCCACGCTTCGGCGGGCGGAAGAACATTTTGAGAATGTGGCGCTCGAGCCGGTCCGCTCATGAAGTTTTTGGCCCGGTGCGCGGCTTCGCGGGCGCCGGCGCGAACCCGGCGGCCACCGACGCGCTCGGAGCGGCCTTGGCAATTGCGGCGGGCTGGCCGACGAATCCCGCAGGGCGCGCCGATCTTGAGCATTTCTTCCCACCGCGGCCAGGGGTTAGACGGAACGCCGTGCAGGGCGCGGTCGATGGCCAGCTTGGCCATGCGCTCGACCACGTGCGTGAAATAAAATTCGGTGATGCGGTCGCGCTCGAAATCGGGCGCGGGATTCAGGAAGTCGATGGCGTAGGGCACGCCGTCTTTTATGGCGAATTCGATCGTGTTCATTTCGTAGCCCAGCGCCTGATTGATGGTTTGGGCGTCGCGCACCACCCGGGCCCCAAGTTCGTCGGAAAGATATTTGTGGTCGATCAGGTAGCGGCGCTGGCCGGGATCGTAGACCACCGGCAAAATATCGTTCTTGCCGAAAGTAAAACAGCGGATGTATTGCTGGAAATCGATATTTTCCTGCAGGGTCATGCACGTAGAGCCGGTGCCGTCGTAAGCCTTCAGCAATTCTTCGCGATTGTGGACTTTGTAGACGTGTTTCCAGCCGCCGCCGGAATAGGGTTTCAGGAACGCGGGGCGGCCGACGTAATCGAGCAGGCCGTCCCAATCGATGGGATAGTCGAGATTCCGCAGCGACTCGGAATTGATGTCGACATCCGCGGGATACGATTTTTGCGGGAGCAACACCGTCTTGGGAATATCCAGGCCGAGTTTGGAGGCGACCGCATAATTGAAAAATTTGTCGTCGGCGGTCCACCAGAACGGATTGTTGATGACGTAGGTTCCCTGCAGCACGGCGTGCTTCAGGTAGGCGCGGTAGTAGTCCACTTCGTGGGAAATGCGGTCGATGATCACGCTGTATTGCGCGAGCTCGCCCATTTTGGTGCCGGCGAGTTTTACGAATTCGGCGGTGATGCCGTCTTTTTTGCCCAGTTCGTTTACTTTTTCAATGAAGGCTGGGGGGAAACTGTATTCGCGGCCGCACATCAGTCCAATTTTCATGATCGATTCCCTTTTTTAGCAGCGTGCTCTAGCCAGACCTGACGATTGTGCACCTGGCATCGATGGCGGTCCGCAGACCGCCGCTACAAAGTCGATGGACCGCTTGGTTACGGATTGTGCGGCATCGCCGCGGATGACGCTTGGATCGTTACGCCCGCGCGCGTTTCGGCCACGATGTGGCGCACCACATCCTTCAGGTCGCCAGTTTCCTTGTAGACCTTCAATTGGCGCTCGGCGCTGGTGCCCTCGCGGAAAATCTGGTGAATCGGCTCGAGCGCGGCGCGGCTGCCCAGATCGTCGAGCACGTCGTCGACGAATTCCAGAAGCTCCTCGGCCAGGATGCCCATGGGCACTTCGATCTGCTTGCCAAAATCGATGAGCTTGCCCTGAATACCCCAGCGCGCGGCGCGCCATTTGTTTTCTTCGATCAGCGCCCGATGGTACATGCGAAAGCCCATGTTGGAAGTGTAGAGACGGTGCAGCTTCACCACGATGGCCTGGGTCAGCGCCGCGATGGCCACGGCTTCTTCGACGCGCGTGACCACGTCGAAAATGCGAAATTCGAGCGTGCCGAACGTAGGATGCGGGCGAACGTCCCACCAGATTTTTTTGGCGTTATCGATGGAGTGCAGCCGGATCAACAGTTCGACGTAATCCTCGTACTGGCTCCACGAAGCCAGGTGATCCGGAATGCCGGTCCGGGGAAACCGCCGAAACACCGTGGTGCGAAAAGATTTCAGGCCAGTATCGCGGCCCATCCAGAAAGGCGAGCTGGTGGAAAGCGCGAGCAAATGCGGCAGAAAATAGCGCGCCATATTCATCAGATCGATCATGGTGGTGCGATCCGGCACGGCGACGTGCACGTGCATGCCGAAAATCAGCAGCGAACGCGCCAACTGGCCCATTTCTTCCACGATGTTCTGGTAGCGTTCGCCGGGCGAAATAACCTGATCGATCCAACTGGAAAACGGATGAGTGCCGGCGGCGGCGACTTGCAGGCCGCGGCTTTCGGCGGCGCGGACCAGCTCGCCGCGGGTGCGGCGCATGTCCACATCAAGTTCATCCACGTTCTGGCAAATTTTCGTGCCGATCTCGATGATGGACTGATGCATCTCCGGCTTGACCTGCTCGCCGAGTTCGGCGGAGGCGGCCATCAGTTCGGTCACGTGCGAACGCAGCTCGCACGAGGTGGGGTCCACAATCTGAAATTCTTCTTCGACGCCGATGGTGAACCGGTGATTCATGGCCAAGCCCCTTCCGGTCCGGGATATGCGAGGACTGCGCGGGTATCATACCGCGAGTTCGGCGGAAATCACATTCTAGCGGTCAAGGTGGCGGCTATTGCGGGCAGGCCGCGCCGTTATCGATCCATTGCTGCATGGCGGCTACGAAATCCGGCCGGTTCAGCGGCGGAAGGGTGCGGCCATCGCCGGGATTCCAGCCCCAACCGACCAGATCGTCCTGCGAAACGTGTTCCATGATTTGCGGCAGTGATCGATTGCCGTTTTTCGTGGGGTCTTTGAGCTGGCGGCAAAATTGGCCGGCTGTTTCGCCTTGAATCACCATTTTCATCTTCGCCGGCGGCAGCGACCATTTCGGATTTCCCGGCGGCATATTTGCGCCGGGAAGATTCGCGTCCTGGTGGCAGGTGTGGCACTTCATGCCATAGAGCCCTTTACCGTCGGCGCCGCGTTTTACGTTTTGAATGTGGACGTGACTGTCGTCGCCTTGCAGCGGAGCGTCGCCGGACGGATGGCAATTCTTGCAGCGCGGCGAATCAAAAACCGTCCAGGCGCGGAGAAACGCGGCCTGAGAGGTCGCGGCTTTCGAGGAATCGAGCATCGCGCTGGGCACCGCCGTCCGCGTCGAGGAAGATTGTTGCGACCAGGCCAGCGAACTCGCGGCCAATGCGGCGATGGCGAATCCCCCGGCTAGAAAAGCGGAACGCTTTCGGCTCATGTTTTTTGGCATCGTGATCCTCGTTGTCGCCGAACGAAATTTAGGCCGGGCGCAGATCTTCCGCTTGAATCGGTAGCCGCCGAATGGGTTTGCCGGTCAGCACCAGAAGCGCATTAGCAATCGCCGGAGCTACCGGCGGAACTCCGGGCTCGCCGACGCCGGTGGGCTTCTCGGTGCTTTCGACGATGTGCACTTCAATTTCCGGCGAATCGTACATGCGCACCATCGGATAGTTGTTGAAATTACTTTGCTGCACGCGGCCGTTTTCCAAAGTGATTTCGGTTTTCAGCGCGGCGGTGAGGCCGAAGATGATGCCACCTTCGATTTGCGCTTTCACCGTGTCGGGATTAATGACCCGGCCGCAATCGACGGAGGCGACGATCTTGTGGACGCGCGGCGAGCCGTCTTTATCGATCGAGACTTCAGCGACCTGGGCCACGTAGCTATCGAAGGAAAAGTGTCCGGCGATGCCCCGCGCCCGACCGGCGGGAAGCGGGCTACCCCAATTTGCTTTTTTCGCGGCGAGGTCCAGCACCGCGAGCATGCGCGGTTGATTCGCGAGCAGCGTGCGGCGCAACTGGTAGGGATCCTTGCCGCCGGCGTGCGCGACCTGATCGAGAAATGCTTCGACCGAAAAGCCGGTATGCGAGTGGCCGACCGAGCGCCACCACTGAACCGGGATGAGGCTTTTGGGGCTGTGCAGATCGACCAGCACGTTGGGTATGCCGTACAAAATATCGGCGGCCCCTTCGACCGAGGCGGAGTCGATGCCATTCTTGATGCCGAATTGTTCGAAGAGCGTGCCGGCCATGATGGATTGGCCGACGATGGTGTGCATCCACGCGACCGGATTGCCCTGCGCGTCGAGGCCGGCTTCAAAATGGTCGTACCACAAGGGGCGATACCAGCCGCCGCGAATATCGTCTTCGCGGGTCCAGACCACTTTCACCGGAGCTTTGGCGACTTTCGCGACTTCGACCGCCTCGGTGACGAAATCACAGGCGGGATTGGCGCGACGCCCGAAGCCACCACCGAGAAGAGTGGTGTTGAGCTTCACCTGCTCGGGTTTCAGGCCGGCGACTTTCGCGGCAGCCAGGCGATCCATGGTTTCAAATTGCGTGCCGGTCCAGACTTCGCAGCTATCCGAGCGCAAATCGACCACGGTGTTGAGCGGCTCCATCATCGAGTGCGAAAGATAAGGCACCTCGAACTCGGCGGTGATTTTTTTGGACGCGCCGGCCAGAGCCGCGGCGGGATCGCCCACTTTTTTGGCGACGATGCCCGGGGTCCGCGAAGTTTCGGCGTATTCCTTACGTAGCGCGACGGAGGAAATATTGGCGCCCGGGCCATCGTCCCAGGTGATGTCGAGTTTTTCGCGGCCGAGTTTGGCCGGCCAGAAGCCCTTGGCGATAACGGCCACGCCGGACGGAACCTGCAGCACATCCACCACGCCCGGAATTGCTTTGGCCTTGTCGGCATTGAAGCTGACCACCTTGCCGCCGAAGACCGGCGCACGCGCGACCACCGCGGTGAGCATGCCGGGAATATAAACATCGAGACCGAATTGCGCGGTGCCATTGGTTTTCGACGGCGTATCGAGCCGATGGATCGGTTTGCCAATAATCGTGAAATTTTTCGGATCCTTCAGCGGGATATCGGCAGGCGGAGTCTGCTTCGATGCCGCGTCGGCCAGGCTGCCATAGGAGGCGCGGCGTCCGCTGGCGGCGTGGACCACGTAGCCTTTTTCCGCGTGGCAGGTTTGAGGATCAACGCTCCACGTTTGCGCGGCCGCGGCGATCAACATGATGCGCGCCATCGCGCCCATTTTGCGGAAGCGATCGTATTCCGAAGTGGTGGTCGTGCTCCCGCCAGTCATCTGCAGGCCGAAAACGCTGTGGTTGTACGCGGGATCCACCGGCGCGGGTTCCACGCGAACTTTGGACCAATCGCATTCGAGTTCTTCGGCCAGCATCATCGGGAGCGAAGTGTAAACGCCCTGACCCATCTCGGAGTGATTCGCGATGATCGTGATGGAATCGTCGGTGCCGACGCGCACGAAAGCGTTGGGCGCAAATGGATGAGTGGCATCGACCAGCGTAGCTGCGCTGGTTTTATTCCACTGCGGAATGTACGCGCTGATCAGCAGGCCGCCGCCCAGAGTTACGGTGGTCTTTAGAAAATCACGGCGTTGCAAATCGGTTGCGACCGTCACTTCGCGCTCCGCTGCGCCTGAATTTCGGCGGCGCGGTGGATGGCGCGACGGATCCGTGGATACGTTCCGCAGCGGCAGATGTTGCCGGACATGGCTTCGTCGATATCCTCGTCGGTGGGTTTCGGATTTTCGCGCAGCAAGACGGCGGCGCTCATAATCTGGCCCGACTGGCAGTAGCCGCACTGCGGAACTTCGATTTCGATCCAGGCCTCCTGCAGCGGATGGGTGGCGTCGGGAGAAATTCCTTCGATCGTGGTGATTTTCTTGCCTTCCGCGCGAGAGACCGGAGCGACACAGGAACGGACGGCCTCGCCATCGATATGCACGGTACACGCGCCGCAGAGGGCCATACCGCAGCCAAATTTGGTGCCGGTGAGCTGTAGCGAATCGCGGAGCACCCAAAGCAGCGGCGTAGACGGAGGATCTTCCACGGAAACTGGTTTGCCATTCACGGTGAATGAGATCAAGGGATCCTCCTGCTAAGTAGATCGTCGTTTAACAGCGAGAAGGGGCTGGGCACGACACTGTCTGAGTCCGGGACAGCGTCAACGTAGAGATTATCGTGCGGGAATCGACGAATGGCAAATCGATGGAAGCCGCACAAGTATCTCGAATCCGATCGGCCTGTTCCGGTCGCAGTGAAAGAAGGGAAGCCTAGGTATGCGACGCCGCGGGCTGCCCGGAAGGTTGGTATCTTTGGGTGGCATAGCCGACGATCAGGCCCACCAAACCGCCCGGGACCATAATGGCGAAATAGTGGGCGTGCTGCAGGAACGCGACGATAAAGGCAAAGAACAGACCGACGGCCAGGCCAAAAATCAGGCCGGAAGTAAGCGAGCGCACTTTGTAGGCGAAGATTCCGATGATCAACCCGACGATGAGTCCCTTGACCGTCGAGCCGATCACAATTTGCATCAGCATCGGGCGCACTTCAGGCGTAAACCAGGCAGTGAAGCCGTCTACAATTCCGAGGATCCCGCCGAGAACCACTCCGTAGCTAATCTTGTTCATGAATCCTCCGTACCACAAATCTCCGAACGAACCGCTGGTTCAGCTGTTGGGAACGCCCATGTCCACAATGATTTTCCAGCCGCCGTCGGTCTGGCGTTTCCAGACGGTGACGTAGTGGCCGCCGGTTTGGGTTTCGCTTTTTCCCGGAGGCGTAAAGGTATACGCGTATTTCCCCGTTTCATAAACCAAATCATCGACGGCCCAGAGATCCTGCGTTTCGATGCTGACCTTGATGGGGCCGGTGACCGACTTCATAAATTCGGCCACGCTTTGGGCAATCGCCGGGCGGCCACGAACGACGACTCCCTTGGGACTGAAGCGGGAGCCGGACTCATCGTAGAGGCCCGATAGCGCGCCGGCGTCGGAGCGCGCGAAGGCGTCGATATATTTGGCGTTGCCGGCGTCGATGGCTTTGCGAATTTCGGGATCCGTTACCGAAGATTGCGCGGGAGCCTGCGCCTGGACCAGGCCGGCAAATACCAACAGAAATGCAAAGAAAAACGACAATGACCGTTTCATGACGTCTCCTCGGCTGGTTGCGGTTATTTTACGTTTTAAGCCAGCGCGATTAAATCGATTTCGACGGCAAAATCACGCGGCAGCCGCGCCACCTCGACGGTCGACCGCGCCGGAGGGCTGCTCGGGAAATACCGCGCGTAGACTTCGTTCATAGCGCTGAAATCGTTCATATCTTTTAGAAAAACGCCCAGGCGGACGGCCCGGTCGAGAGAAGAGCCGGCCGCTTCGACGATGGCTTTCAAATTTTGCATGATGCGTTCGGTTTGTTCCGCCGCGCCGCCCTCGATGGGCTTGCCGGTGGCGGGATCGAACGCGGTTTGCCCGGAAACGAAAATAAAGCCGTTGGCTTTTACCGCCTGGGAATATGGGCCGATGGCTTTGGGACCTTTATCGGTATGGATAATTTCTCGCACGACTCCTCCTGTGTTGGGATTTTTGCTCGGACGCTAATTCTTATTTTCCTCCGCCGGCCCGTAGTGCGCTCTAAATTCTGGCGGAATTCCTGGATTGTAAAGCCACGCGCGGAAAGGTTCGGCCAGACTTTTTCCGCAAGTGTATTCGATCGCGGCGCGGAGGTCGTTGATCGAAACTTCCTTACCGCGAAGCAGTTGAATGGAGTCCGTGATGCCCTGGCGGACGCTGGCGCCCCCGCACGAATCTTCCAGAGCGATGAAAAGCAGAGGGGCTTTGGCGTAAGCGATGCGGCGCTGCTCGAGCGAGTCGGCGGGAAGGGTGGCGGCCACCGATTTCTCCGCGACTTTCAGCTGGCTGCGGGCGTCGTCGTAGACCTGCAATAACGCGACGACATCCGATCGCCGCGCTGACGGTCCCTCGATCGAGTCGTCGATAACGATGGTGGCGTAGCCCGGCAATCCTTCACCCACTACGACCGTCGCGGTCGGCGCCGGATACAGCGCATCGCCGAACCAGGTACGGGCCAGGGCGCGCTCGCTTCTCTCGATCGGGTCCCTGCTTCCCGTGGAAGAAACCAAAGCGGCCGGGGTCACCAACACGCCACCCGGAAAGGACCGGAAATTGCCGCTGGCCGGATCCGCGGTTTCGAAGGAAATCGCCGGGGATTCCACGATGAACGGCGCGCTTGCTCGCTTGTTGAGTTGGCCGAAGTTTTTTTGCAGGACGCTCCAGGCGGTAGCGAAACGCTGTTGAGTGGCCGCGGCATTGGCGGGCAAGGGTTGCGTGGTCCAAAAAACCGCGTCGCCCGAATTTTTGGCCGGCGCTGAACTGAGGTAACGGCCGGCGACGATGTACGGCGCGAGATCGTCCTGCCCCAATTTGAATTGGTAGATGGTGTCGGAGCCGTCCTGCTTGCGGCCGGCCGCCGAACCGCGCGCCACGATTACAAAAGTGCCAGGCACTTTGACGGTGTAGGACATTGTGGGCGGCCGGGTGGGCGCGGAAGCGAGAATGTGATTGGGAGGAAGAAATACCGGGAGCCAGCCGCGGGTGCCGAGATGAAAACCTTCGGCGGCCTGGGCGTCCGCACGCGCCGCTGGGGCCAACGTGTAATCAACAACCAGTTCGCGTTTTTCTTTTTGCGCCCACGGCGACGCCAAGGGCAGCCGCAGCGCGCCGGGCGACCCGACCTCATATTCCTCCGGAAGATTCTGCGGCGTGGTGACGCGGCCATCCAGTTGAACCTGCAGATTGGTGCGGCCGTAGGTTTTGGCATCGGGAAAAACGGCGTCGATAAAGGTGAGCGGAGTCGGTACCGGAATTCTGCAAGGTATAAACATTATGGATTCGGAGTTCCGGGGTCGTTCCCGGGACGAATTGAACTTCAAAGGTCTGTTTCAGGATTTGGTAGCCCGGAGCCAGCGGCACGGCGCACGAAATCGTAAACAGCAAAAGGGCGGCAGTGACGGCGGCAACGCAGATTTTCCGAGGCCAGGGCGAGCGCTTCAAGGTTCAGCGATTCTACCGGAAATAGGGGATGAAAGTGGCGACGGGCTCGAAAAAGAAACGAAGGACCATGCTGCTAACCCCGCAGGCTTAATTCAGCACGGACGGAAAATGACGGAGAATATCCGAGTCTTTTGCGCCACGCCGGCGATCCGAAATAATCCGCGGGCCGTCCGATTCGGGCGTGCCACGCTGCACCAGCTGCACCAGCGTCGAATTTTCGATGCGAAGATTTTTCATGGTGCCCAGGGCTGCGCCAGATAAAGTCGACTTGCCATTGGCCCGATCGCGGGCGATGGCCAGAATCACCTCGTCGGGCAAGCCGGCCAGATGGATGGCCTGCAGCTCGCCCGCCCCCATGCCGACCTGATCCAGATTGACCAGAGCCATGACCGTGCTCTCGGCCACGCCGGATTGATAGAGCCCGGCGATGGCGTCGCCATCGGTGAACGGTTGATTGCGCAGGTGTGAGGTTCGGAGCAGCGTGACACATTCGGAATCCGATAATCCCGCGCGACGAACCTTGGCAATCTCTTCTACTTCAGCCTGCGACATGTGCAGCGATTTTAATTCCTTAATGGCGTCGTAGCTCATGCCGGCGTGGTCCAGCGAGTCGGTATCGAGGAGCCGAAAGACGTCACAACCCCCGAGTGCGAAAAGCGCGAGCAGCACATAAGTCAGCGGCAGCACGCCGCGGGCGCGCAGAGTGCCCCGTGGCCCCCGCGATGGCTGGCCTGACTGGACGATCCCCATTCCACCATTGTATCGATTGCTGGCGGCTCGTGGTTGCCACTGACGCGGAAGGATAACCAGAGTGTTAGACGTTGTAGACGCGCTCGATATCGAAAACGCCGGGAATGCGTTTCACGCCGCCCAGGATGCGTTCCAGCTGCTTGCGGTCGTTCACGTCGAGCGCAACTTCGATGCGCGCGCGCATATCCTGGCCGCCGCTTTCGAAGGTGCGTATATTGGCGCCGGTTTCGCTGATCACGTTGGTGATCGCGGCCAGCATGCCGGGGCGATCTTCGGTGAGAATGCGCAGGCGCACCGGGAAAGTAGCCTGGGTTTCGCTGGCCCATTCGACGGGGATGCGCCGTTCGGTGTCATACATCAGATTCTGAACGTTCGGGCAGTTTTTGCTGTGGACCGCGATGCCCCGGCCGCGGGTCACATAGCCGACCACATCGTCACCGGGGATCGGGTTGCAACATTTCGAGCGATAGACCATCAGGTCGTCGTGGCCGCGCACCAGAATGGCGCCGTCGTTCATGCCCAGCATGCGCTTGACGGTGTCGACGATCTTGGGCTGCTTGTCTTCGCTGGTATCCGGCAGCGCTTGTCCGGACGCTTTGGCCAGAACCTGGCGCGCCGACCATTTGCCGTAGCCCAGATCGGCGTGGAGATCGTCGATTCGCCCGCAGCCGTATTCGGAAGCGACGCGCTGCCAGTCTTCGCTGGAAATCTTTTTCAGCGAGATGCCCGCGTGGCGCGCTTCTTTTTCCAGCAGGCGCTTGCCGACATCCTTGGCTTGTTCGCGCTCGTGAAGATTGATCCACTGGCGGATTTTGCTGCGCGCCCGCGAAGTGTGGACAAAAGAAAGCCAGTCCCGCGAAGGCTCGTGGCCTTTCTGGGTCAGAATTTCGACCACGTCACCATTGGCCAGCGTGTGGCGCAACGGGACGATCGAGCCATTCACTTTCACGCCGGTGCATTGATGCCCGACTTCGGTGTGCACTGCATAGGCGAAGTCGATGGCGGTGGCGTCGCGCGGCAAAACCACCACCCGGCCCTTGGGGGTGAAGGTATAAACCTCCTCGGGATACAGGTCCACGCGCAGCGTCGACATGAATTCGCTGGGCTCCTGCATTTCCTGGACCCACTCGATCAACTGGCGCATCCAGACGATGCGCTGGTCGTCCGCATTCGAAACCGCGTGGCCGTCCTTGTATTTCCAATGTGCCGCTACGCCCTGTTCGGCGATGCGGTGCATTTCCTGCGTGCGGATTTGCACTTCGAAAGTCTGGCCGCCATGAATCACGGTCGTGTGCAGCGACTGGTAAAGGTTGGGCCGCGGCATGGCGATGTAATCCTTGAACCGGCCCGGCAGCGGCGGCCACATCTGATGAATCACGCCCAGCGCGGCATAGCAGTTTTTAATGCTGTCGGTGATCACGCGTATGGCCAGCAGGTCGTAGACCTGATCCATCACCCGCTGCTGTTTCTGAATCTTCAAATGCAGCGAATAGGCGCGTTTGACGCGCGCCTGAACTTCCGCGGGAATGCCGGTCTCCACCATTTTGTCGCGGATGGAGTCCTGCACTTCGAGCAGAAATTTGTCGAAGACTCTCTGTTTGGTGGCCAGTTTTTTCTGCACGTCGAAAAAACTTTCGGGTTCGAGATAGCGAAACGACAAATCCTCGAGTTCGCCGCGAATCAAACCCATCCCCAATCGGTTAGCGACCGGGGCATAGATGTCCAGCGTTTCGCGGGCGATGCGCTGCTGCTTGGCCGGATCCAGATAGTTCAGCGTGCGCATATTGTGCAGGCGGTCGGCCAGTTTCACCACCACCACCCGAACATCGTTGACCATGGCCAGCAGCATCTTGCGGACATTCTCGGCCTGGCGCGCTTCCGGAGCCAGCAGGTCGAGCCGGCTGATTTTGGTCGTGCCTTCCACCAGGCGCGCGACATCCGCGCCGAAAAGTTCGGTGATCGTTTCCAGCGGAATTTTGGTGTCTTCGACCACGTCGTGCAGCAGCGCCGCGCAAATGGACGTAACGTCCAGTTTCATGTCCGCGAGGATGTGCGCGACTTCCACCGGATGGGAAAGGAAAGGCTCGCCAGAAAGGCGCGTCTGGGTCTTATGCTGCTCGGCGGCGAAATCGTAAGCGCGACGGAGGAGTTCGAGGTCGTCGCCGGGGCGGTTGCGGCGGACCTTGTCCGTCAGTTCGACGAAGCGAAGGTCAACGGCGCGGCGGGCGGCTTCGGTAATCGCAGGTTTCGCTGCGGGTTCCATGGGTAATTCTATATCAATCGGGTCGCGCGTACAAAACCGGCAGTCGCCACGCGCAAAACACTATTTTCCCTTTTCCACCGCGTAGCCTTTTTCGATCCAATCGGTATTGAAGTCGTGGGGCAGCAGCAGCACGCGAAGATTGGTGAAGCCTACCTCGCGCAGAGCCAGAAAGGCCGGCTTCAGGTTCGGGCAGCGTTCCAACGGACAGCAACCGCAGTACAGCACGACATTCGCCGCGCGCGGAACCAATCGCGCCCAGTCTTTTAAATCGGCAATTCCGTTCGTGGTGGAAGCGGCGCCATGGAACGACGCGCCAGGAATATGCGCGCCCTGATACAGCGGCCGGAAACCCACGCAAACCACGGTCGGCTTCCCGGCTTGGTCTTTGGCGATAAGCTCGGCAACCAGCGCCGCGGGCGTGACCGTTTGCGAGGCCGACCACGGATCGCTGGAAGCGGAATCATCGGACGCTGCCGGATAGGCCAGCGCCGTCGAACGCACCGCGGAAAATAACGCAAGTGGAACGACGCCCACGACCGCCACCAGCGCCGCGCGACGCGAAAATTCTTTCACAAGTAGGCTCCCTCGATGCGAATCACCAAAAACCAAATCGCATCACAAATAAAAAACGGCGGGCCGCTGGGGCCCGCCGTGGTGAGGCTAAGGACTGGCAAACGACAACTACGAGGTCGGCGTCGGAGCCGACATCTTGCGCTGCTTGATGGCTTTGACCTGATCGACCAGATCGTCGGCGGCTTTGATGTCCGCATCGCGGGCTTCGGTGGTGGTCTCCATGTCCGCCTTCTGCCGGTAAAGCAGGTTGAGGTAGGCCATGGCGTCGTCGTAATCCGAGCGCAGGGTCATCGCCTTCTTCAGGCTTTCCATGCCGCCGTCGACCGTTGCTCCATATTTCGCTTGGAACTCGGTGGCCAGCGCGGGCGGCATCGGGTCGGTGTCTTTAATGGTTTTCTTGGCGGTCTTGTTGTATTCCTCGCGCATCTGGTGATTGCCACGGAACGCCAGGGTCCAGTCAATCACGCCGATCCAGTAATACGGTTCGGGGTCATCGGGCTTTAACGCGATGTGCTTCTGGTGATAGGTCTTCGATTCTTCCATCTTGGCGGCGTCGAAAGGCGTGCCACCCATGTTGTACAGGATCGAACCGATGCCATCGATCGCCGAAAGATTATCCGGATGCGATTGGAGAATGGTCATGAATTCGGCCTTGGCCTGGTCGCCATTGCGAATATTTTCAGGGGACGGCGCGCCCGGAATGTATTGCGCCGAGTATGCGGTCGCCAGATACAGGCGAGCATTCAGCAGCTCCGGATCAAACTGGGTGGCTTGCTTGAAATCCTCGATGGCCGCATCCGTCTGGCCGCCCTTGTAGGCCTGCACGCCTTTGTTGAGTTTGTCGCGCGCGCGAAGTTTGTCGCAGCCCGAGCCCGCGACCAGCGAAACCATGACGATGGCGAAAAGAAAAACTGTTTGGCGCTTCCGCTGCATTCCTTGCTCTCCTTGGATAGACACTATTTATCGCTGGCTGGAAGATTGGCCGTAATCAGACCCACATTGTCTATCCCAGCGCCGCGCATGATGTCAACAGCTCGAGCGACTTGCACAAACTCAACCGCATCATCGCCCTTTACGAAAGCGACTTTTTCAGCGCGCCGTTTGAAAATATCCTCAAGGCGCGAGCCTAAATCGTTCCACGACACGCTTTCCTGATTGATCAGCACCTTATTCGCGGAAGTGACTTGCACCACAATCGGCCCAGACGGGTCGGTATCCTTTTCGGTTTTCGATGAGGGCTGCGGTAAGCGGGCTTCCAATCCCTGCGGCATGATCGGCGTGATCACCATGAAAATGATGATCAGCACCAGCAGGACATCGATCAGCGGCACGATGTTTGGCTCTGAAATCGACCCCTTACTGCCGCCGACCGTCATTCCCATGAACCACCTCGATCACCGCCTGCCACCGAAACTCGACACCGGCTTGAAACTACTGGCCCGCTTCGATTTTTGCTGTGATCAGGCCGACGCTGTCGATGCCCGAACCGCGCATGATATCGATCGCCCGAGCGACTTGAGCGAATTCGACCGAGTCATCGCCCTTGATGAACGCCACTTTTTCGGCGCGCTCTTTGAAAATATCTTCCAGCCGCGGTCCCAACGTGTCCCAGGCGACTTGCTCCTGATTGATCAGCACCTTGCCGTTGGAAGTCACCTGCACGACGATCGTCTTGGATAGCAGATCGTTGTCGGGCTTCTGGTTCGGCGGCGTGGGCTGCGGGACCAGCGCGTCCAGACCCTGCGGGGTAGTGGGCGTGATGACCATGAAAATAATGATGAGGACCAGCAGCACGTCAATCAACGGAACAATGTTCGGTTCGGACATCGAACCCTTACTGCCTCCAACGGCCATTCCCATGGAATACTCCTTGGCTAAACGTTTACCGGCTGCGGGCGCCAATCCAGCAGCGCCCGGCGTGCTGCGCCCGCCATACTGCGGTTAATCGGCGGGCGGTGGGGGCGGAGGCGCGGCTGTGCCTTTCCCGCGGATTTTTTCAGTCAGCAACCCGAGGTGATCGACGCCGGCGGAGCGGACTTCATCCACCGCCTTGACCACGTCGCCGTATTTGGCGCGCGAATCGGAGCGCACAAAAACGGTCTTGTCCAGGCGATTGGCGATGAGGTCCTTCACCTTCGCCGGTAATCTCACTGAGTTGAATCTGGCTGCTACCCAGGTACAGTTTGCCGTCGCGGGTGACCGCGATAATGATCGCGTCATCCTTGTCGGCGTCCTGCATATCCTGGGCGTTATCCGCTTTGGCCATGTCTACCGAGACGCCCTTCTGCAACATGGGAGTGACCACCATGAAGATGATGAGCAACACCAGCATAATGTCCGCCATGGGAATGACGTTGGGCGCCGCCATTATGGGAGGTGCTTTTGGCTTGTACCCATGGCTTACTTCTTCCCGCCGCGACGGGTGATGAAATAGTTGATCAACTCCATCGAGGAGTTGTCCATCTCCACGTCGAAGGCTTCCACTTTATTGGTGAAGTAGTTGTAGGTCCACACCGCCGGCACGGCGACCAGCAAACCCAGCGCGGTGGTGACCAGAGCTTCAGCGATACCGCCGGCGACGGCCGACAGACCGGTGGCTTTCGAAGCCGAAATGCCTTTGAACGCGTTGATGATGCCCATGACCGTGCCGAACAAACCGACGAACGGCGCCGTCGAACCGATGGTGGCGAGACCGGAAAGGCCGCGCTTCATTTCCGCGTGCACGATCGCCACGGAGCGTTCCAAACCGCGCTTGGCGGCTTCGATCACTTCTTCGTCGCCCACTTGCGCCGAGGCCGCCTGGAATTCCGATAGTCCGGTGGCGACTACCTTGGCGATGTGGCTCTTCTTGTTGCGCTCGGCGATGGAAATCGCTTCGTCCAGCTTGTTGTCTTTCAAGGCGCCAGCGACTTGCTGGACGAAAATGCGGGACTGCTTGCGCGCCGCGCTGTACATCAGGGCGCGGTCAATCATGATACCGACCGACCAGGCCGACATCACGAAGAGCACGAATACGACGAGCTTCGCGGGAATACCCATGTTGTGCCACATGGTGAGCAAATCCCAGCCGACTTCACCTGATGGCTGCTGAAACAAGGTCACAAAGGCCGATAACGTCAAAGTCGAAAGCATATATTTTGCTCCTCCATTCCTGCGAAACGATTGCGGCAGCTGTATTCTGCCGTTCGGATTTTATTCTCGAATCCACCCCACCGGCAGCAGACCCGCACCACTTCCCAGCCCAGCTATTCTTTTGAACTAACCGCCTAAAGTAAAGACCACCGAAATCGTTGTATCCACTTCCACCGGCTCGCCATTCAGCATCGTGGGCCGATAGCGCCACTGATTCACGGCATCCATGGCGTTCTTCATCAACAAGGGAGGACCGGAGACATACTCGAGTTTCTCGATCGCGCCTTCCTTCGAAATGATCGCGTGCAGGATCACCGTGCCGGAGATGTGCGCGGTCTTGGCAATCGGCGGATACACCGGCTGGACCTGACGAATCAGGTTCGCCTGTTGGACGTTGCCACCCACGCGCAGCGGACCTTTGGCCTTCGCCGGCGGGGGAGGCGGTGGCCCTCCACCGACGCCGCCGATAATGCCGCCGAGTACGCCGCCGGCTGAGCCGCCCGCGACGCCGCCAACTACGCCGCCCGTAAAGCCGGCGTCCGGTGGCGTGGCTTCTTCTTTAATCATTTCAATCTTCTTGGGGATGACCGTCGGCGCCATCATCTGCCCGTTCTTGATCAAATGCACCACCGGCTTGACGATGCGCTGAATCGCCGCGGCCGGAGGCGGAGGAGGAGGTGGAGGCGGCGGAGGGACAATGAATGTCGTGAGCATGCCCTTCGGCAGCGCTTCCGTGTAGATCAGCGGAATCAAAATCAAGATGCCCAGAATGGCTGCCTGGAGAATGGTGGAAACCAGTACCGTCCAGGACTTATTGGTCTTGGTTGAGTTCGCGCCCGAAATAACCAGATCGTTAAACATGGCACCTACCTCCTAGCTGCTGCCATCACGCGCTTATCGGCTGCGGATCCGACGCTAACGGCAGTTCCCTGACCCCGATACTTGTTCCACCAGACCACGATCGGTGCGGCAATACCAAAACTGGAGTACGTTCCTACCACAACTCCTACCACCATGGCAAAAGAGAAAGGACGCAAAACTTCGCCACCCAGCAAGAAAAGTACCAGCACGGTTAGGAACGTTAAGCCGCTGGTTAATATGGTTCGCGACAACGTCTGGTTGATCGCTTTGTTCACCACGTCCGGAAAGGAATCCTTGCGCATCAATCGCAGGTCCTCGCGAACCCGATCGAAAATGACGATGGTGTCGTTCATCGAATAGCCGACCAGGGTCAGTAAAGCCGCGATGACCGTCAGCGAAATTTCGTAATGAAACAGCGCGAAGAATCCCAGGGTGATCAGCACGTCGTGAAACACGGCGATGACCGCCGCCACGCCGTAAACCCACTCAAACCTGAAAGCAATATACACCAGCATGCCCGCCAGGGCGTACAAGGTCGCAAAGAAAGCCTGCCGCCGCAATTGCGCGCCAACCTTGGGGCCGACGACTTCCACATTGCGAATCGCAAAATTGCCCAGAACGAATCCGTTATTCAGCGAGCTGACCACTGCGGGAGTGGCGCCTTCCACATTTTTGAGTTCGTCAAAACTGGTGAGGATTCCGCTGTGCTCGGTGTCGCGCGCGGCCAGCAGGCGCTGCGCCAATTGGTTGTAGCGATCAGCAGCCGTGGAGCCAAGCAGCAATGGATCTTTTTGCGTGAGATAGACGGCCAACGAATCCTTGGTGACCGAATTGAAATCGAGCTTGCCGTCCGCCGCCGTGCCGAAGGTCTTATGCAGCGCGTCCAGAATCGCCTGCTTCCCCGCATCCAGCGTTTCGTCGCCCTGGCCTTTTTGTTCCAGGCCAATCACGACATCGTTCTGCGCTCCGGAACTCAGAACCGTGTCGCTAATCGTCTGAATCGAGCTGTCCGCCAGTCCGGCTGCGGCCAATCCTTTGCGAATCTGGTCAACCGGCGCAGGGCCGGCGAATCGCACGTACACCAGCGTGCCGCCGCGGAAGTCGATTCCGTACTTGATGCCGCCGTTCTTCAGGATGGCGGTCCAGCCGGCGATGAGCAGAATTGCGGAAAGGGCGACAAAATACTTCGCCTTGCCCATCCAGTCGACGTTGACGTTTTTAAAAAATTCCATTCAGATACCTATCCACCTTTGTTTGACACCGTATGCCGCATTAATGTTCCCGCTTCGGGCTTCGCCTCCAAACCACCTCAGCGGGAAACCGCTACTTCCTAGCTCCATACACCATAAGCACTTAAGGTTGACCCCTCGCCCTAAATACTCAACGCTTCCTGGCGATCCCGGCGAGACAAATTCCAGTCGAAAATCGCGCGCGAAACATAAATCGAAGTGAACACGTTCGCCAGCAAACCGATAACCAGGGTGATGGCGAAACCTTTCACCGGCCCAGTACCGAACAAAAATAGAAAGATGGCGGAGACGATGGTCGTCACGTGCGTGTCGATAATGGTCAGGAACGCCTTATCGAAACCTTGTTCCACCGCCGCAGCCGGCGTTTTTCCATCGCGCAGTTCCTCGCGGATGCGCTCAAACACCAGCACGTTGGAATCGACGCCCATGCCGATCGTCAAAATCACTCCGGCAATCCCGGGCAGCGTAAGAACTGCCCCAGCGAAGGCCATGAACGCGACCAGGATGAGCAGGTTCAGAAAAAGGGCCACAACTGCATTGACACCGCTCAGCCGGTAATAGAACACCAGAAAAATCATCACCACCAAAATGCTGCCGATGGACGCGCGCACGCCCTGCGCGGATCGAATCGGCGCCCAGCGAAGGGCCGACCGTGCGCTCCTCCAGATACTTAATCGACGCGGGCAGCGCGCCGGCGCGCAAAACCAGCGCCAGGTCATGCGCCGAATCCTGATTGAAATTCCCGGTGATTTCGCCGTTGTCGTCGATGCGCCCTTGAATGACCGGTGCGGAGTACACCTGGTGATCGAGCACGATGGCCATGCGATGGCCGATGTTGGCTTCGGTAAACGGCCCGAAGCGCGCCGCTGCGGCGGTGGAAAGTTCAAAGTGCACTTGATACTGCGACGGGTTGTTGTGTCCGGCGCAGGAGTGGCGCCGCGCAAATCCGCTCCGGTCACGACTGGTGCACGGTCCAGAATGTAATAAACCGGCTGCAGCGGTTGGCCCGGCGGCCGAATCCGATTTGCCCGGCAAAATTTCGGTTCCGGGAGGCAGCACGCCGCCTTTGGCTCCCAGCGCCGCGGCTTCGGATGGATAGGTCTGATCGTCGGCGACGCGATTCAGCGAAAGCTGGCCGCCGGCCTGAATGACGGCCTTGGCGCGCGTGGGATCGCCTTCGCCGGGAAGCTGCACCAGAATTTCGTTGTCGCCGCGGCCGGTGAACGCGATGGTCGGCTCAGTCAAACCCAGCGCATTGATGCGGCGCGTAATGGTTTCGAGCGCCTGATCCATGGTGTCGCGGCGCAGATCGGCGATTACGGATGGCTTCAAAGTCAGCAAATAGCCGTTCACCGCGCCCGCAGCGGGAGAGATGGTCCAATCCGCAAATTGGTTGGTGACGATGTCGCGAAACATGGTGGAGGTGGCGGGGTCGACGTTGTCCACCTGAATGTGCGTGTCGTCCAGCCGGCGAATGTCGCCGACGTTCACATTTTTTTCGCGCAGCTGTTTGGTGAGCTGGTCGACCGCCTGGTCGCAGCGCTGGCCGATGGCTTCGTCCACCTGCACTTGCAAGACCAGGTGGCTGCCGCCCTTCAGATCGAGACCCAGCTTGATGCGGTCGGCGAGGTTCTGCTTCACCTGCGCCAACGACGTAGGGAATCGGCAATCCGATCAGGCCGTAAATGCAAAGCAGAATGACAATCGCGATGAGAATGAACTTCCATCTGAGCTGGGGATTCATGCGGCTGCCTAATTCTCCTTCGGTGGTTCGGCTTGCAGTCCGGCGATCGCGCTGCGGGCGATTTTCATCTTCACTTGTTCGGCGACGCGCAACTGAACTGCGTCCGGTTCAAGGCCGACAATAGTGCCATAGATTCCGCCGTTGGTAATCACTTTATCGCCGTTTTTCAGCGCCTGCAGCATTTCCGTGACTTTCTTCTGTTTCCGCTGCGCCGGCAGAATCATCAAAAAATAAAAAATGACCATGATCAGGATCAGCGGCAGGAACAGCGCGATCCCGCCGGGCTGCGCCGGAGCTTGCAGCAGCGAGGGACAATAGTCCTGTGACAAGATTCAGATGGTCACGATCATTGCGCCTTTTCCTCACCCGCGCTTCACCGCAGCGCCGGTGCCTACTACCGCGCCAGGACGAGCCAACCTGCCGGGGACGGCAGGCCGGAAACTCGTTCGTCGAAGATGCGCTCCGCCTGCGTACCGCGCCCAACACCCTTTTGGGTTTGCTTATTTCAGACGAGCCTGAAGGTCAGAGCGGAACTTTTCGAGCTTCCCAAAACGGATAGCCTCGCGAATTTTGCGCATGATGTCAAGGTAAAAGTAGATGTTGTGGTGGGTGTTTAGGATGGTTGCGAGGAATTCTCCCGACGCATAAAGATGCCGCAGATACGCGCGCGAATAACGCCGGCACACCGCGCACCCACACGTTTCGTCAATCGGCCGCTGGATCGTTCGCGTATTGTGCGTTTTTGATCAGCAGCCGCCCTTGCGAAGTGAACAGGCAGCCGTGGCGCGCGCTGCGCGTCGGCAGCACGCAATCCATCATGTCGATTCCGAGCGCGACGTAATCGGGAATTTGCTCGGGCTTGCCGACGCCCATCAGGTAGCGCGGACGTTCCGCCGGCAAGCCGCGACGCCGCAACTCGCCGCCATTTCGCACGTGGTCGCGTGCGATTCTCCCACCGCCAGGCCGCCGATCGCGTACCCGGGAAAATCGAGTTCCACCAGCGCGTCGGCGTTTTCGCGGCGCAGCGCGCGCGTGCGTGCCGCCCTGCACAATGCCAAAAATCATCTGCCGCGCCGCGATCGCCGTGCTGCGCGAAATATTCCCTGCGACCGCCGCGCCCAATTCAAGAGTGCGCGCCGCGGCGTCGCGCGTGCGCGCTTCGTGCGCCGGCGCTTCGATGCATTCATCGAGCACCATGACGATGTCCGCGCCCAGCGCGATTTCGATTTCCAGCGCTTTTTCCGGCGAAAGAAAATGTTCGGAGCCGTCCAGATGCGAGCGAAACGTCACGCCTTCGTCGCGTCACTTTGCGCAATTCGCTGAGGCTGAAAACCTGAAACCCGCCGGAATCGGTCAGAATCGCGCCGCGGCCAGGACATGAATTTGTGCAAGCCGCCCATCTTGCGGATCAGTTCGTGGCCGGGACGCAGATAAAGATGGTAGGTATTCGAAAGCAGGATTTGCACGCCGAGGTCTTCGAGATCCTGCTGGGTTTGTCCTTTTACCGTCGCGGCCGTGCCCACCGGCATGAAAGCCGGCGTATCAATCACGCCGTGCGGAGTGGTGAGCCGCCCGAGCCGCGCACCGGTAGGATCGGTGGCCAGCACTTCGAACTTGGAAACCGCTGGTCGGTGGATTTTCGGACTCGAAGCATCCGTACGAGTGTATCAGGCGAACGCGGCGGTGAGCCCGACCTTGAGCAGTGATGAACACCAGCCATCCGGCCCCGGCGAGCGCGGCAGCCTTGCCGAAAGAAAGCTTTTTTGGATTCGTGGCGCTGAATCCGATGGCCAACAAGATCAGCGTCCAGATGGCAAAAAGATCGATCGAGCCCAGCAAGGCGGCCAGCCATTTTGCCGAATCTTCGGGAAGAAACGCGCCGGGGTTGGAAGCCACCACGTTTTGCAAGTCGACTGTGGACGGATCTTTCAGAAAAATAATCAGGATGCTCAATAGGCCGTGGATCAGCCACGGGCACCACGCGAAAGCAACAATGGCGAGCGCTACTTTGAAAGTCGTTTTGGTCGCGCCGGAAAGATTAAAAATGCCCAGCAGCACGGCCGCGGAGAGCAATGCAGCCACTGGCGGAAGGACCACGCCCTCCACGTACCCAAAAATGGGCGCGAATTTTACCTGCTTCTCCATCAGGTTTTCGCGATCCTCCGGCGTCATTTGCTGCACCCGGGAATTGTCCGCCGTCTGTTTCTGAAAAAAACTGGTCCAGCCGCCGCGCTGCGGTGAAAATGAAAACGACAGCGATGAACAGAATACACCCCAGAATCACCGGCACGACCCAGGTCGGACGCTGGACGATCGAGGCGAAAGTCGGTTTGGGGCTGAATAGCGCGCCGAAAATCCGCGCAAAGGAATTGTCGGAACCGGTTGCGGCCTGGGAGGGGGTGGTGGCGCTGGCCATATCGCTGCTCCTGTGTTGCGAGGTTGGTGGTTCTCGTTTCTCTCTGCTTCAATACGCAGGGAACCAAACAAAATTACAGGGCAGTCTTACCTTTTTCTGGTGTTGAAATGCAACAAAATCGAGGCTGGCGAATGCTAAACGGGAATTTCCGGGACGGCCGCGAGCAGCGCCTGGGTGTAGGGATGTTGCGGCGCTTGCAGCACCTGAGCAGCTGGGCCCACTTCGACGAATTTTCCGCCTTGCATCACCGCGACCCGCGACGCGAGTTGCGCGACGACCGGCAAGCTGTGCGAGATCAGAATCAGCGTCAGCGAGAATTCCTGCTGCAGGCGGACCAGCAGTTCCAGGATTTGCGCGCCCACCGAAACGTCCAGCGCCGACACCGGCTCGTCCGCGATGACCAGTTCCGGACGCAGGATCAGCGCGCGCGCGATACCGATCCGCTGGCGCTGGCCGCCGGAAAATTCGTGCGGATAGCGATTCAGCGTTTCGCGATCGAGGCCCACCGCTTCCAGAATTTCGATGCAGCGCGTCCGGCGAGCGGCCGTCGAGGTCTCCGGCTCGTGAATCGCCAGCGGCTCGGTGACGATGCCGGCAATGGTCATCCGCGGGTTCAGCGACGCGACCGGATCCTGAAAAACCATCTGCATGCGGCGGCGCATTCTGCGCAGTTCCGGTCCGCGCGCGCCCAGCCAATTTTCGCCACGAAAATAAATCTCGCCGGAATCGGGCTCGATCAGCCGCAACAACATGCGCGCCAGCGTGGTTTTGCCGCAACCGGATTCGCCCACGATCCCCAAAGTTTCGCCGCGCTCCACTCGGAAACTCACTCCATCTACGGCCATCGCCTGGCGTCCGGAGCCGGCCAGCATCCCGCCTGCGATCGGATAGGATTTTTGCAGGTTGCGCGCTTCCAGAATGTTTTCGGCGGACATGCTTAGATTTTCTCGGCGGCGATGTAAATGCCGGGATTGAACATGTACAGGTCGGGAGCCTTCCCCGGCTGGCAAACATCGGCCGGTTCGAAGCGCGGAGAAAAATTCGCGGAATTCGTCTCGATCGAGCCGGCCATCAGCGCGTGCGCTTCCTGATATTCCGGATCGCTGGGCTTCCAGCCGGCCACGTGCATCCAGTGTTCGAAAGTTCGCGGATGGCCTTTATGTTCCAGTTCGAAGATCCGCAAACCCGCGGCGGCAAACATGGATTCGAATTCAGGATGCGTCAGCGAGCGCGAATGGGAATTATCGCGAATGAATTCGATGCGGTGGTTGAGTTCGCGAACTTTGGGGTCTTCGGGGGCTTCGATGTCGATAATTCCAACGCGTCCGCCTTTTTTTACCACTCGCGACATTTCGGAAATCACCCGCGCCGGATCCGAAATGTGATGCAGGCTGTAGCTGGTGACCGCCAGGTCCAAAGAATTATCAGCGAAGGGCAACGCCTGCGCGTCGCCAATCGCGAAAGCCAATTTATCCAGCAATCCTTCGTGCGCGGCCGTATGGCGCGCGCGGCTCAGGATCGCGGGCGTGAAGTCGAGTCCGCAAATCCAACGCACATGCTTTGCGAAACGTAACGCGAGCGTTCCCGGGCCACACGCAACGTCAACCGCACAATCGTTGGCGTTAGCCGAGACCATGCGCGCCAGCGTTTCCGCTTCGGTGACCCGGTTGGCAACCGCGTAGTTGCCAAAAACTTCCGCGGTTTTGGTGAAACGCTCGCGGACGAAAGCCTTCAACTCCTGATCGCTGAGTTGCGGCGTGGCTTCCCCGCGATCGGGATTCGCGCTCATGGGACCAGAATACACCGGGCCTCGTGATTTTTGTTTACGGCCCGAAGTTGCGGCATGGCCGAGTCGCAATCCGGAATGTGCACCGCGCAACGCGGCGCAAAGGAACAGCCCGGTGGCAACGCAGTGAGTGACGGCACCGAGCCAGGAATGGGAACCAATTTTTCGCGGACCAGGCGCGGAGCGGCCCGCAATAGGCCGGCCGTGTACGGATGACGTGGCGCGCGCAGAACTTCCATGACCGGGCCGTGCTCCACCACCCGGCCGGCGTACATCACCGCGACGCGGTCGGCCACTTGCGCTACCACGCCCAGGTCGTGAGTGATGAACAGCAACGACAGCTGCAATTCGCGGCGCAACTTCGCGAGTAATTCCAGGATTTGTTTTTGCACCGTGACGTCCAGAGCCGTGGTGGGCTCATCGGCAATCAAAATGCGCGGTCCGGCCGCGAGGGCCATCGCAATCATCACCCGCTGCCGTAGGCCGCCGGAAAGTTGGTGCGGATACTGGCGCGCGCGGCGTTCCGGTTCGGCCAGCGCGGCACGTTCCAGCGCTTGCCGCACGCGGTGTTGGATTTCTTTTTCGCCCTGCGGCCGGTTCGTGTACGCGAATGGCTTCGGCCACTTGTTCGCCAACGCGCAGCACCGGATTCAGCGCGGTCATCGGCTCCTGGAAAATCATGGCGATGTCGCGCCCGCGAATCGCCCGCAATTCGTCCGGCGACGACGCCAGAATATTTTGGTTGCCGGTCTTGGTCGCGAGCCACGCCTCTCCGGACCGCCGCGCACCGTGCGGTGTAAGCCCCATCAAGGCCAGCGACAACATCGTCTTGCCCGGACCCGGATTCGCCCGACAATTCCCAGCGTTTCGCCCTCGTTCAGCGTGAACGAAACATCGTTCACCGGCCGAATCCATCCGGACGTCGTCGGCAGCTCGACAGTGAGTGCGCGAACATCGAGACTTGTCGCCATGAAAATATAGTAATCGCCGTGGGTGGGATTTGGGCAACATTCGTGATGTGCGTGTGTTTTATGTCAGCGAGAAAATGACTTCGTTACTGATGTTATAATTCGCCAATGCGTGAAAATGTTTGCCCGCGCTGTACGGCCGTAGCTCCGCCGGCTGGAGATTTCCGAATCTGCCCGAATTGCGGGTATGACGGCGTTAAGCCTTTTTCCACCGTGTCGCTGGCCACATTTCACTACATCCCTGCCGTTTTGATTTTGGTTGCAGGCGTCGCGCCGCTGATTTCGATTTTTTTCGACGTCGAATTGAAATATTGGGTGATAGCCGCTGTTGTGGTGGTGGTCGGGGCGGCTTGGATTTCCGTCGCACGAAGATTCAGGCGCGAGTACGACGACCCAACCGCCGCGTTGAACATATACGCAAAAAAGGAAAGCGATGGTCAGGGCCGGAATGAAATACGGTCAACTTCCCTGCAGATGCCAGAAACGCCGCGAATTTGGAAGCCGCTGATGGCCACCTCACGGCCGCGCCAGGTGTATTTGCCTTTCGCCGCCAAGTTTTCTTTGTGGCTTGCGGTGCCTTTTGTTTGTGCCGTAAGCGGCGGACTGGTATGGGCCTCCAGCCATCACTACGGGGCATTCGCGCACCGCATGAACTGGCAACGAGGTTGGGCCACTCTTCTTAATCTAGTTGCTGTCGGGCTCGGCACCTTCTTCATGATCTGGCGCGAGGCTTCGTCGAGAAAGTTGCTACGGGAAGGAGAAGCCACAATCGGGTACTGGAATGAGGGTGGCTATCAGTTTTGGACGCAGTCGGGCCAGAGGTTTCGTCGTGCTTCGAGCATAGTGCAGTCTAGCGATGCGAAGATCGGAATCGGATTGGTCCCAGTCTTTTATTCCCCAAACAACCCTGCGAATAGCGTGGCCCTTTGCAGCGTTTATTCCAGGATTCGCATTCCCGCACATGAAAAGTTCGACGCAACGGCTGAACTCGCTGCGAGATTCTAGCGATTCGCGACCGGGATGCAGAGACGCAACGCGGTGTGGCTCGGAGAGAAACTACAAACTTTATTGTCGACCAGACCGGCGGATTTAGCGGCGGTGATTACATCGATTTCGCGGATGTGTTTTTGGCCTTTGGGATAGACCACCCAGACAGCGCCGTTCGGTTGGATCGCCTTGGCCAACGAACCTAGGCGGCTCAGATCTTTTGTGGCTTCGGCGGAGAAAAAAATCAAGTCAGCGTCTTTGACCAGCTTGCCGCCCGAATAGTCCGGGACGCGCGTGGCCAGTTCGACCAAAAATTCAGCGCTTTCGACCCCCATAACCGAAATTCGCTGACCGGCCTTAATGCCGAGCTTATCGACCAACAACCGATGGGAATAATCGCGTTCGGCGGCTCGAGGCTTGGGCGATTTTTTCGTGGGCATCAGATTTGACCTCACGTTTATCCAGTCCGTGCGCTCGCTACCCAACTGCCCCGAAACCTCGGCGCGGCGTCCGGGCATTTTACTTGAAACCGCATTTTCCTGTTATAAAAAGGCCTTGGGTTAGCGCGCCGCCGATGGAGAACGACGATGAAGAAGCCGCGAACGCAGAAACAAATGAGTGACGATGCCGTGAAGGAGAGAACCGGAAAGATCTGGGCCGAATGGTTCGAGATTCTGGATCAAGCCGGCGCAAGAAAATGGGACCACAAAGCCATCACCGCGTTCTTGCATCAGGAGGGCGTGGGGCCGTGGTGGGGCCAGATGATCGCGGTACCCTACGAACACGCGCGCGGAATCCGCGAAAAATTTCAGAAATGCGATGGCGAGTTTGCCGCCTCTGGAAGCCGGACATTGAACGTGCCGATGGGCAAGCTGTACGAAGCGTGGACCGATGAGAAATTGCGAAATCGCTGGCTGCCTGGCGCCAAAATGGAAATCACCACGGCGACACCCAATAAATCTCTGCGAGCGAAGTGGGACGATGGCAAAAGCCGGCTGAGTGTGAATTTTTACGCTAAAGGCGCCGGCAAAACTCAGGCGGCAGTCGATCACATGAAGCTATCCAGCTCGAAAGAGTGCGCCAAAATGAAAACGTATTGGTTCGAGGCTCTCAACCGCCTGGAATCGCAACTGACGCCAAAAAACTGAAAAACGGACTGAAAAAGGCCGTTCGAATCCGGGAGTCGGGCTAACCAATGACCAACGAAAATAAAATCTCAGAAAATTGGCCGGCGCTGCCGTGGAAAGAATGGGAGCCGACCGCATCCACGCTGCATATGTGGACCCAGATCGTCGGCAAGACCCGGCTGGCGCTGACCCCGCTGCAGAATCATTGGTGGAATGTGCCGCTCTATTTGACCGCGCGCGGACTGACTACCTCCGCGATGTTTCACCAGGGCGCGTTACTCGATATCGAATTCGATTTCGTGAGCCATGAGCTGCATTTCCGGATCAGCTCCGGCGCGAACCTGTCCGTTCCGTTGCGGCCGCAATCCGTCGCGGATTTTTACCAGGAATTTCTGGTCTGCCTGCAGGCTCTGGGAGTTTCGGTGGAGATTCATCCGGTGCCGGTGGAAATTCCCAATCCGATTCCCTTCGCTGAAGACCGGACGCACGCTTCGTACGACCCGGACTACGCCCACCGGTTCTGGCGGATTCTTTCGGCTACCGACCGTTTGTTCAAGAAATTCTCGACGCCTTTCCTCGGCAAAATCAGCCCGGTCCATTTTTTCTGGGGAAGTTTCGATTTGGCGGTAACGCGATTTTCCGGGCGTCCCGCGCCGCCGCGCGCTGGCGCAGACTTGATTACCCGCGAAGCGTACTCGCACGAAGTGATCAGCGCCGGATTTTGGCCGGGCAACGGCGGTTTCGGCGAACCGGCCTTCTATTGTTATGCCGCGCCGTCGCCCGCGGGTTTGGACCAGGCATCGATTGGACCGCGAGCCGGTTACTTCGACCCGAAACTCGGCGAGTTCCTGCTCAAGTATGACGACGCCCGCGCCGCGAGTTCCCCGGACGATGCCGTCCTCGAATTCTTGCAAACCAGTTATGAGGCGGCGGCGAATCTGGCGAAATGGGATCGCCATGCACTCGAGCGCGACCCGGCCTCCGACCCCATGTTGCACAAACCCAAAGGCCGCTAAGTCCGGGCCGCCGCTATTGGTATAGCTCCAGCCTTTCCGTGGCTTCGTCGTACACCTGCAGCACAATCGGCTGGGCGAAATTCGCGTCGAATTCCGCGTTAAGGTTGGCGTCGCCGTGTGTGAATTTGGCGCGCATCTCGTCAAACTTCACGAATTTCCGCGTGGCTTCGAGCGTCATTCCCTGCGCCAGCGCTTGGTGCACCTGATCTTCCACCCACTGCAAGGAGTCCGTCATCAACTGCAGGTACGCCCTGTCGTGTTGCGCCGCGCCGTGCCCCGGAATAATCACGTCAATGTCCAGTTGGGCCAGCGTTTTTAGACTTTCAATCCAGCGCGCTGGATGCGAATCGGCGCCGAATGGAATCGGCGAGGTCAGCAGGTCTCCGGTCAGCAGGATTTTTTCCTGCGGTAAATACAACACCGCGTCCCCGCTGGTATTTCCCGGCAAATGCATAATGCGCAATTCGCGGGACGCGGCGTGCAGCGTGATTTGCTCATCGAAGGTCAGCGTGGGTAAAACCGGATGCATCGCGTTGTATTCCGCCATGAACGCCTTCTGGATGCGCAGGTCGTCGGTAATTTGCTTACGGTCGGCGTCGCTCAGCGCCGAACCATCCGAATTTTTCCCCGTCTGCAACATTTCCTGCATCTGCTTCGCGCCGTCGCCGGCCAGCTTCTCGATGGTCTTGCCGTAAACGTGCATGGTCCGTTCCATCAACCGCCGCGTCTCCGCGGTAGCGATGATTTCCAGGCCAGGAAATTCCCGGGCATAGAGTTCATTGCCGTCCCAGTGATCGGGGTGCCAGTGAGAATTCACCACGTAACGCACCGGCTGGTTGGTGATCTTGCGAATTTCGGCCAGCACCCGCGCCGCCGAAGAGGGCAGCACGTTGGTGTCGAAGACCACTACATCTTTTGCGCCTGCGATCACGATCGAGTTTCCGTCGACTTCGATGTCGTCAATGTCCGGAGAAGTGAAAAGGTAGATGCCCTCGGCGATTTGAGTTTTCTGAAGTGACGCAGAGGAAGTTTGAGCGCGGCAATCTCGGCACCTGGCCCCCAGCAAGGCAGCCAGAGCCACAACCAAGGCGCACACTCGCAATTTGTAAATCATTGACCCCCCCAAGACGAACCCGTGCGCTCTTGGACGAGACCTCGTAACGGACGTTAGCGAAAACGAAGTGAACCGGCCGAAGAAATGGAAATACCAGTCTTGGGAGCCAACGCCGATGAAATGTTGCAGAACCAACGCGGGAACAGAAGAGAGTCGGTCGTGGGGCGGAATCATCCGCCCCACGATCTAACGCCTAGTAATCGTTCGACGAACCTTCCAGGAAGGCCCGGAGTTTGCGCGAGCGCGACGGATGCCGCAGCTTGCGCAGCGCTTTCGCCTCGATCTGCCGAATCCGTTCGCGGGTCACCGCGAACGACTGGCCCACTTCTTCCAGCGTGTGCTCGCTGCCATCGTCCAGACCGAACCGCATCTTGATCACTTTTTCTTCGCGCGGCGTCAACGTCTTCAACACCGAAGAAGTCTGTTCCTTCAGGCTGAGGTTGATCACCGCGTCGGACGGCGAGACCACCGCTTTATCTTCGATGAAATCGCCCAGATGCGAATCCTCTTCCTCGCCGATCGGAGTTTCCAGCGAAATGGGTTCCTGCGCGATTTTCAAAATCTTGCGGACTTTCGCGACCGGAATGTCCATGCGCTTGGCGATTTCTTCCGAGGTCGCCTCGCGCCCCAGTTCCTGCACCAGCTGGCGCTGGGTGCGCACCAGCTTGTTGATCGTTTCGATCATGTGCACCGGAATACGAATCGTCCGGGCCTGATCGGCGATCGCGCGGGTGATGGCCTGGCGAATCCACCACGTCGCGTAAGTCGAAAACTTATATCCGCGGCGCCATTCGAATTTGTCGACGGCCTTCATCAAGCCAATGTTGCCTTCTTGGATCAGGTCCAGAAACTGCAGACCGCGGTTGGTGTATTTCTTGGCGATCGAAACGACCAAACGAAGGTTCGCTTCGATCAATTCCTTCTTGGCTTGTTCCGCTTCGGCTTCGCCGCGAAGAATCACCTGCAGCCCGCGTTTCAGCTCCGTTGGGCTTACTTCGCTGGCCAGTTCGATTTCCGCCAGTTCCTGCTTGCGGGCCTTCAGGTCCTTGCGCGCTTCGGCCTGCACGTCCGCTTTGGAAGCTTCGACCCGGCGTTCGAGTTTGATGATTTCGCGTTCGAGGAAATGGACGCGCTCGACGGTGTGCCGAATTTTTTCGATCAGGCGCTTCTTCTCGAGCAGGTTGAACTCGAGTTCGCGCATGCGAATGGACATTTCCACGCGCGTGCGGGCCAGCATATGGCGCGCGCGAAGATAAGGACGCTTCTTCGACTTCGCCATTTTTTCCAGCTTGGCCGCCTGCTTCAGCGCCAGCAGATAAAGCTTCGCTACGCCATCAATCTGCTTGAGGGTCGCCTTGGTCTTCGCTTCGATTTTTTCTTCAGTCAGTTCTTCGTCGTCGAACTGGACGATTTCCTTGATCGAACGGGAACCGTTGCGCAGATCTTCCCCGACTTGCAGCAGTTCCTTCAGGATCAACGGCGCGCGCGTAATCGTTTTCAGTACCAGCAACTGGCCGCGCTCGATGCGCTTGGCAATCGCCACTTCGCCTTCGCGAGTGAGCAGCGGAACCGTACCCATTTCGCGCAAATACATGCGCACCGGGTCATTGGTTTTTTCCAGGGAGCCCGGAGTCAGGTCCAATTCACCATCTTCCGAGGACGCCGCGTGCTCCACCTCTTTGGCCGGCTCGGCGGAATCCGAAGGATCGGCAGCCGCCAGCGCCGCTTTCGCGCTCGAAAGATCTTCGTACACATCGATGCCGTAGCGTTCAAACGTGGAAAGCAGATCGTCAATTTCTTCCGAGGAATGGACTTCCGGCGGCAGGATATCGTTCACTTCGTCATACAGGAGATATCCGCGCTCTTTGCCCATCGCAATGAGTTGTCGTACCTGGTCGTACTTTTCTTCGAGAGCTACCGTCACACTTTCCCCCTTGCCGAGAGGTCAGGCAATGCATAACGCCAATGCGGAAATACAAAAATTACAAATAAAAATTGGCCGGCGTTTAGACACCCCGGCCCGGCTTCTGTCAAACAGCATTTAAAACTGGATATTTAGGACGATTTCCGAACCCGCTGCCGATTCCGCGCCCGTCTACCCCGACCCTCTTCGCCGCTTGAAAATCTAAACTCTTCCATTTGATGCACAACGGGTGCCACCCGTTTCATCCAAAACCTTGCAAATATACAATACCGGCCAGCTCGGCGTCAAATGAATCGCCGTAAGTTACTGGATTGGCAGGTTTTTGTCCAGCTCGCGCTGGCTGGAAAGCTGGCGCAGCAATTCCATGCGCCGCACGATCAATCGCTTCATTTCCTCGGCCGCCGGGGCGGCTTCAATCTGGCGCTGCAGGGTGGCCAGTTCCTCGGTTACCGGCAGGTTGCGCAGAAAATTCAGGCAACTTTCAGCGTCGTCCCAGGTCCCTTCCGGCAGCGCCTCGAACAGGATTTCGAAAATCAGCCGGCGATCTTTGTCGTCCAGGCGGCTGCTGAGCGTGGAGGCGTCGGGAATTTCGCCGGCCGCCAATGCGGAGATGAGCGCTTCGAAAATATTTCGCGTTTCCAGGCCGTGATGCAGATTCGCCAGCGCAATTTCCTGCGCCAGCCTTTCGCGAAATTCCGCCGCTTCGAAAAGCATCTTGATCAACTGCCGTTCGGCGCGTTTGATCGCGGGCGTCAGCAAAACGGCTTTGGGTTTTACTTCGCTGCGGCGCTCGTTGGCCGCAATGCGCAGCGCTTCGCGCAAGACCGGCTCGTCGACCCGCAATTCGGAGGAAATGCGCGTGGCCCACTCGGAGCGCAGCAGCCGGTTCGGCAGCCGCTGCACGTAGGGCATCAGAAAATTCAGCGCCGCGACCTTGCCTTGCGCCGTGGTGCGGTCCATCAGGCGGGCGCGGCCGATCAAATAGTCGAGATAAGGCGGCGACTGCACCAGAAGCTTGGCGTAGGCGTCGACGCCCTTCTCTTTTATGAATTTGTCGGGATCCGCTCCTCCCGGCAGAGCGAGCACGCGCACGTCGAATTCTTTTTCGAGCAGCAGCGTCAGCGAGCGCTCGGTGGCGGCTTGACCGGCCGTGTCCGGGTCGTAATTCACGACAATGCGCTGGGTGAAGCGGCTCAGCAATTTGATTTGCGGTTCGGCCAGGCTGGTGCCGCAGCTGGCCACCACGTTTCCAATTCCGGCGCGGGCCACGGCAATGGCGTCCATGTAGCCTTCCACCAGCACCGCGAAATCGCTGTGTCGCAAAGCTTCCTTGGCCCGATCGAGATGGTAGAGGACCGTGCTTTTCGAATAGATCGGCGTCTCCGGCGAATTCATGTATTTCGGCATGTCGTCGCCCATGGCCCGCCCGCCGAAGGCGATCACCTTCCCCGCTTCATTCGAAATGGGAAACATGATGCGGCGCCGAAAGCGATCGTAAAAGCGTCCGCTTTGGTCGCGACCGGCCAGGCCGGAGACTTCCAGATCTTTTTCCGCGAATTTCGATTTTAACGCGCGGCATAGCGCGTCGCCGCCGGAGGGAGCGAAGCCGAGGCCGAATCGGGTAATGGCTTCATGATCCAGGCCGCGATCTTCCAGGTAGCCCAGCGCCGCTTTACCTTCGGGGCTCTGCAACAAATGCTTGGCGAAAAACGCGGCGGCTTCGCGATGCATATCCACCAGCGCGGTGCGTTGCTGATTTTCGCGGCGCTCTTCCGGAGAGCGTTCGCGGGGCTTGGGGATCGCGATCCCGCATTTTTCGGCAACCGTGCGCACCGCTTCCGGGAACGGCGATTTTTCCAGTTCCATCACGAACTGAAAAACATCGCCGCCTTTGCCGCAGCCGAAGCAGTAGTACATCTGCTTCACCGGGCTGACGCTGAACGAAGGAGTCTTTTCCTGATGGAACGGACACAGTCCGCTGAAATTCTGCCCGCTTTTCTTCAGGCGCACATATTCGCCGATGACCCGGACAATGTCCGCCTGCTGCTTGACGCGATCCGCGAATGATCCGGCTTCAGCCATCAAGGGAATGGAAATTGGAAAAGCGAAAACGGAAAATCGTTCTCAGCATCGGAAGGTTTGCCATTCCTGATCAATCTCCCTCACTGGCTTTCTCCGAATTCCGCGTGGACCTAATATATCCGTTTACGATCCGGATCACACTTACCGCTAAGGCATCGGCGTTTTCGAATTCGCCTTTCGAAATGTAGTTAGCGTCCAGGGCGGTGGTCAAATGGTCGCGGGTTTCGTAGATCGAGCCGCGACTTTGCCGGCAAAACTGAATGTTCTCCAGGTTCGAGTAGCGCCCAAATCCTTCGGCGATGCTGGCCGTCACGGAGCTCGCGGTCCGCCGCATCTGCGTGGTCAGGCCGAAGTTCTCTTCCTGGGGGAAACGTGCCGTCAATCGGTAGACCAGGCGTCGCAGCTCCCGCGCCAGCCGCCAGGTCTCCAAGTCGGTGAAGTCCGGCACTTTCTTAACCGTTTTGCCCACGGCGCGCGCTTTTCCCATCTCCATTTTTACTCTTCCATTTCCAGTTACGCCTTCAATTCCGCGATGGTGATGGCCGTGCCGCCGTGATCCTCGGCTTCGTGGTGAATGCTTTCCACCAATGGATGCGACGACAGAAACTGCGCCAGGCCCCGGCGCAAAGCTCCCGTGCCGTGGCCATGAATAATCCGCACGGAAGGTTGGCCGTCAATGCGCCGCTACATCGATGAATTTGTCCACTCGTTCAGTGGCTTCTTCGACCGTGTTGCCGATCACATTAATTTCTGTTTCTTTCGATTCTTCCGTCGGCCGCGACTGCACGGTCACACCCGGCGTGCGCGTGGCGGCGCCTTGTTCCGGCTTCGAAGCCTTAGGTTTTTCTCCGGAAATGCCGATGATATCGCTTAGGGGGATGCGCATACGCAGCGGCCCCGCCTCCACTTCCGCCATCCGGCCATCCTGCCGGCGGAAGACGATCGGTTGCTTGAAATTTTTCACGTTGATGCGCATGCCGGTAGAAAGCTGATCGGCTTCAATCGGTTTTGGCTGAGCGGTGGGCGAAACGCCTAGGTCGGCCTGCGAAGACGCCAAAGTCTCGACGACGGCGGCGTTAGTATCTGCTCGCGCATCTGCCGCGAATTTCGTGACGCGCTTGCCCGATTGTTTTTCGAGCTGAGCTTGCAGCACTCGGTCGTGAACGTCAGCCGTGACGCGCGCGACTTCCCCCTCCAGGCGCTTGATGGTTTCCTGAAAATTTCGTTCCAGTTCCGCGATGCGTTTTTTCTGGCGGTCCACCCATTCGCCTCGCAGCGAACGGCGCTCGGACTCGAGCTGACCCAATTCTTCCCGCGACTGGCGTTTGATTTCTTCCATCTCGTCGCGGCTGCGGTGCAGATACGCGATCAAATCGCGCGCTTCGCGCGATTCCGGCGACAGGCTGGCCTGGGCATATTCCACCACGCGTTCCGGCAGGCCCAGGCGGCGGGCGATTTCGATTCCGCTCGATGTTCCCGGAACACCGACCAGCAGGCGGTAGGTGGGCCGGAGATTTTCCTGATCGAATTCCATCGCGGCATTCACGATGCCGGGCGTAGTCGAAGCGTAGGATTTCAGGCGGTCGTGATGCGTGGTGGCGATGGTCAACGCGCGCAAGTTACGGAATTCTTCGAGCAGCGCCACCGCCAGCGCCGCGCCTTCTTCGGGCGCTGTGCCGGTGCCCATCTCATCGACGAGTATCAGCGAGCGATCCGTTGCCGTCTCCAGCATCGATTTCAAATTCATCACATGCGCGGAAAAAGTGGAGAGGTCGGCGGCGATGGACTGTTCGTCGCCGATATCAGCCAGCACATGATCGAACACCGGCATCTCGGCGCGGTCGGCGGCCACCGGAATTCCGGATTGCGCGGAAAGCGCCGCCAGGCCCACGGATTTCAAGGCCACGGTCTTGCCGCCGGTGTTCGGGCCGCTGATCACCATTACCGTTTCGTCGCCGCCCAGGGTCAGCGACAGCGGAATCGCTTTGCGTCCGAGCGGGCGGAGCTTCGCTTCGAGCACCGGATTGCGCGCGGAATCGAGCCGCAGAAAATTTCCGGAACTGAACGAGGGCATCACGCAATCGAGGGCGCGCGCAAAACGCGCGCGGGCAAAAATCGAATCGAGATGAGCGATTTCTTGCGCGGCGAAAGCGAGCGGGCCGCGGTCGCCGCGCAGGCGCGCGGTCAGCTCCGCCAGAATCCGCGAGATCTCGACCAATTCTTCTTCGGAAAGCTGGACCAGCCGATTATTCAGGTCGATCGCTTCCAGCGGCTCGACAAACACCGTCTGGCCCGTGGCGCTGGCGCCATGCACCACGCCCGGAACCGCGCGGCGGTCCGAGGCGCGCACCGGAATGACGAAACGGTCGCCTCGCAGGGTGACGTAGTCTTCGGCGGTCGATCCGCTGCGCGCCAGAATACTTTCCAGGGAGCGGCGAATCTTGTCGCGCCCCTGGCCGATGTTTACGCGAATGCGCCGGAGCTGCGGCGAGGCGTCATCGCTGATTTCACCATTAGGAAGAATCGCGCGGCGAATGGCGGTGGCCAGATGGCGAAAATCGGCGAGCGCGGCGGACTTCGTCGTCAGTTGCGGATGATTCGGACCATCGGGCTTAAATGTTTCGCGGACAGACTGGACCGCGTCCATCAGACTGGTCGCCGCGAGAAATTCTTCCACGGCGAGCACCGATGCCGGAACCGCAAGACGCTCGAGCCAGGAATCGGGATCGGCCAACGAACCAAATCCAAGTTCTGCCCCAGGTCGCAGGTAAGCCACCGCTTCGCTGATCAACGCGAACTCGCGTCCGAGCGCGAGCACATCCTGTCCCGGTATCAGCGCCTCGATCGCGCGGTGCCCCGAAGCGCACGTGGAGTATCCGGCGAGAATTTCTTTGAGCCGGTCGAATTCCAGGACTTGTTCAGCGCTGCGCGACACGGTGGCCTCGGCGAAAGTTGGACAATTGATTGTAGCTGTTTTGCGTTTCGAAGGCAGCGGCCGCGGCAGAAACACACGCGCGAGTGCGCGGGCCTGAAGTTATTTTTTCTTTTTGTGCGGTGCGGGTGGCGTGGGTTTGGCTCCGAGTGTTTCGACCATCGCGACCGCAATCGCATCGATGGCTACCGCTGAGTCGCGGCCATGCTGCGGGTTGTTATTGCCGAACATCGAAAAAACCAGATGCTCGCCGCCGGTGGTGGTAGCGAAACCGGACAAGGCGCGGACATGATCGAGGCCGCCAGTCTTCGCAAAAATGTGGCCGGCTGCGGCGGTGCCCAGCATGCGGCTGTCCAGGGTGCCGTCTACCCCTGCCACCGGAAAAGTGGAAATGTAATCCGCTCCCCAAGGTTGTTTCTCATCAAAGCGAAGGAGTTGGACCGTGGCACGCGGAGTTACCAGATCGTCGCGCGCGAGCCCGGAACCATCGGATAAGACCACATCCCCATCGGCGACTCCGATGGACTTCAGGAAATCCTGTTCGACCCACAAGCCGGCGTCGGTAACGCCGAAACCCTTTTTCTCGTGGGCCACCGCGCGCAAAAGCAATTCGGCGTGCAGGTTCTGGCTCACTTTATTCGTCAGCCTCACCGATTCGATCAGCGGCAGAGAAAGATGCTCCGCCAGAACAGTCGCGTTCGGATCCGCCGGGGCCGGCCAAGGCCCCACCACCACCGGAGCATCGGGATAAATTTCCGGAGGCGGTGCGTGATGCACGCGAACTGTTCCGGTGACGCGGATGCCGCGCGATTCGAAAATCTGCTTCAACGCCAGCCCGGCGGTTGCTGACGGATCGGGCATGGCCAGTTCGAGTTTGATGGGAGCATGGCCCAGCGGAATCGATCCGTGCAGCAGCAGAAATCCAGGTCCAGGCTGCCGAACCACGCCGATTTCAGGTTTGGCGAGCGCCTCACTCGTCGTCATGCTGCGCGCGAAGGTGTCCGCGGCGGCCGCGGGCTCGACCAAAACGCTGGCCGAATCGCCAACCTTGGCGCCGGGTATCACCGTGACCGAAATGCCATTGTCGTTCAACGCGATCGCGCCGATCGGCGAGCCGAACGTGAAAAAAATGTCGCCCATGCTCCATCCCGCCGGATACGGATCGTACGGGTAATAGCTGTCGTCCGCGACCATGTCGCCGTCAATTTCTTTCAAACCTTTAGCCGCGGCTTCGTCCGCCATTTCGGCCAGTATTTTTTCCACCGGCCCATCGCGTTCGACTTTTCCGGCGTACGGAAATTTGCGATTCGATAAATCGGGATCGCCCCGCCCGACCAGAGTGACGTCACCCGCCAGCTGCCCGTCCGCTGAAATTTTCCCGGCGGTTTCCAGCGTGGTGCGGAAACGAAAGTTCACCCCGAGCGTGGCGAGCGCCAGAGAAGTAGTAAAAATCTTGGCGTTCGAGGCCGGCGTGAAGAACCGATCCGCATTTAACTCGTAAAGTGTTTCCCCCGAGTCGCGATCCACTACCAGAATTCCCCAATATGCTTTCTGCGCGTGCGATTCATTCAGCGCGGCCTGCACTCGAGACGCAAATCGCACGACATCTTTTCGGTTTTTCGCCGGAGTGGACGCCGCGGGAGAAGTTTTACGTTGCGGGCGCCGCAGCAGAAGACTGGGCGTTCGAACGCATGCTTAAGCCGCCGAGCGCTACAGCCACAAATAGCAAGCGCGGGACGAATATTCGCAGCTTCGCGTTAAGAAATTTTAACATTCGGATCGCAATCGCCGGCCTCTTCAGAATTCACCAGTATATGACAAAGCGTGGAGTGCAACCGGTCAGGGTGCGCGATGAGATAAGTTTGCGATTACGGCGTTAAGCCAATATGATACGGCCACCCTAATAGGAGGGGAAGCTCATGAAGAAGATTTTGTCGGCGCTGCTGGTTGCTGCGCTCGTAGGACTGCCCACTTTATTCGTTCCGGCGAAGGTGCTCGCGGATGACACCACCACGGACCAGGACCGCATCCAGAACGCGGGAAAAGTGCTGCAGGAAATCATGGATATTCCGGACGATATCCCGCAAGACGTGATCGACAAGGCCGACTGCGTGATCGTTTACCCGTCCGTGCTGAAAGCGGCGTTCATCGTCGGCGCCAGCTACGGCCGCGGGGTAATGACCTGCCGTCGCGGCCCGAATTTCCGCGGACGCTGGGGCGCCCCGAGCATGATGGCGTTGGAAGGCGCGAGCGTCGGATTCCAGATCGGCGGTCAGGCCACCGACTTCGTGCTGCTGGTGATGAATGGCCGCGGCGCGAGTTCGATTCTAAGCAGCAAGGTAAAACTCGGCGGCGACGCATCGGTCTCCGCGGGTCCAGTGGGCCGCACCGCCTCGGCAGAAACCGACGTGGCGATGCGCGCTGAAATCTTGAGCTATTCACGGTCGCGCGGAGCGTTTGCCGGAATTTCCTTGTCGGGCTCGACGGTCCGCCCTGATAACGATGCCAACGAACGAATTTACGGAAAGAAAATTGCCGCAAAGTCGATCGTGCTGGGTGGAGCAGTCACGCCCACGGCAGACGCCAAGGAACTGCTTTCCGTGTTGAACAAGCACAGCCCCAAGAACCTCTCCAAGTAAATCTTTCAACCATTGGCGCCGGAGACCCACGTCTCCGGCGCTTTTTGTTTTCCTCGACCCGCCGATTCGCCTTTCACCTCGTCCCCCGCCCTCCCCCGGTGCGTGACCAACTTACGCCTTAGCCAAAATTGACTTTCGGTCGACTATGCCTTACAGTCATAGTTAGAGATATTCCCGATCATGGCCCCGCAGCTGCGTGCCCGAACCAGACCTGTCGCAGTACCCGCCGGCAACCGCCGGGAGCGCAATCGCGCGCAAACCCGCGATCGCCTGTACCGCGCGGCGCTCGACCTTTTCGCCGAACGCGGCTTCCTGGAAACCACCGTGGAAGACATCACCGAATCGGCCGATGTAGGTAAAGGGACGTTCTTCAACTACTTCCCCACCAAGGAACACATTCTGGCCGAATTCGGCGGAGAGCGCATGGCCGCCGTGGAGCGTGCGCTCGAAACCGCCCGTTCGACGGAAGGTTCGGTGTTGGAAGTAATTGGCGAACTGGCAATGGATTCCGCCGGGCAGTCGAGCCTGAACGCGGCATTGATCCGCGCAATATTCGCGGCCCACGCCTCCTGCGCGCCGGTGCGTGCCGAGCTGCAAAAACGAAAGCATGTGTCGCGCCGAATGCTCGCGGAGATGTTCCAAATCGGACAGCGCCGCGGAGAAATTCGCACCGATATCCCCGCTTCCGATCTGGCACGTATGACCCAAACGATTTTCATGGGTCTGTCGATGAGTTGGGCGCTGAATCCCGAGTCGACCCTGCGAAAAACTTCGAATGATGTGTGGCAACTGATTTGCCCGACTCTTAAAGCCGCGGCGCGGGCACCGCGGAAAACGGGCGGCGCGGCCAAAAATAGCGCCCGCCGCCATCATTCGCGAGGCATAAGACCGAAACTTAGCTGAGTCTTTTTAGCGCCTTTTTTCATCCATAAGTGCAACGGAGGAGTCTCCATTGATACGCCGTTTTCCTCTTCACCTTCATAAAGGTTTGTGGCTGTTGTGGATTGTCGCGGCTGCGGCGGCGTCGGCATCGGCGCAAATTCCCGCGGGGCCGGTGACCTCGACTTCATCCACTACCACTCAGTCGAACAGTTCTCCGGCCGCCCCCAGCCCAAGCACCAGCCCGTATCAAGGCAGCGTGCCCGGAAAGCTCGAACCCGGAGTGCTGCCGATTTCTTTGCAGGATGCCATCAATCGCGGATTGAAAACCAACCTGGGACTTTTGTTGTCGAGCCAGGATGTGCAATCGGCGCGCGGCGAGCGCTGGAAACAATTGAGCGCGTTATTGCCCAACGTGACCACCAGCAGCTACGTCGCCGGCTCCCAGGTGGATCTGGCGGAGTTTGGATTTTCATTTAAATTTCCCGGCGTAACGATTCCGACGATTGTGGGGCCGTTTGGTTATTTCGATTCGCGCGCGTATGTGACGCAGTCGATCCTGGATTTGAAAGCGCTGAACAAAACGCGCGCTGCATCCCAGGATTTCAAAGCCGCGCAATACACCGCGAAAGACGCGCGGGACTTGGTGGTCCTGGCGGTGGGCTACAACTATTTGCTGGCCATCGCGGATATCTCGCGAATCGAAAGCGTCTCCGCGCAGGTGAATACGGCGCAAGCGCTGTACAACCAGGCATCGGACCAGGTGCAAGCGGGAACTTCGCCGGCTATCGACGGACTGCGCGCCCAGGTGGAATTGAAAACGCGCCAGCAGGAATTAATCCAGGCCAAAAATAATCTGGCCATCCAGAAATTGGCGCTGGCGCGGGTGATTGGCCTGGCGCCCGGACAGCAATTTGAACTCACCGACAAATCGCCGTACGAGCCGTTCGCCGGAATGAAGCTCGAAGAAGCGCTGCAACTGGCCTACGATTCGCGATCGGATTTCAAAGCCGCCAGCGCGACGGTGCATTCCTACGAATATTCCGCCAAAGCCGCAAAAGCGGGCTACCTGCCGACGATTTCATTCAGCGGAGACTACGGGCTCGCCGGCGAGTACGACACCCTGGGGACCCACGGCGTCTTCGACGTGCGCGGAACCTTAAGCATCCCGATTTTTCAGGGTGGCAAGGTGCACGGCGAAGTGATTGAGGCGAATGCGCAACTGGAGCAAAGCCGCCAGCGCCTGGAAAACCTCAGAGCTCAGATCGATTCGGATGTACGCACCGCGTTCCTGAATCTGGAATCTTCGGCCGAGCAAGTGGAAGTGGCCAAGAGCAACATCGAGCTGGCGCAACAAACTCTCGATCAATCGCGCGACCGTTTCGTCGCCGGCGTCGCTGACACGGTCGAAGTCGTCCAGGCCCAGGAACAGGTTGCGAGCGCCAACGACAGCTATATTTCAGCTTTGTACAGCTTTAATTACGCCAAGATCTCGCTGGCCCGCTCGCTCGGCCTGGGTGAACAAAGCGTGCGCGAATACTTCAAAGGAAAATAAGCCATGGCACAGCCGACTGAAGTGGAAACACCTGTAAAGCCCGCGGAGAATCGATCGGTCCCGCAGGAGACTCATTCCGCATCGGAGCCGCCCGCTGCGCGCTCCGGCAATTCGCTGGCCAACCGTCCGCACGCGAAATTAATCTTGGTCGTGGTCGCGCTGGTGTTGCTCATCGGCGGTTTTCTCGCTTACAAATATTTCCAGACCTACGAATCGACCGACGACGCGCAAGTGGATGGGCATCTAATGCCGCTCAGCGCGCGCATTTCCGGTTACGTCATCAAGGTCAACGTGGATGACAACCAGGAAGTGAAAGCCGGAACCGTGCTCGCCGAAATCGATCCCAAGGATTATCAAGTCGCGCTCGATCAGGCCAAGGCACAACTGGCCGACGCCCAAGCCAGCGCCCAGGCCTTGAACATCAATGTCCCGATTGCGTCGGTCAACTCTTCCAGCCAGATTTCCGTCTCCGAAGCGGACGTGGAAAATTCCCGCGCCGGAATCGCCGTGGCCGAAGATCAACTCGAAGCCGCCAAAGCCCAGGTCGCCCAGGCTCAGGCCAACGATGTGAAGGCCCAAAACGATTTGATTCGTTACAAACAACTGGTCGACAAGCAGGAAATATCGCAGCAGCAGTACGATCAGGCGGTGGCGGCGGCGAAAGCGAGCAGCGCCACGGTGGCATCCGCGCACGCCACCGCTACCGCCGCGGCGCAGCAAGTAACTCAGGCCAGAAGCAAGCTGGCGCAATCCCAGGCGAATTTGCAAAACGCGCAAACCGGGCCGAGGCAGGTGGCCTCGACCAAAGCCCGCGCGATTTCCTCCGACGCGACCGTCCAACAACGAGAAGCGGAGGTGGAACAAGCCGAACTCAATTTGCTCTACACCAAAATTGTGGCGCCGGTGGATGGAATCGTCACCAAAAACGCTGAAGTGGGAATGAACGTCACGCCCGGCCAACAATTGTTCACGATTTTCCCGCTGAACGACGTGTGGGTCACCGCCAACTTCAAAGAAACGCAGCTGAAATATATGCGGCCCGGCCAGCCGGTAAAAATCAAAGTCGACGCCAACGGCCGCACCTACGACGGGAAAGTAGACAGCATCGCGGGATCCAGCGGCGCGCGCACCAGCTTATTGCCGCCCGAAAATGCCACCGGAAACTACGTGAAAGTTGTGCAGCGCGTCCCGGTGAAGATCGTCCTGGATCCTGGTCAAAACAGCGACCACTACCTGCGGCTGGGTATGTCGGTCGAGCCCAAAGTCATCGTCAAGTAAATGAGCGCGGCCGCAGCCATTCCGGCGGATTCCACGTGGCGGCCAGCGGTCAACCCCTGGATCATCGCGCTGGTCGTAACCCTCGCGACGTTCATGGAAGTGCTCGACACCAGCGTGGCCAACGTCGCGCTGCCGCACATCGCCGGCGGATTATCCGCGGGACAAGACGAAAGCACCTGGGTGCTGACTTCCTACCTGGTTTCCAACGCCATCGTGCTGCCCATGAGCGGATGGTTTTCCGAACTGATCGGGCGCAAACGCTTTTACATGTCCTGCGTGGCCATCTTTACGATTAGTTCGTTCCTGTGCGGTATCGCTCCGAATCTCACTACCTTGATCATCTGCCGTATTTTGCAGGGTGCCGGCGGCGGTGGTTTGCAGCCCAGCGAACAAGCCATCCTCGCCGACACGTTCGAACCTCGCCGGCGCGGCATGGCTTTCGCGGTTTACGGCATGGCCGTGGTGCTGGCGCCGGCGATTGGTCCCACGCTGGGCGGGTGGATTACCGACAATTTCAACTGGCGCTGGATTTTCTTCATCAATATTCCGGTGGGAATTATTTCGCTGCTGCTGACGAATTTGTTGATCACCGATCCCCCGTACATGAAGCAAAAAAAGAATAAAACCTTCCGGGTCGATTTCATTGGGCTGGGACTGCTCGCGCTCGGACTCGGCACGCTGCAGGTGGTGCTGGATAAAGGGCAGCGGGACGACTGGTTTGGATCCCATTTCATCGTGATCATGACGGTGATCTCCGCGGTTTCCTTGATCGCGGTCTGTTTCTGGGAATGGTTCCACGAAAATCCCATCATTGATCTGCATCTTTTCAAGGACCGGTCGTTCGCGGTCGGGAACATGATGATGTTCATGGTCGGTTTTGCGCTGCTCTCCAGCACCGTCTTGATTCCGCAGTTCGTTCAGGAATTATTGGGCTACACCGCGCAGCAGGCGGGGTTGGCGCTGATGCCGGGAGGCGTCGCGATTATTTTATGCATGCCACTGGTCGGTTATTTGTTGGGGCATACGGACGCGCGCCGGCTGCTGTTTTTTGGATTCACCGTGCTGGCCTTGGCCCTCTTTCACATGACCAACTTCGATACGTCGGTCGACTTTCGCACGGTGGCTACGGCGCGAGTGTTTCAGGCCATGGGCCTGGCCTTCCTGTTCGTGCCGATCAATGCGACGGCGTATGCGTTTCTTCCACCGGGAAAAAATAATGCCGCTTCCGGCTTGATTAATCTGGCGCGCAACGTGGGCGGCAGCGTCGGGATTTCGCTGGTCATCACCATGCTGGCCCGGCGCACCCAGGTGCATCAAGCCAACCTGACCCATAATTTGACGGCGGGAAGCGCACCGTATCAGGCCATGATCAATGGCGCGATGCGAAACCTGGAAGCCCACGGTTCCACCGCGACCGAAGCCGCGCGGCAGGCCCAGGGTTTGGTGGCCCAGGCGCTGAACCAGCAAGCGACCATGCTGGCTTACGTCGATAATTTCTGGATGCTGGGCACGGCCGTGGCCTGCATGATTCCGCTGGTCTTCTTGATGAAGAGGGCTAAACCTGGAGGCCCAATCGCGGTACACTGAGCGCCCGGAGGGGTCCAATGCCGGTGCGCATCATCACGCTCGAGCGGGAATACGGAAGTGGCGGCGCCAACATCGCGAAGCAGATCGCCGAACGGCTGGGCTGGAAGCTTTGGGATCAGGAAATCACCGCGGAAATCGCGCGCGCCGCGGATGTGGATCCGCAAATCACCCGGCGCTGCGACGAACGAGTCGATACCCTCCTCTACCGCCTGTTTAAAACCTACGCGCGCGGCAGTTACGAACGCGCCCTCTCCTTCGCTGAATCCAAATATTTCGACACGGACTGCATGGTGGACATGCTGCACACGGTCATTGAGGACATCGCCTCCCGGGGCAATTGCGTCATCGTCGGGCGCGGTTCGCCGTACATTCTGCGCAACCGGCCCGATGCGTTTCACGTTTTTATCTACGCGCCCACCGAAGAAAAAATCCGCCGGCTGAAATCCATCGGCAAGTCGGAGAAAGAAGCGATGGAACTGGTCACGGAAGTAGACCGCGACCGCGGCGACTTCATTCGCCACTACTTCAAGAAAGACTGGCCCCATCGTCCGCTCTACAACATGATGATCAATTCGAAATTCGGGGACGAATTCGTGGTCGATTCAATATTGAGCGATGTGCGGGCCCTCGAAGCACATCACGATCTGTTCCAGCCGGTCGCGAAGCAGGCCTAAGTCCCCAGAATCGGCGAGAGGAACAGGACGGGAGCCTGACGCTCCCGACCCGCCCTCGTACATTTCTTGCTGATCGCCGAAATACCAATTACTTGGTCTCGCCCACCTTGAAATGCGGGTTGTAGATTATTCCCAACACGTTGCCGAACGGATCGGCCACTTCGGCCACCAGAATTCCGCCGCCGACATCCTGCACGTCGCTGACCGAAGTAGCGCCCAGATCGAGTAGCCGCTTATACGAGGCGCGAATATCTTCGACGCCCCAGTAGGCCACGCCCGCCGCGTCGCGCTTCGCCGCCGCTTTCGGCGCCGGCGTCAAACCCAGTTCATAACCACCAATGTTGTAGCCCACGTAGTAAGCCGGCTCGTCGAAATAGGGCTGCACGCCAAAAACCTTGCTGTACCATTCCTTGGCCTTCGCCACATCCTGCACGTCGTACTTCACCGTTCGCAAACCCAGAAACATGCTGGCCTCCTTTGAATCGGTCACCGCTTTCGAAGCACTCGCCGCGCCGCGCTCCTGCGCCGGTGCGGACGTAGCGGCCGACACATCCACCCGGCCCGCCAAGTATGCAAACAAACACAGCAACGCGACCAGCATGATGAAGCTGGAGAAATGCTTCAGCTTCACGCCACGCTTCGGCGGCACATCGATCAATGCCGCGCGACGGATCGCCGCTTGCGTTTTTTTCGTGCTACCAGTACGGCGCGTGCCGGTTCTCGTTCGAGCCATCGTGTTCTCCAGGCGTCAGAGCTGAGCTGCAACTGCGGAGACTTCCAGGATTTCGTCAGCGAGGTTCGCTCCGGGCGCGAACCCAGTCCATATTTCTGCCGGAGGCTTTCCACCAGCGCCGTAATTTCCGTGCGGTAAGAATCCGGCGCGTTTCCATGCCTCAAATACCAGCCTTCGTACTGCTTGACCAGCTTGGGAAATTGTCCACCGATGAATTCCATGAAATGTTTCAACGAAGCCGAGCGCAGGTAGAGAACATTCCCAGCGAACCATTGCGCGCCGGCGTCGCGGGCCGCTTTGGCCAGAGCATCCAGGTCTTCGGGAGCGTCAGTGATGCCCGGAACAATGGGCATAGCCAAAACGCCGGCGGCGATTCCGGCGTCGCGCAGCTCGCGAACGGCCCCGAGACGCAGATCCGGACGAGGCGCGCGCGGCTCCAGCGTACGCGCCAGCCGCGCGCGAACCGTGGTGACGCTCATGTTCACGGTCAGCGCAGAACGTTCGCTGATGCGCTGCAGCAGATCGATGTCGCGCACCACCTGATTTGATTTCGTGGTGATGGAAAGGCTCAGCCCTTCGCGCTGCGCCATTTTCTGCAGGATCGCGCGGGTCGCTCCAAATTCCTTCTCCGCCGGCTGATAGGGATCGGTCGCGGTGCCAATGGCGATGTGCTCGCCCCAGACCGGTTCGGTGGCCAGGTCGCGATCCACTAGGGGCCCGACGTTTTGCTTCACATAGATTTTCGATTCGAATTCATCGCCCGGAACCTCCATGAACTCGTGAGTGTAGCGGGCGTAGCAGTAGTGGCAGCCAAATTCGCAGCCGCGATAAGGATTTACCGTGAACCGAAACGGGACCTTCGCCGAATTGCAGTCGTTCAGAACGGATCGAACGGGTAGAAGGAAATATTCGGTCCCGCGCTTAGCATCGGCGCGAGGGGAGGAAGCGGCGAGGCGTGCAATGCCGACCAGCTGCGTACTCGGCTTCGTTCTCCCGTCGGGGACGGGAGGGGGCGCGGAAGCGTCGTACATGGGCTCACAGGTGCCGTGGCGAGCGGCTGTGGGGAATAAGGTGAGACTGGTCTGCTTCGCACGTTTCCGGAAACGCGTGAGCGTTGCGGGTGTCGCACGAAGAATGGGAGAACTGGCCATTGATTGCCTCGCCGCACAGGGGAGCACTATATTCGCCTTTTGTTCGCTATGTCAAGCAAAAATGTTTCGCCTTAGTTTCGCCATCCGTTTCGCGCCCCTGTACCGAGTGTCAGGTCGCCCGCCAAAAACCCGTCTTGCGGACAGCATCTTTCGCCGCGCCGGGCCGATAGACTGGACGAGCGCTGCCGTGGCGGAATAGTCCTTGGCGCCACAAGTCCCGGCGGAGTAGCCCTTACGGAATAGTCCCGGCAATACAGTCCCTGCAGAACAGTCCTGGCGGAGTGGCTTTGGCGGAAGTCGGAATACTGATCGTCGATGACGATGTGGTCAGCCAGCGGGCGCTGAAGAACATCCTCGATTCCGAGGGTTGGCGCGTGCGCATCGTTCCGCTCGCCTCGGCGGCGATGCTCGAGCTGGCCAGCGGCGAATGGAGCCTGGTCATCGTCAACGTGGCCATGACCGACGTGCGCGGCCCGCTCTTCAGCATCTTGAAGGATCTGGCCCAGGGCGCGGCCGATGCGCCCGAAGGCGCGTCGGTCGACGAGAACCGCCCCAAGCGCATCCGCGTTCTATTCCTCGTCCCGATGCTCGCCGTCAGCCACGCCCAGCCGATCCTCGAACAGGAATCGCCTGCCCTACATCATCAAGCCGTATCACCTGCACGACTTCCTCGGCAAAGTCAGCGAGCTGCTGGTCGAGACCGGCACGCTGGTCAATCCCATCCGCGGCATCGGCGACTTTAACGGCGCCGGACGCCGGCAGCAGGGCGTGCGCGACGCGCGCAAAAAACGCAGCTCGATGTTCGCCGCCCGCGACGATTATCAAATGTCCGAAGAGGAAATGCTGGAGTGGGAGCGCAGCGAAGAAGAAGCCCGCAAAAAACGCGAAAAAGAAATTTGGGACCGCGAACATTTGTAATCCGCGCGTGTCATGGGGCGCGGTGCCGCAAGTCGCCTCCTGGCTGGTGTCCGTCAGGGCCCGGCTTCCGGCCCTGCCGAAAAGTTCCCTGTACCTCACTCCTTCGGTTCTGGTTCGACGCGCCGCACTTCGCTGCGATCGCGCGTTTCGCGCAGCAGCTCGCGAATCGTTTTCTTCAGCACGGGATGCACCGCCTCCGGCGCAATCTCCGCAAACGGCACCAGCACGAACCGCCGCTCCGCCATCCGCGGATGCGGAATTTCGAGCTGCGCCTCGCGCACCACCGCTGAGCCGTACAGCAGAATATCGATATCAATGATCCGCGGGCCTTTGGGCGTCACCCGCTCGCGCCCCAGCGCTCGCTCGATTTCGAGCAGCGCCTGCATCAGCCGCTGCGGCCCCCAATCACTTCCGCCGCCCAAGCCTTCCCGACCAAGCGGTTCCGTTTCGACTTCCACCACGCCGTTCAAGAACCACTCCTGCGCCCGCATTTCCACCGGCTCCGTTTCGTACAGCGCCGACCGCCTTCACCACGCGCACCCCGCGCGCCGCCAACAGCTCCAGCGCCCGCGCAATATGCCCCGCCCGGTCGCCCATATTCGAGCCAAGAGAAAGATAAATGCCAGCCATCACCGTGCAAACATTCTAGCTGAATCGCGCCACAGCGCGATTCACCCCCCGACTCAAATTTTGACCCGCCAGTGTCGGGTCCAAGGCCTCTCCTACGCCGCGCCGCCGTTGCACGTCGCCTCGGTTCCCGTTGTTAATCTGAATCGCGCAAAACGCGCGATCCACCCTTTGCCGTGCGCCGTTGCCCTTCGCCATTGTAGGGGCGGGTCTCAGACCCGCCCGTCGTGTGCCACCGCATTCGCCGTTGCACGTTGCCTCGGTTCCCGTTGTCATCCCGAGCGAGGGCGCACTCCGCCCGACGAGGGACCTGCTTCAAATGCCGTTGCCTTTGAGCTGCCGTCGCTCGTCGTTTCGGTTTCCGTCGTTCATCTGAATCACGCCACGGCGCGATTCACCCCCCGACTCAAATTTTGACCCGCCTGCGTCGGGTCGAAGGGCCCCTCCTACGCCGTTCGCCGCCGCCCTTCGCCATTGTAGGGGCGGGTCTCAGACCCGCCCGTCGTGTGCCACCGCATTCGCCGTTGCCCTTCGCCGTCGTCCTGGGGATTGGGTTTGTACCCGGACTAGGAGAGGCCGTGGGTGCGACCGGGGCCATCGCAGATGCAGGCGTGTTGGCAGGCCAATTTATTACAGATGAAGATTTGGCTCCTATGTTCAACGCAGCACCTATATTAGGCTCTTCATACCCGTGAGTGTTCACACGCACAACTGCAAGCGAGCGCGTTTCAGCTGGTCGGCTGTATGCGTCTTAGCGGCGGCCCTACTGGGCTGCCGGACCCCGTCCCCGGCGTGGAACGGCACTTGGAACTTAAATCCGTCAAGGAGCAATTTCCAAGGGCCGGTCTTTACCGTCTCAATTTCAAAGGATGGAGAGTATCGATACGACGATGGAAGGTCGACGTTCACTTTTCGCTGCAACGGGAAGGATAGTCCCTCCGGAGAAAACCGCACTCGAGCCTGTGTACAAAGCAGCCCCACCGTGTTGGAGCTGGTTCAAAAGGAAAACGGCCAGAAGAAGGGTGCGAGTCGTTGGCAACTTTCAGCTGACGGAAACATTTTGACATCCACGCGGACCGACTTTTCTCCAGACGCTGCCGCTATTGCAAATCAGGTCGTCGCTTCACGCATCTCGGGCTCCGGTGGCTTCGCAGGCCAATGGCGAGACCCTAGCTATCTTGAGCGCCATGCCGACATGACGCTGTGGCTCGACAGCCACAGGTTGCATTTGAACTATCCTCGGGCGGGACAGTACATCGACGCGCCCTTGGACGGCTCGGACGTGGCAGTGCTCGGAGCTCGCGCTCCACTTGGCGTAACCTACTCCATACGGCTGGTGGAACGGCAAAAAATCTCCATTCTTACGAAACGCGACGGCAAAACGCTGACACAGGGGTTTCTAGAATTGGGTGAGGGTGGAAGGGTCATTACGGAAGCTTGGTGGCCTCCCGGACATCCCGGTGACCAGAATACGTTCGTCTACGAACGTAAGTAGACCTGGGCCCACCGAGAAGGCTCGGAAGTTAAGTCGCGAACTGCGGCTGAACACGTCAAACAATTGAATGTGAAACATTGCCAAAAAAACATCGTCGATCTCCGCGTACCAAAGTTAATTTCTCTTTCCCATCATTACTCTGCATAGGTTCAACTTTCCTTCTTGATTACCGTGTACTTATGTGTTATCATGCATCGGGCTTTCATTTACGGCCCACGAATGCGCGGCATGACGCACGCCGGCCAATTCGAACCCTCACCCCGCACTCCCCCGCCGCCTTATCCCGCCGCACCCTACGCAAATCTGCGTACACCTGGCGGCTCCGGCCAATTCCCTCCGCGCGCCGGCTCCACGCCCGCCGCGAGATTTTCTAATCGACAAATGACGCGATTAGAAATGCCACGCAACCCCCGCCAAACAAAGGCCCTCCGTGAATCCTAATCGACAATCAGTTGTGGTTTTCCCCGCGCCGCCAATGCCAAGTGCGAACGCCGCAAAGGCCAGGGCCAACCGCAGGCGCGAACGGCGTCAAGATCGGACGCGATTCGCGCCACGTAGCGGTACGGCGCTTCGCGCCCTCAGTGTCGTGGCTGAGGCCACGACCTGCCAACCGCGGCCCCGCACGTTTCATTCCCAGAAAACCCAGCGCGCGGGACCACCTCACCTTAACGTCGCGCGAACCGCGCACCACGCTTCCCCCAAGACCGTCCAGCGTGCCGCGCCACGCTACCTTAACGCCGCGCGATCGCTCCGTGCCGCGCAGGTTCACCAGAAAAAAGACCGGTGTGCCACGGCACACTACCGCACCGCCGCGCGAATCGCGTCCGCTCCTGACGCCGTTCGCGCCCGCCTCACACCAAAAATGCTTGCTGCGCCACGCCACCGCCGCGTCGCGCGAATCGCATCCGCCGTCGATGCCGTTCGCGCCTGCCTTGGTGCGGCGATGAAGAATCACCGTCGCACCCGCCACTTCTGCGCCGCGCCAGTGGCGCACCGCGCCTCGCCCAAAACAGTCCAGCGTGCCGCGTCACGCTACCTTAACGTCGCGCGAATCGCGTCCGCTCCTGACGCCGTTCGCGCCCGCTTTTGCCCTCGCGCCCGCCGCGCGTCTGCGCCAATTTCTAATCCGCTACCAGCAATTAGAAAACAACGTAAACCCTTGAAAACAAAACCCAAATGAAAATTCTAATACGTAAATTCAGCGGTATTTGGGAACGCGATCGAGCCCCGCACGCGTTCCCCGCCCCGGACCCCAACGGCAGGCGCGAACGGCGTCACCCTTTCAGGGTAAACAGACCCGATTCGCGCCACGTAGTGGTAGAGCGCTTCGCGCCGTCGGTTTTGTCGTGGCTGAAGCCACGCCCTGCAAAGCGCGGCGACACAGGTATCGCCGCAGTGCGCCGCGAATCGCGTCCGGCGTTGACGCCGTTCGCGCTGGGTTGGTGCGGTGGTAACGAGTCACCACCGCACCCGTCGCCGCAATGCTGCGCGGTCGCTCCGCTCTGCGCCGCTCAGGTTCACTCAAAAAAAGTCGGGTGTGCCGCGGCACACTACCGCACCGTCGTGCGAATCGCATCCGGGGTCGATGCCGTTCGCGCCTGCCTTGGTGCGGCGATGAGGAATCACCGCCGCACTGCCCGCGCCCGACACTGTCGTCGCGGCTCCGCGCCACTTGTGTTCCGCGCAAGCGGCACACACCACGCCTTACCCAAAACAGATCAGCGTGCCGCGGCACGCTTACCGCACCGTCGCGCGAATCGCATCCGGTGTCGATGCCGTTCGCGCCCGGTTTGGCATTTGCGCTGTGGTTTTTGTCGCGGCTGAGGCGAGACGGAGGCAACGACAACTGCAACGGCTCCCACCCTTCGCGACTGCGCGAAGGATGGGGCACCCGGAAATGCTGGGGCAACGGCGGAAGGCGAGGAGTGCGGCAGCCGGAAAAACGAAGACAACGCTAGAACAGGCCGGGCTGGCGCTTGGGTTCGTCGAGGGCGAAATGTTTGTAGGCCAGGGCGGTGGCCACGCGGCCGCGGGGGGTGCGGTCGAGCAGGCCGAGCTGCATGAGGTAAGGCTCGTAGATTTCCTCGATGGCGTCTTCTTCCTCGCTGAGCGAGGCGGCGAGCGTGTTGAGGCCGACCGGGCCGCCGGAATATTTCTGGATGATGGCGAGGAGCAGATTGCGGTCGACGTCGTCGAGGCCGTGCTGGTCGATGCCGAGCATGGCCAGGGCGTCGCGGGCGACGGCCAGATCGATGAAACCTTGAGCGCGGACTTCGGCGAAATCGCGGACGCGGCGCAGCAGGCGATTGGCGACGCGCGGGGTGCCGCGGCTGCGGCGGGCGATTTCGGCGCCGCCGGCTTCGTCCATTTTTATGCCGAGAATTTTCGCCGAGCGATTGACGATGCGCAGCAGATCTTCCGGCGAATAAAATTCCAGGCGATGGACGATGCCGAAGCGCGAGCGCAGCGGGGCCATGATCAGTCCGGCGCGAGTGGTGGCGCCGATCAGGGTGAAACGATTGAGCTGGTAAGGATGGACCCGCGCGCCGGGACCCTGGCCGATGATCAGGTCGACGCGAAAATCTTCCATGGCCGGGTAGAGAATTTCCTCCATGGAGGGCTGCAGGCGATGAATTTCATCGAGGAAGAAAAAATCCTGGGCGTCGAGCGAAGTGAGCACGGCGGTGAGGTCGCCCTTTTTTTCGAGCAGCGGGCCGGAGCTGACTTTTATGGCCGAGCCCATTTCGTTGGCCAGAATTTGGGCCAGGGTGGTTTTGCCCAGGCCCGGAGGGCCGTAGAGCAGGACGTGGTCGAGGGCTTCGCCGCGGGAGCGGGCCGCTTCGACGGCGATCTGCAGATTTTCTTTGACGCGATTCTGGCCGATGTAGTCGGCGAGCTTGGTGGGGCGGATGCTGGCTTCGATGCGCGCGTCGTCATCGAGGGCTTTGCCGGAGATGACGCGATCGTGGGGATTTATTTTTTCGGGCATTTGGCGCGACTCACTATTTACACATCTTCGAAAATTCCGACTTGGCGCTCGCTTTCGGTCAGGCCGGCGCAGGCGCGGTCGAGCGCTTCGTATTCTGTCGCGAATCGCGCACGCATTGTCGCATGTGAGGCGGCGGCGTCCCAACGATCGATGGTCAGAAAGCGCCGCGGATTCTCGGCGTCGCGCAGGAGCGCGGTGCCGAGAAAGCCGGCGCTGCGGCGAAACAGCGCGGCCCAATCGCCGGCGGCGGCATACGATTTCTCGAAATCGGAAACGCGGTCGGCGCGCACGATAAATTCCCAGACGATCTGGAACAAGGCCCCTCTCCGAATCGATGCAAAAAATCCGAATAATGAAATACGGAAAAACAATTCTACATCTTTTGAGATGAGGTTACGGCGCACGCTTGGATTTCTGGGTGGCCGCGCCGCCCAAAACCTGGAGGGAGGCGCGGAGCAACGATTCGAAATCGTTGCCAACGGTGGCGCGCGATTTGGCGATGGCGCTTTCGACCGTGCGTTCGTCGTAGCCCAAATTGACCAGCGCGGAAGAAACGTCGGATTCGAGCTGCGAGCGGGTGGCGGGCTTTCCGGCGTCGGGCACGTCGACCGCGGCGAGTTTGTCGCGCAGCTCAACCACCATGCGCTCAGCGGTTTTGCGTCCCACACCGGGAATGCGCACCAGTTGCGCCAGATCGCCTTTGCGGATGGCCGGAATTAATTCGTCGAGGGACATGCCCGAAAGGATTTTCAGCGCGAGTGAAGGACCCACACCGGAGGCGGAGATTAACAGCTCAAAACAATGTTTTTCGCGGGCGGTGAGAAAACCGTAAAGAGAGAATTGATCTTCGCGGACGTGCGTGTGAATGAGCAGGGTGTTTTCGGAATGCAGCGCGGCGAGGCTGGTGAAGGTGGAAAGCGGAATTTGCACGACGTAGCCCACGCCTCCCACTTCCAGGAGAACTTGATTCGGACGTTTGTCGATGAGTGTGCCGCGAAGGGAACCAATCATGTCGAGCGATTATTGATTAGTGGTGCAGGGCTGTCAAACGCGGGACACACTGCGAAATAAAAAGAAGAAAACCGCGAAACATTTTCAGCGATGGCCTCGTATGAAGGTGTGTAAGAAGAAGCGAAATTCAGGGAGAAATCGAGCGCGCACTGTCCGGTATTGGACAGACGGTGTTCGTTTGCGGTGCACTCTCTGATTTTTGTTTCGCGATCGTTAATTTTCTGATGAATCCCTCGAGGCGTTGCTTCCGGTCTGCGGATACGTCCGTCTAAGCAAGCGCGAGGGGCAAAAAGAAAGCCTAGGAGGAAAGGAAAATGTCACGAAGCAAAATGGTTCGAGTTTCAACATTTCTGGCAGCGCTGGTGATGATGCTTTCGATCGGATTGCAAACGTTGTCGGCGAAAGATGCCAAAGTCGACACGTCATCGGTGTTCACAATTCAAAACACAGCGTCGCTGGCCGGGCAGTCGATCACGCCGGGCGATTACAAAGTGTCCGTAACCGAAACGCAGTTGACCGTGACCAAGGACGGCAAGGTGGTCGCGCAGGTGCCGGTGCAGTGGAAGGACGAAACCAGCAAACCACACTACTCGACGATCGTGACGGAGAACGGGAAAATCACGGAATTCCACTTCGGCGGGAAAACCCGATTTGTAGTTGTGTCGGCTAGTTAAGATGGGCGAAACATCGCAACGGCGGGCAGTTCGGTAAACGAGGGGTGCTGCCCGCCGATGTCGTAAGACGAGGAATCAGCGAGAACAAGATTTTAGGCTTCAGTGAGGGGGCCGGTCTTTGCGAATGGCCTCATCGACGAGGGCTTCGAGTTCGCGGCGAGTGAGGGTGATGCGTTCGGTGTCGGCGCAATCCGAAGTGATGGGAAACTCGGGTCCGGAATTGGAAGCGACCTGCAAGCCGTAGCGGGAGCGGGCGGCGATGAGCTTTTGAACTTCGCTGCCGGAAAGCAAAACCTGTTTGCCGATCAGTTCGGTGACCAGCGAGACGCGGGCGAAGTGCTCGGCAGTTTCCATGCGAAAGAAAGCGGTGAGCAGATCGTGACCGTAGGTGACGACGCCGTGATTGGCGAGCAGAATGGCGTCGTAACCGTCCACGAAGGGCTCGATACTTTCCGCCAGTTCGGGCGTGCCGGGCGTGCCGTAAGGCGCCACCGGAATGCATCCGAGCGAGATGATCAATTCGCAGACTAGCGCTTTGTTGAGCGGGGTGCCGGCGGCGGCGTATCCGGTGGCGACCGGCGGATGCGCGTGGCAGACCGCATTGATTTCGGGGCGATGGCGGTAGATGGTCAGGTGCATGGCCAGTTCGGAAGAGGCGTTACGCCCGCCGTTCACTTTTTTCCCGTCGAGATCGGTAATGACCATATCCTCCGGGGACATCATGCCTTTGCACATTCCGGTGGGCGAGGTGAGAATGTGGCGCTGGTCGAGGCGCACGGAAATATTGCCATCGGTGGAGGCCACGTAATTGCGCTCATAAATCCAGCGGCCGACGGCGCAGATGTCGCGACGATGCTCGTCTTCGGATTTAAGAGCTCCGGGTAGGACTGATCCACAAATCACCGTGCCTCCTCGACGAAATGCGGGGCTCAACTGCGAACGTGCATAGGCTCTATACCCCAGGATGGAGTGCGGCACAATAAAAGAATTTGGGGAGACCCGTTCAGGTCCGGCGAGTCCGAACGGGGTACATTGGCCAAGAACCAACCCTTAACCGGTTTGCTACGAGATCTAGGCGTAAATACCGCGCAATTTTAGGGCGCGCGCGACGCGGTCGATGGCGACGATGTAGGCCGCGATGCGATTGCTGACGCCATGAGATTCCGCGGCGCGGACGACTTGATCGAAACTTTGATCCATGACGTCCTGCAGGCGTTCGTTTACTTCGCTCTCACGCCAGAAAAATCCCTGACGGTCCTGGACCCACTCGAAATAACTGACGGTTACGCCGCCGGCATTGCCCAGAATGTCGGGGATAACGAAAATTCCCTTGCCGTCGATAATTTCGTCGGCGTGGGAAGTTACCGGACCGTTGGCGCCTTCGCAGAGAATCTTGCAATCGACGCGCGCGGCGTTCTGGGACGTGATCTGATTTTCGGTCGCCGCCGGAACCAGAATGTCGGTGGGATGGAAGAGGACGTCCTGGGCGGACTGTTTTTCGCCGCCGGCCGGGAAATCCGGCAGGGGCCGGCCCTGTTTGTAAACCCAGTCGACGAGCTTGGGGATGTCAAAACCCTTCTCGTTGTAGAGCCCGCCATGAATATCGGCGACACCGATAATTTTGTAGCCCGCGGCGTGCATCAGCATGGCGCCCTGGGAACCGACGTTGCCAAAACCCTGGATGATGACGCGGCAACCTTCTCGGCGCATTTTCAATTTAGTCAGCGCATTGTTGCAGCACATCATCAGGCCGCGGCCAGTGGCTTCGCGGCGACCCTGGGAGCCGCCGAGCTCCAGCGGCTTGCCGGTGACGACGGCCGTGGTGGCCTGGCGGGTGTGCATGGAATAGGTGTCCATAACCCAGGCCATGGTTTGCTCGTTGGTGCCTATGTCCGGGGCCGGAACGTCGCGTTCGGGACCAAACCATTCGCTGAGTTCGGCGGTGTAGCGGCGAGTAATGCGTTCGAGTTCGTTTTTGGAAAGCTTGGAAGGATCGCAGATGACGCCGCCCTTGGCGCCGCCGAAGGGAATGTTGACCACGGCGCATTTCCAGGTCATCCAGGCGGCGAGGGCGCGGACTTCGTCGATGGAGACGTTGGGATCGAAGCGGATACCGCCCTTGCCTGGGCCACGAACGGTGGAGTGCAGGACGCGGTAACCAGTGAAAACCTCGACCTTGCCACTGTCCATGCTGATGGGGATGTAAACCGTGATTTCCTTGCTGGGATATTTCAGGTAGCGGTAGATACCGTCTTCGAGGCCGAGTTTCTGCGCGGCGGTTTCGAAGCGCGCCTCAGCCGATTGGTAAACGTTCAGTTCATCTTGAGCAGCCGCAGACATGTGAAGCCTCCGGAAATTCCGACGACGATCGCGAGATTGAATGGCGAATTAACGATCTAATTATGCCGCTTATAGGTTGCATAAACCAAACCGCGGGTATGCAGCGCCGCCCAGTATACGAATCCGCTTATTACGGCGCAAGAAATGCGTTTGGGAATTCGACGTAGTGGTCACGTCGCGCGCCGTCGGGTGGACTTTTTGCCGGCGCGCTTCCCTTGCTGAGGCTGCACGAATTTATCCAGCAGGAGGCGGGCCAGGCGCGATTGATCGTGACGCAGGACTTTATCGTGATGCAGAAAATCGCCGGTAATGTAGCGAATTCCCATGCGCTTAAGTTCGGCAAGCGAAGGCTGGACTGGCTCGGCGCCCTCTCGTCGATACTTTCGCAGGAGCGCCGGCGGGACCGGCTTCCGATTGATGACGACAAAATCAAAAATGTGGCGCCGGGTGTGATCGTAAATGGCCCGGACGTGATCGGCAACGGAATAGTGCTCGGTTTCGCCGGGCTGGGTCATCAGATTCGCGATGTAAACGCAGGTGGCGCGAGATCGGGAGATGGCGTCCACGACTTTTTCAATCAGCAAATTAGGAATGATGCTGGTGTAGAGCGAGCCGGGGCCAATCAGGATCAAATCGGCTTCGCGGATGGCTTGCAGGACTTCGGGAACGGCGCGCACGCGCCGCGGAACCAGCCGAAGACGGCGGATGGGTTTTTTGGACCGCGAAATATTGGTTTCGCCGGAGACGATGGTGCCGTCGGCGAGTTCGGCTTGGAGCGTGACGTTTTGAGCGGTGGAAGGATAAATCCGGCCGCGAATGGCGAGGACCAGGGAGGAGACGCGAACGGCTTCGGGAAAGTCTCCGGTGACGTTGGTGAGCGCGGTCAGAAATAAATTTCCGAAGCTGTGTCCGGCCAGCCCGCCACCGGCGGGAAACCGATATTGAAAAAGTTTGCTCAGAAGGTGTTCATCTTTGGAGAGGGCGACCATGCAGTTGCGGATATCGCCTGGAGGAAGCACGCGATATTCGCGGCGCAAACGTCCGGAACTGCCGCCGTCGTCGGTGACGGTAACGACCGCCGCCAAATCGGAGATGGGCCGGCGCAGGGACGGACGGTGCACCAATTCTTTCTTACGTGCGGCGACGTATTCCTTCAGGCCGCGCAGAACGGTGGAAAGACCAGTGCCGCCGCCTAAAGCGACAACCCGAATCGAGCGACCGCGAGTTGGCGGAGTATTTTTCATGCGGATTTCATGGGGAAATCTGGATCGCAAACTTCAAAGGGTAGCGCGGAGCTCAGCCCGATGAACCATCGCGCTCCGGGTAGAGCAGTTCGGTAAAGCGCGGGTCTTCCTGCAAGAAAGCAAAATCTTCATCGTTGCGAGCGTGATAGCGATTTTCCGGACGCAATTGGATGGCTACTTTCAAATTTTGCATGGCGGATTCCGCTTCGCCGGTAAGGCAATCGAGGGCGGCCATGGCGTACACGATATGGTCGGCCTTTGGCGCGGATTTGCGGGCGCGATCGAGATGCTCGCGGGCTTCGTCCCAGCGGCCGAGGTTCATCAGGGCGACACCCTGGGTGTAGTGATCCTCGGCGGACTTGGCGGCTGGGACCGGCGCGCGGGCGATGCGCTGGTCACAGATCCGTATATGCATTTCGGCGCGGTCGTGCAGTTCCTTGGAGGGACCATGCAGGACTTTTTCGAGGGATAGTTTGGCGCGCGGGAACTTTTGCTCCTGGAACAGCTTCAGCGCTTCCTCATAGGCCTTGAGTTGCGCCTGTTTGGCCGGCGCATCCGGATCGGGAGGCGGAGCCTTAAATTTCGTGGTGGCCTTAGCAGGCTTAGTTTTCAATGGTTTATGGCTCTTCCCTGAAGAGTTTTTGGTGCGGGTCCCGGAGCGTTTCAATTGGTATCCTCGCAGGAAACGTAGTGGACCATAGCAAAGTCGCGGGGGCGCGTCAATGCGGCGAATTCGATACAATTTTCACCATGAAACTTCGCTGGGAGCGGGCCATCCAACGGTTAAGGGCGGTTCGCAGCCCGCGTGAGCTAACACGGTGAAGGTGATCCACATGAGAAGCACAATTTTGGCAGGCGGATTGGTTTTCTCGGCGGTTTTTGTATTGTCGGCCGTCGCCCACCGTCGCCCGGAGGCGGCAAACACAACGGCGAGGGCGGATGGCACTCGTTCGCCCGTGCTGGTGGAGCTGTTTACTTCGGAGGGCTGCTCGAGTTGCCCGCCGGCGGATGAACTGTTGCGGAAGCTGGATGCGTCGCAGCCGGTAGCCGGAGCGGAGATCATCGCACTGAGTGAGCACGTGGATTATTGGGATGACATCGGCTGGAAGGATCCGTTTTCGGCGCGAGCGAACAGCCAGCGACAGGACCGGTACTCGGCGCAGCTGGGTAGCGGGGTGTATACACCACAAATGGTGGTGGACGGAGTGTTCGAATTCGTCGGCAGCGACGGCCGAAGCGCGGTGCAAGCAGTAGGAAAAGCAGCGGCGGCGCAAAAAATCGCGGTGAGCTTGAATGCGGTGCCAGGCCAAGGCGGAAAAGTTTCCGTGCAGGTGCAAACCGGGCCGCTGCCGGCATCGAGCAGCGCGCCGGCTGCGAATGTAGTGCTCGCCATAGCCGACGATACGGACGTCTCGAACGTGGCGCGGGGCGAGAATTCGGGCCGGACTTTGAGTCACGTGGCAGTGCTGCGCGAGTGGAAAACGGTCGGAACCGTGGACCAGACGAAGGGATTTTCGCAGACGGTGGAAACCGATCTGCAGGCATCCGGCGCGAAGAAATCGCGAATCATTGTGATTGTACAAGAGGGCCACGAAGGCAGAATCGTGGGCCTGGCATCGACGCGATCTCCAAGTTAGAGCAACGCACAAGCTTCCGCACCATCATGCTTCTTTGAATCTTCTTCTACACATTAAAGGGGATGGACGTTCCGCGCCAGTTGCTCAATGATGGCGGGAGCTTTTGAATGTTTTAGTCCACCGAAGGTCCTCGGGAGTTCCACCCCACACCCCTGTGAAACGCGAAAAAGACGAGATCACCGCGGAAACGAAGGAATCGCCGGCGATACACACGCGCGCCGAAGAAAAGAAGGTCGAAGAGCGCCTGGCCATTTCGCCCAGCGTGGTGTACGAAACGATCCGGAGGGAGGGCGAAGAGGAATTTCGACGAGCTTCGGCGGCGTTAGGCTGGTCCGGGCTGGCCGCGGGATTGTCGATGGGGTTCTCGCTGGTAGCAGAGGCGCTGCTGGCGGCCTATCTGCCGCACGCGGCGTGGACGCCATTGATTTCGAAGTTTGGCTACTGCGTGGGATTTCTGATTGTGATCCTAGGGCGGCAGCAGCTTTTTACCGAAACAACGCTTACGGTCATCTTGCCGCTGCTTTCAAAACCAGCGCTGTCGAGAATTCTGAGCGTGTTGCGCATGTGGTCGGTGATTCTGGCGGCGAATCTGTTCGGGACTTTCCTATTCGCGTTAGCGGTCGGCAAAACATTGATTTTCGATCCGGCGATCCGACAAGCGCTGACGGAGGTGAGCCGCGAAGGACTGGGCAGCGGATTCGGAGTGGTACTGGTGCGCGCGATTTTTGCCGGGTGGCTGATCGCGCTGACGGTTTGGCTGCTGCCCGGTGCCGACTCGTCGCGGGTGAGCGTCATCGTCATATTGACGTATCTGATTGGGATCGGCGGATTCAACCACGTGATCGCGGGCTCGACGAAAATGTTTTATTTGATCGTGACCGGCAACGAAACGTGGGGTGCATACGTGATTCATTTCCTGATTCCGACGCTGTTGGGAAACATCGTCGGAGGAGTTTCGCTGGTGGCATTTCTGGGCCATGCGCAGGTGGTGGCGGGAAAAGAAACGTCCTCGTAGGGCCCTGCCTAATCCGCTGATTCACGGTCAGATGCGGCATTTTGAGGGCTGCGACGGTGCGTGCGGCCGGTCCGATGGGCCAGCCGGTTCGCTGGCCGGGTTGTCAGTTGCGAAGCATGGGCCATGGGGCGCGTTGGCCGGGGAGAGGCGCTATGCTATAAGTAATGAGCTTCGCTAATCCGAGGAAATTGTGCCGTTTATAAATTTTCCCGCACGGGAAATTAACTGCAAACTTGTGTATTACGGTCCTGGCCTCGGCGGGAAAACTGCGAATTTGCAGTGGATCTACGAGCACACCGGAGCGAATCAAAAGGGAAAGATGGTTTCGCTGGCCACGGAAACCGATCGGACTCTTTTCTTCGATTTTTTGCCGCTGGACCTCGGTTCGGTGCGCGGATTCCGCACGCGATTTCACCTGTACACCGTACCGGGGCAGGTTTTCTATGAGGCCAGCCGGCGATTAATTTTGAAGGGCGCGGACGGCGTGGTGTTTGTGGCGGATTCGCAGGAAGAACGGCTGGACGCGAATCTGGAAACGCTGGACAACCTGCGCGAGCATCTGAAAGATCACAATCTGGATTTCACGACCATTCCGTACGTGCTGCAATTGAACAAGCGGGACCTGCCGAATATCCTGCCGGTCGAGGAACTGCAGAAACACTTGCTGGTGAAAGGTGAGCCAACGGTGGAAGGCGTCGCGGTCACAGGCCAAGGCGTATTCGATACCTTGAAAGAAGTAGCAAAGCTCGTACTCGCCGAACTGAAGAAAAACGCGTAATACTGTCATCAATATAGGGTAAAAGTCACTTCGATCGTTTGACGTACGTCGGCAGGCTGTCCATCGGGACCATTGGCGGGCTTAAACCGCCAATTGCTCACGTTTTCGACGGCCTTTTCCGTTAACCCATAGGCCACGGCTTTCGTAACCACGATATTGTGGGCTTTCCCGTCTGTCCCGATCGTGACGATCAGGCTAACCGTTCCTTGAACGCGTTCGCTTTGCGCACGAGGGGCGAACTCAGTGGCGGGACAATAAATACAAGCAGGAAACCCAAAACCCTTCTCGCCTGCGTGCGGCACGTTTAATTCTGCGCTTCGAGATATGTACTCAACGTCCTTCGCCAGCAAAGCTCGCATTTCACCATTTAAGGGTATGTTGGATTTGAATCCGACAACGGCGGTACGGGTCTTCGTCCGGTACGCAATTACGTCAATCATCAGTTTGTCATCGACCACCGAAAGTTGCCCGACAACGACAGCGTTGGCGCCTAATTCTTCCCCGATCCACGAAGCGGTCACTGAATCTCGAACCGCGGATGACGAAAATTTTTGCTTTTCGCAAAAGGCGGGGATTTTGTCCGGATCCAACACGGAGAACGAACGTTTTTGTTCTGCCAGTGAGTGGCTAAAGCTCTGCCCTAAGTATTGACCGAGGGCGTTTAACTGTTCGCCTGGCCCCCAAAAGTCGAAGACGATCACCGATTTTGGATCGGAGCTTGAGATCGCATCGGCCATTTTTGCGGCTAATGCGTCCGTTTTAGGCAATTGCGCACTTGCGGTCCCTGCGGCGCACATAGCAGCGAGACACAGCGCGAAAGTTCGCAGGAACTTCATCTGAAGTTAGGCGCGAGCGATGTTGCTGCGGAAGGCCGCTACCGCTCTCGATTCTTCGTAGAAGGTGGGGATGGCGTGGATCAGGCGGGTCAATTCGAGGACTTCCTTGACGTGGCCTGAAGGGTTGAGAAGTTTTACGCCGCCGCCTTGACGGTCGAGCGTGACGAAAGAACGAACCAGGGTGCTGATGCCGGAGCTATCCATCTGGGTGACACCGGCGAGGTTGAGGACGACTTCGGAAGCGCCGGCATCGGAAAATTTTCGCAGTTCGGCGACGAGAGAATCGTTGCTGACGCCGATGACGATGCGGCCGACCAGGTCGAGAATGGTAACGGCTCCGGATTTACGCTCTTCGATTTGCAAACCCATCGCGACCCTCCAGCTGGCCTGCCGACAGAGATTCCCTGAATAAAAGCAACTCGAGCGGGAGTTTCGCAATTCCGCGGACGAGTGGGCGCATTATAACCTTTTCGTTAGATTCTGGAATAGTTTCGAGAAAATCGGGGCCAGGGGGCAGGAACCAGGCCGCCAAGTAGCGGCTAAGGCGAAAAATATAAACGGGAGGCGGAAACCTAGCGGTGACCACCTCCCGGGGTGGGTGGGGTGTTGCAGGAGCGTCGTTAAAACGGCTTGCGTGAGCCTAGACGATCCGGCAATCCAGCGTTTCCGCCGGAATCCACAGTTGAATCATGAATAACACGCGCTAAGAAAGAGTGTCAACAGCATTTGGACTGAATGAACGGATAAATTTTTGACGAGAAGAGAGAGTTGTGCCGGAGTGGAACGGCGTTAGGCGCGATGTTTAAGCGCGCTGGTTTTGGCGGGTTGAAGATCGAGAGTATCGCGAATGCGGCGGGCGAGGTCGCGCGGATCGTAGGGTTTCTGCAAGACGGTGAGTCCCTGGTGTTGGGCTTGCTGCAGCAGGCTGATGTCGGCGCTGTAGCCGGTAGCAAAAATAACCGGGACATCGGATTTGATACGGCTAATGGTGTCGTAGGCTTTGGGGCCGTTCATCTTGGGCAGGACCACATCGAAAAGCAGCAGGTCGATTTGGTCGCGATGGATTTCGAATTCGCGGACGGCGGCTTCACCATCGTTGGCGGTGATGACCGAGTAGCCGAGCCCTTCGAGAGTTTCGCGGGCGAGATCGCGCAGGCCTTCGTGGTCTTCCGCGATGAGGATCAGTTCGGAGCCGCCGCGCACCGGCTGGATCTCATCGGGGACCTCTTGGATTTTCCCGGCAGCAACGGCTAGCGGAAGATACACGCGGAACGTGGTGCCGACGTTGAGCTCGCTGTAGACGTGCAGGAAGCCGCCATGCTGGCGAACAATACCGTAGACCGTCGCCAGGCCCAGGCCGGTGCCCTTACCGATGTCTTTGGTGGTGAAGAAGGGCTCGAAGATGCGATCAAGCGTGGCGGCGTCCATGCCGGTTCCGGTATCGGTGACGGCGAGCATGGCGTAGCGTCCGGCTTTGGCATGGTCCTGGACCGCGAGCTGCTGGTCATCGAGCGCGACTTCACCGGTTTCAATGATGAGGCGGCCGCCTTCGGGCATGGCGTCGCGCGCGTTGATGCACAGGTTCATGATGACTTGTTCGATCTGGGTGGGATCGGCGCGGATGACGGGGAAATTGGGAGTGAGATTGGTTTTGATTTCAATATTGCTGCCGATGACTTTTTCCAAGAGGCTGATGGTCTCAGTGACGTCCTGATTGAGATCGATGTCGCGGGGCTCCAGAATCTGGCGGCGGGCGAAGGCGAGGAGCTGGCGGGTGAGGGCGGCGGCGCGAATGGCCTGATGGCGAACTTTATCGAAGTGACGGTGGAGGCGAGTTTCGGCGTCGGTTTCGTCCATGCCGAGTTCGGCCCAGCCGAGAATGGCGCCGATCATGTTGTTAAAATCGTGAGCGATGCCGCCAGCCAGCTGGCCGATGGCTTCGAATTTCTGGGCCTGACGGACCTGCTTTTCCAGCGCGAGGCGTTCGGTAATTTCTTCGACGATGACCTCGACGCAATCGATCTTGCGGCGAGGATCGCGGGCCCGACGGCCAATGAGGCGCACGGTGATGACTTTGCCGTCGCAGCGTTTCCAATCGACACTAAGATCGGTGCGGTCGGCGGCGCCGTCGGAAGCCAAGACCTGGCCGCGCAGCCTGGGATCACAAAATAAAACTCCGGTGTCACCGATGGCCAGCAAGGATTCGATGGAATCGTAATCGAGCATGTGCACCAGGGCGGGATTGGCGTCGAGCAAAGTGCCGTCGGAAGAAACCCAATAAATTCCATAGTTGGCGTTGTTGACGAGGTCACGGTAGCGCGCTTCGCTGTCGCGGACCTCTTGTTCGGCGCGTTTGCGCTCGGTGATGTCCAGAATGCTGCAGCGGACGATCTGGCGGCCAGGAAACTTGAGTTGAACCAGGCGAACATCGCAGGGAACATCCGAGCCCAGGGCATTGCGATGGACCCACTCGAAATTGGTGTTTTCATTGGAGGAGGCGCGCTCGGCCCAGAGCTGGGTGGCGACGATGGAATGGCGCCCGTCCGGTTGAAAGGCGGGACTGAGTTCGCCGGGACTACGGGTGAGCAGATCTTCGCGACTCAGGCGGAAGAGGCGGAGCGCGTTGTTGTTGCAGTCGATGAAGGAATCTTTTTCGACGTCCAGAACGACGATGGCATCCGGGGCATTTTCGACCAGGGTGCGGTAGTGAGCTTCACTTTCGCGCAGAGCGTCGGTAGCGGAGCGTTGGGCTTGGCGCATGGCCTGCTCTTCCCTGGCGCGCAGAATGGCCATGGGCAGGCGGGCGAGCTGATGCTTCAGCACGTAGTCGGTGATACCGAGTTTCATACATTCGACGGCTTTCAAATCGCCCAGCGTTCCGGTAACGAGGATCAGCGGAATATCGGCGCCGAACTTTATGATTTCGGTGAGGGCGTCGATGCCGGTCCAATTCACCATGCGAAAATCAGAGAGGGCGATGTCGATGGGCTGGGCGTTCAAGATATCGACGAAGGCGGCGCGAGTGGAGACGGTCTCGATCTGAAGGTTGAGGTCGGACTTGGCCAATTCGCGAAGAGTCAGGGCGAGGTCGTCGGGATTGTCCTCGGCGATGAGGAGATGGAGGGTTGGTGCCGGTGAAGTGTCAAGGGTCGATTTGGGCGGGGCCATTGCGGATGGCTCCTAAGAAGCCAGAAAGGCAGCAGCCGGAGGCTCTTTGTTGACCACCAGCCAGTACAAACCCAGCTGGCGTACGACTTCCTGGAATTCCGTAAAATTAACGGGTTTCTGGATGTAACTGTTGACGCCGAGCTGGTAACTGGCAACGAGATCGCGCTCTTCGTTCGAAGAGGTGAGCAGAATGACGGGAATGGCCTTGGTACTCGGCCTGCTTTTCAATTCTTTCAACACTTGCAGGCCGTCGACTTTCGGAAGCTTGAGGTCGAGCAGAATCAGCCGAGGATTGTGAACCAGGGACTGGCCTTGGTAAGTTCCGCGCGAAAACAAGAAGTCCAGAGCTTCGGCGCCATCCTGGAGGTGCAGAACGTGATTGGCGATTTTGTTTTTTTTAAAGGCGTGGAGCGCGAGTTCGGCATCCGCCATATTGTCTTCGACGAGCAGAATTTCTATTTCGGTCGGTTCAGCCATGTTTGCTCTCCGCTGTTTCGTGGAGCTCGGCGGCCTGCGGCTGCGAGCCCAAAGTGAAATAAAAGGTAGCTCCGTTTCCCGGCGAGGATTCGGCCCAGATTCGGCCACCGTGGCGATGAATGATGCGTTGAACGGTGGCCAAGCCGATGCCGGTACCTTCGAAATCTTCCTGGCGATGAAGGCGCTGGAAGACGCCAAATAGCTTATCGGCATACTTGGGGTCGAAGCCCACGCCGTTATCGCGAACAAAGAGCGTAAAGATGCCGTCGGTGAGGCAGGAACCGACTTCGATGACGGCGGAAGGGCGGGTACGAGTGAATTTGGAGGCGTTGGAGAGCAGGTTAATCAAAACTAATTTAATTAAGCCCGGGTCGCAGTTCAATTTGGGTAAAACGTCAATTCTCCATTCGATGGTGCGCTCTTCCTCGGGACGCAGGTCGGAAAGGGCCTGCTTGACGAGATCACTCATTTGGGTATCGAGGCGTTTGATTTCTTTTCGTCCGATGCGAGCAAGATTCAGCAGGTCGTCGATCAAGTGCCCCATGTGGGTGGTGGAGCTGAGAATGCGCTCCAAGAAACGATGACCTTCGGCCGGGAGTTCGGCCACGTATTCCTCTTTCAAGATGCGGGCAAAGCCATCGACGTGGCGGAGCGGAGTACGAAGATCGTGGGAGACGGAATAACTGAAGGCCTCGAGTTCAGAATTGGTCCGGACGAGTTCGGCGGTACGCTCCTCCACGCGGGCCTCGAGCGAGGCATTGAGCGCGGAAATTTCGTCGGTCCGGCTGCGCAGCTGGGTATTGGCGGTGGCCAGTTCCGAGGTGCGCTCGGAAACGCGCTGTTCGAGGAATTCGTTCGCATTACGCAATTCCTGTTCGAGATTGCGGCGCTCGGTAGCATCGCGGGTAATTTTTGCGAATCCGAGGAGCTGGCCGGCATCGTCGCGCAGAGCGGTGATCAAGACGTCGGCCCAAAACTGCGTGCCGTCCTTGCGAAGGCGCCAGCCTTCCTGCTCCACGACACCGTCTTTAGCCGCGCGGCCGAGCAATTCGCCCGGGAGGTTTCTGGCCACGTCGTCCGCCGGGTAAAAGCACGAAAAATGCTTACCGATGATTTCGCCGGCGGAGTAGCCCTTGATCCGTTCGGCGCCCCGATTCCAACTCGAAATCAGGCCCTGGGGATCGAGTCCGATGATGGCGTAGTCTTTGACGCCCTCGACTAACAAGCGAAAGCGCTGTTCGGTTTCCTTCAGTTTCAGCTCGAACTTCTTGCGCTCGGTCACGTCGCGGATGGAGCTGGAGATGAGAGTGCCCCCAGCGGTATCGATCGGGCTCAAGCTAATCTCCACGGGAAATTCGGTGCCGTCTTTGCGGCGCCCGTGCAGGTTTAAGCCGGCACCCATCGAGCGAGGCTGCGGGGCGTGGGAATAGGCCTCGCGATGGCCGGCATGCCGGGCGTGCAGGCTGTGCGGCACCAGGATTTCGACGGGCATGCCGAGCAATTCGCCACGGAGGTAACCAAACATCTTCTCGGTCTGGGCGTTGATGATCTGAATGATTCCAGCGCCGTTGACGATGATGATGGCGTCCGGAGCGGCTTCGAGCAAATTTTCAAATCTCTTTTCCTCGTTCTTGAGTTTCGTAATGTCTCGATTGCTCTCGAGAACTCCAATCGGCTCTCCGTTGTCTCCCTTGCGCAAGGCCCAGCGACTGGAGACCGTCACCGTTCGGCCGTCGCGGGTTTGGTGCTTTAGTTCACCTTCCCAGTAACCCTTTTCGAGGACGGCGGCTTCGATCAAATGCATTTCGTAAGGAAATACGGTTTGCAGCAGGCCATGCGTGGTATGCGCATGCACCTCTTCCTTGGTCCAACCGTACAAGCGTTCGGCCGAACGATTCCAGTAAACGATCTGGTTCTGCAAGTCACGAACGAAAATGGCATCGTGTATTAGCTCCAGCATTTCGGACTGTTCGCTGAAACTCGCGGCGGAGGCGCGGAGACTGACTTCCAATTCGCGGCGCTCTTGAATTTCATTTTCGAGCGCCGCATTGGCGGACCGCCATTCCGCGGCACTGGGGATATCGAGGGCCTGGGGGAGCAGGCGAGCGATGACGATGGCGGTGGTAATAGAGGCGATCGCGGTGATGGCTTTCAGGAAACCGGCGAGCCAATATTCCGAATGCCAGAGATTCCAGACTTCCATAACGTGGGTGCTGCCACAGGCCACGATGAAAGTTCCGAAAAGGATAAAAACGAAACCAAAAGGAATGTCGCGGCGCTTACGAACAAACCACAGCAGCGTAAAAGGGATCGTGAAGTAGGAGACGGCAATCAGCGAGTCGGAGATGACGTTCAGCCACACCAAAGCCGGATTCCAGAGATAGCAGTAGCCATGGGGCATGAAATCGCCGGGGCCGAAGAGCTGCCGAAAAAAATCCATGATTCTCCCGAAAAGGGCCCAGTGGTGCATCGAGATGCGGAAAGCCAGCGCAAACGCAAGACGAGCGGAGGCGTCAATCCACTCATCGGAAAATAAAGTGAATACTTCTGCGGTGTGCCGAAGAGGGACGCGATGGAAGTGCTTTGGCGGGTGGGGAGAATACAGAATGGGAAAAAGAAATTCCTAATCAAACAGGCCCTCAGGCGCGGCGGCGAGCCGGGGAGAGGCGACGCCGGTTATTTTGCGGCCGGAGGCTGAGGCGGATGGCTGGCGAAATATTGGCTGAGACTTGCGGTCAGTTGTTGCAGGCCTGCATTTACGTTCCTATCCATGGCGAGGACGATGGACGGAACGGACTTATCGGGTACCGGTTCATCGTGGGTGTAGGTTTCGCTCCAAACGACGGCGCGTCCGGCTGGATCGTACAGTTCGAGGTGCAGCGAGAAACGAGCCACGAGAGCGGGCTGATCGACGCCATACAACTGGAGCAGGTGGCCCCGCAGGACGTAATTGCCACGGACGCTGGCGGAGACACGCGAGACCGCTGCGTACTGGCCGGTATTCCGGAGAGTGGTAATCAGCGCGTCCTGAATCATATCCGCAGGAGCCTGGGCCCAACGATCGTATTCGTAGGTGCCGAGCTGGACCTGACCGGAACCATAGACGAGACGGTCATCGCGGTAGAGATGCGAAGCAGTGAAACGCCCGACCAGGAGGCTGACGGGCAGGGGCGTGGCGGAAGTGGCGGCAGGAGCGGGTGGAACGTCCAGCACGTAATATTTAACGGGGCGGGGCGCGCCGCAGGCGGCAACGAAACTCGCGACGACGGAAAGAATCACAATAAACTGCACGCGACGCCTGGACACTCTTCGCTCCTTCTCGCAAAACTCCGCGCGATACAACGAACCGCTTACGGCGACTACTTGGGCAGCGCCGACCCGGGCTTGTGCTCCTTGGGCGAGGAGTCACGAAGCAGGGTGTAGGGCCGGGTCTTGATCGTTTCGGTAAACGAATTCAAATTCTCGGTGGTGGAACGCAAGTTGTCGATGATCTCGTCGAGATTCTCGGCGTTGCTATCGACCAGGTTGTTCAGCGTGCCGACCATGTCATTGGCTTTGGCCAGGGCCTGGCGCAAATCGATAATCGACTGGCGAATATCGGCGCGGTTCTCGGAGAGCATGCCGTCGAGTTTCTTGAGGGTTTCGTCGGCCTGAGCGGCGGTCTTCTGGAAATTATCGACCAACTGCGGCAGCTTGGCGGAGACGTCGTTGACATGGACCAGAGTGGAATGAACCAGCGGACGATCTTCCTGCAGCATGCCGCGGAGGTGACCCAGACTGGCCGAAATGTTGTCGCGATTTTTGTCGTTGAGCAGATCGTTGACGCGGGCCAGAGTTACTTTCACTTCGACGACGCGCTCGTTGAGATTGTGGATGAGTTCGTTGGCGGCGGGCGTCAGTTCGTTAATCTTGTCGGCGATGTCCGAGAAACTGGTGGGTTCTTTGGCGCGAAGAGTGGCATCGCGGGGCGCGCGGGCGGCCTGAGAAGTACCGGCCAGAATTTCGAGAAAATTTTCGCCCAGGGGGCTGGTGCTGGTAATGGCCACGACGCTGTCGGTTTTTACGGGGATGTCCGGCTTGGCGCTGAAATCAATTTTCATGCGAGCCGGATCCTGGGGATCGAAACTGACTTTGCCGACCCGTCCGACCGGCGGACCATTCAAATAGCGAACTTCGGCGCCGGGTTCCAAACCGCCGGCATTCTTAAAATAGGTATGGTAGGGGGTGTTTTCCTTATCGAGCGTCCCGGATTTGATAAAGACGGTGACAATCAACAAGGCTGCGACGATCAGAACAAAAACACCGACCACTGCCTGTTCCTTCTTCGAATCCATCCGTATCCTCGTTGAATCCGCGCGGTGACCCGCGCGGTCGTCCCCTCAAGTTCGGGGGAGTATAACACGACCCTTCGGCTTAACCAGACCTGCGCGAAAATGAGCGGCGCGCAAGCGGGCGCCACACACTCAGCTTACTGACGCTGAGGCGGAGTGTCTCCCGTGAGCATTTGCAGATAGTCAATTTCGCCGGTCAGTTCCGGCTCGGGGACGCGATCGAGAAACTGGCGAACGCGCGGCTGGATGCTCTTCTGCAAATTCTGGGCGGTATCGTCGGCCACGATGACGCCCTTGTCCAGCACGATCATGCGATCGGCAATCAAGAAGGCGCTGGCCAGCTCGTGGGTGACCACGACAATGGTCATGCGAAAAGCCTTTTTCAATTTCAGAATAAGCTCGTCGATACCGGCGGCGATGATGGGGTCCAGACCGGCGGAAGGCTCGTCGAAAAATAAGGTGGCGGGGTCCATGGCCAAAGCCCGCGCGATGGCGGCGCGTTTTTTCATTCCGCCACTCAACTGCGCGGGCATGTAGTTTTCAAACCCGGACAGGCCGACCTGATCGAGCTTGAGGCGGACCATGATTTCGATGGTGGAATCGTCGAGCTGGGTATGCTCCTGCAAAGGGCAGCGCGACATTTTCGCCGACGGTCATGGAGCCGAACAAAGCGCCGCCCTGAAACGACATGCCCATTTTCTTGCGGAGCTCGTCGCGATCTGCGTCGGGGATGGAGGCAAAAGTCCTTGCCTTGAATCCAAATTTCACCAGAACTGGGTTTTTCCAGTCCGACCAGCGTGCGGAGCAAGGTGCTCTTGCCGGAGCCAGAGCCTCCGAGGATGACCATGGTCTCGCCATCGGGAACTTCAAAATTGATGCCGTGCAGGATTTCGCGCTCGCCGTATTTCACGCGGAGATTGCGGACGGAAATCGCGGCGTTACCGGAGGGTTTCACGGGGGTCGGGATTGGGCTTGGGCGGCGATGACATTTTTTAGCGCGGCGCGGTAACGTAAAAAAGAGTGGTAAAGATAAGATCGACAATGACCACCATGAAGATCGATTTGACCACGGCTGCGGTGGTCGAGCGCCCGACTTGCTCGGAGCCAAGCCCAGTTGAAAATCCTTCCTGGCAGCCCACGGCGGTGATGACCAGGCCGAACATCATGGCCTTCACCAGGCCAGTCATAATATCGCGAATCACCAGCGCATCGAGGCTGGCGGCGATATAGGTGCCCCAAGTAAATCCGGCGGTGATGACGCCGAACATTCCGCCGCCGAGAATGCCCATAAAATCGGCCCAGGCGGTGAGGCAGGGAACCATCAAGAGCATGGCCAGGAACTTGGGGGCGACGAGGAATTGCACGGGCTCGAGCGCCATGGTCTCCATCGCGTCGATTTCCTCGTTGACCTTCATGGTGCCGATTTCGGCGGCAAAAGCGGAGCCGGAACGTCCGATGACCACGATGGCGGTCATTAGCGGCCCCAGTTCGCGGGTCATGGAAACGGCGACGGCGTTGGCCACCATATGCATGGCGCCGAATTTGCGGAGCTCATAGGCGGCGTTAACCGCCAGAATGGCGCCGACGAAAAAGGAAATCAAAGAGGTGATGGGGAGGGCGTCGACGCCGACGGACATGGCCTGATGGATGGCGCGGCTGAAGTGGAATTTTTTGCCCTGAAAGGGCGCGATGAAAACGGCGCGGGCTGCACCGCCGGTCAGGCGTGCGAGTCCCCCAACGTATGCCAGCCCGTCAATCGTGGCGGCGCCAATTGTCTCGGTGAACGGCATCTGAGAATCCGGACGGGCGAGGGATTGAGTGCTACCCGCTGGAACCTGCCCGGAACTTTACCTCGCTGGGGCGACGTTGGTGCTGCCACCGCGCAACGCATCTGCTTCATTGTCGTACACTTCAAAAACTTTGATGAGCCGGGTCAATTCGAGCACTTCGCGCGCGGTGCGGCTGAGGCCGAACATGGCGAAGGTGCTCTTCATGTCGCGCGAAACTTTCAGGCCCTCGACCAGCGAGGCCACACCGGCACTGTCAATGTATCGAACCTTCTCGAGATTGACGATGACGCGCGGGGATTTTTTGTCCTTGAGCAGATCGAGCAGGACTTTGCGAACCTGCGGCGAATTATATAGGGTGATGTCGCCGACGATGTCCACAATTGTAGCGATTCCGGATTGGCGCGTTGAGATGTCCATGAGGCCTGCCCCAAAGTGGGGATAGAGAGTTTTGCCAGAGATTCCCCTCAGATGCAATCAATTTTAAGTTGTACGCACCCGAGGGATGTGCGGATGCAGGGAAAGCAAGGCGAAGGCCATAGTCGGAGGGAAGGGCGTTGCGGCAGGAGGAGAGCGTGGGAGAGGTTGCTAAAATTAGGAAAGGCTAAGGTTGGTCTGCGGGCGAGGTGGGTGGTGAGCACATCTGGCACGAGCCAAACTGAAATCGCAGTGTTGCGATTTTCCCCGCGCGCAAAATAGAAGCGAAACGAGCGGAACGATCGCCGGGCGAATTGCTACTTGCGGTTATCGAGTGGAGTGTAACTGCGCAGGTCGCTGCCCAGATACACCTGGCGCGGACGGGAGATCTTCTGTTCGGGGTCGAGCAGCATTTCCTCCCACTGGGCGATCCATCCGGAAGTGCGCGGAATGGCGAAGAGCACGGGGAACATGGTCACCGGAAAACCCATCGACTGGTAGATGAGGCCGGTGTAGAAGTCCACGTTGGGATAGAGCCTGCGCTTAACGAAATATTCGTCTTCGAGGGCGATACGTTCGCACTCCAGAGCGATTTCGATCAGGGGGTTGAGGCCCATCACGTCGAAAACTTCGTAGGCGATATTTTTCACGATGCGGGCGCGCGGATCGTAATTCTTGTAGACGCGATGGCCGAAGCCCATCAGCAGCTTTTCTCCACCCTTGACGCTCTTGATGTAGGCCGGGACGTTCTGGATGGACCCGATTTCAACCAGCATGCGCAGAACTGCTTCGTTGGCGCCGCCGTGCAGCGGACCGTACAGGGCGGCGGTGGCCGCCGCCGTGGCGCAGTAGGGATCGACGTGGGAACTACCCACCAAACGCATGGCGGTGGACGAACAGTTTTGTTCGTGGTCGGCGTGGAGAATGAAGAGAATATCGAGCGCGCGCTCGAGGGTCGGATTCGGGCGGTACTTCGCTTCGGTGGTGCGGAACAGCATGTTCAAAAAGTTGCCGCAGTAGCTGAGGTCGTTATCGGGATAGACGAAGGGCATGCCCAGACTGTGGCGATAGGCGAAAGCGGCCAGGGTGGGCATTTTGCCGATCAAGCGATAGGTCTGCTTGCGGCGGGATTCCGGACTGAAAATATCTTTGGAGTCGGGATAGAACGCGGAAAGAGCAGCGACGGTAGAAATCATCATGCCCATGGGGTGGGCGTCGTAGTGGAAGCCGTCGATAAATTTCTTGATGCTTTCGTGAATGAAGGTGTGGTGAGTGACGTGATAGGACCAATCGGCTAATTGCGATTTGGTGGGCAGCTCGCCATGCAGCAGCAGGTAGGCCGTTTCGATATAGGTACTTTTTTCGGCAAGTTCCTCGATGGAATATCCGCGATAGCGAAGAATGCCCTTGTCGCCATCGATGTAAGTGATTTTGCTCTGGCAGGAGGCGGTGTTGGTGAAGGCCGGGTCGTAACCCATCAGACCGAAATCGTCGGTTTTCACTTTTATGGGCCGCAGATCGATGGCGCGAATCGTATCGTGCTTGATTGGAATTTCGAGCTGCTGGCCGGTACGATTATCGGTGATGGAAAGAGAGTCGCGCGTCGTCTTGGACGCAGACTCGTTGCTGACGTCGTTTGCAGGTTTGGTGGGATTCATGCCGGAACCTTTCGGGGCGGACAATTAGAACTTGCCGCGACGTGTATACAACTAGAATGTACACCAAATCGGCTGAAACCAGGAATCGGTTTGCTAGAAAAACAACGGGGCGGTGCGAGAGATAACGTACGGTAACGTATGGCAACGGCTTGGGCGCTCGGGAGCCTTTCAGTTCGTTAAACTGTCCCAGTTTGGTACTCCATACGCTTGCGTACGGTCACTCCGGTCATTCATTTAGAAAGGTCGTCGATTAGCGCGTCGGCCGCGCGGCGCCCGGAAACCATTGCGCCGTTGATGGAGGCGTTGTCGCGGTGATCGCCGCAGACGTACACGCCGGGCCGGATGCGTACCGGGCGCTCGGGAGGATCGAGCACCCCAGGAAGCTGCGCGGGTTGCGCATGCGGGATGCGGTAGCTGCGGAGAAAGCGCCAGGAACGAACGACTGGGCCAAACCAGCCCTTCAGGTCGGCGATGATGAAGCCGCCGAGCTGCTCGTCGGTGAGCGGGAAGTCACCCAGAACCGAGACGGAAATCAGATACTGACCGGACGGAGCGTAGGCGGGCGCAACCGCATTCATCACGCAGAGATTGTTTACGGTGCCGCCGCGGGTGCCAGCCAAGAGCAGGATGGGCTCGGTGGTGGGCGGAGTATCCGTCGCATAGTAAAAGCAGCTGACGCTGCGGGAGCCGGCCAGCGGAATTTCGCCGAGGAGTTTGGCGGCGGAGGGCCCGTCGGCGGCAACGACCACCGCACGGGGAGTGATTTTTTCGGTTTCGCCGAGTGCCAGGGTATTGCTCAGCAACGAATCGACGTGGGCATTCAGGCGTATTGCTCCGTCCGGAAACTTGGAAGCGAGTTGCGCGGGGATGGCGCCCATGCCCTGGGCCGGGACGCCGACTTTCGATTTGGCCATGGTGCTGAAGACGAATTCAAACATGCGGCTGGAGGCGTGCAGGTCGCGATCGAGCATGATGCCGCCGAAGAACGGTTCGAAGAAATGCTGAATCATCACCGCTGAAAATCCGGCGGACTTCAGCGCGGCGATTGTGGATTTTTCGGGACGGCTGAATATTTTTTCAATCGAGGCGGCCTTCAGGCGCTGGCGGAGACGTGCCATGCGGAGTTTATCGGCGAGTGAACCAACGGGAGAATCGTAAGCGGCGCGCCACTCCCCGGTTTTGCGCCAGGGATCGATGAAGCGATTCAGGCGGCCGGCAAACCAGATCAAAACTCCAGGATCGAATGATTTCAGGTTGAGCGCGGGGTAATCGAGGACGCGTTGCGCTTCGGGATAGCCTTCGAGCAAAACCTGAAAGCCACGGTCGAGCAGGAAACCGTCGAGGTGGTCGGTGCGTACCCGGCCGCCGATTCCGTCGGACGCTTCGAGGATTTGAAAGGAGATGCCTTTCTCCTGCAGGCGGCGGGCGCAACACAGGCCGGCGAGGCCGGCGCCCACGATGATCACGTCGGGATTGGCGGACATTCTTTGGAGGATTCCTCTTCCCTGGCCGGGCAGCAGCCAATGGCACGGTATTCTAGCTGGTTCATGACGTTTTGGGGCGTGAACTATTCGGTGCGGGCTGCACTGCGGGCCCGCATCGCTTCTTGAGTAACGCGGTGCCGATATTCGAAGAGGCGCTGGAGTTTGCGCTGGACGAACCAGTTTCCAAAAAACGCGCCGATTGCGCCCAGGGGCAATTCGTACTCGATGCGGTCCTCGAGAAAACTGGCGTGAGCTCCGTCCGGCAAAAATGAGTGGGTGTGTTGCCAGCTTTTAAAGGGGCCGGAAATCTGGACATCCCGAAACTGGCGGCCTTGGAGGTAATCGCAATGTTCCAAAACCCAACGGATCTTGAACGGGCCGAGGCCGACGCGCAGGACGCCGCGATCTCCATCGCGAATTCCGGGCGGGCGCTGCTCAAGTTCGACCGGCTCCCACGGGGGAGTGAGCCGTTCGAGCGCGCCGGGTTCTTCGTGCCAGCGGAAAACTTCCGGAGCCGGCGCGTCAATCCTCGATTTCGCGGTAAAGAGTTTTTTGCTCGCCATATTTCCGGAGGTAGTCCTTCACATGCAGCTTGCGAGCGGTGTTGTCCGAGCTCATGTAACGAATGGTGCCAAAGATGGGGCGTTCGGGTCCCCAGGGACGATCGTAGCGGCCGAGGCACCAGAAAATTCCGCTGTAGGAATTGGGATTGCGGCCGTCGAGGGCGTAGCGATTATTCAATTCGATCAGGATCTCCAGAGCTTGCCCGGGAGTTTCGGACCATTCGAGTATTTTTTTGCCCCAGAGCATGCGCAAATAATTGTGCAGGTGGCCGGTGGTTGAAAGCTGGCGCTGCGCGGCATTCCACAGAGGATCATGGGTGCGAGCGGCGGCAAAGTCTTTCAGCGAGTAAATCCACTGGCGTTCATCGCGGGAGTGTTTCTCCAGAGTTGTTTGGGCCCATGCGGGCAGCGATTCGTAACGATCGTAGTCTTCGCGGTGGCTGGAAAAATTGAACCCCACCTCACGCCAGGTGACGAACTGATCCAGGAATTGTTCAATCGGAGGGCGCAGACCCCACCAGCCCTGGCGGCTGCCATCGGCGCGATGGGCGAGTTTGGCTTCGGACCATTTTTCGCGCGACATCAGATCGTGAAACATCTGGTGCGCGGAAATGTGGCCGAAATGAAGGTAGGGCGAAAGGGCGCTGGTGCCTTCCTGGGACGGTTCGTTGCGCAGCTCGGAGTATTCGTCGATTCTTTTGGTTAGAAATTCGCGCCATTGTTTATGGGCGGCGGCCTCGTCTCCGCGGGCGGCGTCCGGCCCGGTGGCCGGCAGAATCTGGTGGTTGATCGGCAATTCCGCGAGTGAGTGGGAATTTTCGAGCCAGGCTAAAGTGGCCGGCGGCCAACGGTTGATGATTTCGCGGGGCAGCGATTTCTAGTTTAGGAAGCTCCAGACGCGCGAGCGGGTCGGCTTTGGGAAAATGAGACAGATGCGCGGGAAGATTTTTCTGGAGGAAACGGCGAAAGGCGTAGGCGGTGGAAAATAGCTGAGCGGTGGCGCGGAGGGGGAGCAGCCCATTGGAATCGACTTTTTCCAGGCGCACGGGCAATTGTTTGGCGGCGCTGCGAATCATGTGCGGAAGAAAAAAACAGGGGAAGTCGTCGGTGATGACGACGCAGGAATGGCCGGCGAGCGAGGCGAGCAAACCTTTCCCTGCACCGACGGCGGGCTCGACGTACGGATAGTAGTGGACTCCACTTTCGGCTAGATTCCGGAGCTTCTCCGCGACGCCATCGAGGACGAAACGATGTAGGCGATCGCTGGCCCAGGGGTAATCGCAACGGAGCGCTTCCAGAATGACGAGCGGCTTTTTCAGTTCACGGGCGCGGGCGATCGCGTGATCGAGTGCAAAATTCCAATGGGTGCGGCGGAACGCAATCATCCAGTACAAGACAAAGTCCTGGTCTGGCCGGACGGGCTGGTCGTTACATGCTTCGACGCGAATCTCGGGAACTGCGGGCAATTCGCGCCTCCTCAGGCTGGCCGGAACCAGCAACACGCCTCGCTGCGAATCGTGAGCAGGGAGGCCTAAACATCATCCGGCGGGCGCGAGGGCGACGCAAGAGAACTTGCAATTCCGCGCGTTCGAAAGATTCGAACGAATCGAACGGAAAATGATCAGAGGGTGCGGAGCTTGGCGGCGAAGTCGGGAGTGACCGGATCGACCTCTGGCGAGCGATGGGTGCCCAAATCCTGTTCCGCAGCGAGTTCGCAGCGATTCCGGCCGTTCTTCTTGGCGCGGTACAGCGCGTCGTCGGCGAAGCGAAGCATTTCCTGGGGATCGAGCAAGTGCCCCGGCGTGCTGGCGGCGATGCCGAAGCTGGCGGTGACGGAAATCGAAGCTCCTTCGGCGAGGATGGGTTTCGCTTCAATTCCCTGACGGACTCTTTCGCCCAAACCGAGAGCGCCCATGGCGTCGGAGGACGGAACCACGATGAGAAATTCTTCGCCGCCGTAGCGGCCGACGGCATCGTAGGGGCGAATAAAGTTGGTCATGCGGCGGGCGACTTCCTGGAGCACGGCATCGCCGGCGAGGTGGCCGTGGGTATCATTGACGTATTTGAAATGATCGACATCGGCCATGACGATGGCGAAGGCGTTGCCGCCACGATCCTGGCGGGAGCGCTCGCGGCGGATGGTGTCCAGAATGACGCCGCGATTGCAGATGCCGGTGAGATTGTCGTGGGTGGCGCGGAAAAGAAGTTCTTCCCCCGCGGCGATGAGTTTGTCCTGCAGGTCGAGGATGCGCTGGCCGACGTGCAGGCGGGCGCGAAGTTCCTGCGAATCGAAAGGCTTGGTGAGGTAATCGTCCGCTCCGGATTCGAGACCCTGCAGCAAATCTTCCTTCTGGGTGCGCGCGGTCAAGAGCAGGACGTAGACATAGGGACGATCCTTGAATTCGCGAAGTTTGCGGCAGACCTGCACGCCTTCCATGCCGGGCATCATCCAGTCGAGCAGGGCGAGGCGCGGCGCGTCCATGCGTTCCAGAAACTGCAAAGCTTCGAGGCCGGTGGTGGCCAGCACCACTTCATAACCCCATTTAACGAGGAAGACTTCGAGCAGGCGACGGGAGACGGGATCGTCCTCGGCGACGAGAATTCTTTTCTTGGGATCGGACGGAGTAGTCATTGGGTTTCCTCATGTTTGAATTGACGGGTAACGAGCGCGGAATCGCGCAGCGAGCGCCCGAACATCGCGGTGAAATGAAAAGTGCTGCCAGCGCCGAAGTTGCTTTCGACCCAGATTTTGCCGTGCATCAGGGCGACGAGACGGCTGGCGATGGCGAGGCCGAGCCCGGTGCCGCCGTAGCTGCGGGTAGCGGAGCTGTCGGCCTGGGTAAAGGCTTCAAAGATGACGGCCTGCTTATCGGGGGGGACGCCGATGCCGGTGTCTTGAATCTGGAAATGGAGCAGCACATCGTCGGCGGTTTCCTGCTGGCGGACCACTTGAAGGCGAACGCCGCCGACTTCGGTAAATTTAATGGCGTTGCCCAGGAGGTTGATCAGGACCTGACGAAGGCGGAGCGAGTCGCCGACGAGCGTCTCGGGGATTTTGGGATCCAGTTGCCAGGAAACTTCGAGGTGTTTTTGCGTGCCGCGAAAATGCATGACTTTCAAGATGTCGTTCAGGTCGGCGCCAAAATTGAAATCGTTTTGAGTCAGTTCCATTTTGCCGGCGTCGACTTTCGAAAAATCGAGAATGTCGTTGAGCAGGCCGAGAAGAGAATCGGCCGAGGTCTTGACCATTTCGAGGTATTCGCGCTGCTCGGAAGTGACCTCGGTATCGAGGACGAGATCGGTCATACCCAGGATTCCGTTCATGGGCGTGCGGAATTCGTGGCTGACGTTGGCCAGAAATTCGCTTTTGGCTTCGCTGGCGGCTTCGGCGGCTTCCTTGGCGGCCAGCAAATCGTCTTCGTTTTTTTTGCGAGCGGTGATATCGCGCGAAGTCATGCACACGGTGCGGAAGAGGCCGTCGGGCGACTGGACGGGACTGACGCGGGCCAGGAACCAGCGCTTTTCGTCGCCGAAGGGGATCGAATACTCAAGACTTTCACCGCGGCCGGAGGCGGTAACACGGAGCAGGCAGTCGGCAAATTGGGCCTCCAGCTCTGGTCCCAGCAATTCCGCAATGCGGTGGCCGAGCAAGGCCTCCCGGGGGCGGGCCAACACGGAATCGTCGGTGGTCCAAACATTACGGAAAATTCCTTCGCGATCAATTTCGAAGATCACTTCATCGATGGCGTCGACGATGGCCTTCAGGCGGTCCTCGCTTTTGCGCAGGCCATCCTCAATGGAGCGGCGTTCGGTGATGAGAGTGCCGAGAGTCAATCCGGTCAGCGAGACGATGAGGGTGAGAAATTGGAGCATGGCCAGGTGATACAAATCTTCCGGATAGAAACTGAGCATGACCATCGAACCCAAATTCAGCAGCAAAATCGCGGTGGTGACTCCGGGAAGGCCCTGGCGCACCGCGATCCAAATCACCGGCAAGAAAATCAGGTAGAAGAGATCGTAGCTTTCGCTGAGCCTGGAGCCGAAGACGAGCCAGAGCGCGAAGACAATCGTGACGAGTTGTGCGGCGAATTCGAGGCTACCGAAAGTTCGGCGACGCTGCGGTTCAACGCGTTCGATGGCAAGAGGGCTAAGTTGTTTCGAACGAGTATGACGATCGGAGCGTTCGTGGAACCAAGGCATGACGTGGACCAGGATGAAAGGCGTGAGGGCGATCAAGCCAACCGAATCACCGACGGCCCAACTGAGCACCAATTTTGGATACTCCGTTACCAGCGCGGGAGTCTGCCACGTGAGCGTTAGGGCGCCGACACTGGCGACGCAGAAGGAGGTGGTGATGGCGACGGACAAATAACGAAAAACATCGCCGACCGAGCGGAAAGGAGAATCGTGCGGGAGAATGCGGCGCAGGATGAAGGCGCCGCCGGAATATCCGGCAGTGATGACCAGACAGGAAACCCAAAACGTGGCAGAACGCGGCGATTGGTGATAGTTGACGATGGCGGAAACGAAATTCGCCAGCAAGATCACCGGCATGTAGGAAAATCCGAGACCGACCAGTACGGCAACTTCCAGGCCGGCGGGCGGGTACCAGGCACTGACACCCTTCCACATCTGGAAATCAACGGTCATGCGGTCGAGAACGACGTGCAGGATCAGGAAAACAACACCGGCGCCGAAGTTCCACGGGTTCACGGACCAGGGCAAGGGCCAGGGGGTAGTGCCGCGCAGGAACGTCTTGGCAACGGGCGTTGCGCTAAGGGAAGGCCTCGGCTTGGCTACGTTTGACGTCAAGCTAATGCTCGTGAGCCTTTGAGTAAGGAACGACAAGATTTTTTCGCGGCGGAGCTAACGAATCGGGCGACGCTCGGCGAAAGCAATTTCGGCTGGCACAACCACCGCACGCCCATCCGATCCGGCGGCGGCCGTGCCGAATTGTCGTGTGGCAGGAGCCGGAGCGGCCATCGGGATTAACGCGCCTTCGGCTTCCTTCAGGAATTTCAGGCCGTTTTCCGAGCCGTGCCAGTCGATCGAGATCACGTCGCCCAGCGAAACCTGCTCGGTCGAAAGCAAACTCGCCAGCGGGTAGACCACGTGGCGTTCGATCGCGCGCTTCAGGTGCCGCGCTCCGTACTTCAGGTCCGTGCCTTCCTTCAGCAGGAATTCCCGGGCTGGCGGAGTCACGCGGAACAAGAAGCGGCCCTTCGCCGTTTCCAGCACGCGCTGTTGCACCATGCCCAACTCGATTTCCAGAATTTGCTCGAGCTGCGCGGAGCGCAAGGGATGAAACACGACCGTTTTGTCGATGCGGTTCATGAACTCCGGCGCGAATTTCCGCTTGGCTGCTTCCGACGCCGTGTTCTTGACCTTCTCGTCCAGACCTTCCTTGTTTTCCGGGCGCTGTTGCGGCGCAAAACCCAGCCCGCCATTCATCAGCTCGGTGATTTCCACGCCACCCAGGTTCGAGGTCATGAAAATCATGGTCTGCGAAAAATCCACGCGGCGGTTGTCGCCCAGCGTCAGCGTGGCCTTATCCAGAATGCCCAGCAGCAACTGCCACAGCGCGTCGCTGGCTTTTTCGATTTCGTCGAACAGCAAAAACGAAATCTTCAGTTTTTCGGTGTGATACTGCGCCAGCGCTTCCTGCGTAATCAGCGGATGCGTCTCGCGGTGCCCCAGATATCCCGGAGGCGAACCAATCAATTTGGCGATTTCGTGCGAGTGCTGGAACTCGGCGCAGTCGATTTTGATTACCGCGCGCGGATCGCCAAACAGCAATTCGGCCGTGGCTTCCACCACCCGCGTCTTGCCCGCGCCGGTGGGACCGAGAAACAGCAAGTTCCCCACCGGACGCCCCGGCGAATTCAGCCCCGCGCGAAAACTTGATACAGGTCCACAACCGCCTGTACCGCTTCATCCTGCCCCACAATCTTGCGTCGCAGCCCCGCTTCAAAATCCCGGGATTCCACGCTGCGGAGTTCGGGATCCAGTTGCCGACCTGTTGAAGCGACTCATTAGGTCCCCCTATGGGACGACCAGCCGAACCAGCAATTAACGTATCGGCCATCGAGGCGAAGACAGCAGGCGCAGGGCCAAAGCAGGTCAAATTGAATGAATGCAAGCCTTTCTGATTCAATCGACTGGAGGGCGGGGACGTAGAGATGTGAAAATCCAAAACGGAATTAGCGTTTCCAGCGGGACGCAGCGTGCCAATGTGACACGGTATTAATGTCAGGTTAAAAAACCGAGAATGGAACGCCTTCGTCTTGCTTCCCGTGGCTCGTTCCCGTATCGTGGGTCACGAGTCCACCGTTAACTCCGACCGAAAAGGTGCAATGAAACGCATTCTCGTAATCGAAGACGACAAAGACATCGTCGAGTTGGTACGTTACAACCTGGAGAAGGACGGCTACCAGGTCACGTCGAGCGCGGACGGAGCCACGGGGCTGGCGCAAATTCGCAAGGCGCCGCCCGACTTGCTGGTATTGGATTTGATGTTGCCGAAACTATCGGGGCTGGAAATCTGCAAGGAAGTTCGCAAGGACGTGGGACCTGAACCGCCTGCCGGTGCTGATCCTGACGGCAAAGGGCGAGGAAGCGGACCGCGTGGTGGGCCTGGAGCTGGGCGCGGACGACTACGTCACAAAACCGTTCAGTCCGCGGGAATTGACCGCGCGAGTGAAAGCGCTGCTGCGGCGAGCGGAGCCCGGAACCCCTTCCGAAAAACCGGTCGAGATCGGAACGCTGCGCATCGATCCAGCGGCGTACCGGGTGACGCGGGCGGCCCGGCCGGTGCCGATGAGCACGCTTGAATTTCGATTACTGTATTTTCTGGCGGCGCGGCCCAATCGAGTGTTTACTCGAGATCAGCTGCTGGATGCGGTATGGGGCACCGAACGATTCGTGACGCCGCGCAGCGTGGATGTGTACGTGCGACGATTGCGGGAAAAAATCGAACTCGATCCGCAACACCCGATTCACATGAAAACAGTTCGCGGCGCAGGATACTTGTTCGAAACCCGTGCGAGCTAGACTCTTCTGGAGATTAGGGCTCACTTATGTGGCCCTGCTGATCGCAGTTCTCATCGCCGTCCATTTGTATTCCTTGCGAGTGATCCGCAGCAAGCGATACGTTCGGCAAATTCCGAACTGACTTCCCTACTGAATGTGGCCCAAACACGTCCGCCGCAGGCGAGCGATGCCGAGAATCTGCGGCAGTGGACAGAATGGATGGCCAAGAGCGGCGCTCGCGTAACGATTGTCGGCAGTGATGGACGGGTGCTAGCCGATTCAGCGGCGGACCCGGCAAAAATGGAAAACCACGCGAACCGGCCGGAAATCCAGCAAGCGTTGGCGAGCGGGCACGGGCAAGACGTACACCGCAGCGTGACCCTCGGATCGCGAACTGGTCTACCAGGCGGTTCGTTATCAAGCCAGCGGACGGGCAATCCGATTGTGATTCGCCTGGCGGTACCGCTTTCGGAGATCGATCTTTCGGTCGAAAGAGCTGCGCGGGCGTTTGTTGATCGCCTCCCTGGTGATGCTGCTCATCGGCGCGATGGCCTCGCTGGGATTCGCGCGGATGTTTGCGGCGCGAATCGAACGGTTGAAGGATTTCTCACAGCGGATCGCGGAGGGAGATTTTCGTCCGCTGCTTCGGTGAAGGACCGCGCGACGAGCTGGCGGAGCTGGCCGATTCGATGAATCAAACCGCGGCGCGGCTCGATCAGGAAATCCGCATGTTGAGCGGCGAGCGGAACCGGTCGAGCGCGATTCTGCGGAGCATGGTGGAGGGTGTAGCGGTGATCGACGCCGAAGAGCGGCTGGTCTTTTACAACCGCGCATTCTCGGAAATATTCAACGTGCACGCAGCTACGGCGGAAGGGCGTCCGTTGATTGAAGTGGTGCGCAACGCCGAACTGGTTGGTTTGATTCGAAGGCACTCAAAGGTGAGGAGGGGCTGCAGAGCGACATCTCGATGGGGATCGTGCAGATGCAGAGTTTTTCAGTGACGGCGGCTCCGGTAAAGGCGCTGGAAACGCGGCAAATGGCAACGATGCCGCGGGAACGGCGAAGCCTTCTGGCGCCGTGGTGGTGCTGCACGACGTGACCGAACTGCGCCGGCTGGAGCGGGTGCGGCAGGATTTCGTGGCCAACGTCTCGCATGAATTCAAAACCCCGCTCACGGCGATCCAGGGATTCGCGGAAACTTTGCTGGGCGGCGCGCTGGATGATCCCACCAACAACCGGCGATTCCTGGAAATCATTCGCGATCACGCCATCCGGCTGGCGCGGCTGACCGACGATTTGTTAAAGCTGGCGCGGATTGAGGCGGGAAGCTGGAGGTTGAATTTTCCCGGTGGGCTTGATGGAACTGATCGAAGGCTGTGCCGAAACCACGCTGCTGAAGGCCAGCCGGAAGCAGATTACGCTGGAAATCGAAGTCCCGCCGGGCTTCCCGCCGGTCCGGGGCGACGCCGGGCTGCTGCGCGACGTACTGCAGAATCTGCTCGACAACGCGATCCAGTACACGCCCGAAGGCGGCCACATTCGGGTCAGCGCCGAAGCGAAAGGCCGCGAAGCGGTGATTACGGTGAGCGACACTGGGATCGGGATTCCGACGTCGGATCAGGAACGAATCTTCGAACGGTTTTACCGCGTGGATGCGGCCCGTTCGCGCGAAGCGGGAGGCACCGGTTTGGGCCTTTCCATCGCCAAGCATATCGTGGAAGCGCACGGCGGCCGTCTGTGGGTGGAGAGCACGATGGGCGAGGGGTCCAAGTTCTCATTTTCCATGCCGGTGGCAAGCTAACCCAAGCCTACGCAGTCTTTTAACATTTACCTGCCATTCAAGCCTTTGCAATCTGCCCGGACAATCCTGTAGACGACGTGATTTATTTTTTCTGGCGGCTGGTCGAGGGAGACAACGGGCATGGCTTCAGCTAAAACGAACAGCGACGGAATCCTGCAGGGCGTTCTGGTGAATTACCTGGTCTCCCAAGCACGCACGGTCGAGGCTTCGGTGAATCGCGCGCTGTGGGCGTTGCTCGAGCGAAATGAACGGCTGGCCAGCGAAGTGTTTTTGACCGAGCCCCGAATTAACGAGATGGAAATCGTGATCGACGAACATGCGATCCGGATGTTGCGGCAAGGGAATTTGCTGGATTCGGACGTGCAGTTGATCGTGGCCACCTTGAAAATCAACAACGATTTGGAGCGCATGGGCGATTTGGCGGTGAATCTGAGTGAGACGAGCCATTTCGCTGGCAGCCATGGGCGAGGTGCAGACTCCAGCCGATCTGGAGCCGATGACCACGGCCGTGCGCGCGATGGTTTCGAAGTGCCTGGGCTCATTGATTTACAAGAATGTGGAGCTGGCCACGCAGGTTCTGGAGAGCGATGACGTGGTGGACCAGTACCGGGACCGGGTGTTTGAGACTTTGCTGGCGGACATGAGCAAAGACCCGACGTTGGCGGCTCCGAACCTGCACTACGTGCTGGCCTCTCGGCATCTGGAGCGAATCGCGGATCACGCGACAAACATTGCCGAGGACATTCTGTTCTGGGTGCGCGGATTGGAAGTACGACACGGGCGCGCCAAGCAAATGGAACGGGCGATGGAGAACAAAGAGGCCGCGGCGGGAATGTAACCGTGTTTTCACGAGGACATCATCCCGCTCTAATCTCCGCCTTTTAACCTAAAAGCACTGGTTCTCGCGACCGCTGAATGACGGAAGAATATGCGAGACCACTAAGTTCCTGCGCAAGCAGATGTTGCGTTGGAAGCAAAGCATCACGAACCTCCCCGATTACGAGGCGCAGCCTGACCACACCCCCGGGGCTGCGCCTCGACCCCTCCCTTGAAAGACCGGTTATTTCACTCCGAATTCGTGCCGATGTAACACAGCAGTAACAATAGAGACAAAAAATGGTAGGAAAGGAGACTCCCAAATACCATGAACATGAAAAAGACTTTTGTTGTAGTGTCGCTGCTGCTCGGCATGGCAGCGCTGGCTGCGGCGCAGGGCGGCCAGGTACTGCTGAATGCTGCTGGTGCCACCTTCCCCTATCCGATCTACTCGAAATGGTTTGACGTGTACCATACGGCGCACCCCAACGTGCAGATCAACTATCAATCGATCGGGTCGGGTGGCGGCATCCGGCAACTCCAGGCCGGGACAGTGGATTTCGGCGCCTCGGATGGACCGATGAGCGACGAACAACTGGCGGCAGTCAAAATTCAAGATTCTGCACTTCCCCACCGTTCTGGGCGCGGACGTACCCAGCTACAACGTTGCCGGAGTTTCTGGTGAATTGAATTTCACGCAGAAAGCGCTGGCGGGAATTTTCATAGGAACGATTACGAAATGGAACGACCAGGAAATTGCGAAGGCGAATCCGGGCGTGAATCTGCCCAGCACGGATATTGTCGTGATTCACCGTTCCGACGGCAGCGGGACCACCTACATCTGGACTGACTTTTTGTCCAAGGCCAGTGACGACTGGAAAAATAAAGTCGGCAAGGGAACCTCGGTCAATTGGCCCGTGGGGCTAGGCGGCAAAGGGAACGAGGGCGTTTCCGGATTGGTGAAGCAGACGCCGAATTCCATCGGGTACATCGAATTGGTTTACGCGGCGCAGAATGGGATTGCTTTCGGGAAGGTTCAAAATGCGGCTGGGAAATTCATCAAGGCAGATCTAGCCAGCGTCACGGCGGCGGCTGCGGGCGCGGCCAAGGACATGCCGGCGGACTTCCGGGTTTCGATCACGAATGCGCCGGGAGCTACGGCGTATCCGGTTTCGAGCTTTACGTGGCTCTTGATTCCAGCGCAAATCCAGGACGCCGCGAAGCGCGACGCGATCAAGGATTTCCTGAAATGGATGCTGACGGAAGGCCAGAAATATAACGAAGGGCTGACCTATGCGCAGCTGCCCAAGCCGGTGATCGAAAAGGAACTGAAGGCGATTGCGCTGATCCAATAATCATGTCAGCCGCCACCACGACGATAACGCGCGAAGTCCCGCCAAAATCGGGGCTTCGTGCGTTCGTCGACCGGTGGAAAGGCGGCGATGAAATCGCGCACCTGATTACCTTAACCGCCGCGGCTGGGATCATTCTGATTACTTCGCTGCTGGTTCTGGAGTTGTGGCGCACTTCGCAGCTTTCGCGCGCCAAATTCGGCTGGATGTTTTTTGTCACAAAGGTCTGGGATGCGAACTTCGACAATTTCGGCGCGGCGACGTTCATTTACGGAACGCTGGTAACTTCGGCAGTCGCGCTGGTGATCGCCGTACCGTTGGGATTGGCCAGCGCCATTTTTCTTTCGGAGCTGGCGCCGCGGCGGCTGAGCGACATCGTTTCGTTTCTGATCGATTTGTTGGCGGCGGTGCCCAGCGTCATTTACGGACTGCTGGGAATATTTATCGTGGTTCCGCTGATGCGCACCACATTGGGCCCGGCTCTTAAACACATTTTAGGATTCACGCCGCTCTTTGCCGGCCCCAATTACGGCGTGGGATTTCTGACGGCCGGCATCGTGCTGGCCATCATGGTGGTGCCGTTTATCATTTCGGTGTCGCGCGAGGTTTTGCTGAACGTGCCGAGGGAGCAGCGCGAAGCCGCGTTGGCCATGGGCGCGACGCGCTGGGAATCGACCTGGCAGGTGGTGGTGCCGTGGGCGCGGACCGGCATCATGGGTTCGGTGTTTCTGGCTTTGGCGCGGGCGCTGGGTGAAACGATGGCGGTGACCATGGTCATCGGAAATAACCCGCAGATCAGCGCGTCGCTGTTTGCGCCGGGGTACACGATCGCATCGGTGATCGCCAACGAGTTCACCGAAGCGACCGGCGATTTGTATCTGAGCGCGCTGATCGAACTGGGGCTGGTTTTGTTTTTGATGACCTTCATCCTGAACGGGCTGGCGCGCATTTTGATCGTGGCCACCGAGCGCGGAGGCGGGCGTCCGGCATGAGCGAACCGCGGATCATGTGGCGGAAAGCGGTGAACAACGTGATGCTCACGTTGACGGGCGTGGCGGCTTTTGGCGTGGTCTGCGTGCTGTTTTTGATTTTGGGCTATTTGATTTTCAACGGCGGCACTTCGCTGAACCTGAATTTCTTTACGCAGCTGCCCAAGCCGGTGGGAGAAACCGGCGGGGGAATGGCCAACGCGATCGTGGGGAGCCTGAAGCTGCTGCTGCTGGCAGCGCTGATGGGATTGCCGGTGGGATTGCTGGCCGGGATTTATCTGGCGGAATTTGGCGGGAAGACATTTTCGTTTATCGTGCGGTATACGACAGATTTGTTGAATGGCGTGCCGTCGATTGTGATCGGAATTTTCGCTTACGCTTTGGTGGTGCTGCCGGTAAAGCATTTTTCGGCATTGGCTGGCGGAGTGGCGCTGGGAATCATGGTGATTCCGATCACAGTGCGGAGCACGGAAGAATTCCTGCGTGGCGTGCCCAACAGCATGCGGGAAGCGGCGATGGCGCTGGGAGCCAGCAAATGGAAGACGATCGCCACGGTGGTGCTCCCCGCCGCGAGCGGCGGTATCCTGACAGGTATGTTGCTGGCGCTGGCCCGGGTGGCGGGAGAGACGGCTCCGTTGTTGTTTACGGCGTTTGGAAACCGCTACTGGGGCCAAGGCTGGGGGCAACCGATCGCGTCGTTGCCGGTGATGATCTACACCTACGCGATTTCGCCGTATGACGACTGGCACCGGCAAGCGTGGGCGGCGGGGCTGGTGCTGTTGATGCTGGTACTGCTGTCGAATTTGGGCGCGCGATTCATTCTGGCGCGCAGCAAGGCCGTTTAACGAGGTAAAGGTGGACAGCGTGAGTGGAGTTCCGCAACCCGCATTGTCAGTGAAACCGTTTCGGGATCCGGTGCACATGGAAAAGACAACGATCCAACCGACGGAACAGTCGATCCGCCTGGAAATTGCCGACCTGAATTTTTTCTATGGGCCGAAGCAGGCGGTGTTCGGGCTCAATTTGAAAATTCCGACGCACAAGGTGACCGCGTTGATCGGTCCGTCCGGCTGCGGAAAATCGACTTTCCTGCGCACGTTGAACCGGATGAACGAAACGATTCGGAACACCCGGGTGGAAGGCAAGGTATTGCTGGACGGGCAGGAAATTCACGAAATGGATGTGGTCGGACTGCGGCGGCGAGTGGGGATGGTATTTCAAAGACCCAATCCGTTTCCGAAATCGATCTACGAAAATGTCGCGTACGGATTGCGGGTGAACGGGTTCAAGGGACGGCTGGACGAGCTGGTGGAGAAGAGCTTGCGGCGCGCGGCGCTGTGGGAAGAAGTGAAGGACGTGCTGAAACGGTCGGCGTTTGCGCTTTCCGGCGGACAGCAACAGCGGCTGTGCATCGCGCGCGCGCTGGCGGTGGATCCGGAGGTGCTGCTGCTGGATGAGCCGTGCTCGGCGCTGGATCCAGTGACTACGGCGAAGATTGAAGAGTTGATGTTTCAGCTAAAGGACAGCTGCACCATGGCGATCGTGACGCATAATATGCAACAGGCAGCGCGAGCCAGCGACTTCACCGCATTTATGCTGGATGGCAAGCTGATCGAACACAGCGTGACGTCCAAGCTGTTTACAACGCCCACCGATCCGCGGACGGAAGCGTACATTACCGGCCGCTTCGGCTAGAACGCAGGATTTGGCCGCGGGCGTGGCGCGAGCATTGCATTTGAAAGTTGAGGGACCATGGAAAGACACTTCGAGCACGACTTGGATGAATTGAAACAGCGGCTGCTGTGGATGGGAAGCCTGGCGGAACGCGCGGTGCATCAGGCGGTGCACGCGGTGCTGGACGCCGAAGAGCATTTGTCGGAGACCGTGCTTTCCGAAGAAGACGCGATTAACGAGATGCAGATTGAGATCGACGAGCGGGTGCAGCGGCTGCTGGCGCTGAACCAGCCGATGGCTGCGGACTTGCGGTTGCTGCTGGCGGTGTCGCGCATCAACGGCGACCTGGAGCGCATCGGAGACCAGGCGGTGAATATCGCGCAGTCGGCGATGCGGATTCTGCGGCACCCGCAGGTGAAGCCGTATGTGGATTTGCCGCGGATGAGCGAACTGGCGGAAGCCATGGTGCGCGACAGCTTGAATGCGCTGGTGCGCGGGGATCAGGATCTGGCGCAGAGTGTCTTGCGCCGCGACGATCAGGTGGATAAGTTGCGGGATCAACTGTTCCGCGAGCTGCTGACCTACATGATGGAAGACTCGGCGCAGGTGTTCGCGGCGTTTGAACTGATTCTGGTGGCGAAAAACCTGGAACGAATCGGCGACCACGCCACGAATATCGCGGAAGATGTGATTTATTTCGTGGCGGGACGCGATGTCCGCCATCCTGCATTGGACCGGCGCTAGTCACTCCGCAACGTAGCAATAACTAAATACGAGAGAGGGCCGTCCCTTCGTCATCGGACAGGTCGAGGATGGTATCGAGGCGGACCATCTTCAAGAGCATGATCACGCGTTTGGTCGGCGCAAAATAGGTGGCTTTGCCGCCGGCGCGCTTCAGCGTGGTGAAGGCGCGAACCAGAGCGCCGATGCCGGAACTGTCGAGTTCGGTGACGCCGGCGAGATTCACGGCGATGCGCGTGGAACCGCCGTCAACCAGTTCCTGGATTTTGTTGCGGAATGCCTCTTCGGAATCGCCCAGTTTCAAGGCGCCATCAAGATCCAGGATGGTGGCGTGGCCCGCTTTACGAATACCGATGTTCACATGTCCCTCACTGCGATGAGCAAAGCTAACCGAATTGTGGCCGTCAATCAAGGCTACAGTATCAAGAATACGCAGACCAATGCCGGACGCAGCCCTGCATTGATTTGCCGTGGAACGGGTGCTACTGTCGCGGCTTCCGACGAGAGATAAAGGGAGAGTGAGCATGGCTGGATTTTTTCTGGTGCTATTAGCGATCATTTGCTTCCTGGCCCTGAGCATCTTTTTGGGCTCGTTCTTCACGGTGCAGACCGCGCAGGTGGCGATTGTGCAGCGGTTGGGAAAGTTTGCGCGCATCGCGGGTCCGGGATTGAACTGGAAGACGCCGTATCTGGAGACGGTGGTGCAGCGCATGAGCATGAAGGTGCAGCAATTCGAGGTGCAGGTCGAGACGAAAACGCAGGATAACGTGTTCGTGCAGATTCCGGTTTCCATTCAGTACAAGGTGATTCCAGAAGGGGTGGAGTCTGCATTCTACAAACTGTCCGACCCGGTGAAACAGATCGAGTCGATGGTCTACAACGTAGTGCTGGGGCACGTGCCGAAGATGAAGCTGGATGATACGTTCTTGAATCAGGCGGATATCGCGAGCGATCTGCGGGACAACCTGGATGCGTCGATGAAGGAGTATGGCTATTCGATCGTCAAAGTGCTGATTTCGGACATCGTGCCGGACCAGAAGGTGAAGGCGGCGATGAACGACATCAACGCGGCGCAGCGCGAACGGGAAGCGACCGTATCGCGAGCGGAGACGAATAAGCTGCTGCTGGTAAAACAAGCGGAGGCCGAGGCGGAGTCGAAGCGGCTGCAAGGGGAAGGCATCGCGAACCAGCGGAAAGCGATTATTGCCGGGCTAAAGGATTCGGTGGAGGATTTTGCGAAAAGCGTGCCGGGTTCGACGCCGCAGGACGTGATGCAGCTGGTGCTGATGACCCAGTACTTCGATACGTTGAAGGAAGTCGCGGCGAACGACCACACGAATACGATTTTGATACCGCACACGCCCAATACCCTGACCGACATCTTCAGCCAGATTCGCACAGCGATCATCACGGGGACGGAACTGACCAAACACACTCCGGTGCCACCCGACGCGACGCCGGGCAGCACAAAATAACCGCCTTTATTTTGGAAACTGGAAGCGGCAGGCGCGCAGCAACGGAACGGCGAGGGGCGACTGAGCCGATTCCTTGACGTGGCTGCGCCGCATTTGTTAGGCTGCGCCCCTGTTCCCGCGGCTGTGACCGGGGTGTAGCCCCACGCGAGGGAGCGGCGTTGTCCCTTCCTCCGGAGAATCATGGAAACATCGTCGGCGCTCTATGAACTAGCGAGCGTTTCATTGGCGTGTCGGGACCAGGATACCCTGCTCAAGGCGTTCGCAGCGCGAGTAGGCGCGACGCTTGGAGCGCGAGCCGTGTTCGTATGGACGAACGCAGGCTTGAACGATAAATCCGGCGACGATGGAAGCCTGATCTGCCGGATGCGTTGGGCCGAGGTGGGCGAGCGTTTTACGCTCAGCGGAGAAACCGGCGAAGGCATTTTAGGCGAAGTGTACGAATCGTCGGAGTCTCGCCGGATGGGCGCCGGCGAGATCGAGCCCGATGCGTTCGAACATCTGGACGAAGCGACGCGGGCCCGGGTGAAATCGGTTCTGTTCGCCGCGCTACCCGGCGAAGCCGGCCCGGCGGGCGTAGTCGAGGTCCTCAACAAACGCAGCGGTGATTTCAACGTTGAGGATACGCATTTCCTGGAAGAAGCGTGCCGGCTGGCGGGCTACGCCCTGACCAATCTCGGCGCGATTGAAACTGAACGGCACACGCAACTTTCCACGCTCGAACGTCTGACCGCGCTGTACGACCTGGGCCGCACCTTCACTTCCACGCTCGAATTAAGCGAACTGCTGCCTATTGTGGCCGTGAAGATTCGCGACCTGCTGGGCGGAAGCGTATGCAATCTGTGGCTTACGGATAGCGGAACCGAGGAACTTTATCTGGTGAAGCAGGTGGGCAGCGACCCCACGGTGGAAGAGGGCGCGCGGGTTCCGCTGACGGAAGGGCTGCTGGGAGGAATCGCGCAGCAAGCGAACGCGAAGCTGGTGGAGGAGCCGGCCGGCGAAGCGGGATTGGAGGAGCGGATTCAGGCCGGTGGAGATTTCGAGATTCAATCGTGGATGGGAGCGCCGCTGCGCAAGGACGACACCGTGCTGGGGGTGGTGGAACTGCTGAACCGCACGGATGGCGGGGCGTTTACCGAAGACGACTTATTTATGCTTTCCAGCGTGAGCGAACAGGCGGCGGTAGCGCTGCACAATGCAAATCTGCTGGAGTCGGAGCGAAAAGTACACGCACTGGATGCGCTGCTGAAGATTTCGCAGGAAATCACTTCAACTTTAGATCTGGATCATGTGCTTTCGACGGTGGTGCAACAGGCATCGGGCGTGGTGCCGTTCGATCGCTGCGTGATCGGATTCTTCGATCGCGGAAAATTCGTGCTGGGCGCGGTTTCGGGCGAAACGGAAGTTCCTAAATCGCGGGAGATGGATGATTTAAAGAGCCGCCTGGAATGGGTGGCGCAGCAGGATGGCCCGGTTTCGGCCGACCTCTTCGATGACGGCTGGCACACCACGCCGGAGGACGCTCGGGCCCAGATCAGTCCGTTTTTGGAAGCGCACGAAGAAAACGGCTTCTATGGTCTGCCCTTGCGCGACGATCAGGGCCGTTTGGGGGTGCTGGCGTTATTGAGTGGTGACGCGGACTTTCTCACCGACAATAATCGTGAAACGGTGGCGATCCTGGCGAACCAGACGACGGTGGCGATTCGCAATGCGCAGCTGTATCAGCAGGTGCCGCTGGCGAATTTACTGCAGCCGTTTTCGCAAAAGAGAAAAAAATTCATGGCGGCGATGCCGCGGAGCCGCTGGATCCAGTACGCGCGGCGCACGGCAGTCGTGCTGGGGTTCCTGATTCTGGTGCCGTGGCCGATGAGGGTAAGCACGGATGCCACCGTGGTGCCGGCGCAACGCCGAGTGGTGAGTTCGATCGATGGGGGCGTGGTGCAGCGCGTGTTCGTGCATGAAGGGGACCTGGTGCAGGCGGGCCAGGTGTTGGCTCAGCTGGATGCGTCGGACGATCAACTGAAGTTGGCGGAAGCGGACGCGGCCTGGGCACAATCGCGGCGGGAATTGGCGGAAGCGGAATTCCGCAACGACCCCTCGGCGGCCGGGCAGGCCAAGATTCGCAGCGAGATGCATCAAGCGCAAGTGGAACTCGAACAACAGCGCCTGGCCGAATCGCAGCTGCGCTCGCCGATCGCCGGCATGGTCATCACCGCGAAAGTTCAGGATAAAGCTGGCTCGATGCTGAAGCCGGGAGATCCGTTCAGCGAGATTGTCGAAGCGGACCGCATGGCGGTGGAAATGAGCGTTCCGGAAAACGATCTGGCGCTGGTGCAGCCCGGCAAAAAAGTGGTGGTGAAGCTGAATGCGTACCCGACGACGACATTCGATGGTGAGGTAGACCGCATCGGAGCGCAAACCAAAGCCGAGGCGGGAGACCAGTATTTCGTGGTGCGCGCGGTTTTCGCCAACCGCAACCAATTGGCGCGATCGGGGATGGTCGGGCGGGCGCGAATCCGCGCGGGCGGAGGCTGGTTTAAGAGTGGCTGGTATCCGGTGGGCTACACGCTGCTGCGTTCGCCGTTTCAATGGGCCTGGCAGAAAGCATGGGCCCTGATGCCGTGAAAAATGCGATGCGATGTGAAGGAAGAAAAATGATTCGAGGCGGACTACTGATCGTCTTCTTGTCGGGGGCGATGATGGCGGCGGGTTGTGGGGGATCGTCGGGAGAATCGACGGGCGGCACTGTTTCGCGGCCGAACACCTCCAATCCCGCAGCGGTAAATCCGCCAGCTAGTTCCTTACCGGAGCGCGGAAAAACCGAAGATATTCTGAGCGTGCTGACGGTGGAGCATCAGGTGGACGTGGTGGCCCAGCGCGACGGAGTGGTGACGGCGATTTCAAAAGACGAGGGCGGCGGGGTTAAGACGGGAGAGGTGCTGGCGCTGCTCGATGACCGCAGTTTGCAGACGGAATTGATCAAGGCGAATGCCGATCTGCAAGTAGAAGACAACAACCGTAAATATAAGGAAGCGGAACTGAAGGCCAAGACGGCCGCGTACCACCGCCAGCAACAATTGCGCGCGCTGGGCCTATCGAGTGACGCGGATTTAGAGGCCGCGGAATTTCAAGAGAAGGCCGCCGAGTATGATTTGCACGGATACGAAGCGCTGGTCGAGAGCGGGCACGCGGAAATCCACCGGCTGGAATTGGAAGTGGATCAAACGCGAATCCATGCGCCGTTCGGGGGAGTGGTGGTGCGGCGTTATGTGCGCGAAGGGCAGGCCATTTCCAAGGGCGACAAATGTTTTCGGGTCAGCCAGCTGGCGCCGTTGCAGGTGCAATTTCAAGTGCCAGAATCCTCTGGCGGGAAACGGCCGACGAGCGGCGCGAGCGTGGAACTATCGCTGGTCGAGGAACCGGCGCGCCAGTTGAGCGCGCATATCGTGAAAGTGAGCCCCACGATCGACGCCGCCAGCGATAGCTATGACGTGCTGGCACAACTCAGCGGAATGAACACTTCCGATCTGCGGCCGGGAATGGCGGTAAAGGTGATGTGGCCCGGCAACCGGTCCGGCAACAGCAGTCCGAAACCGTAATACCGCCGCTATGCGATTTGGCCCTACCAGCCTACAAGTCTCCAGCGTCCTAGCCAAAGGATTGCGGCGTCCCAAGCTGCGCGGCGATCTGCGAATCAGCGAGCAGACCGTGGCGGGCGAGACCAGCTACGTCATCAAGAACCACGAAACCAATTCCTACAACCGGTATGGCAGCACGGAATACGAACTGCTGCAGCTGTGCGACGGCACGCGCACCTACAAGGAAATCGCCGAAGAAATGACGAGCCGGAATCCGGAATCGCCGCTGGATGAGACCGAGGCGCTGGAATTCATCGACAGCATTGAGCCGGCGATGTGGGAACGATCGATTGGCGAAAAAAACCTGGCGGTGCTGGAACGAATCCGCGACGAGCGCAAGGGGCGCGTGGACCAATCGAGCATGCTGTACATGAGTTTCAAAGCCTGGGATCCGAACAAGACGCTGGAGAAGCTGGATCCTTATTTGAGCTGGATGTTCACCTGGGGCTTTGTGTATTTCTCGTTGGTCATTTTTGCGGTGTCTTGCTATTTGCTGGCGGGCGACTGGACCCGCGTGCAGCAGGACACCAGCCAGCTCTACAATTTTGCAAATAAAAGCGCGTACGACATCTGGGTTTTCTGGATCTTGCTGCTGGTCCTGGGGGCCATTCACGAATTTGGACACGGCTTGACCTGCAAGCATTTCGGCGGCGATGTGCACCAGATGGGCTTTCTGCTGATTTACTTCACGCCGGCTTTTTACACCGATACCACCGATATTCTGCTGTTCACGAAAGGGTCCGAGCGGCAGTGGGTGATCTTCGCGGGAATCTGGATCGAAATGGTGCTGTGCGGAATTTCCGCGCTGGTGTGGCATTTTAGTCCACCGGGTTCGGTGACGAACGACATCGCGTACAAAATGATGCTGCTGAGCGGAATCCAGGGCGCGGTGTTGAATTTGAATCCGTTGATCAAGGCCGATGGTTATTACGCGCTATCGCAATTCCTGGATATCGATAATCTGCGGGAAGATTCTTTCGAATTTTTGCGGGCGTGGACTCGAAAATATCTGCTGTTTCGAGATGTGGAACTGCCCCAGGCGACCAAACGACAGCGGAGAATTTTCTTTCTGTTCGGGGTGGCCGCGGTCATTTACAGCACGTCGCTGCTGATCCTGGTGCTGGTTTTCGTCAAGAACATACTGGTCAACCAGATGGGCGACTGGGGATACCTGGCGACGTTGGGAGTGATTTATTTTTTCGCGCGCAAAGGGATTCGCGAGTCGATTCCGCTGGTGCGCGGATGGTTCCGGCAGAAGAAGGAGGATTATATGGCGTGGAAAGTGACGCGGTGGCAGCAGGCCGGGGCGGCGGGGCTGGCGCTACTGCTGCTGGTGCCGCCGATGGCGACGCGAGTCTCGACGGCATTGGTGCTGGAGCCAGGAAAGAGCGCGCCGATCCGCGCGCAGGTTTCCGGGCAGGTGCAGGCGGTGTATGCGCGTGCTGGAGAAACGGTGAAAGCGGGGCAGGTGCTGGCCGTGCTGCGCAATCCTGAACTGGAAAGTGAATCACGCGGGCTCCGCGACGAAATGTCGCTGGCAAATAGCGAGCTGCGGAATGGGCAAGAGCGGTCGGACTACGACAAAGCAGCGACCGGCGTGAGGGAACGCAGCCGGTTGAGCCAGGAGCTGGTTATAACGGATAGGAATGTCGATCTGCTGCAAGTGCGGGCTCCGATTGACGGAGTTATTGTCGCCGACGATCTGGATCAGAAGGCCGGGTCATTCATGCAAGCGGGCGATAGCCTGGGTCAGGTGGTGGATCGCAGCAACATGAAGGCGCGGATATTGGTGCGGGACTGGGAACTAGAGGATGTAAAGGACGGGGCGGGCGTGAAAGTGAAGGTAGGGCCGTTTCCGTTCCGGACGTACAGCGGCAGCGTAGAAAAAATTATGCCGGCGGCGGCGCTGGACCGCCCGGTGACTCAAACCGAGGATCTGGAGCGCTTAGGACAGAAACTGACCAACTATTTCGCGGTGGAGATGGAGTTCCCGAACGCCGACGGTTCGCTGCGCGAGGGCATGACCGGAACGGCGCGAATCGCGGGAAAGAGTTCGCCGCTAGCGTGGCAGTTTTTTCGCGGGGCGTGGCGTTGGGCAAAATCTCAAATTTGGTGAGGTTGGTCGAAGCTGCGGAACGAAAAAAAAGAAGGCCGCCGTTCCTGGGACGGCGGCCTTCGAGGTACTACTTCGATCGCGGTCAGGTTTTGGGGCCTGGCGCGACGAACTTTGGAACAGCAGCGAGTCGCGACTAGGAAACGCGAATCAGCGGCTTGACGTTCATCAACGGTTTCACGTTCATCAACGGCTTGACGGCTCCGAGCTTTTTGCCTTTCTTCACCGGCGTTGCTTTCTTCATGATCTTTGTTCTCCGTTTTTCAGTTTTTAGGATCTCGGTCTTGCGGACGCACTGCTACTAGTGCAATCGGTGCGCCAAAGCCAAACTTGCCACATATAACTGCTATCTATCGTGAAATCAGCGGCTTCCCTCTTTGGCGCTGGTAGGCGGTTGGGTCGCGGGTGTTGAAAATTTAGAGTGCGATGTTGAAATTTTCAACTAAGGTCTTCGCGCGGGTTCGCTACAGATTATATTTCCGGCAAAGGTAGTTCATACGGTTGCGGTCGACTCCCAACAGGTGGGACGCTTCGGTTTTGTTTTGCTTGGCGTGCTCCAGGGCCTCCTGGAGCCAACGCTTTTCGAATGCCTCGATTTCCTTATCCAGATGAATACCGGAGGCTGGGATGCGAAAGCCGTTGCGGGAGTGCCGGGGACCCGATTGCGACATATCGGCAGGCAAGTCTTTGAGAGTGATGACATCACCGTCGGTCATGATGACCAGGCGCTGCAGGGCATTCTCCAGTTCACGGACGTTGCCGGGCCAGGCGTAGCGCTTCAGAGCCGACATCGCTTCGTCATCGATTTGTTTCAGAGGGAAGCCATTCGCGGCGCAATAAACGCTGGCGAAATACTGAGCCAGTACAGGTATGTCTTCCACGCGCTCACGCAAGCTGGGGACGAAAATGGGGACCACGTGAATGCGGTAGTAGAGATCTTCCCGGAACGTGCCCTGGCGCACCATTTCTTCCAGGTCTTCATTGGTAGCGCTGACCAGCCGGAAGTCTACCTTCATCGATTTCTTGCCGCCCAAGCGGGTCAGCGAGCGGTCTTCGAGTACACGAAGCAGTTTGCTCTGCAGGGGCGGGGTGAGGGTGGCGATTTCATCCAGGAACAGAGTGCCCTGATGGGCCAATTCGATTCGGCCTTCCTTGGTGGCCACCGCGCCAGTGAAGGCGCCGCGCTCGTATCCGAACAGTTCGGCTTCGATCAAGCCTTCCGGTAAGGCGGCGCAGTTCACGCTGATGAAGGAGCGGTTGCGGCGCGGGCTTTCTTCATGCAGGGCGCGAGCGACTAATTCTTTTCCGACGCCGCTCTCACCGCGGATGATGACGTTGGTGCTGGCGCGGGCCATGCGCTTGATGGAGTCGAATACGTGGCGCATGGCGTCGGTGGCGCCGATGAGGTCGCCCAGGGAATTCTTACGGGTAATCTCTTCGCGCAGGATGCGGTTTTCGCGTTGGATGTGGAGTTTTTCGACGGCGCGCTCGAGCAGGTGGCGGAGCACGTCGGTGTCGATGGGCTTGATGAAATAATCGTAGGAGCCGGCGTCGATAACTTTAAGGGCGGTGGTCTTGGTTTCGTCGGAACTGAGAACAATAACGAGGGTGTCGATATTGCCGCTGGTCAGGCGCGCGAGGAGATGAACACACTCTTTGACCCCACCGGAATCGATGGGCATGGCCAGCAGCAGAACGTCCAGTTCCGATTCCTGCAGCAACTGGTAGGCGTCTTCGTAGTTTTTGCCTTCGAGAACCTCAAAATGGGAGCGAAGGGCCGAGGCGATTTTCGAGCGCAGACTGACGTCATCGTCAACGATGGCGATCTTCGGTTTAGAGGAAACAGCGGAGATAGCAGCCCCCCGGGAAGAGCAACCGGACCCAGGACCAGGGCCGCACTTGGCTTTCCCGCGTGCCGAGATTCTAGGGGGCGCGGCCCATTGTGTCAACGCCAAGGACGCCGCAGGCTTGGTGGCGGCGACTAGCTAGCGTCGGTGTTGGACAGCGACGAAATCAGGTTGTCCGCTTCCTGGATGGAGCTGTCGATGCTTTTGAGCAGGGCGGTGACGTCGGTATTAATGCTGGCGGAGGTCCCTTTCAAAGAGCCGATGGCTCGGGCATTGAGGTTGTGCTTCAGAAACAATACCTGGTCATGGAAGGAAGTGAGCACCGGCGTCATTTGCGCCTCGGTGCGGTTCATTGCTTTCATATAGGTGGCCTGGCGCGCCTTGGCATCCTGCAGCAGGGCCGCGCTTCTGGATTTCAGTTTGGCATTCTGCATCCCGTTGATTTCGTTCTGCCACTCGGCGAACAGGTCGTTGCTGACCTGATCGATCGATTTGATGCGGTCATGGAGCTTGCCGGCCTGGTCCGCGGAACGCTCGTATTCGGTATTTAATTTTTTATAGGATTTCTCGAGCGAGCCGCCCTGAAAACCGGTCAATTCCTGGAACGATTCCATGGTGGTTTTCAGCTGCTCTTTGGTTTGTTCCTGATCCTTCTTGGTGTCCTTGACGCGCTGGACCAGAATGTCCCGCTTTTCCTTGCCGAGTTTGGCCATCATTTGATAGTAGGTGGACGAGCACCCACCACACAGAAGGGCCGAGACAACTAAGATTCCCCAAAAGCTACGCGACATATTTCCTCCCCACAGCACACGGATGACGGAAAATTGTACGTCGGAAATGGCCTTTCAGGTAGACGCTGCGCCGGCCCGGAGCAGTCTCGGCGTTCAATCCAATGCCGCCCGCCCGGCAGCCGCGGTTTTGCCATATACTCGCGGAGAATTTCAGATCGGAGGATCACTCGAACGTGAAGGCACATTCCCATCGACGCCAACTAACCGGTGCCAGGCGAGAGCCGACGCGAAACCTGGTGCTGGCGGTGGATATTGGTGGAACCAAGGCGGAAGCCGCCCTGGTGAGTCGGGAAGGGAAGATAATTTTCAGCGAACGAACAGCCATGGCGGCAGACGGACGCGCGAGCGATGGCCTGGCCGCGGTACGGGAAGCCATCGATGCGGTGCTGCGCCACCCGCGGGCCCAAAACGTTCGAGCGCTGGGAGTAGCGGTGCCGGGCTGGCTGGATGTTCCCTCTGGAAAAATCTTGAAGGCGGCGAATTTGCCGTGCTGGCGCAACTATGATCTGGCGCAAAGACTTCACGACGCGTATGGCCTGCCGGTTCGTATGGAAAACGATGCGAGCGCGGCAGCCGCGGCCGAAGGAAGATGGGGCAGTGCGCGCAAATTCCGTAATTTCTTCTACGTGAGCCTCGGCACCGGCATCGGCACAGGAATCGTGCGTCGAGACGATCGAGGCGCCCTGCAGATCATCTCCAGCGAAGGCGGGCACATGAGCATCGATTATCGCGGGCCGCTGTGCCCCTGCGGGAAGCGGGGCTGTGTGGAAATGTACGCGTCAGGGAAGGCAGTGGCCCGGAACGCAAAACGGCGGTTGGCAAAACGGGCGCTAAGGAACTCGCCGCTGGCCAGGCTGGCAACAGAAAGTTCCGGGGGGTTAAACGCCGAACTGATCGGTAAGGCTGCTGCAGACGGAAACCGGGTGGCCATTCAGATTCTGGAAGAAGCCAGCGAGCGGCTGGCGGCGTGGCTTGGAAACATCATCGATTTGCTGGAGCCGGAGGCGATTGTGTTTGGCGGCGGCCTGGGGCGATTGATGTTCTCGTACGCACCGTACATTCGGCGGAAATTACAAACTCTAGCGAGCCATCCCGGAGGAAGCCAGGTTCGGATCGTGAAGGCGCAGTTCGGATCGCAGTCGGCTTTGTTGGGCGCAGCAGCCCTCTGGTCCTAGGTTGGCCATACAGTTGGGTCACCAGAACGACCGAAAATTCTGCGAGCGGCGAAATGAAACACCTTGAAACCAAATCCAGCCCTGGTTCGTCCGAATATCATGCGGACTAATATACCCAAGAGGACTGGCTAAGAATCCGACGCAGCCCATATACCGTCCATTCGACGACCTGCCGTTGCCGGACCGAAGATGAAGAAGAGTTGCTAGCCAATTCGCAGCAAAACGCCCGATAATTCCAGTTGCGCCATCGACCGCGCTCCGCGGCAAGGCAGAATTATCGGAACGCGGCGCAAGACGTGGCCGCTTCGCAAACGACTCGATTCTTATAAAAGAGGACTCTACGTGGCCGAGAATTTCCCCAACCCTGCAAAAGCCGACAGCGCAACTACCACGACGACGGGCACTCCGAACGTTCCGCATTCGAGAAAGCCCGCCGAACAGGTCCCACAAAAACGAAGTTTCTGGTGGGTGTGGATCCTTCTAATTGTTGTGATTGGCTTGGTCGGCTTCCGGATGTACCAGAACAAGCAGTCCGCGGCCCAGGCGGCGAAGCAGAAGGCGGCCATGGCGCAGCGCGGTGTGCCGATTTCAACGACCACGGCAACGAAAGGGTCGATCGGCGTATACATCAACGCGCTCGGGACGGTTACACCGGTTTACACCGCGACGATTACCAGCCGGGTGGATGGCCAGATTATCAGCGTGAACTATCGCGAAGGTCAGATGGTGCACAAGGGCGACGTTTTGCTGCAAATCGACCCGCGCCCTTATCAAGCGGCGTTGACGCAGGCCGAAGGTACGCTGGCCCATGACGAAGCGTTGTTGGCCGAAGGCCGCATCGACTTGAATCGCTACCAGGAAGCCTTCAACCGGAATGCGATTGCCAAGCAGCAGTTGGACGACCAAGTGCAGACGGTGAAGCAAGTGGAAGGGTCGGTAAAAAACGATCAAGGCACGGTTGCGGCGGCGACGACAAACGTGGATTACACGACGATTCGCGCGCCGATTGAGGGCCGGGTGGGCCTTCGGCTATTGGATCCCGGCAACATTGTTACCTCCGGCAGCACGACTCCCCTGGTGGTGGTGACGCAATTGCAGCCGATCACGGTGATTTTCAGCGTGGCGGAAGATTATTTGCCGCAAATACAAAAGCAAATGCGCGCGGGACACAAGATGTCGGTGGATGCTTTGGATCGCGACCAATTGACCAAGCTGGCGTCGGGGTCGTTGTTGACGCTGGACAATCAGATTGATACGTCGACGGGCACGGTGAAGCTGAAGGCTATTTTCCAGAACGGCGATGTCACGCTATTTCCGAATCAATTCGTGAACGCGCGGCTGCTGGTGGACACGCAGCAGGACGCCACGCTGGTGCCGGCGGCGGCGATTCAGCGGAATGCGCAGAACGCGTTCGTGTATCTGATTAAGTCCGATCAGACGGCCGCGGTGCAGAACGTGACAGTGGGCACCACCGATGGCAACACGTCCGCGGTGCAAGGAATTCAGCCTGGCGATGTGCTGGCGATGACCGGGTTCGACAAGCTGCAAGATGGGGTGAAAGTCACCGTAAGAAATGGAGATGGCTCGGATTCCGGCGCGCGGCAAAATCAGGCGGGGCGGGCGCGAACGGGCGCTTCGGACAGCGGCGGCGGATCAAATTCCGGCGGGAGCACGACCGGAGCGGCGCGACAGTGAATCCGTCCCGCGCATTTATTCTGCGGCCGGTCGCCACGTCGCTGTTGATGGCGGCGATTCTGCTGGCGGGATTCGTGGGCTTCACGCAGTTGCCGATTTCGGCGTTGCCCGAGGTGGATTACCCGACGATTCAGGTCGTGACGTTTTATCCCGGCGCGAATCCGGACGTGATGGCGTCGGCGGTGACTGCGCCGCTGGAACGACAGTTTGGCCAGGTGCCGGGGCTGAACCAGATGACGTCCACCAGTTCAGACGGCAGTTCGGTTATCGTTCTGCAATTTTCACTGCAACTGAATATCGACGTGGCGGAGCAGGAAGTGCAGGCCGCGATCAACGCTTCGCAGTCGTATTTGCCGGCGGATTTGCCCACGCCGCCGATCTACAGCAAGACCAATCCCGCCGACACGCCAATTTTGACGCTGGCGCTGACTTCCAAAACGATTCCGTTGTCGCAGGTGGAGGATCTGGCGGACACGCGGCTGGCGCAAAAAATTTCGCAATTGCCGGGCATCGGATTGGTCAGCATCAGCGGAGGACAAAAGCCGGCGATCCGGGTGCAGGTGAATCCGACCGCGCTTTCGTCCTACGGAATCAACCTGGAAGACGTGCGGACGGCGCTGCAACAGACCAGCCTGAATTCGGCGAAAGGAAATTTCGACGGGCCGCAGCAGGATTATCAGATTGACGCGAACGATCAATTGCTGACCAGCAAGGATTTCCAGAAGGTAGTGGTCGCGTATCACAACGGCTCGCCGGTGGTGCTCTCCGAGGTGGCGAATGTAATTGACGACGTGGAGAACATCAAACAAGCCGCGTGGATGAATCTGACGCCGGCGGTGATCGTCAACATTCAGCGGCAGCCCGGCGCCAATATTATTCAGGTGGTCGACCGGATTAAGACGCTGCTGCCGCTGCTGCAGAGCAGCTTGCCAGCGGCGGTTAACGTGACGGTTCTGACGGACCGCACTATCACGATCCGCGCCTCGGTGAAGGACGTCGAATTCGAACTGATGCTGACCGTGGCGCTGGTGGTCATGGTTATTTTTCTTTTCCTGCGCAACATTCGCGCCACGATCATTCCCAGCGTCGCGGTGCCGCTGTCGCTGGTGGGCACGTTTGGAGTGATGTACCTGGCGGGGTACAGCCTGAACAATCTGACGTTGATGGCGTTGACGATTTCCACCGGATTCGTGGTGGACGACGCGATCGTGATGATCGAGAACATCGTGCGGTACATCGAGGAAGGCGAGCGGCCGCTGGAAGCGGCGTTGAACGGCTCGCAGCAGATCGGATTCACCATCGTTTCGCTGACGATTTCGCTGATCGCCGTGTTGATCCCGTTGCTTTTCATGGGCGACATCGTCGGCCGACTTTTCCGCGAGTTCGCGATCACCTTGAGCGTGACGATTCTGGTATCGGCGGTGGTTTCGCTGACGCTGACGCCGATGATGTGCGCCAAATTGTTGAAACACGATCCGGAAGCGCAAAACGGGCGGTTTTATAAATTGTCGGAGCGCGGCTTTGAAGCGGTGATTGGATTTTACGGCCGGACTTTGAAGTGGGTACTGCAGCACCAGACGATGACGCTGATCGTCGCGGTCGCCACGCTGCTGCTGACGATATTTCTCTACGTGATCGTGCCCAAGGGCTTTTTCCCGGTGCAAGACACCGGAATCATTCAGGGGATTTCCGAGGCGTCGGAAGACATTTCGTTCGATGCCATGGCGCAGCGGCAGCAGCAGCTCAGTGCGGCGATTCTGAAGGATCCGGCGGTCGAGAGCCTGTCGTCCTTTATCGGAATCGACGGGACCAACACGACGCTGAATAGCGGCCGGATTCTCATCAACCTAAAGCCGCTGGAAGATCGCGGGATCAGCGCCTCCGCGGTGATTCGCCGTCTGCAATCGGAACTGTCGAAAGTGGAAGGGATCACGCTGTACATGCAGCCGGTTCAAGATTTGACCGTGGAAGACCGGGTGAGCCGCACGCAATATCAATACACGCTGGAAGATCCGGATGGGAATGAGTTGAATCTGTGGACCGCGACGGTTGATGGATAAGTTGAGGCAGTTGCCGCAGATTCAGGATGTGGCGACGGACCAGCAGACCAGCGGTCTTTCGGCGGCGCTGGTGATCGACCGCGTGACCGCGTCGCGCATGGGCATAACGCCGACGAGCATCGATCAGACGCTTTACGACGGCTTTGGGCAGCGGCAAATTTCGACGCTGTACACGCAGTTGAATCAATACCACGTGATTCTGGAGACGATGCCAGAGTTCCAGCAGCACCCTTCGAAGTTACACGATATCTATGTGCGCTCGGCACTGGCCTCGACGTCTTTGACGACTTCGTCGAGCTCTGGGAATAACGTCATCACTTCGTCCACGGCATCGGGAAATTCCGGGGGGTCGCCGAGTCCGTCGGCGGGTAAAAGTACGGGCAGCTCAGGCTCGGCAAATCCCACCGCGGTGACCACGCCCAATGGTGCGGCAGTTCCGTTGAGTGCGTTTACGCATTTTGAGTCGCGAAGCGCTCCGTTGTCGGTAAACCATCAAGGGCAGTTCCCGGTGGTCACGATTTCGTTCAATCTGGCGCCCGGCGCATCGCTGGGCGAAGCCACCCAGGCCATCAATGCAGCGCAGAAAGACTTGCAGATGCCGCTCAGCGTGCAGGCTGCATTTCAGGGGACCGCGGCGTCTTTTCAAATTTCGCTGAGCAACGAACCGATTCTGATTCTTGCCGCGCTGATCACCGTGTACATCGTGCTGGGAGTTTTGTACGAGAGTTACATCCATCCGATCACGATTTTGTCGACGCTGCCTTCGGCGGGCGTGGGCGCGATTCTGGCGCTGATCATTTGCGGGCAAGAATTGAGCGTGGTTGCGTTGATTGGCATCATTTTGCTGATCGGCATCGTGAAGAAAAACGGAATCATGATGATCGACTTCGCGCTGGAAGCGGAGCGCAAGCACGGAAAAAGTTCGGAAGACGCAATCTATGAGGCGTGCCTGCTGCGTTTCCGGCCAATCATGATGACCACCATGGCGGCGCTACTGGGCGGTTTGCCGCTGGCGCTGGGCAACGGGATCGGATCGGAATTGCGGCGGCCGCTGGGGATCGCGATGGTCGGCGGCTTGCTGCTGAGCCAGGTGCTGACGCTTTACACCACGCCGGTCATTTATATTTTCTTCGATAATCTGGCGAAAAGATTCGCGGCATATCGCGCCGGCGATAACACCAGTCCTGAATCTGTTCCGGCGGACTAACGATGAATATCTCCGCGCCATTCATACATCGACCAGTGGCCACCACGCTGCTGACCATCGCTATTGCGCTGGCGGGTGCGGTTGCGTTCCGCGTGCTTCCGGTGTCGTCGCTGCCGCAGGTGGACTTCCCCACCGTGTCGGTGGCCGCGAGCTTGCCGGGAGCCGCTCCGGAGATCATGGCTTCGTCGGTCGCCACGCCGCTCGAACGGCAATTCGGCAGAATCGCCGGCGTGACCGAGATGACGTCATCGAGCTTTCTGGGCACGACGAGCATTACGCTGCAATTCGATTTGAACCGAAACATTGACGGCGCCGCGCGAGACGTGGAAGCGGCCATCAACGCGGCGCGCAGTTATCTGCCGGCGAACCTGCCGGCCAATCCCACGTACCGCAAAGTGAATCCCGCGGATTCGCCGATCTTAATTCTGGGGATGACCTCGAAGGTCTACGACCGCGGCCCGATGTATGACGCGGCTTCGACCATTGTGCAGCAGAGCCTCTCGCAAGTGGAAGGAGTGGGGCAAGTTTCGGTCGGAGGAAGTTCGTTGCCGGGGGTTCGGGTGGATTTGAACCCTACGCAACTGAATAATTTTGGTCTGGGCTTGCAAGACGTAAACGCGATGTTGAGCACCCAGAACGCGAATCTGGCGAAAGGCCAGATCACGAATGGGCACACGACCCAGGACATCGTGGCGAACGATCAGTTAATGAAGGCGGATTACTACAAGCCGCTGATCGTCGGCTATCACAACGGCGCTGCGATAAAATTGTCCGATATTGCGAATGTAACGGACTCGGTGGAAAACATTCGGGCCGCGGGATTTCTAGACGGGAAGCCGTGCGTGATCTTGATCGTTTTCCGGCAGCCGGGCGCGAACATCATCGATACGGTCGATCGCATCATCGCCACTATCCCGGTATTGGAAGCTTCGGTGCCCGCCGGAATGGATTTCACGGTGGTGCTGGATCGCACGTCCACCATCCGAGCGTCGGTGAAAGACGTGGAGCGGACGCTCATGATTTCGGTCGTACTGGTAATTTTGGTGGTTTTTGTTTTTCTGCGGAACGTGCGGGCCACGCTGATTCCTGGCGTCGCCGTGCCGGTCTCGCTGATCGGAACATTTGGCGCGATGTATTTGTTCGGCTACAGCATCGACAACCTCTCGCTGATGGCGCTGACGGTGGCCACGGGGTTCGTGGTGGACGACGCGATCGTAGTGATTGAGAACGTGTCGCGCTATCTGGAACAGGGCATGAGCCCGATGCAGGCGTCGCTGAAAGGCGCGTCAGAAATAGGTTTCACCGTGCTTTCGATCAGCATTTCGCTGGTGGCGGTATTTATTCCCATTCTGTTAATGGGCGGAATCGTGGGGCGGCTGTTCCGCGAGTTCGCGGTGACGCTGTCGGTGGCCATCCTGGTTTCACTGGCCATTTCGTTGACGACCACTCCGATGATGTGCTCGAGGCTTCTGAAGAATCACGAGGGCGAGACTCACGGCCGGCTCTATAACCTAAGCGAGAAATTTTTCGAGGCGTTGTTATCATTCTATGAACGCACGCTAACGAGGGTGCTGGAACATCCCGCGATCACGCTGACGGTGCTGCTCATCACCATTGCGCGTGAACATCTTCCTGTTCATGATCGTGCCTAAAGGATTTTTCCCACAACAAGACAACGGCAGTGTTTTTGGCGGCATTCAGGGAGCGCAGGACATTTCTTTTCAGGCAATGCAGGACCTGACGCTGCGATTCGTGCAGAAGATAAAAACCGATCCGGCAGTGCTGCACGTAGGCGCGTTCACCGGCGGCGGGGGTGCGGTGAATACCGGATTCATTTACCTATCGCTGAAGCCCCTCAACGAGCGCAAAATCAGCGCTAGCCAAGTGGTGGATCGCCTGCGTCCACAGTTGATTTCCATCCCGGGCGCCACCGTCTTCCTGCAAGCCGGACAAGATCTGCGCATCGGCGGCCGGCAGAGTAATGCGCAATATCAATATACGATTCAAAGCGACACGCTGGACGACCTAGTGAAATGGGGGCCGATTCTGCTGAGTCAGATGAAGAAGCAACACATGCTGACCGACGTGAATTCCGATCAACAGAATAGCGGGCTGCAAGCGTCACTGGTCTACGACCGAGACACGGCGTCACGGCTGGGTATCACGCCGCAAATGATCGATAACACGCTGTACGAAGCCTTCGGCCAGGCGCAGGTTTCGACGATGTACACGGCGTTGAACCAGTATCACGTGGTGATGGAAGTGGCGCCGCAGTTCTGGCAAAACCCGTCCTCCCTCAGCGATATTTATGTTCGTCCATCGGTTGGCAAAGAAGTTCCACTGAGCGCGATCACGCACTATGCGCCGCAAACTGCTCCGCTTTCGGTGAACCATCAAAGCCAGTTTCCATCCGTGACGATTTCTTTCAATCTGACGCAAGGAGTGGCGCTGAGCGACGCAGCAGCGGCCATCGGCCAGATGGAAACCTCGATGGGCATGCCGGCATCGATTCACGGAATGTTTTCGGGAACGTTGCAAGCCTTTCAATCATCGCTCTCCAGCGAGCCTTACCTAATTCTTACCGCGTTACTGGCCATTTACATCGTGCTGGGCATGTTGTACGAAAGTTTCATCCATCCCATCACGATTTTGTCGACGCTGCCATCGGCTGGCGTTGGCGCCATGCTCGCGTTGTTGATATTCCACATCGACCTGAGCGTGATCGCGCTGATCGGAGTGATTTTGCTGATTGGCATCGTGAAGAAGAACGCGATCCTGATGATCGATTTTGCATTGGCGGCGGAAAGACTGGACCACAAAACGTCGGAGGAAGCGATTTTTCAGGCGTGCATTCTGCGCTTCCGGCCGATTCTGATGACCACCATGGCGGCGCTCTTTGGCGCACTTCCTTTGGCGTTAGGAACTGGAACGGGTTCCGAGCTGAGGCGGCCGCTGGGCGTGACGATTATTGGCGGGTTGATCGTCAGCCAGATGCTGACGCTGTACACGACGCCGGTGGTTTATTTGTATCTCGACCGCCTGCGTTTGCGATGGGCGAGCCGACATTCTAAATCTTACGCCTCGACACCTGAGGCGAATCTGGGATGAGCGTTCATTGAAAAGATTGACTGACAGGGTTGCTCATAATTCGAAAGATCGGAGCCTGGACATTTATACTTCGCCAAAATATCGCTTGGTTACGGTAACGCTGGTCGCCGCTCTGTTTTTCGGTGGATGCACGGTCGGGCCAAAATATCAGAAGCCCGTTGCGCAGGCTCCGCAAGCCTACAAAGAACTCACCCCGGCGGATTTCAGCAAGACGGATGGCTGGAAGGTGGCGCAACCGCAAGACGCCGCGCTGCACGGCAAATGGTGGGAACTATTTAACGATCCAGAGCTTAACGCGCTCGAAGATCAGGTCAACATTTCGAATCAAAACATCAAGGCGGCGACGGCGAGTTATTTTGCGGCCCGAGCTTTGGTGAAACAGGCGCGAGCGCAATATTACCCGACGGTTACGGTGGGCCCGCAGATCGCCACGAGCCGCCAACCTGCCGCATCCGGTCTGTCCTCGTCGGCGACCGGTGCTGGAACTTCGACGCTTTTCGATTTTCCGTTTGACGCCACCTGGGTTCCGGATTTGTGGGGCCGGGTGCGAAATACGGTGCGCGCGCAGGCCGCCGCCGCACAGGCCAGTGAAGCAGACCTTGAAAATGTCCGGCTCACCGCTCACGCCGAAGTGGCCGTGGATTATTTCCAGCTGCGCGGGCAGGACGATTTGAAACAACTGCTCGACTCCACGGTTATTGCGTTTCAGGAATCGCTCAACCTGACCAAAGCCTTGTACGACACGGGAATCGATTCCGACGAGTCGGTGGCGCAGGCCGAGACTCAGTTGGAATCAACGCAGGCGCAGGATACGAACCTGGGCATCATGCGGGCGCAGTTCGAACACGCCATCGCCATGCTGGTGGGTCAACCCGCGTCCTCTTTTTCGATCCCGGCCGAACCTTTGAAATCAACTCCGGTGGCCATTCCTTTTGGCGTGCCTTCGCAACTTCTGGAGCGCCGGCCGGATATCGCCGCGAATGAACGGTTGATGGAGCAGGCCAACGCGCAAATTGGCGTGGCGGTTTCGGCCTACTACCCGACGCTGACCTTGAGCGCGGCGGCGGGCCTGGAGTCACACTCTTTTACGAGCTGGTTCACCTGGCCCAGCCGTTTTTTTTCGGTGGGACCGGCGCTATCGGAGACGATCTACGATGGCGGATTGCGGCATGCGACGGTTCTGCAGTTCCGCGCGCAGTACGATGAGACCGTCGCGAATTATCGCGAGACGGTGCTGACCGCGTTCCAGCAAGTTGAGGATAATTTGGCGGCGCTGCGAATACTTTCCATCGAAATTCAGCAACAGGATGCCGCGGTGATTTCCGCGGAGCGTACGTTGAAAGTTGCGACGGACCGTTACAAGCTCGGGATCGATCCTTATTTGAACGTACTGACTGCGCAGACATCGCTATTGAGCAATAAGCAGACCGCGGTGAACTTGCGGATCCAGCAAATGACTTCGAGCGTCCAACTGGTCGAGGCGCTCGGCGGCGGCTGGGAGGCATCGCAATTGCCCTCGCAGAAAGATGTGGCCGCGCAGCAACCTTCGAATCCCCCACCTGCGCAATAGCGGCTTGGCGCCGGGTCCGGTCGCACTGAGCGCAGGGCTGACTGTACGTCCCACCGCAAAACGGCTTCGATTTTGGTATCGTATTCAGTAGCTCGACGCATGCCGGGTTCGTTAGCGGACCGATGAAAATATTCCAAAACTATATTGATGGCCGCTTCGTGCGCGGCTCTCGCGAATTTCCGGACATCAATCCCGCAGACGGCTCGGTTGTCGCGCAGGTATCGGAAGCCGATCGCAGTCAGGTGGGCGAAGCCGTGGGCGCGGCGACGTCGGCTTTGCAGGGTGATTGGGGAAGCTCTCGATTCCGAAGCGCGCGGCGATACTGCATAAAATTGCGGATGGAATCGAGAGCCAGGTTTCAGGAGTTTGTTGCGGCGGAAGTGGCGGATACCGGGAAGCCGGTGTCGCTCGCGTCCAAGATTGATATTCCCCGTGGTGCATCGAATTTTCGAGCATTCGCAGACTTGATTAAGACCGCACCTTTGGAGTCCTATCGAACGGAGATGCCCGATGGTTCGGCTGCGCTCAACTACGCGGTACGAAAACCGCTTGGGCGTGGTCGGAATCATCACGCCTTGGAATTTGCCGCTTTTACTGCTCACCTGGAAGGTCGCTCCGGCGTTGGCTTGTGGGAATTGTGTGGTGGTCAAACCTTCGGAAGAAACACCGGCCAGCGCAACGCTGCTGGCGGAGGTGATGCACGAAGCAGGCGTTCCGCGCGGCGTGTTTAATCTGGTTCACGGATTTGGGCCGAACTCAGCCGGTGAGTTTCTGACTTCACACGCCGGCGTGGATGGGTACACGTTCACGGGTGAATCGAGCACCGGAGCGGCAATTATGCGCACGGTTGCGGCCAACGTGAAACCGGTCTCATTTGAGCTGGGCGGGAAGAATGCGGCGATCGTTTTCGCCGACTGCGATTTTGAGGAAACGATCGCCGGTTTGACGGATGCGGTTTTCATGAACACCGGCCAGGTTTGTTTGTGCGCCGAACGAATCTACGTCGAGCGTCCATTGTTCGAACGTTTCGTGGCCGCGCTCAAAAAGAAGGCGGAAGGCCTGCGTTTGGGATGGCCGACGGAAGAGGCGACGACCACTGGGCCGCTGATTTCCAAGAATCATCGAGAGAAAGTTCTCGGATATTACCAGCTGGCGCGAAAAGAGGGTGCGACAGATCGTCACGGGCGGCGGTGCTCCGCATTTCGGCGACGCGCGCGACGATGGTTTTTATGTGGAACCGACGATTTTAACCGGGCTTCCCGAGTCGGCGCGATGCGTGAAAGAGGAAATTTTTGGGCCGGTTTGCCATATAGCCCCATTCGATACGGAAGAAGAAGCGATCGCGAAAGCGAATGATACGAAGTACGGACTGGCGGCGTCGGTGTGGACCACGCAGCTCAAGCGCGGCCATCGAGTGGCGGAGCAGTTGCGAGCGGGAATTACCTGGGTCAATTGCTGGTTTCTCCGCGACCTGCGGACTCCGTTCGGGGGCATGGGCCTATCCGGGATCGGCCGCGAAGGTGGCACGCATTCGCTGAATTTTTATTCCGAACTGAACAACATCTGCGTTAAGTTGTGAGTATCGAAATGACCACCGAAAGCAAAATCGTCGCCGGAAGCGCGTATCCGCGGGGCCGGTTCCCGCATATCAAGCGCGCGGGCGATTACTTGTTTGTTTCTGGAACCAGTTCGCGACGCGCGGATAATTCGTTTGCGGGCGCGGAACCCGATGGACTGGGCAACGTACAGCTCGATATTCGGGTGCAGACTCGCGCGGTAATTGAAAATATCCGAGCGATCTTGGCCAGCATGCACGCCGATTTACGAGACGTGGTCGAGATTTGCACCTATCTGGTGAACATGGACGATTTCGCCGGATACAATCAGGTGTATGCAGAATTTTTCGATGAAGAGGGGCCGGCGAGAACGACCGTGGCGGTGCACCAGTTGCCGCATCCTCATTTGTTGATCGAAATGAAAGCGATTGCCTACAAGCCCGCCGCCAAACTGTAAAGGAGCTGCTGTGCCATCGATAAAATCGCTTAAGGCTTTCAATTTTCAGGGTTGGATTGAGGCGAACCGCGACAAATTGAAGCCGCCAGTGGGAAACGCGCAGGTCTGGGACGATGGCGACATGATCGTGACCGTGGTCGGCGGCCCGAATCAGCGCGTGGACTATCATGACGATCCGGCTGAGGAATTTTTCTACCAGCTCAAGGGAGATATTTTTATTCGCGTGATGGAAACGCCGGGCAAGCCTCCGATCGAGATTCCGATCAAGGAAGGCGAGATTTTCTTGTTGCCCAAGCATATGCGCCATTCGCCGCAGCGGCACGCCCATGGAACGATCGGGCTGGTGGTGGAAATGCCGCGCGCGAACGGAGAAAAGGACGGGTTCGAATGGTATTGCGAAAAATGCCATCATCTGGTGCATCGCGCGGAAGTGCAGCTGAAGAGCATCGTTCAGGATTTGCCGCCGCTTTTCGAGAAATTTCATGCCGACGAGAAATTACGAGTCTGCCCCAATTGCGGAACAGTTCATCCAGGTAAGCCTGCCCCGACGTCAGTAGTGCCGGAAGCCATGCGAGCCATCGACATCCACAACCATTTCTTCCCGAAATCCTGGCCGGATCTGGCGGCGAAGTTTGGCACGCCCGATTGGCCGTGGATCAAACACACCGCACCGGGCAAAGCGATCGTCATGCTGGGCGACCGCGAATTTCGTCACATCACTTCGGCGTGCTGGGACGTAAATGTTCGGCTGGAAGATATGGAGCGGGATGGAATCGACTTGCAGATTATTTCGGCCACGCCGGTGCTGTTCGCTTACGGCCGCGACCCGAAACAAGCACTCGAGTGCGCGCGAATGTTCAATGATGCCGCACTGGAACTATGCGGACAAGGAAAAGGGAAACTGAAGGCTCTTTGCCAGGTCCCGCTGCAGGACATCGATGTATCTTGCGCGGAATTGAGCCGGTGCATGCGCGCCGGACATGTTGGAGTGCAAATCGGTAATCACGTTGGCGATAAAAATCTGGACGATCCGGGAATTCTGAATTTTCTGCGCCATTGCGCTGCGGAAGGCGCGGCGGTGCTGGTGCATCCCTGGGATATGCTGGGCGCACCGCGAATGCCCAAATACATGATGCCCTGGACCGTGGCGATGCCGGCCGAGACGCAACTGGCAATTGTCTCGTTGATTGTGAGTGGGGCGTTCGACCGACTGCCGGCCGATTTGCGGATCTGCTTTGCGCATGGCGGCGGGAGCTTCGCGTTTTTACTCGGGCGCATGGAAAATGCCTGGCACCATCATCCAGTGGCTCGCGGCACTTCGGAATTTCCGCCGAGCCATTATCTTGATCGGTTTTTTGTGGATTCGGCGGTTTTCGACGAGGACACCCTGAAATTTCTGGTGGAGAAAATGGGCGCCGACCGCGTAATGCTTGGTTCGGACTACCCATTTCCATTGGGCGAGCAGCGGGTCGGTTCGCTGATTCGTGAAAGTTCGTTGCCCCCTGCAGCTAAACAGAGTCTGCTGGTGGACAACGCTTCGAAATGGCTGGCCAGTGCATCGCCGAAGAAATCGGACGCGAAGCCAGGCTCAGAAAACATCAGGCTGGCTACGGCGGCACCGGAGCTGGCTGCTACTTCAGGATGCCCGGCCGGACGCACGCCTTCGGCATCCGACATGGCCTCATCGAGTACGGTTGGCGTGGCGAAAAAGCTAACTTACAGCTCTTACCTGAAGGTTCCGGAGCTGTTAAAGCTGCAGGCGCCCGAATCCTCGCCGGAACATCATGACGAATTGCTGTTTATCGTGGTGCACCAGACGTACGAGCTGTGGTTTAAGGAGTTGCTGCATGACCTCGACGCCGTGGTGGCCAATCTGAGTGCCGCGGCGGCCCATCCGGCATCGCGGGATGGCGTTTATGAAGCAGCCCGCCTGCTGCGGCGGTGCACGGAAATCATGCGCGTACTGGTCGAACAGTTCACCATTCTCGAAACGATGCTGCCAACACACTTTTTGGCGTTTCGCCAAAAACTGGCGCCGGCCAGTGGGTTTCAGTCCGAGCAATTTCGCGAAATTGAATTTCTGTGCGGGCTTAAAGACGAAAAGATGCTGCGCTATCACGAGCTGACGCCGGAGACCCACAAGATTCTGAACCGGAGACTTCACGAACCGTCCTTGCGCGATGTATTTTTTTCGGCTCTGCAGGCATTGAAACTCTTGCCTGCTCCCCAAGGGGATCAAGACGACCGAGAAATCTTTGAATCCCGGGCGAAGGCGATTCACGCGCTGTACAACGACGAAAAGAACTATCGCGACTGGATCGATGTCTGCGAGCGCCTGACGGAATTCGACGAACTGGTGGTGAGCTGGCGGCTGCGGCATATCCAAATGGTGGAGCGCACCATCGGCTTCAGGTCCGGCACGGGTGGCAGCGCTGGATCGTCCTATCTGAAGCTGACACTGGAGAAGAAGTTTTTTCCGGAACTGTGGGAAGCGCGGACGTACCTGCAAGAATAGCTAGCGACGGCCAGCCGATGAGCCACGGTCACTTCGGTAATGAACAATTCCTCTAAATCAATCGCGCTGGTGGGGGCTGGGCTTACCGGGCCGCTTCTGGCACTTTCTCTCGCCGAGCGGGGGTTCGGAGTGGACATCTACGAACGTCGCCCCGATATGCGCAACGGTGAAGCCGGCTCGGGACGTTCGATCAACCTGGCCATTTCGACGCGCGGAATTCACGCGCTGCGCGAAGCCGGATTGTGGGAAGAGATGCGGCGCATCATAGTGCCGATGAAAGGGCGCATGATGCATTCGGTAGAGGGCGAGCTTACCTTCCAGCCCTATGGGAAAAATGAGAACGAGGTCATTAATTCCATATCTCGAGCCGACCTGAACGTAGCGCTGGTGAACGCGGCGGAAGCGCGGGGCGTGCGGTTTCATTTCAATGAGCGCTGCAACGGGATCGACCTGAAAACCGCTGGGCTTCGTTTGCGCGACGAGATTTCTGGAAAAGAAACGGTGATTGAATCGCCGGTAGTGATTGGCACCGACGGATCGGCGTCGGCCATTCGACTCGAAATGCTGAAGCTCGGACGGTTTAATTTCTCACAGCAATACCTCGATTACGGTTACAAAGAGTTGACCATCCTCGCCAATCCGGACGGGTCGCACCGGATGGATCCCAACGCTCTGCATATTTGGCCGCGTGGATCGTACATGCTGATCGCGCTGCCGAATATTGATGGCACATTTGCCTGCATCTTGTTCCTGCCGTTCGAAGGTGACCCCAGCTTCAGGCAGATCGACTCCGAGGCTAGCCTGAGCGATTTATTTGTGAAGCGGTTTGCCGATGTGGTTCCGCTGATGCCGCAGATGGCGAAACAATTCTTCGACAATCCGACGGGATCGATGGTTACGGTTAAATGCTCGCCGTGGAGCGCCCATGGAAAAACGCTGCTGCTGGGGGACGCGGCACATGCGATCGTGCCGTTTTTCGGCCAGGGAATGAATTGCGCGTTCGAGGATTGCACATGCTTTCTCGACCTGCTGGACAAGATCGGCCCGGATTGGCCGCGATTGTTCCGGGAATTCGAGGAGGCGCGCAGGGCGAATACCGATGCGATTGCCGATCTGGCGAACGAGAATTTTATCGAGATGCGCGATAAGGTTGGCGATCCGCGATTCCTGTTCAAAAAGAAAGTGGAGCTGGCGCTGGAAGCCCGGTATCCAAAACTCTTTGTCCCGCGGTACGCGATGGTTACGTTTCATCGGGTGCCCTACACGCTGGCCCGTTCCCGCGGCGAAATACAGGATCGCATGCTGACTGAGATTTGCGGTTCAATTCAGAGCGTGGCGGAAATCGACTGGTCGAAGGCCGATGCGCTGGTTCAGCGCGAGCTGACGCCTTTGGAGACGGCCTAAGTGGCGACCGAGAAATTTGAAGCCGGCAAGCAATTTGCGGCGCAATTGACGGCCACCGATCCGCTGGCATCGTATCGCGATCGTTTTCATATTCCCAAGAAACGCGATGGCGGCGACGCCGTTTATCTCTGCGGTCACTCGCTCGGTTTACAGCCGAAAAGCGCTCGAGCCTATATCGAACAGGAAATGAAAGATTGGGAGCAGCTGGGGGTGGAGGGCCATTTCCAGGCCCAGAATCCGTGGATGCCGTATCACGAAATGCTGACGGCTTCGACGGCGCGGTTAGTTGGAGCGAAGCCGGACGAAGTGGTGGTGATGAATTCGCTCACCGTAAATCTTCATCTCTTGATGGCGACTTTCTATCGCCCATCCGCGGCGCGCCATAAAATCCTGATCGAAGCCAACGCGTTTCCGTCCGATCGCTATGCGGTCGCATCCCAACTTCGTTTTCACGGTTACGAACCAGCCGATGCGCTGATCGAAATTGGTCCACGCTCCGGCGAGACAAATCTGCGGACCGAAGATATCGAAGAGTTGATTGAGGCGCAAGGCCAACAGATCGCGTTGATTCTCTTCGCCGGTGTAAATTATTACAGCGGGCAGGCGTTTGATTGTGCACGGATTACGAAAGCTGGACACACCAAGGGATGCGTGGTCGGATTTGACATGGCGCATGCGGCAGGAAATTTGCCGCTGAAGCTGCACGAATGGGACGCCGACTTCGCGGCATGGTGCAGCTACAAATACCTGAACAGCGGCCCGGGAGGCATTGCCGGATGCTTCGTGGACGAACGGCACGCGCGCAATACCGGCCTGACGCGTTTCGCGGGATGGTGGGGCCACGACAAGGAATCGCGGTTTCGCATGGGACCGGAATTTCAGGCGATCGCCAGCGCGGAAGGCTGGCAGCTCAGCAATCCCTCGATCCTGGCGCTCGCGGCATTACGCGCGTCGATGGACATTTTCGACGAAGCGGGCATGGAGAGGTTGCGGACAAAAAGCGAGCGACTGACCGGATATTTGGAGTACCTCTTGAAACAGAAAGGGTCGAAGCGCTTTCAGCTGGTCACTTCGAGCGACCCGGCACAGCGCGGGGCGCAGCTTTCCCTGAGAATCAGCGCGAATGGACGGAGAGTGTGCGATCAGCTGGCCGAAGCCGGAATCATTTGTGATTGGCGAGAGCCCGATATTATGCGGGTCGCGCCGGTGCCGCTTTATAACTCATTCATGGACGCGCACATTTTTGTGGAAGAGTTTTTCAAGGCTATCCATTCGTAGCTCTCGCGCGGGCAGTGGTAATTTCACGTGGCAGATCGAGGTGGTCGATCAGCGCAGCGTTTCTTCCGCAGCCATCAGGTCCAGCGTCAATCTCCCCAGCGCGGTTTCGGGATCGGCAATCTCAAAGACGATGTCGAAATGATTTGCTCCGCGGGCCTCTAACGTTTTCACTGGAAACGCAGACTTCCGTAGGACGCTGGCGAACGCCTGACTCTGGCGCTTGAATTCGTCCGGCTCGTTCTCGCCCCAAGCCACGATCACTGGCACGGGCGGCGCGAGTGGATGTCTTAGGGGACTGAGACCGATCGCGTCGCCAACCGTCATTTTGAGCGCTTGATTGATATAGGTGGGTACGAGTGGCTGAAGATCATAAACACCACTGAGCAGAACGGCCCCGGCTACACAATTCTCGGACAATCGCCGGTCGGGTTGCCATTCGTCGACGAGAAGCATGGATGCGAGATGCGCGCCGGCAGAGCTGCCCGCGATGAAAAGGCGGCGACGATTGAAACCGAGTCCGGAGGCCTGACGGCTAATCGAGACAACTGCGCGGCGGCATTGCTCGACGATGGTGCTGACCGTAGCCTGAGGAGCCAGAGTGTAATTCACCGAGGCATAGGCGATCCCGCGAGGGACGCACTTCGACGCCACGAATAAAACGTCATCTTTGGAATGCTCCTGCCAGTAGCCCCCATGGAAGAAAACCAGCAGCGGAGAATCTGGCGATGCTGCAGGGAAAAAATCGAAGACTTCGTCAGCACCGTCGCCCCAGGGCAAATTCCGGCGGGATGAAAGATTGGCCAGCGCCTCGGCGCTGCCTTGGGTGTAAGCCTCGAGAAAAGGATCGATGGATGGCACGCAACTGCTTGGCGAATATTCGCTTTCCAGACGGGCGATGGGCCAGTCACGCCACGCGTCGGGGTCTGCGGCCCAGTTGCTCACGCTGCGAAGTCTCGCATACTTCCGCGAAATCTTGCGCGAGCTTTTAGGGCGTGGGCGAATTTAGGCGGGCATTTAGATATACGCATCCTCGGGATCGACGGCCAATTGGAGCGCCCGCATTGAAGGATGAACGGATTCCCGATTCCAGGCTCCGAGCAAGCTGGAAAAAAAGTAATACCAGTAGACATCGGGGACTGCGCGGCGAAAAAGCTTCGTAATCTCTTCTGCGGCGGTTCGCTCGCCGGTCATCATGGTGAAAAAAGGCGCAAAATCGAGGGAGTCGATTCTTTCGAGCTGCTTAACTGTGGCCTCGATTTCATTGCTGCGAGAATCGATCAGGGCGCGCCAATTCGCCGCGGAAGCCTCGTCCAACATTCCGAAAAGCGATCCGCCATCGCCGAGGAGTGCGGGATGTTTGCGGAGGAGCAGGAGCTGGGTTCGGCCGTAAATTTCCGCGCGGTGAATGAGGTCTGATACCGTAAAAGGCAAGTGCTGATGGATTGCCGCGGCTTCGGGAAGGTAATTGATACCAAAACCGATGCGGCTGAGGCGCAGCCCAAGATCCGAATCTTCAGCGACTCGAAATTGGGGATCGAAGGAGCCCGCGTCCAGGACGGCTTGGCGTGCGACACTCAAATTGCAAGTTACGAAATAGGTGTATTCCCAATATTGCCCGGACCGAAGCGTGGCTTGGGGAAAGAAAAACGGGCTGCTCGTTAGGAATCGGGTGAGCGCGCGATCGGACGCCTCCGGCGGAAAACGGAAGTCGCCCAAGATCGCGACGCGATCTGGCGAAGAGTTGTGGTGAGCATTCCGGTGGACGGCGAGCAAGTCCGGAGCGGCAATGGAATCGTCGTTGAGGAGCAGCAGGAAATCTCCGCGGGCATGTTGGACGGCCCGGCGGCGCGCCGCACCGGCGCCCGCATTGAGTTGGCGCAGATAACGAAAGGCGAAGGGAAACTGGCGGCTCCTGCAGAATGCTTCCGTGGAATCGGTGGATCCGTCGTCGACTACGATGACTTCAAAGTCCTCTACAGGAAGCGTCTGCTGCTCCAAGGCGTCAAGACACGCGTGCAATGTCGCTTGACGGTTGTAGGTGGGGATAATCACAGAAAAAAAAGGAGGGCGTTCCTGCGCTTTTCCTGGCTTCGCGCTATGCGGCTTGGGGACGTTAGGTTTCGAACTCACTCCGGACCAAAGATGCCGTCGGGCCCGGCTCTCGTAGTCCGCAGCCTTTGCCCTTTCTCCTATTGCTCGATAGCCGCAGGCCAGCAGTTCCACGGCGCGCAAGTACGGCCCATGCCGAGGAAGCTTGCCTTTGAGCATGCTGAAAATATGACGGAGTTGGGCGAGCGCTTCCATCGGCCGTTTTGCGGCGAGCAACTGCTCGGCAAGAGTCAAATATCGAGCAATACGCAAAGCAGGCCGATTGGTCGAGAGTTCTGCGGTCAATACTTCGGGGAAATGCGTTTCGATGAGGCGATAGGACCACTGGAAGGACGGGTTGAAAGATTTGGGGCGTAGGTCGCGCGCCTGTTCAACTACGCAACATACTGCTTCGCGCATTCGCGCCGCGCTGAAATCGTGAGTGATGAGCCAGCGGCCTTCGCGTGACAGTTCATTCCACAGATTTTCGTCGTCATAGGCTCGGACGACGCAGTTCGCAAACTCCTGTGGCGAATCGGCGATCAGCGCAGTGGAACCGTCACTAAGATTCAAGCCATCCGCGCCAACGGTCGTGGTTACCAGGGGCACGCCATGAGCCAGCGCGAGAAGATTTTTGGTTTTGATTCCGGTGCCGAAGCGAACGGGCGATGCCGCGATGCGGCAAGTGGAGAAAACATCGCTCAGATTGGCGATGTAGCCCAGGCGGCGAACTCCGGGAAGATTTATCCCGAGTTTTGGAGGGAGGTTGTTGCCAACCAGAGCCAGTTGGGCATTCGGTATGAGCTGGTGAACTTGTGGCCAGATTTCGGCAAGCATCCAATCGATGGCATCGCGGTTTGCGGGATTATCAAAATTCGCGAGAAAAAGAACATCCGTACGCTGGTGAAAAGGCAGGCCCGCTGGGCCGGTGGACGCGATCATGGGCATTCGTCCGGTGCGGAGACTAGAGTCGGTGCGGAGGAAAGCGTGGCGGTCGTCCTCGGAAATCGTAAGTAACACGTCCGCTCGACGGTAGACTTCCATTTCGCGGGCGGCGAAGTCGTGCGAGCGTTCGTAATCGGCCCAATAGTGCGAGAGATTCGCTTGCTGCATCTCGCGCTGGCCCTGTTGGTCGTCGGTCAGAACCGCGATGAAGGTGTCGGGCGAGAGACGCCGGATATCCTCCAGATAGTGTTCGGGGATGGAGATTCCGTTCCAGAACCAGTGAAACAGAATCGCCAGATCGAATTTATTTTCCCGCAGCAATTCCTCGAACGACCACGTGACCGGGAACTCGAAACCTAGAAAACGAAGGCGTTCGGCATCCGGGGTCAGGACGCGGATTCCCAGAGCTTCCAGGGGTGGGCCGTATCGTTCCCGGTTCACGGCGCTGCGCGCGATGTGAGTGATGCTGTGGCCCTGCGCGCGCAATTCCCCCAGCATCTGCATCCACTGGAGGTCGGCTCCGTGGCGATCTGGATGCGGGAGCATCTCGTGAATGGCAAGAATGTTTAACGGCCCGGTCTTACGCGAGGCTCGCGAATCGATCGGATCGGTCACTTCCGCGGGTCGCGGGTTATTTGATTTGATGTGTTCATTCGGCGAGCGCGATGCCTTAGGGATCTCCGCAACGGAGTACAGACAGTGCAATCTGGTTTCCTATCGCACTTTGCGGGGCTTGGAGGTGGCGAAAGCGGAGCAGACTTAGAAGATTCTAATCAGATTTGAAGGGGCAGGACTGGGGTGGGACGACAAGAGCTACCGCGCGGGCTGCTGCTGCGTCAGACAGTGAAGCGTTCCAAATCCCCAGACCAGATCGACGGCGTGAATTCCTATCACCGGACGTTCCGGAAAAAGTTCAGCGAGGATTCCCAGGGCGACGCGATCGTTGGGATCGTTAAAGGTGGGAACGAGAACAGCTGCGTTGGTGATATAGAAATTAGCGTAGCTGGCAGGTAGCCGGACTCCATCAAAATGGAGCGGGGCGGGCATGGGAAGTTCAACAGCTTCGATCTTTTCGCCGGTTTCGAGACGCGCGTCACGGATGCGCTCCCAATTTTCTTCGAGCGGGCGATAGTTGGGGTCGCGCTGGTTTTTTTCTCGAACGAGAACTACGCTGGAAGGGTTTACAAAGCGGCAGAGATCGTCGACGTGGCCGTGAGTATCGTCGCCCGCGATTCCTTTGCCGAGCCAGACGACATTCGTCACTCCCAAATTTTCCCTGAGCGCGGTTTCGGTGTCGGCGCGGCTCAAACCGGGATTGCGGACCTGGCGCTTTTGATCGAGCAGGCACTCTTCGGTGGTTAAAACAGTTCCGCGGCCATTTACATCGATACTGCCGCCTTCGAGGACGATTTCGCGACCATCCAGTCGCGCCGGAATTAGTTTGATTTTCAGCTGGCGCGCGACCTGTGGTGGAATCGCGTCATCTTTCTGCCAATCGGGATAACGAGCCCAGGCGTTGAAGCGAAAACGAGCGATGGCCAATTCCCTTCGAGGCTTAGCACGACGCAAGAATATTGGGCCAAAGTCGCGCGTCCATCCACGATTGGTGGGGAATCGAAAAAATTGCACACGCGTCATGGCGACGCCCACGAGTTTCAGAATCCCTCGAACATGCTTTTCGTGTGCGTTGGAATTCACCAAAATGCGGACGAGCTCACCGGCCGAAATCTTGCGGACAATCTCGCCGTAGACCCATTGGATGGGCTCGAGCTTACCGGGCCAGTCGGTAGGGTTGTGCGGCCAGCCGATCCAGGTGGCTTCGTGCTTCTCCCACTCGGCAGGCATGGAGAAGCCAAGGGCGGCGGGACACACATTTTCGATCGGCGGTTTTACGGGCGGGCGAGGCTTCAAGGTTTTTGGTCGAGGAACCGCTGCTCGATTCCGTGATAGGCGTCAATGCGGCGATCGCGAAGGAAGGGCCAGTTGCGGCGGACATCTTCGAGATGGGCGAGGTCGACTTCGCCGTAAAGGATTTCTTCCCGATTGGTGGAAGCTTCGGCGATCACCACACCCTGCGGATCGCAGAGGAACGAAGTGCCCCAGAATTCCAATCCGTCGCCGCCTTCCGTGGGAGTTTCGTGCCCGACACGATTTACGGCCGCGACATAGACGCCGTTGGCGATGGCGTGGCCACGCTGAATGGTGCGCCAGGAATCGCGCTGGGCTTCGCCGTTTGCGGCTTTTTCACTGGGATGCCAGCCAATGGCCGTGGGATAAAACAGGATCACGGCGCCGTGCAGGGCGGCGAGCCGGGCGCCCTCCGGATACCATTGGTCCCAACAGATGAGAGTTGCGATTTTTCCGGCTTCCGTGGAGAAAGCACGAAAGCCCAGGTCGCCGGGGGTGAAATAAAATTTTTCGTAGTACGCGGGATCGTCGGGAATATGCATCTTGCGGTAGATTCCCGCGATCTTGCCGTCGGCGTCGATGATCGCCGCGGTGTTGTGGTACACGCCAGCGGCGCGGCGTTCAAATAGCGGCGCGACCACCACAACTTTCGCTTTCTGCGCGATTCGGCCTAACGCTTCGGTGGTCGGTCCGGGAACGGCCTCGGCCAAATCGAAATTGGCGACATCTTCCCGCTGGCAAAAGTATTGGGATTGAAACAGTTCCGGCAGGCAAACCACCTGGGCGCCGTTCTTGGCGGCTTCTTCAATGCGAGCAGAAGCCTTGGCGAGGTTCTCGGCGGGATTGCGACTCACCGACATCTGCACCAAGCCGACGTTGAATTTCGCTTTGTTCATCTCAACTAGAAAATTTACACGAAAAATCGCGACAAGGCTACCCCGCTACTTATGCCGATCTTTAGTCGCTTCAACTACTTGCAGAAACGTGCGAGGACCTTACATTTGAGCACTTCAGGCGAGTCTAAGGTTCACAGGAAGCATCGAATCCGGTACCATTAGAGTCTAAGTACAGAGTAGAAAACGGCTTCATTTTTGAAGTGACGAGGCAAGCATTCGATGGCTGTTCCGGTTTCACAAATGTGGACGACGGCGTCTTACGTCATCAGCCAGCGGCTGAAGGGGCGTAAGCAGTATCCGTTCGTCTTGATGCTGGAGCCTTTACTGCGCTGTAATTTGGCGTGCGCGGGCTGCGGCAAGATTCAGTACCCGGCCCACGTGCTGAAGAAGCAGCTCAGCCCCGAAGAATGTTTCCGGGCGGTGGATGAGTGCGGCGCGCCGATGGTCAGCATTCCGGGCGGCGAGCCATTGATGCATCCGCAGATCGCCGAGATCGTGAAGGGCCTGGTCGCGCGCAAGAAATACATTTACCTGTGCACCAACGCGCTGCTGCTGAAAGAAAAGCTGCACGAATTTACGCCCAGCAAGTATTTGACGTTCTCGGTGCACATGGACGGCCAGCGCGAGGAACATGATTTTTCGGTCTGTCGCGAAGGGACCTACGAGAAGGCGGTCGAAGCGATTCGGCTGGCATTGCAAAAAGGATTCCGGGTCACGACGAACACGACGCTTTTCGATGGCGCCGATCCCCAGAGTGTTCGCGGTTTTTTTGACGACATGATGGAGCTGGGCGTCGAGGGCATGATGCTTTCGCCCGGGTACACCTACGACAAGGCTCCGGACCAGGAACATTTCCTGAGCAAGAAGAAGACGCGCGAGCTGTTTCGCCAGATTTTGAGCAACCGGCACGACAAGTGGCGCTTCAATCTAAGCCCGCTCTTCATGGAAATGTTGATGGGCAAGCGCGAATACAAGTGCACGCCATGGGGCATGCCCACCTACAACATTTTTGGCTGGCAGAAACCCTGCTACCTGCTGCAGGACGGATACGCCGACACCTTTGAAGAATTGCTGCGCGAAACCAATTGGGATCAGTACGGGACGGAAAGCGGCAATCCGAAGTGCGCGAACTGCATGGTGCACAGCGGGTATGAGGCCAGCGCGGTGGACGATATGTTCGGATCGATTGGCGGGTTTCTGAGCACGGTGCGCGCCACGCTGTTCAACAAGTACAAAGATCCAGATGCGATGGGCGGCGGTTCGGACGGCAAGCAAAGCAAGTCCGGGCAGCTGGTGCAAATCGCCATGTCCCCAAAAGCATAATTCGAGATGACCATGTCCGAAACAAATATTCCGCCGCTGAACATTCGGAAGAGCGCCTGGGCGTGGTACACGAGAACCTGGAAGGCTGGATTCCCGCGCTGGCCACGGTGTCGGAAATCCATGAGGCGCTGGAGAAGGCCTTCGATTATCGCGGCGATTTGACGATTACGCTGAAAGACGGCAAGAAAATCGAAGGGTATGTTTACGATCGCAAGATCAAAGGTCCTGCACTCACCGATTGCTACATCCGGGTAATGCCGAAAGACAGCGCTGACAAACTGTCGATCGCTTACAGTGACATTGCCGCTTTGGAATTTACGGGGCGGGATACCGCAGCGGGGAAAAGTTTTGCAGCGTGGGTTAAGAAATACAACGAGAAGAAAGCCGCCGGTGAGAAGAACATCGGGATTGACGCGGAATCGCTCGAACTAGACTAACGCCTCGCTTGGTACGTGGTTTCGCCTTTTTTCCCTTTGGTGGCGGTATTCATTCCAAGTCAGCAGAATAATCAGCACATCGAAGATCGTCAACACCACCAAGGCCCACGAGTGCGTGTGGGTGAAACGAAATACCTGATAGACCGCGAATGCGCTAAAAACGGCGATGGTCAGCGGATAAGCCCACAGTTTATTCATCCACAAGCAAATCACGAGCAGAGCCTTTACCAAACCGTGCGAGAGCAGATACAGCGCCGCGAATTTGGTGCTGCTGTCGGTCATATTCTGCGAGGCGTTGAAAACATGGAGGGCGACTGCGCTGTGCGGAGCGCGAGCCAGCAAATGCTCGCAGATTTTCCGGACCAGATCGTTCATCTGGGAAGGCTTCATAAAGAAGATAATTGCGCCGCCGAGGAATTCCAGCAGGCCATCGAAGCCCTTCATGGCGATGCCAACTTCGAACGATTCGTGTAAGAAAGATCTGTCGCGGGCCGCCATTTGTCCTCGAAATACGATACCACTGTCACGCCAGATTGAAGGGCGGCGATTCAGGCGTTAGTGCTCAAGGCTCGTACTTCGAAAGGCAAGGGAAGGCGAGGCGGGTGAGCTTTACGGACTGATGACTTTCGGTAAACTCCAATGCTGCCAAACGGCCACAATGCGCAGCAAAAAACAGATCGAGCCGCCCAACACAGCTGACCAGACCGGCGGAAACTTCAGCTTCCTGCAGGCGACTACAACTGCTGCTCCGGCGAGTGCGGCCGTCGCATAGATATCCACATTGAGAACACGCGGAATCTGGGCCAGAAAAATATCGCGAACCGTTCCCCCGCCTACGGCCGTGACGGTGCCCAGCAGCGCGGCGATGAATGGATTCAATTTGTAATCCAGAGCTTTCTCGGTACCGGCGACGGCAAATAGCGCGAGCGCCATGGCATCCAAATCGATCATGACTGGAACTGGAATTTTTCTGAGGAAATGATCGAGGAAAAAAACCAGAGCGCCGCCGACAAATGCGGTCGCGGGATACCGCCAATCCCGCAGCGATGCGGGCGGGACCGCGCCGATGAGCAGATCGCGGAAAATTCCGCCGGCTAAGGCCGTGGCAAAAGCCAGTACCATCAATCCCAGGAAATCCAGATTTCCGTTTACGGCCGCCGTGGCTCCTTCGATTCCGAACAATAGAGTGCCGGCTAGATCGGCGACGAGCAGGAGTTTGCGGGGATTGTAATGGAGCGTAGCGTCAAGCATCGGTCGGGTCTTTAACGGATCTCGAGTAAGAAGAGCGATTTGGCCGGCAACGTCATGGATATCGTTCCGTTTTTTATGGTTTCCGTGTGGGGAGGCGGCAATTGAGCGGACTTTTTTAATTGCGCATATTGCGCCGCCGTCGGAGAGACGGGATCACCCATCGCATGGTAGGCGGGAAGGGGCGAACCGTGTTCGGGATCGACTTCGCTGATCTGCACCCGATGCGCGCCTTTTAGATTTTGCAAATGAAGCACGACGTTTCGCGCATAGCCGGAGTCATCGGGCAGGGAGAGATTCCATACAGCGATAGCGATCGAACCGTCGGGGCGCTTGGTGACCAGCATCGAATCTGACGGCACATCGATTCGCCGGTCGCCCAGCTGATGCAATAATCTAAAAGCATTGAACACCGGTTTGGGAATCCCACCCTCGGCCAGTATTCCAAAACCGCCATAAAACGGCTGCTTGATTACACCCTGCTCTTCGAACACATCGGAAAAGCTCCAATAGCTCATCATTTCGGTGAGCCCGTCGCACTGCCGGATCGTATCCGCGAGCCATGGGCCCATGAATGCGGAGTCGGTGACTTTCGTCTGATTGTCGTAGACGGCATTAAATTCCGACCAGATCAAAGGAAGTTGCGGCTTTGCGGAGGCCTCGATTTGCTTATGGACTTTCTGCACGGCGCGACAAACCATTTGATTCATGGGGATCGATTCGTCGGTTCCGAATACGTCCTGCGCTTTGTCGTTGCCGTAGACATGCGTGGAAACAAAGTCGACCGGAATATTTTTTTCGGCAACGTGTTGGATGAAATGGTCGGCCCATGCGGCCTGGGCCGTGGTGGGTCCGCCGATGCGCAAGCGCGGACTCACTGCTTTCAACGCGACGGCGGTGGCATCGTAGAGATGGTAGTAGGTCGCTTCCTTCGGCTCGCCCGCCCAAAAATCCAGATTGGGCTCGTTCCACACTTCGAAATACCACTGCGAGACTTCGTCGATGCCGTAGCGATCGATTAGATGTTGGGCGAATGCCGAGATCATTGCTCCCCAGCGTTCGTAGTCCTTTGGCGGCGCGACAACCGGTTTGTACCAAAACGCCTGGCGAGTATCGGCGGAGGCTAACTTCCGGGGCATGAAGCTCAACTCTACAAACGGGCGCACATGATTCTGGAGCAGACCGTCGTAGATCTGGTCGACGTAAGAAAAATTGTAAACGGGCTTGCCGGTTGCATCTTCGTCGTACATGCCGACTTCGTCATGGAATATGGCGTGGAAGCGAACGTACTTGAAATCGGTTGCGGCTTGCACTTCGCGCAGGTCGCTGCGATAGCTGTCGCGCAAGCTCAAGAATGGCGCGGCCGGAGCCGAACATTTGTTCCCAGAAATGTGGAAAGGGATGGGAGGAACCGTTGAGGTCAACTTCCACGGTTTCCGGCACGGGTGCGTTCTGGGCGCGGACGAGCGTGGGATGCAACAAGGCAACGAAAATAGCCAACAGGAAATGGATGCGAAGTGGTTTCATTCAGGGTCCGCCTGTACCGGGATATTGTAGCGGCTTTAAAGTCGAAAAAGCTCTGGAGTAATTTTTAAAAAACCGGTCAGGTGGCGGCGCGCGCACCTAAGACCGTGCGGGCGTCAGCGCGGCGCGAACGGAGGAAATCAAGGAATCCATCGAGGCCGGCGCCGGACTTCACCGAGACGTCGAGAATCGTCATTCCAGGACGCACAGCCTGAATATTGCGGTTGGCGGCCGCGGCATCGAAATCAACCGCCGCGGCCAGGTCAATCTTGGTGATCACGGCTACGTCGGCGCTATTGAAGATGGTCGGATATTTCAGCGGCTTGTCTTCGCCCTCGGTTACGGACATCAGCACAAGTCGAAGATCTTCGCCGAGATCGTACGAGGACGGGCAAACCATGTTGCCTACGTTCTCGATAAACAAAAAGTCGAGCTCATCCAGTTTCCAGCCCTCGAGCGCGCGATCAATCATCGCCGCTTCGAGGTGGCAGACGGTGCCGGTGATGATTTGTTTCACGGGCGCCTGGCTGCGCGCGAGACGCACGGCGTCATTTTCGGTGGCGAGATCGCCGACGAGGGCGGCGACGCGACATTCCTGCCGCAAGAGCGTGAGCGTTTTTTCGAGCAGCGCCGTTTTGCCGGCGCCCGGACTGGAGACCATGCTGACGACAAAAACTCCCGCGTCATGAAATTTTCTTCGTAGCTCGCGGGCCACAAGGTCATTTTGCTTCAACACGTTCTCGCGAACTTCGATCATTCGAGTTTTGGCGCTCACTCTTCGACCTCCAGACCCACTACCAGCAATTCCTTGCCTTGCACGATTTCGCCGGTCGGGGTGCCGCATTCGGCGCAACAAAACATCTGGGTCGAATGCACGGGACGCTGGCCGTCACATTGTTTGCAGAAAACGATCACCGGAACTTCTTCGACGACCAAGCCGAGAGCCTTCCAGCGGAGTGTCGTCGCAGGCCATCTCGTAGGATGAAAGCAGCGCGTCTTTCACGACGCCGGACAGAGCGCCCAGGCGCAGATGGACAGCCTTGATCCGGATGTCGCCGCGGCGTCCGGCTTCTTCTTGCGCCAGTTCGACAATGCTCATCGCAATGGAGAGTTCATGCATGGGAAGGCTAGAGAGCGGCAATCTCCTTAGCATCATTGGAGAGGGCTACATCGAATTGCCCAAAAGCTGCAAGCGCGACCTGCCCCAGGCTGATACCGCCGTCGTTCGCGGGCACTGCATGATTGGTCCAAACCTGGAAGGAAGAAGCATCAGCGAGCGATTTCAAATCTTGAAGGAGAAGCGCGTTTTGAAAAACTCCGCCGGAAAGCACGATCGTGTCTGTCTGATGCTCACGACAGAGCGCAGTAGCGGCGTGGAATAAGCCTTGTGCGATTCCGGCCTGGAATGCGCGAGCACATTCACGCGGATGGCGTCGGCGTAAACGATCCTGAACCAAATTTATTAAGAGCGGTCGGAAATCGAGTTCGCCGTCTTGAAATGGAAACGGATACGGGTCGGTCTGCGGGACATCGTGGGCCAACTGCTCGAGCCACATGGCGGCCTGGCCTTCGAAGGTGGTTTCGCGCGTGAATCCCAGGAGCGCGGCAGCTGCATCGAAGAGGCGGCCGACCGAGGTGGTGGTAAAAGATCGGACGCCCTTGCGCACCAGATCCATGGCGCCCTGATATCGATCCGGAAAATTGAATGGGGCGGAAGTTACATCTGGCAATGCATCAAGCTGGGCCACGAAGCCCACGGCAGCTTGTACCGGGTGGCGCGCGGCGGCATCGCCGCCGGCCAGAACGGCGCGACGAAGGTGAGCTACACGATCGAATCCCGCGCTGACGCTTCCGACGAAAAATTCACCGCCCCAGATGCTGCCGTCGTCGCCGTAACCGGTGCCGTCGAAACTAACTCCGACGACGCGCTGGTGCCATTCGCGGCGTTCGGCGAGGACGGAAGCAACGTGGGCGCGGTGATGTTGGATGCCATGAGTGTCGCGAGATGAAAGTGAGTCGGCGTGCATTGAGGACGCGTACTGCGGGTGGGAATCCCGGACGACCAGGAGCTGATCCCATTGGACATCATACATCGAGACCAAGTCTTCGATCGTTTGCTGGAATGCCTGGAACGACTGAAAGTGCTCAAGATCGCCAATATGCTGGCTAACGAATGCTTGGCCGTCGACTACCAGAGTGATGGTGTTTTTCAGATCCGCGCCAACGGCCAGGATCGGCTGTTTGGTGGGAAGCGTTGTGACTGCGCCGGGCGCGTAGCCGCGAGCCCGACGCAGCACGGTCGGGCCGAACGCGCTCGCACGGGAGATTGAATCGTCCACGCGCCGCGCGATCGGACGTTCGCCGATGAGAAAAGCATCCGCGATCCCGGACAGCCGGTCCAACGCTTCATGCTCGTCGATGGCAATCGGCTCGCTTGAACGATTCGCGCTGGTCATCACCAGCAGTTCCGGAGCTCCTGCGGCGAATAGCAAATGGTGAAGGGGGGTGTACGGCAGCATCACGCCCAGCTCATGATTATCGGGAGCGACTGCGGGCAGGGTGGATTTGGCGGGCGCAATCACGATGGGCGCCGCAGTCGAAGTCAGCAGCTCTTCGGTTTCCGCGGAGACGTCCATGGCGTCGCGCGCGACGTCGAGATTCCTAGCCATAAGGGCGAACGGTTTTTCTTTGCGGAATTTTCGATTTCGCAAAGTCTCGACGGAGGCAGCGCTCCTGGCGTCGCAGACGAGGTGATATCCGCCCAGACCCTTCACCGCTAGAATCTTTCCAGCACGCAACATTTCCGCGGCCTGGCGAATGCTGATTTCACTGCCCGGCAACATTTCTTCCCCTACCTGCAGATAGTAGCCCGGCCCACATTCGGGGCAGGCCACAGGCTGCGCATGGAAGCGGCGGTTATTCGGATCGCGGTATTCGCGTGAGCAATAGTCATCGAGCGGCCACGATTTCATGGTTGTATTTGCGCGGTCGTAGGGCAACTCGAGGACTACGGTGTAGCGTGGGCCGCAATTTGTGCAGTTTATATAAGGATAGAAATGGCGTTTATCCGCCGGATCGAATAACTCGCGGACGCAATCCTTGCAGACCGGAAGGTCCGGAGAAATTCGCGTGGACGGAGAATCTGTTCGCTGACTGTCGCGAATAGTGAAGTCATTGCAACCGATAGGCTGCGAGGTTTGCACCTGGATGTCGGTGATCCGGGCGGCAGCCGGCGGATCCGTTTCCAGCGCGGTGATGAATGCCTGCAACGCGTGATCGGCCCCCTCCAGGAAAATTTCAACGCCTTCATCTCCGTTTAGTACCCATCCGGCCAGCGTGTTGGCCTGAGCCAAGCGAAAAACGAACGGGCGAAATCCCACACCCTGGACCACGCCGCGAACTTTGATCGAACACGCGCTCGCCATTTCAGAATTACTCCACGCTAACGATGCAGCCGTGACCTTGCCAGCCGACTTGAACCACTTTGCCGTCTTCCACGAGTATGGGCACCGTGCGTTGCCCGTTGGCCAGCGAGCGCAAACGGTCACGCGCCGCGAGGTCGTCTTCGACGTCATATTCCACGAAGTCAGTGCCTTTGAATTCCAGCCACTCCCGCATTTCCTGGGTGTAGGGGCAGCTCTTGGTCCCGAAAAGTTCAAGCGTGGCCATGATCAAGGCCCTCCAGTGCTTCGCGGACCACATGATAAATCGAGGCCTGGACTTCCTGGATGCGCGGAATGTAATCGCAACGGACAATCAGCGGAATATCGGCCAGTCCACGGCGCAGAATTTCGCCGCCGTCGTAGCCCAGCAGCGCTACGGTCAGCATTTTGCGCTTGCGCGCTTCTTCAAGCGCCATGATGATGTTGCGCGAACCGCCGCTGGTGGAAATGGCGATCGCCACATCATTCGGCTGGGCTTGGGCAATCAGCTGCCGGAGAAAAACAACTTCGGTGCCGACGTCGTTGCTGATGGCGGTGATATTGGCGGGTTCGAGCGCGAGCGAGACGGCGGGAATCGCTTTCCAGCCCGACGGCGGGGCGACGCAATCGATGGCGAAGTCATTGGCGTCGGTCGCGGATCCGCCATTGCCAAAAATGATCAGCTTGCCACCTTGTCGAAGCTTTTCCGATATCGCGGTGACGGCGTTGCCGATTTGTTCCGATTCCTCGTGCGCCACTTGCGCGCGCAATTTCGCGTCGTCCGCAACTTTCATTTGAATCGAAGTCGCGACCTCGGTGGTGGCGTCACCGGTGGCCTGCTTTGCGCGCCCCAGAAACGGGTAAAGAAATTCAGCCTCGCCCACATCGTGACCCAATTCGCGATGCTCGAAATAGACGTGCACGGTCTCCCAAAGCGTGTGATAGAGGAGTTCGATCAATTCCTGCTGGATAAAAGGATCGGCGTTCGCCGGGGGAATGGTGTACGAGCCTTCGAGGCCCGGAAGGGCGAAGGTCATCGCTTTTCGTGCCCGCGCCGAATCAAGAGCGGCCCAAACCTCCGGATCGCCTTCGGGCGGGCCAAATCCCATCACGATGTCTTCGGGACGAAGAATCGCGTCAAGCCACGGCCGATAGAGTATGGAAAGATCGAGCGCCGGAAGCGCACGTTTCCCGACAATTACGGGATGAACGAATTCGACGGAGACATGCTGCGCATCAGTCGCATAGGGGCCCTGGCCAAAGGCGAGCAATCGTCCTCCGCGCAGAAAACGATCGGACATTTCGTGGCAGGCTTCCGCCAGGCGATGCGCTTCGCGCGCGAAAAAAGTTTCGAGGATCTGGTTGCGCGCCAGAAGGCGCTGTTCAATTTGGGTGACGAGCTGACATTTGGTGGTCATTGGTTCTGTTTGAGTTGCGCGTCGCAGCGTTTCATCAGCAGATGCGAGGCAGTGGATCGCCCACCAGCATGTCTACAATCCTGCTGCCGCCGTAAAGAGTCGTCACCAGGACGGAGCCGGCGGGCTGCTCGCGTATTTCGCCGATCAGGCGCGCTTCTTCGCCGCCGGGTGTTTGTTGCAGCACCTGAAGCGCCGCATCCGCAAATTCCGGAGCGACGACGGCGAGAAATTGGCCTTCATTCGCGATGTGCAACGGATCAAGGCCCAGCAACTCGCAGGCGCCGCGGACCGCATCATGCACCGGAATGTTTCCTTCGGAAAGAACGATGCCAAGCCCGCAATCTCGGGCCAGCTCGTTCAAGGAGGTGGCCACACCGCCGCGGGTGGGATCGCGCATCCAGCGAATGCCGGGGCCTGCAGCGCGCAACATGGCTTCCACGAGCGGAAACACGCTACGCGTGTCGGAATACAGATCACCCTCCATTTCGAGGTCGCCGCGGGCCAGCAAAATCGTGATGCCATGATCGCCGATCGGACCGGACAGCAATACTTTGTCGCCAGGTCGCACCGATTGCGGATTAATCTCGACGCCCGGCAGCGGGGATCCCAGGCCGGTAGTGGTGATGTACATGCTGTCGGCTTTGCCGTGTTCGACGACCTTGGTATCTCCGCCGGCGATGCGGACGCCCGCTTGCTGTGCGGCGTTGGCGATGGCTTCAATTTCGGCTTGCAACACTTCGGTGCGGAGCCCAGCTTCCAGAATCAAAGTGAGAACGATCGCTTCAGGCTTCGCGCCTGAAACTGCCAGGTCATTCACGGTGCCGTTGACGGCGAGTTCGCCGATGGAACCACCGGGAAATACGAGCGGTTTCACCACGAAGCTATCCGTGGTGACGGCCATTTGCGCGCCGTTTATTTTCAGGTGAGCGGCATCAGCTAGCGGGCCGGTCGATGTGGCGAAAAAGTAGGGTGCGAACAATCCTTCCACCAGGCGGCGGCTGGCTTTCCCGCCCGCGCCGTGGGCCATTTCGATTTGCGGATCGCGAAAGCGAATCTTGGGGGCGACGTTCGCGGGTTTCGGGCCGGCACTCACGCCGACGCGCTGATGCTCGTCACCAGATTGGCTTTCCGATGTTCGTAGTTGTAGTAAGCGGCGCATGATCCTTCCGAAGACACCATCAAAGCTCCCACCGGATTTTCCGGGGTGCATTCCCGACCGAAAAGTTTGCATTGCGCGGGTTTCAGCACGCCTTTCAGAACTTCTCCGCACTGCGCGGCTTTGGGATCGGTAACGCGAATTCCTGGAATCTGGAAGCGCTGCTCGGCGTCCCATTCCGCATACTGATCGCGGATACGCAGGGCCGACTGCGAAATGAAGCCCAGTCCGCGCCATTCGAAATAGGGCCGCAATTGGAATGTTTCAGCCATCGCTTTCAGCGCCGCGCGATTGCCTTCCCAGGGAACCACGCGCTTGTACTGATTTTCGACTTTTGCTTCTCCGTTCTGAAGCTGCTTGAGAATCATCACGATGGATTGCAGCAGATCGAGGGGCTCAAAACCGCAAACGACGATCGGTTTGTTTTCGTTTTTGGCGATCCATTCGTAGGGCCTGCAGCCAATCACCGTGGAACAATGCCCCGGTCCGATGAAGCCATCGAGCCGCATGTCGGGAGAATCCAGAATCGCGCGAATCGCCGGGATGATGGTGACGTGGTTGCAGAACACCGAAAAATTGTGAAGGCCTTCGGCTTTCGCTCGCTGCAGAGTTAACGCGGTGGAAGGAGCGGTGGTTTCGAAACCGATGGCGAAAAACATCACGTGCTTCTGCGGATTCAGTTTGGCGAGCTTGATGGCATCGGTTGGCGAATAGACGATGCGCACGTCCATGCCGCGCGCTTTGTGCTGGAGTGGGCTGCCCTGGGTACCGGGAACGCGCATCATGTCGCCAAAGGCGGCGAAGATTACGTTGGGATCCGCGGCGACCGACAAACCATCATCGATGCGGCCCATGGGCAAGACACAAACGGGGCAACCGGGTCCATGGATCAGTTCGATATTTTCGGGAAGGACATCTTTAAGCCCGAAGCGATAAATGGCGTGGGTGTGGCCGCCGCAGACTTCCATTAGCCGGTAATGCCGGTTGGGATCGGCCAAACGCCGAATTTCGTCGGCGGCTTTGGTGATCAGTTCGGGATCGCGAAACTCATCCACATATTTCATTGTTAAGCCTCGGAAAAGCGTCTTACGGAGCCTGCTTTTCCTGAATTTCCTCGAGTCCGTATCCGCGCACTTCTTCCACGGCGGCTTCACTCTCGCCGAGCATCTCCAGAGTCCGCAGCTGGTCGATCGCGTCCTTTTCGCTGATTTTGCTCATGGCAAAGCCCACGTGAATCAAAACCCAATCGCCGGGGACGGGCTTGTCCTCTTCCAGGAGGCCGAGGTCGACCCGGCGGCGCATTCCGACGACGTCGACCAGCGCCGAATTCGGATTGTCCGAGGCGATCTCGACAATTTTTCCTGGTATGGCTAGGCACATATGACATCCTCCGGGCAACGTCTCATCGTGATGGTCGGCGGCCACAGGCTCTCCCGTTATTGTTTGCGGGCCGTGATATCGAAGCTCACTTTCACTTCGTCCTTCACCTTCAGGGCGCCGGCCGCAACCGATACGAGCTTGATTCCGTAGTCGGTCTGCCGTAAGGAGCATTCGCCGTAAGCCCGCAGGGTATCGCCGGTCAAGGTCACCTGAGCCGTGATTGATTCGGAGCGCGTGACTCCGTGAAGGGTCAAGTTGCCGGTGACGGTCACGGCGTAGAGCGTGTCACTCATGGCCGTGGGCGCGATCTGTGTGCTTGCAAAAACAATCTCCAGATACTGCGAGGTCTCCAGCACTTCCTGCCTCATTCTGGTTTCGATTTCAGTGCGGTCTTTCTGGCTCACTTCGTCGGCAACTTCCAGAGAGTCGGCCAGAACGGAGAGGCGCAGCGAGGCTTGCTGCAGGTTTCCAGGCATTATGCTTATTTGACCGCTATAACTACGGACCGCGAGATTAGGGTTGTGGCCGAAGGAGGACAACATTCCGGTGGCAAAGGCGCGAACGGTAAGACGACTCAGTCCAGGGTTAATCGAATACTGCGTGGCAGTTTGTAGCGCGGACATCTTTGCTCCCGTTGATTCTGGCATGGTATTTATCCTTGTTTCTTGGCTACGATAAAGAATGCAATTTTCAATTCGTCTTTCATTTTCAGCGAGCCACCGGCGATGGAGGCAACGGAGATGCCGAACTCCGTTTGTTTTACTGAAAAATTTCCATATCCACGAAGAGTGTCTTGGCCCACGACCACTTGTGCGGTGAATTCGACGCGATTGGTAATACCGTGGAGCGCCAAATCGCCGGCGATGGTCGCTGCATACAAATTTTCCCCAAGTTGAGCAGCGGTGACATGTTTGCTCTCATACGCAATCTCGGGAAACTTTTTGGTCTCCAGCACTTCATCGAACGTGACCCGCCCGATTTCGCGGCGGTCGTATTCACTAACTTCGTCCATCAAGTCGAGCGATGAAGACTTGATCTTCAGATGGAGCGACGCGTCGCCCAGGGTGCCGGGCGTGAATCGTGCGTCACCCGAAAAATCGCGAATCGCAAACTTCGGATTGTGCGCAACCACCGCAGCCAAACCACTGGCAAAAGCGTGTACGGTCAGCTGACTCAGCTTCGTATCAATCTGATAACAGACAGGAGCAGTCATGAGCGGTCCCCCGGAACGATCCAACCTGGGGCCTAATCTAACATGTCATATCACCTGTCTATAAATGTTTGCTTCTTCGAAAAGCGACCTGCTCCTAGCCGCCAGCCGCTTTACATGGACCGCAATTTAAAATAGCGCTCGATGTCTGGGACGATTCCGCCGGTCAGGTCGCCCAATCCGAGCTGTCCCATATATTTTTTGGCGACCGGGCTGGTTAGAATCAATCCGGCTCCGACCACGACCAGGGCCACACCGCCGAGCATGAACAGCGTGTCTTTATTGGCTCGATCCTGCTCTTCGCGTCGAATCATTTCTGTCGACATTTGATTTTCTCCTCTCCGTTTTAAGTTCGCGACGTGACTCAGGCTTGCCCCATTCGAATCTTATCGACCAAATCTTCCAACACCTTGACCGCTTCGTCCACTGCCGCTGCCACCGGCGCGCTCAGGCCCATGTGCCCTTCTTCCGGGCCCAATGTTTCCGGCTCGCATCCTACCAACAGGATCCGCTTCAATTCTCCGCCCATGGATTTCGCCAGGCGAATCACGTTCATCGGGTTCATGCTGTGGGCATCGACCGCGACCTGGTCGGCCTCGGGCGAATTTAAGGAGTTCAGATCCGGCTCGATGACATAGACCGTACCCGGCGTTCCGCCGCGCGGGCAGGCATCGACCAGAATCGTCACGTCGGAACCATCCAGCAGCGCGTACGCCAAATCAAACCCGCGAATGCCGTAATCGAAAGCTTTCACCCGGTTGGGTAGTGGGCGATTCGCTAATCGGTTGATGACTTCGACGCCGAAAGCGTCGTCTCCAAGAAAAATGTTGCCGATGCCGGCAATTAAAATGGTCGGCGTGTTCGTATCCGTTTCTTGTTCGGATTCGTCCGTCGGAAGTGGCTCAACTTCTTCCGGATCGAAAAAGAAACGATGTCCGGGCTGCCGCATCATCCCAATGTCTCGGCCAGGATCGTCGTCGACTACCACGCAGACGTGGAACTTGCCGTCATAATCCTGTTCGAGAGATTCAATCATCGCGGTCTTGCCGGCGAGAGCGATGTCCATCATGTCGCCGCGCTTGCCGGGATGGAGGCGAACCCGATGGCCAGGCTTGACCTCGACCCCCGCGATGGTCAGCGTGCCCACGGGAGCTTTGTCTTCCAGCAGCCGCCATTCCCACTCGTTCATGGCTGCTCCTCTTCGGCGGGGCGCAGTCCGCGCAACACACCATGGAGTTTCATGAAATGCTCGGGTGGCAGCGCCTCGGTACGTTCGAGGATCTGGCGGCCGCGGTCGTCAGCGCTGCGCATTTCATTCTTCTCGTCTTCGGTCAGAGTCAGGATGCGCAACGCGAGAATTTCGTCAATCTCGGTACCGTCGAAAAGATTTCCCGGGCTTTCGGGCGCGATTTGCGGGTAGTCGTAAAGAATGATCGGCGAGGATAGCATGCCGTCGCGTTGACCTTCTTCGCCCGCCAGAACCGGCCAGGTTCCGACGTTGTTACATTGGGAGACGGCTTCTTTCAGAGACTCGGGTGGATCCAGGAGCGAAACGAATTCGCCGCCGCTGATGCCGAGGATGGTATGCGCGGATAGCAGGGAGTGCATCAGCGCCGCGTCGCGGCTCACGGAAGTTGAATCCGAGGCATCGGTGACGTTCGAAATGCGCACGGTGATTTTGAACAGTTCGTCTTTAATCCGCTCGACCGCCGCTTCTATCTGGACGGCAACGTCTTCCTTCGTTCTTACGATCACGGCGGAGAACCTTCCATCCGGCGCGCGCACTGGTTCCAATTCCCTCTCCGCCTGAAAAAACTGTGCGACGGAGCGGCTGGCTCGATCCGTCTGGCCGGGACCGAAAGGCGCAACGACGATTTCACGTTCGATCGCCTCTTGCCAGGTTTGGAGATTCTGGTCGCCGACCTGCAAAGTTTCGACGATGCGAAAATCCGGTTCGCGGTCATTTCTGGAATTTGTGGTCCATTCCTCGATCGGAATTTTTAGTTCGCCAACGGTTTTCGCGACCGCCTGCAAGAAACGCACTTTGATGCGCAAGCGGAGAGACGAGCTTCCCGTGGCGAGACATTCGGTATGCATGACCCAGTTGTCAGCGCCACTTTGCAGCTCGCTGTACGCTTTGGGATAGACCACGCCGAAATTCCAGCGCTGGCGGTTTTTGACCGAGGAGGGCCGGTAGGGATAGAGCATGTAGCCTTCGTAGAGGACCGCGTTGGCGATGTCTTCGACCAGTTTGGCGTTCACAGTTGCACCGTTTCTTCGGTCGCGGCCAGCACGCGCTCGATCACCTGCTCCCAGGTGGGGATGCCGTGGCGTACTTTGTATTGGTAGAGGCGGTCGAATACGTCGCGCCGCAAATACAGCCAGGCGCTGTTCGGGTAGTATTGATCGATCAAATCCTTCCAGGTTTTCAGGGGCAGCTTGAACTTGGCTTCCTTCTCCCAGGAAATGGGCGCGACCTGGAGGTGCTCGTGGTCATCGGCATAAAAGACGGTGCCGCTGAAAAGAAAATTAAGCGGGAGATCGCCGTCGGAGAGGCCGTGAAAGTATTTGGTGGCTGCCACGTTGAAATCGAAAGTGCAGGGTACCTGCATTTCGACCACGGTTTCTTTGGCGAAGCCCGGCACCACGACGTTCGCGTGGGTCCATAACAAACTGCGCAAAGTCTTGGCCCAGCGGTCCGGCTCGCCAAATAGATCCTGGAGCTTGGCCTGCTCTTCCGGCGTGTAATGGCGGCGAGTTACATCGATTTGAATTTGCGCGCGAAGGACCACGGTGTGAATGGCCGGTTCGGGGCCGGCGTTGGTGACCCGCAAGTTGAAGGCGAGCAGGGGCGACGCGCCGTAGGGCACGGCTTGGGCGCCTTCCACTTTGAAATTCAGGTCAGGCATTTGCGGTCCTGCTAGAATTCTCGGCGCGCTCGTTCAAGCTCGCGAAGAATTTTCCGACCTCGCGCCACACTTCGGTCCCGCCAGACAAACCATGCCAGTGCAATCGGATCAGCCCAACCAGTTTGTAGCATTCGTCGATGGGCACGATGTAATACTGTGCTGCCGCACCGCGACCGACGCCCACACGGTTGGCGATAAGCGCTTCCACCTCGGATTCCATTTCTTGCAGCTGCGGGTTTTCACCTTCGATTTCACTCCACATCTCCAAGGACAGCAAGGACTCCGTGGCTCCCGCTGGTCCTGGATAAAACGCATTCACCCTGGCCGGATCGCCGCTCTTGAAGAAAAACGCCAGCTCGATGGGAATCATCAGTCCGTCCCATTGCGATTCGGTCATCTGAAAGTCGGGGAGAGCCCGGATGCGGCGCGGGATGCGCTTATATTTCATTACGCTTTGACCGCTGAAAAGAATGGCGCAAGGATCGCAGGCGCAAACGATTTTCCGCGCGGCAGGCTCGATGAGGTGCTGGTGCTCGCCGGGCAGCGGGGTGCTGCACATCTCGCAACATTCCACGGTGGGCCGCTTGCGCACGAACTGGCGGAGGGCGGCGAAAGCGCGATCGTTCGGCGTCGCGGGAGTGAGCGGCGAACTCACATCCCACTCCCATGGGCCTTGGCAAGCGGCAGCGCCACGCGAGCGCGACCATTCTCCCGCAGCAACGGTATAGGCTCGAGATGCAGGGTATCCAAATCCATGCTGCGGCCAGCTCGGACGACATCGTAGTGTTGGCTGCAGATGGGACAGGCGAGAACCGAACCTTCCATGCGGGCGGCGCCCAGCGGCTGACCGCATCCGGGGCAGATGTTGTTATAGGCGTACAAGGTTTCTTCCAGCCGACAGAATAGAATGTCGCGACCGCCGACATCTTCGGCACGAAGCGTTCCGGAGGGAATCGCGTCGAGACCGAAGACGTCTTCCCAACCCACCTGATCGCGTTCTAGTTTTGGCTCGTGGCCGTTGCTGGTTAGATTTGAAATCGGCACGAAACCAAGAGCCGGCGCTTTTTCCTGGACTTGTCCCTGTACCAGAATCGCCGTCACGTCCGGCGCGGCGTCATAGATGGCTTCTTCGACGGCGAGTTTGAGCGTCGCCGACGAAGAAGGACAGCCATGACAATTCCCTTCGAGGCGCAGCGTCACGGCTCCCGTTTCATCGATGCCTACGAGCGCCACGTTACCGCTGTGAGATTTGAGGTACGGCCGGGTCTTTTCGAGCGCCTGGATGACGCGCGTTTCGAGGGTCTCCGGGTGCAGGCCGTAGAGCAGGAGCAGGCTGCGTACCAGATCATCGCGGCCCAAAGCGGATATGACGGATGCTCCGGAGGGAGTCGTCTGGTGCACGATTTCGAGCATCCGCTCAATTCCCGAGCCGTGAAATTCCATCAGCAACTGCACGAGCTCCTTGGCAGTCGCGGTCAGCGCCGGATTATTTATATTGTCAATTTTCTGGAGTAACGCTTCGATCGCTTGGAGCTGGTTCTGCGTTGCATTGGCTGCGGGCATGGACACCTTCCCTGTGTCACCGGACGGAGACAAGTTACAGTTTCAACGCGCCTATAACAATACGGGATGTTGCGGACGCGCCTTGCTTCCCTCCTCAGGGCTTCCCGTTGGGCTGCATGCCAAACATGGGCGAATGGTGTGTGTCCAAAACCTTCCCATTGCCCAGGTACATGTGAACGCCGCACGGCAGGCAAGGATCGAAACTGCGAACCGCGCGCATGATGTCGATGCCCTTGAATTTGTCGGGGCCGTTCTCCTCGAAGATCGGCGTATTCTGCACCGCATCTTCGTAGGGGCCGGGCGTTCCGTAAATATCCCGGGGATTGGCGTTCCAGGGCGTGGGCGGATACGGATGATAGTTGGCGATTTTGTGATCCTTGATGACCACGTGATGGGACAAGACGCCCCGGACGGCTTCGTGGAATCCGCAGCCGATGGCGCTTTCCGGCACTTTGAAGTCGGTCCAAGTCTTGGTCCGGCCGGCATGCAATTCGGCGAGCGCCTGCTCGCAGAAGTACAGGGCGGCGGCCGCAGCGTAGGCCTGGAAGTAGGTGCGGGCCCGATCGCGTTCGATCGCGTTGCTCCACTTCGGAATCTTCCACTCGAATTCCACTTCCGGCAGCGAGACGGTTTTCGGTAGATAGATTTTCACGCTATGGCCGGTGGCCTTGATGTAGCCGATGTCCACGATGCCGGCCAGCGCCGTCGCCCAGAAACGCGCGATCGGGCCGCCGCCGGTATCGAGAGCCAGATGATCTCCGGTGCGCTTGTCGAGCCAGCGCGGAGACATGACCCAGGTGTATTTGCCGCCGAAATCGCGCTTCTGCGGCCGCGGGATGGTGGTCTGGTTCCACGGGTGATTCTGATCAACGGGATTGCCGAGCGGATCCTGTCTTGACGAAGGTTTCGGCGTTTTTCCATTCGTCGTAATACGAGCTGCCCAGCAGGATGCGGATGTTCAGATTGATGTCGACCAGGTCGTTGGTGACCAGTTTGCCATCCACGACCACGCCGGGCGTGACGTACATGGCCTTGCCCCAGGTCGACATGTTCTTGTAGGTATAGTCGCATACCGCCGGATTGTTGAACGAGCCCCAGCAAGCGAGCAGGACGCGGCGCCGGCCCAACTTCTTCATAACCGGGCAGCGCTTCGTAGAAGAAGTCGAACAGGTCGTCGTGCAGCGGCACAACTTTCTTCATGAACTCGACATACTTCATCAGGCGCACGAGATAGTCAGTGAACAAGCTGAATGGTCGGAACAGTTCCGACGCCGCCGGGATAAAGAGTGGACGGATGAACGTGGCGGCCTTCCATCAGGCAGAACATTTCGCGGGTCATGCGGCTGACTTGCAGAGCTTCGCGGTAGAACGAGCCGGTGAACGGATTCAGCGCTCGCATGATGTCGGCGATGGTTCGGAAGCCGTGGAGGTTGGAGTGATCGCGCCAGTCTGGTCTCGGCTTTGGCCAAAACTCTCGGATTGGTTTCCTTGACCATCTGCTCGCAGAAATCCACGCCGACCAGGTTGTCCTGGAAAATATTGTGGTCGAACATGTATTCGGCGGCTTCGCCGAGGTTCACGATCCATTCGGCGATGGCGGGTGGGCGGATGCCGAACGCCATATTCTGCGCGTAGGTGGCGCAGGTGGCGTGGTTATCACCGCAGATCCCGCAGATACGGCTGGTGATGAAGTGGGCGTCGCGCGGATCTTTGCCCTTCATGAAAATGCTGTACCCGCGGAAGATCGACGAAGTGCTGTGGCACTCCGCCACCCGGCGGTTTTCAAAATCGATTTTGGTGAAAATTCCCAGGCTGCCGACGATCCGGGTAATCGGATCCCAATTCATCTCCACCAAATTCTTGGACTTGGTCGGCGTTTCTTTACTCACCCCAGCGATTGTGCTCATTTTTCGGGCTCCTTTAATTTCTTAGTAGGTCCGCGGGATATAGCCCGTGGTGAGTTCGGCGCCAGGATGCCGCCATTTCGGTTCCTTGTTGACCGTGGTGTTGGTCATCGAACGGAGCGCTCGTATGGCACGTCCGTAAACACCGATAGCCGCAGAAGAGACGCGTGCGCCGGGCGGCTCATCCATGAAGGGCATGAACTTGTCCGGGAAGCCCGGCATGGTGCAGCCGATGCAGATGCCGCCGACGTTGGGGCAGCCGCCGATTCCGGCCATCCAGCCTCGCTTGGGGACGTTGCAGTTCACCACCGGGCCCCAGCAGCCGAGCTTCACGATGCACTTTGGGGAGCCGTATTCCTCAGCGAAATCACCCTGCTCGTAATATCCCGCGCGGTCGCAGCCGTCGTGGACCGTCTTGCCAAAGAGCCACGTGGGACGCAGCTGATCGTCGAGCGGAATCATCGGAGCGAGGCCAGCGACTTGATACAGGAGGTACAGGAGGGTTTCCATGAAGTTGTCAGGCTGCACGGGACAGCCCGGCACATTTACCACCGGAAGGCCCGCTACCGATTTCCAACCCCAGCCGAGATAATCGGCCAGACCCATGGCGCCGGTCGGGTTTCCAGCCATGGCATGAATGCCGCCATAGGTGGCACAGGTGCCACAGGCAACCACCGCTAGCGCCTTGGGCGCGAGCCGGTCGATCCAGGTGTTCGTCGGGATGGGTTGGCCGGTCTTGGAGTCAGTTCCCAGCGCCGCCCAGTAGCCTTCTTTCTTGATCTTTTCGTTGGGGATTGATCCTTCGACGACCAAGACGAATGGGTTCAGCTTGCCTTCGGCAGCCAGGTACCAATACTTCAGAAACTCGTCGCCGTTCTCGTAGGCGAGGACGGGATTGTGCAAGTGCACCTTGGGGAGCCCGGGTATCGCGCCCAGGATTACATCTTCGATGCTGGGCTGGGTGGCGGCGGTGATGGAAACCGAATCGCCATCGCATCCGAGGCCCGAGGTCATCCAAACAATGTGCACGTCGGAAACCGGCGAATCTCTTTGGGTTTTGCGTCCGTAAGGAACCGCGTCTGCCATGGCTCGATTCTCCTTTGCGCCTGCGGGCTGCTAAGGGCTGCTGAGGCCGAACTACTGTGATCGAGGACAGAAAAACATTGATGGACCGGGCACGCAGTGAATTGCGCACGGAAGATCGGCGGGCGGGGCCCAAGCTTCGCGGAAAGGAATACAACTTTGGGACAGTACTACTCAAGCGGGACGATGCTGAATTCTGCATCAGGGGTATCCCCGTGCCGCGCATAGGGGATTTCCCTATACGGTAAATTGCAGAAAAATCAATGTTTAGGAGCGGTTGAATTCACTTGAGCTTCGGCTATAGGCAAGGCCCAAAGGAATTGCGATACTTTCCATCCAAAATTCTTAGCATCGTCCGCTATTCGTTCAAAGAGGATTCAATCGCGTGCTGAACAAGTTCGCGGGCGTTTCGGAGAGAAAGCTTTTCCTTGATGTGCGCCTGATAAGACTCGACCGTCTTGGTGCTGACGTGAAGCTCGTCGGCGATTTGGCGGGTGGCATGGCCGGCGCCGATCAGGCGGTACACTTCCAGCTCCCGGTCGCTAAGTTTGGCCAGCGGATCACGGGGAGAGATGGAACCGTGCACAAACTGCTGCAACATCCGTTTGGTCAGCCGATCGCTAAGATAAACTTCCCCCTGGAGAATATGGCGAATGGCGACGAGGACTTTTTCCGTTGCTTCCTGCTTCATAATGTAGCCGTTCGCGCCGGCCCGCAACGCCCGCTCCGCGTAGGTGGATTCGTCGTGCATCGATAGCACCAGCACCGGCAAATTGGGGTACGTGGTGCGAAGTGTTTTCAAAAGTTCGAGACCATCCGGACCATCCAACGAAATATCCAGGACGATAAAGTCGGGAGCCGAATCTCGAATCGCCTGCGGCGCCGAGGTTGCGCCATCCGCCTCGCCGCAGACCATCAAATCCGGTTCGCGGTCGATAAACAGCGCGAGTCCCTGTCGAACAATCGGATGATCATCGATTAGAAAAACCCTGCACTTCGATCCAGGCGTGCTGGCTCGAGTCTTATTCATTTCGGCACCTTCTTCATTCCACTGAACTCCGCAGCGGAAACAGACAGACCACGGAAGTTCCACCCGTGAAGTTCCTGCGGATATCGAGCGAGCCGCCAATCATGTTGGCCCGATAGTTCATGATGTTCAGACCCATCCCGGTGTGGTTCGGCGGAGTTTCCGAAATGCCTTCGCCGTCATCCTGAATGGAAAGTGAGCCTTCGCCGTTCTCCGCGAATAAGCCGATAACGACGTGACTCGGATTTCCGTGCTTGATGGCGTTGTTCACGGCCTCGCGCGCGATATGGTAAAGATGCGTGGCGGCGTTTACGTCGTAGAGCAGCACCGGTTCGCCACATTCGAAGCGGCAGGTGATCTGGAACAGATCCTGCATTTCTTCGGAATAACGCGTCAAGGCGGACATGAGGCCATGGGCATCGGAAACGACCGGCAGCAAACCACGGGAAAGCTCGCGTGTTTTGTTTATGGCTTCGTTCACCAACTTTACGATTTTCCCGGCGTCGGCCGATTCGGGAAGCGATTTCTCGTGCAGCTTGCTTTCCAGGACTTTGCTCATGAAGGCAATGCCAGTAAGGTGCTGGCCGAGGCCGTCGTGTAGATCTTCGCCGATGCGGCGTTGTTCGCGCGCGCTCACTTCCAGGATTGCTTTTTCGAGCCGCTGACGCTCGGTCACGTCGATTCCAGTGACAATTACGTGCGAGGTTGCTCCGTTCTTTCCGGCGAGAATGGTGCTGGACCAGTTAATCAGCCGTGAGCTGCCGTCGCGCGTCAGCCAATTCGATTGATAGTTCTGGGAAACTTGCGCGGAATTCGGTTGCTCCAGTATCGCTTTGAAGCTCTCGACTTCTTCGGGAGCCAGAAATAAATCCCAGACATGTTTTCCGCTGACCTCGGCGAACGAATAGCCCGTGGTTTGCTCGCAGGTTCGATTGAAGCGGACGATTCGTCCACTGGGATCCAGAACGACGATCAAAGCTCCAACGATATCGAGTATAGCGGACAGAACATTTCGTTCTTCTTGCAGCGCTTCTTCGGCCTGCTTCAGCTCCGTAATATCAACGCCGACGCCATGGATGAACCAGGGCCGGCCATCGGCCTTGCGGATCATTTCCGCTTCGCAGTGGAACCACAGCACCCGCCCGTCGCGGGCCAGCACGCGGTAGGCGGATTTCAGCGGCTTGCCGGAAAGAAACATCTCCGCGGCTTCGGTGCTCCAACGCTGCTTGTCGTCGGGATAGATCTGTTCGTACCACCGCACGGGATCTTCGAGCCATTCGTGTTGTGAAAAACCCAGGGCGGCTTCGATCTGCGGGCTGACGTAGGCTTCGCCAATCCCTTTATCCAAGTAGGCCATAAAAACTACGGCGGGAATCTGTTCGACCAGGGCGCGGTACCTGGCTTCGACACTGCGCGGCTGATAGCCGGTATCTTCGTCTGCTTGTTCTTCGTGGTCGTAATTCTGCGCGGTTTGCTTGGCCAGAAACTTGCTTTCAAAAAACACTGCGGCCAATTCCTGGAGGGTCGCCTCCGCGTCGATTTCATTGGCATTGGGTTCACGCGGCGGCAAGGAATTTTTCAGCTCGCGCGTCCAATTATTTTCAGTGGCGCCATTTCCGCTCATCGTAGACTTCTCATCGTCACTAATTTCGTTTTTGGTCCTGGCCGCGCCAGCTGGGCTCCTTGTTCAGCGACGCTTGGGTGAAGCGCCGGAGGGCGTGAATCGCGCGCCCATAGGTGGCTACAGCATTGGACGAAAGCAGCGAACCGGGAGGTTGGTTCATGAAGGGCATGAATTTGTCCGGGAATCCGGGCATGGTGCAGCCGATGCAGATCCCGCCGACGTTGGGGCAACCGCCGATTCCGGCCATCCACCCGCGTTTTCCAACGTTGCACTGCACCACCGGTCCCCAGCATCCCAATTTTACGATGCATTGGATCGAGCCATACTCCGACGCGAATTCCGCTTGCTCGTAGTAGCCGCCGCGATCGCATCCCTCGTGAACGGTTTGCCCGAATAGCCAAGTGGGCCGCAGCGCGTCGTCGAGCGGAATCATCGGTGCGCGATCGACGACCATGTTCAGCAGGTATAAGATGGTCTCAGTCATGTTGTCCGGCTGTACCGGACATCCCGGCACGCAAACAATTGGAACGTCGCCTTTCGATTTCCATTTCCATCCAAGATAATCCGGCAACCCCATCGCGCCGGTGGGATTGCCCTCCATCGCATGCAGGCCGCCGTAGGTCGCGCAGGTGCCGGCGGCAATCACGGCCCAGGCTTTAGGAGCGAGACGGTCGATCCAATCGCAAGTGAGAATCGGTTGGCCGGTTAGCTGGTCAGTCCCAAAGGAAGCCCAGTAGCCTTCTTCTTTGTTGGTTTCGTCCGGGATCGAACCCTCGATCACCAGGAGGAAGGGTGAAAGCATCCCCGCTGCGGCCCGATGAAAAATCGCCATGAATTCTTCGCCGTTTTCCATGGAGAGGAACGGATTGTGAAGTTTGATTTTGGGAACGAAGGGAAGCGCGCCAAGGATTAGCTCTTCGATGCTGGGTTGGGTCGCCGCAGTCATGGCGATGGTGTCACCGTCACAGCCGAGTCCGGCAGTGATCCACAGCACGTCAATTTCGGTGATGGCGCTCATGCGGCGGCGGGTACCTCGGCGGTGACGCGGAGCATCGGGAAGCGATGCTTGCCGCTTCGCGGAATTGTACCGAATCGCGTACTGGGCTGTCGCGTCTTATTCAACGCGGGATGCCGCGAGTTCGAGCCTAAAATACACGGGTTGCTGTATGGGTTTACTTCTCGGACGCCTGATACGGTACGCTGGCCGAGAGCTGAGGGGAATCGAGATGAAAAGGATCCGAGGAGGAAACATGCGTTTGGAATATTACGTGTTAGGCGCCGTAGCGCTGATTGTGGTGGCCGCGGGCGTTACCATGCTTCCCGATTTCATTCGTTACATGAAAATCCGGTCGATGTAGATTTCCAATTTGCAATCGTTCAGCGTGTCGCGAAGCAGAGTATCGCGATAACCGCAATCACAACCTCGCTTGGCTCGATCTCGCCTCCCAAAATACCTTGAAGATTTCCGTCTGGCGTGATGTTATGCCGCGATGGTCAGCGAAGACTCGAAGGACCAAGAATGATCTATATGAAAAACGTGGAGGAAGTGCTGCGCGCGCCAACGCGGCGGGTGATCCTCGCGGGCGTGGGGATTGCGTTTGGACGCATGCTGACCGGCACCGCTTCTGGCGGGACATTTCGGGAGACGATGAAAGAGGTTCAGACGAGCGCCGCGGACAAGACGCGGACTTCACTGCACCAGGAAATTGACTTCAACGTTGGCGCGGCGAAAGTTTATGAGACGCTTTTGGATTCGAAACAATTTGGCACGGCGACGGGTATGTCCGCCGAAATCGATCCCAAGGCCGGGGGAGCGTTCAAGACTTTCGGCGGATTGATCGAGGGGCGAAATGTGGAACTGGTTTCGAACGTGAGAATTGTTCAGGCTTGGCGACCCGGTCACTGGGATCCGGGGGTTTATTCGATAGTCAGGTTCGAGTTGAAACCAAAGGGAACTGGATCAGTCGTAATTCTGGATCACACCGGTTTTCCGGAAGGCGACTACGGCAGCTTGTACGAAGGATGGAAGGCGAGATACTGGGCTCCGCTGGCCAAATTCTTTGCTGCGTAAATCGGCGAGTGCCGAATTTCCGCAAAGCTCATACGCCAGGATTGTTTCGACGCCGTGAGCGGTCTGCCCAGGGGCGAAGAACCTGGTACCGAGGCGTCGCGGTGACGTTTTGCTTGGTCGCCGCAAGTAATCGACGACGAATCAGCCAGGCGACCGCAGATTGCACCGAACTCTTGGAGACACCGACGCACTCGGCAAGTTCCTGGTAGCTGATTTGAATCGCTTCTTCTTTCCTTTGCTGCTCGATCGAAAGCCACAAATAAACCAGAAAGCTGACCGGGCGGCGGTCGTGGCCAACCAAGTCGCGCATGAGGGTATCGGTAAGATAAGAATCTAAAGTCGGCATCGCTATACCGATGGTTAATATAGGAATGTTTGGCTGATTGCAACTGCTAAATGGGGCGCGCTATGCTGCGTTCCGCGGCAAAGGGAGGGCCGAGAAAATGATTCGTGGACTCAAATTTGTGAGCATACCGGTGCGCAATCAGGACGTTTCGTTGAAATTCTTTACCGAGAAGCTGGGATTCAAGGTGGCTACCGACCAGTTTTTTAACGAAAAGCAGCGATGGATCGAGCTGCTGATCCCCGGGGCAGAAACGGGACTGGTGCTATTCACGCCGGAGGGCCATGAAAATCGCGTCGGCGATTTTCAACCGCTGTCGTTCTGGTGCGACGACGTTTTCGCCACGGCGAAGACGATGAAGTCCAAGGGCGTGGAGTTTGAAAAAGAGCCGAAGAAAGAGAGCTGGGGAACCTCGGCCATTTTCAAAGACGTCGACGGAAACAAGTTCGTGCTTTCCAGCAAATGACGATCGTCAGGCTGCCTGGGCGCAGTTGATGATCCAGGGCGTGCCAAAACGATCGACGGCCATGCCGAAGCGAACCGACCAGAAGGTCTTCTGCAGCGGCATGGTGATCTTGCCGCCGGTGGAAAGTTCATTGAAGATTCGTTCGGCCTCCGCCGGCTCTTTCGGGCTGATGGAGACGTTGAAGCCTTGAGCCGGCTGGAAATTCTGGGGCGGAGCATCGCCGCCCATCAGGACCTGGTCACCAACGAGCATGCGCACGTGGATAATTTTGTCGCGCATTTCGGGCGGCATTTGGGCAGCGAGGGGAGAGCCGCCGTAGGTCATGATGCCCTCGATCTTGCCGCCGAGAACTTTTTCATAAAATTTGAAAGCCTCTTCGCATTGACCGTTGAAACCGAGATAAGGGCTAATTTCCATCACACGCTCCTGGCGAATTGAATTGAGGAATGCTGAATGGTACTGACGTTCCTGGCACGATTTCGTCTCGCTCTTTGTAGTTAGCCGCCAGCCATGGCGCCGACGATCAAGAACGGCTCCACGCCTTTCACGACTGCGGCCGGCAACGGGGTTTCCGGAGGCTGGTGCGAATAGTCCTCCTCGCAAGCGAAGAATCTAACGAACGGACGACGCTCGTGCGAGACCTGATCCCGGACGGTGCCAAGCAGCATGGGATATTTCGCTTCAAGCGCATTCAACAATGATTCCATGGTGGCTTCGCCCGCGATTTCAAGTTGCACCTCGCCATTCACGTGCGCGAGCGTGCGCAAGTGCGCCGGTATTACAACTCGGATCATTGCAGGGTCTGGACCTCGACCGAAAGAACGGCGGGAAGATCGCGGACGATGGGCGCCCAATTATTTCCGGCGTCGGCGGAGGCGTAGACCTGGCCGCCGGTGGTCCCGAAATATATGCCGCAGGAATCGAGCGAGTCCACGGCCATCGCGTCGCGCAGCACATTTACATAGCAATCTTTTTGCGGAAGGCCTTTGGTTAGCGGTTCCCAGTCGGTGCCGCCCGACTTGCTGCGAAATACGCGCAACTGCCCATCGAGTGGATAGTGTTCGGAGTCGCTCTTGATCGGCACGACGTAGATCGTTTCCGGTTCGTGGGCATGAACGTCGATGGCGAATCCGAAATCGGTGGGCAAATTTCCGCTGACTTCCTGCCAGGTGTCGCCGGCATTATCGCTGCGCATGACATCCCAATGTTTCTGCATGAAGAGCACCCCGGGCCGCGAAGGGTGAGCGGCGATGTGGTGTACACAATGGCCGACTTCGGCGGTGGGGTTCGGAAGACCTTCGGATTTCAGGCCGCGGTTAATCGGGCGCCAGGTTTTTCCGGCGTCGTCCGTACGGAAAGCGCCCGCTGCCGATATCGCGATCGATATTCGTTTCTCGTCGCGCGGATCGAGAATGATGGTGTGCAGGCACATGCCACCGGCGCCGGGCTGCCAGGATGGGCCGGAGCCGTGTTTACGAAGTCCGGAGAGTTCCTCCCAAGTATTGGCGCCGTCGGTCGAACGAAATAAAGCGGCGTCTTCCACGCCCGCATAAATCGTATCGGGATCGGTGAGGGAGGGCTCGAGATGCCAGACGCGCGCGAATTTCCAGGGATGCGGAGTTCCGTCGTACCACTGGTGAGTGCCGGGGACGCCATCGTATTCGAACTTATTGCCCATCGGCCCCCAGGTCTTCCCGCCGTCGTTCGAGCGCTGAATCAATTGGCCAAACCAGCCGTTGGATTGCGAGGCGTAAAGGCGGTTGGGATCCGCCGGAGAACCTTTGAGGTGATACATTTCCCAGCCGGCAAAGTGCGGACCGCTGACGTCCCAGTTTCGGCGTTGGCCGTCAGAATTTAAAATGAACGCGCCTTTTCGCGTTCCGACTAAAACTCTTACCTGACTCATCTCGTTCTCTCCTGCTCAGTCATTAAATTCGCAATCGCGGGACCGCTAGGGCCGGGGAGGAAGTTTCTCTAATTTACTTGTTAGAAGCAAGTGATAATTGGGAACCCGCGAAGCGGGTCAGGGCAAGATTGGGAAGTTGAGGGTGAGCAGATCGGCCCGCAACTGTTCCACGGAACGGTAACGAATGGTTCGGATCCCGATGGCGCGAGCCTGCACCAGATTTTCCTCACGGTCGTCGATGAAGAGCGCAGCGGACGGAGGCACGCCGAGCGCTTGAATCGTATGCTGGTAGATAGCGGGTTCCGGTTTGATGCTGCGGACCTCGCCAGAAAAAATGTGATGGTCGAAATGAGCAAGCCAGTCGAAGGTTATGCGGACGTGATCGGCCATGGCGACCGGCATATTGGACAGGATCGCGGTTTTAAATCCCGCATCGTGTATTTGCTGAAGCCAAAGAACCATCGGCTCGTTGGGACGGCTCCACATTTCGTTATCGACCTGGCGCAGACGTTCAATGGTCGGTTCATCAACCGCCACACCAGCCTGAGCTGCAAAATTCCGCCAGTACTCCTGCGGAAGCAGGTCTCCCCGATCGTAGGGTGCACGAGTCTTAAGATACTTCGGAAGAAAGGATTGGGGATCCATGCGGAAGGTGCGGGAGAGAAAATCGATATTTTCGGCGGACGGCTGGTGGCACAGGACCTCGCCATAATCGAGGATTACGGCTTCGATTCCGGAATCGCTGTGGGATGTTGCGTCACTCGCGCGGGTCACTGCTCGATTTCTCCCTAGTCGGCAGGATCGAAGGCGAGATTTTCGCCCATTAGATGAAGGTATTCCTGGAGCACGGAAACCACGAGCAGGTGATCATCGCGCTGCGGCAATCCGGAAACGGTGATGGTGCCGACGCATCCGGTGCCCACGAGAAGAATCGGGAAACAGCCGCCATGTGGCGCGTAGTCCTTCAATTCAAGTCCGACTCGACCCTGCAAAGTGGTTTCCGCTTTTTCATGCTTTAGTGCGATGGCGTACGAACTGCGGTGATAGCGCATAACCACGTTCTTTTTACGGCGAATCCAATCGAGATTGTCGGGCGTGGTTCCCGGCATGGCGTAAGAGAAAAGCGGATGGCTGGCCAGCTGAATATCGATGGCGATCGCCACGCCGCGTTTTTCTGCGGCAGCTTTGAGCGCCGTGCCAATGGTCCAAGCGACCTGGGCATCAAAAGACTGAAATTGCAGCCTCTTTTCCTGCAGCGCGATCTTTTCGATGTCCTGGTCGAGGCTCATAGGGTTCTTATTCTTAAGATAGAAATTGTTTAGGGCCAAATCATAACAGATTCGGGCGTTTCACAATTTGAACGGGTGATACGGCAATTCCGCGCGAGCCGCGGAGCTTTTCATGGCGATTTCAATGACGTTGATGACTTCCAGCGCGTCTTCGGCCGGGACCGGATTCGGCGCGCCGTTGGCCACCGCGTCGCGGAAACCTTCGTAGTAGCGCAGATAATTCCCCTCAAAATTCGCCAGTGGGCGGGTTTGGAATCCTTCACCTGCTTTGGTAATTAGCGTACCCATATTTGGGTCGTATCCCCAGCCCGGGCCGCCGGGAGTGTCTCCGCGTTTGAATTGGTCTTCCTGGGTGTCCATTCCAAATTTGGTAAAACTGCCGAGCGTGCCATGGACAGTGAAGCGCGGCGTGCCGGCCGCGACCAGCAACCCGCCGTGCAGAATGACGCGACGCTTGCCATAGCGCAGGATGACGTGAAAATAATCATTCGCCTGGCCCTGCGGACGCTGAATTTCGAGGTCGGCATAGATGGCTTCCGGCGCGCCGAACAGCTGTAAGACCTGATCGACCAGGTGCGCACCAAGGTCGTACCAGATACCGCTGCCGGGACCCGGCTGTTCGCGCCAACGCTGGCGGGGCTCCGGACGATAGCGATCGTAATGCGATTCGAAAAGAGCGACGTCACCCAGCGTGCGTTCGGCGAGAAGCTTTCGCAGAGTCAGGTAATCGCCATCCCAGCGGCGGCTCTGAAAGGCGGAGAGCAGTTTTCCCCGTTCGCGGGCAAGGGTGATCAACTCGGCCGCTTCCGCGACCGTGTTGGTGAAGGGTTTGTCGATGACCACGTGTTTGCCCGCGCGAAGCGCTTGCTGGGCTAAATCGAAATGCGTGTCGTTGGGCGTGGCGATCACGACGATGTCCACGTCAGGACGGGCGAACGCATCTCCGGCGCGAGCAAGAACCGGAATATCGGGATAGTCCGCATGAACTTTGGCGCTGTTGCTGGAAACGATGTGCGCCAGCCGGAGGCCAGGCACATTGGTCAACAGCGGGGCGTGAAAAGTCTTGCTGGCGAATCCGTAACCGATAAGAGCAACGTTCAGCGGGGCAACATTTAGTCGGGAATCCTTAGACGACGAGTCTGGCAAAGGCGAAGCTCCTCATAGAATTCTTGTCCCGAAATGAATCGCTTGCATCGCAAAAACCCATTCACTATTCTGCATGCGCTCTGCAATCGAGGGGCCAGGCAAACATCTTACTTGAGGTGCTCTAAATTGCGAATCCTAGCCGCGACGGCCACGAAGTCTCTTGCACGATTTGTTCGTTCGTTCGGATTGGTAGCGCTGGCGCTCGGTTCAACCGTTTCGGGGGTCGCGGCGCAAGCGACTTCTCGTGCGCTCGACGCCAAATGGGAATTCCGGGCGGTGAGCAAGACCGACCGCGCGGACCTCCAGGATTGGCATCCGGCACAAGTGCCGGGGGTGGCGCAGACGGATTTGTTCAAAGATGGACTGATCCCCGATCCGTTTTATCAGGACAACGACACTCGGCTGCAATGGATCGGACTGACCGACTGGGAGTATCGGACGACGTTCCAAGCCGATGCAGCGACATTGGCCCATGAACATGTGGATCTCGTATTCGAAGGGTTGGACACCTACGCGGATGTTTACGTAAACGATCAAGTGGTGTTGCACGCCGACAATATGTTCCGGCGCTGGCGCGTGCCGGTGAAAAAGATGTTGAAGGCGGGGCCAAATACCTTGCGAATTGTTTTTCATTCGCCGATTGAATCCATGATTCCGAAGGTCAAGGCGCTGCCGTACATCTTGCCCTCAGTGACCACCAACAACACCGGGAACGAAGAAAACGTGGCGACGGCGCCGTACACCAGAAAAGCGGGATATCAATACGGTTGGGATTGGGGCCCACGGTACGTCACCGAAGGCATTTGGCAGCCCATTCGCGTAGAAACCTGGGACGCGCTGCGCATCGAGAATTTTCACGTGCAACAGGAGTCGATCACCACCACGAACGCTGCGGTCAGCGCCGAATTCAATATGGAAGCGAGCCGCAGCGCACCAGCGACGCTTGAAATTACGTATGGCCCGCTGGCCGGCGCGGCGTTTCCAGTGGTGCGGCAGAGCGTGCAGTTGGTGCCGGGCATGAATCGGATCAACGTTCCCATCCACATCGCGAATCCCAAACTCTGGTATCCGAATGGCTATGGGTCGCAGGACCGCTATCAGTTTTCGGCCGTGGTGCGGACCGGAAAAGTCATCGCAGCCAATGCGGCGCTAAAAACGGGTCTGCGCTCGATTGAATTGCGCCGCGAGGTGACTAAGACCGGAAAAAGCTTTGAATTTGTCGTGAACGGAATTCCCGTTTTTGCCAAGGGCGCGGACGTGATTCCCTTCGACAGCTTTCCGAATCGCGTTATGCCGGAAAATCACCGGCAAATTCTGGAATCGGCGCGGGACGCGCACATGAACATGGTCCGGGAGTGGGGCGGTGGATATTACGAGTCGGATGATTTCTACGATATCTGCGACGAGCTGGGGATTCTGGTGTGGCAGGAGTTCATGTTCGGCGGCGATATGGTGCCGGGTGGCGCGGATTTTCAGGCCAGCGTGAAGCAGGAGGCCATCGATCAGCTGACCCGCCTGCGCGATCATCCGAGCATCGTGCTGTGGTGTGGAAATAATGAAATCGAGACTGGCTGGGTGCATTGGGGCGACCGCCAGATCTTTAAGGAGTCGGTCTCCGCCACCGATCGCGAAAAAGTATGGACGGACTACGTCGTGCTGTTTCACGGAATTCTTTCGGGCGTGGTGGCGCAGTACGCCGCGCCGGTGCCGTATTGGGGCAGCTCGCCCAGCGCGAATTTCGAAAACCCGCCGGACAGCCAAACCGACGGAGACATGCATTACTGGCAAGTCTGGCATGCGCTGGCGCCGATCGAGATGTATACCCAGCAGTTCCCGCGCTTCATGTCCGAATACGGATTTCAATCTTTCCCGGAGATGCGCACGATTCGCACCTTCGCAAAACCGGAAGATATGGACATTCGCTCGGCCACCATGCAGGACCACCAGAAAAACCACGGCGGTAATGAACGGATCTTGAGTTACATGCTGCGCTGGTATCCGGAGCCGAAGGACTTCGAGTCGTTCGTTTACTTGAGTCAGGTGTTGCAGGCCGAGGCGATTAAGGTAGGCGCCGAACATCTGCGGCGGCAGATGCCGAACACGATGGGCTCGCTGTATTGGCAGCTCAACGACTGCTGGCCAGTCGCGTCCTGGGCCAGCATCGATTACTACGGCCGCTGGAAGGCGTTGCAGTATTACGCTAAGCGATTCTACGACGATGTTGTCGTTTCGCCGTTCAGGCATGACGGGAAGGTGGATATTTACGTAGTGTCAGACAAGCTGCAGCCGCTGAATGGAACGATTCATACTCGACTGCTCGATTTTTCCGGAAAAGTACTGAGCGAGAAGACTCAGGACGTGCAGATCCCGGCGCAATCGAGCGCCGTGTATTTCACCCTGGAGCAGAAGGAACTACTGGCTGGCTCGGATCCCAAGAAAAGCTTTCTGGTATTTGACCTGGCGGTCGGCGGGCAGCAAGTGTCTCGAAACCTGATTTTCTTTGACACCATGCACAATCTGGATCTGCCGAAACCGGTAAAGATTGAGGCGTCGCTTGAAAATTCCAACGGGGAATATGCTGTAACTTTGCGATCGCCGGCCTTGGCGCGCAGCGTGTTCGTCTCCTTCGGCGATCTGGACGTAAAGACCGAAGACAACTATTTCGATCTGCTACCCGGTGAAGCGGTGACGGTGAAACTGAAGACGCCTCCGGCCGTGACCCTGGATCAATTGAAAAGCGGAATCCAGGTGATATCGCTTACCGACGCTTTTCCGGCGTCGGAAACGATGCACTAGAATCCAGCTTCGATCTTGCCTGAACTATTTGTTGGACGCCGACGTTCCTGCGCCCGCCGGCAGATTGATCGTGCTGCGCAACTGGATATCCTGGCTCGAACGCCCGACCAGAATCTGATATTCATCCGGATCGGCGCGCCATTGCTTGGAGTCCACGTCGTAGTAGGAGAAAGCGCGGCCATCGAGCGTGACGGTGACGGTCTTCGTTTCGCCTGGTTTCAGGTTGATCCGCGAAAATCCCTTTAACTCTTTTGCGGGGCGGGCGACTTTCGAGTGCAGATCTCCCACGTAAACCTGAGCAACGTCCGCGCCTTCCCGGCTGCCGGTGTTCGTCACATCAAAAGTTACCTGGTAGAGCGGAGCGGAGAGTTCCTCGCTTTTCGTGCTGCTGTCCGCGGGTTGGATGGCCAAGTTGGCGTACTTGAAAGTAGTGTACGAAAGGCCATAGCCAAAGGGGAACAGCGGTTTGGTGCTGTTTTTCTCGTAGCCGCGATAGCCGACAAATAAACCTTCTTTGTAGATGACCTTGGTCGTTCCGGCGGGGGGGTAGTAGGTGTCGTGAACTGGGTTGTCTTCCCAGCGCCGTTCGAATGTCGCTGGCAGGCGTCCCGATGGATTCACATCGCCAAAAAGAATTTCCGCGGTGGCTTTGCCGCCTTCCTGACCTGGGTACCAGCTGTGGAGTAACGCCGGGACGGTATCGATCCAGGAGTTCATGTCGACGTTGCCGCCGGCATTGAGGACGACTACGGTATTTTTGTTGGCGGCGACCATGCCTTGAACTAATTCGTCCTGGCCCGGTGGCAGGCGGAAAGTGCGATCCGCGCCTTCACTCTCCGATTCGGGATCGAATCCCACGGCGACGATGACGACATTCGCCTTGGCAGCCATGGTCTTGGCGTCGGCCAAAACGTAATTGCCCTGGCGGTTAATTCCGAGGTGCAGGTGTCCACCCAGCCATTTGGAACGGCCGTGATGTTCGAGCACGATTTTGTGAGGAGTGGCGTCGAGATCGAGCGTCGCGATGCCCAGCATTTCTTTCGCGATGGTCCAGTCGTCGAGCACGATTTTGCCGTCAACGTAGAGGCGGTAGTAGCCCCCATCTTCTCCGGTGGAGGAAACGAAGAGATCGTGTTTCCCCGCGGCCGTGGGAGTGAAATACCCCGACCAGCGCGAGGAAAGAGCCAGCGCGGGCAAATTCTCCTTCGCGTACGGACCAAGATTCACATGGTCTTCGGTGCGCTGCAGATACGGTTTGCCGCGCAGATCTTCGTTATCGAAATGTTCAGCCTTCAGTCCGGCCACGCCGCCTTGGGAAGTCGTGAAAAACGGAGTGGCCTCGGCCAGCTCCTCAATGGTGGGCAGACCGGGGCTATAGAAGACTTTGCCGGTGTCAGCCAAATAGTTGCTGACGCTCTGGATCAGGCTCACGGATTCGAATGGCACTGACCTGGCGCTGCCGCCACCGACCGGAACCGCGGGATACGCGTTCGGCCCGACCACGAGAACGGACATTCCTGGTTCTTTCTTCAGCGGCAGGATATTGTTTTCGTTCTTCAGCAGGACGGCGCTTTCGCGCGCGGCATCGAGCGCCACGGCATCGCCTGCGCGGTTGTAGCGCGAAATCGTCAGATCTTTTTGTTCACGATCGAGCCAGCCGAAGACGACCGCGGTACGAATGATGCGGCGAACTTTGTCATCGATGGTGGCGACGGAAACTTTCCCTGCTTTGATCAGCGGCAGCAGTTTCGCGCGGTTCAGATATACGCCCTCGGGCATCTCTAAATCCATGCCGCCATTCGCCACGCCGAGCGTGTCGTAGGTCGAGGTCCAGTCGGACATGAGCAGACCGGAGAAACCCCACTCTTTTTTCAGGATGTCGATGTTCAGGTGGGCGTTTTGGGTGGCGTGAGTGCCGTTGATCAGGTTGTAGGAATCCATGACCGAGCCGACGTGGCCTTCTTTCACCGCCGCCTCGAAGGCCGGGAGATAGATTTCACGCAATGTTCGTTCGTCGATGATGGCGTCGGTATTGTGGCGATCGAATTCGGAATTATTTGCCGCGAAATGCTTGAGCGTGGCGCTGACGCCCTGGCTCTGCATGCCCTGGATGTAACCGACGGCAATTTTCCCGGCGAGGTAAGGATCTTCACCCATGTATTCGAAGTTGCGGCCGTTCATGGGCGCGCGATAAATGTTCACGGCGGGACCGAGCATGAAATGCACGCCCTTGGCGCGCGCGTCTCTGGCGATTTCCACTCCCTCGCGAGCCGCGAGCGCGGGATCCCACGAAGCCGCCAGGGAGATTCCTCCGGCCATGGTGGTGGCAGGTCCGCCGTGGCGGACGCCGATCGGTCCATCAGCCATGCGCAGGCGAGGCCAGCCGAGTTCGGGGTACGCGCGAATATAAAATTCATCCTGACCGCCGATCAAATCGATCTTCTGATCGAGGGTCATTTTGCTAAGAATGGCTTCGACGCGCTGCTCGACGCCATCTGGCGCGGAGATCGCGGAAGGCACGATTACGAAAGTGAGTGCCAGAAAAGCGACCGCCAGTGCACCGCCAAGCCCGCGCAGCAAGCTTTTGTTCGGCATGATCATCAAGCTCCCCTGTTGCAGATGTGCGTCTGAGTCTGGTTACGGACTGAGCGTTACTTGGGCGCATCCCCAGATATCCTGGTGTTGGTCTGTATCTGGCGAAACAGTTCCATCTCGTGATCCGCGTCGGCGGCTTTTCCCTGCTTACGATAGATTCCAGCCAGGGCAAAATGGGTTTGTCCCGCGAGCTCGGTATTGTTTTCAATTTTCAAGAGGCCCAACCAGGACTTAATGGCGAGCGCGTCGTCACCATCCAGGCTGGCCGCCTTGCCGAGCAAGTAAAGAGTTTCCGGCATGCCCTGTTTGATTTTGTCGGATTGAGCAAGCGAAGCGTGGGCCTCGTGAAATTTCCCGAGCTGCATCTCCGCTTCTCCCAGACGGTACGCCGCCTCGGCGTTGCCCGGTTGCAGTTCAGTTTCGAGTCGAAACTGTTCCTCGGCCTTGTCCCATTGCTGCGCGCGGGCGTAGAGATAGCCAAAGTCAAGGTGCAGGCCGGGCGTCTGCGGCCGCGCCCGAATCGCTTCGTTGAATTCCCGTTCGGCGCTGGGGACTTCCCGCAGCGCGGCGTAATCCTGCGCCATCATCTGGTGCGCGCGCGCGGAATCAGGGAAACGGGCTTCGAGGGTATCGAACATCTGCTTGGACAGTAGCCCGGACGCACGGCCACAGTAATAAAGCAGATCGGGATCGTCGGGATGATTCGCCACCGCTTTCTGCAGCAGGATCACCGCTTCGGACAGTCTTCCGGCATCGAGCAACGCGATGCCGAGGCCGTCTTCGTCGTGAGCCTTTTCCAGATGGGGAATCGCTTCGACCGAGTATCCCTGGGCGAGCAGCGCATAGCCCAACAGCCGATTGCCGCCTTCAACGTTGGGGTTGAGTTCGAGGGCATGTTTCAGGGGAGGAACAGCGGAGGCGAATTCGCGTTTCTGAATGTACACCCCGCCAAGATCGACGAACGCTAAAGCCAATTTCGGATCGAGGTCGATAGCTTTCTGGAATTCGGCCAAAGCCGAATCGAATTGGCCATTTTTGTCCGCCTCGACTCCTGCGTGGAGGTGTTCGGCCGCAGAAGAAGCAGAGGCCTGGAGCAAGAGCGCGAGAGACAGCAGCGTGGCAGCCATTATTTCAGCGGCTCTTTGATTTCGAGAAACTGATTCGCCTTGACGCCTTCCAGCGTTTGATGCGCGCCGGAGGGCCAGAAGACCTCGACTTTCGCGGTCTCGACCGGCCCCAGACCGAAGTGCAGGCGTTTGTCGCTGGCCGAGACGTAGCTGCCCGAAGTGGTCGCAACTCGGGTTTGACCATTGACTACCACGCGGGCTCCCAGGCCGTCTCGATTGCTGCGCGTGCCACGCAAAGTGATGTTCAGCCAGTGACCTGTGCCGCCGCGGTTCATCAGCACCAGCGGCTCTCCTCCGAGCGTGCTGACCACGACGTCCTGCCAGCCATCGTTATTGAGGTCGCCAAAAGCCGCGCCACGCCCGGCAATGGCCATCGTGACGCCGGAATCGGCGCGTTCGAAGCGGCCGTCCTTATTCAGCGCGAGGAGGGGCGTCTCCTTGTAATGAAGCATGTGGTCGATAGTTTCGACGTTATCGAGGACGTGGCTCTGGGCCACGAAGATGTCCTTCCAGCCGTCGTTATTGAAATCCTCGAGGCCGACGCCCCAGCCGGAGCTGGCGGCCGAGAGCAGACCGAGGCCAGCCTGCAAACTGCGATAGCTGAACAGGCCGTTGCCGTCGTTGTGGAAGAGCGCGTAGACCTCGCGCGGCAGAACGGTCACCAGGATATCGGGACGACCGTCGTTATCGTAGTCCTGGAAAACCGTGCCCATGCCGGAGATGGGCTTACCGGCGTCGGTGAGCCCCGCACCAGCTTCCAACGCGAGTTCGGTAAAGGTGCCGTTACCATTGTTGTGGAACAGGAACTGGCGCATCCCGTCATTGGCTACAAAAACATCGGTGAATCCGTCGCCGTCGTAGTCGGCAAAAGAAACTCCGAGGGAACGGCCCTTTAGCGCGCTGATGCCGGAACGTTGGCTGACGTCTTCAAAAGTGCCGTCTCCGCGGTTGCGGTAAAGAATATTGGTGGTTTGCGGGAACTCGGCCGGAGGGCAGTACGTCTGCCATTCCTGGCCGCAGATCTTGCTGGTTTGGGTGTCCCACAGCATGTAGCGGGTAACGAAAAGATCGAGGTGGCCGTCGTTGTCGTAATCGAAGAAGCCGGCCGAACTGGACCAGCCCCCGGCCGCTACGCCGGCTTTGGCGGTGACGTCGGTGAAGGTGCCATCGCCGTTGTTGTGATACAGGACGTTTTTTCCGTAGCTGGTGACGTAGAGGTCGGGAAAGCCGTCGTTATCGTAGTCGCCGACCGCGACGCCGATGCCGTAATTGCCGTCGCCGGCGCTGGCCAATCCGGCTTCCTTGGTGACATCGGTGAAGCTGCCGTCCGGGTTCTGTCGGTAAAGACGGTTCCAGTTTTTCGGGTCCTGGCGATTGAATTTTTCGGGCGTGTGCATCGGATTGGTGAGGTCGCCGCTATTCACCAGGAAAATATCCAGCAGGCCGTCGTTGTTGTAATCAAGCAGCGCTACGCCGCCGCCCATGGTTTCGATCAGGTATTTCTGGGGCGTGGGGGAATTGACATGCTTGAAATCGAGGCCGCGTGGGTGCTTGACGTCAAAGGCAGGCGCGGACGATGGTGCTGACGAGGTGGCGGCCTGTAATATGGGCATGGGTAAGACCAGGCCCATCGCGGCTAGAGATTCAAGAAAGTCACGGCGTGTGATGTTGTGATTCATCCGATTCTGAAGAGTCTTGGGGGTGCGATCACCAGGTTAACAGACCCATCTGGGCAAAACATCGACCGCTCGAATCGCGTGTGATTACAAGTTAGATCGCAAGTCCTGGAAAAAGTAACGGGGGTTGGCAGAGCTAAGATGGCTGGCCTTTGAGAAAGATGCTTGTTCAAAAAATTAAGGAAGTGAAGGCGGATGCCGGGGGGCGGCATCCGCCTTCGTTCCTGTGTTGCACTAGAACGCGAACTTCAAACCAAACTGAATCAAGCGTGGCGTATTGGCTTGTCCGGTAATCTGGCCAAATCCAATGCTATTTGTCGGGCCCGCCGTGGTGTCTCCGTTGAAATTGGTCGCCGGAAATCCGAATTGCGGGTGATTGAAAGTGTCAAAGAATTCAGTCCTGAACTCAAGTCCGAACCTATTGTCAGGTCCGAACTGCGTCCGCTTGAATATCGCTAAGTCCCAGTTGTTGATACCCGGTGCGCGCAAAGTGGGATCCACACGGGCTTCCGATCCATATCCGTAGGCATCCGGCTCAGCGAAGCACGAGGTGTTAAAAAATTCCTCCAACTTCGGCAAAGTATGAGCCTTTTTGTCACACCCAGGAATTACGTTCGGACGAACGTTCGCGATGCCCAACCCCAGGCCTTCGAGAGCAGTCTGGTTCGCGTAGGTGAACTTCAGTGGGAAGCCCTTCTGGAATGTGGTGATTCCATCCACGCCCCACCCCGAAACGAGTTTGTCGGTAACGCCTGAAGCATCACCCATAAATTTCTGGCCATGACCAAAAGGCAGGTCGTATACATAGCTGATGACCAAGCGCTGAGAAACGTCCTGAGAGGAAAGTGACCGCTCACCTTTTAGATTGTTAAAGTCCTGAACCTGGCCCACGCCGCCGGTCGAACCTTCCAACCAGCTGGTGAGCGTATCCGTATTCGTGAGCAGCTTCGAATTGGTATAGGCAGCGAGGAAAGTGCCGCCACCCTGGAATCGTTTCGTCACCGTGGCCTGCAGCGAATTGTAGTTGCTACCGCAGCATCCGTACCCGGCCAATTTCAGGTCGTTATACTGTGGATACGGCCGATCAAGCTGCCCGGCGAAGAGATTCGGGTTAGTGACAGGATTGAGGTTGGCGTTCGGGCTTCCCGATAATGGATTCGGGATTTTTGTGGCAATGGTCGGCACGCAACCCACCGGGTCCGGGCCTGGACACTGGGCATCCGCTTGGGCGACGAACGAATCGGGAATCTGGTTAATGTCGGTGCTGTACTGCGCCAGATGAACACCATGCGAACCAGCGTAGGCCACATCGACGAAGATACCCATCGGCAGTTGGCGCTGAACGTCAAGGTTGTACTGCTCCACGTACGCGTACTTGGGATTGAAGTAAGGTGCAACCGTAGGTGCGCCGTTTGCTGCCGCGAACGTAGATACGTTCGGTTGCGCGTTGCGTCCCGGTGCCAGAACGATTCCGGCGTTCCCGAAAGGTCCGCCTTGGAGGCAGCTAAACTGGGCAAAGGTCGGCCCAGTCGTAGAACACTGATTGCCATCGAGAGTGCTAAACGGACTCTGATAGGCATTGGTTGTCGCGGTGAACGGCGTGTTCGCGAGCGATACCACATCGTTGTCCGGGTTGAGGCCGAACGAGACGAAATTGGGGATGAAAAAGATTCCGTAACCACCGCGGATGACCGTCTTCTGATCGAAGCTGTAGGCTGCTCCGATACGGGGTGAAAATTCCTTTTTGTCGAGCGGCAGATTGTTCCGGCTGTGATTGCGTCCGGTGGTTACCAAGAAGATATCGCCCGGGCAAGTTGAATCGGGTGTGCCATCGCAACCGGTGACCGTGGCGTTGGTTGCTCTCGGATCCCAGTAGGTCAGACCGTTAAACCGTTCAGACCATGTGCCTTGAAGTTCATAGCGCAGGCCGAGGTTGAGGGTCAATTTCGGTGTAATCCGGTAAGTGTCGTCCACGAAAAACGCTCGATAAGCCTGCTTTCCTGCGGTTTGAGCCGGAACCTGGGCGACGCCTTCCGTCTGGTTTACGAAGCTGCCTTGGTTCTGTGACAAACCGAGCACGAAGTCGGCGATGGGAGAACCGGTGGCACCGGGAGTTTGCCCGGTCCAAATGCCACTAAATGCGAAACCGCCAGTAGCAATGTTGGTCTGGAAGTAGTTGTCGTAGCCGATCTCGACTTGGGCGCCGAATTGAATGGTGTGCTTGCCCCGAATCAGCGTCATCGAAGGAGAAAAGTTATATTGTGAGTTGTGGTCGCCGATCGCGCTGCCCGGACCTTGTGATTTGCCGACATCGTTAGGGAATGGAAACGCCGGCGTCGGAGGGGTCCGAAGTGCAGCCGGGACATCGTTGTAGCTCGCCGGCCAGCCCAGTTGCGTCAAATCGAAGCCGGAATTGATCGGCGCGCGAGCATACACGAAGCGGCTCGCGGCAACGTTCAAGTCAAAGATGGCCGTAGAAGAGAACTGGTGATTCAAGTCGATCGCCAGAACCTTGGTGTGATAGAGCTCGGCGCAACGGTCAGCGCAGAACCCCGTGCCGTAAGGATCGGTCGGCAAATCGGTTAATCCGTAGTAAGCGTAGCGACCGAACAAGCGAGTCGTGCTGTTAATGTTCTGGTCGATTCTGGTGATGACTTGGTTGGTATTTCCACCAATCGAGGAACTCGATGTGAAGTTGTTAATCGGAACGTCGATCTGAGGAGCCGGGTACACTTTTGCGGCCAGAACAGCCGCTGCGTGGCTAAGCTCGTTCGAAGGGATCTGGTTACCGAGATATGGTTGCCGTACGCCGCCGGCGTTTGCAGTGTAGGGATCGTATATCTGGATTCCACCCGCCGCAACCTCGGCAGGTGTGCAAGTACCGCCTGGGGCGATGCCGGGGCACAACGCTGCGAAATTTCCGGCCAAGAACTCCGGAGTGGGCACAGTCGAGGTTACCGGCGAACTGCCTTGCCGCTGGCGATATTGCTCCCAGCTTACAAAGAAGAACGTCTTATCCTTGATGACATGCCCACCGAAATTCGCGCCGTATTGATTTTGCACGTACGGAGGATTGGTGTCGGAAAAATACGGTTTCGAATTAAGAACCTTGTTGCGCAAGTATTCGTACGCTTCCCCGTGATAATCGTTCGAACCGCCCTTGGTGCTGAAGTTCACGATACCGCCGGAGAACTTGCCCCACTCGGCGCCGAGGTTGTTGTATTGGACCTTAAATTCGGCGATGGAATCCTGGGTCGGAATGATGATGGGGAGGTTGATGTAACCGATGTTCAGCGGCTGGCCGTCGAGGTACTCAGCGCTCTGGTTACCGAACGATCCCGCTACCTGATAGTTGCCCCAGCTGAAAGGATTCTGGCCTACCGGCGTGCCACCCGCACCGCCCTGGGCGATTGCGCCGGGCGACAGAGTGATCAAGTTGAATACGTTGCGGCCGTTGAGCGGGATTTCGTTAGTGGTACGCTCATCAATAACCTGGCCAAGAGTCGAACTGGTCGGGGTGAGCAGCGGAGTTTCGCCAGTGACTTCAACCGTCTGGGTAACCGCGCCGACCTCAAGGGCCGGGTCGATGCGGAACGACTGCTGAACCTGAATGGTCACGGGTTCGCGCCGGTAGTGCTTGAAACCGTCCTTCTGCACTTCCAGGCGATAGTCACCGGGGTTCAAGTTCACGAAGGTATAGAGACCGTCGCCGCCAGTCGTCAACGTCTGAGTGGCGCCAGTGGCGAGGCTGGTCAACACGACCTGGGCGGCGGGAATTGCCGAACCGGAGGAGTCCGTGACGGTTCCCGAAAGAGAACCGAAGGTGGACTGTGCTGAAACGGGCGAGCCGGTCAGCAGAGCGACCAGACAGAGGCAAAGCCCCAGAGCGAGAACCGCGAAAGACCGTTCAAACGACTTGTTCATGACTTAACTCCTCCCCGAAAGAAACGCAATACCCAACCAGCCCACGCAGGCGGATCGGACAATCCAAAACTAGCTAGTACTGGAACATTTGCGAGGGGTCGCACGTCGCGATGGGCAAGAAGATTTGCGGACACCAAAGTGAAACACTCAGTCCGCTAACCGATCCTCAATAGGCCGCCCTATAGATACAATCCATCGATTTTTTAGATGCCACCCCGGCTGGGAAGCATTTAGCTTCAAGTGCCGTTTCCTGTCAAGATAAAAATATCGATTTTCTAAAGACCTTTGCCTGAATGTGACAGATGTGCTATGACTCGTGCTAGGCAGGCATTCGCGCCCCGCAGGGCAGACGTGCTTCGCGATCGGCCGCACGGAATGACTTCGGATCATTCGCAATCCGAATAAAGCTGACTCGAAACTTGAATTCAAGCACCACGAGATAGCCCAATGCAGAGCCATGGCAAACGAAAGGGCAGTGCAAAGCTTGGCGCAGTGACCTTGAGGTCGGTAGCCGACTACGTGGGGCTGACCCCCAGCACGGTTTCGGCCGTGCTGAATAATTCAGCGGCAGCTCGCTCGGTCCCCGAACACACCAAGGCCAGGATTCTGGCCGCCTCTCGCGAGCTGAACTATCGTCCTAATTACCTGGCGCGTTCCCTGCGCGTGCAACGAACCTACACCATCGGGGTGATCGCCCGCGACCTGGGCGATGCTTATGCCGCCATGATCATCAGCGGCATCGAGCGCTATTTACGACAGCAGAATTTTTTCTTTCTCACCGTAGCTCATCACAACGACAAAAAATTGCTGGACACCTATTCGCAGATTCTGCTGCAACGGGGCGTGGAAGGGCTGATTTCAGTGGACACCTTGCTGGGCGAATCGATGTCGTTGCCGACGATCGCCATCGCCGGCCACCGGCCGGTCGAAGGCGTTACCAATATCCTGCTGGATCACCGCCGGGCGGCTTCGCTGGCGCTGCAACATCTCTTCGATCTGGGCCACCGCGAAATCGTGTTGATGAAAGGTCCCCAATACAGCTCGGATTCGACAGATCGTTGGCGCGCCATTCTTGAGGTCGCGCAGGACCTGGGCATTGCAGTGCATCCGGAGCTGACCATCCAACTGGAAGGCGATTTGTCCACGCCGGAAGTGGCCTACCCTGCGACCAAGCAATTCCTAGCGCAGAGCAAGAAACAGTTCACGGCGCTTTTTGCCTTCAACGACAATTCGGCGTTGGGAGCGATCAGCGCATTCCAGGAGGCCGGACTGCACGTACCGAATAATGTATCGGTGGTCGGTTTCGACGATATCAAAATGGCGCCGTACATTAATCCGAGCCTCACGACGGTACGCCAGCCGCTGCTGAAGATGGGTGAAATCGCGGCGCGGTCGCTGCTGAATCAGATCAAGAACGGCGAGGAATATGTCCCGGAGATCCTGATCGAGCCGGAGTTGGTCATCCGCAAGTCCACCGCCAAGTGCGCAAAAACAGCGAATCCGTAAAGTCTTTGCCTTCCGGCGAGCTAAATCTAGTTCCGTCTCTGCTCGATTCATGTACATTGCTTCCCGTCGCGAGCTCAGCGCGCCGCGAGTAAATCCGTTCCGATGAAGGGGATGGTCGAAATTGGGGCTGATGAATATGCAGTGGGGCCGGAGATGACCGCAAACCATTATTCGATCGGAGTGGATTTCGGAGGGACCAATCTCCGGATCGCCGCGTATTCTCCCTCCTCTGGTTTCCTGGAAACGATCCAAATACCCGCGCGGGTACCAGCGGGCCGCGATGCGGTGGTCGGGGATATGTGTTCGGGCATTCGCAAGCTCGTCGACTTGCATGCTTCCAAATTTGAATTGCGCGGCATCGCGATCGGCTCGCCTGGTCCGCTGGAACTGCCTGAGGGTCGACTGCGGAATCCACCGAATCTCCCCGGATTTGACGGATTGGAATTGCGGTCAGCAGTGCAACAAGGACTAGGGCTTCCGGTCGTGGTGGAAAACGATGCCAACCTCGCGGCACTCGCCGAGTGTGTGGTGGGAAAAGGAAAAAAATTAGGGGTAAATTCGCTGCTGATGCTGACGCTGGGCACCGGAGTGGGTAGCGGGATTGTTTTGAACGGAAAAATCTGGGACGGAATGAACGGGATGGCCGGAGAAATTGGGCACAACACCATTTACGCCGACGGCGCGCTGTGTCTCTGTGGCAATCACGGGTGCCTGGAAGTGGTGGCGTCGGCTACGGCGGTGCGGCGCCAGGCGGCGGAAATGATCGCGGAAGGAAAGGCCGCTGGGCTTGCCGCGCTGGAAAAAAAGAACCCGAACTTCACTCCTCGCGAAATTTCGGAGCTGGCGTTTGCGGGTGATCGGGACGCCAGGAAGATTTTCCACGAAGTGGGGCGCGCGCTGGGAATCGGTTTGGCGGCCGCGGTTAACGCTTTCAACTTACCCCTGTATGTCGTGGGCGGCGGCCTGATCAATTCCTGGGACTTATTCGCGCCGGCACTGTTCGATGAATTGCGGCACCGCAGCTATGTTTATCGCTTGACGGATCCGGAGCGCTCAGTGGAAGCTGGCGGCTCGCCATCCAAAACGCATGTGCTGCCGGCAGAATTGGGACCAGAAGCCGGACTCCTGGGAGCGTGCCTACTTCCATTCACGATGTCCGGGGACGATGCGGTGTACGGCAAGGTGCACTAACCAGGTTTCGCGGCTGGGCTGCTGGATGAAAATCTGCGGTCAGGAAAACGAATGAAACTTAATTCTTATCTATTGAAGGCGAGTATCGTTGGTGCAATCGGTGGCTTCCTGTTCGGTTTTGACACCGTCGTCATCGCGGGATCCACGCATTCCCTGGTGGAGGTTTTCGGCCTCAGTGCCAAGGCACTCGGTTTCACCGTGTCGATCGCTTTGTGGGGCACGGTGGTTGGATCGCTCAGCGCGGGCTTGCTGGGCCAGAAACTGGGCGGCCGCAATGCGCTGCGGATCATGGCGGTTTTGTATCTTGTTTCGGCCCTAGGCTGCGCGCTGGCGTGGGACTGGTATTCGCTTTTGATCTTCCGCTTCATTGGCGGCTTGGGCATCGGCGGCTCTTCGGTGCTCGCCCCGGTCTACATCGCGGAATTGGCTCCGGCAAAAATGCGGGGACGCCTGGTGGGCTTGTTTCAGATCAATATCGTGGTCGGCATTCTGGTGGCGTATTTTTCAAATTATTTCATCGGCAGGCTTCAACTCGGACTGGGAGACTGGCGGTGGCAGCTGGGCGTGGCGGCCGTACCAGCGCTGATCTTTTTGATCATGCTGTTTGGAATTCCACAGAGCGCGCGTTGGCTGGTTACTCAAAACCGCGTCGATGAGGCGCGGGACGTGTTGCGGTTGCTCGGAAATGAGAACTACGAGACCGAACTCAAGGAAATCGTCGATTCGATTCACCTGCAAAGCTCGCAAGGCTCCGATCCGCTGTTTTCTTTCAAGTACCGCTACCCCATCTTTCTGGCTATCACGATTGGGCTGTTTAACCAGCTGGCCGGGATCAACGCGATTCTGTATTACTTGAATTACATTTTTGCAGCGGCGGGTTTCAGCAAGATGTCCGGCGATTTGCAGGCGGTGGCCATCGGCGGGATGAATCTTTGCGCCACGCTGCTGGCGATGACGGTGATCGACAAGTTGGGCCGCAAGACATTGCTACTGATCGGCGCGGTGGGGATGGTGCTTTGTCTTTCGGGAGTCGCTGAGATTTTTCACACCCAGCGACATCAAAATTTTCTGGTGTGGCTGCTGGTCGGCTACATCGGGTTTTTTGCGATTTCGCAGGGCGCCGTCATTTGGGTTTATATCAGCGAAGTGTTCCCGAATAGCGTGCGCTCCAAGGGACAGGCGCTGGGTAGCTCCGCTCACTGGATCATGAATGCGGTGATCTCCTTCGCCTTTCCAGTGATGGCCGCGAGTTCACGCGTCCTTCCTTTCGTATTCTTTGCGGCCATGACGGCTTTGCAGTTTGTGGTGGTCCTGTTCTGGTACCCCGAGACCAAGGGCTACACGCTCGAGCAGTTGCAGCATCGGTTGGGCATCGACTAGGCGTTCGCGGTCAGCCCGGCGAGCTGCATCAGCCGGTGAATTTTGTTTTGGTATTGCTCGATCGCCGTCGCTTCGGTGACTGCGGACCAGCCTAGCTCTTTCGCGAGAATGGTCCCGGTCGGCACTGCGGCTCGAATCGCCGCCTCCCAACTGAAAAACTGCAAGCCGGTGCGCCGCATCAACACGTCTTCGATGGTCATGGCCATCTCGAATCGCGCGCAGTAGGCGACCTCGGCGCGTAAAGGCGCAAAACCTGGAACCAGAGGCTGGCGAAGGGCTAGATCGACTTTGGTCAGGGCCATTACGTCTTCTGCGTTAGTGCCAAACTTCTGCGAAAGATGTTTCGCCGTTGCCTCCGAAAGCTGGTAATCGCGCACCAGAGTTTGCCAGTATTCAGGGGTGTAATTCTTCGATCCGACTAGCGGATGGTCGATCGTTGCGCTCGGCTTCACAAGAGCTCCCAGAGACTTTTGCACGGCATTGATTGTGTCTTCAGCCATAGCTCGATGCGTAGTCCATTTGCCGCCCATGATGCTGATCAGGCCCGATGGTGCATCGGCCTCGACTTCGTGGTCGCGAGCCAGTTTTTTAGTAGCGCGCGAGCCGCCGGCACTGACGAGCGGGCGGGTGCCGGCAAAACCGCTGACGATTTGGTCTGGACGTATGGCGGTGGCGAAATATTTGTTGATGTGGTGCAGCAAATACGCGACGTCGTCTTGTGAAAGGTAGAGTTCATCGTCAATCGTCACTTCTTGCTCGGTGGTTCCGATCAGCAAGCGATCGAACCAGGGCACGGCGAAGAGGACGCGGCCGTCGTCCGTCCTGGGAATCAACAGGGCGTCGCTGGTGGGAAACAGTTCGAGGGGTAACACGATGTGGGCGCCTTTGCTCAAACGCATGCGGGTCGGAATTCCAGGTTTCGCCAGATTGCGAATCGTGTCTGCCGCCGGACCAGTCGCGTTCACGAAACGACTGGCGCGAACCTCAAAACGACTTTTCGAGATTTGATCTTCGACCTCGGCTCTGACTAGCTTTCCATTAACATCCTTGGAAAATCCGACGACGCGGCAGTAATTGGCTGCGATTCCACCACCTTCGGTAAAGCTGTTGATCAGCGCCAGGTCGTAGCGCGCGTCGTCGAATTGACCATCGGCGTAAGCAATGCTTCCGAGCAGGTGGTCCGGAGCCAGACCCGGCATGCGCTTCAGAGTCTCGGATCGGGAAAGGAACCGGCTGGGAAAGAGGCTGGCTTGGCCGGCAATCCACTCGTAGAGCTTCATGCCGAATCCCATGTACGCGACGCTGAACCAATTCGCGCACGGGATCAAAAATTCCAGGGGACGCGAGAGAAATGGGCCGTTGTGCAGCATGTGAATACGCTCGTGCAGCGCGCGATTCACGACTTCGTACTGCTTGACGTCGAGACCTTTCACGGCCTGCTCTAAATAACGCACGCCGCCGTGAATAATCTTGGTCGCAGCGGTGGAAGCTCCGCTGGCGAAATCTCCGCCGTCGAGCAGCACGGTTTTCAATCCACGCAACTGGGCGTCGAGCGCGCAGCCCGCTCCGGTGGCGCCGGCGCCGATGACGCAGACGTCGAAGGTGTGGTCGACGATGATTTCTAGGGATTCAGAGCGGCGCTTCATTTCTCGGCGGCTCCCGGCACGAGGGCTAGTTCTTCTTACCGGTGAAAAAGGAGGCGATGGACTTGGTTTTCTTTCCAACGATGCCACCAACGTCGGCAGTAATGTAAGGTTCGTCGGGCGTGCCGGTGACATGGAGCGGAACACCGGAGGCGCTACCTGAACCATTGAGTACCGTGAGCAGGCCCACGCCGACCTTGCCCACACCGCTGGCCGACGCGCCCTTGACGACGAGATTAAAGTCGAGCTGGTTCGCGGGGGAAACGGTTCCGCTGCCAGTGAGTTCGCCCATCGCCGGAATCACTGCCTCAATCTTGCTGGCCACGACACCGGCATTGGTGACGTGTACAGTCACGTGCAATTTTTCGAAATCCGTGGTGTCTCCGGTTTTCATTCCGCTCAAGGCCGCGATGCCGTGAATTTTTGATCCGATGTCAAAACCCACCAGCCTGGTGTTATCGAGCGCGACCGGACCAGTGATGACCAGCGCTTTGAGCTGCCCGGTGACGGCCAGATTCATCGAGAGTGTCCCACCTTTTAGCGTCGAGCCGTTAGGCAGGCGAACGCCCGTAGCGGTCATCAACGGCTGGAGCTCATCAATCGGAAGACTTTGTCCGGTGAGTTTCAAATTGAGCAGCGGATCATCGGCCCCGCTGGCGACCGGCTGATAAGTTCCGGTGACGTGGAGCGCGCCAGCACCGATTTTCAGGGTAGCGTCCTGGATCACGCCGGTGTTTTCCTTCAGGCGATGCGTTCCGCTGTAAGCGAGGTCGACCGGTTTGGGCGCGGGAGCGCCACCTTTGCGAAGTTTCAGGTTCTGGATGTGCGCGGTTCCAGTGCTGGTCAATGTTTGCCCGTTGGATACGGCCTGCAGGTCGGCATCGGCAAGCAAAGAGACGCCCGCGTTGGGGTCGAGAAAACCCGAAGCCACGGGATCGAGGTGCGTTACCGAGATGTGCACGTCGGCCGGGCTGGTGGCGGCGTCATCGTGATTGAGCGGACCGAGGTGCCCGGTGAGGCTGATCGAGCCGCCTGCGGGCAAGTCTGCGTTCAACTCGAATGGAACCTGGGAAGTGAAAGAAAAATTGCGCGCCGTCAAATTGACGTGCCCGTAAACGCTGGGCTCGCCATGCGCGGGGAGCATGGTAACTGCGACGCGCCCATCTTGAACCAGAATCTGGCCGACCGAGAGGTCGGGTGGGGCTTCGGTGTGAAGTTTCTTCGTACCCGAGGCCGCATCGGCGCCCAGGGATCCCGACGGGGTGCTCGCCGCCACCTGGCGTCCGATACTCGAAAAATTCCAAGTGCCGTTGGCTGCGCGAATCAAATTGATTTGCGGCGATTGGATCTGAAAGCTGCGCAAGTTGACCTGGTGCGCGAAAATCAGCGGCTTCAGCGAGACGCCAATGCGGATTTCTTTGGCCGTCAGAAATGGCGTCGCGCTGAAATTGGGATCGTCCGAAACGCTAAGATCTTCCGCGACCAGATTCCCCGAGAACATGGGGAGCCGGAGCTCGCCCAGTTTCACGGTGCGGCCCAGCGTAGTGGTGAGTTGCTTCTCAATCGCGGGACGAAATGTGTTGGCGTTGACGAAGAGCGGAATCGAGGCGGCAATCGCCACGATGACCGCGACCACCGCCAAGAGAATTTTTGCCCAGCGCTTCACCAAAATCCTCCGGTGCAATTTCTGCGCGTCGCTCGCGATCTACGAATTGAGAAGTATATGACGAGTGGTCGAATAATAGCAGTAGGGGCAAAAAGCGACGTAAAAGTCGTCCTTACCTTGAATGACTGGACTTTCAAGAATAGTTGTGGAGATAATCACCATCCTTCAATACATGGCTCGCCATTCTCAGCACAGGCGGACGGTTTTCCCGCGAACATTTTTGCTGTGTGCTGTTTTGTATAGTTGCGTCCTAACTATTCCGGCCTGGGCGCAGCAGCAAAAGCCCGAAGACCCGGAAGATGAAAAACAGATTGGGCTCTGGCTTGACCAAGGAATCTCCACTGGCATTTCGGCCAAGACATCTTTGGAACTTGAAGCCCACGAGCGGCTCGACGAGGGTGCTTCGAATCTGTTCGAATATTTCGTTCAGGCTGGGGTTGCCTTTCGTCCGCGGCCGTGGCTTATGCTCATACCGATTTACCGGTACCAGCGATTTCCGGGCAATCCCGCAATCACCTATGAAAACCGGCTGCAGCTTAACGTCACGTTAAGCAAATCGCACGGCGCTTGGCGCTACAGCCTGCGCACCCTTTTCGAAGGAAGGTTCCCTGACGATCGCCAGGCGTCAGCGCGCTTGCGATTTCGACCTGGAATCGAATACACCTTGCCGTTGCGCATGACACGGCGTCCGGTCATCGTCGCGAGCAATGAGTTCTTCCTCGTGCCGTGGTTCAACCCGTTCGCTAATAACGGAAGCGCTTTTACGCAAAACCGCTTCCAAGTGGGAGTCAGGCTGCCCATCAACGATTCGCTTGCCGTACGGCCGTATTACCTGTTGCAGTCTGTAAATATCCCCGGCGGCTGGGACACCAATGAAATCGTCGGCATTTCGCTGGCGATCAAAATGCCGCACAAGACCAAGTGAGCCAAACGTTTTGAAGTTACTGAAGAAGGTGGCTCCCCGGGCTAGATTCGAACTAGCAACCCTTCGGTTAACAGCCGAATGCTCCACCATTGAGCTACCGGGGAATTGTCGTGGATAATCCGTCGATCATCTTACGATAGCGGTGAGTGATGCGCAACCGCGCCCCGGCGCAAGCCGAAATGGTCTCGACGCGAGCCGAATGGGTTTTGTGCTTTTTTCCAGCAACCCTTTCCATATTTACTCCCAAAGGGAATCAGCACGAAATCCGCGCTTCAATTTATCTCCAGGTAGGCGACAATAGTTACCCCGACCGTCGTTCCGGATGCCGGCGACAATGTGGCGATGTGGCCCTGATATCCCGGCCGGACCTGAATTTTTACGATGGCTTAAAAGTTTTTACGACGGCTTAAATTTTTCGCAGCGCGAGGAACCGAACAGAGATGTCTGAACTTTCCGAAGTGCCCGTTCGATTATCGAATTTGCCGGAAAGGATCCGCGGACTGGAGCGGCTTTCCTACAATCTGTGGTGGAGCTGGCACCGGCACGCGCGCGAGCTTTTCCCCATGCTGGATCTGCAAGCCTGGCGCGAGAGCGACCATAACCCCTTGCGAATGTTAACTTTACTGCCACAAGAAACTCTGGAGAACGCGGCGCGCGATAAGGAATTTCTGGAGAATTACGACCTGGTCATGGCCGAATTTGATGCGGACATTGCCTCGCATACCGGCTGGTTTACGACGGAGTACAGCAAGCCGACGGCGCCGCTCGCGTATTTCTCCGCGGAATACGGATTCCATCATTCGCTTCCTTTATATGCGGGCGGCCTGGGAGTCCTGGCCGGCGATTACATCAAGGAGTGCAGCGACCTGGCGATTCCGGTCGTGGCGGTGGGGCTGATTTATTCGCGGGGCTACCTGTCGCAAAGAATTCGCGACGATGGCTGGCAAGAAGACAACGAAACGATGCTGGACCGGTCGGACGATCCGGTCACGCTGGTGCGCGACAAGAACAGCGAGCCGCTGAAGGTTCGTGTGCCTTTTTTCAACCCTCCCGTGGACGTGCTCGTTTGGCGAGCGGACATCGGCCGGGTTCCGGTTTATCTGCTCGATACCGAGCTCGATACCAATCAGCCCTGGGATCGCGCGATTGCCCATCGTCTGTACACGACCGACCCCGAGCAACGCTTGCGCCAGGAAATCGTGCTGGGCATCGGCGGTATGCACGTGTTGCGGGCGCTGGGCATCGAGCCCGCCGCGGTGCATATCAACGAGGGCCATCCGGGACTCGCGTTTCTGGAACGAGCGCGCGTGCTGGTCGAGCAGGGAACGTCGTTCGAAGACGCGATCGCCAAAATACGCAGCACTTCGGTTTTCACGACGCACACTCCACTTTCCGCCGGAACCGACGTCTTCCCTTTTCCGTTGATCGAAAAATATTTCAGCAGCCATTACCAGGAGTTCGGGACCGACCGTGATGGATTGCTGCGGCTGGGGACGAATCCTTCTGAATCCCGACGCGGGATTCAATATGACTGTTTTCGCGCTTGCGCATGTCGAAGTTCTGCAACGCGGTGAGCAAAAAGCATGGCGAAGTGGCGCGAGCGATGTGGCAGCCGGTCTGGCCAGAGTTGAAAGAAAAAGACGTGCCGATTGCCGGCGATCACCAACGGCGTGCATCTGCTGACCTGGATGGATCCGCTGTGGCTGCAGCCGCTTTTCGATGAATACGTCGGTCCGGGATGGGTGCGCGATCAAGACCGAACCAAAATGTGGGAGCGTGTGGAAAAAATCCCGGACGAGAAGCTGTGGCACACGCGGCTGCGGCTGAAGATATTGTTAATCGACGAAATTAATGAGCGCGCGCGCGTACTGTGGCAGAACAAAGAAGCGCGGGCCGAGAGCGTAATCGCGTTCGGAGCGTTGCTCGATCCGGAAATTCTGACGATTGGTTTTGCGCGGCGTTTTACCAGCTACAAGCGGCCCGATTTGATCCTGCACGACCTGGAACGGCTGAAGCGGTTGCTGATCAATCCCCTGCAACCGGTGCAGATTATTTTTGCCGGCAAGGCGCATCCGTCGGATGTAGGCGGCGCGCAACTCATCCAGAAAGTTTTCAACATCGCGAAAAACCCGGAGTTTGCCGCGCGCATCGCGTTCGTGGAAGGCTACGACCAGCACATGGCGCAGCAAATGGTGCGCGGCGTGGACGTCTGGCTGAACAATCCTCTGCCGCCGCTGGAAGCAAGTGGCACGAGCGGAATGAAAGCGGGCGCGAACGGCGTGCCGAGCCTTTCGATTCTCGACGGCTGGTGGCTGGAGGGATACAACGGGCGCGAATGGTTGGGCGTTCGGCGATAACCCAGTGGAGGGCGATCGGACTGCGGCGGATGCTGATGCGCTGTACCGGTTGCTGGAAGAAAAAATCGTGCCCATGTACTACCGAAGATCGGATGACGAAGTGCCGCACGAATTCGTGAAAGTGATGAAGGCCGCGATCAAGAGCGTCGCACCCGAATTCAGTGCGATGCGGATGGCCAAGGAATACGTGAAAGAGTTCTACGTGGAAGCCCTAGGCGTCAAGAAATTGTAGGAACGCCCGGGGAAATTTAGTCCAGCGCCCGGGCGGCGGCAACACCCAACCACACGCAAATCAGGCCGATCGACGACGCTCAATATGACGTTGAGCGAGGCAATCAACATCTTCCCGTCCTGCATGCTCTGAAATGTTTCATATTCAAATGCGGAAAACGTCGTATAGCCGCCGATAAACCCCACGCCAATCAAATATCGCCAATTGGGATTCACGTTCACGTGTTCGGAGACCAGGGTGAGGACCAGGCCGATCAGGAACGAGCCGGTGATGTTCACCGCAAAGGTGCCGTAGGGAAAACGCGTACCCAGGCGATCCGCTACGTTTCCGCCTACCCAAAAGCGAAGCACCGAGCCTACCGCTCCACCGCACGCGACCATCAAATATTTCACCATTCGGCTTTTTCCTTTGCCTGAAGAAGACACGACAGCAGCCCTCTTCGAAACGCGCTCTTGAATTTACTTGGGATGATTCGCCGGGGACATGGCTCCGCGACAATTCATCATTGTCAGGAGTCATCATCTGTCCCGGCGCAAGAAGGACAGCGGTTGAGGGCGAACCCCTTCGCCACGAACTCGATGATACTTCGCGAAGAATGATTGTCAACGGCGACCGGGTAAAAGGGGCGAGAAAGCTAACGGCGCTATTGCAGCTTTTGCGAGGCGGCGTCGTGACAGATCAGATTTTCGAAAATGGCCAGGACGTGTTGTCGATATTGAACTACTTTCTGGAGAACGGGGCGAAGCTCGGGCGCGCGCACGGTTTCCTTGTCCCATTTCGCGAGCACGGCCGCCGGAACCTGTATGTCCCGGCGCAATTCCTCGGCGGAATGTCCGCGCAGAAAGAGGCCGTAGAAAAACGCCGCCTCGCGTTGCGGGAACTGAAAATCCAGCAACGTCTCTTCGACCGGGTTGGCAATCGTGGCCATGTCAGAAATCGCAGTTTACCGATTTCAAGGACTACGTCAAGGGTACACGAACGAAAAAGCACACATGTGATGCTCGAAACGGCTACAGGGAATCAAAAATGTGGCACAGAACTTGCTCGGGGATGCGGAATCGCGGCACACTGTTCCGGACAGGCGCGGGAGCAACTTTGAGCTCGAAAACGTGTTCTATATTTGAGAGGGCTTGGTTCCTTCGCCCAACGACCGATGACCAATAAATCCAACGTACTCTTCGTTTTTGCGGTCGCGAGCCTGGCAGCGATCTGCTCGTTTGTTTTGCCGCTTCGCGCCACCCGGCTTCAAGAAGCGCAGCAGCAAAAACAGGGCACGATGCCCGGCATGGACATGGGTAAGCCGGGCAGCGGGCAAGACTCAGACGCCGCTAAAGGCGCGAACATGGCGATGTCCGGCCACGACATGGACATGGGCGCGCATATGTTCATGACTGATTTACGCCCCGTAAATACTGGCGACGAAAAACGCGCCGCGGAGATCGTGGCGGAATTGCGGCCAGCGATCGAAAAATATAAGGATTACAAAGTGGCGCTGGCCGACGGCTTCGTCATCTTTCTGCCGAACGTGCCGCAGGAGCACTATCACTTCACGAATTACGATTACGGGCGCGAAGCGCAAACGACGTTCAACCCTGCGCATCCCACTTCGCTGCTTTACACCAAATCCGGCGACGGCTATGTGCTGGAAGGCGCGATGTTCACGGCTCCGCGTCGCGACACCGAGGATGAGTTGAATGTGCGGGTGCCGTTGAGCGTGGCGCGCTGGCACAAGCATGTGAATCTGTGCTTTGCGCCAGCGGAAGCGCACGTCCAGCCGGGCACCTCAAAAGAATTTGGGTTTCGCGGTTCGATCGCGACGGAAGAGGCGTGCCAGCAAGCAGGCGGACGATGGGTGCCGCAAATTTTCAACTGGATGGTCCACGTATATCCGTACGAGAGCGATCCTGCCAAGATTTGGGCGCACTAATTCCCAGGGAAACGGCGGGGTCAATTGCCGCAGGAATGAGGGAGGGCAGGTCTGAAGACCCGCCCTCCTTAGCAACTTTCAACTTCCAGTTGCGAAGAGGATTTATTTCTTGGCGTTGGCGAAATTCTCTGCGACTTGCTGCCAGTTAATCGTATTCCACCAGGCTTCCAAATATTCCGGCCGGCGATTCTGGTACTTCAAATAGTAAGCGTGTTCCCAGACGTCCAGCCCGAAGAAGGCCTTGCCGCCGTCCATGATCGGATTGTCCTGGTTGGCGGTGGACTCGATGGCCAGTTTGCCGTCGCGGAACAATAGCCAGGCCCAGCCGGAACCAAATCGCTTGGTAGCGGCGTCGTTGAGCTTCGTTTTGAAATCCGCGAAACTGCCGAAGGCGGAGCTGATGGCGCTGGCTAGCTCGCCGGTAGGTTCCTTGCCGCCATCCTTCTTCATTATCTTCCAGAACATGGAGTGATTCATGTGGCCGCCACCGTTGTTGCGAACGGCGGTGCGAATGGCTTCCGGCACGGTATTGATTTTCGCCAGTAATTCTTCTACCGGCAGTTTGGCCAAATCGGGTTGCGCTTCGAGCGCTTTGTTGAGATTGGTGACGTAGGCGGCGTGGTGTTTGTCGTGATGGATTTCCATGGTCTTCGCGTCGATGTAGGGTTCAAGCGCGTCGAAAGCGTAAGGCAGCGGTGGTAGGGTGTAACTCATCGGGTGGCTGCTCCTTTTCTCGTAGAATATCCAGAAGTCGAAGTCACTATCTATCTCCGAAATTCCAGTTCCTGCCCCATAATTATACTCGCCTGTCGGCGCTGACAGTCATTGTTCCGGTAAATGGCCTGCAGCGCCTTCGGCGAAATTGCAAAGGAGCACCGAATGCCGTCGGTCGAGCACGTCGAGAAACATTTCACCGCCACCGCCGCCGTGCGCGACATCGTGATTGGTATGGCGGATGGGTTGACGGTTCCGTTCGCGCTGGCGGCGGGGCTCACCGGAGCGGTCGCGTCCACGGGGATTGTGGTGACGGCTGGACTCGCGGAAATTGCGGCCGGGTCCATCGCCATGGGACTCGGCGGATACCTTGCGGCCAAAACCGATACGGAGCATTACGCTTCGGAACTCGACCGTGAATATCGCGAGACGGTCGAACTGCCCGACGTAGAGATTGAAGAAGTGGCCAAAGTTTTTCGCGAGTACGGATTGTCGGAAGCGCAGATGGCGCCGGTGGTGAGCGCGATTACCGGCGATCAGAAGAAGTGGGTCGATTTCATGATGCGGTTCGAACTGGGGCTGGAAAAGCCGGATCCCTCGCGAGCGTCGCGCAGCGCGGCCACCATTGCGGCGGCGTACATCGCCGGAGGTTTGATACCGCTGGCCCCGTACATCGCGATCCATCATGACTTGCAGCGGGCGCTGATGTATTCGGTGGTCCTGACGTTAATGGCTCTTTTTATTTTTGGCTGGGTCAAAGCGCGTTACACCGGCGTGAAACCGCTGCGCGGTGGAATTCAAACCGTGCTGGTCGGAGGCCTGGCCGCCGCCGCCGCTTTCTTCATTGCACGGCTCATCAGCGGATCGACCCTCTGGTAGGGTTTGCCGACGAAGCACGCAGAAAGAATTCGCGCGCTGCTACTTAGTTTCCGGTTCGCCGCCTAGATTTCCGAAGGGCCACAATCCGAACAGTTTCAACATTCCATCCTGATGCTGATCAACGAGCATCTTGGCGGTTTTTTCCGCAGGCCAAGGAGACGCGAACCGTTCCGGGCGATCTGCAATCCAAAAAGCAGCCAAGGCCATAATCGAGGCGTTGCGGTCCAGAATATCAGGCTGCACTTTGTCCAGCGTGTCCACGGCCGAGTGGTGTGAGTATTTGTAATCGGCCGTATCCTGATTCAAATTGATTGCCGGGATTCCCGCCAGCGTAAACGGTCCGGTGTCAGTTCCGAATTCCACTTCATTATCGACCTCGAGCTTTCCGAAAGCCTGCAGCGTTCCGGCGAATTTCTGCATCACCGGGATCAGCTCATCGTGCCCGCCCATTTGGAACCCGGTCACCGCGCCCTGGCCGGCATCGAGAACCAGCGTCGCAACGTAGTTGGACATTTCGTTTTGATGGGCTTTCACGTAGGCGAGCGAGCCAAGCAGTCCTTGCTCCTCACCGGTAAAAAGAACAAAGCGAATGGTCCGTTTCGGTTTGAAGCCCGATTTCATAATGGCGGCCGCGGCGCCCAAGGTGACCGTGGTGCCGGCGCCGTTGTCGGTTGAGCCGGAGGCCAGATCCCAGGAATCGAGATGTCCACCGACGACCACGATTTGCTCCGGATTTTGGGTGCCGCGAATTTCTCCGACGACATTCGCGGAATCCACCGGCCCGTCGGTGACGCGATTCTGGACGTTGATCTTCAGGCGCGGAGTTTTGCCGCGTTCGAGATAACGCTCGAGTTGCTCCTGATCTTCAGCGGCCATGCTGACGACGGGAATGTCGTAGTACGCGTCAAAGCCGAGCGCGCCGGTGTGGGTCAAATGCATTCCGACAGCTTTTCGGCCGCCTTGGCCTCCGATTACCGCGATGGCACCGGCGTTGTGCGCTGCTTTAAGAAAGTCGCCGAACTTGGCGAAAGCTTCCATGCGATCCTTCGGCGCATCGCCTTTTTGAATAATGAGCAATATTTTCCCGCGCCAACTTCCGGAATTATTTTTCAGTTCATCGGATAGTTGATACGCGTTCACCGCCACCACGTCCGCTTCGACTCCTCCCGGCGCGGTGGAACCGACCCAGCCCAGCGAATCGACCATCAGCCGGCGATGAATGGGAGCGATCAGATCGGCATCCGCCGAAATGCGGGTCCAGCCGCGCGAAAGTTTCCAGGGCTCGGCGTGCACATTCTCCAGACCGATTTCTTTCATCTTGGCCACGCCCCACTCGACAGCCTGCCCCGCGGCCGGAGAACCGGTGACGCGAGCGCCGATGTCGTCGCTCAATTCGGTCAGAAATTCAAATGCGCGCGGTTGCATTTGTCCCGCGCCGGCAATCGCGGTGAGCGATTTGAGAGTGCCATCGTCAGCAGTGGCCACGGCCGGCTGCTGGGCCTTCGCGGATTGCAATAAAATCAAGAGACTGAAAACCAGGGCCACAGCAACGACGCGAGCGGATAGCAGATTGCGATTCATACTAGTACTCCTTTCAATTTTTCCGTGGTGGATGGCGCTGCCAGCGCGTCAAGGGCGCTCGCAAGTGATTGATTCGACGAATGAATCGCGGATAGGTTACTCAAAACCGCTGGATTTTAATAGTTTGGCGAGCGGCTGGATATCTAAAAACCCGCTCAGGGCCTTTTGCATCTAAGATAGGGCTTGGGCCGGGTTACTCGGCCGGGACGATCATCCAGCGATTATTTGTAGCGCGGGATTCAGCAAAAGACATATTGGTCCGTGATACGTCAAATACCATATTCGCGGTAGCGCCAACGTAGCGCACGCAGCGATATAAATAAAATCCAGCTAAGCAGACTGAAGGAGAGACAGCCATGGAAAGCAGTAGTTTGAAGATTCGCCGCTGGGTCGCCACGGTAGTGGTGGTCGCGGCATTTGCGGGAGGCGCGCTACTTTCGCAAGGGTTCCGGGAATGGGCCGGGCACGCGGTATTCGGCGCATCACGCGAACCGATCACCATCGCGCAAAATGCGTTGCCGGTGAGTTTGGGCAATTTCGCCAACGGTTTTTCGGCAGTGATCAAGCCGGCGTTGCCCGCGGTCGTCAACATTCGAACTTCGAAGATCGTAAAACCGCAAGCCAACCAGATGTCGCCGATGTTCAATGACCCAATGTTCCGCCAGTTTTTCGGCGATCAATTCGGACAAGGCGGCAAGCCGCACGCCGAGCGCGAGCAGGCTTTGGGTTCGGGCGTCATCATTACCCCGGACGGGACCATCCTGACCAACAATCACGTGATCGACGGAGCGACGGACATTAAGGTGCAACTCAGCGACAAGCGCGAGTTCGTAGCCAAACTGGTCGGCGCCGATCCGAAGTCGGACGTAGCGGTACTGAAGATCGAAGGCAAGGATTTGCCGACGCTTCCATTAGGCGATTCCTCACAATTGAACGTGGGCGATTTGATTTTCGCCATCGGCGATCCGTTCGGCGTAGGCGAAACCGCGACCATGGGAATCGTCAGCGCTACGGGCCGTTCGCGACTGGGCATTGAAGACTACGAGAACTTCATCCAGACCGACGCGGCGATCAATCCCGGAAATTCGGGCGGCGCGATGATTGATATCCACGGCAATCTGGTGGGCATCAATACCGCGATCCTTTCGCACGGCGGTTCGGGTGGCAATGAAGGCGTGGGTTTCGCGATTCCGATGAGCATGGCCAAGCCGGTGATGGATCAAATTCTGGCGCACGGAAAAGTGATTCGGGGATATCTCGGCGTACACATTCAGGATTTTTCTCCGGAACTGGCAAAATCGTTTAATTTTAACCAGAGCGGCGGCGTCTTAATTGGAGACGTATCCGCAAATACGCCGGCAGCGAACGCGGGCCTGAAGAAGGGCGATGTCATCGTCAAACTCAACGGCCAAACCGAAAGCGACTCAAACGATCTGCGCAATACAATTTCGCAGATGGCTCCCGGGAGCCAGGTCAAGCTGGATATTTGGCGGGATGGCAAAGTCCAGCCCTTCACGGTGACGCTGGGTGAGCTACCGAAGGACAAAGAAACGGCCGAAAGCTCCGACGATAACGGCAGCGGCGAGATCCAGGGAATTGATGTGCAGGATCTGACTCCTGAAATCTCGCAGCAGCTGAATCTGCCCTCTGGCACCCACGGAGTGGTGGTTACGTCGGTGGACCCGGCCAGCGCCGCAGCAGCCGCTGGAATCAACCGCGGCGACTTGATTCAGGAGATCAACCACAAACCAGTCAACAGTGCGTCTCAATACAAGCAGTTGATGTCCAGTGCGGGAACTCAGCCGATTCTTCTGCTGATCAACCGCGGCGGCATCACTAGCTACGTAGTGGTCGAGGCTCACTAACCCCTAACGCCAAGCGCGAAAAACGGGGCACGGCCCGCTAGTAAGCCGTGCCCCCTCTTCTTACGACACCAGCTCCGGTTTTTCCGCAACACCACGGTCCCAGCCGGGTTAAATTAGTAGGGAACTTATCCGTGTCTTTAGTGCCAAGCCGTCTAGGCCACGAAGGGCTGACAAGTTTACAAACCCCAAGCACTTGGGTTGTCGCTTTCAGCACGACTGGGGGTAGAATGGTACTTCAGTCCTATTCTTCCCAGCCCCTCGTTCTAGTACTAAATATGTGTCAGCCGAACGTCTGTCTTTACGCATCTCAACTTCTCGGCAAGGATTCCGGTGAAAGCGATGGCACCAGCTACAAATCGAGCTGTCTTTAACGCATCTCTCTTACCTGAGGCTCAGCCGCGCTGGGAACTGTTCAGCGCCAGTTTTGGGGTGCAGGTCCTGGCTGTCGCGCTCCTAGTCATTATTCCGATGTTGATGCCGCAAAAGCTGGAGTTTGTGCAGCACTACTGGACCACTCCGGTCGAAGCGCCTCCCGTGGTGGCCTGGAAACCGCAGCCGGTTCAGCCGGTGAAGCCTGCGCCGGTAAAGGTCGCAAAAGAAACCCCGAAACCTCCGCCGGTGCCGACTCCGGTGGCCATAGAGATTCCGAAACCAAGAGTTTATTCGCCGGTTAATCCGGCGCCGGTCGCTCGGGTGAACACGCCCAAGAAAGTGCAAGCGCCGGACATGACGGAAGTCGCGAAGGCGTTTCCCGACCAGAATCCGCCCATGTCGATGGGGAGCTCGGCAATTCCCACTTTGAAAAAGCCCCGCGAGCAGGTACAGACCGGCGGCTTCGGCGATCCCGATGGACTTCCGGCGAATAATCGCACCGGGCATCAGGCGAACGTGAACGTTCAAGGCGCGTATGACATGCCCACCGGAGCCGGGACCGGCAACGGAACGGGTGGCGCGAACGGCGCGAAAGGCGTGGTAGCCAGCACCGGCTTTGGTAACGGCGTTGCAGTCGGCAGCCCCGGCGGCGGTGCACACGGCACGGTGAAGCAGGGTGGTTTCGGCGACGAGAATGGGGCAGTGGCTGCTCCGAAGGTCCGACAGACGGCCAACACGGTGGCGAAATCGACTCCGATCCAGATTATTTTCCAGCCCAAGCCGGTGTACTCCGACGAGGGGCGCGCGAAGAAGATTGAAGGGGAAGTTTTGTTGCAGGTGGTTTTTACAGGATCGGGGGACGTTAAGGTTCTCCGAGTGGTACAGGGATTAGGCCATGGTCTAGACGAGTCCGCCCAGAACGCTGCTCGCCAGATCCGGTTTAAACCCGCACAGCAGGACGGCCAACCGGTGGATACGACCGCCACGATCCACATCGTCTTCGCATTGGCGTACTGAAAAAGGGGAATGGAAATGCGCACGCTCAAGAACCTCTGCTTCTCGTTTTTCCTATTCGGCACGCTGGCCAGCTCCGTCGCGGCCCAGACCGCGGACCAGGCTTCCTCGCAGAACAGCCCGAACGCGAGCCCGGTGGTCACGGTGGACCAGGCCATTGATCGAGTGATTGCCCGCGAACACGACGAGGTGGCAACCATCCGCCGCTACAATCCGGTGATCGAGACCTACATTCAGGACATGAAAACGGATAAGGAGATGGGCGCGATCCCGGTGAAGGACCATTATTTCCTGGGCCAGGCCGATCTTTCCAAGGGCATCGTCGACCACAACATGCTCGGCGAACGTAAAGGGAAGTTCGACGCGTTCAATCCGGTCTCGCACATGAGCGGACTGTTCTCGTCTTCGTACGTTCCGGAAGGCTTTTTGCAAATGATTTACATCGACACTCAGGGATTCGATCGCCAGCACTATCAATTCGACTACGTGCGGCGGGAATTTTTGGGTGAAGTGCGCTGCGTGGTTTTTGATATCACGCCGCTGCCGAAATCCGGAAAGGGCCGATTCAAGGGCCGTATCTGGGCGGAAGATCAGAATTTCACGATTGTCCGTTTCAACGGCGTGTACACGCCGGTGGCGGGCATCAACAGCTTCAACCTGCACTTCGATAGCTGGCGCTTGAACGTTCAGTCCGGCCTGTGGCTGCCTTCGTACATTTACAGCCAGGAATCCGACCTGAAAGATTTTCTGGGCGGAGATATCCGTTTCAAGGCGCAGACCCGTTTGTGGGGCTACAACTTGAAGAACGTGGGACGTCAGGAAGAATTCACCGAAATGACGATCGAGTCGCCCACGATCAACGATCAGCCGGTGCAGGCCTCGCAAGATCGTTCGCCGATTGAAGCTTCGCGCGAATGGCAACATGCGGCCGAAATCAACGTCTTGGATCGTTTGCAGCGCACCGGTTTGCTGGCGCCTCCAGGAGAAGTGGACAAGGTGCTCGAGACGGTGGTGAACAATCTGGAGGTCACGAATAACCTGGACGTCCAGCCGGAAGTACATTGCCGGGTGCTGCTGACCGGGACGCTGGAAATGTTCTCTATCGGCCATACCATCGTGCTCAGCCGCGGATTGCTGGACGTGCTGCCGGATGAAGCCAGCCTGGCGACGATGATCGCGCAGGAATTGGCCGACATCATCGTGACCAAGCCTTCGACGGATCAGTGGGGCTTCAACGACACGACGAACGTAACCACGACCGAAGCGCTCAGCCGTTTTTCTTTCAAGGACAGCCCGTCGCAGGTCCAGATGGCCAGCGAAAAGGCGTTGGAACTGCTGAAGAATTCACCTTACAAAGACAAGCTCGGATCAGCCGGGTTGTTTTTGAAGCAGCTCGACGCGCAGTCGAAGAATCTGCCGGCGCTAATCAATCCACGGCTTGGAAATAAAGTCGCCCTGAGCAATTCGTTGTCTAGCTCGGCGACGAATCTCGATCCTAAGAAAATCGATCAGATCGCGGCATTGCCGATTGGCGCGCGGTTGAAACTCGATCCCTGGAGCGATCACGTGGAACTGGTCAAGGCCAAACCAATCCCGCTGCTTTCCGCGCGGGAGAAGATGCCTTTCGAAGTTACGCCGTTCATGCCGTTCTTGACGCGCTACCAGAAGCCCGGAGCCGGTTTAGCGGTCGATGCAGCAAAGGCTGACGTCGCTAAGAAAGACCCTCAGGTACAGCAGCAACAACAGTAAGTTTTTTTCTGTTCGAATGTGCGGCGGCTGGATTTAATCCAGCCGCCGTTTTTTTTGGAAGGGGCCAGAATACTCAGTCGGAGATAGGCAACCGCAGGCGTGCTTCCGATCCGCGTGCGTTCTCGCGATTTTCGAGCGTCACCGAACCCGCGTGCGCTTCGGCGATCTGACGGCAAAGTACCAGCCCGATTCCTGAGCCGCCTTGCTTGGTGGTAAAAAACGGCACAAAAAGATTCGCGGCGCTGGGAATGCCGGGACCATCGTCTTGCACCCACACTTCCAGGCTCCCGTTGTCGCGCCTCCATCCGACGCGCACTCCCCCGCCCGTTTCGAGCGCCGCATCGACGGCGTTATGCAGCAAATTAATTAGTAATTGTTCGAGCTGGTCCGGATCCGCCTGAATTTGCAGGTCCGGGCCACTCTCCATCACCACTGGCATGCGCGGTTCCAGGGCTACGACGCGGCGAACCCAAATGCCGACGTCCATCGACTTCACCACCGGAGGCGGCAGCTTAGCGAGTCGCGCGTACGCATTCATGAAGCGCGCCAAGCCGTCACTGCGCGCGGCGATGATGCTCAATCCGCTGCGCAGGTCGTCTTCCCAATCCGAGGCGCGTTGCTTGCGAGCGATCACGCTTTCGAGATTTTCGGCGACCGATTTAATCGGCGCGAGCGAATTATTCAACTCGTGTCCGATCACGCGAATCAACCGCTGCCAAGCCTGGCGTTCTTCATCGCGCAAAGCGCGGCTCAAATCTGAAATGACCAGAAGCTGATGGGGCCATCCGGCTTCGCGAAAACTTCCGCGATGAATTTCCCAGCGGCCCGATTTCCCCGGAAAATCGATCTGCGCGATTCGAGGTGTTTCGCCTTCGAGGCATTCGGAGAGGCCCAACTCTTCGGCGGTACGGCCCAGCAGACTTCCCTCCTCCAGGTTGAGGATTCGCTCGCCCGCACGATTCACCAACCGCAAACAACCCGCGCCGTCAAAGGCGAAGACAGAGACGTCGATCTCTTCCATTACTTTCCGGAGTAGCGCCGTCGCTTCCACCGCGCCGAGCCGCTGTTTGCGCAGCGTGTCGCTCAGTGCGTTCACTTCCCACAATACTTCGCCGAGCACGTCTTCACGGTTGGCCCCACGGGCCCGGATGGAAAAGTCTCCTTCGCGCAAGGCAGCGAGCAGGTTGGACAAGGTGCGGAGCGGAAAGGTCACGCGACTCTGGGCGGAAAAAGCGAAACTGAGCCAGGCGACGACGATTACGATCGTGAGCGTCCAGCGCAGATTCGCCGAGAAAGCTCCGGTCCACAGCAGAATCAGGGCGGCCAGCGTTCCACCCAGCCCGGCAGCAAGCGCGAGCAGCAGAATCCGGCGTTCGTAAAGAATCGGGCTCAAAGGCTATATTTTTGCAGGCGACGGTACAGCGCGCTTCGGCTCAGGCCGAGTGCTTTGCTGGCGTGGCTGACGTTACCCGCGGATCGCGCCAGGGCTTTTTGAATCAGCACCCGCTCGACGTCTTCGATACTCATTTCGTCCAAGCGGAGCGCCGCTTCGCGCGCCGGCCGCAATCCCAGGTCGCTGGCACGGATGGTTGGTCCCTCCGCCATCAATACCGCGCGTTCGATGGAGTGGTCCAGCTCGCGAATATTTCCCGGCCAGGGATGGTCGAGCAAAACCTGGAGCGCGACGGGTTCGAAACCCTCGAGCTGTTTACGGTAGCGTTGCGCGGACTGTCTTAGAAAATGATGGGCCAGTGGCGAGAGGTCTTCCTTGCGTTCCCGCAACGGTGGCAAATGAATTTCGATCGTGTTCAGACGAAATAACAAATCCTCGCGGAACCGTCCGCCGGCAACTTCGGCGGCTATATCGGCGTTGGTCGCGGAAATCACCCGAACGTCTACCCGGCGAGTGGTCGACGAGCCCACTCGTTCGATCTCGCCCGATTCCAAAGCCCGCAGCAATTTCGCTTGCAGGTTCATCGGCACGTTGGCAATTTCGTCGAGGAGCAGAGTGCCGCCATCGGCCAATTCGAACCGGCCCACGCGGTCTGATTTTGCGTCGGTGAAGGCGCCTTTCACGTGGCCAAAAAGTTCGCTCTCAAAAACGCCTTCCGGCAATCCGCCGGCGTTCACGGTAACGAGCGGACGCCCCGAACGCGAAGAAAGCGCGTACAGGGTTCGCGCCACAACTTCTTTTCCGGTGCCGTGCTCGCCGGTAATCAGCACATTGGCATCGGCCGGCCCGACGCGCGCGATCAGGTCCATCACCGGCCGCATCGAGGCGGATTCCGCAATCATTACCGGCCGGCCGTCGGCCCGCAACAAGCGATTCTCCGCTTCGAGGCGATGGCCTTTGCGCAGCGCTTGCGAGAGCTCGATCTGTGTTTTCAGAATGGCGAGCAGGCGGACGTTCTCCCACGGTTTTTGTACGAAATCCTTGGCGCCGCGGCGCATCGCTTCGACGGCCAATTCGAGGCTGCCCCAGGCGGTCATGACGATCACCGGAAGCGAACTGTCTTTGGCGCGAATGTTCGATAGCAGGTCGAGCCCTTCCTGACCGGAGGTGGTGTCGCGAGCGTAGTTCAGGTCCATCAATAACCCGTCGAATTCCCGCGCCTCGATGGCCGAAATTACCGCAGCGGGTGAGGCCACGGTTTCAATTTCAAAACCTTCGCCCTTCAGCAATAAGCGCAGCGCTTCGCGAATGTCGGGTTGATCGTCGGCGACGAGGACTCTGGTTCGAATTGGATTAATAGGTGTCATGAAACCGCTCACTTCTCCCTGGGCATAAGTACTTTTCATCAAAACTTTTCAAGCGTCCGGCCAGGCCTACTCGTAACGCAGCGCTGACAACGGATCGACTCTGGTGGCCCGCCGCGCCGGGAAATAGCAGGCGGCCAGCGCGACCAAGGCCAGGCCGACGGCGACCGTGACAAAGGTCAACGGATCGCGCGCTTTAATACCGTACAGCTGGCTTTCGAGATATTTGGTGACAATGATCGCCGCCACCAATCCGATGATTAACCCTAACGCGGCCAACTTCATGCCTTCGCTGACAATCATGCGCAGGACGTTTCGCGGTTCGGCGCCAAGCGCCATGCGAATTCCGATTTCGTGCGCGCGTTGGGTTACGGCGTAGGACATCACCCCGTAAATTCCCACCGCCGCGAGGATCGCAGCGATCGCGGCAAAAAACGCCAGCAGCGCCATGTTAAGGCGCCGCTGCGCCATCACAATCGCGAGAAATTCGTTCATGGTGCTGACTTCGGTCACCGGCTGATTACGGTCAACACTTTCCACCACGCGCCGAACCGCGTCGGTCAGCAGAGTTGGATCTCCATCCGACCGGACCACCAGACGCATGATTTTTGAGGCATTCTGCGTCGCGGGCAAATAAATTTGGGCGACTTTTGGTTCGGCCCAGGACCAATCGCGGATATCTCCGACAATTCCCACAATCGTGAGCCATCCCCGGCGCGTCTGGGCGTCCCACGGACGCAGTGTGGCGGAAAATTGGAGTTGGATCTGTTTGCCCACGGGATCTTCATTGGGCCAATAGCGACGCGCCAGAGTTTCATTGATCATTACGACGCCCTGACTATCGGGGCCGTCGGAGGCGCCGAAGTCGCGGCCCTCCTTCAGCACCATGCCCATGGTGCGAACGTAACGCCAGTCCGCAACGCGATATTCGGCAGTAAAGTGTTCGCCCGAAACCGGACTCGCACGCCCAGCGATATCGAAATCGCAAAAAGCAGTCCAGCCGGTCAGGGGCAAGAAATTTACGGCGCTGGCGGAAACCACGCCCGGCAGTGCGGAAACTCGGTCGATCACGGCGGTGTCGAAATTCACGATGCTCGGAACGGTCGCATAATGGGCTTCGGGCAGAAACACTTGCATGGTTAAAAGCTTCGATGGATTGAATCCCAGATTTTCGGACATCATCAGTGCGAAACTTCGGACCAGAAGCCCGGCCCCGACCAACAACAGCAACGAAAATGCCACTTCGGAAACAATCAAGACCGAGCGCGCGAAGTGGCTGCGGCGGCCGCTGGTTGAACCGCGGCTTCCCTCTTTCAAGGATTCGTACAGCTCCGAGCGCGCCACTTGAATGGCGGGCGCCAGTCCGAAAATCACCGCAGTAAACAGCGCGATCAAAAACGTAAAACCTACGACCCGGCCATTGATGACGATCCAGTCCACGTGCGGAATCTGACCACGCCCGGCCGCGGGCGGCATCACGAGATGCAAGGCCTGCAGGCCCGCGTAGGCCAGCGCAATTCCCGTCACCGCGCCGACGATGGCGAGCAAGACGCTTTCCGTCAACATTTGGGCGAGAATCCTCTTGCGGCCGGCGCCCAAGGAAGCGCGAATCGCGATCTCACGTTCACGCACGGAAGCCCGAGCCAGCAGCAGATTGGCGACGTTGGCGCAGGCAATCAACAACACAAATCCCACCGCGGCGAGCAAGAGCAGTAAACCCGGCCGCAGCGGTTTGATCAATTCGTCGTGAAAGCCCACCACGCGAATTCCGTTTTTCTGGTCGATTCCCGGGTACTGCTCTTTGAGCCGAGTTTGAATCGTTTCCATTTCCGTTTGGGCCTGCTGTAACGCGACCTTGTCCCGCAGCCTGCCAAAAATCACCAGCTCATGATTCTCACGGTCCAGCTGCGTTCGGTTAAAAGCAAACGGTTTCCAGATTTCATATTCTGGGAGGGTGCCGTAGAGCGTGAAGTCCCGCGGCAAAACTCCGATCACCGTAAATGGCTCGTCGTCCAGCGCTATCGTCTTCCCAATGATTCCCGAGTCGCCGCCGTAGTGCCGCTGCCATAAGGCGTAACTCAAAATAACCACCCGTTCATGGCCTGGCTGTTCATCTTCGGCGGTAAAGTCCCGCCCCACCACGGGCGAAACACGCAGTGTCCTGAAAAAATTCCCCGAAATCTGCGAGCCCCAGACTTGCTCGGGTTCGCCGTTATCCGTGATCGTGAAGTAAAGAGCTCGCCAGCCCGACAGATCCTGAAACGAATGGTTCAGGTCCTGCCAATCCAGAAGCTCCGCCGCCGAAGCTGTTCCGTGAACCACGTTGCGGTTCGCGTCCGTCTCCCAAACGGTGACGATGCGTTTTGAATCGGGAAACGGCAAGGGCCGCAACAAAACTCCATTGACCACGCTAAAGATGACTGCGTTGGCGCCGATCCCGATCGCCAGGGTCAGTATCGCGACGATCGCAAAACCCGGATTGCGGCGCAGCATGCGCGCGCCATACCGCAAATCCTGCCAAAGTGTGCCCATTCACGGCTCCCAGGAGACCGATAGTGACGCGCCATTTTACTTCTTCGTCACTATATGTCTACCACCCAAGCGGGAGCTTGCCGGCCATCCATCGGCAAACGAAAAGCAAAGCAACGACAAACGCGAGACTAGTGACTGGCCGCGGCGACCGTGCCAGCCGTATTTTGCCCATCCACAATCCACCCGTCAGCGAGCTGAATAATCCGATTCCCGTACGCCGCCCATTCGTTGTTATGAGTCACCTGAATAATCGTGGTGCCGTCACTATTCAGTTTCCGGAGCAGGTCCATGATCATTTTTCCCTGGCTGGAATGAAGGCTGCCCGTCGGTTCGTCGGCCAAAATAAGTTTCGGACGGCCGATGACCGCGCGGGCGACTGCCACGATCTGCTGTTGGCCACCGGAGAGTTGATTCGGGAATAAGGATTTTTTGCCGACAATTTGAAAGCGGTCCAGAATGTCCGCGACCATCCCTTCCCGTTCGACTTTCTTGATGTCGCGATAGGAAAGCGGCAGGTCGAGATTTTCGGCGACGGTCAAATTGTCGAGCAGGTGATATTGCTGAAACACGAAGCCGATGTATTTCTTGTGCAGCTCCACGCGGCGGCGGTTGTCCAGTTTATGAACGGCATTGTCGAACAGGTGATATTCGCCCTTCCACGCCCCGTCCAACATGCCGATGATGCCCATGAGCGTCGATTTGCCGGCACCTGACGGACCCATGACCGTAATGAAATCGCCTTCGCGGATTTCGAGATTGATGCGGCGCAGAACCCAGGTTTTCCCCGCGCCCGATTCGTAAAATTTCTCCACATCGATCAGCTTGATCAAGGATTCGGCCTCCCCTCAACTGCAACCATGTTACTCGTGCCGTAACGCAATCATCGGATCAACCCGCATGGCCCGTCGCGCCGGCACATAGCAAGCTACCAAGACAACGCCCAGAAGCAAAAAGATCACTCCGGCGAACGAGACCGGGTCAGTCGAGCTGACGCCAAAAAGCATACTGGAAAGAAAGTGGGTCAGCGCAATCGAGACGGCAAAACCAATTCCAACGCCAAGCAGGCCAAGTTTCATGCCCTGCCCGACAATCATCCGCATCATGTCCTGTGGTTTCGCGCCCAGCGCCATGCGAATGCCGATTTCGTGCGTTCGTTGGGCGACCGAGTAAGAAATAACGCCATACAAGCCGACCGCGGTCAGCAGCATGGCCAGGCCCGCGAAGAGCGCGAGCAACACCGTGTTGAAACGCGGAACGGAAAGGGTGCCGTCCAAATATTCGACCACAGTTTTAGGGGCGTAGGCCGGCATATCCGGGTCCATGGACTGCACAGTTTCGGTCATCATTTTGACCACTGCATGGGAGTCTTGGGTGCTGCGAACGACCAGGGTCATCGAGCCGAACGGCAACTGGGCAGCGGGAACATATGATTCGGGCAGCCACTCGGAGGCGAGGTCGCTGAATTTAACGTTGCCGACAACTCCAACAATTTCGCGCATGAGCGGCTCGCCGGAACCGACCGAAATCCCGGGCTTGATATGTTTTCCTATGGGGTTCTCGCCCGGAAAAGTCTGGCGAGCGAGCGCCTCATTAATAATCACGACGGGCGTAGATTTTGCTTCGTCCCGGCCGTCGAAATCGCGCCCTTGCAGCACAGGAATGCGCATGGTCGAAAAATAATTCGGCGTGATGTCCCGCAGCGAGGTCACCGGTTCTTCGCTCTTGGAGACCGGGTGACCGTCGATCTGGAACGTAGTGCGGATTTCGTCGCCGCCCATCGGCAACGGGTAAACCGCCGCGGCGGATTGAACGCCGGGCAGGGCCTGCAGCTTGGGCATTAAATTCCGGAAAAACTCCGCCTTGTTGGCGTCGGGATATTTGGCATCGGGCAGATCGATGGCGGCAGTCATTACGTTCTGCGGGTCGAATCCGGGGCTGACCTGTTGCAGACGGACCAGGCTGCGGATCAGCAGACCAGCGCTAACGAGCAGCACGAGCGCGAGAACCATTTCCACCACGACCAGCGAGCTGCGCAGCCCGAAACGCTCTTTCCCGGCGGTGACGCTTAGCGCGCCCTCTTTGAGCGAATCGACGATGCTGGAATGCGAGACATGCATAGCTGGCGCAAGCCCGAAAAGAAATCCGGTGGCTAGCGCAAGGCCCAGAGTGAAGGCCATGACCCAGCCATCGACATGAATCTCCGATGTGCGGGGCAATTGCTCCGGACTCAACCGTACCAAAATTTCACTGCCCCACATGGCGAGGAGCAGGCCGATTCCTCCCGCGATCAGGGCCAGAAGAAAACTTTCAGTGAGAAGCTGTTTGATCAGGCGATTTCTTCCGGCACCGAGCGCCGCGCGGATCGCGATTTCACGGGTCCGGGCCGTCGCGCGAGCGAGAAGCAGATTCGCGACGTTGACGCAGGCGATCAGCAAAACAAATCCGACTGCAATCATCATAACGAAGAGAGCAGGGCGAATCGTGCGCGTCATTCGATCCTGTTCGGAAACAACGCGAGCGCCCCAATATTTGTCGGTGTCGGGGTACTGCTTGGCCAGCGAGGTGGTAATGACGTCCACGGCCGCCTGGGCCTGCGGCACGTTTACACCAGGCTTGAGCCGCGCAATGCTGCGCAGAAAATGGGCGCCGCGCTGTTCGGCCATGGAAGGAGTGCCGTCCGGCGACTCCAACAACGGCGACATGGTGGTCCATAGCGTGGAGGTCTGGCGCTGGAGCGGATATCGAAAACTGGAAGGCATGATTCCGACGACCGTATAAGCGCTTTTGTCGAGCAGGATCGAGCGGCCGATGACGTGAGGGTCGCCTGCAAATCGAGTAGTCCAAAGCTCGTGGCTGAGAATTACCGAGTGATGATGCGGCTGATCTTCGTCGGGCAGGAAGGTACGGCCCAATTCCGGAGTGACACCCAATACGTCGAAAAGGCTGGCGGAAACCGACGAACCGACGATGTGCGCAGGCTGATCAACTCCAGTGAGGGTAAAACTGCCGTCAGTGTAAGCGGCCATATTTTCGAAGACCTGATTTTGGGCACGCAGGTCGAGGAAATCGAGATAGGACATGGATCCGGCGGTAGAGTGCGTGCGCGAATTGGAGCTGGCCACGCTGACCAGCCTGCTGGCGTCGCGAAACGGAAGCGGCCGCAACAATTCGGCATTCACCACCGAAAAAATCGCGGTGTTCGCGCCGATGCCGAGAGCCAGCGTCAAAATCGCAATGGAAGTGAATCCGGGACTTTTCGCCAGCATCCGGATCCCGTACTTCAGATCTTGCAAAAATTTATCCATTTACTTTCCTTTGGGTGCGAATCATTCGTAGCGCAGCGCCACAATTGGGTCGACACGCATAGCGCGCCGCGCCGGGATATAGCAGGCGGCCAGAGCTACACCGGCAAGAATGGCCGCGACTCCAGCAAAAGTTACCGGATCCGTAGCGCTGACACCGAAGAGCATCTGCGCCATCAGGCGGGTCAGCGCCAGCGCCGCCACAATGCCAATCGCGACCCCGACCAACGCCATTTTCATTCCTTCGCCGAGCATCAGCCGCAGGACGTCGGCGCGCTGGGCGCCCAGCGCAATGCGGATCCCCATTTCGCGGCTGCGCTGCCCGACCACGTAGGAAAGCACGCCGTAGATGCCGATACTCGACAACAGCAGCGCCAGGGCGGCGAATACGCTGAGTAAAATCATGGAGAACCGGCGCGCCGCCAGGGACTCCGCCACGATTTCTTCCATGGATTTCGTTTCATACATCACATTCTCGCTGTTCATTTTCTGGATCGTTTCGCGGACCGGCCCGGCCATGGTGGCTGGGGGCGCTTGCGAACGGATCACCACCTCGACCGAAAGCGGTCCCGAAAAAAACTTATCCGGGATCTGGAGGAAGGGTATATAGGCCTGAGCGTGAATCGGATGCTTTGCATCTCCATCGTGGTCCAGTCCCCACTGCTTCACATGTCCGACGACCCCGATGACTTCCGGCGTGGTGTCGAGAATTCCGATATGAATATGTTGGCCAATCGGATTTTGCTTCGGGAAATATTCGCGCGCGAAGCTTTCGTCAATTACGACCACGTTCGCCGAGTGCTCGTTGTCGTCCGAACTGAAAAATCGGCCCTGTTTCAGCGGAATTTGCATCGCCTGCTGGTAGCCGGGAGCGACCATATAAAACAGCGAAGGGGACATTTCGCTCACGTTCGCGGGTTTGGGCCGGCCGTCCACCCAGAAGGGAAATTCATTATCGCCGGTCATCGGCAGGGCGCCCCCGGTCACCGAAGCCGCTTGGACTCCTGGAATGTTCAGCAGGCGTTGTTCCAACTCCCGAAGTGTAACGCGAGAGGCGGAAGCATTCTGTCCGTAGGATGGTGACATCGAAACCGCGAAGGTCAAAACTCCGCGAGGATTGAACCCGGGATCAACGCTCCACAAGTCAACGAGGCTGCGAATCATCAACCCCGCGCCCACGAGCAGCACCAGCGACATGGCCATTTCGATTACCACGAAAATACCCTGCGCACGATGCTTGGCGCCGCTCGCTCCGCGGCCGCTTTCCTGGAGAGTCTGCTGAATGTTGGGTCGCGCCGTTTTGATTGCGGGTGCTAGTCCGAAGATGACACCGGCCAAAATAGAAACCAGCGCGGTAAACAGCAAAACGCGTCCATCGAGGCCGACGCCCTGCGCGCGCGGAAGCGTTTCGGGCAGGATGCGAATTGCCGCGCGAGTTCCCCAGCCGGCGAGGAGCAGTCCGATTGCGCCCCCAGCCAGACCGAGCAGGACGCTTTCGGTCAGCAGTTGTCGCACCACGCGCGACTGGCCGGCTCCCAACGCCGCGCGAATGGCAAATTCCCGTCCGCGGGCGGACGAACGGGCGAGTTGGAGATTGGCGACGTTCACGCAAGCGATCAACAATACAAATCCGACCGCGCCCAGCAGCACCCATAGGAAGGGTTCCACGTCGCCCACAACGTCTTCTTTCAGGGGCATGAGATGGATGCCCGCGCCCTTGTCGGCATCCGGGTAAGTCGCGGCGAGATTCCGCGCAACCTGGTTCATATCTGCTTTCGCCGCGGAAAGGGTGACCCCAGGCTTCAGCCGGCCGATCGCGCGAGTGCCGGGGTGTACGGTGCGGTCACGGAACATCGGGTCTTTGTTCTGTTCAATCGGAATGAAAACATCTTTGATGCTATCGAAGTTGGAAGCTTCGAGACGAAAGTCGCCCGGAACAATTCCGATGACGTCGTAGCCGATGCCGTTCATCGTAATCGTCTTGCCGACGATTCCCGGATCGGAGCCAAATTTGCGATGCCACAATCCGGCACTGATCAGCACCACCGGTGCGGCCCCAAGCCGGTCCTCCTCCGGAAGAAAGGAGCGGCCCGCCACCATTTTTACTCCCAGGATTGGGAAAAACGTGGACGAGACCATGCCGACACGCACACGTTCGGTTTCTCCTTGTCCCGTGATCGTGAAATCGTCCCCGCGGTACGCCGCGATCGAAGAAAAAGTGGAATTGGCGCGCTGCCAATCAAGAAAGTTAGGGTAAGAAATGGATGAGCTCTCGAACTCAGCCGTTGATTCAGCAATAGAAACCAACGAATTGGGCTGAAGATACGGCAGCGGCTTGAGCAGCACTCCATTGACGACGGAGAAAAGAACGGTATTCGCACCAATGCCAAGTGCCAGGGTTAAGATCGCAATAACGGTGAAGCCCGGACTTCTCGCCAGCGTCCGAACGCCGTATTTCAGGTCCTGCCAGAACGCTTCCATCGGCTTTTCCTTAAAGTAACGATTATTCGTAGCGCAGCGCGACCATTGGATCGACGCTCGCCGCACTGCGCGCAGGCAGCCAGCCCGCGAGCGCGGCCACGATGATCAGCAAACCCGTCGCGGCCACAAAAACAAACGGGTCACTCGCTTTGACTCCGAACAACAACGACTCCATGACGCGACCGACGGCATAGGCGGCGATTAATCCGATGAGGAGGCCGACAGTCGCGATGGCGCCGATTTCCTGCAGAACCATTCCCGCGACGTTTCTCCGAGTGGCGCCAAGGGCCATGCGAATACCGATTTCGCGAGTGCGGCGGGCGACGACATAGGCCATCACGCCGTAGAGCCCGATCGCGGCGAGTAACGCAGCGAGCAGTGCCAGCGCGAGTGAAAAATAGGTAACCAACCGGTCGGTGAAGACGGTGGCATCCACCTGGGCGGTCAAAGTTCGCAGATCAAAGACTGACAATTTTTCGTCGTTGTCCCGAACCGTTTTTCTGACGGCGGAGGCCAGCGAAACCGGATCCTGATTGGTTCGAACATAGAAGGTAGCGTTTCCGAAATGGCTGCTGTGGGAATAGGGCACCAGGACGTAAGGTTCGACGGCCTGGCGCAGGTCAACGTTCTTGCTGTCCTTCACTACCCCGACAATTTCTACGTCAAGATGGACGTCGTCTCCGCCTCCAAATCCAAAGTGCTGGCCGATGGGTTGGCGGCCGGCAAAGAATCGCTGTACGAACTTCTCATTCACCACTGCGACATTCGGGGCGGTGGCCGTGTCGGATTCGTGGATTTCGCGGCCGCTCAGCAGCGCTGCCCCCATCGCGGACAGAAAATCTGGACCGACAAAGTTTTGGTCCACATCCATATTTTCGTTTTCCTGTTCTTTGTAGCCTTGCACGGTGATGTTCGAACTCGAGTTCGAACTGGCCAGCATCGGAATTTCGGAAGCGCTCGCGGCGCGAACGCCTGGCAACGATTCCAGGTTTTTCCGAATCCGTTCGACCAGAACGACGGATTGTTGCGGAGTGTAGCCAATCAGCTCCGGCGAAATGGAAAACTGCAGCACATGGTCCGGACGGACGCCAAGATCCTGGCGGTTCAGGTTCAGCAAACTGTGCGCAAACAAGCCCGCGGCCGCCAGCAACACGGCCGTCAAGGCGATCTGGGAGGCCAGCAAGAATTTACGGGTGCGTACGTTCGATCGGCCCGCGGAGACGCTTGAACCCTGATCCTTCAAAATGGTTTGAATATTGGCCCGGGTCGCGCGCAATGCGGGCGCGAGGCCAAACAGAATTCCGGTGAGAATGGAAACTGCCGCGGCAAAAATGAGGACCCGGTAATCGAGCTGAGTCTCGAGACCCGATCCGCCCGTATTTTCCGGAATCACACCAACAATTAAACCCAGCGTCCAAGACGCGAGCATCATGCCCGCTGCGCCGCCGGCGAGGGCCAACACCAGACTCTCGGCAATCAGTTGCCGTACCAGTCGCCAGCGTCCGGCGCCCAAGGCCAAACGTAAAGCGATTTCGCGCTGCCGGGCTTCGCCGCGTGCCACCAGCAAGCTGGCCAGATTGGCGCAGGCAATCAGCAGCACCAGACCGACCATGCCCATCAGCGCGAGCAAAGGTCCCCCGGCATCGTGCTGGAGAATCGGGCGTCCTTTCGAACCGGTTTCCAAAATTAATTTGCGATCGAGAAATTCCTGACGCGCCTTGGAATCTTTTTTCTTGGCAGGCGATTCGGTTTCCAGCATGGCGTGATAGGTCGGCGCAATGCCCGCCTCAGCTCTCGAAATGGACATACCTGTTTTCAAGCGGCCAATCATTGCCAGCCAATGGTCGTCACGATCGGCGAGTCCATCCCAATTCGGCGTCATCTGGGCTTTGAGGGTGATAGGAATAAAAACGTCGGGGACCTGACCGACCTGCACGCCTGAAAAACCCGCTCGACTCACGCCAACAACGGTGAGGGAGTGGCCGTTTACAACCAGCTGTTTATTGAGGATGTTTGGATCGAGGCCAAAACGCCTTTTCCAGTATCCGTAACTGAGCACGACGACAGAATTGGCCCCGGGCGCGGTCTCATCTTCCGCACCGAAGACCCTGCCCATCGCGGGCTGAACGCCAAGCACACTGAAATAATTTCCAGTTACGAGCTCGCCGGTAGCCAGTTCGGATGAGCCCTGGGCCACCACGCTGACTTGCGTGCTGAAACGAGCGAGCAATCCGGAAAGGACCTGGTTTTGATCGCGCAGGTCTTTGTAAGCCGGGTAGGAAAATGAAGTGCCCCCTGGGCCATCATTCCAGTTTCGGCCGGGACTCGGCCCCGGCGAACGTAGGACCACCAGTTCCTGGGGATGCTCGACCGGAAGGAGCCGGAGCAGCACTTGATCGGTGAGGGAAAAAATCGCGGTATTCGCGCCGATACCCAGCGCCAGGGTGATGATCGCGACGATGGTGAAGCCGGGATTTTTACCTAAGGTACGAAACGCGTATTTTAGGTCTTGGGTAAAATTTCCCATCTTCGCCTCGCGGTGATTTTCTTCAGACCTTTAATGCGCCAGCGGTACCAACGGACACACTCCCGCGCGACAGCCGAAACGGAGCGTTTGGCCTCAACGGCAAAAAATGTTTTTACGAACGTTGTTAGACCGCCGCAGTGCGTGTGCCTAGAGTTTCTTCGACGATGCGGCCGTCGAAGAGGTGAATCGTGCGATCGGCGATACTGGCGTACCGCGGATCGTGGGTAACCATGCAGATCGTCGCGCCATCACGATGGAGTTGTTGCAACAGTTCGACCACCGCCTCGCTGTTTTTTGAGTCCAGGTTCCCGGTAGGCTCGTCCGCCAGCAGGATCGAGGGTGAACCGACCAAGGCGCGGGCCACGGCGACGCGCTGCTGCTGACCGCCCGACAGCTGCGACGGGTAGTGCTTCATGCGGTGCGCCATGCCGACGCGTTCCAGAACTTCCTGCACGCGCTTTTTGCGCTCGGCCGCGGCCATGCTGCGATAGGTCAGCGGGAGTTCCACGTTCTCGTAAACCGTGAGGTCGCCGATCAGGTTGAAGGCCTGGAAGACGAAGCCGATCTCGCGATTACGGATTCGCGTGCGATCGGATAGCGACAGGTTCGCGACGGCCTGGGTATTGATCCAGTAATCGCCTTCGGTGGGCGAATCGAGCAGGCCGAGAATCGAGAGCAGCGTGGATTTACCGCAGCCCGAAGGCCCGGCGATCGACAGGAATTCGCCGTTCTTGATTTCCAGATGCACGCCGCTGAGCGCGTGGGTCTCCACTTCATCGGTGTAGAAAACCTTGGTCACGCCATTCAGGCGAATCAGGCCTTGTTCCGCAGTGTTCATGTATTGCTCCTTCGAGAAGTCGCCAAATTTCGGGCGGGCGTTTCCGGTCCTACAGATTGGTACGAGCCTAAGGCCTTGAAAAGTTCCCGCATTATTTCAGTTGTACCCGATCGTAATTGTCCCAAGCCGACATGTCGGACAGGATTACCTTATCGCCGACTTCCAGACCCCTGACGATTTCGACGGTATTTACCGATGAGCGGCCCAGTTGCACCTGAACCCGTGATGCTTCTTTGCCGTCATCGACCACCTTGAACAGGCCTACGGTGCTATTTGCTTCGCCATGAACGGGGCGGCCCACGAACAAGATATCCGCCAGGCGCTCGATTTCCACGGTTCCTTCCACGCTCAAATCCGGACGCGCACCGGTGGGCAGCGCACCATCGAGACCGACGTCGACGGTTACGGTTCCGTTTTGCACGGCGGGATCAATACGGGTGACGTGACCGGCGATGATTCCGTTGTGGGTGTCTATTGAGGCTTTTTGCCCGATGACAATGTCTTTGGCTTGAGTTTCCGCGATTTTCAGTTGGGCCTTCAGGTGGGTCGGCTGCGCAACGCGCGCCAGCACTGTGCCCATGGTTACTTTCTGCCCCACCTCGACATCGAGTTCCTGCAGAACGCCGTCGATGCCGGGCCGCACGTGCAACTGATCGAGCTGCGATTTTTTCAAGGAATACATCGCGCTCTTGGCATCGAGGCTGGCTTGCTGCACCGCGACCTGCGACGCGATCGAGTTCTCGAAGGTTTCCACTTCCTTCTGGGCCAGGACGTCCTGCTTTTCGAGTTCGGCGGCGGCGACTTGTGATTTCTTGTAAATCAAATCCGAAACCAGGCCGTTCTCGGCCAGCTTTTGATTGGTTTCTCGATCCAGCAGCGCGGTGTGATAGGCCGAGCTGATGGAGGCCGCCTGGGTCCGCTTGTCCATCAGTTGGTTTTGCAGCAGTGCTTTGGTTTGCTCGAGATTGGCCCGCGCACCCTTCTCTTGAAATTCGGCGTCGAGCGCGGATTGCTGCAGTTCGGGATTGCTCAGGTCGAGAATGGCGGTGTCGGCCTTCACTGGCGCGCCGGCGAGAATATAGCGCTTTTCGACTCGACCGTCGGAGTTCGCCGGGATAAACAGGATGGTTTCGGGAACCAGGGTGCCCAAGCCGCGGACTTCGCGGAGCATCGGTCCGCGCTTCACGGTATCGGTCCAGATCGTGCCAGTATCCACGCTGGGTGCCGCCGGCTTCAGACGCGAAAGGGCGTAAGTGACGAGCGGAATGAGGACCACGGCCGCAACAATATAGAGGATGAGCCGGATCTTTTTCTTACGTTTAACTTCGGGTCGAACAATGTCCACAGAAACTGACCTCTCAATATGTATCGCAAATCGGGTTCCGGCCTTGTTTCCCTGTAATAAGTTGAAAATAATACACTTAATTGAACAGGCATCGAGACGAAAGGCTCATCCTGGCCGATGATGGGAATCGTCCGTCCCGCTAACGGACATTATTCCGGCCCGAAATCTTGGCTATGGCTGTGAGGTGTTACGGCTTATCGCCCTGCAAAGTTCAGTTCCAAGGCGGTGGAGACAACGCCCGGATTCTGCCCGTGAGCAGGAAGTTCAAATAACGAGTACTACTCCGCGCTGGCCTTAATTTCCTGCCAACGCTTGGGGCGCCGCTTGGCGTCGAGCACCTTCTTGCGGAGGCGAATGGATTTGGGGGTGACTTCGACGAATTCATCGTCGGCAATGAATTCGATGGCCTTCTCGAGGGTCATGTCGCGCGGAGGGATCAAGCGAATCGCTTCGTCCGCGGAGGACGAGCGCATATTGGTTTGCTTTTTTTCTTTGGTGATGTTGACGTTCATGTCGTCTTCGCGGGCATTCTCGCCGACGATCATTCCTTCATACACTTCAATCGCGGCGCCGACGAACATCTCGCCGCGTTCCTGAATTCCCCAGATGGCGTAGGCGGTGGAAACACCGGTGCGATCGCTGACCAGCGCGCCGGTGAGGCGCATGGCCATGTCTCCGGCATACTCGGTCCAGCCTTCCAGCAGCGAATGGATGAGCGCCGTCCCGCGCGTGTCGGTCATCAGCTGGCTGCGCAGGCCGATCAAACCGCGCGAAGGAATGCTGAATTCCATGCGCACGCGGCCGGAATTGTGATTCACCATCTTCTTCATTTCGCCGCGGCGGGTGCCGAGCAGTTCCATCACGATGCCAATAAAAGTTTCGGGGCAATCGATGACCAGTAATTCGAGCGGTTCCAGGCGGCGGCCGTTTTCGGTGCGCACCACGATTTCCGGCTTACCCACCATTAACTCGTAGCCTTCACGACGCATGGTTTCGATCAGAATCGCGAGCTGCAATTCGCCGCGCCCGAGGACTCGAAACGCGTCGGTAGTACCCATGTCTTCCACCCGCAGCGAAACGTTGGTCAACAATTCTTTCTCAAGGCGTGCGCGTATGTCGCGGGAGGTGACGTACTGCCCTTCGCGCCCGGCAAATGGCGAAGTATTGATGGTGAACACCATCGTCAGCGTGGGTTCGTCGATAATCAGCGGTTCGAGCGGGGACGGGTTGGCGAGATCGGTGATGCTTTCGCCGATCTGAATCCCCTCCACGCCGGCAATGGCGACGATATCGCCCGCTATCACTTCTTCTGCTTCCACGCGGTTCAGCCCGCGAAAGGTGAACAGCTTGGTGATCTTGGTGGGAACAATCGTGCCATCGATCTTGGAAATGCCGACTTCGGTACCGCGCTTCAGCGTGCCCTGGAAAACGCGCGCAATCGCGACGCGGCCCAAAAATTCGCTGTAGTCAAGATTGGTGACTTGAATTTGCAGCACCGCTTCGGGATCGCCAGCGGGCGCAGGAATGGATTTAACAATCTGTTCGAAAAGCGGTTGCAGAGTGGTCGAATCGTCGCCGACGGCGAGATGAGCCACGCCAAGCTTCGCGTTGGTATAGATCACGGGAAAGTCGAGCTGGTCTTCGGTGGCGTCGAGATCGATGAACAGGTCGTAAATTTCGTCCAGCACCGCAGCAGGTCGTGCGTCGGGCCGGTCAATCTTATTGAGAACCATGATCGGCGGAAGTTTCGCGGCCAAGGCCTTCTGCAAGACGTAACGTGTTTGCGGAAGCGGGCCTTCGCTGGCGTCAACCAGTACCAGCACACCATCCACCATGCGCAGCGCGCGTTCGACTTCACCCCCGAAATCGCTGTGACCCGGAGTATCGACAATGTTGATTTTGGTGCCGTGATATTCGATCTCGGTGTTCTTGGCGAGAATGGTGATTCCGCGCTCGCGCTCCAGGTCGTTGGAGTCCATGACCCGCTCGACGAGCTCCTGGTTGGCACGGAACGTGCCACTTTGCCGCAGCATGGCATCGACCAGCGTGGTCTTGCCGTGATCGACGTGCGCAATAATAGCGATATTACGAATAGGTTTCGTCATCGGATCGTTGGTTCCTACTAGGGATTCAGCGGTTTTGCGGCCCTGATCGATTCCCGAATCGAACGTCTAAGAAGGGTTTCCAGGAGCAACAACGCAGGTCCATATTATCATGCGTTCCGTTAACTCGCCATCCCCGCGTGGTGGAATCCGTGGCGCGCCAAGCCTACCCGGCTCGATACCGCTGCATCGGACCATCTGGGCTGTGCTATTCTCCGGCTTCGCGAAAACTTGGGATAAGGAGAGCCCCCAATGAACGTGAGTGTGAATCCGAATATGGTTACGACCGCTTTTGAGCTGCCGGGATATCGCGTGGTCAAGAGTTTCGGGCTGGTGCGAGGCGTCACGGTGCGTTCGCGCAGCATTTTCGGCACGATCGGAGCTTCGTTGGAAACTCTGGTAGGCGGGAACATCACGTTGTTTGAAGAGATGTGCGAGAAGACCCGCGAGGAGTCGCTGGAAGTGATGATGCAGCACGCCTCGGAGCACGGTGCAAATGCGGTGATAGGCATGCGTTACGACGCAACGGAAGTCATGCAAGGCGTGACCGAAGTGCTGGCCTACGGGACGGCAGTGCAGGTGGAACGCGTTGGGCCTTAAGGTTTGGCCATAGACGGGCATGACGTCCCACCGAGCCATCTTTAGTGTCCGGCTTGAGACAGGCTTACAATTGGGATGTGGAGGAATTCGTAGATGAAGAGCAGGCTCAGCCTTATTGCTGCGATCTTGAGTTTCGCGTTGATATCGGCATCGCTGTTGGCGATTGCTGACGCTCCTAAAACTGAGACGGTTCAGTTCTCCAGTGGCAAAGACACGATCAGCGCATTTTTGGCTCTCCCCGATAAGCCCGGCCCACACCCGGCGATGATTGTGATCCAGGAATGGTGGGGATTGAATGACTGGGTGAAGGAGCAGACGGTCAAGCTGGCGGAACAGGGCTACGTCGCGTTGGCTGTGGACCTGTACCGCGGGCAGGTGGCTACGGATCCCTCCGAAGCACATGAATTGATGCGCGGGATGCCGCAGGATCGGGCGATTCGGGATCTGCAGTCCGGTTTCGTTTTTCTGGCTACGCGCAAGGACGTGCTGCCGAACCGCATTGGGTCCATCGGCTGGTGCATGGGAGGCGGACTTTCGCTCCAACTGGCGATTCATACGCCGCGCCTCGCGGCGTGCGTGGTCAATTATGGCTCGCTGCCGACGGATCCCAACGACATCCAACAAATCATCGCGCCGGTTTTGGGTAATTTTGGCGCTGAAGATCGCGGGATTACGCCCGCTGACGTAAAGGCGTTTGAGAAAAGCATGCAGGCTTTAAATCGGCGGGTTGACTTCAAAATTTATGACGGCGCAGGGCACGCGTTCGAAAACCCGGGCAACACTACCGGCTACCGGCCGCAGGCCACCGCCGATGCATGGGCACGCACGCTGGCGTTCCTGCACAAAGCGCTTTCATAGCGATTAGAAATTTGCAGAAAATTTTGGACGGCTGATTCGGAAGTTCAGCTCTAGCTCAACGGTCCGCGTAGTAGCCTTCCCTGGTTTGCACTGAGGCATCCTTCTGTTTCACGGCGACGTGAAGCTTGTGATATCCGGCGGCAGCGTCCGTTTTGTCCGGGACGTAGCCGAGGGCGTACTGATTGCGTAATTCCTGATTGATGGCCGTATAAATCTCGTCGATGGGCTGCTTTTTGGTGACTTCGAAGAAACGGCCGCCGGTTTCTTTGGATAGTTGCTCAAGAACTTTCTTTCCGTCGGGACGCGATTCTTCAGGGTAGCGATGGTGGCCACCACCTCCGCCCATTCCGCCCCCGCCCATTCCACCGCCGTGGCCGCCTCCGTACCCGCCCCCATTGCCGCCGCCATTTCCATAGCCCTCTTTGTCGGCAAACAGAATGGAGTAGACCAGAGTGTCGGCGCGCTGGGCGGTGGCGATAGCATCGAGCAGAGTTTCCTTGCTGCCCCGGTCGACTCCGTCAGTGAGAACGATGATCGCTTTGCGTCCCTGCTGCTTTTTCATGATTTCGTTCGACGCCAAATAGATCGAATCGTAAAGCAGGGTTCCGCCACCGCCCCGGCCGTGCGAACCGTGCCCTCCGCCCGAGCCACCATTGCCACTGCCTCCGGAACCACCGTTACTGCTGGCTTGCGAAAATTCCGGCGCTCCCAGTTCGTCGAGCGAGGCGTCCAATTTTTTTCGAGACGAAGTGAGATCCTGAAGAAGCTCGACCTGGTAATCGAAGTGAATGACGAAAGCTTTGTCCTTGTCCTCGCGGAGAACTTGATCGAGAAAGTCGTGGCTGGCGGCGCGTTCCTGATCCAAGACCCGCCGCTGGCTCATGCTGGTATCGACCAGCAGGCCGAGGGTCAAGGGTAAGTCGGATTCTTTGGCGAAGTAAGTGATGGTCTGCGGGTGGCCGTCCTGTTCAACGGTAAAATCATCTTTGGTCAAAGTACTGATGAGTGCGCCGTGTTTGTCGCGTACCGAGGCGAGCATGCTGACCATCTTGACGTCAACGGAGATGGGCGGGGCTTGCTGTTGGCTACGCAGAGGGTCGCCGCCCCACGAAAGTAAGGCCACGGCAAGCGCGACGAGAGGCCTGCGCCATTGATGCAGGACCGTTACAGGGCGGGAGCGAATCGGCGATTTCGTTAAAAGTATCCGGGTCATGGTCGGTGTTATGAGCAAATCCTAGGTTGACGTACCGTGGCAGGCTCATCAGCAGTCACACCCCAACGCGACTGTGGCCCGCATCTGAATTCAGCCCTGGCCGGTCAAAGTTCCACTTTTTGAGTCGGGTTGGGATGTTCACGGTGACAGCGGTTTTCCGGCGGATTTGTGGAACCGTTACCACGGAAATCTCGAATTACACTCTGCACAGGGGAATTAGACTTCGTGAACCGAGCAAACAATCCCAGCGGTCCAGCGGCATGAGATGGTTTGGGTGGCAACGGGCCAACCGGCAAAGTCTAAGGAAAGCGGTCGCGCTGCTCACGCTCGGCTTGCTCATCACATTTTCCGTTTGGGCGCAGGAACCGGCGCCGGCGGCGTCGATCGTGACTGGCGTGGTGCGAACTTCCGAAGGTTCTGTGGTTCCGGGTGCGACGGTGCGTTTGGTTTCCAGCGAATCCGGCAAAATCTGGCTCAGCTGGACCGACGAGTCCGGCAAATTCCAATTTCCGCAAATTGCCGCGGGACATTATCACGTCGAGGCCAGCCAACTCGGTTTTGTACCGGCATCTCTCGACGTGCAGATTCCAACGACACCGGCAGCGCCAGTCGCTATGGTGCTGCGCGTGGCGACGCTTGCCGAACTTTCCGGAGCGTCGAAAGCAAATCCTCCGAGCAGTGCGCCACGACGAGGTAATGGACCAGGCACCGGGCAAAATTCTGCGGGTAGTTCCGCGAATGCGCCGGCTTCCGATGCTCCGGGTAGTCGCAGAGGAAATGGCGGAGGACGAGGCCAACAGGCGCCAGCGGGCGTGACCAACGCGATTCGCGAAGGATTGGCCGGCGGAGGCTTCGAACAAACGGATCTGACTGGCGAAGGAACGAACGCGCAGACTCCAGAGACGAATGGAGCATCTGGCGAAACTGCGCAGGCACAAGCGAGCCTTTCCAACGCCGCGAGTTCAAATGCGACTTCCGATTCATTTTTGCTGCAGGGCACGGTGGGCCAGGGTTTCGCCAGCGGAGGCCCTGGTGGAAATGGACTTGGCGGGATCGTGCCGGGCACGCCTGGCGATCAAAGCGGCCGGGGCGGCGGGCGGGGTGGCGCGCCCGGGCAACTCTTCGGACAGAGAGGCAGCGCGGCAGCTCCGGGAGGGCCAGGCGGTTTTGGTGGTCCGGGAGGCGAAGGCGGGGGTGGAGGAAACGGTGGAGGCCGTGGTGGAAGGCTGGGTCGGCAAACCGTGAATCGAGTCCGGTTTAGTTTTTACGACCGCTTCGATAGTTCCGCGTTTGACGCGAAGCCGTACTCGATTACCGGAAATGACGTTGCGAAACCCAGTCACTATGACGAGCGGTTCGGCGGAAACCTGGGCGGGCCCTTGAAAATTCCGCATATTTATGACGGCAGCAATAAAACGTATTTCTTCATCAACTACCAGCACGACATTCAATCGAGCGCGCTCGATAACTATTCCACGGTGCCGACCGACGCGGAACGCATGGGAAATTTTTGCGGCCTGGGCGTCACGTTGTTCAATCCTTTTTCGAATTTCACCGGCCCGCGCACACCGCTGGGGAATGGCTGCCAGATCCCGTCGATCAATTCGGCGGCCGCGGGCCTGCTCGCGTTCTATCCCGAGCCGAATCTGCCGGGCACGGTGCAGAACTTTTTGCTGCAAACCACGGTTCCGGTGAATAGCGACAATCTGAACATTCACATTCTGCACACGATCAATGCGAAGTTCAGTCTGAACGGCGGATATAACTTAAGTTCCACGCGGCAAGATACGTTCGGAAGTTTTGCGAGCACGGCGGGAAATCAGTCGACGCTAAATCAGGCGGTCACACTGGGACTTTCCCACAACTGGACTGCACACCTGGTCGAGAACACGCAGCTGAGTTGGAGCCGCAGCCGCACGCAGGTGCTCAGCGACAACGCGTTCAAGAATAACGTGGCCGGCGAACTAGGGATCACGGGCGTCTCCACGGATCCGATGGCCTTCGGTATTCCGGCGATCAATTTCTCCAGTATTTCGGGGCTGAATGACCCGCTGCCGTCGCTGGTGCGAAATCAGACGCTGCGGCTGAGCGACAGTGTGAAATGGGTGCATCTGAAGCACACTTTCACATTCGGCGGCGAGATTCGCCGGATTCAGCTGAATGCGGATTCCAATCCGCAGCCACGCGGGCGATTCAATTTTACCGGCGTACTGACTTCGCAGCTGGATGCCACGGGCCAGCCGGTCACTCCAGCGCCGGGAACGCAGCAATATCTACGAGCTGGCGGATTTTCTGCTGGGCTTGCCGTACAGCACGACCGTGCAATTCGGGCCGAACATTTATTTGCGCAGCTGGGATTTTATCGGCTACGCGCAGGACGATTGGCGGGTGAACAAGCAGTTCACGTTTTTGTTCGGCGCTGCGCTACGAGGCTGCGACGCCACCGGTGGATGTATACAACGGCTGGCGAATCTCGATTTGAATTCCGCGGCCACGGAGGTGGCCGTGGTCACGCCCGGCTCGACGGGCCCATTCAGCGGCACGTATCCGCGCGCTTTGGTGCACGGCGATTACGGCAAATGGGCGCCGCGCATCGGTTTCGCATGGGTTCCCAAGTTCATCAAGCCGAAGACGGTGGTTCGCGGCGGCTATTCGATTTTCTACAACGAGGCGATTTACAACACGCTGGCGCAGCAATATCTCGCATACGAGCCGCCGTTCGCCACTTCCGAGAATCTGATCACTTCGGGCACGCAGGTGCTCACTCTGCAGAATGGTTTCCCGGCCTCCAGCACAATTACGAATAGGGGCGGGATCGATCCGTTTTATAAAGACGGCTACGCGCAAATCTGGACGCTGGGCACCGAAACATCTTTTTCGCAAAATTGGATTCTCGATCTGACCTACACCGGCACAAAGGGGACCAATCTGGATTTTCTCCGCGCGCCGAATCGGGCGCCGCTGGGCACCAGCCCGCTGAACACGCAAAACTCATTGCAGATTCCCTACGCGAATAGTTTTTATTTCGATCAATCCGGCGCGAATTCCATATACAACGGGCTGCAGGTTCGGCTGGTGCACCGCTTCACGCATGGCGTTTCACTGCAGGCGTTCTACACGTTCGCGAAATCGCTCGACAACGCCAGCACCATCGGCGGCACCTCGCCATCGTGGTGCAGCAGGACGGCAATTATGCGGCGGAGCGCGGACTATCGTCATTCGACGTGCGGCACCAAGTGCGCCTGGCTTCGTTGTACGAGTTGCCTTTCGGCGAACACCATCGATACGGAAATAGCGGGGCGGCGCGGCACATTTTAAGCAATTGGCGGCTGCAGAACATTGTGACCTGGCAAACGGGAAATCCGGTTACGGCCTATCTGGGCGGTCTGGCATCGGACAATGGCACGGGCGCGAGTTTTTCGCTGCGGGCGGATCAGGTTGGCGATCCGAACGTCGGGATCTGCGGCGGTTCGCCTTTGTCGTTTTTCAACACCGCCGCTTTCGCGACGCCTGCGCCGACGGTCTATGGCGATGAACGCCGCGGCGCGATCGAAGGGCCTTGCAAATTTAATTGGAATGCATCGCTGGGCAAATCGTTTCGGTTCGGACCGCAGGAACGGCATCACCTGGATGTTCGCTGGGAGGTTCAGAATCTTTCGAATACGCCCAGCTTTTCGGGCCTTTCGACCACATTGGGGTCATCGTCTTTTGGCCGCGTGACCGCGGCCGGCTCGATGCGCACGATGGACATTATGATGCGGTACAACTTCTGATGAAAAACTCTGCGGCCATGTTCGCGATCTTTTTGGTTGCGTTGATTCTTCCGGCGAGCTCGGCTCGGGGCCAATCGACGCAGCAATCCGGAAACCCGCCGGCGCCAGCAGCGGCGAATGCGAATCAGCCTGCTCCCATTGCCGTGCCCGCGCCGCCAGCGCCTGCAGACCAGCCGCCGCCTAGTAAACCAGCTCAGGCTCCGGCGTTAAAGTCCTCGTCAGATTTGGTGCGCATTGATGTAGAGGTAACTGACAAATCGGGCAAGCCGATCAAAGGCTTGCGTGCCGACCAATTTGTGGTGACCGACGACGGCAAGGCGCAAACCATTTCGAATTTTTCGTATGCGGATATCGAAACAAGTGGAGACGGCCACGGAGGACGACGCGAAACCAATCGTCGTGCCGGTCGACAATGAAGGGCCCAATACACCGGCGGCCGCCGCTGCGGAAGATCAACTGCGCGACCGCCGCCTGCTGGTGCTGTTTTTCGATCTGACGTCGATGCAGCCGGACGATTTGATCCGCGCCCACGACGCAGCGGATAAATTTCTGAAGACGCAGATGACCAAGGCTGACGTGGTGGCCATCGTCGCTTTTTCGACCAAGCTTACCGTGCTGGCGAATTTCACGAACGATCGCACGGTGCTGGAGAAAGCGATCGCGCAACTGACCGAAACCAGCGCGTCCGATATTTCGAATCCGCTTTATGCCGCGGCGCCAGAACGGCGAATACGACGTGCAGGAATACACCGGCGCGGCGTACACTGCCGATGAAACCGAATTCAACGTTTTCAATACGGACCAGAAGCTGGCGGCGGTGGAAGGATTGGCCAACGTGCTCGGTGGAATTCCCGGAAGAAAGGCGGTGGTCGAATTTACCGGCGGGATTACGCAGACCGGCGAAGAAAACCGTACGCAACTGCGCGCCGCCACCGACGCGGCGAATCGCGCCGACGTATCGATTTACTCGATCGATTCGCGCGGTTTGCTGGCCGCGCCGCCGGGCGGCGACGTGACCACCAACGCGGCCAGCGGAACTTCGATGTTCACGGGCGCCTCGGTATTTCATCAGACGGACCAGCGCGAAGATTCGCGCGACACGCTCGCCACGCTTTCCACGGATACCGGCGGAAAAGCGTTTTTTGATTTGGGCGATCTGAGCGACGCGTTTCCGAAAATCCAGCAGGACAACGGCGGGTACTATCTGATTGGCTACAATCTGGGCGCGGAAGTGAAGCGCGACGGCCGCTGGCGATCGATTCATGTGAAGGTCAACGTGCCGGGCGCGCATGTGCGCTATCGCGATGGCTACTACGCGCCGCGCGATTTTCAGCATCTGGAAAAGGAAGATCGCGCGCAGCAACTCGCCGACGCGATAAATTCCGAAAATCCCGTGGTCGAGCTTCCGGTCGCGGTTGAAACGGGAATGTTCCGGCTGAGCGATCAGCAAACTTACGTGCCGATCGCCGCGAAAATCTCCTCCAGCGCGCTGGATTGGGCGGAGAAGCACGGGAACCGGCAGGCGGAGTTCGATTTCGCGGTAGAGGTTCGCGCCGTTCCGTCGGGCCAAACCGTCGCGCAACTGCGCGACACCACGCAGGTGAAGCTCGATCGCGGAACGCTTTCAGGAGATCAACAAAAAGAATCTGCTGTACCAGGGCGGCGTGCTGCTCGCGCCCGGAAACTACCGCTTGAAATTCGTGGCGCGCGAAAACGAGTCGGGCAAAATCGGAACGTTCGAGCAAAACCTGACCGTGCCCGCAGCGCAGACCGGAAAAATGACGCTCAGTTCGGTGGTGCTGTCGAGCCAACTGGTGCCAGTGCAGAAATCAGGGGAAGTTCAAACCAAGACTCAAGGCTTACAGAGCAAAATTACGAGTTCGCCGCTGGACATGAACGGCCAAACGATTATTCCCAGCGTGACCCGGCTGTTCACCCAGAACCAGACGCTTTACGTTTTCTTTCAGGCTTACTATCCGGAAAAAGATGAAAGGAAAGAAGCGGTCGACGGGAATTCGCTGCGGGCCGGATTGATCTTTTTCCGAAACGGTCTACAGATGAATGCGACGCCATTGCTCGCGCCTTCCGCAGTCGATGCGAAAAAATCGGTGGCGTCGTTCCGGATCAGCCTGCCTCTGGCCAAGCTGCAGGGAGGCCGTTACACGCTGCAGACCATCGTGATTGCGCCGGGAACGCAGCACGCGGCATTCAGCCGAACGTACATGGCGCTGCTGTCGACACCGCCCACGCCTGCGGCCTCTCCGACCGTGCCGGCTTCGGGGGCAAGTCCGAAGCCTCAGACGCAGTAGTTTTAATTTTTAAGGTGGCGAATCGGTGGCGTCTAGCGTGAGATTTTCTGAAGTTTTTTGGCGACGAAGTAAGGAAAGAGGGCGAATTCCAGCGCCGAGGGCAGCGGATCGCTGGGGGAGAAGACGGATTCCACTTTGGTTCTGCGGATCGATTGAAAGTACTTGCTCGGACTCATGTACCCGCCCAGCATGTCCCGCAAAGCCACCGGGATGTCCGTGACCAGCCGCAGCCATCCCACGCCCGCGCGGGCCCTGGCCCGCTCCACGGGATATCCCATTTGATCGGCGAAAAGTAGATACGGAAAATCGACGCCGGCAGCGGGGCCCAAGGCGTGAAATCCCCAAGCGCGCGCATTCACGTCCAATAGCTTGAGTTGGCCGTCGCGCGCATCGCGTTTAAATTCCACTTCCACAATGCCGTAGAAATCGATGGCCTTCAAAAAGCGCTGGCCAAACTCTTCCACTTCGGGAAGATCGGTGGTTTCCACGTAAGTTGCCGCCCGGCCAAATTCTCGCGGGTGCTGCCGCTTGCGAGTAGCCACCAGGGTGCTGTGCGCGGCGCCGTCGCGAAAAAATGCGCAGTAGGAAAGCTGGCATTCGCCATCGCCGGGAATAATTTCCTGGATCATGATTTCGCTGCAGGGAATCTGTTTGGCGGCAGAACGAAACAATTCTTGTAACTGCTCGGGCGTGTCAGCGCGCCAGGCTTTGGCGCCGGTGGCATAGAAAAAATTTTCTTTGATGGCCGGTTTGATGGCTAGCGGCAGCTTGGAATAGAGTTCCGGAAGTTCTTCGGCGCTCGATACGTTCCAAGTTCGCGGCGCCGGAATGGCCAGCTCTTGGGCTAATTTGTAAGTATTGTTTTTATCCCAGGCCCAACGGGTGGTTTCCCACTTGGGAGTGGTTACGCGGAAGAATTCGGATAATCGTTCAAGATGCTTGGAAAAAGCCATCACCGTCTCGTCTCTGGTCGGGAACAAGACCCAATCCCTTAGGTCGTAGCGCTCTCCCACTTCAAGTACGGAGTCGACCGTTTTTTGGGGATCGCGCAAATCCGGCACGCGCAGAACGCGGGTAGCATATTTCGAGTAAATGGAAATCGAGTGCTGGTCATCCAGAACGTAAACGGGAATTCCGCGTTTTCCCAGGCTGCGTGCAATCGCCAGCCCCGGATGATCGCCGCCAATGACCAGAGCCCCAATGCCTTCGGTACGTCTGGGCGGTCGGGCCACCGGAACGTCGCTGGCCGGTTCTTGGGAGACGGCTTGTTTCATTATTTCGTGACTCGGTGGCGAGCAACTTCCGAAGCCAGCTCAGCGGATGCAAATTCCGTGCCGGCCACAAAGTAGAGCAGCGGCCCAAAAGAACGCGCGGCCGGGGCACCCATAAAATGTAATCCGGGAACGGAGCACGAGAATCCAGCACCCAACTTCGGGTAGCCATCCATCAGAGCAACCTCTTTAACCAGTTCTCGCGATAAAAACCCGTATTTCGAGATATCGACGGTATATCCGGTGCCGAGAAGCACGTGATCGGTGACGCGCGAGCTACCATCGTCCAATTTCAAATGCACTTCAGCTCCCGCGGAGGTTGCTTCGGTCACATAGCGTCCGGTGGTGAGCGTGGCGCCCTTCAGCCGTGGCGGCAGCCAGGGCGAACCTGCCGGACGAACCGCGCGGATGCGAATCTTGTCGCGCAGCTTCAACGGAATTTGCCGCACGACATTCGGCGAGGCCACGAGTCGGCTGATCCCCATGGGCCCGACGTCGTGCGAGGAGTAAAGCATCGCAGAGATGGGCCCGAGCTTGTGCAGCCAGGCGTGTCCCCCGATCCACTTGAACTCGGAATTTCTGGCGATTACTTCCACCTTAGCGCCTGCCTCGTGCAGTAGCGCGGCTGATTCCAAAGCGCTCTGGCCAGCCCCGATCACCGTGACGCGCTTTCCACCGAAGCTTTTTACGTCGCAACCCTGATAACAGTGCGCCGCCTGACTCGATGGCAACGACGCGAAGACTGCCGGGATGCGCTGAAAGGGTCCAATGCCAGCGGCTACAATCACGCGCTGGCAGTGAAACACCTCGCCATCCTTTAACTGAATGCGGAAGCCTGCTTGATCGCGGCTCACGGATGCTATTTCCCTTTCGTCATGCACTTGGCCAAGTTGGGCTCGGAACCAGCGTCCATAGTCGACAAACGTTTGGAGCGGGAGCGGAGCCTTGGGCGGAATTCCCGCGGACTTTTCATATGCTTCCAAAGAAAATTCCCGAATTGGGTCCGCTATGTTGGAAGCCACCCGGGGCGAGCGCAAGAGCATTCCCGCGGGCATCTGATTGGCCCAAAATTCCATGGGCCGTCCGAACACCCGAACATCCATCCCCAACGCTTTCAGGTGCGCGGCCGCCGACAAACCGTAGGGGCCAGCCCCTACAATCACTGCTTCGCAATCGGAAACCCGTCGAGTAGCGGGGACACCGTTGCCCGATGCAATTGTGTTGCCGATGGTGTTTTGAACGCTCAAGGCTGTATCTCCGGATCTGCTTCAGAAACCTTACGTACCCTTACTTATGTGATACCACATTTGAGCGACGCTTTGGCTTCGCCCAAGCAGAGTCGACACTTATGAGTCATCGGGACGGTCGTGGAGGGGGGCGACGGTGTCCGAATACTAGCCAAGATTCGAAATCAATGCAAGTCGTTGAGGCAGCGTGGCTTGGGCGATGGGAGCCACGAAGCGGCTTTGCAATATCCTGCCCGTCGCGATGCAGCACCTCGGGTGCGCGGTCGGTCGTTCTCGCGCGAAAGGGACCAACTGAAGTTCTTAGCGCCTGCGATGCCGGGAAAAATGGCTGGAACGGCATCCAGAGGACTGATGGTAGGCCCGAACGGGCTCGAACCCGAACCGTTGAACTCTACCGGGTCAATCACGTGGTCAGAAATCTAATCCCTTCGCCTGTCTTGCTTTTCCGATTCTGACCGCCCTAAAGATACCCCAAAACGCAGGTTTTTGGTCACGAATTGATGACGAGTTTTTCGGCGCGAAAAGATCGATGCACGAACCGAATCCGGTCGTTCAGCCCCTTCTTGCCAAGGCAGACACGCGACTCCCAACGACTCCCAACGTTTTATCTAACCACTAACGTTCACAAACAAATCGTGAAGTACTCAAGCGCAGTGCGACCTGCTCCAAGGTTGCCTCGAAGTTTACTCAACATCTGAGCCGGGCGGATGCAATGGGGACTGTTGACAACATTAACAAGCACCACGACCTTGCCGCGCAGGAGCTGCGGGTCAAATCGAACAATCGAGCAGGGTGCTGACGTCATGTGGGATCGCGTCGGTGAACGTCATGCGGATTCCGTGTTTCGGTCGCAGGATGACCATCGGGCGCGCTTCGATTATCTGGCCCGGAGCCAGACGGAGATCGTATTTTCTGAGCAGCACGCTCAGGATCATGAGGATTTGTAGCATGGCGTAGTTGCCGCCGATGCAGCCCCGCGGCCCGGCACCAAAAGGCAGATAGCTGAAAGGCGTTTGAAGGTTTTGGTTCCCTTTGGTGAAACGTTCCGTATCGAAATTCTCCGGATTCTGCCAGTAGCGCGGAGCATGGTGCGCGCCGTACACATACACAATGACCGTCGATCCGCGGGGTATGGCGACCTCGCCTACGCGGTCGTCGGCGATAGCCATGCGGTCGATCATCCAGAACGGCGGGTAGAGCCGGAGCGCCTCGCTGAATCACCTGAGTCGTAAATTCGAATTTGGGAACGTCGCTGTGGTTCAGCGGCGCTTCGCCGAGTACGGAATCAAATTCCTGCCGTACCCTTTCGAGACAATCCGGACGCGAGCTCAAAAGATAAAGTAGCCACGATAGGGCATTCGACGATGTTTCATGGCCGGCGACCAGCAGTTGCATGCTTTCGCTCAAGATGAGCTGATCGCTCATGCCTTGGCCATCGCTGTAACGTGCATCCATCAATGTCTGCAGTAGATCTTGGCCGGGCGGTTCGTTGCGACGCTTTTTGATATATTCGAGCAGAATAGCGTCCGCGCGGGTTCGCATTTCTTCGTGTCTGCGCAGTTCGCCCGAGACCGCGAACCAGGGATTCAAATAGGGCTGAAGGGTTTGCCGAACAATGAATTCCTGGACGGTGCAAATGGTATGGCTGACCAGATCGATGTCTTCGTCCTTCAAGCGTGCGCCAAATAGCGAGCGGGCGACCATCGCAAAGGTAATTTTCATCAGGCGGGGGTAGATATCGACGGGGCCGCCACGAATCTGTCTATCGAAATCCCGCAGCGACTCGGCCAACGAGTCCTGCATGATGGAGGACAGCGCATCAAGTTGCTTTCGATCGAAGCCTTTCTGGATCAGACGCCGCTGGTTGCGCCAAGCTTCTCCGTGGGTCGTAAGAAGACCTTTACCCAGGAAGTGACCCATTCGCTTTACTTGAATTTCGGATTTCTGGTAGTTCTCCGCATTGGTCTTCAACACCTGTTGAATAATGGCGGGATCGGTCGTAACGATCGCCTCTTTCAGACCACCCAAATAAAGCCGGAATGTGTCGCCAAAGATTTCGTTGTATCGGGACAAAATCTGCACGGGATTCTGGAACATGGCGCGAGAATCCGCAAAGCAGCGAAATCGGGAAACAGCCGGGATCGGCATCGATGAGATCATACCCAGCCGTCCTGATACTTGTCTCGAACCGCGGCTGATTTCATGTCACCGGTAGGAAGTGGTAGCGGGACCATAAGTAAAAGATGAAGCGCTCACAATCAGTTTTGGATCCCCAACTGCTTCAAGAGTATCAGATGATGCCGGATCGCCCCGGTCATCGTGGGGTGTTGGCGATAGGCCACCCCAAATTCTTCGGCGGTCTCCTTCACGATCCTGGTCAGCGGAGCATAGTGGGTGTGGCAGACGAATGGGCACAGATGGTGGACGATGTGATGGTTGAGCCCGCCCACCAGCCAACCGACCAGCGGTGTTTCCGTCGCATAATCGGCCGTGGTCGCGAAGATGTGATACACGCCGTTCTCAAACTCCCCGCGATCCGAGGGAAAGTAGGTGCTGTCGACGGTGTGGGTCGTCTGGAATACCAGCGTTACGGACAAACCGACGACCACATGAACCAGCAGGAACGCCCCGGCGACCAGTAGCGGCGATTTTCCTAGCACCATTACTGGCAAGACCAGCATGTAAGTGAGATAGAAGCCCTTCCCGGCAAAAAGAATGGCGTATTCGCGCAGCGGATGTTTGGCGCGTTTCAGATAATCGTGGGACGGGAAGAAAAAGCTGGCGAAGTCCCGGACCAACACATAGTCGAGCGAGAACAGCGCGTAAATAAACAGCGCATAGAGGTGCTGGAAGCGGTGCCAGGGCGCCCGGGATTCATAGGGCGTAAAGCGAAAAATGCCGCGTCCCGAAAGCGCATCATCCTCGCCGTGGAGATTGACGCAAGAGTGATGGCCCCGATGATGAAGAATACGCCACATGTACGAGCTGATTCCGCACAAGTCGAAGACATAGTTCAACGTTTTGTTGACGAGCGGCCGGGACGAAATAGCGTTGTGATTACTGTCATGGGCGATGTTCAGCAAAAGAAATGTCTGCGCGAGGCCGCCTAAAAGGTAGAGGGCCACAAACTTCCATGAATCGGGCCGGAACGCATACAGAGCAATCCAGGCACCGGCGAGGACGGCCAGGCCTGCGGCGATCTTGACCCACATGGTACGGTCGGCTTTGGGAGTAATGCTCTGGTCGGCGAAAAATCGATCGAGCCGGCGGCGTAAGACCTTCGGAAAGGATGACGCACTGACGGGTTCGATACGCGGCGACGCTGAGGTTTCCGGCGGCACCAGGTCCGCCACCTCCGAGTCTTGGGCGATCACCGCATCGGTTTCCAACGTCAACGGCGCCTCCGCGATAGTGGTAATTGGGCCCGACGCGATTCATACGCCGCATCGGCAGCTCTGACCGCAGCGAAATTGTTACCGCTCGCCGACAGCCTCGCAACATAATTTTAAGGGGGGCCCCAATGACAATCAACCAAATTCGGAATTGATGATTCCTAGGTACCGGGAAAGAATTATGGACGCGATGACACATGGCATTGTCTAAAATGCTTTGCTAACATATAACTGTCAATGAACCGTAACGAACGGGGCTTCCTGCATAGGACCATAAAAGTTCGGCGGAGCCGACTCGCGTCCTATCGAACGTTGGAGGCTCGCTGATTGATGATGGCGTCTATTTTAGGCCACCTGGACAGGCTGGCAGACGAGCACCCGGAAAAACTCCTTTATTCGTACCTTGATGTAAACGGCGATTCGCTCGAAAGTTACACCTACGCGTCGTTTCACCGTCGAGTGCAGGCAATCGCCGGACATTTGTGGAAAGAACGTCGTTTCGCGGCAGGCGACCGACTCCTGCTGGCCTACCCGCCCGGGCTCGAAATGATCTGCGCATTCTTTGGTTGCGTGCGCGCCGGATTGATTCCCGTTCCGGTCTATCCCCCCAGTTCGCGTGGCTTCCAGAGCGCCCTCTACAAGATGGTCCACATCGCCAAGGATTGCCAGGCGGCGGGAATCTTAACGAGCCAGGACTATCAGGCATCCCTCAAGACGAATCTCGCCAGAAGTGGAGTTTCGGCGTGTGGGGTTGACGTCGATTACATTTCCGCTCTGCCGTGGATCGCGACCGAAGATTTCGTGGATCCGATTTCGGACCGGCCGGTTGCCGATCCTGCGCCGATCTTGTTTCTCCAGTACACCTCGGGTTCGACCATGGAGCCCAAGGGCGTAATCGTCACCCACGAAAACATTCTGAATACTTGTTCGCTGGTGATCGACCATCCCGCGCCAGTCGTCGTTTCCTGGCTTCCGCAATATCACGATATGGGACTGATCGGCTGCTACCTATATCCATTAGTGAAAGGTGGAACGACCTACGGGTTCGCTCCGATGGATTTCATTCAGCGGCCGATCCTGTGGTTCGATGCGATCACCAAGTACCAGGCCACCGCCACAGCCGCCCCCAACTTCGCGTACGACTATTGCTTGCGCGCGGGGAGGCTTTCCAAGGACAGCCTGGAGGCTTGTGATCTCAGTTCGCTTCGCGTGCTAATGTGCGCGGCGGAACCGGTAAAGCCGGATACCTACACCCGGTTTCTGGAAGCGTTTCAGTCCTACGGACTCCAGGCTGAGAGTTTCTACGTGGCCTACGGACTGGCCGAGAATACTCTGGCGGTCTCACTCGGTGGTCGCAACATCGTTTCGGTCAACAAGCGCGCCCTGACGCTGGGGACAGCCCGCATGATCACCGAGGTCTCCGAAATCGACGGAGCCACACAGATCGTCAGTTGTGGAATTCCGCTCGCGGGTCTCGACGTCAAGATCGTGGATCCGGATGGGCATTTCGCGCTTAAGCCCGGGCGCACCGGCGAAATCTGGGTGGCCGGAAGCGGTAAGTGCCAGGGGTACTGGAATAATCCCGAATTGACGCTAAAGCAGTTTCGCGCGCGGCTGGTGGACGATTCCCCCTATGACGACGGCTATCTGCGAACCGGCGACATAGGATTCTTCCACGATGGCGAACTCTACGTCTGCGGCCGCATCAAGGACATGATTATTCTCCGCGGGCAAAATTATTACCCGCACGACATTGAGAATGTCGTGGAGAAATCTTCCAGTCTGATCCGGCACAATTGCGTGGCCGCCTTCCAGATTCAGGAAGACAGCGAACCCGCGCTGGCCATCGTCGCCGAAGTCAAAAATCCCAAAGCGCCTCCCGATGCGCAAAAGATTGCCGCCGCCGTCCGGAATTATCTCAACGTGGAAGTGGCGGTGATTTCTCTGATCGCTCCTCGGGCGATCCCGAGAACGAGTTCGGGGAAGATCATGCGCAATAAGACCAAGCAGATGTGGCTGCAAGGTCAGTTCACCGTGCTTTCCGACTTTTCGCGAGAAAAAGACGCCGGGAGCTGCGCGTGCGATTCCGAGATGAATTCCACTTTCGCCGAATTGAAAGCCCGGTACAACCTGACCGGCCAGGAATCATACAACCTCGTCGAAGCCGGCCTTGATTCCCTGGACCTGGTTGTGTTCATGCATGAGCTCAAGGAACTCCTGAAAGATAAAGGCGCCGAGATGCTGGCGCGGCAGGTGGATATTGGCGTCATTCAGCGGGTCAGCGTAGCCGAGCTGTTTGGACTGGCCGAACAGCTGGAGCGCGCCCCCGAAGAGGCGCTGGTTCATCTGCGTAATTCCCTGGCGACTTTCCGTGAGGAGCAGTGCGCCGCTGAGAAGCAGATGATGAGCGACGACCGGAAGCTCATCTTCGAGCCTCCGGTGCCTTCGCCCATGCCGGCGATACCGATGTCGAATCAGGTGCTGCTCACCGGCGGAACCGGCTTCATCGGGCCATTCCTCATAAAAAGCTTGCTGGAACAGACCAGGGCGAAGATTTATGTTCTGGTCAGGGCTTCCGACGAAAAGCAGGGCGGGCAAAGACTGCGAGCGGCGATGGATTCGATGGGCCCCTGCGCGCCAGATCTGATGGAGATGTTCGAAGCACGGGTGGTCCCCATTTGCGGTGATCTAGGGCAGCCGAAGTTGGGTCTGACGCAGGAATTGTGGGATTTCCTCGCGGATGAAATCGACACGGTGTTCCACAACGGTGCGACCGTGAACTACCTGTTCAACTACGACCTGATGCGTGACGCGAACGTGCTGGGAACCAATGAGATCGTACGATTGGCGTTCGAGGGAAGGCCAAAAGAGTTCAATTATGTCTCGACTACCTTCGTGTTTGGCTGGGCGGTCAAATCCGTCCTGAACGAGACCGACCTGAACGAGAATATGGAGCTGCTCGATTTTGGGTACAGCCAATCGAAATGGGTAGCGGAACAAGTGGTGGTCGATGCGCGCAGCCGCGGACTTTCCGCGCGGATTTTTCGGCCCGCGCTGGTGAGTCCTTCCGTGACGGGGGGAGGCAACAACTTCGATATCGCGGTTCGCTTAGTGGCCTTCATGGTGAATCACGGTATTGGCGTCGATACTCTCAACCAAGTCAGCTTTGTCCCGGCGGACATTGTGGCAAACAATATTGTGGCGATCTCGACCACTCCCGGCACCGCGAATAAGACTTACCATGTCACCCGGGACGATTATTCGAACATGATGGATATTACCGGGCTTATTACCAAAGCGACTGGCCGGAAATTCGAAGTATTCAGCCTTCCCGAATTCGTTCCGGAGCTGATCCGGAGATGCCGGAAAGAAGACCTGCTGTTCCCGCTGCTGGATTTTTTGGTGAGTTCGGTCGAGAACATCTCCGCGATGGAATTTAAACGCTATGACAGCTCTTCTTATCAGCTAGCCCGTGATGCGTCCGTGTGGGGCAAAGCGGATCCGTCTTTGGAAGATACGGTCAACGGCATTCTGAAATTCATGAATCGCAAGGGGATCATTTCGGTAGCGGCTCGTGAGGTCAAGGCGCTTTCGCCGGGCGATCGGCTGGTGGACCTCACCGATGCAATATCCGCTACTGCTTCTTAAACACGAGCTGCTCGGTTACCCGCTGGCCGGTTTCGAGTGTGCCGGTGGTGGATAGCGTCATCTGCTGTCCATCTGCGGAAACCACCCACCGATCTTTTTGAGTGATTTGGTTGTCACGCTGGTAACTCGCATCCACCGTGGAAGGATTGACCAGTTCAAGCATCACGGTATCGTTGCGCGAATTCTTTAGATCGTATTGCTTTCCGTCAAAACGGGCCGTGTAGCTGAAGTCGCCCAGAAAACGGATCCCACCGCTGCTGTCCGTCTCGATTTTGAGCACCAACCCTTGCCGCAAACGGGTCTTGCTGAGATCCTGCGTCCAGTCGCCGGCGAAGGCGTCATTCGGAACCTTCGCGCCCCCGCTCCGCGTCCACACCGTGATCCGATCGGCATGGCCCGGGGTCGCAGTCGTGGTCGTTAGCTCTTTCCCATCATTCGAAATTTTTTCGCGAATCGTGGCCACGATAGCTCCAGCCTTTTTTTCCTTGACCTCCGCCTGCCTCTTATCAATGCTGCGCAGTTCAATTTGATCGAATCCCAGGTTGCCGGGTGCGGACGATTCGTGTCCGTTCCGGTTCGCCGTGAAATCGAGGTGGGTTTCGCCGGACATGACGACATGTACCCGGTCATGCACAGGTGTAATGGAAAGCCGGTTCGGAGGATCCAGACTGGACTGAGCCGAGATGAGCGTCCACGAGCCGAGGCGAGGATCTGCCACTCCAGGTTGGAGGACGGCAAGCAGTGCGAGCAACAGTGAGATTCGAATGGGCCTCTCCTGAAACAACGAAGCAGAGTTTAGCAGATTCAGCTCGCCAGGTCGGGGACCCGAGCGCAAGTGGGTACTCGCGACATGAGGCACGAACATTCGAATCGGTTCCGGCCGAAATACCTCATTGACCCCTGTAGTTTTTGGCGGCGCACCGGAGAGTTTCGGTGACGACGATCTGGCGTGATATGACATGATGAAGGCCATGCATGTGCGCCGTTTTTGGGTGTCCGGAATCGTCCTCGCCGCAACCATCGCACTTCTTCCATTCTCTTTTCACGCGGAGCGCCACCTGGAGACCGCAACCCGGGTCGAAGGGAGCCAAGCGGAAACTGTCCGGGACGAGCTGGCGACTCGTTTTCATTCGCCATTTGTGGACCGGGTGGTCCTGGTGATCGAGGGCATTCCCCCGGCGAATTCGGAGGACGGTGGCCAGGCGTTAGCAACCATCGTGGCCGCGCTGAAAGAACAGCCCGGCGTTTCGGGAGTGGTGTCCTATCTCGAGTTGCGCGATCCGATTTTTCTGGGCCGGGGAGGAGGAACGTTTGTTCTGGTGGGACTGGCGTCGACCGACGGCCCCGTGGAGTCTCTGGTTCCGAAGTTGCACCTGCTGGCGACCTCGCTTGCCAATCAACTGCGCGGCCGCTATCCGGCGGCAAAGCTTGAACTCACTGGCGAGATTCCGCTGAATTTCGATATTCGGAAAGCGAGCGCGGACGACGTGCGGCGCGGCGAAAGTCTGGTGATCCCCGGAACCCTCGCACTTCTGCTGCTGGCTTTCGGCAGCCTGGTCGCCGCCCTGATTCCGTTGGCGGTTGGCCAACTGGCCATCGCGACCACTCTGGCGATTACCGGATTTCTGGCCCAGCGCTGGCACTTGTCCATTCTGGTTCAGAATTTAGCCACCATGCTGGGCCTGGGCCTGGGAATCGACTACGCACTGCTCATGGTCAGCCGCTTCCGTGAAGCGATTGCCGCCGGGAACGACGGACCCGCGGCAGGCGTTATTGCCGCACGTCAGGCGGGTCGCACGCTTTTGATTTCAGCCTCCACGGTAGCCATCGGATTTCTCGCCCTGTTGACGGTTCCGATCAGCGAAATCCGTTCCATCGGCATCGCGGGAGTTCTGGTGACGGCAATGAGTGTGTTGCTTACCAATACCCTCGTTCCGGCAGTGCTGGTGTTGCTCGGTCCGCGGATTGATTTTGGCCGAATGCCTTTTACTCCAAAGTTGGATGCGCGCCGGGCCGAACGTGCGGGAATTCGCTGGCGGCAATGGGGAAGGATAATTGTCGCGCATCCCTGGCTTGCCTTGGTGGTGGCCGGCACTCCTTTGCTGCTCCTCGCCTGGCAGGTCAGGCGACTGGATACCAGCGTCCCCCGCGGGGATTGGCTTCCGCCGGCGGCGGAATCCGTCCGTGCGCTCCACACCCTTCTCCGGATGGATCGCGGCGGCATTGTTGAATCGTTGCGCGTCATTGTCGAACTTCCAAATGATTCGATCGCGCAAACCGACGCGGGTTGGGAGGCGCTGGATCGCGTGAGCAAGCGTCTGGCGAGCGATCCGCGCTGTGACCGCGTGATTTCGATCACTACGATTGCCGAAAGCAATCGGTCTTCGCTCACGGACCTCTCGCGGGAGACGCGTCGAACGTTTCTGAGCAGTGACGGACGAGCGGCGCTGCTGGAGGTGTTACCCGCGAGTTCGCTCTCCTTGCGCGACCAGGTCAACTGGGTGCGGGAGCTCCGGAAGACCGGTGCGCCAGCTCTCACCGGAGTGCCCGGCGCAACGATTCTCGTCGGAGGCATCCCGGCGCTCAACGCCGATTATGAATCGATTATCAGAGAACACTTTCCGCCGGTGACGGCGCTGGTAGTCGGCGGGACGCTTCTTGCTCTGCTCTGCGGGTTCCGATCGATTTTCGCCGCCGTGAAGGCCATCGCACTCAACTTGTTCTCGGTCGCGGCATCCTTCGGAGCATTGGTTTTTGTAATCCAGGAAGGACACGGAAGCCGGTTCCTGGGAGTTCCCGGAGGAACCGGCAGTGTGTTTCCGCTTGTTCCGATCGTCGCCTTCGCCATCGTCTTCGGATTGAGCATGGATTACGAAGTATTTCTGGTCGCACGCGTTCTCGAAGCCCGAAGGAGCGGAATGAGTGAAATGGACGCGATCCCGGAGGGTATGGCGAGAACCGCGGGCCTGATTACCAGCGCCGCCGCGATCATGATCGTGGTCTTTGCGGCCTTCACCTTCGGAGATTTCCTGGTGGTCAAGATGATCGGATTTACGTTAGCGGTCGCCGTGCTGATTGACGCCACACTCGTTCGTATCGTGATCGGCCCCGCGCTACTTCGTATTGCAGGCGATTGGAACTGGTGGCCTGGCGGACTCGCCAAAGTGCGCCCAGCGCCAGTGATCGCGAGTCGCGAATAATCCCGTATCTCTTCGCCGAGGTGGAAAAGATCACGCTGCCGTCTGTTAGCAGGAGCATCGTGTCGATATTGTCCGGAACGTTGTTTACTTTTGACTACAAGCAGCAGAGCGCACAGCAGCCAAATTACAGGTGAAGAATTACAGGTGAACTTCTGACGGAGTCGCGGAGAAACGTTCGAAGTGATTCAAAACGATGGTAGGCCCGAACGGGCTCGAACCGTTGACCTCCACCGTGTCAAGGTGGCGCTCTAGCCAACTGAGCTACGGGCCTACTGACCGGTCACAATCTTAGCACACGAGGCGCGCGGCGACGCAGGCTCTATGGTTACTGCGTTTTGACCACTTCGCCGCCTTTCATCACGAATTGTACATTCTCAAGCACGCGCACATTCGTCAATGGATCACTCTGCACGGCGATAATGTCCGCAAACTTCCCAGGTTCGAGTGTGCCGACGCGATCGGCCCAGCCGAGCAATTCGGAAGCATTCACCGTGGCGGCCTGAATGGTTTGCAGCGGCGACATGCCCATTTCCACCATCTTCCCGAATTCGTGACCGTTCAATCCGTGAGGGTAGACAGCAGCGTCGGTGCCAAATGCCACTTTCACGCCGGATTTGAAAGCGTGCGAAAGATTTTGCTGGGCGATGGGCAGAACGAGCTTGGCCTTCTCGATCATGTTCGGCGTCAGCCCCAGCACCTGTACGTTTTCGATCAGCCAATCTTCCAGATACACGGTCGGAACCAGATAGGTTCCGCGCTGCTTCATCAATTCAATGTCCTCATCGTTGATGTAGCTGCCATGTTCGATGGAATCGACGCCGGCAAGCACCGCGTACTTAATTCCGCCAGCACCGTGGGCGTGAGCGGCAACTTTCCGGCCGAGTCCGTGCGCGGTATCAACGATGGCCTTCATCTCTTCCGGGCTGTACTGAGCCAGCGCGGGATTGTCTCCTTCTGAAAGCACCCCTCCGGTGGCCATGAATTTGATTACGTCGGCGCCATATTTTATGTTTTCGCGAACTTTTTTGGTGACGCCATCGACGCCGTCGGCCACGCCGTCGGACGACCAATCATACTGGGGCGCCAGGAAGTTTTCATCGCCGTGGCCGCCGGTGATGCTGAGCGGAGGGCCGGATACGAGCATGCGCGGGCCGGGCACATCGCCGGCCTTGATGGCGTCACGCAGCGCGATATCGGAGTATCCGCCTGCTCCCACATTGCGCACGGTGGTGAAACCAGCTTCGAGAGTGACGCGAGCGTTGCGAGCGCCGGTGAGCGCCTGGCGCGGGTACGAAAGATGCAGGCCCGCTGGGCCCGAATCGCGGGGGGTCATGGTGAGGTGAGTGTGGCAATCGATTAAGCCGGGCAAGACTGTGGACTGCGACAGGTCTAACATTTTTGTTCCAGGCGGCAACTTGCCGGTCATTTCGGAGGCGTTGCCGATGGCTTTGATTCGGTCGCCTTCGATCCAGATGATTTGATCGCTGGAGTAAGTGCCGGTGCGAACGTCGAGAACTTTGCCGGCGCGAATCGCGATTTCGTTTGGGAGATTGGGCTTCGCTTGCCCGGCGCAGAGGGCCGTCGACATAAAAATCAACACGATCAAACGAAACCAAGTCTTCATCTTGTTTTTCCTCGCGATATTCGGATCGCCTTCAACGGATTTGCCAGCGGTTCAACGACGCGGAATTGTATAGCGAATCGGGCGCAATCCTGGATGATTTTCTGTGGGAGAATTTTCCAGCAAAGAAACTATTTGAAAGATTTCGCATCGAATTCTTGACAGGCGGAACAGGTGCTGTATGATTATGCAAGGAGATGCATAAAACTGCATAGCGTTACGATGCCAGCACATAAACGATTTCGGCAAGGGCAAATTCTAAAGGTTCTGGCGGCAGAGCCGGTGGCCAGCCAGGACGAATTGCGCCGTCAACTGATTCACCTCGGCCTGCGCGTGACGCAGGCGACGCTGTCGCGAGACCTGCGCGAGCTGCGTCTGGTAAAGACCGCAGAAGGTTACAAACCGTTGTCGAGTGCAGCGGTGGAAGAATCGCCCGCAGTGTCGCGCCTGGCGCGCGCGGTAAATTCATTTCTGCTCGATATCCGCCCGGCACAGAACATGCTGGTCTTGAAAACGCCTCCGGGCGGCGCGCAACCCTTGGCGGCCGCCGTGGATTCCGAACGTTGGAAGGAAGTGGCCGGCACGCTGGCCGGTGACGACACCGTACTGATCATCACTCCTTCGATGAAGGCGCGCGCGTCGGTGCAAAAGCGGATCGAGGAGATGGTCGGTGAGTGAACCTTTGCAAGTCGCGGTGGTGGGGGCGACGGGTTACGCCGGATTCGAACTCGCCCGGCTGCTGCTGCGGCACCCGAAGGTTCAGAAACCTACATTTTATTTGCGCGGCGCGCAGGTTGACGTGCGCTGCCTGACCGAACTGTATCCGCAGCTACGCGGCTGGGGCGACGCGCCGTGCAAACCACTTTCCGTAGATACGATTGCCGGGAGTGGGGCAGATGTTGTTTTTCTTTCAACGCCGCACGAAGCGTCGCTCGAGCTGGTACCGGCGCTCTTGGCTGCAAATCCGGAATTGCGGGTGGTGGATCTCAGTGGTGCATTTCGGTTCCGCGACGGAGAGACCTTGGAGCGTTGGTACCAAGCTGAAAGCGTCCGAAGCTGGCGCGCAGGCGGAGTCTGTTTATGGCCTGCCCGAGTTATATGCCGAGGCGCTCCCCGTAGCTCGGCTAGTCGCCAACCCCGGCTGCTATGCGACGTCCGTCATCCTGGGGTTGCGACCGTTAGTGGAGGCAGGCTGGATCAATTTGTCGCGCGGGATTGTCTGCGACTGCAAATCGGGCGTAAGTGGAGCAGGCAAAGAGCCGAGGCGGGAAACGCACTTTGTCGAGGTGAATGAAAATTTTCGGGCCTATCGGGTGCACGCACACCAGCACACGCCAGAAATCGCGGAGCACGCGGGGCTGGCATTGAAGGATTTTGTATTTACGACGCACCTGTTGCCGGTCGAGCGCGGAATTCTTTCGACTTTGTATGTATCGCTCGCTGGACCGCGGGACGCCAGCGATATCGAAGGGCTGTACCGCAAATTTTATGCGGCGCGCCCGATGGTTCGGATTCTTCCGGCGGGACAGTTGCCGGAACTGCAGCATGTGACCCACACGAATTTCTGCGACATCGGATTCGCGCTCGATCCGAGTGGCGAGAGGCTGGTCATCGTTTCGTGCCTCGACAATCTGGGCAAGGGCGCGGCTGGGCAAGCGGTTCAAAATATGAACGGGATGTGGGGCTTTCCCGAAACGGCAGGCCTATTGTGAGGTCGGCGTGAGACTTGTAATCAAAATTGCTGGCGCGCTGCTCGAACGCGAAGAAACAGTGCACGCTCTGGCGCGCCAGATCAGCTGAACTGGCGCGCGATGGTCACGAGATGCTGGTGATTCACGGCGGCGGAAAAATATTTACGGCAACGCTGGCGCGCATGGGAATTACCAGCCAGTTCGTTAATGGCTTGCGCGTGACCGATCGCGAAACGCGCGACGCCGCAATCATGGTGTTTGGCGGACTGCTTGAACAAGCGGCTCGCCGGCGCGATTTCGCTGGCCGGTCAGCCCGCGGTGGGCATCAGCGCGAGTGATGCGGCGTGTTTTCTGGCCGAGCCGATGCAACTTGACGAACGGGAAGGCAGGTCTGGGATTTGTCGGCTACCTGACCGGGGTAAATGTGGACTTTCTGCGGTCGCTGTGGCGCGCTTCGGCTTGTTCCGGTCGCGTCCTGCCTGGGACTGGGCGCCGACGGCGAAATCTACAACATCAATGCCGATCACATGGCGGCCGCGGCGGCGGAATTTATTCAAGCCGACCGCTTGATTTTTCTGACCGACGTGGCAGGCGTGCTGGATGGCGAAAAAGTCCTGCGGGTCATCGGCGGCGGCGAAATCGAGGAATTGATCCGCCAGAACAAAGTTTCGGGCGGGATGATTCTGAAGCTGGAAGCGGCCAAGCGCGCGCTGGCGGCGGGCGTTTCTGAAGTGCGCATTGTGGGCGGCACGCTGCCTAAAGCGCTGGTTTCCGCAGTTGAGCGGATCGATTTCTCGCGGCACGCGCGTGCTGCCCGCTCTTCATTCCTCCGCCGACCGCGACCCACGGAGCCGCGCCGATACAATGAAAAAACAATCAGCAACAGCGCGCCGGAAATCTGCCGCGGAGCAAATCCGCGCGGACGAAGCGCGCTACCTTATGAACACTTACCGCCGCCCGCCCATGGTTTTCACGCGCGGGCGCGGCTGCCGGCTCTACGATTCCGAAGGCCACGAGTATCTGGATTTTCTGGGCGGCATCGCGGTGAACGCGCTCGGCCACGCGCATCGCGATTTGGTGCGAGTGATTCGCCGCGAAGCTGGGCGCGCGATTCACCTGTCGAATCTCTTTCAGAATCCGTTTCAGGGGCCGCTGGCGCGCAAGCTCGTGGAATGGTCCGGACTCGATCGCGTGTTTTTTACCAACAGTGGAACCGAAGCGATGGACGGCGCGTTGAAGCTGGCACGGGCTTACGCCTATGCCAAATCCGCCGGCAGCGGCGCAGCCAAAAAAACGCGGATCCTCGCGCTAGAGAATTCGTTCCATGGACGAACTTTTGGCGCGGTTTCGATTACTTATCCCGAAAAATATCGCGAGCCGTTCGCTCCGTTGGTACCGGGCGTGGAATTTGTGAAGTTCAATGATGTCGCCGACCTCGAAAGTAAATTCGACGATACCGTCTGCGCCATCGTTTTGGAAACGATTCAGGGTGAAGGCGGGATTTTCCCGGTCAGCGAAGAATTCTGGAATCGTGCGCGCGCGCTGGCTACGCAGCACGACGCCGCGATGATCGCGGACGAGATTCAATGCGGCCTCGGCCGTACCGGCCGATATTTCGCGTATCAGCAGTTCGCGTCGGCTCCCGGATATCGTAACGATCGCCAAACCGCTGGCGGGTGGATTGCCGCTTGGCGCGATTATCGCGAACGAGAAGTTTGCGTCCGCATTTTCGCCGGGAATGCACGGCACCACGTTCGGAGGCGGACCCTTGATTTGCGCCGCGGCGCTCCAGGTGTCTGACCGTCATCGAAAAACGAAACTTGCTCGAAAACGTGCGCGAGCGAGGCGCAGCAATTGCGGGCTGGCCTGGAAAAATTGGCGACTCGTTTCGATTTTATCCGCGAAGTACGAGGGGAAGGGTTGATGCTGGGCGTCGATCTGTCGATCGACGGCGCGCCGATCGTCACCGAAGCGCTGCACCAGCGGGTTGATCATCAACTGCACGCACGAGCACATCCTCCGGCTGCTTGCCGCCATTCATTATGACCCGCGCGGATGTGACCGAGTTTCTGCGCAACGTTTGCCAATGTTCTGCACGTTGTCTCCAACCGCTGCAAGTTCTACCACAGGATCACCCAACAAATCTGAAACGCACAAGCAGCCGGCAACTCTGGCTGCAGCGAGGTAACACATGAACGCAACCGCAACATCGCCGGTAACTCAAACCAACGATCTGCTCACCGGAATGGAATGGAGTCCCGCGCAAATGCGCGAACTGCTCCATCTGGCTGCGGACGTAAAGGCGCATCCGGATCGTTACCGGGGCGCGCTGGCCGGCCGCTTTCTGGCGCTGATTTTTGAAAAGCCTTCGCTGCGCACGCGGGTCTCGTTTGAAGTGGGCATCGCCAGCCTCGGCGGATCTTCGGTTTTTCTGGATCACACCGTTACGCATCTCGGCGAGCGCGAACCGGTGCGTGACGTGGCGAAAAGCTTGTCGCGCTGGGTCAACGGCATTGTCGCGCGCGTATTCAAACAGGAATCGCTGACCCAGTTAGCTGAAAACTCGCATGTGCCGGTAATCAACGCCCTTTCTGATCTGTATCATCCGTGCCAGGCGCTCGCGGATTTCTTCACGCTGGAAGAACGTTTTGGCAATTTGCGCGGGCTGAAAATCGCTTACGTCGGCGACGGCAACAACATGTGCCATTCGTTGCTGGCTATCGGCGCTCGTGCCGGAGCCCATATCCGGATCGCCACGCCGCCGGGCTACGAGCCGGACCCGAGTGTGGTCTCCGAGGCCAAGCGTACGGCTCGCGAGACCCGTGGAAAAATTGAGTTGCTGCACTCGCCCGAAGAAGCCGTGGCCGATACGCAGGCGATTTACACCGACGTGTGGACCAGCATGGGGCAGGAGGAAGAATCGGCCTCGCGTGCAGCCGCGTTCGTGGACTATCAGGTAAATGACAAGCTGTTTTCGCACGCAGCGGCGGATGCGATCTTTATGCATTGCCTGCCGGCGCATCGCGGAGCCGAGGTAACGGCGGAAGTAATGGATTCACCGCGGTCGATCGTTTTCGAACAAGCCGAAAATCGCCTGCATATGCAGAAAGCGATTTTGCTGACGCTGCTCAACTAAATTGCCCCGCGAAATCGGATTCATGCTCGCGTAACAATTCGGAATCACTATGCTCATCGAGGAGAAAGCATTGCCCAAGAAAGTCGTGCTCGCTTATTCCGGAGGTTTGGACACCTCCATCATCATTCCCTGGCTGAAGGAAACTTATGGCGGCTGCGAAGTGATCGCCATGATCGGCGATCTGGGCCAGCAAGAAGACCTGGAAGCGGCGCGCAAAAAAGCGCTGGCCACTGGCGCGAGCTCCGCGTACGTCGAAGACCTTCGCGAGGAATTTGTCACGCAATACATCTGGCCCACTTTGCGCGCCGGCGCCGTGTACGAACATAAATATCTTGCTCGGCACATCTTTCGCGCGGCCGCTTGCTCGCGCAAGCGCCAGGTGCAAATGGCCAAGACAGTTGGGCGCCGATGCCGTGGCGCACGGCTGCACCGGAAAGGGCAACGATCAGGTGCGCTTTGAATTGGCTGCAAAAGCGCTCGCGCCCGAATTAAAAATCATTGCGCCCTGGCGCGAATGGAACATCGTCTCGCGCGAGGAGGCGATCGCCTACGCGCAGAGCCATAATATTCCGGTCGAGCAGACCAAGAAGAATATTTACAGCCGCGACCGCAATATCTGGCACTTGAGCCATGAAGGCGGCGTGCTGGAAGATCCGGCGAATGCGCCGGACGAGGCGATGTGGCAATGGGTCGTGGCTCCCGAAAAGGCGCCCGAAAAGCCGACGACGGTCGAAATTGGTTTCGAAGGTGGCACGCCGGTCTCGGTGAACGGCAAGAAGTCTGGGCGCGATGGCACTGCTCGATAAATTGAACGAAATCGCCGCAGCCAATGGCGTCGGCCGGATGGATATCGTTGAAAATCGGCTGGTCGGAATAAAATCGCGCGGCGCGTACGAAACTCCGGGCGGAACTTTGCTGGTTACTGCGCATCGCGAACTGGAATCGCTGGCGCTCGATCGCGAAACGCGCGCACTACCAGCAGCAATTGGCTTTGCGTTACGCCGAAATGGTTTACTACGGCATGTGGTTCACTCCGCTGCGCGAATCGCTCGACGCGTTCTTTACCGCGTCGCAAAAGCGAGTCACCGGAGCGGTGTCGCTTACGCTTTGCCGCGGAAACGTCACCGTTGCCTCGCGCCGCTCGCCTTATTCGCTGTATCGCACCAATCTCGCCAGCTTCACCATGACCGGCTACAACCCGAAAGACGCGGAGGGCTTCATCAACCTTTTCGCGCTGCCGATCACCGTTCCGCAAGAGGCTCAGGTGCCCAAAACTGAAAAAACCACGCAGAAGGCCAGCGCCTGATGACGGCTCCGGGTCCGCAAAAAATGTGGGGGGGCCGCTTCGATCGCGGACCCGACGCGTCATTCTACGAGTTCGAGCGCTCCTGGAGTTTCGATCGCCGGTTGCTGCCGCAGGAAATCGGCGCTGGATCGCGCCTGGGCGCGGGCTATTACCGCTGCTGGAATTCTGACGCCGAAAGAATGTGCCACGATTATCGACGCCCTCGATGAAATCGAAAAACGCGCGCAAACCGATTTGGCCTGGCTCGATGCATCGCAGGCGGAAGACGTCCATCATTTCGCCGAAACCGCGCTGATCGAAAAGCTGGGGCCGCTCGGCGCGAAGCTGCATACCGGGCGCAGCCGCAATGAAATGGTGGCGACGGAATTTCGGATGTACGTGAAGCAGGCTGCCGGGCGAAATGATTGCGCGCAATCGGATCGCTCGAAGCTGCGTTTGCCGAGCAGGCCGAGAAGAACTTTGGCGTTCCGATGCCCGGCACCACGCACATGCAGCACGCCCAGCCGTTGCTGCTCTCGCACTGGCTGCTGGCGCATGGTGAGGCATTTCGATCGCGACGCGGAACGGTTGGTCGGCCGCCGCGAAGAACGCGGATGCTTGCCCGCTGGGTTCTGGCGCGCTGGCGGGATGCGCATTCCCCCTCGATCGCAAGGCGCTCGCGCGGGATCTCGGATTTTCGCGCATCACCGCCAATAGCCTCGACGCCGTCAGCGACCGCGATTTCGCGCTCGAATATCTTTTTGCGCTGTCTACGCTGGCCATGCATTTGTCGCGGCTGGCAGAGGATTTCGTTTTGTTCGCGACTCCCGAATTTGCGTTTCATCGAATTGCCGGACGAATTTTCCACGGGCAGCAGCCTGATGCCGCAGAAAAAGAATCCGGATGCGTGGGAATTGATTCGCGGGAAAACGGGCCGGATTTATGGCGCATTGGTTGCGCGTGCTCACGACTTGCAAGGGGTTGCCGTCGAGTTACCAGCGCGATTTGCAGGAAGACAAGGAAGCGCTGTTCGCTCGCGCACGATCAGGCGCTGGCGATGACCCAGATCGCTGCGGCTACGTTGGCGCGACCCGCTTCCGCGAAGACGAACTTCGCGAAGTCGGCGTCAGGATCCGGCGCTAGTGGCGACTGAAATCGCGGATTACCTGGTGAATCACGGCGTGCCATTTCGCGAGGCGCATGAAATCGTTGGAAAAGTACTGCGCGCGGCGGAGCAGGAAGGAAACGACGATTCGCGAAATGCCGCTTGACTCGCCTGAAAGAATTTTCGCCGGCATTCGGCGACGACCTGAATGCAATGCTGACGCTCGATTCGGCACTCGCGCGCCGCAACGTTTCCGGAGGCACGGCGCCTGGTGCCGTTCGCGCGGCACTCGATGAATTCAAGGCGCGACTCAATTCGCGCGCAAAAATTACATGAAATCACGACAACCAAAGGTGCCGAACCGAACATCCGCATCGCGACGCATCACGAACGCGGATATTCCGCGCGGTTTTTCGTATTCCTCCATGCGTGCGGCCTGAAAAAATCCGGACTGGACCTGGGACTGATGGTGAGCGAAACGCCTGCGACTGCTGCCGCTGTTTTCACCACCAACCGCGTCAAGGCCGCTCCGGTCATCACCTCGCAGCTCCATCTGAAGAAATCACGAACAGAGATGCGCGGGATCATCGTGAATTCCGGAAATGCCAATTGCTGCACGGGATCCGAAGGATTCACCGCCGCGACCGCGACGACGCTCAAAGTCGCCAAGGAACTGGGAAACTTCGTCCCACGCAAATTCTGGTTTGTTCCACAGGCGTCATTGGCGTTCCGCTGCGATGGCAGAAGATCGTCAACGCCGTGCCGAAGCTGGTTCGAGGGCGCGGAAACAACGCGCGTGCGTTCACCGAGTTCACGCGCGCGATCATGACCACCGACAGCCGGCCGAAAAGCGCGTGGGCCAAATTTCGCGCCGGCGGCAAAGAAGTGCGCATTCTCGGCATGCACGAAAGGCGCGGGAATGATTCAGCCGAACATGGCGACCATGCTCGCTTTTCTGGCCACGGACGCTGCGGTTTCGCCGGCGCTGCTCGCGCGTGCGCTGCGAGCAGTCGTGAACCGCACGTTCAACGCCATCACCGTGGATGGCGATACTTCCACGAATGATACGGTGACGCTGCTGGCGAATGGAGAATCCGGCGCGCGCAAAATTACCCGCGAAGATGCTGCGTACAAGAATTTCTACTCGGCGCTGGAAGAAGTCTGCAAGTCGCTGGCACTGCAAATTGTGGCCGATGGTGAAGGCGCGCAACGGGTAATCGAAATCGAAGTGCGTGGGGCGCCTTCCGATGCGGCAGCGAATCAGATCGCTCGCACCATCGCGAATTCTCCGTTGGTCAAGACGGCTTTCGCCGGCGCCGACCCGAATTGGGGCCGGATCATCGCCGCCGCGGGCCGCTCCGGCGTCAAATTCGAATCCAATCGAGTGGACATCCATCTGGCCGGTCTGCCGGTTTGCCGCCACGGCCGCGAACATGCGTTCGACGAACGCGTGGCGCATCGCAAGATGCTGGCTTCGTTTGTTCCGGTCGTGGTCAACCTGAACTCTGGCCGGGGGACGGCCCGTATGTGGACCTGCGATTTTACGACCGAGTACATTCACATTAACGCGAGCTACCGGACGTAGTTCGAAATTCGCAAACACAATGAAATAGCGCGGAAATACCGTCACCTAGAAGAAATCCCCGGACGAGCCCGCCTGAAACTCCCAATGGTTGACTGTCCAAGGCAATAAGAACAAGATGCTGCCAGTTGCTGGAGCGCTCGCTTCAGACCGGGTGGGGCCCATCGCCAGATGGACGCCCGCGGCCGAAATCCTGCTTCTTCAGCTTCTCAATTGGCGTCCTGGCGCCCAAGGAGAACGGGCAATGAAGAAACTGTATCTCGGCAATTTGCCGTTCAAAGCTACCGAAGAACAAATTGCGGCGATGTTCGCGGAAATCGGAGTGCAGCCCGATCAACTTTCGCTGTTGCGCGACCGCTTTACGGATCAGCCGCGCGGCTTCGGCTTCGCGGAAATTGCAAACGATGCGGACGCGGTGAAGGCGATCGAAGCACTGAATGGAAAGGATTTTCTGGGACGCGCGCTGGTAGTGAATGAAGCGCGTCCGCAGGAAGGTGGAGGCGGTGGAGGTGGCCGCGGAGGCCGTGGTGGACAGGGCGGAAGCGGCGGCGGACGGGGCGGCCAGGGCGGCGGAGGTAATCGCGGTGGGCGCGGTGGAGGATATGGCGGAGGCGGTGGTCGCGACCGTTAGAATTAAGGTGCGCATTCAGAGAGAGGCGCGACGAGGTCGCGCCTTTTTTGCGCTTGGCCAGCCGAAAAAGTTTCAGAAATATCGTGGCCGCCCGCGAATCACCTAACGGCGATTTGCGGATTGCGCGGCGCGGTTTTCATCGCCACTTCGGAAACTGCCACGCGGCCGGATTTGTACTCGTACTTCAAGAGTGACGCAGTGCGGATGCCCTTGAAGGTCAGCTCGTTGATATCAAGTTTTTCTTCGGCCCTTGCCAGATCCTCCGGTGAAGCGTACAGCGCGGGCTGGCGCGGAAGAAACATCGGGCAGCAATCGTGAAAAGGTTCGGCGGAAATGGGGTACGTACCGATTTTTCTGGCCGTAACGATGATGTCTTCTTTATCGGTTCCTACCAGCGGGCGAAAAACGACCATCTTCGAGGCGGCGTCCACGGCAACCATGTTATGCAGAGTTTGCGATGCGACCTGGCCGAGACTGTCGCCAGTGACCAGCGCCAACGAACGATCGCGTCGAGCGAAAGCTTCGGCAATTCGCAACATCATGCGGCGGTACAACAAAACCCGGAATTCCTCCGGCGCGCCGCTCGCGAGTTCGCGTTGAATTGGTTCAAACGGTACTCGATACAATTTCGCGTGGGTTTGGTACCGGACCAAGTGCTTGACCAACTCGCCCGCCACATACGCCGACGATTCGCCGGGCTCCGCGCCGGCTCCATAAAAATGAACGAACGTCAGATGCGCGCCGCGCTTCATCATTTGGTATGCGGCGACCGCGGAATCGAATCCGCCGGAAAGAAGGCAGGTCAGGCGCCCGGCGGTATTGGCGGGCAGACCTCCGGCACCAGGAATCTTCCGCGCGTACACCAGGGCAATTCCCCGCATGATCTCGATGTAGCAGGTCAGCTCCGGATCTTTCAGCCGAACACGGACTTCGCGATTCTGCGCGCGCAGACGATCGAGAATATATTTTCCAACGGCTGCTTCCGTTTCCACGCTGGATAACGGGAAGGACTTGTCGCTGCGCTTGACGCGCACCACAAAATTGGAAAATCGAAGATCTTCAACTTGGTTCCAGGCCTTCTCGCAGAGAGCTTCCAGGGTTCGTTCCGCAGGCTGGGCAATCGCATAGAAGGCAATGCCCAGAACCCGATCGATTCGCGCGGAGATTTCCGGCAGCGCGGAGGAATCGTCAATCCAAACCAGCATGCGATCGCCCAGCGGTTCGATGCGGTTTACGGGAAGGCCTTGTAACGCGAGGCGCAACGAGGTGTGCAGCTTTCGCAGGAAAAATCGGCGATTCCGGCCTTTCAGCCAGACTTCGTGATAGTGGACGACGATGACCGGATTGCTCATATCAAGTGCACGCGGGCGACAAAGTGAATCGGCGTGGTAAAGTATAGCACCGCGAACGCCCGCCCTGGCGCAGGTGAAACCGCTCGTCCACGTCCGGAACTGCCGTGCCTCTCATCCAATAACTTTATCGATACACAAGATTTTCTGATGCGACTTTCGAACGACAATAGAGTTACTATCTGCTCCACTCGGAGCCTGAGCAGCTCGCCGCCAAACGAGTCTCGCGTCGCCGCGGTGTTCTGCGAAATTCGAGTTACCGAAAGCGCGATGCCAGCATCCAATACCGTGACCGGAGCTGATGGACCCGGGGCCTTGGGGGGAATATGTGGAATCGACGGGACTGGGACGATTTCGCCGCAATTGTAGGAAAGCGCTGGAGCGCGCACCGGCCGCCGCGTCCGGTGGATCTTTCGCGCCGTAATCGACTGGTTCCCACGGAAGGTTATAGTCTCGCTGAGCTGGACGATGCTGGGCTGAGCATTGAGCAGGCGGAGTATCTGGGTTTGCCGGTAGATGCAGGGCGCGTCGGTTCGTATGGCCCGAACGTTACGACGCTGCGGGAGTTCTATCGGGCCAGCCGCTCGCGATTCTAGCTTTTTTAAGGTTTTTCTTGCCGCTTCCCCGCCGGTATAGTCATGTCTAAAATTTAGCTTCATTTGCGCATAACCGGATAGAATTTCGCTTCCATTTGTGCGGATGCTGCGTCGAAAAACGATAGAAACCTTTTTCCCTGCGTTTGCGTACCATCCGGTGCCCAATTAAGGAGATGTTTCGATGAAGAAGCTTGCGCTGCTCTTCGCCGCCCTTTTGTTCCTCTTTGCCCGACCTTCGCTCGCTCAAGATGAAAAGCCGCTGCTTCTGCGCCAGCCTACCTTGAATCGCACGGACATCGCGTTTATGTACGGCGACGATTTATGGAAAGTCAGCCGCGACGGCGGCCAGGCGATTCGCCTTACCGCCGGTCCGGGCATCAAGCGCGGGCCGCACTTCTCTCCCGATGGACAATGGATCGCGTTCACCGGCGAGTACGACGGCAAGCTGAACGTGTACGTCCTGGCGGCTGGTGGTGGCACGCCGCGGCGTCTCACCTTCGATTCTGGTCCAGATGTGGTGTCCGGATGGACGCCGGACGGCAAGAATATTCTGTTCTCATCGCCGCGCGACGGCTTCGCCAACAATACCTTGGCGCTCTTCACCGTTCCGGCGGACGGTGGATTCCCCGCCAGGGTTCCGCTGCCGCTCGCCTGGGAGGGATCGTATTCACCTGATGGAAAATTCTTGGCATATCGGCCGACGCCAAGTCCTTTTGGGAACTGGAGCCACTATCGCGGCGGCACGTCTCCGCGCATCTGGGTCGCAAATCTCGCAGATTCCAGCGTCGTGAAATTGCCACATGAAGATTGGAACGATTTCAATCCGATGTGGGTCGGGGATACGGTTTATTTTCTGTCCGATCGCAACGGCGCGAATGCTTTGTTTGCCTATGACGTGAAATCCAAGAGCGACACGCAGGTGCTCGAAAATAGCGGCATGCCAATTAAATCCGCGGACGCTGGACCGGGTGCGATCGTTTACGAACAATTCGGCTCGCTTCATCTATACGATCTTGCGTCGCATTCCGAAAAGCCGGTGAAGGTGCAAATCAATGCGGATCTGGTCCAGGTTCGTCCGCATTTCGAAAAAGTAATGAAACAGATCAACAACGCCGGAATTTCGCCTACGGGCGTGCGCGCGGTCTTTGAAGCGCATGGAGAAATTCTCACTGTTCCCGGAGACAAGGGCGACATCCGCAACATCACGAATTCTCCGGGTGTAGCCGATCGCGACCCGGCCTGGTCGCCCGACGGAAAATGGATTGCTTATTTTTCGGACGAATCGGGTGAGTACGCTTTGCACTTGCGTTCGCAAGACGGCCTGGGCGAAGTCCGGAAAATCAATCTGGGCAGCGCGCCATCTTTCTTTTACGGCCCGACCTGGTCGCCGGACAGCAAGAAAATCGCCTATACCGATAAACGCCTCAACTTTTGGTTTGTGGATCTCGACAAGCCCACGCCGGTGAAGGTCGACACTGACTATTACCAATCGGTTGGTTTGAACCCGGCGTGGTCGCCGGACAACCGTTGGATCGTTTACACCAAGATTCTGCCCAATCATTTCCGTGCAGTTTTTGTGTATTCGCTCGATTCAGGGAAGTCGACCCAGATTACCGACGGCATGAGCGATTCGCAATTCGCGGTGTTCGATCAAAATGGAAAATATATTTATTTCGCCGCCAGCACGAACGTGGGGCCAACGGTCGGCGGGCTGGATATGTCGTCGGACGGCAAGGAAGTTACCCGAAACGTTTATGTGATTGTGCTGCGCAAGGATTTGCCCTCGCCCCTGGCGCCGGAGAGCGACGAGGAAAAAACCGACGCGGACAAAAAGAAGGATGACGCCGATAAAGCGAAAGACGACAAGGACGGCAAAGATTCGGAGAAGGGCAAAGATAAGAGTAAAGAGCCGGTGAAAGTGACGATCGACTTCGACAATATCAGCCAGCGGATTCTCGCTCTCCCGCTTCCACCCAAAGACTACGCGGCAGTCGTAGCCGGCAAAACCGGGGAGCTCTTCGTCGCGGACCTTCCCGCCGGTGCGGATCCTCAGGCACCGCCTTCGATGACTGTTTCCAAGTTCGATCTCAGCAAACGTAAGACGGATCAAATCGTCGCCGGCGTTCAGAACTTCGCCATTTCCTTCAATGGCGACAAAATTCTGTACCAGCAGGGCGAGAACTGGTCGATCGCTCCCACTGCAGCGGCGGTAAAGCCCGGCGACGGACAACTGAAAGTCGAGAATATGCAGGTCTGGGTCGAGCCGCGCGCCGAGTGGAAGCAGATGTTCAACGAAATTTGGCGGATCGAACGCGACTTTCTGTACGACCCGCATGCTCACGGCGTAAATCTCACCGGACTCTCGAAGCAATATTCGGCGTATCTCGATGGCATCGCTACGCGTGACGATTTGAATTACTTGTTCTCGCAAATGTTAAGCCAAATCAACATTGGCCACATGTTCGTTGGCGGCGGGGACATCCCCGAAGTACAACCGCTCGAAGTCGGCTATCTCGGCGCGGATTACAAAATTGAGAACGGCCGTTACCGCTTCGCCCGCGTCTTCAACGGTGAAAACTGGAACCCGCAGCTGCATGCTCCGCTCACCCAGCCGGGCGTAAATGTCGTCGCAGGAGATTATTTGCTGGCCGTGAACGGACGCGAGGTCAAAACCGCGGAAGATGTGGATAGCTATTTCCAGGAAACGGCCGGAAAGCAAACGGTACTGAAAGTTGGACCGAATCCCGACGGTTCCGGCTCGCGGGATGTGACCGTGGTCCCGGTGCCGGACGAACGAGGGTTGCGCAATCGCGCGTGGATGGAGGACAACCTGCGCACCGTCGACAAACTGAGCGGCGGCAAGCTGGCCTACGTCTATCTGCCCGATACGGGCAGGGGCGGCTTCACCAATTTCAATCGGTACTATTTTGCGCAGCTCGGAAAACAAGGCGCGGTGATCGACGAACGCTTCAACGCTGGCGGTCAGGCCGCCGATTACATTATCCAGTACATGCAGCGCAAAGTTTGGAACTACTGGATGTCGCGCGAAGGCGCCGATTACTCGACGCCGCTGAGCGGTATTTATGGCCCGAAAGCCATGATCACTAATGAATTTGCGGGTTCCGGCGGCGATGCGCTTCCGTGGTACTTCCGGCACGTCGGTCTTGGACCGCTGATTGGCAAGCGTACCTGGGGCGGGCTGGTTGGAATCGGCGGATATCCTAATCTGATCGACAACGGTTTCGTCACTGCGCCGCGTTTTGCTTTCTTCACCCTCGATGGCACTTGGGATGTGGAAAATCATGGCGTGCAGCCGGACATCGACCTTGAACTTGATCCGGCCGAATGGCGGCAAGGCCACGACGCGCAGTTGGAGAAAGCGATCGCCGTGGTGATGGACGAGCTCTCGAAGAATCCGCCACAACCAGTCAAGCGTCCGGCGTATCCGGATTATTCAAAGTACTCTACGGCCCACTAGAACTGGGCGTTTCTCGGCCCTGCATGCAAAGAGGCAGGTTCAGACGAACCTGCCTCTTGAATTCATATCCGACCGTTATGGAACTTCCCCCGTGCGTGCGCTGGAGTTGCCAAAAGCCGTTGCAGTCTTGAGTCCGACACCTTAAGGTAAGAATTCCTAAAATCTTCAGGGGAAGCCATCGTGAAAAAGAAAATTCGGGTCATTCAATACGGAATTGGTCCCATCGGCGCGTCCATTGTCCGTTTGATGCGTCAGAAGGCCTCGTTGGAAATCGTAGGTGCCATCGATACGGACGCCAAAAAAGTGGGTCGTGATCTGGGAGAAGTGGTCGGCGCGCCCGACGCGCCGTGGGGCGTTCTGGTTTCCGCTGACGCTACGTCGGTGCTGGCGAAACCGGCTGACCTCGTGGTGCACTCGACTTCTTCGTATTTGACCAGCGTGATGGATCAGCTGCTCGCCTGCCTCGGCGCTGGCTTGTGCATCGTATCCACCTGCGAGGAACTCGCGTATCCGTTTCGCAAGCACCCGCAGCTTTCGAAGACCCTCGACGACGCAGCAAAGGAAGAGGGCGTGGCTTTACTCGGCACCGGCGTGAATCCCGGCTTTGTTATGGACAAATTGCCGCTCACGCTCAGCGCGGTTTCGCAGCGCGTCGAATGGGTCAGCGCGGTCCGCATCGTGGATGCTTCGAAGCGCCGCTTGCCGCTGCAGAAAAAAATCGGCGCGGGCATGACTCCGGATGAATTCCGCGCGCAGGTTGCAGCAGGAGTGATCAAGCATCACGGCTTGCCGGAATCGATCGCCATGGTGGCGGATGGCCTGGGGTTTTCGCTCGACGATATTTCCGAAACGATCGAGCCGATGATCGCGGAAGAAGTGGTCAAAACGGAATTTTTGGAGGTTGCGCCCGCGCAGGTCGCCGGCGTTCATCAGGTGGCTCGCGGCACGGCGGCGGGCAAAGAAAAAATATTCATGGAATTAAAAATGTATGTCGGTGCGCAGAATCCTGCGGATACCGTGGTGCTAAAGGGTGACCCGAATCTCACGCTTACCATTCCGGGCGGGACCCACGGAGACGTGGCCACCGCCGCGGTCGTCGTGAACGCGATTCCGTCGATCCTCGCGGCCAAGGCCGGACTGCAAACGTCGCGCGACCTGCCGCTTAGTTTTTTCCGGGGGAACGCAGTCGGCTAAGACGCGCGCTTCGCTTTGGCATCCCAAAAGCGCATGATGCCCGCGTAATCCGGATCGTCGTTCGAAGAATCTTTTACCGTTGTATATGTCCCATATGCGGCCGCGGCTGCCGGCAGCGTGACGCCGTGTTCCCGAGCCATTTCGAGCGCGAGCCGTAGATCCTTTTGCATCAGCCGCAACGGGAAGCTCGCTTTGTATTCATGCTTGAGCATCAACGGCGCTTTGATGTCGAGAAGCGCCGTGCGTCCCATGCTCGATTGCAACACTTCCACCAATCGTTCACCTTCCACACCCGCCGCCGTAACGACCGCGAGCGCTTCGGCCAGTGCGTCAACCTGCATCGCCAAAATTAAATTCATCCCGAGCTTCACCGTTTGGCCTGCGCCGTTGGGTCCGAGCAGGAAAAATTTCTTGCCCAGAACATCCAGGACCGGCTTGGCCCGATCAAAGACTTTCGCATCTCCGCCAATCATGTAGAGTAATTCGCCTTTCTCCGCGCCCCAATTACCGCCGGTGACCGGCGCATCCAGAAAATCGACGCCGCGCTCGGCGCAAGCCTGGGCCACGCGGCGCGCCAAATCGGGAGACACCGTGCTGGAATCAATATAGAGACTGCCGCGGCGCAGCCCTTCGATCGCTCCGTTCGCGCCCCAGAGCACCTCTTCCAATGCGGCCGGGTCGCTGACGATGGTGATCAGGACGTCGGCTTGCAATGCTACTGCGCGCGGATTCGCCGCCAGCTTTGCTCCTTGCTTGACCAGTGATTCCGCTTTCGATGCCGTTCGATTCCACACCGTCACCGGAAATCCAGCTTTCACCAGGTTCAAGGCCATCGGCCCGCCCATCAAACCCAGTCCAATGAATCCGATTGTTGGTTTCATTTTGGCCTCCCGTACAGATTAGATATGTGCCCGTTTGAAAAAGGTGCGCGCAAATCCGAAGATTTGGCCCCGAAGAAAATCGGGCGAACTACACCAGAGAAAATTCCACCCGATGCCGGAATGGATCGATTCTCTCCGCCCGCACTTGCACCAGATCGCCGAGGCGAAAAACTTTTTTGGATCCCGCTCCGCGCGAGCCGCGATAGGGCTCAGTGACAATGGTGTGGTCCCGCTCGCGGTAGACGCAGCGCTGCCCGGTAAAATCTTCCAGACGATCGATGCTGACCAGGCCTTCGACAAATATCTCGACCAACTCCACGAAGAATCCGAACTTTTGCACGGAAATGATGAGCGCTTGATATTCTTCACCGAGATGGCTCTCCATAAATTGAGCCGTCTTCCACTCCATCAGCTCGCGCTCGGCCGAATCGGCGCGACGCTCCGCTTCGGAACTTTGCGCAGCAATTTCCTGCAGTTCCACGCGACGGTAGGGCCCCAGAGCAGCGATCGATTTTTCCTCATCGCGTTTATCTGGAATCGACACGCGCAACGGCGCAACATCAGGATTTTCCAGCGCCCACTTTAATGCGCGGTGAACGATAAGGTCCGGGAAACGGCGGATCGGCGAAGTAAAATGCGTGTATTCCTGGGTGGCCAGCGCAAAATGCCCCAGGACGTCCGCCGCGTAACGCGCTTGCTTGAGCGAACGCAACATCAGGTAGGAAAGAATTCGTTCTTCCGGTTTTCCGGCAATTTTTTCGGTGAGCCGCTGGTAATGTTGCGGACGGATATCCACTTCGTCAGCGGCCGGCGTGGTCACGCTCATTGCACGCATTCGTCCTTTTCCTGCGCGACCGGCGCGTGACTGTGGCTTTACCTTTCCGTGCCGAACGATCACACGCCGTTCGGCCAAGTCGTCGACTCCCAGCGAGTACCCGAACGCATGCGCGACTTCCTCGAATTCGAGAACTTTTTTGGGATCAGGTTTCTCGTGCACGCGATGCAGTGAAGCGATGCCTCTATATTCCAGGTACTGAGCTACCGCTTCATTCGCGGCGAGCATGAATTCCTCGATCAGGCGGTGAGCGATATTACGCTCGCTGCGCACGATGCTCAACATTCGTCCCGATTCGTCAAATTCGATAACCGGTTCGGGAAGATCGAAATCGATCGAACCGCGGCCATGGCGGCGCTTGTTGAGAATCAGCGCCAGTTCTTTCATCCGCCGGAAACCGTCCGCGACGTTTTGATAGCGACGAACCATTTCCGGATCGTCTTCCAACACTTTATTTACGTTGGTATACGTCATTCGTTCCACGGAACGGATGACTCCGGGAAAAAACTCGGCGAGTTGCAGTTTTCCAGCGGCATCCATGCGCATCACGACGCTCATGACCAAGCGGTCGACATTCGGATTCAGCGAGCAGATTCCGTTGGACAATTCTTCGGGCAGCATCGGAACTGCGCGGTTCGGGAAATACACCGAAGTTCCACGGAGGCGCGCTTCACGATCGAGGCGTGAGCCGCGTTCGACGTAGTGGGCCACGTCCGCGATGTGCACCTGCAATTCATAGTTTCCATCTGGCAGCTGCGTCACCAGCACGGCGTCGTCGAAATCGCGCGCGGTCTCTCCGTCGATCGTGACGATAGGCAAATTGCGGAAATCGCGGCGTCCGCGCAAATCCGTTTCGCTGACCTGTTGCGGCTTGGAGCGAGCTTCGGCCAAAACTTCGTCATCGAAAATGTGAGGTAAATGATGCTTGCGAATGATGATTTCGACGTCTACGCCGATTTCGCCCGGGCGGCCGACGATTTCGATCACTCGTCCGGTCGGCGCCAGGCCGCCTTTCGGAAACCGGATCATTTCGACATTTACAACGGCTCCATCCAGCTCGGGTAGACGTGTTCTGCTTCTGGCCGGCAGCGATTCAGTGATGCCGAGCTTTTCGCGCAGCGCCGGAGTCAGCTCCTCGCCCGGAGGAATTGCGATTTCATGGTGTAGCCGGGTGTCGTAAGGGAGAACCACGTTCCCATGTGGGCCGTAGCGAAACAATCCGACGATGGTCGGATGTTCGCGCTTCACGATTTGTACGATGCGGCCTTCGGCGCGTCCGTCGGCCCGGCGGTGGGAGATGCGCGCCAGTACGCGATCGCCGTGCATCGCATCGCCTAAACCGTCGCGGCCGATGAAAAGATCGCCTTCCACACGCAGCATCGGCGTATCGGGAACCAGAAAAGCGTAGCCATCGCGATGCGCGACGATGCGGCCGGAAACGAGATTCGGATCTCTTCCGCGACTCACGCTAACGGCGTCGCCGGCCGGCGCGGTCACGGTTTGTTGTGGCGCCTCGCCGGCCACAGAAGACCGTGTCGCACGCGCCTCGCGCTTTGCGGCAGCGGCCCGGCCGGAAGCTTCATTGCGGGCCTGCTTTACTCCGGCAAGTTGGAAGCGTCCGCCATGAATTTCTTCCACGTCGCCGCGCTTTTTTAGTTTTTGCAGCACTCGCGGGAGGAATCGGCGGCCGTGATGTTTCAGGCCCATCCCGTGGGCGATGTGCCGAACGCTGGACGGCTGCGAAAGCGTCGTCAGATAGGCCAGAACCAGTTCAGGAGTGACTTCGTCGGAGATGGTGGGTTCGCGCGGCTCGTCGGAATGGCGCTGGCTGGGTGTCATACGGTCCTGAACAGGCTATCGGATTTGCGAGAATGTAGCAAAGAGTCTTCGGAATGCGTGGGAAGGAAACGCGACGCGATGTTCAGCGGCTCCGCCGTTCTTTCGCGCTTATTCTTGCGGCACTTCCGTCACCGGAAAATCGAGTACGACGATTTTGCCGTCGGGTTCGCGCTCCAAACCCGGCGCGTAGTCACCCAGGACCTCTCGCCGCCACCAATTCCCAGTCGCGCGCTTGGTCTTAAGATCGGTGAACCAGTATTGATAGATGACGGCTCGGACCTGCTTCGGCGGCGCTTCCGCGAATGGATTTTGGGCGAAGAGAGCCAGCACGTCGGGATCATTTTTCAGCAGACGCTCCTCGGTCCAGACCACGAAACGATACTCGCGCCAGGAACCGAGCGAAGCGAACCACAAATTCCATTCGAAGCGCGGCTGATAGGGCGCATAAATTCCAGGAGCCACGCCGATCGCTTGCGGCTTGTAACGGAATGGATAGGCGATCCAGTTTTTGCCGTCGTTGGAACCCTGGAACTCGATTTCGTAGCGTTCATGGGTCATCACTTCAAAAAGGCCATAGCGGTTGGCGATTCGAAACGGATCCAGCCAGCGTACAGGCGCCTCCGGAATAGGTAACGAAGGCGCGAGCTTGAAAAGAAGTTGCGCCGTGGTGGAATAAAAAACTAGTCCGAGACAGACGGCCGACACCAACAATCCAGCGGCCGAGATTATCTTGCGCCATTCGAAACCGGACGTTGCCTTCCCCGAATCGGCACCAACCTCCACCTTAGTTTCACCCCTAGCAACGAACACTTGCACGCGCTGCGGTAACAGCCATTCCATGGTGCGGTCATCCAGCAGCAGAATTCCGAGCAGCAGAACCAGATAGTTCAGGAAGGTGTAATTCGCGGTCAGAATAATTGAAATTTCAAACGGAGTGACGATGCAGGCGCAGGCAATTCTCCACCGTCGCGGAAGAAACAACATCCAGACGATCAGGGTCTCGGTGAGCAGCGTATAAGCGGAGGCTGAAGCGTGAAACCAGTGCGGCAGGTGCTGTACATACCAGCCGATCCAGGTTGGTAGCGGGCCGTTTTGATAATAATCGTCCATGGCTCGCAGAGTGCGCCACGACACGTCGCCACTGGCGAGTTTCCCTACGCCGGACTCGAAGTAAATCCGAAACCATTCCCACTGCAGCAGAAACAAACTGGCGCGCGACGCTGGATTCGCGGCGCCGAGACCGGGCCGCAATCCCGGCGGCGCAAAAAACAGCGCGATGAAACCCGCTTCGAGCAGCATGCCATCCGACTGATAACTGGAAAAATCCTGCGCGACGCTGATGAAAGAAAGGAAGAAAACGAAACACAACGCCAGCGAGACGCGGGGCCACAGGTTCAATACCACCAGCGCGGCCGCGATCAGACCTGCCCAGCAGAGCGCCATCAGCGCCCGATTGCCGGCTCCGAACCAGAACAAACTTGGCGTGAACCAGAATCGATGACCGTGCAGTGAGGCGGTTACAACCTGAAGATAGTCGACGGCGGGTAAAAGGCCATTCGGCCCAATCAAGCCCTTGATTTGAAAGAGCAGCGAATAGAACGCGGAAAAGTAGATCAGGCCCAAGCCGCGCAGGAAGATCCAACGAGGCCAGAGGTGTCCTGGCCGCTCGATGGTGGGCGGTCGCGGGCCTAAGAACCAGTTAATGATTCTTACGAGGCTGTTTTCCATCGGATGAGATTGTACAAAGCCTGCTGCGCGGGAAGCAAAAAACCGTCTAAGTGCATTGTTCTCGAGAGGATGGCATGTTTTATGATTGCGCACATGCTCCGCCGCCGCCCGCGGCCGGGTGGGAGCCTAGGGTATGCTGGTATGTGCGTAGTGTGTAATACTCTCTTCCTCTCGTTTCTTGGTGTTCGTACTGGCTGTACGTCGGACCACCGCCTTGGTCCGGACGAATTTGAAGTGCCGGAGGCGGTTTCATGTTGCTCAAATTCCTAAACAACACGCGTGTTTCCAGGCTACCGCTGACGTTATTTGTTCTGGTGACGATGGCCAGCTGTGCGGGTTCTCCCCGTCAGAGCCAGACCGAGCTAGTCTCGATCGACGTTACCGCCGCCAGCATGACGTTGACGATTGGCGCGACGCAACAGGCGACGGCCACCGGACACTACAGCGATGGCTCAACGCAGGATCTTACCGCCGTAGCAGGTTGGAGCTCTCAAAACCTGGGTGTGGCGAGCGTAAGTGGCGCTGGACTGATTACGGCAAAAACGACGGGCACTAGTGTCATTACCGCTTCGTCCGGAACCGTGAGCGGTTCCATGACCGTGACCGTTGCGGCCGCAACATTGAAATCACTCGCCGTCACTCCGGCGAATCCGACCGTGACCAAGGGCGCCACGCAGCAATTTACGGCGACCGGAACTTTCAGCGATAACAGCACCCAGAATCTGACGAGTTCCGTCACGTGGTCTTCCGGCACACCAGCGACCGCAACGATTACCGCCGCTGGCCTGGCCACCGCGGTTGGTGCTGGTTCGTCGATGATCCAAGCGACTTCGGGCGCCGTGAGCGGTTCCACCCTGCTCACCGTAACTGGCCCGACCCTGTCGTCCATTGCGGTGACCCCGGCCAACCCCAGCATCGCGAAGGGTACTACTCAACAATTTACGGCGACCGGCACGTTCAGCGATAACTCCACGCAGAACCTCACGAGTTCGGTGACTTGGTCCTCTCAGACGACCGGAATTGCCACAATTACCAGCGCCGGCCTGGCGAAGGGCGTTGGAGTGGGTACCTCGAAAATTCAAGCTACGTCGGGCGCGGTGAGCGGCTCCACGATTCTGAACATTTCGGCAGCTACGCTCACTTCGATCGCGGTGACACCCGCCAACCCAACCATCGTCAAAGGCGCTACCCAACAGTTCACGGCCACCGGCACATTTTCTGACGCCAGTACGCAGAACATCACCGGCACGGTAACGTGGAGCTCGCTGACAGCCAGCGCGGCCACAATTTCCAGCGCCGGCTTGGCGAAAGGCGTTGGCGTGGGGTCCTCCACGATTCAAGCGACGTCTGGCGGGGTGAGTGGCTCTACCGTCCTGAACATTTCGGCGGCAACGCTCACGTCAATCAGCGTCACTCCCGCTAATCCATCGATCACTACAGGAGCGACGCAACAGTTCACTGCGACCGGCACATTTTCAGACGCGAGTACGCAGAACATAACCGGCTCGGTAACGTGGACGTCCTTAAAAACCGCGGTCGCTACAATTTCTGGTTCCGGGCTGGCGTCTGGTGTCAGCGCCGGCTCGTCCACTATTCAAGCCGCGTCTGGATCAGTTACCGGCACCACGACGCTCACGGTGAATGCGATCGCGCCAACCTTGGTTTCCATTGTTGTGACGCCGGCGAATCCGTCCATTCCAAACGGCGCAACGCAGCAATTCACCGCCACTGGAACCTACAGCGACGCGAGTACGAAAAACATAACGTCAACGGTGACGTGGAGTTCGTTGAGTACCGGCGTCGCGACGATCAGCAGCACTGGTCTGGCCGCTGCGGTCGGAACGGGCTCGAGCACCATTCAGGCCGCGCTTGGCGCCGTAAATGGGTCCACGGTCCTTACCGTGACGGTCAGCACGTCGACGCTCCAAGTTCTGGTGGTCAGCCCGCAGAATCCACTGATCACCGACGCAGGCACCACCCAAGCTTTTACCGCGACTGGTCACTATTCCGACGGCACCACGCAGAATTTGACGAACACCGCGACTTGGACTTCTTCCAACAGCAGCGTGGCGACCGTGAATTCGAGTGGTTCGGCCACCAGCGTTTCACTGCCGGCCGGACAACTCGCGGGATACACTTCCATAGCAGCGTCCTTGAATGGGATATCCGGCGTTTCGATTCTTAGCGTCTCCAATCACACGACGAATGCCAGTGGTTTCGCCGGCGTTTTCACCCAGCACAACGATATTTTGCGAACCGGTCAAAACCAAAACGAAACTGCACTCACGCCCACCGTGGTGAGCTCCACTACAGCTTTCGGCAAGAAATTTTCGCAGGCGGTTGACGGCTATGTGTACGCGCAGCCGCTGTACGAGCCGGGAGTGAACATTGGCGGTACGGTTCACAACGTGGTGATTGTAGCCACCGAGAATGACAGCCTCTATGCCTTCGACGCCGACAGCAACACCGGAGCAAACGCAAATCCGCTGTGGAAGGCGAATCTGATTGACATAAACCACGGCGCCGCTAGCGGTGCGGCTGCGGTCACCAATAGCCAGGTGAATTGCGGGGATCTGGTGCCCAAAATCGGAGTCACCAGCACGCCGGTGATCGATCCCAGCACCGGAACGATCTACGTCGAAACCAAATCGAGCGAAGGCACCAGCTTTCCGCACCGGCTGCACGCCATCGACATCACTACCGGCAATGAGAAATTTTCGGGCCCGACCCTAATTTCCGCGAGCGTCAGTGTTCCGGGAGGCACGGTTTCTTTCAGCGGCTTGAATCAATTGAATCGCCCCGGCTTGCTGTGGCTCAATGGCGTGATTTACCTGGCTTACGCTTCGCACTGCGATAGCACGGCCTACCACGGTTGGTTATTCGCGTACGATGCCGCGACACTTACACAAAAAGCGGTATTCCTCACGACTCCGGAAGCGACCCCGAACGGCGGCCTGGCCGGATTCTGGATGTCCGGTGCGGGCGTAGCCGCGGACTCCAATGCGAATATTTTTATTGCCAGCGGCAACGGAGATTTCGACACGACCAACATTCCCGCCACGCTATTGGGCGATAGTGTTCTGAAACTCTTCTTCAATGGTTCGGCGCTATCTCTTTTCGATTACTTCACGCCCTACAATCAGGGCTCGCTCGATGGCGGCGACATCGACCTCGGTTCGGGCGGCACGCTGGTGCTGCCGGACCAGTCCGGGTCGAATCCTCACGAATTGGTCCAGGTCGGAAAAGCGGGAACGATTTACGTGATCAATCGCGACCAATTTACACTCGGAAATCTGCACTATTGCATAACCAATTGCAACAACATGGACGCTCAAATCGCGCAGGAATTACCCGCCGCGGTCGGCGGGATGTTTAGTGTTCCGGCGTATTGGAACGGAACTGTTTATTTCCAAGGAGCCGGCGACCCGCTGAAGGCTTTCCGGTTGACGAACGGGGTGTTTCCCACCAGCGCCACGGCTAGCACCAGTTCCACGATTGGGTGGCCGGGCGCCAGTCCCTCCATTTCCTCGTCTGGAAATTCGAACGGGGTCGTGTGGGAAATTAACGGCAATGGCGGTTCGACGACGTTGGTCGCTTTCGATCCCGGAAACGCCCTGGCACCGCTTTACAACAGCGCGACTCAAAGGGTCTCCACCGGAGCGTACGTGAAATTTTCGGTGCCGACCATCGCGAATGGCAAGGTGTACGTCGGCACCCAGACGGAACTTGACGTGTATGGCACGTTGCCGTAGAAATTTCGCTGACTCCCGTTCGGTTTACTTTGATTTGGCGGGAACGCCGCTGGACTGCTTTACGTTCGATCGCAATATCGAAGGAATCTTAAGAAAACGAGGCACCGCCGGAATTTCGTCGAGGCTTTCGCTGCCCCCGGCAAAACCGATCAGGAATTCTTGGGCATTGAAATGGTAGCCATTCTTGACATGGCGCATGGCGCGCGGATCGCTCGAACGCACGTAGGTGCCGTCCTCCAGCAAAATCCGGGTTTTTTCGGTGTCGGCGAGGTACGGCTCAACCACTTCGGTGACCACCTGATTGCATAGCACCGGATTTCGCAGCTGGAACATCACTTCGACGCGCTCGTAAATGTTGCGGCGCATCCAATCCGCGCTACCTAGATACACTTCCGGCTTACCGCCATTTCCAAAAACGAAAATGCGGCTGTGTTCCAGAAACCTGCCAATCACGCTGCGCACGCGAATCCGGCTGCTGATACCGCGAACGCCGGGCCGCAAGGCACATCCGCCGCGCACGATCAGTTCGATATGCACTCCGGCCTGCGACGCGCGGTAGAGCGCCTGGATAATTTTTTCGTCCAACAATGAGTTTACTTTGGCGAAAATGAATGACTTTTTCCCGGCCCGAGCGTGCTCCGCTTCGCGATCGATCAAGTGTTCGCAGTTTTTTCCCAGATTCAGTGGCGCCACAAAGAGCGGCGTGTAATTCGGCCGTTCGGAATACGCCGTCAGGTAATTGAAAACCTGGTGCACGGAATGGGTGATGTGCGGGTCGCTGGTCAGCAAACTGAGGTCCGTGTAAAAACGCGCGGTTGAGGGATTGTAGTTTCCGGTGCCCATGTGCGCGTATTGGCGGATCTGGCCGTCGGCCTCCCGCCGGGCGATGAGCATCAGCTTGCAATGGGTCTTCAAACCCACCACGCCGTGGAAAACCTGCACACCCGCTTCTTGTAAATTGCGCGACCAGCGAATGTTGGACGCTTCATCGAAACGGGCTTTCAACTCCACCACTACCGCGACTTCTTTTCTGGCCGCCGCATCGATTAGCGCGCGCACGATCGGCGAGTTGTCGCTGGTGCGGTACAGCGTTTGCTTGATGGAGAGCACGTCCGGATCTTTCGCCGCGCTCTCGATGAACCGCACGACCGCGGAATACGAGTCGTACGGATGGTGCAGCAGGATTTCGCGCTTGCGAACCTGTTCGAAAATCGAGGAGGCCCCCGATTTCAGCGCCAATTCGCGGGGCACAAAGGGGCGGAACTTCAAATCTGGCCGCGCCACCTGATCATAAAGGTAGGAGACCCGGGTAAGGTTCGGCGGTCCGTCGACTCGAAATATCTGCCAGGGCTCCAGCCGGAAATTCAGGACCAGCCGGTCGATGATTTCCTGATTCGCGCTGGCTTCAATTTCCAGACGGACCGCTTCGCCCTTGCGGCGGCGGTGCAGCTGGGCGTCGACCGAATCCATGATGCTGCGCGATTCCTCTTCTTCCATATACAGGTTGCTGTTGCGGGTCACGCGGAATCCGGCGGCGGAAAGCACCTCATACCCGTGGTAAAGACGATCAGCGAAAGCCTGGATGACATCCGAGAGGAAAACATACTTCACTGCTCCGTTATCCGACGGCAGCAGGACCAGGCGCGGAAGCGCGCGGGGCACCGTGACCACACCCAAATACGGAACGACTCCCCGCCGTTTCCGGCGCAGTAAAAAGGCCAGACACAGCGCCTTGTTCAATACATGCGGAAAAGGATGGGCGGGGTCCACGGTGACCGGAGTCAAGAGCGGTTCGATCGACTTCCGGTAAAACGATTCGATAAACTCTCGATCCGCCGCGTTAAGATCCTTTAGCGTAACGATGCGGATAGACTCGTCGGCCAGGGCCGGTAACAGCTCATCCCGCCAACAATCGTATTGCGATTTCACAAATTCGTGAATTTTGACGGCTAACTCGGTCAGCACTTGCGGCGGCGTGCGGCCATCGGGTCCGGGGTCCACGGCCTTGCCGTGTTCCACCTGTTGCAGAATTCCGGCGACCCGTACTTCCACAAATTCGTCCAAATTGCTGGCGGTGATGGCCAGAAACTTCAGCCGCTCCAGCAGGGGATTGTTCTGATCGCGTGCTTCTTCGAGCACCCGTTCGTTGAACTGCAGCCAGGAAAAATGCCGGTTGAGAAAATATTGTGGGTCAGCCAGTTGATGGTTTGCCATTTTCGCCTTGAAACCTATCCCACGTGTGTTACAGCCATGTTACCGGATTTGAGCCGTTCGAACCTACCGTGCCGTTTGCCGACGGGCTGCGGTCAGGATTTCGTGCTAAAATTTTAGGGTTGACGCCTCCGAGTTGAAGCGTCTTGGTATGGCATGCTCGCGCCTTTTCCAGCACGATCGTAAAATGGGGCAGTTTTGGGCTTGGCTTTGGCGTGCTGCAATGGACCCATCTAAATCTAAAATGTTAAAAACAAAGCAGATCAAAACCAATTTCGGGATGGGCCGGGAACTCCGGCCATCGCTAATCGACTGCCGTACGTTGAGTGTTCCCGGGTTCTGCGCCGAATGAAGTCATTCTCCGAATTGCACTTAAAGACCTACATCTTGATCTTCTTTATCGTCATTTTTGCTCCGACCGGGAATGTCTTGCTCAGCAAGGGTATGAAAACCGTTGGCGACATTTCACTTCACAGCCTGGCGGATTTTATCCACCTGGCCGTTCGAGTTCTGACCTCGCCATTCATCTGGCTGGGCATCGGCTTCCTGCTTTTGTTTTTTGTCTCGTATCTCCTGGTACTGTCTTGGGCGGACTACAGCTTTGTTCAGCCGGCCTCAGCGAGCTCTTTCGCGGTTGTCGCCTTGTTGGGCCACTTCGCGCTGAAAGAGCCCATATCGGCCACGCACTGGCTGGGAATAATCGTAATATCCTTGGGTGTGCTGACCGTGGGCAACACCCACCCGCGCACAACGGAGCCCAAGTAATGAGTTTAGGTTGGGAAGCACTGCTCTTGCTTTTGATCGTGGTGGCCGGCACGAGCGGCGAGCTCTGCGTGACCCGGGCAATGAAAACGATAGGCGAGGTCAAGGATTTCCGTCCAGCTTCGTTAGTGCGGGTTTTGGTTCGCGCCATTCAAGTTCCGTGGATGTGGCTGGGTATCACACTGATGGCGGTGGCGTTTTTCGCGTTGCTGGGCGCGCTGTCCATCGAAAACGTAAGTTTCGTGGTGCCGGTTACAGCTTTGAGTTATGCGGCCGGTGCTTTCGGTGGCGAGATTTTTCTCGGCGAGAGGGTTTCGCGCCGGCGCTGGGTTGGGGTGGCTCTGGTTTGTGTGGGAGTCACGCTGGTCTTCATCGGCAGAAAATAGCCAATTTCTCGGTTTTGGCGCATCATGTGGGGAAATTTGCAGGGTATTTCAAGTCGCTTGATGCCTTGCAGATGATAAGTTCGATTTTGATTCGATTGAATTAAAGAGGAATCTCGGGCCACGCGCAGTATCTTTTCGCAATCACTAGGTAACAATTTGTTGCACTTGCCGGCCGGCGGCGAGCATCGAACTCTGCGAAAACAGGAAGGGAGAGAAACATGAAGATAGCAGTCCTCGGGGGCGACGGTTACTGCGGTTGGGCTACGGCTCTTTATTTGTCGAAGCAAGGCCACACGGTGGCTATCGTCGATAATTTTATCCGGCGCCAGTGGGATCATGAACTGGGCGCCCAGACGCTCACTCCGATCGCCCCGTTGAGTGAGCGGCTTAAGGTTTGGAAGAAGATTACCGGTTATTCCATCGACTCCTACGTCGGGGACATCACCGACTACGAATTCTTGTCCTCGGTGATCAAGCGTTTTGAGCCCGAAGCGGTCATCCACTTCGCGGAACAGCGCTCGGCTCCGTATTCCATGATCGACCAGCGCCATGCGGTCTTCACCCAGACGAACAACGTGGTCGGAACTTTGAATCTTCTTTTTGCTCTGCGCGAATTTCAGCCCGATTGCCATTTGGTCAAACTAGGCACCATGGGTGAATACGGCACGCCGAACATCGATATCGAAGAAGGCTACATCACCATCGAGCACAATGGCCGTAAGGACGTGCTGCCTTTCCCGAAGCAGCCTGGCTCCTTTTATCACCTCTCCAAAGTCCACGACAGCCACAACATGATGTTCGCCTGTAAAGTCTGGAACCTGCGCGCCACCGATTTGAACCAGGGCGTGGTGTACGGCACGGTGACGGACGAAGTCGCGCTCGACGAAGCGTTGATCAACCGTTTCGATTACGACGAAGTTTTCGGCACGGTGCTAAACCGCTTCTGCGTGGAAGCCGTGATTGGACATCCGCTGACGGTCTACGGATCGGGCGGCCAGCAGCGAGGTTTCCTGGATATTCGCGACACCGTGCGTTGCCTGGAATTGGCCTGCCTGAACCCGGCTGCACCCGGCGAGTGTCGCGTTTACAACCAATTTACCGAGCGATTTTCGATTTTGGAGCTAGCCGACATCATTCAGAAAGCGGGGAAAAAAATCGGCCTCGACGTCGAAATAACTCACCTCCCGGATCCGAGGGTCGAAGCGCAAGAACACTATTACAATGCAAAACATTCCAAATTGGTTGATCTCGGCCTGCAGCCCCACTTGCTTTCAGACGCGCTGCTCGATTCGCTCCTGAAGATCGCCGTAAAGTATAAGGATCGAGTAGACGAGTCGCTGATCATGCCCCGCGTGAATTGGCGGCAGACCCACAACGATCACGGGCACAACCCGCGGAACGGAAACGGAAACGGCGACCAGTCGGCTCGAGCCGCTCAACCGGCGGTGGCTGGCTCGCATCGTCGAACGCGTTAAATACGGAGCTGCGGTCACGGCGGTCGGGGAACTTGGGAGTTAAGGTCGCTCCCAGGTTCCCGAGTTTGCCGAGCGAAACACGGCTTCGATGACCGCCATATTCGCAATGCCGTCTTCGATTGATACCGGTACGTCGCCTAAGCCCAGAATCGCGCGTGAAAACACATCGCCCTGAATCGTGTATTGATTGTTCAGTGGAATCGTCTCCGTGACGATCCCGTTGCCGAAGACGTCGCGTCCGTCGTCGACAAAGACCCGGGTCTCTTGGTCCAGCGGCGCGTTGAATGGGATTTCGATCTCGATCCGTCCCTTGGTCCCGAAGATTTGCATACGCTGGTAATGAACCATCTGCGTGCTGCAGGTGAAGGTCGCCGGCCCGGAAGGGAAATCCAGGATCGCTGACACCAAACGATCGGTCTTGAAGTCCGGATCCCTTTCGATCAGCCCCACCACGCGCGACGGCTCTTCGCCAAAAATAAACCGCGAAGTGGTAATTGGATAGCAGCCAATGTCCATCATCGTCCCGCCACCGATGTCGGCCATATTGCGCACGTTGGCCGCGTCCCGGTTGAAATAACTGAAGGTCCCGCCGATGGCCACCAATTTTCCGATCTTCCCCGATTGGGCCAGCTCGCGCGCACGCAACCACTGTGGATGGGTGCGCACCATGAATGCTTCGCCCATTTTCACGCCGGCGCGCTGCTGGGCCGCGAGAAGCAGCTTTGCTTCCGCGACGGTCATGCTCAGCGGCTTCTCGCACAATACGTGCTTTCCCGCCTCCGCCGCCTTGATCGACCACGGCACATGCAAATGATTGGGCAAAGGGTTGTAGATGGCCTCGATCTCCGGATCCGCCAAAAGCTCTTCGTAAGATCCGTAAGCCTTGGCGATCCCCAGCTCCCGCGCGGCCTGCTGCGCTTTCTTTAAATCGCGCGATGCGATCCCAGAGATCTCGCTCCATTCCCCCAGCTGCATTCCGGGAATTACCTTTTTCAGCGCGATATTCGCCGCCCCCAATACACCCCATTTCACCTTGCGCTGATTGGCCATCGGTCATCCTCCAAGAGGCACCATCATCTATCAGGCGGAGCTCCGCCACACAAAAAAATCCAAGACTTCGGGATTCGTAATATCAGATTAAAGGCACTTCGTTAAGACTTGATTGGCCTGAGGATATTTGGTGCCCGAAAGAGGACTCGAACCTCCACTCCCTTGCGAGAACTAGCTCCTGAAGCTAGCGCGTCTGCCAATTCCGCCATTCGGGCACTGCTTGCAGCAAGTTACGAGGCTCGACTATCTTGACGCCTACCCCTAAGTTTGTCAACGAAGCACAGCGGGACCATCAAACCTTGACGGCTGGGGCCAGCAGTTCTAAATTGTGTGCGTGTTGTCGCGGGTTAAAGGAGAGCAAACCGAATGGCCAGTGCCCGCGCGATGATTGAGCGGCGCCGCTCCAGCCGCGTCCTGATTCGGATTCCAGTCCAGCTTTTCACCAATGATATCCACGGCGAGCCGGTGGACCGCCTGGCTGAGGCGATTGCGGTGAGCCGGAATGGCGCTTTGATTCGTGGCACGTTTGAACCGGTACTTGGCTCGCGGATCGAGGTCCTGAACGGCCTTTCCCAGGAAATCCAGGAATTTCGAGTGATTCGCGTGACTCGCGGCGAGGAGTCTGGGATTTTCGAGCTAGGCCTCGAAATGCTGTACCCTACGCGTAGTTTCTGGGGTGTCCAGTTCCCCGACGAGACCCTCTAGCGATTGACGTAGGTAATTCCAAAAGTGGTATACTCCGCGAAAGTAAGCCCTGAAAACGAGCCCGTTCGGGCCAATCCTGAGCAAGTTCCCAAGGCCTGTGGGCGCTGGAGAAGCCATGCCGGAAATTCACGGTCCACTGCTTGATGTCTTGATGGTCTGGGGAGTCGTTACCGCGGTCCTGGTTATTCTGCTGGTATATCGCGGCACCCTCGAAGTGCGCGAAGACGATCAGATCTTTCTGGACAGCGCCGGTGATTCCATGGCCCAGGAGCAACGCGTGATCGTCGCTCGTATCGAGAAACTGGCCCTCCCCATCAAGATGTTGATAATCACTTCGATTGTGTTGCTGATTGCTGCCGGCGGTTTCTTCCTGTACGACGGGTATCAGAGGTTCTAGGCTCGTTGGTTGTGTCGGCCAGAAATTATGACCCGCCCTGAGAATTGTGTTCTGCTAGTCCTGCGGTGCCCGTGTACGGTCACGCGGCGTCTGGCTTAACAAATTCACAAAAAGCCGATACGCTCCTGGAACGCCGGCCGGCAATTCCCGAAAGAACGAAATCCCGGTGTAAATATAGACGCCCTTGCCGTCGCGCAAGTAGAGCAGCGCTCCGTTCGCTTCGGGCTCGCCCGGATCTTTGAATCCGAGGACCGGGGTGTACTTCGGATCAAAACTCCCCCAGAAATAAAGTCCGCGCTCCTGGACCCAACCTTCGAAATCCGCGAGCGTCACTTTATTAGGAGAATTCAGCAGCGGATTATCCGGTGCGAGAAATCTTACCGGCGAATTCGCGTCGGTTACGCGCGAGGTCGAATCCGGCATGGTGGCTGGAAACGGTGCCGGCATTTCTTTGTTCCAGGCAAAATCCCGCTGATATTGAACGAGTAGCGTCCCGCCTCGTTGCACATAATCCAACAGCCGGGAATTGGAACGCATCAGGTCAGGGCGCAGCTCATACGCGCGAATTCCGACCGTGATGGCGTCGTATTGATCGAGTTCACCGAACGCGAGGGTGACATCGTCCAGCAGGTCGACGCGAATTCCAATTTGCCGCAGAATCTCGGGCAGCGTGTCGTTGTCGGCGGCGATATAGCCGATATGCAGGCCGGCCGGCACGTTCAAATTCAGCACATGGACCGTGGCGTCGGCCGGTTCACTCCAATCGCGCGTGGGTAGAGTAGGGATCGGCGCGAGCGAGGTCCGAAAAGTTTCGGTTCCAATCTGCGCATAGGGATGAAGCACGTAGGGCCCAGCGGGAACTCCGCTGGGCGGCTCAACGACAAACTGCACGAGCTGGTCTCCGGCCCCCGAAAATTCCAATGGTCCGGCAAGTTTTGGCGTCTGAATTTTCCACCCTTGCGGCTGGTCGACGCCGATCGCAACTTTCGTAGGCTTCGATCCGTGATAACGGACGCGGGCCAGCAGATTCAGCGGCGTACCGGCTCTTTCTTGGGGCATCATCAGCTGCTGCGGATCAACCGTGAGCGTTACCAACGGAATCAACTCAAGCGGATACGTGAGGATTCCGGTGGTCGACGCCTCCACCGAGTTGATGGTGCGCTCGATTCGGAATGAATATCCATCGACGGACACGGGCAAACTCAACTGGATCAAAGGCGGCGGAAACGGAAGTATTCGGTCGCCCGGTGATGAGGGCGGTTTTGCGCCTGCAGGGATGGCCACCTTAAATTTGGCGTCGTCGTTAGTCGCTTTGGTTTCCGCCGGCGTAATCGTCCAGCCCGCTGGAACCAGAAAGCTGGACGCGTCCAAAGTCCATTTGGCGGGAACTATGGGTGCGCCACCTATGGTCACCTCAACCGTAAAATTCTCTCCGGCCACAAGTTCGTGGCGATCGGCTTGGGTATCGACGGGAATTGCGAGGTCGTCGGCCAGCGCACGATCGATTTTTGTGCTGATGCTGGCTAGTTCCCATGCCGCGCCCTTAGCGTCGTCTCCGGGCTGCTTCGCGACTTGCTCTCGCAAGGACTTGATGCTTTTCCCCGCTGCCGCCAGCGAACTTGCCGCCGCTCTGCGGTCTACTTGCGCGATGGACTTAGCCGCGGCGGCGAGATGCTCGTCGGCCGTAGCTAAAACTGGCGCCATCTCGCTTTGTAAATTGCCGAATTGCGCGCTCAGAGAAGAAAGTGGTTCGGCGAGTAGTTTGGCGTCGAACTTCCCGAGTTCGCCTTTTGCATTTTCGGCCACCAGGTAAATCGGCCGCCGGAAAAATGGGTTGCCAAAAAACGCCGGGGTGCCTTGCGAACGGTGCTGGGCGTGACCTTCCATTCCAATTTCGACGTAACTTTTTCCCCACAACGGCGAGGTCTTGTTCACCGGCAGTTCGAGCGCGTCGGCGGTCTGCTCGCGCGCCAATCGCAAGTCCAATTTCGCCTTCCATGGCGAGAGACCTTCGGCGATTTGTTCGGAATACATTTTGGGATCAGCGGCGGCCACGACTGCCTGCGGCGTGAGAATGCCGCTGGCTTGATGATGTCCGTGCCCCGAATGCACTCCGCCCCAACCGTTGATGACCACGTCCGGACGGTAAGTGCGAATCACTCGCACCATGTCCTCGAGGGCCAAGCCATCCCACACTTTCATCGCCTGCTCTGGACTTTTCAAATATCCGGTGTCTTGCGCGCGGGTAAAAAACTGCCGCACACCGTAATGACTTCCCGCGGCGAGCAACTCTTCGGTGCGAATCACGCCCAATTGGCCGCCTTGCTCCGGGCCAATGGCATTCTGTCCGCCTTGTCCCCGAGTGATGGTCAACAAGGCGACGTCCGCATTTAATCCATGGGACAGATACGACAGCAGACTCGACCATTCGTCGTCGGGATGCGCCGTGACGAAAAGAATCCGCGTGGTGACTCGCGATTTGTTGATGGCTTCGACCGTTTCGGGAAGCGATTGGGCGGCCGCAGGGGGAGCGAACGAAAACGCGGCGGCCCAGGCCAGGAGAATCGCTGCCACAAATCGCATCGCGCAACTTTTCGCTTCAGTCACCGAAGAGTCTCCTTGTCTTAACTTGTCGCGTCCGTGTGCTCGAAGGGCCATTGGCCCAGCATTCGCGCTCGTCCCATATAGACCAGCAAACCCACGGTCATGGCCACGAGTGAACTGACAATCGGGCGGAGTCCGGTGGAGAGAAAAATTCCAAGCCAGCCGGCAATCGCCAGTAACACCGGCACGGGGTAAAGCCACATTCGAAACGGCCAGCGTTCCGCTTTCCATTTTCGATGCAACAGCATCAACCCGCAAGCCTGGCCCACAAATTGGATGAGGCACCGCATGGCCAGGATGGCGCGAATCACAGAAAAAAGATCGAAGAACAAACAAATTACCGCCGAAGTCACGCCCAGCGCAATCAGCGAAATATACGGAAAACGCTTGGTCGGATGCACTCGCGCGAAAATGGAAAAAAAGTTTCCATCCAGCGCCGCCGCGTAAGGCACGCGAGAATATCCTAGCGTCGCGGAAAAAATTGAACCGAACGCGAGCACCAGGATGAGGGCGGTTCCGAACGCCGCCCAATTCAACCCAAATGTTCTCTCGACAAACAGGCTGACTAGAAATGGCGAGTTTTGCGCTTCCTGCCATGGAATCACGCTCAGAATGCTGGTCTGCATGGCGAAATACAAAATAGCGATCCCGATGATCGAAATGAAAATAGCCCGCGGAATGTTCTTCTCCGGCTCCTTCATTTCGCCGCCCAGATTGCAGACGTTGTAGTAGCCCAGGTAGCAGTAAACAGATTGCACGCTGGCGACGCCCAGGCCCAGGAAGAAAACGCGTGACATGTTCCAGGTGCCGGCCGGATAGGTGAACACTCGGGCTGCATCGAAATGCGTGATGCCGCCATAAATCAGCCACAAAATCGTGCCCAGCACGATGATCCACAGAGCCGTCGAGATTTTTCCGATGGTGGTTATGCGGCGATACAGCAAAAACACCACGATCGCGATCAGGATGAGCGCCACGAACCGGTTGTAGTTGACACCAGACAAATGAACGCCGAGCCATTGACTCAGGGCCGGAATTTTCCCAGTAAAATATTTCGAATAGTCCGCGAATCCCAGGGCGCCGGAGGAAATGCTGAGCGGCGCCTGAAACAGGGTCTGCCAGATAAAAAGAAACGACATCAATCGCCCGAAACGGTTCGCGCCGTAAGCCTCCCGCAGAAATACGTAGCTTCCGCCGGCCTGCGGCATGGCTGCGCCCAATTCCGCCCACACGCAACCGTCAAGCAGCGCCAGCGTGGCTCCTGCCACCCAGGCCAGCAAACATTGCGGCCCGCCCATCGCGTGAATGATGAACGGGATCACGATGAACGGACCGATCCCGACCATGAACGTCATGTTCAGGGCGGTCGCTTCGACCAGCCCCAGGCCGCGCTCGAGTTTTTCGTTTTCGGCCAACGTCAGGATCCTGTGGTTCAATGGCAAAAGAACCGCAAGCATAGCAAGAAATCGCTCCTACTTATCGTCAGGTCACTGGTAGCTCAACAAATTTCAGAACGGGTCCATTCGCGGCGAAATTCCGTGGCAGTATCGGAATGAAATGATTCTTCGATTCCTCCGGTTTCTCCCTTGGCGTTTGGGCCTGCTGGCCGGCACTCTCGCGTTTCTCGTTTCCAATCCGTTAGCCGCCCGTAGCTCACCATTGCCTCCGGGAGCGGCCCAAGCGCTGGAAAAAATTTACGCAGGCGATACGCAGGGCGCGCTCGCTATTCTGCGCACGCTGCAAACGTCACAACCGGAAGATCCGCTGCCCGTTTTGCTCGAAGCCGAAGCGCGCTGGTGGCAAATCTATTGCCAGAATTCTTCCGTGAAATACGGGATGATCGACGCCTGGAAACGCGGAAAGAAACCCGAGGACGAAGCCTATTTGGTGCTCGCGGAGCGAGTCATCGCGCTGGCGCAAGCACAATTGGCGAAATCGAATTCCGCCGAGATGCATTTTTACGCCGGCAGCGGTTATGCGTTGAAGGCTCGCTTATTCGCGCTGGAGGGTGAAGGCCGGGCCATTGCTCACGCTGGCGTTGCGGCTCGCACCGAATTTCTGCACGCGCTTGAGATCGATCCCAACTACGCCGACGCCACGGCCGGCCTTGGTCTCTATAACTACTACGTGGATTCGCTATCCTCTGCGGTGAAGATTCTGCGGTTTTTCATGGGCATTCCCGGCGGAGATCGCAACGAGGGGATTCGGCAGATGCAGGTGGGTATCGCCCGCGGCGTGCTGAGCCCCATCCCGATGCGTTTCTACCTGGCGAAGAACCTCCGCAACTTTGATCGTCAATATGAGCAAGCTGTCGCAGTCGCGGAGCCATTGACCCTGCGCTACCCGCAAAATTCAGTCTTTCAATTGCTCCTCGGGAATCTAAATACCGAGTTAGGGCAAACGGAAAAGGCGGCGCAATATTTTCAGGCCGCGACACACAATTCCCTGATCCACGACAACTGCTCGACCTGCGCTAGCTGCGATGTGCGCGTGCGCGAAATAGCCAGATCCTTCCTCGCTGAACAGCATTAACCATTCAGGAAGTTAGAACGACAGTTTTAGAGAACCTGGAAAAAATCAGAAGGATCTAACTGCGAGCGGCTTGCTCTTGTTCGAAAGCGTGATACGAGGAGCGCACCAGTGGACCTGCTTCAACATGCTTAATTCCCATCGCTTCGCCCAAACGCTTAAATTCGGCGAATTCATCGGGATGAACATAGCGCTCGATCGGCAAGTGTTCCGGCGTGGGCTGCATGTATTGGCCAAGCGTCAAAATATGGGTGCCTTGCGCCGCGATGTCCTGCATCGCCGCCACGGTCTCTTCCTTGGTTTCGCCGAGTCCTAACATCATGCCCGTCTTGGTCGGGAGCCCAGGCATCATCTCGCCGGCCCGCCGCAACAACTCCAGAGACCGCTCGTACAGCGCCCCTTTGCGCACCTGGCGGTAGAGCCGCGGCACCGTTTCCATGTTGTGATTCAGCACGTCCGGCTTGGCGGCCATCAAAGTTCCGAGCGCATCCCAGTTTCCGCGAAAGTCCGGGATCAAGACTTCCACTCGACACCCCGGCACGCGTTCGCGAATCCGGGTAATGGTGCGCGCGAAAATTTCCGCGCCGCCGTCGGGCTGATCGTCACGATTGACGGAGGTCACCACCGCGTAGCGCAAGCCCATGCGCTCCACGGCTTCAGCTACGCGTTCGGGTTCGTCCTGCTCCGGAGGCCCGAGCGGTTTTCCGCTGGGCACCGCGCAAAACCCGCAGGCCCGCGTGCAAATGTTGCCCAAAATCATGAAGGTCGCGGTGCGATGCTCCCAACATTCGCCCATGTTCGGGCACCGCGCGCTTTCGCAGACGGTGTGTAGGTCCAACGTGCGCATGATCCGCTTTAATTCCTGATAGTTGGATCCCCCTCCGAATCGAACACGCAGCCACGCGGGCCGGGGATGCGCCGAGGGCGGCGGAACGGCGTTATTCGAAAGGATGGTAAAGGGAGTGGCCATTTTTCTCGCTAGGGCTAAAGACGATTGTATGCGCCCTGCGAACTCGAATCAATCCCGGTGTGATGGCCCAAAATCGTCTCAAGTATTGAGCCGCTGAGCCGATACACCCCCTAGGAATCGAGTAGCCTATCGCGGCGCTTTCTGGATCGAAGCGCCGTTTACCGCTGATTTGCCAGGACTTCCAGTCGCAGGAAGGAGCATTGAAATGTCGTCGGTTGGGCTAGCGCTGAGCAGAACCACTAGCGTCAGTCAGGAATTCGCCCAGGAACCTGCACCGAATCGAATCCCGATCTCCCCGACCCCGGACGCAGCCAGCTCTGGGCCCGGTTCGAATTCTGTCCTGTCCGACCTTCCCGAGGATACGGTCACCATCTCCAATGCTCTACTGCCCGCTCCGCGAAATCAACCAACGAAAGGTGGCGTCCTGCACGGTGAAAATTCCGTGGCGCCCGAGACTTCGCTCGCTGCCGCTGGCAGCTATGACCTTTTGAACGCAAAATCCGGTTCAAATCCTAGCGCGGTAAGTTCCGCGCAAGTCAAAGCCGATGGAACGCCTAAAGCTTCGAAAACCGCTGCGGCTCAGGCGTCCTCAGTGACTGCACAAGAACAGTTGCAGCAGCTGGATCGCACTCTTCAACAGCTGGGCATCAATCCAGAAAGCGTCAGCCTGATTCGGCGCGTGGAATTGATTCGCCTCGCAAACAATCCCGCGGCCTTGGAACAATACTTCCAGTCACCGTCCGCTTCCACTACGGGCTCAGCGTCAGAGGGACCGTCCAGCGCCGCCGTGCCAACTCCTACCGCTTCAGTCGCCGTAAGTGCATCCGGTTCTTCGTCATACGTGGCGGCGACGAATCAATCCCCGAAGTCAACCGCTGACGTAGCGCATATCAGTGTTTCGGCATAGTCTCTACTCCCCGCAACTTCATTAAAAGTCACACGTTAACGTGTCTTTGTTGTATTCATACAACATCACCCCAAAATAAGAACTTGGCCTGCCCTTAAGTTGTTGATTACATTACATAACGATAGACTGTGTCTGGCAACCAGCTTGCACTCATGGTCTGCTCCTGGCGAATGTCTTACCAACTCACAATTCAACGCCCCGTTGAAACTGCGGGAGTCGGCCTCCACACGGCTGTCCGCAGCAACCTGCGGCTGGTTCCGGCGCCGGCCGATACCGGAATTGTCTTTCGTCGCGTCGACCTCGACAATTTCGAGATCGAAGCGCACGTCCGCAACGTGGCGCGGGTCAGTTATGCGACCAGCCTGATGCGTCAGGGCGTTTTGTTATCGACCACCGAGCATCTGCTTGCCGCGCTGTACTCCTGTGGTGTCGACAATGTTTATGTCGAAATCGATGCGCTCGAGCTGCCGATTCTCGATGGCTCGTCGAAACCGTTTATCGAATTGCTGGTGCAGGCCGGGACTCGAAAACTTCGCCGCCAGCGCCGCTACATCCGGGTGGTAAAGCCTTTGGAATTTTCCGACGGCGACCGCCGCATCGGAATCTATCCCGCCGACGAATTTCGAGTGCACTGTTTCGTGGACTACGCTCACCCCGCGGTAGGGCCGCAGGAAGTGGAAATGGTGGTCGATCGCGAATCGTTCAGCCGCGAGCTGGCGCCGGCGCGTACTTTTGGATTTATGAAAGATTTTTCCGGACTGCAAGCCATGGGTTTGATCCGCGGCGGCTCGATCGAAAACGCGATTGTCTTGGACCAAGACAGCATCCTCAACGGTCCGCTGCGATTTCCGGACGAGTTCGGGCGCCACAAAGCTCTGGATTTAATTGGGGACCTGGCGCTGGTGGGACGTCCGCTAAAGGCGCGCATCGTCGCGCATAAGGCCGGTCACGCCTTGCATACCCAACTCGTGACGCGCTTGCTGGCCGATCGCACATTGTGGACGGAAACGACGGAGAAAAGCGATTCGGCAGCTCCCGAGCTGCTGCCGGTTAGTTCCGAGACATTGAACACGTGAGCAAGTCGGGTCCGGGTTAGCTCGCCCGGGCTTCGGCTTGTTCGTAACGCAAAACGAAAAACGGAAAAATCGCCCGCGTCTTGAATCCGAGTTTCTCGTACACGCGAATGGCTCCCACGTTATCTTCCCGCACATGTAGCATCGGAATTTCGCCGCGCTCGACAATTTTTTGCGCAATCGCCGAGATCAGAATTCGCGCATATCCACGGCCCTGAAAATCGGGATGGGTGCACACCGCGCTCACTTCAGTGTATCCCGGCAGTTTCTGCCGTTCGCCGGCCATTGCAGCCAGTCGTCCCTGCTGGTGAATTCCCAGGTAAAGTCCTAACTCCTGGGTGCGCGTGCCGAATGGCCCGGGATTCGTCAGCTTGGTGAGCGCCACCATCTCACGACTATCAGCCGCCGATAATTCATCGATGACCACGTCGCTATCGGATTCCAGGTGCGGCGCTTCGCAAACCATTTGAACCAGATTGGACGTGTGAATTGTTTTCCAACCCGAAGGAATCGAGACCGGCTGGTAGCAAAATAAGGCCGCGACATCTCCTTTGGTGATCCGGGCCAGCGCAGCGAAGGCGTGTGCCCCATGATTTTTTACGCCGGCTAGTGCAGTCACTTCGGGCGGGTAGCGTCGCGCGAGGTCGTCACCTTCCGCGAGGTGCGCTTGTCGAGTAGTCAGCGAGGCCCAGATTGGATTATCGAGAATGTGCACTTCGCGGCTCGTGTCGAATCAGGTTTCTAGTCAATGCGGACGCACAGAAAATGACGTATGGGAGGCAAGAACGCTATCCGTTTTTAGCGTTCGAATCCCCTTACGGCTCACTGCAGTGGGGGGCTATCAGCGGTGGCTATGCCCTCGGTCGAGTAGCGGATCACGCCCGTCTGGTCCGTGAAGAATCTTCTTCGACCGCTCGACTCTTGCTGTATGGGTTCGGCAGTAAGTTCAAAAGCCGGAACTCCGGCGGACGTGCACCCCTTCGCTTGAGCGGCTGCCGAAACGGCCGGAGGCGGCCCGTCGTCGGGCAGTTTCGGCGTGTAAGTAAAAACGTAGCCGGATTTTTGGTGGGTTCTCACCAGCGTGCCATCCACCAGACCAGCTTGATCGCAGGTCAGCGCACCGCCGGGACCGCCCAGCACTTCAAAACTGGCAGGAAATCCATTCCCATATTCGGTCGCGTAGGTAAAAGCCCCACTATCGATGACGCGCAGGGTGCCGACCGCGGAAGCTTCGTTCGCTGCGATCCGCGCGCGCAATAAATTCGGAATCGCAATCGCCGCGATAATCAGAATCAGCGGAATAACCGCGATCCCGAGGTATCCCAGCACCAAGCCAGCCGTGGCGATTCCCGCGCCACGAAGCCGACCCGCGGACTTGCGAATCTCCGAAAGGGCCATGTGGCCCAAAATCACCGCGGCAATCGAGCCCAGGAAAAACCCAAAAATCCCGCAGACCAGACTGGCGATAGCCTTCCCACTGGTGGGAGGCTTTCCGACGATGGCCTGCGCCGCTGCCGTCGGCGGAACAGTTGCATCGGAAACAGTTCCCGCCGGACGATCAACGGCGAGGGGATCGCCGCAGCCAGCACAATATTTCGCCTGGTCTGGATTTGCCGTGCCACAGCGTGGACAAAACATGATTCACCTCCGCTTCCCGTGCGGAATATAGCCTTTCCGTAAGCTGGCGCAAAGAGCCAGTTTGGCGTCCGCCGGGCTGACAACGCCCTTCCGCGATTCGTTTGCTAAAGGCAGGTGAGGAAGCGACAATGTGAGCAATATGGCCGCTAAAGATGCCGCAATTGTGATTCTCGCTGCCGGAAAAGGCACGCGCATGCGTTCCGAACTCGCGAAGGTCTTGCATCGCGCCGGCGGACGACCGCTCATCGAACATGTGGTGCGCGCCTGCCAGCCGCTGAAGCCCGCGCAATTGCTTGCCGTGGTCGGTCATCAGGCCGCGGAAGTCAGCGCCGTGGCCGAAGCGCTGGGTGCCGAAACCGTACTGCAGCAGCCGCAGCGCGGGACCGGTCACGCACTACAAATTGCGCGACGAAAAATTCGCAGGTCCGCAAAAGTAGTCATTGTCGTTCCGGGCGATGCGCCGTTGCTGCGGCCCGAAACACTCGCTGCTCTTCTCGATACCCACCGGCGCGGCGAAGCAGCGGCGACGATTCTCAGCGCAGAACTGAGCGACCCGACGGATTACGGCCGCGTCGTTCGAGATTCGGAAGGCCGGGTGCAGGCCATCGTCGAGGAAAAAGCAGCTTCGCCGGAACAGCGCGCTATCCGCGAAGTCAATTCCAGCATTTATTGCTTTACGCTCGCCAAGCTTTGGCCCTGCTTGAACGCGCTGCGCCCGAACAACGCCCATCGAGAACTTTATCTCACCGACGCGATTGCTCTGCTGCGCGAGCGCAACGAACGCGTGCTGGCCCAAATCGCTCCGGATCCCAACGAAATTCTGGGCTGCAACACTCGAGCGGGGCTTGCCGATATTGACCGTATTTTTCGCGCGCGAAAAGCCGCGGCGATGATGGACGCCGGCGCCACGATTTATCTGCCCGAAACGGTGGTAATCGATCCCGAAGTCGTGGTCGGTACCGATACCGTGATCGAGCCGGGCGTGCAGCTTCTAGGCGATACACGTATTGGTGCGCGTTGCCTGATCCGTACCGGCAGTATCCTCAACAACGCGCGGCTTGGCGATGATGTGGTTATCGAAGCTCACTCCACAGTTCATTCCAGCCGGCTTGCCGCCCACGCTTCGATTGGGCCTTTTGCTCGACTGCGCCCCGGATCGGATATTCGCGCCGGTGTTCACATCGGAAATTTTGTCGAAGTGAAAAATTCGGTGGTTCATGAGGGCGCGAAAGCTGGACACCTGACCTACCTCGGGGACGCCACGATCGGCCGTGAGGCAAACATTGGCGCTGGAACAATCACCTGCAACTACGACGGTGTAGGGAAGCACCACACTTCCATTGGCGACCGCGTTTTCATCGGCAGCGATAGCGCCCTGGTTGCGCCGGTGCGCATCGGCGCGGGAGCTTACGTGGCGGCGGGATCGACGATCACCGAAAATGTCCCGGCTGATGCGCTGGCGATCGCGCGCGGGAGGCAAAGTATCAAGCGTGGCTGGGCGGCGAAACGAAGGCGCGAACTTCAGCGCGCCGCGAAACCGAAACGGCGAGCGAAGACGCGAAAGTCGGGAAGGCGCCGCGGCCGGTAGGTTTTTTACTTCGTCATTCGGTAATACGCCATGGAAGCTTGCGCGCCAAGCCAGCGAAACGGCTCGTTGGGCAAATAAAAGAGGTTGTGATTCACGAACGGAAAATCCGTCCAGATGTCGCCCGCGCCGCGTTCCAGGTCCGCGATGATCCGTCCGAAAAGCGAGGTCATGTTCACGCCGTGGCCGCTATAGCCGAGTCCGTAGAAAATATTCTTGAATTTCCCCGTGCAGCCGACCGACGGCGAAAAGTCGATCGAGCAATCAACCAGGCCGCTCCAGTTGGTTTCGAACGAAATCCCGGCCAGTCCGGGGAAAATCCGGACTAATTCCTGCTGTAGCCCGGCAAACCGCGAAGTGCGTTGCGGCAAATCGCGCACGCCATCGTTAAACGAATAGTCGGAAATTCCTCCTCCGATGTGGATGCGATTGTCGCGGGTGAGCCCCAGATAGTGCACCAGCGTTCGGCTGTCGGAGAACGGAATGCGTTCGCGCCAACCGATCTGCTGCAAAGTCGCATCGGGCAGTGGAGCCGTGATTCCCACATAATTGTGGATGGGCGCGACGCGGTTGCGAAAATAGCCGAGCCGCGAAGTGTACGCATTGGTCGCCAAAACCAACGACTTGGCGCGAACCGTGCGTCCGCTTGATGTCGAAATCCGATGAATGACGTCCGCTTCAATCCGTGTTACCCGGGTATTCTCATAAATTCGGGCGCCGCCAGTTTCAGCAAGCGACTTAAAGGCATGTACCAGCTTCATCGGATGGAGCTGACCGCTGTTCGGATCGTAAAACGCGCCCTCATAGACTCGTGTTCCAATCGCCGCAGCTGTCTTCTCTTGGTCCCAATATTCGACGGGAATGCCCATGGAGTGGGCTTTTCCCACGTATGCCTTGCAGTCCGCAACGTCTGACGCGGTATTCAAGACTTGCAGCGAACCGTTCGTATCGATTTCGAAGTCCACGCCGGTCGCCGCGGGTAACGACTTCAGAAACCGAATATTTTCGGAGGTGAGCTCGTAGATTTTCTTATCCATCCCCGGGTCGGAACTCAGGTTCATGTAACGGTCGGCGGTCATGTTCAGGAGCATCGCGCCATTTCGGCCTGATGCGCCGTTCCCGCAGCCCATGGCTTCGAGCACCACCACGGATTTCGAAGGCGAATTCTGGCGAACGAAATAGGCGGTGGAAAGGCCGGTAAAACCAGCGCCGATGATGGCCACGTCCGCGTCGATATCTTCCGCGAGGGCCGGATTGGGCGTCGGCTGATTTTGAGCCCAGTAGCTATGATTGGGCTCGAAACGCATCTCAACGGGCCAGATTCGTGGTGACAGCTGGTTCAGAGCCACCGCGCCCGTGACCACGCCAGCCCCGGCCCAAGCGGAGTTCTTAAGAAACGCGCGTCGATTCGATTTCGGCATGGATCGTGGTGTGAGGAGCGGTGCAAGGGTATTCGATAGGTCCAAGTCGATGCAAGAAGCTGCGGCAAAACGCTGATTCGGCTGGCGGCGAAAATCGCGAGACGAAATTCTGATGTGCTAAAATATGAGCAGGGAGATTCCTGCCAATGAAATTTGGAGTGGTCCAGTTTCCCGGTTCCAATTGCGACGATGACGCCTTTCAGGCGATCCGCACGGTCATCGGCCAGCCCGTCGAATTTATCTGGCACCAATCCGAAGACCTCGCGGGCTGCGATGCCATCATTCTGCCTGGCGGTTTCGCGTTTGGCGACTATCTCCGTACCGGCGCGATTGCCCGTTTCTCTCCGGTAATGAAATCGGTGGACCGGTTCGCGCGCTCCGGCGGCTTGGTCCTGGGCATCTGCAACGGTTTTCAAATTTTGCTCGAAGCAGGCTTGCTGCCCGGCGCGATGATGCGCAACACGGGCCTGCGCTATCTTTGCCGCCACGTTCATATTCGCGTCGAAGTCACGGACACGCCATTCACGTGCGCCGCGCAAAAGGGGCAAGTGCTGAAAATTCCCATCGCGCACAATGACGGAAATTATTTCTGTGAGCCGGCTGCCCTGGACGAACTCGAACGCAATAATCAGATTATTTTTCATTACGTCACACCCGACGGCCACGATGCGACTCCCGGCGATCGCGAAGCGAATCCGAACGGCTCGCTCGAAGCCATCGCCGGAATCTGCAACCGCGAACGAAACGTGCTGGGCTTGATGCCGCATCCGGAACGCGCCGTGGAATCGCCGCTCGGTTCGGCGGACGGCCTGGTGATTCTTCGCTCCATGGTGCAAACGCTAGCCGGAAAATCCGCGGAGAATCCGGAACACGCGCCACAAAACATCCCGACCGCTGTTCGCGTCTAGTTTTTTCTTTTTCCAGACCAAAATGATCGATACCGAAATCAAGGTCACTCCACAAATCGCCGCCGAACACGGCTTAACTCCTGACGAATACGCGCGCATCCAGAAAATTCTGGGACGCGATCCGAATATCACCGAACTGGGGATTTTCAGCGTGATGTGGAGCGAGCACTGCTCCTACAAATCATCGCGCGTGCATCTGAAACGCCTGCCGACGCACGGGCACGCACGTGGTGCAGGGCCCGGGAGAGAATGCGGGCGTGGTGGATATCGGCGACGGCCTGGTGGCCGTATTCAAGATCGAATCGCACAATCATCCGAGCTTCGTCGAACCGTTTCAGGGCGCGGCGACCGGCGTGGGCGGGATTCTGCGCGATATTTTCACCATGGGCGCGCGGCCGATTGCCGTGCTCGATTCGCTGCGTTTCGGCCCGATCACCGCGGGGCCGGGTGCGGGAAATGCCACGGCGGAAGAAATCGCGCGCAACCGGCACATTCTGGATGGCGTGATTCGCGGCATCGGATTTTACGGAAATTGTTTCGGCGTGCCGACAGTGGGCGGCGAAATCGTGTTCGAGCCGTGCTACTCGAATAATCCGCTGGTGAACGCGCTGGCGCTGGGCATCGCCGGCGCGAAGAATTATTTTTCGCGAAAGCACAGCGGCGCGGGCAATCCGGTGATTTACGTCGGCGCGAAAACGGGACGCGACGGAATTCACGGCGCATCGCTTGCTGGCCTCCGCGGAATTCAGCGAAGAGTCGCAGCAGAAGCGCCCGAACGTGCAAGTGGGCGATCCGTTCATGGAAAAACTTCTGCTGGAAGCCTGCCTCGAAGCCATGCGCACCGGCGCGGTCGTCGCGATTCAGGATATGGGCGCGGCGGGGCTGACCAGCTCCAGTTCCGAGATGGCCTCGCGCGGCGGCGCTGGGAATTGAAATCGATCTGGCGCGGGTGCCGCAACGCGAAACCGGGCATGACGCCGTACGAAATGATGCTGAGCGAATCGCAGGAGCGCATGCTGCTGGTGGCGGAGCGCGGCCGCGAGCGCGAAGTCTTCGACGTGTTCCACAAGTGGGGACTCGACGCGGTGGAAATCGGCAGAGTCACCGAACGACGGAAATTTGCGCGTGCTGAATCACGGCGCGGTTGCCGCCGAAATTCCGGCGCACGCCATCGCCGAAGAGGGACCGCGCTACGAGCGGCCGATTGCGAAAGCGGCTGCCCCGAACGCGAGCGATGCCGCGGCACACGCTGCGCGATTCAAATTTGCCGCGGCCGGCGCGGACCTCACGGACAATTTCCGCAAGCTGCTGGCCTCTCCGACGATTGCGTCGAAAAAATGGGTGACTGGCCAATATGATTCGATGGTGCGCACCAACACGCGCGTTTGGTCCGGGAGCGGGTGACGCGGCGGTGCTGCGGCTGAAAGAATCGAAGCGCGCCCTGGCGCTGGCGACCGACGGCAACGGGCGCTGGGGCTTTCTTGCGCCGCGTCTGGGCGCGATGCACGCGGTGGCGGAAGCGGCGCGCAACGTGGCCTGCTCCGGCGCGCTGCCGATTGCCGCAACGAACTGCCTGAATTTCGGCAATCCGGAAAAGCCGGAAGTGATGTGGCAATTCACTGAAGCGATCGACGGGATCGCCGAAGCATGCCGCGCCTCGAAACTCCGATCACCGGCGGCAACGTCAGTTTCTACAATGAAACGCTGGGCAAGCCGATTTATCCCACGCCGATTCTCGGCGTGCTGGGATTGCTGGAAGATGCCGGCAATGCGCTTGGCTCGGCATTCCGCAACGACGGCGACGCAATTTTATTGCTGGATGGAAAGCCTGGTGATGTCGCAGCGCCCGCCGCAGACCATCGGCGAGCGAATTCGCCTCGAGCGAATACGCCAAGACAATCCAAGGAGTCGTCGCGGGCGCGCCGCCGGCGATTGATCTCGCGGCGGAGAAGCGGCTGATCGATTGCCTGGTGAAACTGGCCAGCGAGCGCGCGATTTCGTCCGCGCATGACATCAGCGATGGCGGCTTGGCAGTCACGCTGGCGGAATCCTGTTTCGACACCGACGGCCTTTCTGCGGACGTAACGATTTCCGGCGCAGCGCCCGGCGAACCTGCGGAATCGGCGCTATTCGGCGAACGTGGAGCGCGCGCGGTGGTCACCGCCGGAGCCGCTTCGCTTGCCCGCGTCAATCAGATTGCGGCACAATATAAGGTGTCAGTGCAGTCCATCGGCACAGTCGTCCGCAGCGAATTTCGCATCCAATATAGTGGCTCTCCCGTGATACAAGGCTCTGTCGAATCTTTCCAGCAACTCTGGAGCGACTCTCTGCAAAAAGCGATCGAAATCGAATGAGCTGCAAAACGCACAACATCGAAGACGATCATTTTCACGATCATTGCGGCGTGTTCGGGATTTTTGGCCACGCCGAAGCCGCGAAAATGACCTATCTGGGACTGTACGCGCTGCAGCATCGCGGGCAGGAATCAGCCGGCATCGCCTCGTCCGATGGCGTGCAGTTGCACGTTCACAAATCGATGGGCCACGTGCAGGAAATTTTCACGCCGGCGGTGATCACCAAATTGCCCGGCGAATCCGCGATCGGCCACACCCGCTATTCCACCGCGGGCGACACGGTGCTGACCAACGCGCAGCCAGTGGTGATCGACTGCAATAAGGGCAAACTCGCGCTGGGCCACAACGGCAACCTGACCAACGCGATCGAACTGCGCAAAAAACTGGAGCATCGCGGATCGATTTTCCAGACCACCAGCGACACCGAAGTGATCGTTCACCTGATCGCGCGCAGCAACGCGCGAAATCTTTCCGGCGCCATTGCCGACGCGTTGAACCAGGTGGAAGGCGCATATTCGCTGCTGCTGCTGACTCCCGACGAGATTTTCGCGATTCGCGATCCGCGCGGTTTCCGTCCGCTGGCGATTGGGCGTCTCGACGGCTCCTGGGTGGCGGCTTCGGAGACTTGCGCGTTCGATTTGATCGACGCCGAATACGTGCGCGACGTGGAGCCGGGCGAAATGGTCCGCATTTCACGCGGTGGCCTGGAATCGATCCGCTTCGCGCCGGAAAAGCCAAACCAGTATTGCATTTTCGAGCATGTTTATTTTTCGCGGCCGGACAGCGTCGTGTTTGGCAAGCCCGGTGAACGAAACGCGCGAACGCTTGGGCCGTTTGCTGGCGCAAGAACATCCGGTGGAAGCGGACATTGTGGTGCCGGTGCCCGATTCGGGCGTGCCGGCAGCCGATCGGCTACGCGGCGGAATCCGGAATTCCGTTTCGCATGGGGCTGATTCGCAACCACTACGTGGGCCGCACTTTCATCGAGCCCGAGCCAGGCCATCCGCGATTTTGGCGTGAAGCTGAAACTGAACCCGATACGTCGAATGATCGAGGGAAAGCGGGTGATTCTGGTGGACGATTCGATCGTGCGCGGCACCACCAGCCGCAAGATCGTGCGACTGGTGCGCGACGCCGGGGCTACCGAAGTGCATGTGCGCATCAGTTGCCCGCCGACGATTTCGCCCTGTTATTACGGCGTGGACACGCCGCGGCGCGAAGAACTGATCGCGGCGAATAATTCCGTCGAGGAAATTCGGAAATATCTGGCGGCGGATTCGCTGGGCTACGTCTCGCTCCCCTCGCTGCGCGCTGCGGTGCAAGACACCAAAGGAAATTTCTGCACTTCGTGCTACACCGGCAGCTATCCGACCGAGCTGGTCCAACTGGAAGTGGAGGCTCATCGTGAAAGCTGACGCTGACGCGATCGCGGTCGAGCAGCCCATCGAAACCCCGGCACCGGCACCCGCTACGACTGGCGACAAGGTGTGGCGCGAAGTCGTCTCCTGGTTCTGGGTCATCATGGCTTTCCTCTTCATCGAAGGCACGCTAGTGCAGGCGCGGGTGATTCCCAGCGGCTCGATGGAGCACACCGTGCTGATCGGCGATCACTTGATCGTCAGCCGCATCGGCTACGACGCGGGAATTCCTTTCACCGCCTGGCACGTGCCGCTGTGGCGCGAACCGAAGCGGCAGCAGATCATCGTATTTCGCGCGCCGTTGCCCGAGCAGGGTTTCCCGGATTTCATCAAGCGCTGCATTGGGCGTGCCCGGCGACACGCATTGAAATCGTAGCAGGGCGAGGTTTTCGTGAATGGTCAAGGCGCTGAGCGAGCACGCCTGCACATCGCGCCGATTCCGGGAGAATTTCCCGGCGCGAATGCCACATGCGAACAATCCGAATGGGCACGAGTACAAAGACAGTGTGAACGGCGAATTGGTGGTTCCGCCGGCCAATATTTCATGATGGGCGACAACCGCGACAATTCGAACGACAGCCGTTACTGGGGATTTGTGCCACGCGAAAATATCATCGGCACGCCGGTCTTGATTTATATGTCCATCGACGCGCCGGAAGAAGTGTGGGAACCGGGGCACGTCGGCGAACGATTCAGCACGTATCTCAGCGCGTTGATCCATCCAGGCGAAATTCGCTGGAAGCGCTTGTTCCATCTCTTTTAGGTTCGCGGCGACGAATCCGCGGCACAGTCCAAATCTCTCCGGAAAGCAGAACTGATCAGATGAAGCTATGCCGATGCAGGCGTAAATATCACCGTCGCGGATCAGGCCAAGCGGCGCATTGCGGCTATGGCTGGAAGAACTTTTCGACGTGGCGTGCTCGCGCCGATTGGCGGCTTCGGCGCGCTGTTCCAGCTGGATCGCAAACGCTGGCGCAATCCGATTCTGGTATCCAGCGCGGACGGCGTGGGCACCAAATTGAAAATCGCGTTTGCTACCGGGATTCACTCCGGCGTGGGCGCGGACATTCTGAATCATTGCGTCAACGACATTCTCACCCAGGGCGCCGAGCCGCTTTTCTTCCTCGATTACCTCGCCATGGGAAAACTCGATACCACCATCATTGAGCAGGTGATCGACGGCATGAGCCGGGCAGCGAAACACGCGGGCTGCTCATTGATCGGCGGCGAGACCGCCGAGATGCCGGATTTCTATGCACCCGGCGAATACGATCTGGCCGGGTTTATCGTCGGCGCGGTCGAAGAAAAAATGCGACTCGACCCGCGGCGCGTGCGCCCAGGCGACGCACTGATCGCGCTTCCTTCGAGTGGGCTGCACACTAACGGATATTCGCTGGCACGCAAACTGATCTTTGGCGAAGCCAAACTCAAGCCGGATACCTACGTCGCTGACGTGAGCAACAAAATCGGCGCCGAGCTGCTGAAACCTCACCGGCCGTACTGGCCTTTGCTGAGAAACATTATGGCCAAGGGTTGGGTCACGTCGATGGCGCACATTACCGGCGGCGGCATCACCGGCAATCTGCCGCGCGCGCTCCCCGCGAACGTACAGGCGGTAATCGACCTGGGGTCGTGGCCGGTGCTGCCGGTGTTTCGTTATCTGGCGCGCCTGGGAAAAATCGAGCGCGACGAATTGCTGCAGACCTTCAATATGGGCGTTGGGATGATTCTGGTGGTTCCGGCGGCGAATGTTGCGCGCGTCGAATCCGAATTGAAGCGTCGCCGCGAGAAATTCTATCTGATCGGCCGCATCGAACGCGCCCTGCGCGGCAAACCCCGGGTGAACTACACCGGACAGCTGGGACTTTAGATTCCACGACGAGTCCTACCACTCCGCGTACCACGCCATCGAGTTTCACATTCACTGCGAACAAATTTAGAGCCGCTCGCGTTTTGCCGCGCTTTGGAACTGTGCTAATTTCGGGCGTCATGAAAAAACGAATCGGCGTCTTACTTTCAGGACGCGGCTCGAATTTCGAGGCGTTGGCCGATAGCATCGACGCCGGACGCCTGCCGAACGCGGAAATCGCGATTGTTCTGAGTAATCGCGAAGGCGCCCCCGGAATCGAAAAGGCGCGCACTCGTGGACTGACCACGCAGGTAATTCCGTCGAAAGGGCTGGAGCGCGAGCCTTACGATCGGCTGGTGGTCTCCGCGTTGCAGGAGAAAAAAGTAGATCTGGTTTGCCTGGCGGGATACATGCGGCTTCTTTCGCCGCATTTCGTAGCGGCCTTTCCCCAACGCATTCTGAATATACATCCTTCGCTGCTTCCCGCCTTTCCCGGATTGGAGTCGCAGCGCCAGGCCATCGAGCACGGCGCGAAATTTGCGGGCTGCACGGTGCATTTTGTGGATGAGAACCTCGACGCCGGCCCGATCGTGATGCAGGCCTGCGTCCCGGTTGAGGATTCCGACACGCCGGAAATGCTGTCTGAGCGCATATTGCGGCAGGAGCACCGCATCTACACGGAAGCGGTGAGGATTGTGCTGGAAGGGCGGTATCGTATGGAAGGGCGGCGCGTGCTGGTCCAGCCGTAGAGAATCTGGAGAACAACTTGGGGTCGTCAAAATTCAAGCCGGTGGACGAGCAGCTCGCGTACCTGAAAAAGGGCACGGCGGAAATTATTCGCGAAGAGGAGTTGAAGACCAAGCTCGAGCAATCATGCAAGAGCGGAAAACCGCTGCGGGTGTACCTGGGTGTCGACCCCACCGCGCCGGATATTCATCTGGGCCACACCGTGGTGTTGCGAAAACTGAAGGAGTTTCAGGATATGGGCCACACCGCGATTTTTCTCATCGGCGATTTCTCGGCGATGATCGGCGATCCTACCGGACAATCCGAGACGCGGCCGCCACTGAATCGCGAGCAGGTGGACCAGAATGCGGAAACCTACCTGCAGCAGGTTTTCAAGATATCTGGACAAAGGCAAGACCGAAGTTCGTTACAACAATGAATGGCTTGGAAAACTGACCAGCCAGGAAGTGGTGCAGCTCTGCGCGCACTACCGGCTGGCGCGAATGTTGGAGCGCGAAGATTTCCGCTCGCGGCTCGATTCCAACCTGCCGATTTCCGTGCACGAATTGTTGTACCCGCTGCTCACGGCCTACGATGCTGTTTCGCTGAAGTCTGATGTGGAGCTCGGCGCCACGGAACAGAAATTTAATCTGCTGGTGCATCGCGAAATCCAGCGCGAGTATGGCTTGCCGGCGCAGGTCATCATGACCATGCCGATTCTGGTGGGTCTCGACGGCGAACGGAAAATGTCCAAGAGCCTGGGAAATTACATCGGGATCACCGATCCGCCAGGGCAGATGTTCGGGAAATTAATGTCGGTTTCCGACCAGCTGATGTGGTCGTACTACGAATTGCTCACGGATTTCGGCAGCCCTGTCATTGTGCGGCTGCGCGAAGAAGTCAGCATGGGCGTGCTGCATCCGATGGACGCGAAAATGCAAATGGCGCACACGATCGTGGCCGGATTTCATGGCGAGGAGGCCGCGCGCGAAGCTTCCGACGAATTCCAGATGGTTTACCGCGACCGCAAAGCCCCAACAGACATGCCGGAGATGAAATTGCCTGGGGCACGCGCCCGCTGCATCTGGTGCTGACTGAGACGGGCCTGGCGTCGTCCCGCAGCGAAGCGGAACGATTGATAAAGCAGGCGCGGTGGAAGTGAATGGCGAAATCGAGAAGGATATAAAGCGAACGATCCTGCTGAAGCCCGGGGACATGCTGGCGCTGCGCGTGGGTAAGAAAAGATTTTTGCGCGTGAACGGAACCTAGCACAGCGGCCAGGCCGTTTACACTTCCACAAGGACCAGCGAAACGTCGTCCGTCGGCGGTCCTTCGCGCCATTCGGCAACCCGATCGAGGATGCCTTGCTTCATCTGATTGAAAGGCAGCAAGGAAGTTTCGCGGACGAATTTTTGTACGCCTTCGACGCCGAGCATTTCGCCGTGCGCATCGAAAACATCGGTGATTCCATCGGTATAGAGCACCACGCGATCGCCCTTCTCCAAATCCACATCGAGGGTGGCTTCCGCATCCACCGCTTCGGGCAGAGCGCCCAGGACCATGCTGCGCGATTCCAGCAGGCGCGGTTCTTCTCCGTCGCGCACGATCATTCCCGGAGGATGGCCGGCGCCGGCGAAAACCATGCGGCGGCCTCCGCGGTCGATGCGCGCCGCGGCCACGGTGAAAAAGAAAACCGAGCTGCCGATGTTGTGCATCACGAAGCGATTCAAGTGGCGCAGCATGACGTCCAGGCCCGCACCGGAGCGGAGCTGCGTCATCATTTCGGTATAAATGCGATTGGCGACCAGCGCCGAGCCGATGCCGTGGCCGGAAACGTCGCAGACCAGCAGATTCAAGTGGTCTTCGTCCAGCGCGCTGACCAATCCGAAATCTCCGCCGATGGTGCGCACCGGGATGATAGAAAGTCTCGACGTTCACGCCGCCCCAGACAAGCGATTTGGGCGCCAGGCTCTGCTGCACGCGCGCGGCCAGGGTCAGGTCTTCCTGGATTTCCTGGTGGCGCTCTTCGAGTTCCCGGTTCGCGTTGCGCAATTCCTGCTCGGCGCGTTTGACATCGGAAATGTCAGTGAAGGTGACGATCGAATAGTGGCGGCCTTCGGGGTCTTCGACGACTCGCGCGCTGATGATGACCGGCAAACGCGTTCCGTCTTTGCGCGGCAGAACAAATTCGAAGCGGTTGTTGCCGTCGCGGACATTGCGCTCGCGCTGCGTAACGATGAAATCGGCTTCGTCTTTGGAATACACGTTGTAAATATCCAAGCCGACGAATTCTTCCCGGGAACGCCGCTCATCTCTTCCAGATTGGAATTCGCGAACACGATGGCCTGGCACTCGTCGGTAATGAGCACACCTTCGTTCAAGCTCTCGAGAATGCCTTCGATTTGCAGCAGCCAATCTGGTTGTTCGACTTCCACCGACATCCCCTTACCCGCCCGGCGCGCGATGCGTATCTTACCCGCATCGATTGCACAATAAAAATAGATTTGGCCCGTTGCTGCAGGATTGGATTCAGCAAGGTACCGCCAGGCTGCACGTTTTATGAAGCAAAGCGGGGTACGGAAACGTATCATCCATAGGACCTTCCGCGCTAAGGGGCGAAAGGAAAGATCTGCGTCTCGATGGCGACTACCGAAACTCCAATTCGCCTGCCGCCCGGACCCCGGGGCACACCGCTATTCGGGCTCGCTTTTCAGGTGTTGCGCGACCCTTTGGCCACGCTAATGCGCCTGGCTCGCCAATACGGCGATATCGTCTGCATCCGCGTCTTCAAACAGTATCGAATCCTGCTGAACCTTCCGGAATACATTGAGCAGGTTTCCATCGTGCAGCATGCGAAATTTCACAAGAGCACGCTGACCAAGGACGTGACCGAACGCCTGCTGGGGCAGGGCTTGCTGATCAGTGAAGGTGATTTCTGGCGCCGGCAGCGGCGCCTGGCGCAGCCCGCTTTTCATCGCAGCCGGATCGTGGAGTATGGCGCGACGATGGTGGAATGCGCCGACAAACATTCCAAGCCCTGGCGCGACGGCGAAGTGCGGGACATGGCCCAGGAAATGATGGCGATGACTCTGGACATCGCGGTGCGCACGCTTTTTGGCACCACGTTATCGGGCGAAGCCGCTAACGTGGGACATTCGCTCGGTTTTCTGATGCGTTATTCGCTGCGCAAAGCGCGTTCGCCTTTGAAAATCCCGGAAAGCTGGCCGACGCCGAACAACCGCCGAGCACAACGGGAAACCGAATTTCTCGATTCGCTGGTGTACCGGATCATCGCCGAACGCCAGAAGGAAGAAGCTTCCGGCGCACCCAATGCGCACAACGATTTGCTGGCCATGTTGATGAGCGCGATGGACGAAGACGGCACGCAGATGACGCCCAAGCAGTTACGCGACGAAACCATGACGCTGTTCCTGGCTGGACATGAGACCACCGCGCTAACACTTTCCTGGACTTGGTATTTGCTCAGCGAAAATCCGGAAGCAGAAGCGCGGCTGTATGAGGAATTGCGTGCGGTACTTGGCGGGCGCGCGCCACAGGTCGCCGATCTCGAGCGTCTTCCATATTTGCAAGCTGTGATCAGCGAAGTTTTGCGGCTTTATCCTGCGGCGTACACGATTGCGCGTACATCCATCGCGCCCTGCACCATCGGCGGCTACGATTTCCCCGTCGATACTACGTTCATGATGTCGCAGTGGGTGATGCATCGCGATGCGCGGTATTTCGACGAGCCGGAAGCGTTTCGGCCGGAGCGTTGGTTGGATGGGCTGGAGAATCGGCTGCCCGCCGGCGCTTATTTTCCGTTTGGCGATGGACCGCGCCGCTGCATCGGCCAGGGATTCGCGCTACTCGAACTTGGACTCGTCATAGCCCGAGTCGCGCAGCAGTTCCGATTCAAATTGGTGCCGGGACATCCGGTGGTGCCGGAGCCGCTGGTGACGCTGCGCGCGAAATATGGAATCAAAATGACCGTCCACGCCCGGCCGTAAATTTTCTACTTCACCCACTCCGCCTGCTCGCCCTTGGACCACGGGTCGTAGGTCAGCGCAAAACGTATGCGATCCGGAATAGCCGGGTGTGAATAGAACATCACCACGTCGACCGGGTTCGGCTCGGGATTCGAAAGGTCCACTTCTCCCAAAACTTGAAATGCTTGCGCGGCAACTTGCGACGAATCGGGTGTCAACCCATGCGTGACTTCCAGGCCGTACTGATCGGCCTGGTGCTCGTCATGCCGGCTGAACGCGCTGCTGATTGGCCCGGCGATGAATCCAAAAATGGATAAAAGCACCAGCAAGGCCGGGAGCGACGCGAGATCTCCGACACCGCGAATGCCCCACGCCGCTCCCCATCGTTCGAGGAGCCAGCCGATCGTCCGGTAAGCCAGATAAAACAAGATGAACAGCAGCACAAACGCGAAGGCCAGTCCCTTCCAGATGTGATTGAGAACGTAGTGCCCCATTTCGTGGCCGGCGACGAAAACGATCTGGGGCGTAGTCATCTTCGCGATGGTGTTGTCCCACACCACAATTCTTTTCGACGCGCCGATCCCGGTCACGTACGCGTTAAGCTCGGTGGTTTTTTCGCCTGCGCCCATCCAGAACATTCGTTCGGGAGGAATATTTTCTCCCGCGCGCTGAACCATCTTCTCCAGGCTCGCGGTCAACACCGGATCCTTCTGTTGCAGCGGTTCGAATTTGTGAAACATCGGATCGATGATCACGGGCTGCAGAAATACCAGCATGGCGGCGATCGGCATCGAGACCAGCCAGAAATAAAACCACCAGCGTCGCGGACTTTTGCGGATCACGGTGTAGAGAATCCAGATCAATATGAAACCCAGCACGATGCCGATCAGCTGGCCTTTGGTCCAATCCCAGAACCACGACCCCCAGCCCTGAATGTTCAGCCCATATTGCTTTTCAGTAAGGTAGGCCCAGATGTCCGATGGCAAGCCCAGCACCGCCATAGTGATCAGAAACAGCGGCGCGAACACGAGCACCTGAAGCCCCAATTTGCCCGAAACCTTTTCCGCCCAGTCGCGATATTTTGGCGCGAAACCAAAACGCAAAATAATCCACAGAACGAGCAGTCCGTAAAAAAAGCTGATGAGATTGAAACGAAAATGGAACTGGCCGAGCGCGACGGCTTTCGTGTACTTTTCGGGCGGCAGGGTGTAGGCCGTCACCTTCTTCGTTTCCGGCTCTTGCGCCTGTTCCGCTGCCGTTGCAGGAGTTGGCGATGTTGAGTTTTCCGGCGTCGCAGTTTGAACTTGGTTCGGCGTGGCGCTGGCCAAGAGGGTCGAGGGCGCTGGGATTTGGCGCGCGCCGAAGGCGGACCCCATTCCGGGCAGCGCGAGAAACAAGAAGAGCCCGATTCTCAATGCGATTTTCATACCGCCTCCCAAGTACGAATCTTGCGTTGTCGATAAAAGTTGCGGAGAGTATGCCGAGCAACGGCTTAACGCACAAGGGGTTAGTCTGATCTCCCGGGGTCTGTGCCGCGGCGAAAATGTCGCGAACTGCCGTAGCGTACAGGTGCCTTTTTGGGTGCGTCGGCTGACGCCGTTCGCCATGACCGCGCTGTGGCGGCTAATATGGACCCATACCGATATGTCATTGGGGAGGCGCAGATGAAATCCGCAAAATTCACCTATGGGTTGGGTCTGGGAATCCTGGTGGTTTTTTCCGCCGGTGCTCTCTCCGCACAATCATCGGGGCAATCCACGTCAGATCCCCTCGCTGCCGCCGCCAAACGCGCCCAGGACAGCAAGAAGGACCAATCTAAGACGCCGCGCGTCTGGGACAACGACAGCATTCCGAAGGCTGGCCACGAAATCAGCGTAGTGGGATCGAATGACGCGGTCGCCGACGGTGCGAATCCCGCAGTGGCTCCTGATGGAATAGCAGGCGCTTCGCCGGATGGTGCCGCCGGCGGAGCCAATCCCGCAGCGCCGGCTGCCGGCCCAGCGCCGAATCAAGCCGATCTGGATGCGAAAATTCAGGCCCAAATTTCCAGTGCCAAAGAAAGTATCGCGAGCATGAAAACCGATCTCGACCTCATGCAGCGGACCCAGGTCCTCGATTCGCAGATGTATTACAGCAAGCCGGATTATGCCAACGACCGCGCCGGCGCTCGAAAGCTCACCGACGAGCAGGCCAAGATTGCGGACAAACAACAAGCCATCGACGAAGCCGAAAAGAAACTGGCCGAATTGGAAACGCTGCTGAAGGCTTCGCCGCAGAATAATCCCCCAGTCAATCGCGATTGAGCTTTTCCCAAATCGAAGGTCCGCCTGCTGCGCTTAGCGCGAATCCCTTTCGCGGCCGCCGGGATAGACACCCCTACTAATAGTGGATATTTTTCTTGACTCACTAGGGCTGCTGGCGCAGAATTCCGCTCATTAACGCGATATTTCCGGCGCGTTGCTGCTGCACGACGGAGGCTGCGATGCACACCCTGGCGGGCGGAACAGTTCAATGCCTGAATCCTCACTGCACGGCCCGCGGCCAGTGGCTGCGCCTGCGCGATACTCCGCAGGAATGCTGCAACCAGTGTGGCGCCCCGCTGCACAGCGTCCCACCGCCCTTGATGCCCAGGTTTCGCGCGCGCACTCGCCCCGTAGGAATGTATCGTCCGGGCCCCCGGCGATAGTTACCGCAAGTCTTCCAATCTAACGTGCGACCTTTTCCGCTCGCCGCAGATCTGTGTTCATCCGTAACAAATTTGTCGTGCCTTCCGGAGGCTGTGATTTGGCGCGGCGTAAAGGCAAAAAAAATGAGCGGCCGGTGGGGGTTCCGGCCGCTCGTGGGCATGGGGTGATGGAGGTGCAGACATTCGAAGCGCTTGGGGGCGGCCTCGAATACATTCATAGCGTGCCTTTTGCGTTCGGCGGGGTCGATAGGCCACTCGGTTCATTTGGTCCCGGTACGAAGGTACCTCTGGCGCGCTTCGCGGCACCTTCGCTGTGAAACTCCCGCCGGTCTGCTGGCCTGGAACATTGAACGAAGCGGGCGGCGGTGCTAGGCTCGGCCCAGCGGTGACGACCGTGTGTGAACGCGCCTGATGTCCGCGCGACGAACGACTCCCCGCCGATTCTGTGAGCGCCACTGGAACAAAACTCGAGCGGAGACACGCCGTAGAAGCGCAAGCACTGGCGTCGGTGCGTCAGTTGCTCGTCGAGCTGGGCGGGACGCGGGGCTTGGAAGAACTCGAGGGGAGAGGTCCCAGAGCGCACTTGGAGCGGGAGCTCGGCCTGGGCAGCCTGGAGCGCGTGGAATTGATGCTGCGGCTGGGCGATGCCTGCGGTGTGCGCCTGTCGGATCGAGTGGTCGCCGAAGCCGATACGGTTCAAGATTTAATTGACGCGGTTCTCGCCCAGGAATCCGCCGCCAGTGCCAGTGGTGGTACCGAAATAGCGCGCCCGTTGATAGCTGCCGACTTTTCGCGGACCACCGCTTCTACTGGAGCCGGCGCCAGCGCCGCTCCGGCGCGCGCGCGCCCCGACGTCCAGGAACAAATTCACCAGGCAGCGACGCTTACCGAAATTATCCGCCTGCGCGGACGCGGCGAACCCCATCGCGTCCATGTCCAGGTTTACGAGGAAGACGACCAACTCCGGACGATTACCTTTGGCGATTTGTACGAACACGCTTCGATCGTGGCGCTGGAACTTCGCCGCCGCGGCCTCGAACCCGGCCAGACCGTCGCGATCATGTTGCCGACCTGCGCGGAATTTTTCTACAGCTTCGCCGGCATTTTGCTGGCCGGCGGCATTCCCGTCCCGATTTATCCGCCGTTTCGCGCCGACCGCATCGCGGAATACGCCACTCGCCAGGCCAACATTTTGCGCAATGCCGAAACGCAATTTCTGATTACCTGGCGCCAGGCCGAAAATCTGGCCAAGCTCCTGAAACCCCGCGTGCCGAGTTTGCGCGAAGTGCTCAACGCGCAGAAATTATCCGCCCCAGCCGAATCCGCATCCATCGGAGTGTCCACGAAGACCCCATGGCGGCCGGTCGAAAATCTGTCGCATCAGGCCCGCGCTGAAGACATAGCGTTCCTGCAATACACCTCCGGTTCTACCGGCGATCCTAAAGGCGTGGTACTGACCCACGCCAACCTGCTTGCCAACATTCACGCCATCGTTTCCGGCTTGGAAATTCGCCCGGACGACGCCTGTGTTTCCTGGCTGCCGCTGTATCACGACATGGGCTTGATTGGCGCTTGGTTCGTTCCGCTGTTCATCGGGATTCCGTTGATCGTGATGTCGCCGCTGGCGTTCCTGAGCCGGCCGGAGCGCTGGCTGCGCGCGATTCAAAAGCATCGAGCCACTATTGCGCCTGCTCCGAATTTTGCCTATGAACTTTGCATTAGAAAAATCGCCGACAAAGATTTGGAAGGACTGGATCTGAGCTGCTGGCGCGCTGCGACGAACGGAGCCGAACCGGTCCGCGCTGAAACTCTCGAGCGTTTCGCGAAGCGCTTCGCGCCTTACGGCTTCAATCCCAAAGCGCTCATGGCGGTCTACGGCCTCGCGGAAGTGTCCCTCGCCATTTCCATCCCGCGTCTCGGCGACGGCTACAAGGTGGATCGTATCGAGCGCGCTGCGTTTGAATCGGGAGGTAGCGCGATTCCCGCGCCCGCCGGTGAGACCGCTACGCTGGAATTCGTCAACGCCGGCAAGCCGTTGCCGTCGGTCGAGGTTCGCATCGTCGATGCCGATGGCCACAATTTGGGCGAGCGCCAGGAAGGGCAGCTTTGGTTCCGCAGCCCGTCCGCCACGAGCGGTTACTACCGCAACGCCGAAGCGACCCGCGAATTGATGCGCGATGGGGATTGGCTGAATTCCGGCGACCTGGCCTATTGGGGCGAAGGCGAAATCTACATCACCGGCCGCGCCAAGGACGTGATCATCAAAGCGGGTCGCAATCTGTATCCGCACGAAATTGAAGAGATAGTCGGCCGGGTGAAAGGCGTGCGCACCGGCTGTGTGGTGGCCTTTGGCGCGCCTGACGAACGCACCGGGACCGAACGGCTGATCGTCGCAGCGGAGATTCGCGACGTGGCGAATGCCAAACAGATCGAAGGCGCGATATCGCGTGCCGTCGACGAAGCGCTAGGTATGCCGCCCGATGTGATTGCACTGCTGCGGCCGCAATCGATTCCTAAGACTTCCAGCGGCAAATTGCGCCGGAGCGACACCCGCCGCCTGTACCTCGAAGGAAAGCTCGGTAAGAAGCAGCAGTCGCCTTCGATGCAAATTGCCAAGCTGGCCGTGCGCAGCGCGGTGCCTACTACCTGGGCTTGGACGAAAAGCGCCGTGACGAGCCTGCTCGAGGTTTTGTACGGGGTCTACGCGCTTGCAGCGTTTTCTGCGGTGCTGCTCCCTTTGTGGCTCCTGGTGTCGTTTACGCGTGACCCGAAACGCGCTGCGCAATTCGTTCACGGAGGTGCACGTTGGATGCTGCGGGCGGCTCGTGTTCCGATTCAATTGCAAGGCGGCGAGATTCTTGACCAGCTCGCAAAAAGCGGCCCTTGGATTTTTGCGCCCAATCACGCCAGCTATCTCGACACCTTGGTGACGCTCGCATATCTGCCACCCAACGTGCGATTCGTTATGAAAGGTGAAGTGCGCAATATGCCTTTCATAAGCTCGCTGGCCGCGCGCACCGGACAATTGTCATTTGACCGCAGCGATCCCCAAGCGCGGATCCGCCAGTCGGAAGAAGTGAATGCGGCGCTGAAAAATGGCGAGTCGATTGTTATTTATCCGGAGGGAACATTTACCTCGATGGCCGGCATTCGCCCATTTCAGTTGGGCGCATTCAAATCCGCCGTCGACACCCAGCGCCCGATTTGCCCGGTGTCCTTGCACGGCACTCGGGAGATTCTGCGCGACAAGACCATCCTTCCTCGCCGCGGAAAAATCACCGTCACCTTCGGACCGCTAGTTTCCCCTGACCCCGCTGCGGGCGATGACTGGCACGAAATCGTGCGCCTACGTGACGCCACGCGTCAGGCGATCGCCCTGAATTCCGGTGAACCGCTGCTGTAGAAAACTCTGGTGGTTCGTCCACCCTTCGCCTCAGGGTTGATCCAGCACGAAATTCACGGTGATGAACGTTTCTACTTCCACCGCCACTCCGTTCAATAGCGTCGGCCGATAGCGCCACTGACGCACCGCGGCAACAGCCGCCGCCTGCAAGAACGCATTGCCATTAATCACTTCGAGTTCTCGAATTCTTCCGTCGGTGGCGATGATCGCGCGCAGCCGCACCGTGCCTGAAACGTGAATGTTTCGCGCCATCCATGGATAAACCGGCTGCACTTTATAGCTCAGTGCCGCCGCCATCACGCCTTCGCTCATCGGACGCGGCGCCAGGTGCTGCGGCGCTTCGGGCTTCTTGATCTCGATCGGCAAGCGATTGTTCCCATCACCGCCCGGGATGACTGGCCCACTCAGGTCGCCGGCAGGCCCCAAACCGATATCGGGCGCTCCGCCGGCCGCGGTTTCGCGCCCTTCGCCGGAATTCCTTGGATGCACCGGCGCTGCCGCCTCCTGCGAACAGAGCAGGCACACTCGGGGCGCTTCATTCTTTCCCGTCACCGGGTGCAGGCTGCGCGGTCGCCTTTCAATTTCACCGCCCCCTCCGCTGAATGGCGGCAAGGGCGTAACGATCAGCCGGCCGCCCAAGAGTCCCGGCGAGAGTAGCGGCCACATCAGAACCGCCGAGATCAGCGCAGCTTCCAGGCCAACGGACGCGATCAGCGCCTTGCCGCGCAACCGCAGCGCCCGTCCCCGTGTTTCCGGATCGTTCTCCAAGATGCAGCCTGACAAGGTTCCCATCTCGCTCATGCACACACCTCCGCACCGCTGCACAAACTTACGAATTACTCTTGGTGGGTGGTCCTCAATGCGCGCTACGGAGCTCGCGAACTCTTACCAAAGATAGACACCGCAACTTGAAGTCGGTTCCCGGTTTAATGCAGCCGCGCCATCCAAACAACCGCGACTAAGTCCAACGAAACGCTAACCTGCCTCGCTCTCGATACTTACGAATTTCGACCGATTGATGCATCGATTTGAACGTGTCGTGCGTCTAAACAGCAGTGATTCTTAGATTTTAGTGCAGTGTTTTTGGGCAGAAGGGGGAGTCATCATGAGCAGAAATTCTTTAGAGACGATCGGCGTTCGCTATACCGCCTGGGCTGCGCTCAATCGCGATCCGCTGGAAGACCGTGTGGAATTCACCTGTCCCCAGTGCGGAGCGAAAGGCACCAAAGCCGCTCGCCGGCCGCGCGCCGAGTATCACTTCACCGACGGATTCGTTCAGGATCTGCAGGGCGAAGCGGCAACCTGCCGGGATTGCAAAAATTCACTGCGGGTTGCTCCCGTAGTGCTGTTGCACGACCAGGATGAGACCCGCCGCTTCAAGGCGGTCTTCGAGCTGGAACCGGTTTCCAACAACTAATCACGCCCACCCATAAACGTCGGTACCTCATTGCCATCGGTGAGTGTCCCGAGCAATGAAAGCAAAAGGCGGAAGGAGTTCATCTCCTTCCGCCTTTTTTTATTCCCGCTGCGGTTTACCTAGTTGCTCAGGGGCGCATCACGTTGGGAATCAATTGATGCGGACGTCTCGGAGGTTCTCCCTCGGAGTCGAGAATCAAGTGATGTGCTTCGAGATCCCGGCGCACATGATCGAATGCCTCATCCACCGAATCCGCGAACTGCAGCATCTTGTATTCCCGTTCATTGATCATGCCGGTGCGAACCAGGTGCCTCCAGTTCAACACCTGGTCCCAGTATTCGCGGCCGTAAATCAGAATCAAGTGATGCGACGACAGTTTGTTGGTTTGTAACAGCGTCAGCATTTCCCACAGCTCGTCCATGGTCCCGAAGCCGCCGGGAAAAACGATCAAGGCCTTAGCCATTTGCGCGAACCACAGTTTGCGCATGAAGAAATAATGGAAATAGAAATTCAGTTCCGGCGAGATGTATGGGTTCGAAGATTGCTCGTGCGGCAACTGAATGCTAAGCCCCACCGAGGGGCCACCCGCTTCCGACGCGCCGCGGTTCGCCGCTTCCATGATGCCCGGCCCACCTCCGGAGCAAATTACGAACCGGCGCGGCTCATTGCCCAGCGTCATCGCCCAGGAGGTAATCCGGTGCGAGAGCTCGCGCGCTTCCTCGTAGTAGCGGGACATGTGCACCAGGGAACGCGCTGCGGTGATTTTTGTCCGCCATTCCGGCGTGCGTTTCTTCGGAGCTTTATCCTGGATCGCGTGTAAATGCGCTAGCGCTTTTTCGCGGGATTGCACCCGCGCCGAACCGAACATGACGATCGTGTCGCCGATATTTTCCTGGCGCAGCCGGGCCAGCGGATCGAGATACTCCGCCAGAATCCGCAAGGGCCTGGCCGGCAGGCTCTCCATAAACGAAGGGTCCTGGTACATCAATTTCGGGATCGGCAACCTTTTGACTCCATTTTTCCGCCGCTTTCCCGTCTGCTTCTTTACTCGCGCGCGCTTCTTCACTTCGTCTCCTCTTCGCTCTGGCCCGAACTTAACATTCTAGGAGAACTCCCGCCGAATGCCAGCGGCGCGCGCGACTTCTAGTGCTGCCTAAGCAACGCCTGCTCGCGCGAACGAATCAGATACACTGCCTCGGTTCACCGCGAATGACCACGGTATGAAAAGCGCATTGCTGCACCGTTATTTTACAGCCGGTAAACGCGGCTTCGCGCGCCTGACCCGAGCAGCCATGATCGCGCTGCTTCTGGGCCTTGGCGCCGCTGCCCCTTCGGCGCGCGCGCAGGACGCGCCCCCTGGCCCGCTGCACCCCAAACCTGGCGCACCGCCGGAGCCGATGCCACCCGCCGAACAACTCAAGCACGCCATCCGGGTGCGCGTGAATCAAGTTACGACGCCGGTGATCGTCAGCGACTCTTCCGGCGAAATGGTCTTCGATTTGAAGGAGCCGAACTTTCAAGATTTACGACAACGGAACTGAGCAGAAAATCGATCACTTCGATGTGGGCGGCGATCCGCTTTCCATTGTGCTGGTCATGGAAGCCAGCTCCCACATCGCGCCGATGTTTCCCACCATGAAGCGTGCCGGAATTATTTTCACCGAAACGGTGATGGCCCAAACATCTGAAGCCGCGGTCATCAGCTACGACAGCACTGTGGATACTGCGCGCGAAATTCACGACCGATACCGACGGCATCCGCGAAACCGATCGAACATCTTGCCCATCGGCGTTGACGATTCGCTGCTCTACGACGCGATGGCGCGGGGAATTACGATGCTGAGGAGCGGCCGGCGGTGCGCCGGCGGGTCATGCTGGTGGTGGGCGAAGCCCAGGATTCCGGCAGCGAGGCGCGGCTGGGCGAAGTTCTTGCGCCAGGCGCAGCTGGCGAACGTAACGATTTATTCGATTGGATTGAGCACCGCGATGGCGGACTTGCGCGCGAAGAGCCGCCGAACACATCGAACGAAAATCCGGATCTGCTGGCCCTGGCGATTTGGCTGGTGAAGACGGGCAAGAATGCGCTGACCACCAATTCTCTCGCGGTAGCCAGCAAAGCGACCGGCGGCCTGCACCTGAATCCGGTGCGGGATCGCTCAATCGAAAAAGGGATGGATGCCATTGGCGGCGAGCTGCACGCCCAATACACCATCAGCTATCGCCCGTCAGGAGAAGATCCCGAGGGCTACCACGAAATAAAAGTCGAAGTGGACCGCAAGAACGTAACCGTGCGTGCCAGGCCCGGCTATTACATCGCACCGGCGGAATGATTGGGTCACTCGACAGCAGGATTCTGTTTTCAGGACGGATCGTATTTCAATTTTCGGCTCTGATAGCGAAGTCGAGACAACTGCAAGATCCGGTATCTCTCTCCGAAGGGGAATATCGGCAGAATTACACAAATCCACTTGCGTTTGATTATGGAGTTGCACGCGTCGCAGTGCTTGCCAAATCCCAATAAACGCGTGCCGAAAAGGCCCCGAAACGCGTAAGTGCCGGCCACTTGTTCCGGCGTCGTCTGGGATACGCACGAATCGCAGAATCCCGGCTGGTGATAAAACCGCTGGCAAGCGACCGAGCAGAAGCGCAAATCGCCCTCACGCTTTCCGCCGCCGAGGATCATCCCTCCGCAATTCGCGCAGTCCTCAAATCGTTTGGCCATCGAGACTCCAGAGAAAAATATCTTTGGATATCCCGCCTACTTCTTTTCGGGTTCGGGTTTCTCGCCGACCACTGCGGCAGTTTCTTCCTCTTCGAGGATTGAGGCGGCGGCGGCGATGCGGTCGCCTTCATCAAGGCGCAGCAAGCGGACGCCTTGGGTTGACCGCCCCGCTTCGCGGATTTCGCCGGAATGGACGCGAATCACTTTGCCGTGTCCGGTGATGATCATCACGTCGGAATCTTCGCGAACCTGCAGCGCCGCGACCACCGGGCCGTTGCGGTCGGTGGATTTCAGATTGATGACGCCCTTGCCGCCGCGCGAGGTGACGCGATATTCGGCGAGCGGCGTGCGCTTGCCGTAGCCTTTTTCGGCGACGGTGAGCATCAGCGAGGTGAGCGATTCGCGAATCTGATCGCTTTCGAGCTCGTCCAGATTTCGCGTGCGGTTTTGTATTCCTTCTCGATGATTCCGAAGTCGGGCTGCACCGCGTCCATGCTGACCACGAAATCGCCCTTCGCGAGATCCATGCCGTTGACGCCGCCGGCGGCGCGTCCCATGGAGCGGACTTCCGTTTCGCGGAACAGGATGGCCTGGCCTTCGTGGCTGGCGAGGAAAATCATCTGCATGCCGTCGGTGAGTTTCGCGCCGATCAGTTCGTCGCTGCCGTCGAGATTGATGGCGATGATGCCGGACGGACGCGGATTGGAAAATTCCGCGAGCCCGGTCTTCTTCACCGTGCCGTTTTTGGTGGCGAGGAATACGTAGCGGTCGGCCTCTTCCAGGTTGCGCGCCGGAACCACGGCGGTGAGCTTTTCGTTTTCCTGGAAGCGCACCAGGTTGCCGATGGCTTTGCCGCGCGTCGCGGCCGCCGCTTCCGGAATTTCGTACACCTTCAGCCAGTACACGCGGCCCTTGGAGGTGAACAGCAAAATGTAGCTGTGCGCGGACGCGACGAAGAAGTGCTCGACGAAATCGTCTTCGCGCGTTTTGGCGCCAATGCGGCCTTTGCCGCCGCGGGATTGGTGGCGGTAGGTGTCAACGGAAGTGCGCTTTACGTAGCCGGCATGGCTGACGGTGATGGCCATTTCTTCGTCTTTGATCAGGTCTTCGAGCTTGATTTCCTCGACGCGGTCGACGATTTGGGTGCGGCGCTCGTCGCCGTAGGCTTTCAGAATTTCGCGCAGCTCGGCCACGATCACGGCTTTCAGTTTTTTCTCGCTGGCCAGAATTTCGCGCAATTCCGCGATGCGCTCGCGAATCGTTTTCAGTTCCTCGAGAATGTCGTCAATGGAAAGCCGCGTCAGGCGGTGCAATTGCAGTTCGAGGATGGCGTCGATTTGCGGGATAGCTGAGGCCTCCGACTTGCCGATGGCCATGCCCGTACTTTTTGTTACTGAGCTTTACGCCGGCCAGGCTTCTCGCCTTGCCGTCTTCGGCAAGCGCGACCGACTTGTTCGAAAAGAAGCCGTGCAGGTTTTCGCGGGCGTTGGCGCGGCTGGAAGATCCGCGGATGACTCGGATCACTTCGTCGATGATAATCCAGCGCGATCTGGTAGCCGAGCAAGATGTGCTCGCGCTCTTCGGCTTTGCGCAATTCGTACTGCGTGCGCCGGCGGACCACATCGACGCGGTGCTCGATGAACAGGCGCAGCAGGTCGAGCAAGCCCAGCTCGCGCGGCTGGCCGGCGACGATGGAGAGCAGGATCATGCTGAACGATTCCTGCATCTGGGTCAGTTTGAAGAGTTGTTGCAGAATGATTTGCGGCTCTTCGTCGCGCTTGATTTCGATGACGATGCGCATGCCCTCGCGGTCGCTTTCGTCGCGAATGTCCGCCATGCCTTCGATCTTCTTGTTGTTGATCAGCTCGGCGATGTGGTCGATCAGGCGCGCTTTGTTGACCTGGTAGGGCAATTCGGTGACGACGATGTCCTGGCGATCCTTGCCGCGCTGCTCGATGGCCGCCTTGGCGCGCACCTGGAACGAGCCGCGGCCGGTTTTGTAGGCCTGCTCGATTCCGTCGCGGCCGTAGATGTAACCGGCGGTGGGAAAATCGGGGCCCGGGATCAGCTTCATCACTTTTTTCAGGGTGGCGTCGGGCTCTTCGATCAGTAGAATCGCGCCTTCCACCATTTCCTTCAGGTTGTGCGGCGGAATGTTTGTGGCCATGCCGACGGCGATTCCGGACGATCCGTTGACCAGCAGATTCGGAATGCGCGTGGGGAGAACGACCGGCTCTTTTTCGCTTTCGTCGAAGTTGGGAACGAAGTCGACGGTTTCCTTTTCGATGTCCGCGAGCATTTCCTCGGCGATTTTCGAAAGACGCGCTTCGGTATACCGCATCGCCGCCGGAGGATCGCCATCCACGGAGCCGAAATTTCCCTGGCCGTCGACCAGCGGGTAACGCATGTTGAAATCCTGCGCCAGGCGCACGAGGGCGTCGTACACCGGAGTGTCGCCGTGCGGATGGAACTTGCCGAGGACTTCGCCGACGATCTTGGCGCATTTGCGGTAGGACTTGGTGGAGGTGAGGCCCAGCTCGTACATGCCGAAAAGAATGCGGCGATGCACCGGCTTCAGTCCGTCGCGCACATCGGGCAGGGCGCGGCCGATGATTACGCTCATCGCGTAATCCAGGTACGACTTTTTCATTTCCGATTCGATATCAACCGGAGTAGTAATCGACTGATTCAGTTCGTCCGCCATTCTTCCCTCGTCTTGAATTGTGTGCTGCCGATTTCTTAAAGAGTCCGCCCTGCCACATAGGCCTTTACGGTTTCAAACGCGGTAGCGTTATTCGAAAATCGTTGCGGGCCGAAATGCGTTTCCAGTTCGCGCATGAACGCATCGCACTTCACCTGCGTGGCACACTCGAACGCCACGCCCTTTTCGTTATTGGGATCGTCGGTAGGGGTCGCTCGAAAATCTGAGCAGCTCAGCCCGCGCAGTCCCGGCAAAATTTTCCAGACCAGTTGAAAGTTCAACGGATTAAATGTCCAGGTTGACCACGTCGAGCGCGTTGTCCTCGATGAACTTGCGGCGCTCTTCCACGTTCTCGCCCATCAGCGTCGAGAAAATCGTTTCGGCGGCGACCGCATCTTCCAGGCGCACTTTCAGCAGCGTGCGTACTTCCGCGTTCATGGTGGTGTTCCAAAGTTGCTCGGGATTCATTTCGCCCAGACCCTTGAAACGGGTGATGGTGAAATCTTTCTTGGCGTCCTCGAGCACATAATTCAGCACGCCCGTGGAATCTTCCTTCACCACTTTTTCGTTGCCGTGCGCCACGGTGAACGGGCCGCGGTCCAGGTCCGCGATTGCCGAGTGCAGGGTGCGCAGCCGCTTGTATTCAGCGGTGGAAGCCATCGCCCAATTGATGCGGCGTTCAGTTCCGTTCTTCAGCACCAGCTCATGCAAGCTATGCTCTTCGTCGAAAATAAACTTTGCTTCCAGGTCCAGCTTCGACTTTTCGATGGCCTTGGCCAGTTCCTGTAGTTTTTTCTTGTCGCCGAAGTCCGTCTTCTTATCCAGTTCGCTTTCCGCCAGAAGTTCGACCAGCTTCGGTTCTCGCAGGCGCCGCCCAAACTTCGCTGCGACCTGATCGTATTCCTGAATATTCAGCAGGAAGGTCGTCAGGTCGCCGCCTTCGATGGCCTTGCCGTTCTTACCCTTCACCGAATGTTCTTCGGTGGCGCGCTTCATCACTTCCCGCGCGAATTCGCGCTTCGTCGCGGATGTAGCGGTCCATTTTTCCGCGCTTCACACGATAGAGCGGCGGCTGCGCGATATAAATGTGCCCGCGCTCGATCAGTTCGCGCATGTGGCGGAAGAAGAACGTCAGCAGCAGCGTGCGGATGTGGCTGCCGTCGACGTCCGCGTCGGTCATCAGGATTACTTTGTGGTAGCGCAATTTGTTCGCGTCGAAATCATCCTTGCCGATTCCGGTGCCCAGCGCGGTGATGATGCAGCGAATTTCCTCGTGCCCCAGCATCTTGTCGTAGCGGGCCTTCTCGACGTTGAGGATTTTGCCTTTGAGCGGCAAGATGGCCTGATAGCGGCGGTCGCGGCCGCCCTTGGCGGAGCCGCCGGCGGATTCACCCTCAACCAGGAAAATCTCGCAACGCTCCGGATCGCGTTCCTGGCAATCGGAAAGTTTGCCCGGCAACCCGCTCGAATCCAGCGCCGATTTCCGGCGAGTCAATTCGCGGGCTTTACGCGCCGCTTCGCGCGCGCGCGCCGCATCAATGCACTTGCCGATGATTTTGCGCGCGATGGATGAGTGCTTGTCGAAATATTCGCCAAGCTTCTCGTTCACCATCTGCTCGACGACACCCTTGATGTCGCTGTTCAGCTTGCCTTTCGTCTGGCCTTCAAACTGGGGTTGCGGAAGCTTTACCGAGATGACCGCGACCAATCCTTCGCGCACGTCGTCACCATTGATGGTGACTTCGTCCTTCTGTTCCTTCAGCATGCCGAACGAATTGGCGTAGTAGTTGATGGTGCGGGTCAAAGCCGAACGAAAACCGGAAAGATGCGTGCCGCCATCGACGGTGTTGATGGTATTGGCGAAGGCGAAAACATTTTCGGCGTAGCTGTCGTTGTACTGCAGCGCGATTTCCACTTCCACCTGATCGCGCTTTCCTTCGATGTACAATAGGCGAATCGTGCAGCACGCCTTTGCCCTTGTTCAGATGCTTGACGAATTCCGCGATGCCGCCGGTGAAGCGAAATTCTGCTTTCTTGCCGTTGCGCTCATCGTCGAGCGTGATTTTCAGGCCTTTGTTCAGGAAGGCCAGTTCGCGCAGGCGCTGCGCGAGCGTGTCGTAGGTGTACGCGTATCGTGGTAAAAATGGAAGGATCGGCGTGAAACGTAATCTTGGTGCCGGTTTTGCGCGTTTTGCCGGAAGCCTTCAGCTTCGAGGTGGGAATTCCTTTTTCGTAGGACTGTTCCCAAACTTCGCCATCGCGCCAGATTTCCAGTTCCAGCCAGTCGGAAAGCGCGTTGACCACCGAAACGCCGACGCCGTGCAAGCCGCCGGAAACTTTGTAGGTGTCGCTATCGAATTTTCCGCCGGCGTGCAGCACGGTCATCACCACTTCGGCGGCAGGCTTTTTCTCCGTGGCGTGCATGTCCACCGGAATGCCGCGCCCGTTGTCGACAACCGTGACGCTGTTGTCCTCGTGCACTGTGACGTTGATTTCGTCAGCGAAGTTCGCCATCGCTTCGTCGACCGAATTGTCCACGACTTCCCAGACCAGATGGTGCAGTCCCATCTCGCCGGTCGAACCGATATACATCGCGGGACGTTTGCGGACCGCTTCGATTCCGCCCAAAACTTTGATGGAGGTTGCGTCGTACTTGTGCCCGGCGGCTTTTCCGCCCGCAGTTTCTTTTTCAGCCATGGGTCGTGCTTCTCCTCAGATGACACGTGCGTGTAGCCAAAACTCGGGAAGGCGGTCGCGTGGATTTGCCGACACTGGCCTTGCCCATTGGTCTCGCTTGCTCGAAAAATCGCAGCATTGCTGCTCGATGATTCGACGGCGCTCAGCGGCGCCGGTGAGACTCGAAGGGTTGCGGCTCCATCCCGTCCCATTCCGAAATTTCGGTGAGACACGGCGGAGCTTTTCGTTTTCCCCCGCGGAAAGGGGGACATCCAGTCCAGATTTGGCCACGCGCATCCTGGCGCGGACGCGCGAAAACGTGGCTAGTTTGGGCCGAATGTAGTGCCGTTCAGGAGGATCCTTGAACACATCGATTTTACATAATCGATACTAATTGCACAAGGCCAAACTCCAAGCTTAGATAGTAATTATGTCTATATAAATCAGTAGTTTACAGTCACATCAAAAGAGGGGTAAAGGGCCAAAATGGGACTCGCGAACTGACGTCCAAGGTAGTGGATTTGGCGGGCAATTTCGCTCGCTTTTTAAGTGATTTTACCGGCGATCGGGGTGCGCTAACGATCAAATGCGCATGGGCATTACGACATAACGATAGCGCGTGGCTTCGTCGCCTAGGGGACGAAGTTGGCCGGCCGACTGTTCGTCTTTCAACTCAAAGCTGATCGGGCCATCGGCCGCAGCGGCCAGAAAATCGAGCAAATACTGCGCGTTAAATCCGATCGAGATGGTGTCGCCTTTGTATTCCTTTTCGATTACTTCTTTGGCTTCGCCGTATTCGGGGCTCGACGACGAAAGTTCGAGCCCTTCATTCGAGAGCATGAATTTTACGGCATGCGAGCGCTGGTCCGCGAGTTGCGATACCCGGCGTAGCGCATTCTGCAGTTCAATCCTTTCGAGTGCTAGCGTCTTGTTCGCGTCGCGCGGCAATACGGCTTCGTAATTCGGAAATTGTCCGGTCAGTTTACGAGATGTCAGCAAACGCCGGCCTACCTGGAAAAATAAATGGCTTTCGTCCTGCGCGAATTCGACCTGGACGTCGTCGCCGGCTTTTCCCACTAGCCGCTGAATTTCGGTCATGGCCTTCTTGGGAACCAGCACGCGGGTCTCGGCGGTGAAACCCTCGAACTTGTGATCCGTCTCGACCATGGCCAGACGATGCCCGTCGGTCGCTACCATCGCCAGCGACCCCGGTTTCAGTACCAATAGCGCTCCATTCAGCGTATAGCGGGATTCTTCCAATGAAATCGCGAAAGTAGTTTTGGCGATCGCGGCCGCCAGCAAGCTTGCCGGAATCTTCACCATCGCGTGCGGGAACGCCGGCAGCGCCGGGAAATTATCTTTCGACATCCCCACCAGCTTGTAATTACGCCGGTCGCTGGTGATGTGCACCCAATGGTTTTCCTGTAGCTTGAATTTGATCTCTCCGTCCTCGGGCAGCAGGCGCAACAATTCAAAAAGTTTCTTGGCTGGAATGGTGCCGGCGCCTTCCTTTTTCACTTTGGCATCGCACGAGGTCCGGATGCTCAGCTCCAGGTCGGTCGCTGTGATGGTCAGGCGGCTGCCCTTGGCTTCCACCAGTAGATTCGAAAGAATGGGGATGGTCGTCTTGCGCTCGACGACGCCCTGCGTCATCTCGAGCTCGTCCAGGAGATCCGATCGCTTTACGCTGAATTCCATGTGGGGCAATCCTCACGGTGCATGCGTTGATTTTTGCTGCGGCTACTGTACTGCTTTTCTTTAACTACTTAAATATATAACAAACCCCGTCGCCGTCGCCGCATCTGTGGAAATCGCGCAAAATGCTTCAAGCCCAACGTGCGGAGTCAGTTGAACCCCGCGTCCCGTTGTGGAAATTCCGTCCGGCCTGTGAGCAACGCGGTCGATGAGCACACACCAAACGCTCGACCGCAGCGTTGCACAGGGAGTCCACAGGGCGATTCTCAGGTGGGGCACAGTACTACGGCTAAATCTAACCGAATGAGTCGAGTAGCCTGTTGATTTTTTTGTTCAAATCTTTATCGGTGAGCCGCTGGCTCTCGATTTTGTTGATCGAGTGCAGCACGGTGGTGTGGTGTTTTCCGCCGAATTGCCGCCCGATTTCCGGTAGCGAAGCCGAGGTCAGCTGCTTGACCACGAACATGGCGACCTGGCGCGGGAAGGCAATTTGCTGCGAGTTGCTGCGCACCTTCAAATCCTGCGCGCGCAAGCCAAATACTTCGCCCACCCGCTTCTGAATCTGCTCGATGGTGACTTTCTTTTCCTGGGTGTCGATGATGTTCTTGAGCACCTGCTGCGCCGTCGCCAGGTTGACGGTTGCGCCGGTCAGTGACGCATAGGCCATCAAGCGCGTTAGCGCGCCTTCCAGCTCTCGAATGTTTGACTTGATCGCCCGCGCGATATATTCCGCCACGTCATCGGGCAGCTGCACCCGCTCGCTCTCCGCTCTCTTCTGCAGAATAGCGATCTTGGTTTCCAGATCCGGCGGCTGAATGTCGGCGATCAAACCCCACTCGAAGCGAGAGCGCAGGCGCTCTTCGATCGAGGAAATTTCCTTGGGCGGGCAATCGGAAGAAATGACGATCTGCTTCTGCTGATCGTAGAGCGCATTGAACGTGTGAAAAAATTCTTCCTGAGTCCGTTCGCGGGTGGCGATGAACTGAATATCGTCCACCATCAGCACGTCCATGTTCCGGAACCGGTCGCGGAATCCGGCCATGCGCTCGAACCGAATCGACGCGATTACTTCATTGGTGAATTTCTCGGCGCTGATGTAGGTAAGCCGCAGCGCGGGATTGCGGCGCTTGAGCGTGTGCCCGATGGCCTGCATCAAGTGCGTCTTGCCCAATCCCACTCCGCCATACAAAAACAGCGGGTTGTAGGATTTGGAAGGTTGTTCCGCAACAGCCACCGCCGCGGCGTGCGCGAATTGATTCGAAGCGCCGACGATGAATGAATCGAACGTGTACCGCGCGTTCAGTTGATTCGTGACCGCGTCGAAGTCCAACTTCGCCTGCGGGCTAACCGGCGCGGCGACCTGCACGGGTTCCGATTCGGCGCAGACAAATTCCAAATGCGTTTGCGGTTTCCCGATTTCGGTGAGCACCGCTTGCAGCAGCTGCCCGTACGTTTCCGTCAGGCGCTTGCAAAACAGGCGTGTTGGAACGCGAACGGTCAAATGGTCGCCCTCAATCTTGTCCAGGCGTGTAGGGCGGAACCAGGTAGCGAAGCTATGCGGATTTACGCGGCGCTCGGTGTGCTGGAGTATCTTGTCCCAAAGGTTCATCGAGCGAGTCAGCCCTTATTTGCGATTTCCACCGAAGTGGAAATGCTGTGGAAAATACCGCTGGTCCAGCGGTTATGTTTTGGTCTGGCCTTTCAGGTCAGATACTACGGCAACGCGCCCCCGCGTTGTGGCATGTCATGAAACATCGCGACTTAAATTGCTGTAAAACACGCGAGGCGGGATTCTGCCTAAACGAAACGTCCGTAGCAAGAGAAAACTGTGCGCGCTGCTCTCGCACTCTCCACAAATAATTCACAAGTTTTCCACAATACATTTTGTGCTTGCAAAAAATAATTTCTTGTCGGAACGGATGAGTGAAACCATCTCGATTGTTCCTCCGACGAATTTTTTTCGAGTTGGAAAATTCGGCGAGCGATGCAAGTGGTTATTGCGATCGCGAACCAGAGAGCCCCTGTGGAGGCGATGGAGCAGTCGTCGCGCCGGGGATCGACGAACCCGAAGCACGCAGGTCCGGGCGCGCGAATTCGTACACGCCGCGCGAATCCGAACCGATGATCAAGCGGTTCCCTTCGACGATGATGGCGCTGGCGTGCAGCGGCGCCCCCTCGGGCGTGACAATGTAGTATTCACCGAGATACCCGCCATTCCGGTCGAAGTGGGCCAGCACCCGGCCAATGGCGGCCCAGATATCCCGCGACACCGGATCGACGCCGACCGCGGTGATTACCGGCTTCTCGCCAGACGGAGGGCCGAAATGGTCGAGATTCAATTTCACCGTGCCGGTGAAATTGTAGATGTCCCGGCCGAAGCCTCCGTGAAAGCGCCGGTCATCGAAACGATTCGCGCCGCCGGCCGTAGGCGCCGTCAGCACGTTCGATGGCGTAACGGTTGGCTTCAAACTCGATGCACTCGTCTCGGAAAGATTCGGAGTGGTTTGGAGCGAAAGATCGCGTGAGAAAAATCCGCCTCCGCCGATCCCGCCGGCGACGTCCCCGCCGCCGAAGCGCCCGAAACCTCCGAAGAGTCCCGCACCACCAAGCGTTCCACCTCCGCCGTAGCCGCCTCCTCCCCCGCGAATTCCTGGGCCGTACGCTGGAGCGTTGGCGTTGAAATAAGTCAGCGCTGAATCGTCGTCAGAATTAGGCGGCCCGAACGGATCGTCGGCCGATGAGTCTTGACCATTGAATTGCAGATTCGCATCGCTTGCGCCGGCCGCACTGGACGCGGACGTTCCCGAAGAGCTGCCATTGGGCTTCGACTTGGAGGAACGGCCTCCGAGATGCACATGCAGCGAATCGCCCTGATACGATCCTTGCGCGGATACCATGCCGCCGCCGGCGATTCCACCCGGGCCCCCACCTCCTGGGCCCGCGGCCAATCCCGTGGCCAGAATATTGTCCGCCGCCGATTGCGAGGTCGCCGGCCCGCTGCCTCCCCCACGCGAGAACAAACCCGGAGACAACCCGCCGCCGAACTGAATGTCGCCCTTGTTGCCAATGGTCGCCCAGGTATTGTAGGAGTCGGAAAAATTCGACTCGCTGTAATTGAATCCAAACTGAACGCGATCATCCGGCGACGAACTTAAGTTCGGCGCGTAACGGCTGGCGTCGAACCGCGCGTCGCCGCCGGCGTAGCCGTACCGGTCAAACTTGCGGATCAGCGGATCCGGCAGAGTCGCGAACGCGAAATAAATAGCGCCCTCGCCGTCGCCGGAAACCCTTCCAAGATTCTGCAATTTGCTCGGGTCCGGCGTAATCCCTGCATCCGCCGGATCGCCAAAGCTGCGCACCAGCTTGCCTTCTTCATCCCGAATTTCGACCAGGCGCTTCGACCGCAGGGTCGAAACGGCGAATTGATTATTAGGCAGAGCCACGACGCCGGTGGGCGCGAACACCGGAACTTTTGCGATCAGCACGCCCTCGCGCGAAAATATCTCGACGGCATTTGCCGCCCGGTCCGCCACAAAAACGCGCCCGTCCGGATCCAGGTCGAAATCCACGGCGAATTGAATCTTGCCCGTGGTCGAACCGGCTTGCGGTATTTGCCCGGCGGGCTTGCCTTCGGGACTGAAAATCAAAATGGTGCTCGCCGGAGTGGTCAACACGTAATAGCGCCCCGCTGCATCGCGTTTCATCGCGGTCACTCCGGCGGTAATTTCCGGAAGCACACGCCCGCGGGACGGATATCCCGTGACCAGCCATTGCGCTTTTACAGGTAATGTATAAAGACAGCCGAAAAATGAGAGAAGCAAAATTACGCCGGGGAAAGTACGTATCCCCAACCCGGATAGCCGAGACATGAAAACGGTCCTCCACCCCACAACAGAAAGGCCCACAGATACTTCTATTGCGGGCTTGAGTGCCAAAAAGTTCCAAAAAGGTTAATTGGATGTTTCGGGTGATTTCAGGGTTGGAAGGAACCACATTTTAGGTGCGAACGTCACAGATACCGGAAAGGTTTGTTCAAGGAAGGGTGCCATCGCTACCGTGGCGCGCTACCGACGGGCGACTCGACTCCTTAGTCCAGGCGGAAATTAACGCGATCGATGGAGCGCGCCAGCCCGGTGGTCTCATCCACGTCAATCTGCACCGTATTCATCTGAATATCGTTTTCCGCAACCACGAATTTCTTGGGCATCGAATCTAGAAAGCGCTGCACGATCGGTGCTTTTTCCATGCCGATAACGGAATCGTGCGGCCCGGTCATGCCGACATCGGTAATGTAAGCGGTGCCCTTGGGTAGAACGCGGTTGTCCGCGGTAGTGACGTGCGTGTGCGTTCCGAGCACGGCCGAAACTCGGCCGTCGAGAAACCAGCCCATCGACTGCTTCTCGGACGTGGCTTCGGCGTGCATGTCCACCACGATTACTTTTACATCCGGGGGTAACGCTGCCAACTCGCGTTCCGCGGTACGAAACGGATCCTCGAGCGGCGCCATGAACGTGCGCCCCTGCAAATTCAGGACCGCGTACGGCACGCCGTTTTTGGCCTGGCCGACGTAGTGGCCCTTGCCCGGCGTCCCTTCGGGAAAATTCGCGGGACGAATCAATCGCGGTTCGTGCGGCAGAAAATCAAAAATCTCTTTGCGATCCCAGCTGTGGTTGCCGCCAGTGATCACTTCCGCGCCGGCGGCGAAAATCTCTTCGGCCAGCCGCGGGGTAATGCCAAAACCGGACGCGGAGTTCTCCCCATTCGCGATGCACAGGTCCACGCCGCGCTGCGAAATGATATCCGCCAGGCGATCGTGGACAATTTTCCGGCCAGGCGACCCGACGATGTCGCCGATAAATAATATTTTCATTTGGGTGTTAAACCTTTCGGCGGCATGCCATGCGCAGAAACACGGAGCGGTCCACTTCGCCGTGCGCAGCTAGGTCCTGAACCCCACGAATAGGTGGGTGCCCTGCGCCTGCTTTAAGGCTATCGAGCGGCCGAAACCGATCGACGTGCACAAGGGCAGGACGACGCGGACTCCCTGGGATCCAGTGTTGGTTCAAAAGACCATCGCGACGACACCTGCGTCGCAGGCCATTCCGCACTTAATTGTAGCAGGAATTTTCGAAGGGAGCCGTCCCAGAGCCAGGTCCCCGTGGGCGAAGCTGGATGACCGAAACTTAGAACAGGAATTTGAATCCCAGCTGCACCAGCCGCGGCGGAGCGGCGCTGACCACGTTTCCAAAGGTCGTGCTCAGGTCGCCGATATTCCCATCCACTGACAGCGGACCAAAGAACTGCGTGTGGTTGAACACGTTGAAAGCCTCGAGGCGGAACTGCAGTGTTTTCGATTCGGTCACTTTCACGTCTTTGAGCAGCGCCATGTCGAAATTGTTCATTCCCGGGCCGTAGAAATACCGGCGCTTGGCCGTTCCCGGGGTGCCCAACGTATTTATCGTGAACAGCGCGGTGTTGAAATAGGATTGCCCGCTGCGTGGGTTGCTGTTCAGATTCAACGGCCCGGGCGCAACGTCCGGTTCATCGACTCCGAAATTATTAACGCCGTTCGGCGACGTCCCCAGCAATGAATTATCGCCGTTGTTAATCAACGTAACGGGGAATCCGGTGCTGAAATGCGTGATGCCGGAGAGCGCCCAGCCCTTGGTCCAGCGATTTTCGGCGCGGAACAGCTTTTCGATCGGGATCTGGTAAGAGTAGCTCACCACAAAATTGTGTTTCACGTCGAACGCAGATATCGCTTTGCTCAACGCCGGATCGATCGGGTTCACTTCTTCACCCAGGCTCGAAGACTGGTCGAGCGATTTGCTGAAGGTGTACCCCGCCAGAACATCGAGTCGCCGGCTGGTGCGGTGCAGGATCACTTGCAGCGCGTTGTAATTCGAATTGCCGATGGTGGCCAGATTGGTGTTGCTGCCAAAATTAAAGCTGAATGGCGCGCGCGTCCCCATAACTGTCTGATTTGCTGCCGTGGTGTAAACGCTGTCTTCGCCGAACGCTCCGCAGGTCTGCGTACCCGGCGCTACATCGGCCTTGGTGCTCAAGCTCAAACATAAGGCCGGATTCCCCGGATTATTTTCAATCAGCACGGGCAAACGATGCGCCTGGTTGCCCACATAATTGACGCTCAAAACTGTATTTCCTCCCAGCGCGCGCTGCAGCGACAACGCATATTCTTCCGTGTACGGAATTCGATTCGTCGTCGGATAAGCCGGTATGCCGCTGATCGGCTCAAACTGCGTGAAATCGACATTGGGATTCGGATGCCGGCGCGTTGCGCCCAGTGGCGCAAGTTGGGCCGGGAACGCTTGTCCGTTGTCGAATCCGGTTGCGGCCGTAATGAAAGGCGTGGCAAAAAGCGGCGGAGCGGGGCTGGTGTAGGTCGTCCCGTAGGGCGTATTCGCGCTCGACACTCCGATCGTCAGCGCCTCAATCGCGCTATAGAATGTACCAAAGCTCGCGCGAATGCTGGTTTGGCCCGGACCGCCGATGATCTTGCTCAGCCAGCCGTCGCCGCTGACGGTCGGCGAATACGCTATTCCTAGGCGGGGCGAGAAATCTCGATTTCCCGGGGGCGCCAACGTCCGCGAAACTCCCGGATCGGTCGGGAACAACATGCCTTCCGGAGCGTTAGGAAACACGACCGATTGCCGGCCGGGTTCGAACACCGCGAGCTGATTATATTTCTCGTACCAGGGCTCAATCCGGTCCCAGCGCACGCCGTAATTCAGGGTGAGATTGGACGTGATGCGCCAGCTGTCCTGACCATACAGGCCCAGATATTTATTGCGTCCATAAAATGGTTGCAGCTGGCTCTGGTTGTATTGGCTGGGAATTCCCAGCAGATAGTCCGCGAAGTCGACGCCCGTCTCGCTGCCGAAAAACAAAAACGCGCCGTTGAATTGCGCGATGGGAAACGAATTGATCTGATCCCAGTGGAATTCGCCCCCGAACTTGAGGTTATGATTTCCGACCACCTTCGAAACATTGTCCAGAAACTGGTAGGTGTTATTTTTTTGGAGCAGCTGATTGGTGTTCGTCCCAAATGAGAAACTGTTCAAACTGACACTGGCCACGCCCTCGACTTTCGGCGCCAGCGGCACGATTCCTGGCGTCCCCGGACCCACCACAAATCCCTGCGAGGCCAGGCTGACGCCTACGCCGCCCTGTTGCTGCCCCAGGTTGATGGCATCTCGCAGATAGCTGAAGTGAAATTCGTTCAAGGCCGTGGAACCGAAAGGTTTGGTGTCGCCCAGCTGTAAGAGTTGCGCCCGCCCCTCGTTCAAGGCGTTAAAGCCCGGCACGTTCGCGCCGCCCTGTGCTACCGGATATGGATTGTTCAGCGAGAAATCATCGAGAAAATAGTAAGCGGAGAGCATTCCCCAACGGGAGTTTCCATCCAGGCGTATCGCACCTTTGTCATCGCGCAGCAGCTCGTTAGCTGATGAAGTGGAAAAACCGGCGCTCGAGTTGGGGTCGGGGATGTACTGCAATAAATTTTGGGCGGGCGTCGACCAGACGCTCTTCGGAATGATCAAGCCTGGAAACACACAGTTCGCCGCGGTGCAACCTGGAAAGAAGTATTTCTCGCCAGAGGTAACCGCGTAACCCAGTTTGCCGGCCAGCTGGCTCGCGAAGAAAGGTCCGCTGACCGTCGTCGGAACAATGTTGTTATTAACGTCGGTGGTCGTGAACGGATTCATTGGATCCCCTGGGGGCCCCATAACCTGCGAAAAATTCCCCGATCGCTCGAGTTCCGAAGGGACTCCAATGACTCCCGTGTCGATTCCCTCGGTCAGCCGCGTTCCCTGATAATCGACAAAGAAAAAAATCTTGTTCCGGCGAATAGGGCCGCCCAAGGTACCGCCGAACTGGTTCTGATCGAATCGGCCGCGCGAATTTGAGAAATAATTCCGGGCATCCAGATTGGTATTCCGCAGAAACTCGAACGCATCTCCATGAATGTCGTTGCTGCCGCTCTTGGTCACTACGTTGATCTGGCCGCCGCTGAATTCCCCATACTCGGCGTCGAAATTCGAAGTCAGGATCCGGAATTCCGCGATCGAATCCAGGTTGGGGACGATGGCCGTCCCGTTATTCACGTCCTCTTCCGAGTCGCTGCCATTCACGATGAAACTGTTCGCAAATTCCCGCTGGCCATTGATCGCTACCGTTCCCGGATTCAGGTTTCCGGACGGAGACAATGCCGCCGCGCCCACATCCTGCACCGTCAACGACGTAATCGCGGTCTCCGGCGCCACACCGGGCTGCAGCGCCAGCAAGTCCGTAAAGCTCCGTCCGTTGAGCGGCACGGCGGTCATCTGCTGGCCGGTGATCACCTCACCCAGCTGGGTGCTGGACGTTTCTACCTGGACGGCATGGGCATCGACCGTGACCGTCTCGTTTTTCCCGCCGACTTCCAACACGGCATCGATCAGCAGCGCCGAGTCCGCATCGATCACAATGCCCTTGCGCTGGTAGGGCTTGAAGCCGCTGCTGACGATTTCCAGTTCGTAACGGCCCACCTGTACGTCGAGAAATGCAAAAACCCCTTTTTCGTCGGTGGTAAGCGTTTGGCGGGTTCCCGTCTCGGGGTTGGTTATCGATACCGAGGCCTTGGGGACTACGGAGCCGCTGGCATCTTTCACCGTACCGGAGATTCGCCCGCCGACCCCTCCAGGTGTGGATCGGGCGAACGACAAACCAAGCACTACGCACAACAGCAGGCCCGCGACGCGGAAAACAGGACGGAACAAGGCAGCTCCTAGTTGAAACTCGTTATCAACTGAGAGGAAGAGCCTAAGCTAGTTGAAAACTAGTGTCAACTGGAGTTTTGTCAGAGTTATGTAACTCTCTCGCCCCTTCTATCGGATCCGGCTCCAGGCTCGAAGAACGAGGTAAACGCCGCTTCTCTTCCGCGTTTACCTCGTTCCCGTTTCTTAGAAGTGGAAGCCGACTTCGGCGCTCAACGCTCGCGGGGTTACGTAATGCGTCCCGCTGAACGTCGAGAGGAAGTTGTATACGGCTTCCTTGTTGGTCACGTTGATGGCCTGCAGGCGCAGGCTCCATTTGTAACGGTCGCCGCGAAACAGATTGTCATCCCCTACGGCCAGATCGAACAGGCTGCGTCCCGCCACCCGCGGAGGATTGTGGTCATCGTTCTCCGTGCCGGGTTTGGGAATCTGCAGAAAGATCGATCCGTACTGTGACGACGGGCAGGAACCGGTGGGACTGATCGACGTTCCGGTTCGATTCGTCGCGCTGGGCGGCGCCGCGAAAACGCTGCCGCAAAACAATCCTGCCTGAAATTGTTGATCGGGCGACAGCCCGGCGACGCTGACGAACCCGGGATTCTGAATCCCGGCGCAATTCCCGCCGTCGCAGGGCACCGGGCCAGCCACCAGACCGCTGTCATAGCGCCAGTTGAATCCGATCCACGGAGAATTCTTCTTCGGTTGATATTGCAGGTGAGCAGTCGAATTGAAATGTTCGTCATGGTCGATGCGGAACGGCCCCACCGCCGCCGGTACTGCGCCGACTCCTCCAATTTGCGGCGTGAAGAATCGCGCCGCGACGCTGGACATCACCACCAGGGCGGTGATCCCGTGAACATTTGGCATGCTCGCGCGAATGGCATAGCCCGGGATTTTGGAATTATTCCACTCGATCGGAAAGGTGATCGGTGTGGCTCCCAGGATGCTGAAGTCGTAGGCGTTGTGCGTGTACTTCCAGATGTACTCGCCGTCGACCACTAGGTATTTTCCAAACGCCTGCTGAAATCCGGCGTGAAATTCATTTCGAAAGCCGGGTTGCAGCGGAGTTGCGGTTCCGGACGCGCATCCTTCGCCGGTCTGCGCGAACAGCGCCCCCACTTCCGGGTTCAAGCAACCCAGACTGGAAAGAACCAGATTTTCGTTGAAAGGAGTTTCGAGCGTTCGCGCGTAAGACACCCGCAAAACCGTATTCGTCGATTTGATGTTGTACGCCACACCCAACCGTGGCTCAGCCTGCGTCGCATGCGAAAGCCCGTTGTAGAGATCGCCGCGAATTCCCAGGTTGAACGACCAGTTTCCGGTGGTGATGGTGTCCTGAACGTACATCGCCAGTTGCTTCACGTCGGCGTGTCCGCGGAAAACGGATTCAGTGCTGGTCGCCTGACCCGAGGTGCAGCCATCGCTAACGGGAAGTGGCGCGGTTCGCGTCAAATCCAGGCAGCCGAGAAGCGGAACAAAGGCCGCGACTGATCCTTGTCCGGTGTTGGGTTGCAATCCGCCGATGCACTGCGCAGGACTCGTTATGCTCGGATTCGTGTTCGGCGTCAGGTCCGCGTTTAAACAAACCGCATTCAACGTCGGATCGACGATTCCAAACGTGTCGCCCTCATTGAGGATGGTCTGCTCGTAGGTCACTCCTGCTTTTACGTTGTGAATTCCTTTGACCCATGAAACGTCGCCACGCACCCCGGCGTTGGTAAGGTTCCGCGACTGGCCGGCCGTTTCCTGCTGCAGGTCGGACGGTCCCAGGTCGGCGAAGGGATTGCTGCTGGGATAGTAGTCGAACTGATCGCGGCGCACGAATGCGCCGAGGGTCAGCACCGTCGACGAATTGATCAAATGCGTCCAGGTTGGCGCGATGTTGAACGTTCCGATTTTCGACCGCTGGTCGGTTGGCCCCACCACATTGCCATTGGGATCTAGTCCGCCATTGTTGACCACGACCCCAAGCCACGGTGTAGCGAGTTGCGCATCGAATGAATTCGGCGTTTGAAACCAGGAACGGGTATAGCCCAGATTCAAATGCACCGAATCCGCGGTCGACAATTGGTAGTCCACTCGATCGAAAATGTTTTCTTCGTTGCCCTTGTCGTGCATCACCGTTAATTCCGGACCATCGAGAAATCGCCCGCTATTCAATCCGCTAGCCGCGATGAAATTCCCCCATTTTTCGCCGCCGTACGCCAGGTCGAAACCGGTTTCCGCGGTTCCAAATGATCCGTAGGATCCGGTAATGCTGCCGTGCGGCGTGGTCACGCCCTGCCCTGATCGTGTGGTGACTTTAATCACCAGGCTGGTCTTGTCCCCGAATTCCGCCGGCGGCGCGCCGGAAATCACTTCCAGCGACTGGATCGAATCGAGCGGAATTTGGTTGGAGAACACTTTGCTTTGCTGGTCGGTGATGGGCTGGCCGTCCACCGAAAAAGAATTTTCCGCATGATCACCAAGCCCGTGAAAAAGCCCGTTCGAGTCCGCCGCCACGCCAGGAGTGGACAGCGTCACCAGTGAACTGACCGACGATGAAGCGCTTTCCAGGGGAAGTTTTTCGAATAGCGCGCGGTCCACGTCGGTGTGGAACGTCGAATCGTTCTCGAGCAGGTCGGCCCCGCCCTCCACCGTCACCGTTGCCGAGCTTCCCGCGATCTGTAAGGCGATCTTTATTTCGACCGGTACCGACGATCGCACGTCGACGTCCTGTGCGAACGGCGCGAAGCCAGTCGCGTTCACCGAGACGTGGTACGGATTAAATGGCACGTTGGGAAAACTGAAGTTTCCGGACGCGTCGGTAGTTGCCGAACGTTCAAACCCGCTGACCGGGTTGTGCATGGTGACTTCCGCATTGGCCACTACCGCTCCTGATGGATCGGTGATCGTACCTTGCACGTTCGATGAATTTCCGGTTTGGGCCGGGCTGGCTGGCGCGCCGGCCAGAATCGGCAACACAAAAAACAGGACCCCCAGAATTTTGCGTAAGACTCGCATAGATCGTTCTCTCCTATAAATGGCGGCCCGGGACGCCAAAGCGCCCGCCGCGTGGAAGAATTTATGAATGAATGGAGAAATGCGCGTCTGCCACCAAAACGGCGGACGCCAAAGAAAAGCAAGTTGTCAGGGGATTAAAGCTGAACCGGAGGGGCGCGGGGAATTCGGTGAGTGCGAAGCGTTTCGCCCAGAATCGTTTTCTGGTCGGCCGCCGCAAACCGCGCGACCGGAACGGGCGCCAGCAATTTCATGTGCGCCACAGGCTGCGGCACGGCGACGTGACCGACGTGGCAGACCTGGCAATGTTGCTCGTCCGATTCGTGACCGTGCCAGTGCCCGGCCGCCTGCATGGCAAACAAGCCCACCGAAAGGATCAGGGCCACTGCCAGTAGTCGCGATGTAAGGCGTGTTCTCATCTCAAAATTCTGTAATTCCTGCAATCCTTGGATGCATCCGGCGACCAACCGGTGCAAATTCAAATCCTCACACCTGCAATACGTCGCCCTCGCGCGCCACCAGTTCGTACAGCACTGGATTCACAAAAAATCCCAAAACCAGTCGCGAGATCAATCCCGCCACGATCACGATCGCGAACGGTTTCTGCGTGTCGGAACCAATTCCCGTGGAAAGTGCGGCCGGCAGCAAGCCCAGACACGCCACCAGCGCGGTCATCATGATCGGCCGCAACCTCAGCAACGATGCTTCGCGCGTCGCGGTCCGAATGTCCTTATGTTCCAGCCGCAATTTGTTGATGTACGAAACCAGAATCACGGCGGTCTCTACCGAGACCCCCATCAGCGCCAGCAGACCCAACACGGACGACACGCTGAACGGCGTATGCGTCAGCTTCAGCGCGATCAACGCGCCCACCGGCTCGGTCATCACCACGCCCAGCGCGATCGTTACCGGGAATTTGAAATTTCCATACAAGCGCGAAAAGAATCATGAAAATCAGCAAGACCGCCAGCGGCCCGATGATCATGCATCTGCTTCTTCGCTTCCACGAACTCGCTGTATTCCCCGCCCCAGCTCAACCGGTAGCCCACCGGTAACGACTTTTCGACTTCCGCGATCGCCTTTTGCCCCTGCTCCACCGCGCTGGCCAGGTCGCGCCCTTCGATGCTGTACTGCACGCCGATGTAGCGCGAATTATTTTCGCGATAAATGAACGACGCCCCGCTCCCCTCGCGAATATCGGACAATTCGCTCAGCGGAATCTGCTGTCCGGTCGGACTGCCCACCAGCAGATTTCCAATCTGCTGCGCATTTTCGCGGAATTGCGGGCGCATCCGCACGACCAGGTCGAATAACTTTTCGCCCTGAATGACCTGCGTCGCCGCTTGGCCGCCCACCGCGGCTTGGACCACGCCTTCCACGTCGGCCACGTTGATTCCATAGCGTGCAATCTTGTCGCGATCGACTTGCACCAGCAGGCTGGGCTGACCCAGTTCGCGCACTACGGTTAATTCCGTGAACCCCGGAACCTGCGCCAACCGCCGTTTGATTTCCAGCGCCTTATCCTGCAGCACATTCAGATCCGGGCCGTAAATTTTTACCGCCAACGCGCTCTTCAATCCGGTCAGGGCTTCGTCCACCGCGTCTTCCGCCGGCTGGGTGAAATTGAAAATCACCCCCGGATAGGCGGAAAGCTGCTTCTGGATGTCTTCCGTTAATTCCGCCTTGGTGTGAAACTTGCTCGTCTTCCAGGTCGAATCTTTATAAGGCTGCAATCCCACGTAAAATTCGCAATTGAAGAATCCGGTCGGATCCGTGCCGTCATCCGGCCGCCCCAGTTCCGAACCCACATCGATCACTTGCGGATACTTCCCCAAAATCTCGCGGATCTGCGGAGCCAGTTTCGCCGCTTCCTCGTACGAAATGGTGTAGGGCATCGTCGCCCGCACCCACAGCGCTCCTTCATCCAGATGCGGCATGAATTCCCCGCCGATGAAAGGAATCAGCAAAAGAGTCGCGCCAAAAATCAGCGCGGCCACCAAAATCGTCAACTTCGGCCGGTCCAGGGTCCAGGTCAGATATCCTTCGTAGCGCTCCTTGACCCACTCGAACGCCTTATTGCGTTTCTCGCGCACGCCATTCTTGAACCAGTACGAGCACATCACCGGCACGAAGGTCAGCGTTAGAATCAGCGCCCCCACCAGCGCGACCGACATGGTATCCGCCATGGGGTGAAACAATTTTCCGGAAGGCCCGCTCAGCGCATAAATCGGGATATAACCCGCGATAATCACCGCGACGGAATAAAAAATCGGCCGATCCACATCTTTCGCGGCGGCCAGAATTACTTCCTGCAGATTGTATTCCTGGCCCTCGCGCAGACCCAATTCGCGATAAATGTTTTCGACCATCACCAGCGTGCCGTCGATGATGATTCCGAAATCGATCGCGCCAATGGACAGCAGGTTTGCCGCCACGTCATGCGCATGCAGGAAAATGAACGAGAACAGCAGCGCCAGCGGGATCGTCAACGCCACAATCACCGCGGCGCGTACGCTGACCAGAAAGAAAATCAGTACGATCAGCACCAGCGTCATGCCCAGCAGCATGTTTTCTTCGACCGTATCGATCGTCAGCTTGACCAGATCGCTGCGGTCGTAATACGGCCGCACCTTCACGTCCGGCGGCAGGATGTGCTCGTTCAGTTCCTTGGTTTTTGCTTCCACGCCTTTTAGTACGTTCTGCGTTTGATCGCCGCGCAGCATCATGATGACGCCTTCCACCGCGTCATCATTCTTGTTGAAACCAAACTGGCCCAGCCGCGGCGCGTGCCCGATCGCTACGTCACCCACGTCGCGCACATGTACCGGCACGCCATTCTGCGAGCCGATGATCACGCTGCCGATGTCCGCTTCGTCCTTGATCAGTCCCAGTCCGCGAACATAATAAAATTGGCCGCCTTGCGAATAAAATCCGCCGCCGGTATTCGCGTTGTTCACCGATAGTTGCTGCAGCACCTGCGGCACCGTGATGTGATACCCGTAGAGCCGCGCGGGATCGAGCAGCACCTGATACTGCATCACCGTGCCGCCAAATCCGGAATCATCGGCCACCCCGCGCACCTGCTTGTATTCGCGCTCGATCACCCAATCTTCAAAAGTTTTCAATTCCTGCGGCGATGCGGTCCGGGGATTCCAACACGTAGCGATAAACCAGGCCCGACGGACTGGAAAGGGGCGCGAGCGACGGCGTTACTCCAGTGGGATAGGTGACTTCGCTAAGCCGCTGAAAAACAATCTGCCGCGCGAAATAATCGTTGGTGTCTTCGTCGAATGTCAAAATCACGTCCGACAGCCCGTACAACGAAATCGACCGCTGAATCAGCATCTTCGGCACGCCGTTCATTTCCACTTCGGTCGGAAGCGTGACCAGCCGTTCCACTTCTTCCGCGGCGTGCCCCGGCCACTGGGTGATCACCTCGACCATCGGCGGCGAAAGGTCCGGATAGGCATCCACCGGCATGCGTTGAAACGAAATCGCGCCACCGACGGTGATGAACACCACCAGCATCAGGACCAGGAACCGCTGCTTCAGCGCGAATTGGACTAGACCATGAATCATTTTTGAGCAGTCGCCTTGTTACTGCTGGAACGAATTCGCAAATTGCAAAAACACCGCGCCGTTACCCACCACTTGATCGCCGGGCGCCAGCCCTTTGGTGATTTGCGTCTGGCCTCCCGCGCTGGGTCCAATCTCCACCGGACGCCGTGCCAAATTGATCCGTGCCGGCAGTGACGTAAACGAACGGCTGGTTTTCGTCGTCGCGCAGGATCGCCGCATCCGGCACCGCAATCGCGTTGCGCGTGGTTCCGGCGTTCACCGTGGCCGTCACATACATATTGTTTTTTAATTTTTCGCCGGGGTTATCGACCACGATCCGCGCCTGCAGCGTCCGCGTATTCGGATCCAGCGCCGGCGAAATAAACGAAATTTTCCCGTGGAACGCATCGGGGTAAGAATCGGTCTGCACGCTGACGTCGTCCCCGACTTTCACGTCGGCCAGATCGCTCTGGTAGATGTTGGCCAGCACCCACACGGAACTCATGTCCGAAATGATGAAAGCCTGGGTCACGCCCGCCTGCAGCAGTTGCCCGGGAGCCACGTCGCGCTCCACCACTTCTCCGCCAATCGGCGCGTACAAAGGGATTTCCGCAGTCGGCGATTTTTCCAGATCTTCCGGCTTCGGGATTCCCAGAATTTTCAATCCCAGAAGCGACGCATTCAAATCCGCCTGCGCTTGAATTCGATCCGATTCCGCGCTCAGCAAATCGCGTTCCGCGATAGCATGGTGCTCGTACAGATCCTTTGCCCGGTCGTAATTCTTGTCCGCTACCCGATAGGTGTCGCGCGCCTTCAAGTACGACGCATACAGCAAGGAGTAATCCGGGCTGCTGACTTCCAGCAACGATTGGCCCTTCTTCACGCGCTGCCCCGGCACTGCCAGCAGTCGGCTCACCGGGCCACCCACCTGGGTAATCACCGGTGTGGTATTGAATGCGTTGTAGGAAACCGCACCGGTCAGCCGCAGAACCCGCGGCAGATTTGATGGCGCGACGGTCACTACCTGCACATGCGACATTTGATCGCCGGGTATGGTGAACAGTCCGGGAGTTTGGCCTTTGCTTTCTTTCGAGGAGAACGAAGTCATCTCGCCCGCGTGTTGATCCGCGCTGCACGCCGTCAAAGCCAGCGCCACAGCCGCGGCGATTCCCAGTTGCAACCCGCGCCGATGTCGCCTCGCCAATCCGCCGACGATTTTGATCATTGCAGGCTCCTCGTTCCCACCGCCTCGCGCAGCTGCTCCACCGCCGTCAAATACGCCGCCAGCGACTGCCGGTAGGCGAGTTGTGTTGCGCGATAACTCCGTTCCGCGTCCAGAAAATCCAGCAGGCTGGCCGCACCGCGTTTGTAGGAATATTCGGTGATGTCGCGGGTCTTTTGCGACGCGTCGAGGTACCCGCCGCGGTAGAGCGTAATAATTTGATCGTTCTCGCGCACGCCTTCGTAGGCGTTCAGCACGTCGCTCAAGACCTGGTCACTGGCCGCGAGCTGCAGCTCCTGGGCTTGGTTAATCACATAATTCGTTCGCGCGATTTCGCCCTGGTTGCGATTGAAAATCGGAATCTGCAGGCTGCCGAAAAAAGAGGCCGCGCTTACGGCGCTCACGTGGTCGTAGTCGGCCGTGCCGGTGATATCCACTTTTCCGTTCGCTTTGGCCAATTCGTACTGGCTCTTCGCCGCGGTCACTCCCAGAACTGCCGCGCGATAGTCCGGCCGGTTTTGCAAAGCCTGGGCCTGCAGGTCTTCGAGCTTCATGCCCACCGGTTTGTAGTCGAAATCGCTGGTGACATCGAAGTCCTCCGGTACCGTTTGGTAGCCGAGGAGTTGCCGCAACCCCACCAGCGCCTGGGTCTTGGCCAGTTGCGCCATCGAAACGTCGCTTTGGAATTGCAACAATTGCAGTTTGATTTTCAGGTAGTCGACTTCACTGATGTCGCCCGCTTTGTAACGCTCTTCGCTGATGTCGACCGTGTTCTGAAAACTCTTCATGTCCTGCAGCGCCAGGTCGAGCGAGGATTCGGCCAGCTGCGTGGTGAGGAATTGCGAGGCCACATTGAACGTCAAAGTCCGCTCGTTGTCCGTCACCGTAGCTTTGGTTTGCGCGGTGGCGTCTTCGGCGGCCTGCAGGCGGTGCTGCCGCTTCTTCCCGCGCTCGAAAAGATAAGAAATTCCTGCGTCGAATTGCGCCGTCGTATTGATGTAGTCCGCACTGAACTGGCTGGGCTGAAAAATCGGCAAAAATTGCGAGTCCAACGTGAGCGTTGGGTTCGGTCGCAAGTTCGCGGTGATTTCCTGTGCCTCGTTCTGCTGGATCGTGGTGCGCGCCGCCTTCAGCGTGTGGTTGTTCTGCAGCGCCTTCTGGATCGCCTCATCCAGTGAAATTCGCAGCGAACCGTGCGCTTGCCCCGACGGAATATTTTGCGGCGCGGTCTGCAGCGTCCCTTGTTGCGTCGCGGGCGCCTTCTGCTGCTCCGGAGTTTGCGGCGGCAAGCCCTGCGGCGAACGGGTCTCCTGTGGCGTGGGGGCCGCCGGCGGCGGAGCTTGCTGGGCGAAAGCGTTCGAGCCCAGGCACACCAATGCGGTCAGTACGGCGAATGCAGCTGGTTTGATAGCCATAATCTTCAACCTCGAAAGAGAAAACGAGAGTCAGTCGGTGTGCTGCGAATCAAATCAGCACAGTTTTGGTCAGGGAACTTATGCGGTGGGTGGTGCGCGGGCCGGTAAACGGGGTTTGATCGGGCTCGGTGTGAATCCGGGTTCTTGCGGGTCGGAATACACGCCGATTTGTGCCAGCGTCGTCGTGCTGTCCGCAGGCAGCGGTTGATCGATGGCCTGATGGCTTAGATGGCAGATCGAACAGTTGGCATCGGTCGATCCGGCATGGTGATGCGACACGTTGCACAGCGTCATCCCCACCACGAGCAGCAACAGCAGGGTAACGGGCACGATGAGGCGTCGGATTGAGTGGCGATTACGCATTCACTAAAGCTGGATAAAACCCCTGCAAATCATCATATAGCAGATGTTGCGAAGCACCAACGGGTTGTGCCCCGGCGGTAACGGTTTCGCGCCCGGCAGCCGTTTAACATCAAAATCGGTTTCCGGCGCGGACCACGATGCCGCTCAGTTCGTCTGCTCCAGCGCCTTTTCCACCATCGAAACGCAATTTTCCACGCGCTGGCGCAACGGGCCTTCGATCTCCTGCTGCCGCTTGCGCGTCTGAAACATTTCGTCGGCAATGTTCAGCGCCGCCAGCACCGCGACTTTCAGCGAGTCAACCATGTGCGTCGACTCTGCGATCGATCGCATCTTGCTGTCGACAAATGCTGCCAGCTCGTGCAGATACTCTTCGTTTCCATCGGCGTTGACGTTGTAGCTCTGATCGTAAATTTGGATTTTCACGGTCCACTCCCTTGCCGGGCCAGCCATTGTCGGTCATTCGGCATGTTCCATGCAACGCCTCGCCCGCCCTCTCAGGACATCGCGATACAGCGCTCTCCGCAGCCCGCCGAATTGTACTCGCCCAAAAACAAAGCTAAAGTAATCGCTTTCCATGACTCGACCGTCAGAATCAAACCAGCCGCTCCAGGGGCTTCGTTACGATGCGCTTCGGCGGGTCTCGCGAACCATTGCCGCTCATCGCGATCCCCAGGAACTCTTCGGCATCCTCGCGGACGAACTGCACCCGATTGTCAGTTTCAATCTACTGCGCGTTTTTTTGTATGAGGAATCACGGCATGTCTTGCGAGCTTTCGTTCGCGAACCGATCGCTCTCGCCGTTCCTCCTGAATTTCCACCCGACGAATATCCGGCTTGGTGGGTTTATACCCACCAGGAACCGCTGGTCTTGTCGGCCGAGTCCATCGAAGCGCGATTCCCGCGCATGATGCGGCTGGTTAAAGAATTCAAGATCCAATCCCACTGCACCCTCCCGCTGACCACCGCTAATCGCCAACTGGGTGTGCTGGCCATCGGCAGCGAGCAACCCCATATCTATTCCAACGAGGCCGTCCGATTTTTGTCGCTGGTCGCCGACCAAATCGCTTTGGCGATCGACAACGCCCTGGCTTACACGCAAATTGCCGAGCTGAAGGAAAAACTCACCGAAGAAAAGCTTTATCTCGAGGAGGAAATTCGCAGCGAGATCAATTTCGAAGATATTGTGGGCGAAGGACCGACCCTGCGCCGCGCACTACAACAAGTGGAAACCGTGGCCGGCACGGACTCTACGGTTCTGCTGCTCGGTGAAACCGGCAGCGGAAAGGAATTAATCGCCCGCGCCATTCATCGACGCAGCCGTCGCCATAATCGAACGTTCGTAAAACTGAACTGTGCCGCTATTCCCACCGGGCTTCTCGAAAGCGAATTGTTCGGCCACGAACGCGGCTCATTCACGGGGGCCATCGCCCGAAAAGTGGGGCGCGTCGAATTGGCCGACGACGGCACCCTGTTTCTCGACGAAGTTGGCGATATCCCCTTGGAACTGCAGCCCAAGCTGCTGCGCGTCTTGCAGGAGCGCGAATTCGAGCGCCTCGGCAGCAACCTCACCAAAAAAGTCGACGTTCGTTTGATCGCCGCCACCCACCGCGACCTGGCGCAGATGATCAACGACGGCACGTTTCGCAGCGACTTGTTTTATCGGCTCAATGTTTTCCCCATTCGAGTACCGCCCCTGCGCGAACGTCCGGAAGACATTCCGCCGTTGGTTCGCCATTTCACCAAACGCTTTGCCGAGCGCCTCGAGAAAAAAATTGAAACAATTCCCGCGAACGCACTGAAAACTCTGGCCCGATGGCACTGGCCGGGAAACGTCCGCGAGCTGGAAAATTTCGTCGAGCGCGCGGTGATTCTCACGCAAGGCCCGGTCCTGAACCTGCCCATCGCCGAATTGACCGCTTCGTCGCTCTCGTCCGCGGCGACTGGGCCCTTCAGCGTCTCGCCCGATCACGCCGAACGTCAACGAATTGTGCGCGCCCTGAAAGAAACCAAAGGGCGCGTGTCCGGACCCAAGGGCGCCGCTGGCCGATTGGGCCTCAAGCGCACCACGCTGATTTCCCGCATGGAAAAACTCGGCATAAATCCCAAAAAAATGTCATAAGCATCGACAATTGTCGAAAACTGAGTCGACATTTTCGACAATTCGGCCTGAGACCTCGGTGCCATGTCTCCATAAGTGTCTGTAATAAGGAAGGTTACATTGATGTAAGGCTGAGTCCGAGTGTGGCGTTCTGCGTGCCTTTGCTTGAGGTGACTTCGGTGAGCCGAGTCAATTCAGATGTCTTCAGGGGAGCGCGTATGAACACTCATGTAAAGCAAATTCCAATGTACCTGGCGGTTGGCGCCCTGGCGCTGAGCAGCGCTACCGCGACGGTTTATGCGATCAGCGCAATAGCAGCGCCGGGTTCGGCCGATGACATGATCCGCGCAGCCGAAGAACTCTTTCGCCAAAATATCGAACAGGCCAACAATGTCGCCTACCGTGACGGTCTTTTCCAAGGAAAACTCGCGGCCAAGCGGGGGATTAAAACCATTCCCGCAATCGGACGATGGAATGCGGAAGTTGACCGGGCGTCATTCCGCGAGGGCTATCATCAGGCAACCAGCGAATCGCTGGCGGTAAGTCGCTAAGCAGCTAACCGATCGCCTTGGGCGCACGACGGAGCGTGTCCGGGGGAAGCTATGTTTCCGATGGCCCTGGTTAGTTTGCGCGCAGCATCGCGCCGAGCTGTTTCTCCAGCGCCGCCACAATTCGAGAAGACAAATCGTTGAGTTGCGCGTCGGTAAACGTCGCTTCCGCGCTTTGGAAGGTAACGCGAATCATCAGCGAATACCTTCCTGCCGGAATCTGACCGCCCCGGAACAAATCCAGCGCTTCGATGCTCTGCAGTTCCGCGACGCCCAGCGAACGAATCACGTCTTCGACCTGTGCGAACTGCACTCCGTCCGCCAGCACCACTGAAAAATCTCGCTCGACCGCGGGAAAACGCGGAAGCGGTTTGAAACGCAGCGCCGCGTCCGCGTCTTCCAATCCAGTCAGCAAAGGTTCGAGCTTCAATTCCGCAACCAAAACATTCTGCCGGAACTTGAATTCTTCGGCGATGCGTTTGGCGATTTGTCCGGCGGTGCCCGCGAACTCTCGTTGTCCCGCTTGGTCCCTTAGATGAAGTCTCGCCGCACGTGCGCCACTCAACCACCGGGGGCCGCCTGACTCCCAGGTGAATCCGCCGGCCAAACCGCCGATGCTGTCCAGATCGCCTTTCAGATCCGCAAACTCGAATTCGCGCGCGCCTTCGTAAATTGTCTTTTCGCGCGCCGAACCGGTCACGCCCAGGGTCAAGACCGGCGTTTCCACGGGCTCGCCGTTGCGCAACTCGTAGGTCTTTCCAATTTCGAACAGCCGCAAATCGCGCTGGCCGTGATTCAAGTTCCATTCGATCGCGCGCAGCATGCTTACCGTGCCGCTCGATCGCATCACGGCGGCGTCCTCCGCCAGCGGGTTGCCGATCAGTGCCGGTTCGAGGCCCTCCGGCCGGAAAAGTTCGTCGCGCTTCGTATCCACAATCGGAATCTCGACGATTTCCTGGTAGCCCAGGGCCACGATTCGTTCGCGCAGGCGGTCTTGTGCTTCGGCATGCGGCAACCGGTGTGCCGCTATTTTTGCGGGCGGTAGTCGCGGCGGAAATTTGTCATAGCCGTGGTGCCGCGCAACTTCTTCGATCAGATCGATGGTGCGCGTCACATCCTGCCGCCAGGAAACCGCGCGGCATTCCCACACCGCGGCGATCGAACCATCGCTGCCGCGATTCGAATCAACTCGCACCGGATGAAATCCCAGGGCGCTGAGAATCTGCTCGATATCGCGATCGGGAACGTCCGCGCCCATTACCCGCAGCAATTCCTTCCGCGAAAGTTCGATTTTCTTTTCTGGCTCGCGATGCGGATAAATATCTACCACCCCGGCGAGAATTTCTCCGCCGGCCACCTGCTGAATCAGTTCCGCCGCGCGCCGCGAAGCCAGTTGCGCCATTTCGGGATCCGCGCCGCGTTCAAAGCGATAGGATGCTTCGCTGCGCAGAACCAGCGCTTTTGAAGTCCGCCGGATCGCGATGGGATCAAACCACGCGCACTCGATCAGAATATTTTTCGTACTGAACGAAATCTCCGAATTCGCTCCGCCCATGATTCCGCCGATGCTCACCGCGCGTTGCGCGTCGGCAATCACGCACATATCCTTCGTCAGCTTCTGCTCGCCGCCGTCCAGCGTCTTGATTTTCTCTCCCGGCAGCGCGTGCCGCACCACCAGGCGATGCTCCGCCAGTTTTTCGAAATCGAATGCGTGCAGCGGATGCCCCAGTTCGAACATCACGTAGTTCGTTACGTCGACCACGTTGTTGATCGACTTTTCGCCAATCGCTTCGAGCCGTTGCCGCAGCCAGTCCGGCGAGGGTTGTACTTTCACTCCGCGAATCACGCGCGCCGTGAAGCGGCCACACAATTCCGGCGCCTCGATTTCCACCCGCGTCGCGTCCGAAACTTTTTCGCTAGTTTCCTTGAGGTTGGGGTGCAACGGCTTGAGCGGAAGGCGATAAATCGCGGCAACTTCGCGCGCGATTCCCAAATGGCCCAGGCAATCGGGCCGGTTCGCGGTGATTTCCGCGTCCAGCACTGGCCCCGCCAGCGTGTCTTCAATCGCATCTACGGCGATGCCCACCAGCGACAGGCGCGCGCGCAGCTCCTCAGGCGACGCCTTCACTTCGACGAACTCTTTCAGCCAGTTGTAGACGACTTTCATGTTTGCGGTGTCTCGATCTCTCGGCGGCTAGGGAAACTGTTGCAAGAATCGCACGTCGTTCTGGAACAGCAGTGGCACTTCGGTCACGCCATACTTCATCATCGCCAGCCGGTCCACGCCCATGCCGAAAGCGAATCCCGAATATTTTTCGGGATCGTAGCCCACGAATCCGTAGACCGCCGGATTCACCATGCCGGCCCCAAACAATTCGATCCAGCCCGACTGTTTACACACCCGGCAGCCCGAACCGCCGCACACGTGGCAGGTCGCATCCACTTCGGCGGAAGGCTCGGTGAAAGGAAAATAGCTCGGCCGCAAACGCGTCTTGGTCTTCGGGCCTAAAAATTCCCGCGCGAAATACTCCACGGTTCCGCGAAAATCGCAAAAGGTAATATCCGTGTCCACCGCGAGGCCTTCAATTTGGTGGAACATGTAACCGTGCGTCGCATCCGGATTGTCGCGGCGATACACCTTCCCCGGCACGATGATGCGCACCGGCGGCTTCTGTTTTTCCATGGTGCGAATCTGCATCGGGGACGTATGCGTGCGCAGCACCTGGCCGCCGCGCGCGCCTTCGATGTAAAACGTATCCATGTTGTCGCGCGCCGGATGGTGCTCCGGAATATTCAGCGCTTCGAAATTGTAATAAGGCGTCTCGATTTCCGGTCCTTCCACCACGCTAAATCCGATGGCGGAAAAAATACGCGACAGCTCGTGGTAGGTCTGCCGTACCAGGTGCCGCGTGCCAATCGCGCGTTCAATTCCAGGCAGCGACAGATCAATTCGTTCCCGGGCCTGCGCGGAATCTTCGGCCGCCGCTTCGATCGCTTTCTGCCGCTCCGCGATCGTCAGCTCGATGTGGCCCTTCAGCTGATTCAGTTCTTGCCCGACCACCCGCTTCAAATCCGGCGGCGCCGATTTCAGCCAATTGTCAGTAATCGCGGTGAGCACCCCAGCCTTTCGCCCGGTCCATTTCACGACAAAAGCTTTCCAGTTTTCGAGATCCGACGAATGTGACGCCACTTCCTCGTCGAACCGAAAACGCACCTCGGCGAAGCGCGAAGCAATTGCCTCGGCATTGGTCGCCTGAATTTGCGTCAGAGTTTGTGCTGTGGGATCGGTCGTCGTCATAAAAAACGCATGCGCCGGCGAGACGGCAACATCATTGCACGACAGGAATGCAGAACGCAGATGAATTCGCTTGGGCTGGACGGGCAAACCGAAGGCCTGCCCGTCCACCACCAACAAAAAACCACTAGCCTTCTTCGTGGTGACGCACAACAGCCGCTTTCTTTTCGGCTGCCGCGCTCTTCGCCGCGCCTGGCTTCGGCATGTGCTGCTTCACCGAACCCACCAATGACGTAAATCCTTCCGCGTCATGCACCGCCATGTCCGCCAAAATCTTGCGGTCCAGATCAATGCCGCCCGCCTTCAGCGCGTGAATCAACTGGCTGTAGGTGGTGCCGTTATTCCGCGCGGCGGCGCCGATGCGCTGAATCCATAGCGTACGGTAATCGCGCTTGCGCACGCGCCGGTCGCGGTAGGTATAGCGCAACGAGCGGTTCACCGCTTCTTTCGCGGAGCGGTACAGCTTTCCCTTTGTCAGGAAAAAACCCTTGGCGTGTTTTAGCAGCTTTTTACGGCGGGCGCGGCGTTTGGTTCCACGTTTAACTCGAGGCATCGTTCATTCTCCTGTTGCAAATATCGAATTGAATTCGATTTCATGCCAGGAGACAAACGCGGCAGATCGCTTGCGCAAAAAACCGATGAATGACTGCGCAAGCAGCCGACGGGTTTGTCTCATGTGGTAATTCCGTGTCCTACCCGGGCCGGAAATCCGGCGGGCCGAACCAACTGGCTGGCAGGCACCCGTGACGCACTGCACAGCGCAGAAAACCTTTAAGCCGGCTTTTTACAAGCCGTACGGCAACGCCAGACGCACGTTCCTCACGTCCGCGGGACTGACTTGAACCTTATTCAGAAGCCGGCGCATGCGGCGCGGCTTCTTGGTGCCCAGCAAATGGCGCTTGCCCGAACGCCAGCGCATCACTTTTCCGGTGGACGTGATCTTGAAGCGCTTGGCGGCTCCGCGATGCGTCTTGGCTTTGAGCTTTTTGTTCTTCTTCACGATTTCCTCTTCCGCGCCACTGCCAGCCGCTTCAAATCCCTTCGCTCACGCGAGGTAAACGCTGTGCATGCGATTTCGAATTTACAAAAATTGGGTCGTGCTTCGTTTCTACCAGAAAACCAAAAACTCTATTAAGCCTGCGCTTCCGGAGACTTCTGCGCCGCCGGAGTCGCTCCCGCGCCCTTCTTCGGCGCCAGCAACGCCAGCAGGATGTTCGCTTCCATCCGCGGCCCGAACTCAATTTGCGCGTGATCCATGATTTCTTTCATCAGCCGGTCCATCTTCTTACGGCCCACTTCCTGGTGCGCCATTTCGCGGCCGCGATGGAAAATCATCGCCTTCACTTTATAGCCTTCGCCCAGGAACCGGATGATCTGATTCTTGCGAACCTGATAATCGTGCTCCGCGGTCGAAGGTCGGAACTTCACTTCCTTGATGTGCGAACTCTTCTGATGCTTCTTCGCTTCGTGCGCTTTCTTGCTCTGCTCGTATAAAAACTTTCCGTAGTCTACCAGCTTGCAAACCGGCGGCACAGCGTTCGGCGAAATTTCCACCACATCCAGACCCTGTTCCCGCGCCGTCTTCATGGCGTCGAACAAAGTCATCACGCCCAACTGCGTTCCAATATCGTCTACGACGCGAACTTCGCGCGCTCGTATTCTTTCGTTGACCCGGAGTCCCGGAGGTCCACTGCTTCGTTCCGCGATAAAATCACCCCTCGGGCTCTAAAAAGTGTCAGTGCAGCCCGTTTCCCAGTCCTCCCCTAGGCGAAAGGCCCGAATAGGGGGACGGGCCAAAAAGTATAGCACGGCTTTTCCCTATGTCGAACCCAGATACTTATCGCCCTTGATGCCTCCCATTCGGCCGAATCTAAGCTCTCGACGAGTGTTCGGCCGGGGCCAGGCGTCTCCGTGCCCTCATCTTTTCCCCGGTGCACTCTGTATCAAATCTTTCATCCTCCCGCGGAATTGACACCGTCACAATTCGTCAGTTACGGTAGCCTCTCTTCGATGCCCAAACCATCCACGCGCAAAAAACAGCGCACCCGAAAACGCGCCGCATCCACGAGCGGGGTGCTGGGCGACGTTCCACAGCGCGCGAATTTCACTCCGGCCTGCCTGGCCGACTACGAAATGTTAGCCAAACAGAGTTTTTCCCGCCCCGCCTGGGAGTACATCAACAGCGGCTCGGCCGACGAAAGCACTATGCGCTGGAATATCGAAGCGCTAACCCGCCTGCGCCTGCGGCCGAACATCATGATCGACGTTTCGAAAATCGATACGCGCGTCAATCTCCTGGGCCGCGAACTACCCCACCCTATCCTCATCGCGCCCACGTCTTCGCACTTGCTTGCGCATCCGGACGCCGAAATCGCCACGGTGCGCGGCGCCGGCGCGGCCAACGCCATCATGATTGCCAGCACGCTTTCGAATGTCAGCATCGAGAAAATCCTGCAGGCCGCCACCCAGCCAGTTTGGTTTCAACTCTATTCCGATGAAGATCGCGGCAAAACCAAGGCGTTGATCCAGCGTGCCGAAGCGGCTGGATGCCAGGCCCTTTGTATCACCGTCGATTTGCCCTGGATCTACGCCCGCAACCGCGAAGCTCACATCACCCACGAAGTGCCGCAACTTCCGTTCCCCAATATCAATTTCACTGGAGGCCCCGCCAGCACTGGCCTGAAAACCTGGGGCTATCGAAATTTGAAATGGTCCGACCTCGATTGGATTCGTGGCTTTTGCAAATTGCCCATAGTGCTCAAGGGCGTGCTGAATCCGAATGACGCCGAATTGGCGGTACAAAATGGCGCCGCCGGCATCATCGTTTCCAACCACGGCGGCCGCGGCCTCGACACCGTGCCGGCCACCATCGACGCCCTTCCCGCCGTCGCCGAAAAAATCGCCGGAAGAATTCCCATCTTGATGGACAGCGGCATTCGTCGCGGAACGGACGTGCTAAAAGCTCTCGCGAGTGGCGCGAGCGCCGTGCTGCTGGGCCGTTCGATCCTCTATGGTCTGGGGATTGGTGGTGCCAATGGGGTGAAGCACGTAATCGATATTCTGCGCGGCGAATTCGAAGCTGCGATGGCTCTCACCGGCCGAACCTCAATCAGCGCCATCGACCGCTCGGTTCTTTGGTAAGCCGGGACCTTCCATCGAAACCGATTCTTAAACAATCGCGCGCGTATCAATTTCCTGTTTCAAATCCGCGCTGAATTGCTCCAGCGGCCGCGGGCCCAAATCGCCTTTCGCGCGATGCCGCACCGACACCGTCCCGGCCTCCGCTTCCTTCCCGCCGATAATCAGCATGTACGGAATCTTTTGCATCTGCGCGTCGCGAATCTTGGCCTGCAGTTTTTCATTGCGGTCGTCGTTATGCACTCGGAATCCCGCATCCTTCAAGTGTTTCGCGACCTTATCCGCGTACTCCGCGAATTTCCCGCTGACCGGCAACACGCTGACCTGCACCGGCGCGAGCCACACCGGAAACGCTCCGGTGTAATGCTCGATCAACACACCAAAAAACCGCTCGATCGATCCAAACAGCGCGCGATGCACCATCAACGGTTGATGCCGTGCGCCGTCCTCACCCACGTATTCCAGCTTGAACCGCCGCGGCAAATTGAAATCGAATTGCACGGTAGTCAGCTGCCAGGGCCGCCCGATCGCATCCACCAATTTCACGTCGATCTTCGGCCCGTAGAACGCCGCTTCGCCAGGAATATATTTGTACGGCACGTTCATCCGCTTCAGCGTATTCGACCAGCGCAGCTTCCGCGCGCTCCCATTCTTCCGGGGTGCCGGCGTAATCCTGCGGCCGCGAGGGGTCGCCGCCGGAAAGCTCCACTTCGTAGCGGTCGAATCCGAAAACGCGCAGCACTTCCCACGCGAACTCCACGCAGTCCTGAATTTCTTTTTCGATTTGATCCGGCATGCAGAAAATGTGCGCATCGTCCTGCGTAAATCCGCGCACCCGCAGCAACCCGTGCAGCACGCCCGAACGCTCGTAGCGATAGACCGTTCCCAGTTCCGCCAGACGCACCGGCAATTCGCGGTAACTCCGCAAATGCGTTTTGTAAATCAGAATGTGCCCCGGGCAATTCATGGGCTTCAGCTGGTAGTCGGCCTTTTCCACTTCCACCGGACCGAACATGCTCTGGCTGTAAAATCCGGTGTGGCCGCTGGTGTTCCACAGCTCGCGCAGCATGATGTGCGGAGTGAAAACCAGTTCGTACCCGCGCTTGGTCAATTCGGTCCGCAGCCAGTCTTCCATCGCGCGACGAATCACGCCGCCTTTCGGATGCCAGAAAATTAATCCCGGCCCCGCTTCATCCTGAATGCTGAAAAGATCCAGTTCGGCGCCCAGCCGGCGATGGTCGCGCCGCTTGGCTTCTTCCAGCTTGTGCAAATATTCGTCCAGTTCCTTCTGCTCGACGAAGCACGCGCCGTAAATCCGCTGCATCTGCGGATTGCCTTCCTGGCCCTTCCAATACGCGCCCGCGACGTTCATCAGCTTGAACGCCTTGATCCGCCCGGTGGAAGGAATGTGCGGCCCGCGGCAGAAATCCACGAATTTTCCAGTGGTGTAGAACGACACCAGCGGGTCGGTCGCCTTTTCCTCGACCAGTTCGCATTTGAATTCCTGCTTGTTGTTGCGATACAGCTCGAGCGCCTCCGGCTTCGGCATCAGCTTCCGCTCGTTCGGAATATCCTTCGCCGCTAGCTCGTGCATCTTGGCTTCGATTTTTTCCAGGTCTTCCGGAGTAAACGGCTCGGCGCGCACGAATTCGTAGAAAAATCCGTTCTCGGTCGGCGGCCCGATGCCCAGCTTCACTTCGGGATAAAGTTCCAGCACCGCGGCGGCCAGCAAATGCGCAGCCGAATGCCGGAACACCTGCACCGCGTCCGCATCCTTCGGGGTCAGAATCGCAAGCTTTCGTGTTCTGTTCCAGCGGCCGCGACAGATCGACCAGCTCGTCGTCCGCGCGCGCCACCAGCGCTTCTTTCGCCAGTCGCGGCGAAATTTGGTGCGCAATCTGCGCAGCGCGTGGTCCCGCGCGGCACCTCGCGTACAGCGCCATCGGGCAAAGTAATCTGAATGGTTTCCGGACTCATGGAACCCTTTCGCAGCGTGTGGAAACAACAAGCTTACTGGCGTGTGGGAGGAGGGTCAAGGCAGTAGCATGAGTAAAATGCAGCTGCTGGTCCCGTTACTTATTTCTTGCGCGCCGATTCCATCATTTCCCAAGCCGCATCCGGCACGTCGAGATAATCGTTAAATTCTCCGGCGCCGCGCAGCCACAAGCCGCCATCAATCACCACGCATTCGCCGTTCACGTAATCCGCCTGCTTGCTTAGCAAATACACCGCGAGGTCAGCCAGCTCATCGTGGCGTCCAAAACGCCCCATCGGGTGATGTTTCTTGGCCTTTTCCTGCATTTCGGTCGATGGCATCAACCGCGACCACGCGCCTTCCGTGGGAAACGGCCCCGGCGCGATCGCGTTCAGCCGGATGTGATGCTTCGCCCACTCCACCGCCAGCGAGCGCGTCATGCGAGAGCACTCCCGCCTTGGCGCAGGATGACGGCACCACGAATCCCGAGCCGCAATCCGCCGCCGCGTAGGTGGTGACAATGTTCAACACGTTTCCCGGCGTCTTCGCCGCGATCCATTTCCGCCCCAGTGACAATGTAAAATTAAAAGTCCCCTGCAGCACGATGCCTACGACCGCCGTAAACGCCGTCGGCGTCAATTTCTCGGTGCGCGCAATAAAATTTCCCGCCGCGTTATTCACCAGCGTATCCACCGCGCCAAATTCCTTTTCCGCCGCGCCCACCGCCTTTTCCACCGCCTCAAAATCGCGCACGTCCGCCAGCGCGTAGCCAGCCTTCGCGCCTTTCGCGCGAATCGCCTCCGCCGTTTCCTTCAACGGCTCCTCGCGCCGCGCCACTAGGAAAATATTCGCGCCCAGTTCGGCAAAACGCATGGCCATCGATCGGCCCAGCCCGGTGCCCCCACCAGTCAGCAAAATTGTGCGACCCTTCATCAAATCGCTTTGAAACATTAAATTCCTCCAGTCGAGAAAATCGCCTTCTCACGAGAATCTCGGGGCCAGCCGCCGTTAACCAAAATCAAAAGCCGTAGTAACCCGCCGCGCGCTATGCTATCTAAGTTCTGCGAAATTTACGCGCGAATCAACAGCCTGGGAGCGGACTCGAATGAAATTCCTGATTGGATTGATAGTCGGCATTCTCGTCGTGCCCCTCTGCCTGTTCTTTTATATTCGCAGTGGCTCGGCGCCTACGGCTGCGACCGACGCCCCGATGCCTTTCGAGAAATTCATTGCCCGCGGCGGCCTGCACGCGAGAATCAACAAAGAAGCTCCGCAGCGGGACGTCGCCTCCTTCACCACCGGCGATCTGGCCGCTGGCGCCGAGGTCTACCAAAAAAATTGCGCCTTCTGCCATGGCCTGCCGCAGCAACCGCCGTCCGCCGCTTCGAAGGGCATGTTCCCGCGCGCGCCGCAACTCTTTACCGCCGACGACACCGTCACCGACGATCCCCCGGGCGTGACCTATTGGAAAATTAGAAACGGAATCCGCCTGACCGGAATGCCCAGCTTCAAGGACGCGCTCACTGATCAGCAGATCTGGCAAGTCAGCGCTTTAATGGCCCGCGCCGACAAACTTCCCCCCGACGTTCTGCTGGAGCTGAAACCAGCGCCGCTCCCCGCGATTCTGGCTGCCCCGCAAATGGAAGCTGCGCCGGTACCCATAACGCCCGCTAGCGATCCGGCCAAACAGAAATAAGAATCGCGAACACTCCGCTCGCGCGAACGAAAGTCAAAATAGCTCAGCAACTACTTCGCAGCCGGAAGGAATTCCTTCGGGAGCGGGTTGTCCGCGTCTTCTTCCTGCCAGTAAATCGTCACCACCCACCAACGCTTGCCGTCGTACAACAATTGAAAGCTGTTAATCCCGCGCGCGAACGGCTTCGCATCGCTCGCATCGTGCCGCGACTCGTAGGTGCTGAAAATCTGCATGATGTTTCCGTAGCGTTCCGATTTCCGGAAGATCTCGCGTTCCGCAAATCCGTTCTTCGAGAAATACGGATCGGCAAATTTCGCGTATTCGTCCGGGGTGATGACCTCGACCTTGAAGAGCCCGGTCCCATCCTTCGCGCGGTCCGCCGGAATCAATCGAGCCCCGGGGACAAACAAGGACCGGAACCGGTCCCAGTCGCGCTTCTTGGTCGGCGGGCCGGAGATGACGTCGTAAGTCGCGGCCATGATCGCGTCCACCGAGGAAACATCGGCAGGATTTGCAGCGGGAACCGTCGCAACTTGCGTCGCCGGCGCGGCCGGCGCAGCGCTTTGCGATTTTGAAGCGTCTTGCGCGGATACCGCCGAAACGAAGCATCCAAATAAGAGCGCACTGCCAAAAACTTGAAGCACACGTGACATAAACAACCTCCGGGCCTTGATTTTTGCTGCCCACGATCAGGCCGCCGCAGCCGCCACATCTTAAACCCAGCGAAGGTCAGTTCCCCTAAAAATCCACATGAAAACGCAGCCCCGGCACGAATACCGGCCCACGCGCCTGGTTGTAGCCCGGATTGTTCACGTGCTGTAAATCGAACGACGCAAAAAGTCCTCGCCACACATGCGCCGTATAAAATCCTTCGAATATTTTTTCCGGCCCATAGGTCAGCGCGCCATCGCCCAGAAGAAAACCCAACCCGCCCAGCGCCAGGTATTGCTGGTGAGCAGCGACCACCGCATTCGCCACAAAAACGGCTCCGGCCCGATCGTTCCGCCGTTTCCACCTATCCCCTTTGGTAAAAATTCCGATCTCGCCGGTGCGGTCTACCTCGGTGTACGCGAATGATTCATTGCGCCCGTCGCTCCAGCCGACCCGCCCGAAGACGCCAACGTGCGGCGTAAGCTCCTGCTCGAAATTCAATCCGAAGCCGTATTTGTGCCGTCCCTGCTTTCGTGTCGCCACAATGTCTGGCACCGTTCCCTGTCCATTCAGGAAATCTTCAATCGCCAGGCGATAGTTCCCCATGTTCGCGGTGTTGACGTAACTTAGAAACCGCACCACGCCCGCGCGCCCGAAAAACCGGTTCCCGCGCGCCTCCAGTTCCAGATTGCTGGCCCGCGCGCGCGTAAGATCGGCGTCGAGGTTCAAACCGTTGGCCACTTTGGGCATCAGCGTCTCTCCGAACCGGGCGCTGAACCAGTGATCGTCGTACTCCAGGATCGCGCCGTCGGTATACCCGCGGGTGTTTGCCGCGTAGTCGTACGCGCCGTTGTTGTCCACCGTCCAATTCAGAAACTGCAGATGGCTGTCCGTGCCGTAGGAATTCGCATCGAAAAAATCGGGCATGCTGAATTTTCCGATGCGAAATTCCAACCGCCGGGCCGGGAGCGAGGTCGCCAGACCAAACGGACCGCGTTGCGCCTCGATCCGCTCGCTGCTCAGCGGAATAATCTGCCGCAACATGATTCGTGCCACGTACGGAACGTCACCCAGCGTCGGATTCCGCACCACGTCAAGATTCACGAAGCCGGCCATACCTAGCGCGTTACTCAGCCCGTGTCCGCCGGCGCTCTCTATATCCAGAAAAACTTCTGTCGTTTTCGTCAGCTCGTAGCCCAGATACAAGGTGTAGACCTTCGAAGTCGCATTCTCGGCGGCCGGTTGAAAGCTATTCTTGCCGCTGTACGCCGCGGGAAAAGTATCGTGCCATTGCAAAATCACATTCGCTTGCCCGGAAATCCAATACCGGCTGGTCTGCGAATGGGGAAACAGCGTCAAGACGTCATCATTGTCGGAATCGTCCGCGGCGCTGGAGGCGCCCGGCGTGCTCGCCGGCGCGGGCTCATTCGTTGCCGGTGCGTTCGTTCCGGAAGCCTGCGGCGCGGGTTTGGCGGCTGAATTGTCCTGCGCCGCCACTGCCGGGCAGACGCACATCCAGACGCAAGCCCAAACGAATAGAGGCACCGACAGAAGTGGGGACGCGTGAAATACAATTTTGCTGGCGTGCCGGAACATCAATTTGAAAGGGGCCCGTCGGAGGTCGTGGTCTTCTGCGGTGCCCAGTAGAACACAAAACGATCCAAATTCCGTGTTAACGGTAAGTTACAACTGCGCTGCTGACACCGCTCCTGCGCCACAGCTTGCAATATCGAAACGACGTAAGCCTCCCCGCCGAAGGGTCCTGCCAGTGGCCTGCCTAATCTAGGATCACTCTAAATCGCGGTTTGCCAGGCATCCTGATTGCTCGCTGGCGACATCTTTAGTAGTCTCTAGGATTGCGCCAATAGCGCTGTGGTCGGCCATAGACAGGGGTGTGGGATTTTGCGCGGAAACTTCAGCTTCGCTTTTTGGTTCTTGATTATCGTGATGGTGGTCTTGCCCTCTTGCGGTTCGCAAACCATTAATTTTCCGGCGCCTTTTATCAAGTCGATCTGCGTGCAAACCGGTGCCACCTGCTCGGGTACGACTGTGGTGCAAAACAGTCCGCAGGTAATTGTGCAGGTCAACGGCAACAACTTCGTCCAAGGCACGACCGTGGGCGTTACCAATACCCCGGGCGGCGCTCCGATCGGCCTCGTTACTTTATTCGATACGGGGAACCTCCTTACTGCCACGCTTCCCGCAGCCTTATTGACCAGCGCCGAAACGCTGTACTTTAGCGTCACCACCCCGCAGCCCGGCGGCGGAGTTTATCCCCCAGCAAATCAAACCAAAATCTCGTTTCCGCTCGTGGTTACTCCGGCATCGAGCCCCATACCGCACATAACTTCCATTTCGCCGTCGAGCGCGCTGGCCGCCACTTCCGCCACGGTTACGGTCTTTATCATCGGAACCAATTTCGTTCCCCAGTCGGTGGCGACCTTGAACGGAAAGAATTTGCCGACGATCTTCGAAAGCACGACTTCGGTCGCAGCTTCGGTCGATGGCAACGATCTGACTGCGCCAGGTACGGAGCAAATCGCTATCTTGAACCCGGCTCCCGGCGGTGGCGTGTCGAATCAACTTCCGCTGAGTATCCTGAATCCTATTCCAAGCCTTATCTCGGTTACTCCCACCAGCGTTCAGGCGGGAGCCGCTGCTACCACCCTTGCGGTGGCCGGCACGGGTTTCGTCAGCCAGTTCACCTCCGTCACTTTGAATGGCGCGCCCTTGCCCACTACGGTCAACAGCACTACCGCGGCTTCCATTTCTTTGACCATTGGAGATCTGGCGTTCGGGGGCGTGAACCAAATCGCTGTCGTAAATCCCGGCCCCGGCGGAGGCACCTCCGTCACCAGGACCTTTGCCGTGAATCCGACTCACTTGCTCGGACTCCCGATCCTCGTGGATGTAGCTGCCGACGGTTCCCAGGCCAGCACTGGAATTTGCGGCGGCGTGTCGAACTGTCAGAACGGCACGCTCGGTTTGACTACCTCGACGGTCGGTCCCTCCACCAGCAATACCGGCCAATTCGTCGCCTTCGCCTCGGCCTCGCACAATTTGGTTCTCAGCAACACCAATCCTTCGACCGACGTGTACTTGCAAAATACCTGTTTAGGCGTCGCTGCCTGCGTTCCCATCACCAGCGTGATCAGCCTTGGCCCGGCAGGAATCCCCGCGAATGGCAGCAGCTCCGAACCCACCATAAATGTAGCCGGTACCACCGCGGCTTTCACCTCGCTGGCCACCAACCTGGTCAACACTGTTCCAGTTCCCGGTGGAATGACGCAGGTTTACTGGCGTCCCATTTGCATCGCCTCGGCCACGACCGATTGCACGGAGAACTCTCCCACCTCTCCGGTGCCGCAACTCCTCTCCATCGCCGCTGACGGCCAGTCCGCGGGCAACGGGCCCAGTTACAGTCCCGTGATCAGTCCCGACGGACAATATGTCGCCTTTGTTTCCTTGGCGACCAATCTGGTTTCGGATATCACTCCCAGCGGCACCATTCCCCAGATTTACGTGCGCAACACCTGCAATATATCCACGGCCACAACCGTTAGCACCTGCATCCCGACCACCTTTCTGGTTTCCGCGGCCCCCGACGGTGTCACCCAGGCCAACGGCGCGACTTCCAATCCTTCCATCGCCGATGCCGGCCTTTTTGTTTCATTTACTTCGGTAGCGACGAACCTGGGCTCTACCGCTCCCAATCCTCTGGGCGCTTCGGAAATATTCGAACGCAGTACGTGCGTCACCTCTATCGGCACCACCGGAAATACCTGCGTGCCCGTGACCACCTTGATCTCCACCCCGGATGGCACCACTCCGGCCGACGGAGCCAGCGACGAATCGAGTATCTCGACTTGTGCCAGCACAACCGTAACCTGCAGTTCGCTCAACCTTGGCGCGAGTGGCCGATTTGTTGCTTTTGCTTCCACCGCTACAAACCTCGTCGTGGGGACGGGAACGCCCCAGCAAATTTACGTTCGTGATACCTGCAACGGGGTCGTCACCGTCACCACGACGTGCACCCCATCGACGACTCTCGTATCCACCGCGAACGGCACCACCCCTGGAAACGGTCTCAGCGAGCACCCCAGCATCAGCGCTACCGGTCAGTTCATCGCTTTTTCGTCGCTGGCTTCCAACCTGGCGCAACACCACCAACGGCATCGAAAATATCTTCGTCCGCAACACGTGCTTAGGCACCTCGGTGACCTGCACCACCGGCCTGGCGCTTTCGAGCGTGTCCGGCGGCACGAATGCCGCACCATCGAACGGGCAAAATCTGGTTCCGTCGATTAGCGCTGATGGTCACACCGTCAGCTTCTTATCGTTCTCCAATAATTTAGTTCCGCGCGATAACAACGGCGTCGAGGACATTTTCCTCGGCAGCACAACCTTCTAATTTTAATTAAGTTTGCAGGTTATCCCGCCAGAGGTGTGGCGCACTTTGCCGCGCTAAGGAAGGACTGCCCTCGGGCGGTTTTGGCTTAGAGGTTAAGCTGCCGAAATCGATTCAGTTCTTCGCCACAGTTTTTTTAGCCAGCGCGGCCCGCGCCGTCGTCAGGGTGAACGTCAGCGATTCTCGCGGGACGCTGGATACGAACGAACCCACCATCCAGCCCAGCCCCGTCGGTATATCGCGGCTCAGCGAGATGGCCTGGCACTCCAGGTACGTGCCGCCATCCTTTTCTTCGAAACGCCAGAACGTATTCAGCTTCCACACAAATCCGCGATCATGTCCTTCGGGCTCCAGCCGCTCGTCCGATTTTCCTGGGTTGTCCACTTCCTGCACCCGTGTGGCGCTTGAGCGGCTCCACGCGTGAGTCTGATCTACCACGTGATAATGAACTTCCTGATCCGTATCGATCACCGTGGTGATGATTTTTTTCTGGTAGAAACGCAATAGCACAAAATAATCGTCACCGTCATGCCGCAGAATTTTCGACCGCACGATGTCCGGCTTGAAATATTCCACTTTGTGATCGTAGTCCTCCATGAACGCCAGGGTTTGCGCCAGCGTCGCGCCCGGCACGAACGCCGTGCCGATCCAGTGATGGATCAGGCCTCCGGGCACCACGATCGCTTTCCCGTCGTCCAGCGTTTCAAGTTTTTCGATCACCACACCACCGCTGCGCAGCTGCGCCAGCGCCTCCGCGCGCCGCGCGTCGGGCAAACGCTCAACTCTAAGATAAGCCCCGCTCTGCGCCAGTTCCGCGTCGACCTGCGCCTGCGTCAACGCAATGTACCGCGCGTAATTCTGCGCAGCCTGCGCCTGCAGGTCCGCTGCACTCAACGGCAGCGCAAACAGTAGAATCGCCGCCAGAAAAACCGCCATCCCGCGTCGCGCCAAAACGTCTGATTTACCCATCACCTGTCCTGTACCCCATGCGCCCGGCGTGCCCTAGATGCCCTCGCCACGCGCTACATCATATGAAGCAGGTACGCGGCCAAGAGATTCGAAGGATTCGCCATGCCGCACAAAGTTTCGGCAGGAGGCCCGAAAGCACGGGCTTCAGCCTGTAGTTCCCACTCAGTAGCGATGTCATGAGAACGCAGTCAAATCCGAGGGGTAGCCGTGCGAGAAAAATGGGGCTTATTGGCTGGAAAAGGTCGAATCGCTAAACTTGCTCGCTGGCGGAATTGCAAGAAGGGGCGCCAGCCGCAAGGTTTTGGACGGGTTGGATAGATGCCCCGGCTCCTTTTTTTGTGGAACCGTCGTCCCCGCAATCGCAGCTTCCAACCCGCACATGTAGTTTCGCTATCTCTACGTCCGCAACCAATGGGGCATCCGGTTCATATTTTCGGTACCGAGGTTTTAGTACCAGGTACTAGGGAAATCTAAGGAAGAGCACGATTTAGCTGAATTCCGGCCAATCTACCCCGAATCTGCACCGAAAGCCCACACTTGCCGCGGTTATTTTCCGCCCGCTTGCCCCGGGGTCAAGCGAAGCGTGATTTCCGTGGTCTTCTTGGCTTTGATCACCTCGCGCTTCGCCCATTCCGAGAAAACCCCGTTGGCGTAGGCGCGCAGATCGTATTGCCCCGCCGTCCAGCGCGCAAACTCGAAATGTCCTTTGGCGTCCGTGTGCGTCGCGTGCGGATGCGTCCCGTAGGAGGTCTGAATCGTTACGCTGGCGTTGGTCACCGGTTTACCCTGTGGATCGAGGACCGTACCTTCGATCGTGCCCACGCCCCCGTTAGACTGGGCATGAGTCGGAGCGCTGAATTGCGCCAATCCCAAAAACGCCAGCAGCGACGCAGCAAAAATGATGAAACTTCGTTTCATTCGGCACCTCATAGTGTTCCCAAAATGCAATTTTACGCGCTCCCAAAGGTGCCGCCCTAAAACGAACCTCCCCAATGTTCTCCAAACGCAACTCCTGTTCGTCTGTTCAGCGAAGAAGTGGCACAAAGGCCAGTCGCGCTGTGCCAACCGGGAATTCCGACTCGCGCTGGTTTTCGTAGCGGCGGTCTTCAGACCGGCATCTTGGCTTTTGCCTTGCGATGATTATCGTCCTTCAATATTTGTAATGTTTGCTCGCCGCGGCATGTTCGGCCTGTTCCATGCGCCCGGTATCCGGATTGGCGCGCCGCTCGATCGCCAGGTAGTACATCAGCAATTGCAGTGGAACCAGATGCACGAACGCAGCCAGCCACGGCGCGCACTCCGGCACCACAAAAACTTCTTCGCAAGCCAGCTCGCGATTCGCGGCCGGCACCGCGATCGCCGCCCGCAACATTTTCAAATCTCCTGCCGCGCGCAAAATCTGCCGCCCCCGGTCATCCGCGGCATCTCCGGTGAACAGCCCGACCAGCGACCCGCGCGAGTCAGTCTCCGAAAAAGGCCCGTGCAGGATTTCTTCCGTCTCGAATCCCTCTGCCGCGATGTAGCAGGCTTCCTTAATCTTTAGCGCTGCCTCGCTCGCGGTCGCCCACCCCGCGCCCGAACCGAAAATTTCAATGCGCGGAAGCTGCGCAATCAGCGCCGCCCAACCGCGCGTTTGGGGAGCCAGACTCAGTGCTTCGCGCATCAATTCCGGCACGCGGCTGAGTTCGCTCACTCTTCCCGGCACGGCCACCTTGTTTTTTTGCTCCGCAATGCGAATGGTCATCAGCGCCAGCATCGCCAGCGCCGTGCTATAGCTCTTCGTATAGGCAAACGGAATTTCCTGCTCGCAAGTCTCGAGGTGGAAGTCCGCGCCGCGCACGCCGTCGCCGCTCATCTTGCCGGTGATCGCCACGGTCAATGCGCCCGCCGCGCGCGCCATCCGCAATACACCCACCGACGCGGTCGTCGTTCCGGTATGGGTAATTACAATCACCGCATCATTCGCGCTGAACGCGATCGGATGATGAATCAACTCGAACGATTGCTCGACCTGCGCCAGCACCTGCCCCTGGCTGAAATACCGTAGCCAGCTTTCCGCCACGCGCGCTGCGTGCAGCGAAGTTCCAATGCCCACCAACGTGATCCGTTCCTTATGCGCCACGGCCTGCGCCGCGCGCCCGATCGCTTCGCGCTGCGCCAGCACTTGTTCCACCAGCTCAGGCTGCGCCAGAATCGCTTCGTAGGCGTGATAGGGATGTTCCGTGCGTATCTCAGCCATTCGATTTCTCCCCGCTTGCGCTATATATTAGGCGCGGTCGTTTTCGCCGCCGCTGATTCTAGCGGAATAGGAGCCCGCATGCCTCGTTACCTCTCCCAGCACACTCTCGCCTGCCTCACCCGCCAGGGCGCCGAAGAATTGTCCCAAAAAATTCTAGGCGCGAAGTCCGTCACCGGCCGCCGCGTGCTGGTCAACATGCAGGAAGGAAAAATGCTGGCCGAGTTCGACGCCCCGAGCCGCGAAGAAATGGAAAAATGGCTAACCACTGAAAAATTTCACTTCGACTGGCTCCTCCGCCTCGAATACGAATCCGCCACCGACGCCGCACTCCATCTCCTCTCGTGAACCTGGCCATCGAACGAAGCGATTGCTCTCCCCGCTGTTCTGGGTGTAGCCTTAACCCAATGAAGCTTCGCCACCAGACTTGCGCACCGTCTTGTTGTTTGTGTTGTACGGACGTGTGTTCTGGCGCGGGAGGCTAAGCAGCAAGTATCTAAATCTAGCCGAAATTTCCCGACCCACCGCCAGAATTTCCCAAGGCCGGTGGGTTTTTTATTTTTAGCCAATCATTTTGCCGAGCGTCTAACGCGTCACCGATCTTCGAGCGTCTAAAAAAACTAACAGGAGATAGCACGATGACTGCATACAAGCATCCCGAAGTTTTGGTTTCCACCGAATGGGCCGCGGCCCATCTGAATGATCCTAAAGTTCGCCTGGTCGAAGTCGACGTCGACACCACGGCTTACGACCAAGGCCATATCCCCGGCGCCGTCGGCTGGAATTGGCAATCGCAGTTGCAGGATCACGTTCGCCGCGATCTGATCGACCAGGCCACGCTCGAAAAGCTGCTGGGCCAATCCGGAATCTCCAACGACACCACCATCCTGCTCTATGGCGACAACAACAATTGGTTCGCCGCGTACGCGTTGTGGCAGTTGAAATATTACGGCCACAAGGATGTGCGCCTGATCAACGGCGGACGCAAAAAATGGGTGGAAGAAAAGCGACCGCTGACCACCGACGCCGGCCAGGATCACCGCCGACGACCTATCACGCCAGCGCTCCCGATGAATCCCTGCGTGCCCGCAAAGACGAAATCTTCGCCTTCGTCGAAAGGAAAAAAGCCGCGCAGCTGGTCGACGTCCGTTCCCCCGATGAATTCACCGGAAAAATCATCGCGCCTCCGGGCATGACCGAAACCGCGCAGCGCGGCGGCCACATTCCTGGCGCGGCCAGCATTCCCTGGGCCCAGGCCGCCAACGAAGATGGCACCTTCAAATCCGCGGACGCCCTCAAGGCGCTCTACGACGGAAAAGGGATCGACGGCAAAGATCCATGATCGCCTATTGCCGCATCGGCGAACGCAGCTCGCATTCCTGGTTCGTCCTGAAATATTTATTGGGCTATGAAAATGTGAAGAACTACGACGGCTCCTGGACCGAATGGGGCAACCTGGTCGGCGCCCCCATCGAAAAAGAAGGCACCGCCGCCGCGGCACGAAACTAACTGCCACCAATAAAAAGGGGGAGCGATTTCGCTCCCCTTTTTTTAATTTCAAACTTATAGCCGGATTTTGTTCCGCGTTTTTACTGCGGAATTTGATTTTCCGGAACGCCATTGTGCCGCGCCTCATCCTGCAACGCGCTGATCTTGGTCTCAATGTCCTCGCGTTGCTTCTGCAGATGCACCAACTCCTCGTGCCAGTCATCGATATGCGCTCCGCCGTAGACCCGCGTTTCCTGCACCGTATTTCCACTCAGCACCGCTTTCAGCTGTGCGATTTTGTCGTCAAGCGGCGGCAGTTTGGCGCGCTGTGCGGCGATTTGATCCTGATACCGTTTTGCATTGGCGTTCTTCGCCGGGCTCGCCGGTTTATCATTTGCCTTCGCCGGTTTCGTGGCCGGTGCCGCAAAGGTAGAGATCGTCGAATTCCGGTGCAGGTCGCCCATATCGTCGTTGGTCCACACCCGCTTGGTCGCTGGCGTGGTTGTCACGGGAGTCGTTGTCTCTGGTGATGTGGCCGGCGCGGCTGAATCGCCCGTAGGCGTAACCGGGGGCGCTGGAGGATTAGTTTGCTCTTGAGCATATGCGGAACCGCAATGAACCGCAGTCAGCAGAAACGTCGCAAGCGTAAACGACCGAAGTGTTCGGAATCCCATAAAACCTCCGTGGTGAACCGAGCAGCACAGTTGGGACGAGTCGGCCTCATCGGCCGTGATGGAATGAAACGAAAGAACCCTTGCGTGATAGAACCCGGCGCTACGGAAAAAGTTACTGCGCTCCGTAGGCCATTTTGCCCGTGGCCAACTCGTTCTGCGCGATGGCCAGGGCCTGCTTGGGCGGTCCGTCCCAGTGATACTGGCTAGCTTCAATGTACTGGTGTTCTTCGAAGGTGAACAAAAATTTCCGCGCGGTGAAGTCGTATTGATAACGTGAGGGAAGCCACAGCCCCGGCGAAACTTCCGCCTGCTCCAGCGAAAATACTCCACCGCGGTACAGTTTTCCTAAAATCCCGCCGCCGAACGACACGTCTTTCAGCAGGCGCGCTTCCGCGCGAACCATCTGATCCGCCTCGTGATCGATCCAGATTTTCGCCACCACATGCGACATCGCTTCTTGCAGGATGGAGTGCGCATGAAAATTCGGATTGGGCTGCAATTCCAATACGTCGCAGCGTCGTCCATTTCGCGTTTCGATCCCCACCCAGTTCAAGGAAAAAGCCTGCGGCGACGCGTCCACCAGCTCGGCCCGTTCTTGCTGACGCTTCTGCCATTTGGCCACCGCGGTTTTCGTACGGGGATCCTCGGTCTTCAACATCAACGACAGCACATCCGCCCAAGCCTGCAATTGTTTGCGGTAGTCGGCCGGGTCAGAGGACTTGCCGTCTGCTTTAAGCAGCAGCTTCATCGTTCCGCTGCCCGTGGGCACCACGCGAAATGTTCGGTCCTCCAGCACCCGCGGATAGTCTCCGCCCGTCTGCGAAACCTGATGCTCGACCCGCTCGTATTCGTCGAGTGCTTTATCGTTGCGATGTTGGTTGGAGATGAGCTTTTGCGCCCGTGCTTTGATTTCGGCGTCCGACGGCGCTGGCCAATCTTTGGCCTGAAGACCTTTCGAATCGGGCGCACCCGACTGTTGCGCTAAAGGAGGGGTCCATAGCGGAGTAGCCGGGCTGGTCGCGTTCACCAGCGACGCAAAAGCCAAAACCGCGAGCATAAGTTCTTTATTCACAACAAAAAAGCCCCTCTGGCGCTGGGTCCGGCGTGTTTCGCGGAATCTCGCCACCTTTCATTCTAACCGCAAATCACACATTCCAGTCTGCCCGTCAGGACAGGCCGAACTTGTTAATCTGCGCCACTCCATTTATTTTTGACGATGTGAACTTTTCTACATCCCCAGCCGTCTTATAATGTACAAGCTGTGAAAAAACCGCCTTTCGATCGCGCCAGTGCTCACAAAATACTCGCCTCCATGCGCGAGACCCTTTGGATTTCTCTCGATACCCTCCGCGCTCATAAACTCCGCACTTTCTTAACTTTACTCGGAGTCATTCTTGCCGTCACCACCCTGGTCGCCGTCATCTCCGTCCTGAACGGTCTGAACCTGTATATCTCCGATAAGGTTGCCAACCTGGGCGCCAATGCTTTTGTTGTCGACCGCATTGGAATCGTTACCAACTTCCAGGAATGGAACAAAGCACGCAAGCGGCCAACGCTTACTCTCGACGATCTTCAGGCTCTCCGCGATGGAATGAAGCTAGCCTCGACTGTGGCCGGCGAGCAGGACACCGTGGCCGACGTCCGATACGGAAATCTCCTGAGCGAAGACGTCAACATCATGGGCGTTACCCCAACTTTCGCGCCCATCCGCGACATCGATGTTTCCAGCGGCAGGCTCTTCTCGGACATCGACGAGGAACATCGCGCCGGCGTCTGCATCATCGGCGCCGATGTGGCCAACAAACTTTTTCCCGGAGTCGATCCCATCGGCCACGAAATTCGGGCCGGCCAGGGCCAATATCAGGTCGTGGGCGTGGCCACTCCCAAGGGAACCGTTCTCGGCGAGCCGCAGGACAATTTCGTCATGATTCCGCTGGGCACCTACCGTAAAGAATGGCTCGCGCCCCAGGATTCCGTCACCATGTTCGTGCAGGCTCAGGGCCCGGAATGGATGGACGCCGCGCAGGACGAAGCGCGCGTGATTTTGCGCTCGCGCCGCCACGTGCCCTACGAAACCGACGACAATTTCGCCATCATCGCCCCGAACTCGATCATGGGTCTTTGGAATCGCATCACCGGCAACGCCTTCGGCATTGCCATCTGGATCACTTCGATTTTTCTGGTCGTGGGCGGCGTGGTCATCATGAACATCATGCTGGCCAGCGTCACCGAGCGCACCCGCGAAATTGGTCTCCGCAAATCGCTGGGCGCGCGCCGCAGTCACATCATTCTGCAATTTCTGATGGAATCGTCGCTCCTGGCCGCGACCGGTGGATTGTTGGGCGTGCTCTTCGCCATCGTCATCGCGCAACTGGTCCGCCTGCTCAGTCCCATTCCCATTTCCACTCCAATTTTCGCCATCCTCATCGCCCTGGTGCTTTCCACCGGCGTCGGATTGTTTTTCGGAATTTATCCCGCCATGCGCGCCGCGAAACTTGATCCCATCGAAGCGCTGCGGGCCGAAACTTAGGATCATGCAATGCAAAGTGACTTCCGCGAAAATCTAAAACTCGCCCTCGACACCGTCCGCGCCCACAAGCTGCGCAGCTTTCTCGCCATCCTCGGCGTGATGATTGGCGTAGCGCTCATCATTTTGGTCGTCGGTCTGGTTCAGGGCTTTCGGTCCACGATTCAGGACGAACTCACCTCGGAAGGGATCGACACCGCCTTCGTTTCTCGCTTCGAACAGGGCCCCCGAAACGGCCGTCATCCCAAGGATGAAAAACTGCGCAAGCAGCTCACCCTCGAAGACGCCATCGCCATCAAGGAACTCTGCCCGGCGGTACACGAAATCGCCGTCTCCGCATTTCAATGGCAATTGACCCACGTCGCCCGCTATCAGGGCAACATCATCGAAGGCACGGATTTCCGCGGCACTTTCCCGGCGTACTTGACCGTGTATTCCAACGCCACCATGAAAGCCGGACGCTTCTTCACCGAAGCGGAAAACGAACATCGCGAAAATGTTGTGGTCATCGGCGAGAACGTGGCCAAAGCCTTTTTCCCCTCGATCGAAGATTCACTTGGAAAAGAAATTTTGGTCGACGGCTCCACCTACCAGGTCGTTGGCGTCTTTGAAAAACCCTCCGGTGGCTTCGGCACCAACGACGAAGATCGCCGCACCGTCATCCCCTATTTCACCTTCATGAAGTTGTATCCGGGAAGTTTCGAAATCGCCTATCGCTTCCTGGCCTATCCCGGAAAGCTCGATGCCGCCGTGGATCAGATCAAGGAAGTCCTGCGCCGCCGTCGCAATGTGGCCTACGACAAACCCGATAATTTCGCGATTCAAACCCAGGTGGAAGTGGTCAAGCAGTTCAACGACATCATCGGAGGCGTGGTGCTGGCCGTGGTCGTGCTGAGCTCGATCGGGTTGCTGATTGGCGGAATGGGCGTGATGAACATCATGCTGGTTTCCGTCACCGAACGCACCCGCGAAATCGGGGTGCGCAAAGCGATCGGCGCGCGCGGTAAAGACATCACCTGGCAGTTTCTTTTCGAGGCGATGACGCTGACCGGCACCGGCGGCTTGATTGGAATCATTTTCGGCAGCGCTATCGTCATGCTGATTCCGGTCGTGAGCTCGCTGAAAGCCGTGGTCCCGGCCTGGGCCATCATCATCGGCTTTACCGTTTCCGTCGGCATCGGCCTCATTTTCGGAGTCTGGCCCGCCACCAAAGCTGCGCGTCTAAATCCGATCGAGGCTCTTCGTCACGAATAAATCAGTCCAGACGATTTTCAACCTGTAATTAGTGGTTCCGCTGCGGCAGCTTCTGGTCCCGCTCCATCACGATCGTACTCGCGGGATTTAATTGCGGCACGCCGTAAGCGCCCATCACGTAAGGAAAACCTTCCGGATCTTCCAATTTTCCCGCCGCCAACCCCGCGTCGCGCAGTTCCTGCATGGTAGCCGGGTAATGCCCGAATTTTTTCCAATACGTTTCTGACTCTTGGTTCAGTTCCCTCAAGTCAGTCACCGCGTCCAAGGACTCCAGGTGTTGCCGCGCCCTCTTTTTGATCAGCGTGTCCTGCGTGGTTGAGTACACCTCGGCCCAAATTAATTTGGAAGTTTCGAGCGAGTCGCCTTGTTGCGCCACGGTTGCGGCCATAGCTTTCATGTAAATTTGGGCGTGGGGATTTTTGCTGCCTTCCAGATAGGCTTCCGCCGCTTTCTGATAATCCTTCAAGTGAATCGAATAGATGAGTCCAAGATCTCCGTAGAGCCGCCATTCATCAGGATTAGCGGCGATTCCCTTCTTCACCAAATCCACTCCGAGATCCGGTCGCCCCGCGCCGGCCGGCTCCGGCTCCGACAGGAAAATTGCCCCGAAGCGATAAGCGACCATCAGGTGCGGATCCAGCGTGGTGGTGATATCCAGTAAGGGCCCCAGCAGCTCGAATGTCGCGCCTCGTGCGCCTACCCGCTCGCCAAAATACTGCACGGCTCGCGTCCAATAAATGTCCGCCAGCAACGGATCGTAGCCCAGGCTGAGTTTTTTCAGCATCGCCCCGGAACGCAGCACCAGTTCCGGTTTTTCTTTTTGTAGCGGTGCAGCCGAGACATCGATGCGCTGCTGAAGGAATACGAGCAGAAATAAAAGCACCGGAAGCGCCATCAGGGCGATGCGCACTACGCGAGGGTTATTTCCGCCGCTCATTTCAAGTCGCGGCTTGAAAATATCGCCGCCGCCGCAAGCAGCACCACGGCGATATACAGCGCGGCATAAAGAGTGTTTTGCCAGATCAGCGCCGAGGGAATTATTTCCTGGTGCGCCGCGGCCGCCATCACATTGAAGTTATGAAAATTCGGCAGCAGGTAATACACTGCCGTGGCCATCCACTTAGCCGCGGGGCTGGGCGTCACGATCCCAATATCTCGAATGTTTGGCGCAAAAACCCCCGCGATGTAGATTCCCAGCGTGTACAGCGTCGAAAGCATCGGAGTGGTAAAACAAGAAAACAGCAGCGCCAGTGACGTAATCAGCGCCAGTTCCAGCAGAATGAAGTAAATCGCCACCACGATCGTTCCATCGCTCGGTTCGAACTTTCGTGTCACGTAAAACAGCGCGGCAGCTAACCCCACCATCATCAGCGCGGTGTTCACGGTCAGCGTCAGCACCAGCCCGCCGAATTTGCCCACCAGGAATTGCCAGCGCTGCACCGGCTTGGCCAGCAGGCTGTACAGAGTCCGCTTCTCGATTTCCTTATGCACCAGCCCCACGCCGATAAAAATCGCCATCACGATTCCAAAAGCTGAAATGGCCGTCAATCCTAAATTGACGATCACGTCGCGTTCGATGCCGATCGAAACTCCGCCGACCAGCACCGCAGTCCCCATCATCAACAGCGCAAAGAAAATCAGGTTGTACAGCACGCGATCGCGCACCGCTTCCCGAAACGTGTTGACCGCCACGATGCCTGGAATCGTGCTCATCGCGCCACCTCGACCGGCGCTACTTCTTTCGCCTGCGCCGCTTTCTTCTGCCCCGCCACCAACTTCAAGAAATAGTCTTCCAGCGATGGCCGCAGCGGAGTCACCGACAAAATTCGCGCCTCGCAATTTCTCAATTGTTCCAGCGCCTGATATACGCCCGCTTCCGGCACCACGATTCGATACCGGTCGCCCGTGTGGGTGGCTTGCTCCAACATCTTCGGCGGAAGCACGCTGCCTCCACGCAATTCGAATAAAATTTCCATTCCGCGAACTTCCATCGACACGATCTCACGCGGGGCGCCCACGCCCTGCAGTTTTCCTCCCACCAGCACCGCCACCCGGTCGCACAGCATTTCCGCATCGGAAAGAATATGCGTCGAAAAGAAAATCGTGCGGCCCTGGTTTTTCAGTTCCAGGATAATGTCCCGAACTTCGCGCCGTCCCACCGGATCGAGCCCCGACATCGGCTCATCCAGGAAAACCACCTGCGGATCGTGCAAAATAGCCTGCGCGATTCCCACCCGCTGCAACATTCCTTTGGAGAATTTCCGCAGTTGCACGTCCGCCGACCCCGCCAGGCCCACTCGCTCCAGAAATTTTCTGATTCGCTCCTGACGCTCCGCGCGGCCGTATCCGAAAAATCGCGCAAAATAATCAAGCAGTTCCCGCGCCGTCAGATAATCGTAAAAATAGGGCTGCTCCGGCATGTAGCCAATTTCCCGGTGCATGCCCACGTCCGCGATGGATCGCCCGCGGACCTGCGCTGAGCCGCTCGTCGGGAAAATCAAGCCCATCAACAGTTTTAGCGTGGTGGTTTTTCCCGCGCCGTTGGGGCCGAGAAATCCAAAGGCCTCGCCCTCATTCACTTGGAGCGTCAAATGATCCAGCGACCGGCGCATGGTTTTGCGCCAGAAACCGACGGCGTAATCCTTCGTCAGTCCGTCAATTTGGATGGCAGGTGTGTTCATTGCTATTCATTATCAATTTTTTCCCAGCGGAAGGGTCACGTCAATAGCACGTTGTTGCTTCTTTCTTAACAGTTCTAGTCACCGCCGGCAGGAAGTTGTCGTGCGGGGGAGTTCAAGGCTGAGATGCCGCGCCCGGCGATTCGCAGCCTCACATCATTTTCCGCAGCGCGGACGCCGGAACTTTTGAGGGTCGCGTTATTTTGTTTCGCTAGCCTCAAATCGGACCAGTAAACTGCCATCCTCGCCGTAAAGCTCCAATTCATTGCCTTGAATTTTCCAGGTATGCGCTTGATCGAGTGCCTGCAGGAAATCCTTTTCGGTGTCCATCCCGCTCGGGCAGGCCCTCATCGTTGAAGCCATCGGGCCGAAGTGAATGGTTTGCTTCTCGACGCTGTAAGTGCCGGTGATCCGATTGCACCCGCCGGATCCCGCGACCCGATGGTCCGAGGACTGTAAAACGATATAGGGCGCGCGCTTATTTTCATTCGCCAGCACGTCTTTGTCATTCACTCGCGTCGCTTTCCAGGTTGTGTTTTCCAGCGGCGCCTTTCCGTGCGCGTTTCCGGTTTCCGCTGCGGTCTCCTGCGCCAGCGCCGCCGGCGGCAATGCTAACAACGTCGCCCCGAACAGCATTCCGGTCGCCACCCAATTCCTCATTGCAGCCCTCTCACCTGAACTGATTATTTCTTCCCGCCGAGCAGCGAACCCAAAATTCCCCGCACAATCTGTCGCCCCACCGAGCTTCCGATGGTCCGCGCCGCGCTTTTCGCCATCGCCTCACCTAGGCTGTCCCCCCGTCGGCCGCCCTTCACCGGAGTGCCCAGTCCCGGCAGATTGGTGTACCAGGGTTGAGACGGAGCGCCCGGCGTATTGGGAGCGGTGGTTCCTCCAGCTCCCGTCGGCGCTGCCTGTGCCGCCCGGGCTTTCAACAACTCGTATGCCGATTCCCGATCCACTGCGTTTTCGTAAACTCCCGCCACCATCGAAGTCTTCATCAATTGTTGGCGCTGCTCCGGAGTGATCGGCCCGATCTGGCTGCGCGGCGGACACACCAGTGCGCGCTCCACCACTCCCGGCGTGCCTTTTTCATCGAGAAACGATATCAGCGCCTCGCCCACTTCCAGTTCGGTGATGCACTTCGCCACATCCAGCTTCGGGTTGGTCCGAAAAGTATCCGCGGCCGCCTTCACCGCCTTCTGATCCTTCGGCGTAAACGCCCGCAGCGCATGCTGCACCCGGTTTCCGAGCTGCCCCAGCACCTCTTCCGGCACGTCCAACGGATTTTGTGTCACAAAATACACGCCGATGCCCTTCGAGCGGATCAGCCGCACAATCTGCACCACTTTGTCCTGGATAATTTTCGGCAGATCCGAAAACAGCAGATGTGCTTCGTCGAAAAAGAAAACCAGCTTCGGTTTCTCCGGATCGCCCACTTCCGGCAGCTTTTCGAAAAGCTCAGTCAGCATCCACAACAGAAACGTGGCATACAGTTTCGGCGCGCGAATCAATTTGTCGGCCGCCAGGATGTTGACCACACCCTGCCCCTTCGAATCCGTTTGCATCAAGTCGTCTAGGTTCAGCGCCGGTTCGCCGAAGAATTTCTCGCCGCCCTGTTGCTGAATCTCGATCAACCCGCGCTGGATCGCTCCGATGCTCGCCGCCGAAATATTCCCGTATTGGGTCTGGAAATCGGCCGCATGCTCTCCCACGTGCTGCAGCATGGCCTGCAAGTCCTTGAAATCCAGCAACAGCAAGCCGTTATCGTCGGCGATCTTGAAGACCAGCGTCAGCACGCCCGCCTGCGTGTCGTTCAAATTCAGCAAGCGGCTGAAAAGCAGCGGGCCCATTTCCGAAACCGTGGCCCTTACCGGGTGGCCTTCCTCGCCAAAGACGTCCCAGAACGTGACCGGGCAACCCGCGAAAGAAAAATCCGCCATCCTCAGTTTCTTCACGCGGTCAGCAATCTTCGGATTGTCCGTCCCGGGCTGGCTGATCCCGGAAAGATCGCCTTTCACGTCGGCGGCAAACACCGGAACTCCCGCGCGGCTGAAACTTTCCGCCATCACTTGTAACGTTACTGTCTTGCCCGTGCCGGTCGCTCCGGCTACCAGTCCATGCCGGTTGGCCATGCCAGGCAACAAATAAAGCGGACGGGAACTTTGGGCGATTAGCAGCGGTTCAACCATTCATGGCCTCTCTTCTTCACTTTCCAAGCGTTTAAATCCGTGGTCACGTTTGCTTGCGTGTGTGGCGCAGTTGCGAAGCTCGATAGTAGGCAAATCGCGCGCCGCTGACAAACCCTTATCTGCTTAGAGCTCGAAGCGCATGCGAAAAGTTTTACGCGGCCGTTACCAAAATCCAAAAAACGTCTCATGCACGACCTGCTGTGGTTTGCGAAACAAACGCGGCCTGGAGTGTGTCCGTATAGCAACCACTACAGATAGACGCTTTCGACACCACCAACCGAAGATTTTGCGGTTTCTCTATGAATTTTTCTTGACAACTTTTCCACATGCCCCGATACTTCGTTTCCAAGCTCGGGGGACAGTTGCTTGGCTGTTGCGTTTTTTGCGGAGCCAACGACCGCAAAGCCGGACTGAAGTTTAACCGAAAATCCAGAGGGGCAAGACCCCACTAAGACCGCGACTCAGTTTTCTTGCGCGGCTTAGCTGGGCTTTTGTCTTTTTTTTTCGGTGCGAGCCGCGATTGAGCCGCTCGAAACTTCGCCGGCGCCCCATAACTGAATTTTGTCGCGCCGCAAGGTGCATCGAACCTCAATTTACGGTTCTTGGATTTGGGAGCGAAAGTGTTTGGGAGTAAAATAGTAGATCCCGCCCACTGAGGACCGCCCACAGTATGACGGCAACACTGCCTGCGCGGAGGCAAACAGATGGCTGAAACAAGGACGGCTATGAACGGTATGACCGAAACAAATCAAGTGACACGTACGGGCCACCGGGCTTGGAATTCCAGCGCCGCTTCACCGATGGAAAAGTTTCTCCCTTCGACAAGGTCGAATGGGAGCGCCGCACTGCACTCATCGGCAATGATAAGGGTCAGGTAATTTTCCGCCAGGAAAACGTCGAAGTCCCCAAGACCTGGTCGATGACCGCGACGAACATCGTCGCTTCCAAATATTTTCACGGCAAGCCCAACACCCCTGAGCGCGAAACCTCGGTGCGCCAGCTGATCGGCCGCGTGGTCGATACCATCGTCCGCTGGGGCGAAGAGGGCGGTTACTTCGCCACGCGCCGAATCCAAGAACATTTTCCGCGACGAACTCACCCACTTGCTGGTCGAGCAGAAAGTGGCCTTCAATTCCCCGGTCTGGTTCAACGTCGGCGTGCAGGCCAAGCCGCAATGCTCCGCCTGCTTCATCAATTCCGTCCAGGACAACATGGAATCGATCATGAACCTGGCCAAGACCGAAGGCATGCTCTTCAAGTGGGGCTCCGGCACCGGCACGAACTTCTCCTCGCTGCGCGGCAGCCGCGAATCGCTCTCGGGCGGCGGCATCGCTTCCGGCCCGGTCAGCTTCATGAAGGGCTTCGACGCTTTCGCCGGCGTCATCAAGAGCGGCGGCAAGACGCGTCGCGCCGCCAAGATGGTGATCCTCAACGTCGATCATCCGGACATCGTCGAATTCATCCAATGCAAGACCAAGGAAGAGCACAAGGCGCACGTCCTGATCGAGCAGGGTTACGACTCCTCGATCGACGGCGAAGCCTACTCCTCCGTCTTCTTCCAGAACGCCAACCACTCCGTGCGCGTCACCGACGACTTCATGCGCGCCGTCGAAGAAGATCGCGACTGGTGGACGCGCAACGTCAACGACGGCAAGCCCTGCGAGAAGTTCAGCGCGCGCGAACTGCTGCGCGAGATGGCGGAATCCGCGTGGCACTGCGGCGATCCCGGCATGCAGTACGACACCACCATCAATCGCTGGCATACCTGCAAGGCCACCGATCGCATCAACGCCTCGAATCCCTGCTCGGAATACATGTTCCTGGACGACACGGCCTGCAACCTGGCGTCGTTCAACCTGATGAAGTTCCTCGGCTCCAACGGCCAGTTCGATAGTCGAAGCGCTTCACGCCACGCGGTGGACGTCACGATCACCGCGCAGGAAATTCTGGTGGATAACGCCAGCTATCCGACGGAACGAATCGCGCGCAATTCGCACGATTACCGTCCGCTGGGCATCGGCTACGCCAACCTCGGCGCGCTGCTGATGTCGCTGGCGCTGCCCTACGATTCCGACGGCGGCCGCGATTTCTGCGGCGCGATCACGGCGCTGATGACCGGCGAATCCTACGCCCAGTCGGCGCGCATCGCCGAGCGCATGGGGCCCTTCGGTGGCTACCCGCGCAATCGCGAACCGATGATCGACGTCATCCGCATGCACCGCGATTCGCTGCGGCCCGATCAAGGAAGAGCAACGTGCAGCCTTCGCTGCTGCGCGCCGCGCAGAAGTCGTGGGACGACGCGCTCGAACTCGGCGAAAAGTTCGGCTACAAGAATTCGCAGGTTTCCGTGCTGGCTCCCACCGGCACCATCGGCTTCATGATGGATTGCGACACCACCGGCATCGAGCCCGACCTGGCGCTGGTGAAGCAGAAGAGGCTGGTCGGCGGCGGCGTCATCAAGATCGTCAACAACACCGTCCCGCAGGCGCTGATGAAGCTTGGACTACCCGCCGGAAGAAGTCGCGCAAATCGTCGATTACATCGACGCCAACGGCAAAATCGAAGGCGCTCCGGGCCTCAAGGCCGAGCACCTGCGCGGTTTTCGATTGCTCGCTTCACCCCGATGGGCGGCGGACGTTCCATCGCCTGGCGCGGCCACCTGCGCATGATGGCGGCGGCTCAGCCCTTTCTTTCCGGCGCGATCAGCAAGACGATCAACATGCCGGAAGAATCCACCGTCGAAGACATCATGCAGGCGTACATCGAATCGTGGAAGCTGGGCCTGAAGGCCGTGGCCATCTACCGCGACAACTCAAAGCGCTCGCAGCCGCTTTCCGCCGCGAGCAAGAAGGACGACGAGCAAGCCAGCCGCCGCACCTGCAGTCGCGGCTGTGCCGGAAGCCGTCGCCGTCACCGCTGCGACTCCGGCCCCGAGCAGCAGGAACTTTTCGCGCGCGGCGCCGCCGCCGCAAGCTGCCCAACGAACGCAGTTCCATCACCCACAAATTCTCCATCGGCGGCCACGAAGGCTACCTCACCGTCGGCAAGTACGAAGACGGCGCCCCCGGCGAAATCTTCATCAAGATGGCCAAGGAAGGCTCCACGCTCTCCGGCATCATGGACGCCTTCGCGCTGTCCGTCTCCATCGCGCTGCAATACGGCGTTCCGCTGCGCGCGCTGGTCGATAAATTCGTCAATTCGCGCTTCGAGCCTTCCGGCTACACCGGCAATCCGAAAATCCGCTACGCAAAATCAGTGGTGGATTACATCGGCCGCTGGCTCGGCGCGAAATTCATTTCGCCCGATTATCTCGATACCGATGCCAACGAAGCGGAAGCCGCGGCGCTGGCCTGCGCACTCCGACCGTCGTAGCTGCTCCATCGGATCTGGCCACCGCCAAACCGGCCGCAACGGCGAAGAATGCGGAACCCGAAACATCCACGCGCCATCGCGCCACCATCGATGACGCGCCGTCCTGCTCCGAATGCGGCATGCTCATGACTCCCAACGGCAGCTGCTACAAATGCTCCAATTGCGGCGGCACCTCCGGCTGCAGCTAAACAGTAACCGGGCGATTGGCCACAAAAACGAGAGTTCTGTAGGGGCGGGTCTCAGACCCGCCCTTTTTTTTGCGCCGTCATTCTGAGCGCAGCGAAGAATCTCACCCTCGATCGAAAACGCATACGCACACACCGTAGGCGCGGCCCGTCAAACAGCAACCATCACGCCTCGGCTTTATCCGCCGCCCGCCGCATCGACTGAATCGCCGTAAACCCGATCACCAAAACCGCAATCACCAGCACGCCCCACAAAAATATCTCATGCGTCTCGGTCCAAGGCCGCGGATCCACCCAACCCGCATTTATTTCCTCGGGTCCAAGCTTTCCCGGCACCGCCGCTTCCTGTTGCTTCGCGTCCACCCGCTGGCCCAGATCGTACTGTGCGGCCGCCGCTCTCTCCTGCCCATAAATCAGCGAATAGTTTTTCCCGGGTCGCTGCTCGAAAACCAGATGCCGCGGTGTGGTGTAGAGTCGAACCGACGCATCAGCCAGCGGCGCATCGTTGCCGTTTACCACCGTGATGCGCCAGTAGCGGTCTCCTGCACCGCCGTACGGCACCGGAACGACGAGCTGCTCTTGGACCTTGTCGCCCCGATAAACTTGATGAAAACGATAAATTTGGGCGCCTGCCAAGTTTCGCCACTCTTTTCCGTCGGCGCTGGCGGCCACCTGCACGCCACGGACGAATTCCATCGGAGCCACATCGAAACGAACTTCGGAAACCGGGAGCCCCGCCCCTCCCAAATCCGCAATCCAGACGCTTTGCCTTTGGGGCGGGTGCGGATCAAGCGTGATTCGAACACCGTCGATCGGCACTCGTTCTTCCGGAGCACTCGTTTCCTGGAAGACGGCCGCTCCTGATATCGGAAACTGCTTGTCCCCGTCAAAAATGCGTACCCGCAGATACCGCCCATTGTTTTCCGAGTAGTGCACCACCCGCGTGCCTTCCCGCCCGTCTTTCACAAAACGAAAAATCGGAGCGCGTTCCTCCACGATCCGCCATTTGCGAGCGTCGTCACTCGCCTCCACGCTCACCCATTCGATGAAATTTTGTTCGGCAGTTTCGATCTCTAGCGAATTATGAAACGGGGCATTACCGGTGATCTCGATCACCGCCTGCGTGTATTCGCCGGGCGTAAAGCTTTTCTCGTGTACCATCGCGGCCAGACGCTCTATTTTCTTGCCGCCATCCAGCGTAAATATCGTGTATGGCGTCTCGTTCCCCTGCTCATCGATGATCCGCAGATCCTCCAGCGACGGCTTTGACCGCAAAAAAACCTCGTCCGCAACGGTCGCTTCGACCAGCCGTGGAGCATCCGTCGGCGCTATTTCGATCGCTCGCGAATACCGCCAGTTTTTCCAGGCTCCCGGCAGCGCCGAGAGCGCCACCGCCGTCACCGCGCACAATCCCAGTGCCAGTGTTATCGCCGCGATGCCTCGTAGGCCGCGAACCAGCCTGTTCAAGATTTGTTCTCCGCGCCGCGACCCGCCAGCTGCCGCTGGTAGTAGAACGAAATCAGCAGCAGCGCCAGCCCCAGCAGCGCAAACGAAACGATTCGGTAGAATTTTTCGAGGAACGAAAGGTCGAACACAAAAACCTTCACAATCACCACGCCCAGCAAAGTGAGCGCCTGCCAGCGCACCACCGCCAATTTTTTCAGCGCGCCCACCGTAAGCAAAACCAGCGCGTACACCAGCCACAAGGACGACAACGCCAGTTCCTGCGCATGTTCTGTGTCGATTCCCAGCGACGGCATGCGCCCAAATACATCCCAAACTTCCAGTGACAAAGCCACGATCAGCAGAACGTTTGCCGTGATCATTGTCGCCGCGTACATCAACGCTTCCTCAGAACCGACTGCGTCACCGGCCTTCGACGCGAAATAGCACCCCGCAAAGAAACACCCGACCGCCACGCTGAAAGTCGCGAATCGCGCGTTCCACAGAAACGCATCGGCCGGAATCGAAATCGCCACCAGCCTTCCGGTTACAATCGCAAACAGCAAAAATCCCGCCCAGCGCATCAACGGAAACTTGATCTGCAGCCCGCTCCAAATCAGAATTGCGCCTTCCACCGCCCAGGCGATGGTGATCCACCTCCCGTCGCAGCGGATTGGAATCGCCAGCGTCGCAAAGGTCAATGCGATCCCGCCGTACAGAATCCGTAGCGCCCGCGCGTGAGCTTCGCGACCCGCTGGTAACAACCGCTCCGCCCCAACGTGCGCCGCAGCCAGTGCCACCACTGCGAGGGTCAACGTCCAGCGGTCCTGCGGCCACAGCATTTCGTAAAGCGCAGTCAGGTACGCTCCGGCGTTGACCACTACGATTGTGATTTCCAGCCCCTCGAGTTTTCCCTCGCGCCAGCTGCGCACCACCGGAATCACGGCAAACAGCACGAAGAAAATCGTCGCGTACAAAATGGTTACGCTCAGCTCGGTCTGACTGTAGAAATCGTCGTACCAGCCCCAGAAAAACAACAGCGTCGCGGCAAACTGCACTGGCAGCAGCCAGTGCCACACGCGAACCCACGCCAGACTCAACACGGCCGCGCCCAAAATCACCAGATACGTAAACAGCGCCACTTCGTGATTTTCGCCGGTGCTTACCAACACCGGCGTAATTAATCCCCCAATCTGCGCCAGCAACGCGACGCGTTCCGAATTTCGGCCCACCGCCACCACGAACGTCGCCGCGGTCACCACGATCATCAGCGCGAACGCCACCGACTGCGAGAAAATCGCGTAGTAATGCCAGCCCGCCCACAGCGATAAATAAAGAGTCGCCGCGCCCAGCGCCGCGATTCCCTCCGAGAAATATTTGTACCCTTTGTTCAGCAGCCGCTGGCTCCAGGGATACAGCGCGCTGCCCAGTAACAGACCGATTCCGACGCGCCCGCGCGGCCCCACCCAATTATTGTCAAATGCATATTTCAGGAAGAACGTAACCGCGAACAGCAGCGCCAGTATCCCAACGTAATTCAGCCATCGTCCCGCGACCAGTGCCTCAAAATTCTCGCTACTCTCGCGGCTTGCAATGGCTGAAGCGGAATGCGGAACGGAAAGCTTCTGCGAGGGCAATTGCACCTTCGGGGTTGCGGCGATCTGCGCCGGCACAAAATCGGCGGGTCGCGGTGCAGTGGAGCAACCGGATCCGGGCTCTGGAACGCGCCTTTCCTACAATGGGTGGTGTCACTGCCGGCGCCATCGCCTGAGCTGGGGAGCCGGCTGCGTTTCGGGAAGTAGAGTCGCCGAGCTCAGCGCCTGCTCAAGCTGCGCAACGCGCTTTTCCAACCCGTAAATTCGCGCGATCAGCTGTGGCGCTTCGCCATCCAATTTGCGTTTCAGGCTGCCCACTCGAGCCATCGCCACGATGGCCAAGATTGGCACCCCAATCACAATCGCAAACGCGAGGAGACCGAACATCACGGCGCCTGAGTTCATAGGTTCGAAGGGGAAGCGGGTTCGGCGCTAGTACATCATAGTCACTTGCGGCGAGCAATACGTTCGGGTCCCAGAGGCGGGCCAAGCGGCAACTGGCCGGAAATCTGCCTTCGCTGGTCCAACCTTATAATTAGGAAACGGAATGCAACTCGGTAGGAAAAAATAAGGGGCCCCGTCGGGCCCCTATATGCTCTACCCCTAGAATCCGGTCTCAGCGCGGTGACACCGGCCCACCCCGGGATTAGAGACAGCCACTGAACAAATTGCACGCTGAGGGCCAAGATTACGAAACGATGAACGCCTCGCCTAAGCTCTTTTTAAATAAACACTTAGCTTAATCTCAAAGTATGAGAACAGCTGTCAGGCTCCCCAAATCTCCAGTTTCTGAAAGCCTTAAGCGTTTTTCCCTATGTTGTTTGGAAGGATGATCCGTTTTTTGCGAGGCGTCGCGCACGCAAACGCCGCCAAATGAGCCACGCGGGCGTGATGAACAGCGCCAGCCAGAATAGAATCGACAGCCCATAATTCAGCACAAAAATCAGCAGCGCCACGATCCCGTCCAGCAGATTCTGCACTCCCTCCAACAGGGCGTTTCGCAACTTCGCCCCCATCGACGACTGCGACTGCAGCTTTTGGTGGTATTCCTCGCTCAGTTCCACTTGCACTGTCGCATAGCTCACCCGGTGCAGCATCAAAGCGCTCTGTCCCTGCATGCTTTCCACTTCCGAACGCACTCGCGCCAGTTCGCGCTCTACGTCCAGCACGTCTTCCAGCCTTCCCGTCCGCGCCCCGAGCAGTTCGACCAGCCGCCGCTCGGTAGCCTGCGCCACTTTTAGCCGCGCCTGCAGGTCGACATATTCGGCGCTCACTTCCTCGTTCGATTTCGACTCCTCTTCCACATGGCCGAGTTTTCGCAAGTCCGCTAAGAGTCCCTCCAGCTCCTTGGCCGGCACGCGCAACGCCACCGAAAGCGATCGTGAATCGCCGCTTTGCGCCTTCGAGTCCAGTTTCTCGATGTATCCTCCGCGTGCGGCTACCAGCTTTTGGACTGCCGCGTTCGCTTCGTCGTAATTTTTCGCTACGATACTGAGCGACGCCGTCTGCACCACCATCGGCCCGACCGATTCTGGCGCGGCCAGTTCGCCACCATTCGGCGGCGGTGCGGGCGGCGGCGCGGGCTCATTCGTTGCCAACGACGATGACAACGCGCTTTGCGCCCGTTGCATGATGTACGCCTGACGATTTTGAAGCTGGCTTCTAGAGTTATCACTCAACCGCGACTGAAAGATGGGACTGTTCCCCTCCGAGGCGGGTGCCGCCGGCTCATTCGCGTAGGGAACAACAACACTGGCATTCGCGGGAATTCGGGATCGCTGCAAAATTGAAATGCTGGCAATTCCAACGATCACCGCGATCGTCGCAAACACGGCCCCCAGCGCCCAGACACTTCGCCTGGCTGTCATATCACGCCACCAAGCCGCAACCCCCCGGCCCGTGCTCACGATTTTCCTCGGTTCCGGCGTGACTCGGGCATTCTCGGCCAACACCTTGGCCGCCAGACTCGCTGGCGCCGGCTCAATCTGAAAATTCAGCATCCGCCCGGAAACCATCCGCAGCTCCTTCGCGACGCTCTGGCACTCCGCGCAATGTTCCAGATGTCCGGCCAGCGCCGCTGCCCGTTGCGGCTCCAGTTCGCCGTCCAGGTAAGCCATCACCTCTTCGGCCTCGAACGCGTGTTGTAGGGATCGATCCATAAATTCCTCAGTCGCCGCCCTTGGCCGGCACCAGTTGCTCTCTCATCGCCAGGCGCGCGCGAAACAGGCGCGACCGCACCGTATTCACCGGCAGGCGCAGCAACGCGCCAATTTCCTCGTAACTCAATTGCTCGTACTCGCGCAGCATCAGGATCTCGCGCTCATCGATTTGCAGTTGCTCGAGCGCCCCGCGTACCCAAATCCCGGTGTCCGCCGCGGCCGGCCCGCCGCCCGCATCGGCGCGTTGATCGAGTTTTTCGTTCTCGCTCACTTCGCGCCCCGCCTTCCGCCGTTCCGCGTACACCATATGCATCGCCACTCCGTACAGATAACTGCGAAAAGTCGATCGCGGTTCATACCGCGCCGAATTTCGCAGCACCGCCAGAAAACAATCCTGCGCGAGTTCTTCCGCCCGCGACGCGTGATCGATTCGCCGCCGGAAGAACCGGTACACCGCCTCGCGATAGCGTTCAAAAAGCTCCGCAAACGCCTCCCGCGAGCCCGTCTGAAACGCCAGCATCAGTTGTTCGTCGGTATTCATCGTCGCCCAGCGCTTGCTTCAAGCCATCTCAAGTTCTTTGACGAATGGCCTTCACCTATGGAATGTCGCGAGGAGCAAAAAAGTTCCCGGCAGAGTTGGCTTCAAGAGAAGGAAAATCGAGATGCGCCGTAAATAGCTAACGTTAATAACGTTACGCGCCAATAGCTTCGCGCAGGCTGTTCGCCAGGGAATCGGTCCAGCGTCGCACGTCATCCTCATGCTCGGCTTCGACCATCACCCGCGCCAGTGGCTCGGTCCCCGAATACCGCAGCACCACGCGCCCGGATTTTCCCAGCGCATTTTCGGCAGCGGTCAATTGACGCGAAACCTCTGGCAGGGTATCGAGCGGCGGCTTGGACTTCACTTTCACATTTACAATTTTTTGCGGGAAAACTTTCAAATCCGCGATAAGTTCATCGAGCGGCCCCGCCAGCGCGATAATCGACGCCATCTTGATCGCCGTTAACATCCCGTCGCCGGTGGTCGCATCGTCCAGGAACAAAATGTGCCCGGACTGTTCGCCGCCCAGGTTCGCGCCGATGCGCTGCATTTCTTCGAGCACGTAGCGGTCGCCCACTGCGGTGCGCGCCAACTTGAGCCCCGATTTATCCAGCGCGCGCTCCAGGCCCAGGTTCGCCATCGTGGTCCCGACGATCACCTCGCCCTTCAGCGTTCCTGCCGATTTCATGTACCGGCCCGCGACCAGCAGCACTCCATCGCCGTCAACCAGCCGGCCCGAGGCGCTGGCGAAAATCGCGCGGTCCGCATCGCCGTCAAACGCCACGCCCATCGCTGCTCCACTTTCCGCCACGCGTTTTTGCATCGCTTCCGGATGCAGCGATCCGCACCCGGCGTTGATGTTTCGTCCATCGGGTGTGTTGCCAATCGCGGTGACCTCCGCGCCCAGCGCCCGAAACAATCGCGGAGCCAGCGTGCTGGCCGCGCCATTCGCGCAATCCATCACGATTTTCATCCCAGCCAGATTCGCGCCGGGCAGCACTGCCGCGCGCAATCCATCCAGGTAATCGTCGTCGATTTTTTCGTTGTCCCGCAAGTGCATCGCGCTGCGCGCTTCCGCCGGCTCATTCGAGGAAAGAATAAAACGTTCGATCTCGGCCTCGACCGCGTCTGGAAACTTTGTGCCGGCCGAGGAAATCAGCTTCACCCCGTTGTCGTAATATGGATTGTGCGACGCCGAAATCATCACGCCCGCGTCGAAGCCTTCGCGGCTCACCAGCCACGCCACCCCAGGAGTCGTAACCACTCCGGCAGAAACCGGTTCGACTCCGGACGCCGCCAACCCCCGGGCAATGCGCTCGGCGAGGTGCGGCCCCGATTCGCGCGTATCCCGGCCAATCAAAACCCGCGCTTGGGCGCCCTGCGTTCGCCCCTGCGAACCTATGTAGTCTCCCAGCGCCATTCCTACCCGATCGAGCGTGGCATCATCCAGCGGAAATTCCCCGGGCAAGCCGCGGATACCGTCTGTTCCGAAAAGTTGTTTGCTCATTTATAAGTTTTGAATCAGGAAGCGGCGATGCCTGGATTCCTTCCAGGAGTATCCCGTCACACAATTCTATCATTCTTGCTGGCGGCAATTGTTTCGCGGGCTTCACCCTTTTCCGCCGTTCGCGCAACCCGTAACTTGGCTGCTGGACCAGTGTATGCGGAGGCACAGCCGTGTGGGACGAGCGCGGCCTGTGTTATCGTACCGCCATGCCACTCGACGAAGCCAAGCTCGTCTCCACCAGCTCGACCAGTGGAAGAATTATCGCGGCGGGAATTGTCATCGCCTTCTGCTACTGGGCTGCATCCGTGCTGGTCACTTTGCTCGTTGCGGTCTTGCTGGCCTACTTCCTCGATCCGGTCGTCACCTTTATGGAGGAATGGCACATCCCGCGCGCGCTGGGTTCGCTGCTGGTCGTGCTGTTCACCATCGCCGTGATGCTTTTGCTCGCCGTGTTCCTGATCGAACGCGCCGATCAATTCGGCGCCGACTGGCCGCAGTACCGCGAGCCGCTGCACAAAATCGCTTCTACCGTGCAGCAGAAGATGTCTACCTTTGAGGAGCACGTTTCGGAAATTGGTCCATCGCAGGTCGCGGTTCCCGGCCAAACCATTGTTACCGTCGAGCCGCACCCCATCCGCGCCGCGGTCATTGCCCGGCTCAGCTCGGTCTACGAAATAGTCCTGGCCGCCACCTTCGTTCCATTTCTACTTTTCTTTATGCTCGCCGCGAAACGACAGGTCTGGCACGCCACCATGCAGTTATTTCCTTCCACCCGCCGCACGGAGGTAAAGGAAACGCTGACCGACGTCACCCAGGTTCTGCGCAGTTACGTCATTGGAACGGCGCTTGGTGGGCTTGGTTCTGGTCATTTCCAGCTGGATATTGTTCTGGGTCATGGGATTGGAATTTCCATTCTTGCTGGGGCTGGTGTCCGGGCTGTGCAACCTGATTCCTTACCTGGGAGTGGTTTTGTCCTGGATTCCGCCGATGCTGATCGGCCTGAAGCAATTTCACACCGCCGGACCGTTCATCGGAATTTTTGGAGCCCTAACCGTTCTGCACCTCGTGACCGCGAACCTGCTGATTCCGGCGCTGGTCGGCTGGCGCGTGCGGCTCAACGCCTTGGCGCTGACCGTCTCGATTCTTTTCTGGGGCTGGCTGTGGGGAGGCGCGGGCCTGATCTTGGCTGTGCCCATCACCGCGGTCATCAAAGTAATCTGCGATCACAACGAAGACCTGCAGCCGGTAGGCCGCTGGCTCAGCGCGTAAAAGCGCTCCGGCCATCGTCTCGCAGCGTATCGACAATCCTTTTCAATTCGTTCAGATTATCCGCGTCCTGAAACAATCGAATCGCCGCAATTCCAGCCGCGCCGGCCTGCAAACATTCGCGCGCATTCCGCAATCCGATGCCGCCAATCGCCAGCACCGGAATCTTCACCGCCGCGCACACCTTGCTTAATTCCGTAATCCCCACGGGTTCGCCGAAAGCCCGTTTCGAAGGCGTGTCGAAGATCGGACCAAAAATCAGATAACTGGCCCCCGCCATTTCCGCTTCGCGCGCCTCGCTAAGCGTGTGGCACGAAGCGCCAATCAGAAATTCGCTCGGCGCATTTCCGCTGCGGCACCAGCGCACTACCTCCTGCACCGGCGCGGATTCCCGGCCCAGCTGCACGCCCGCCGCACCCGCCGCCACCGCCACATCCAGTCGATCGTTAACAATTATTTTCGCAATATCCGACGCGCGAATGGCCTGCTGCACCAGCTCTAAGAGTTTCTGTGGCGGCCAATCCTTCTCGCGCACTTGGATCCAGTCGACCCCCGCGCCAATCGCCGCGCGGATTTTATCCGTCACGCGCCGGTCGACTTCACTCTCACTCGTTGCCAGAATTTTTCGATCGGTTACGTAGCACAGTATCGGCGCACCGGTGAGTCTGGTGGGCGGTTCATAGGCCGGATGGTCAGGAGCGGGCGACAACGGTGGGCGTCCGTCTGCGGAAAGCTTCCAATGCGAACATGATGTTCATGACCCCAAGTCCCGAAATCATTCCACGTAGGAAGGAATTTTTTAAAATCAAGGCCGACGACGGATACTGGAACAGAAAATAATTCACGTCCCAATAGTCCGACCACGGCAGCAGAATAAGCGTAACTCCCAACTCGAACCACAAGAGCAGCAAGACAATGCGCAGAATCCGGTTCGTCATCTGTTTTTGATTATCGGGGATTATTGCGGGAGTGGCAACTGTCGATCTGGCTGGCGCAGGATGTGCCGGAACGGCAAACCTTACTGTTTCTGAAGCGTCGCGATCCGGTCGGCCACGTCGCGATAATCGATGTTCGCGGCGTACACTTGGCGGAAACTGTCCAACGCCGCGTCAGCCTCACCCGCCGACTCCAGCGCCAACCCCAAATCATATTGCAAAGCCAAGATTGATTCCTCTTCCAGATCCGGGGTCGTGAGCGCTCGTTTGTACCACAACGAAGCCACCATCGGCTCGCCTTTATCCATGAACGAAAGCCCCAGCATCGTGGAGCAGTTCATTTCGTAGCGGAACGGTTTTCCCTTCTGGATCGCTTTCGCTACTTTTTGGAATTCGCCGATCGCTTCGTCCAGCAATCCCATTTCGCGATACGCGATGCCCAGGTTGTAGTGAGTCTCGAGGTCTTCATCCTCGTCGCTCATTTCTCCCAGCTCACTGCGGAATTCCTGGAAAACTTCGGCCAATTCGTCCATATGCTCGACCGAATTCGAGGCGGTAGCGGCCTCCGCTGGTTGCGGAGCGCGCGCGGTGCTGATCGGCGGCGCAGGAATGGTAGACGCTGGGGGTGTCGCGACCGAAGAAGCCTTCGGGACCGGTGCGGTCTCGGCGAAGACTTCCTGCAGCTGCGAATGAATTTTGTCGGCGGTGCTGCGGGTGTTGCGCGGCTCGAGCTGGCCTGCACGCTCTCCGCCGGAGGCGCTTCCAGATCGTCGAATTCCGCCGCGAGATCGCTGAGGAAATCGTCGGTCGTCTGCGCTTCGCCGTTTCTCTGGGTGTGCGCGGGTTCTGGCGTCAGCTCGATTTCCAATTCAGCTTGGGGCGCTTCGCGGCGATTTCCGGCGCGGGTTCATTCAAGAATTCCAGCAGAGACGCGGGCAAAGGCTTCGGCGCTGGCGCGGTCGTCTCCGCGGCCTCTTCCACAATTTCGAATGGATACTTCCGCTTCAGGTTCGGCGCACGGGATCGAGCGCCGGTTCGGGATTCGTTTCCGGTTGCGGCGTGCAAAACTTCCGCGGCGGGTTCAAGCCGCAAAGACATCTTCGTTCAGATCGGTCTGCGCCAAATTCGAGTCAATCTCAAATGCTTTGACGCCGGTCGCGTGATCCGGCTCTTCGTCGACGATTTCTGGCGCGGAACTAAGTTGCGCCACGGCTTCGTTCGCCGCGCGCCGGATTTCCGCGATGGTTTCGTCTTCGGGAATGGTTGCCGCTGGCTGCAGAATCGCAGCTTCCTTTTCGGGCTCGACAATCGGATCAAACTCCAGCGGCGCGACGAGTTCCTGTGCTTCGGCTGCGGGCTGTTCCGCTTGTGCTTCGCCGGATATCGCGGCCCACTCGTCGGAAAGGTCCAGTTCACCGGGCTCCACTGAAGGTTCCGGTTGGGAGACCTGAGCTGTTTCGGCAACGACCGCATCTAGCGAAATTTCTTGCGGCTCGTGAGTGACGGCGTCCAAATCCACGAGCGGAATCTCAAATTCGATCGGTGCAGCGGCGTGTGTCGGGTCGGAGCTTTCCGCTATCGGGGCCGGAGCGATTTCAAACGCTGGCGGTTCCACCGGAACAGGCGCAGCAGGCGCAAGAGTCGTCGATGCCGCCGCTTCGTTCGTTACCGGTGCACCCACTTGCGGATTGACTTCGTGCGACCAGGCTCCCGAGGCCGCAGCCGGTGCGACGGCTGCCGTTCCCGGTGCTGGCGACACCATCGCCGGCGCCGCGGGTAATTCACTCTCACTAATCCCGGCCACTTTCGAATATCTTCGGCGCAATTCACCAAAACGATCGGCGTTGACATGATCGTTGCGCTCGCGATGAATCTGTTCGAGCTGCGCCGCCAGTTCCGCCGTGCGGCGATCGTTCCCAGCCCCCAAATGCAGATCCAGCAGCCGCTCCAGCGTCGGAGTATGCCGCGGTGCGCGTTGCAGCACATTTTCCAGTAGGTGCGTCGCTTTCTGCGTCAGCCCGTAACTCGAGAACAAATCGACGTCGGTCAATGCTTGTGCGATATAGCGTTGGGTATCTTCGTCTACGGTTTCTTCAACAATGGTTGGGGCCACCACCGGCGTCAGGTTTACCGTGGCATCGTCGACCGGCTCCGCAGCGGCAACCGGCTCGCTCACGACTGGTGCCGCGGGGGCCACGTCCGCAGCAGCCACCACCGGAACTGGTGCGCCACCGCTGCGTGCCCGAAGCTGGTTCAGCCGCTCAACCAGCCGCTCATCGTTCTTATTTCGATCGACTAATTCAACGAGCAATTCTTCGGCTCGTGGATAGTTTTCCTGCGCCACGTAGGCGTCGGAGAGCTGGCCCAGCGCGGCGTTCAGCCGGAAAGGCTCGCTGGCGTGCCGGCAGAAATCGACCAGCAGTTCGAGCGGCTCGGTTTGGCCCGGCATTCTCTCGCACAGCGTCGACAACGATTTCACAAAACTGTCTTGCGCGCCCGCCTCCACCATCGGCGTGCGCAGTTCTTTCAACAACGGCAAAGCACTTGCTGCCTCGCCGCCTTCGATCATCGCTTCCGACACACCGTATAGCAGCGTGAAGTGCTCCGCCCCGCGCGCCAGCTGCTGCCGCGCTCGTTCCGCCGCTTGCTGGCTGTGACCCGCGCGCAGCTCGTAATCCACCAGCAGCTCCGTCACGTCCCCGCCGGTTTGCGCCCCCGGGTGCTGGCCCAACGTCGCGATGGCGTCGTCGATCTTATTGGCCGCCGCTAGAGTCTTGGCCTTGAGTAAAACCGCTTCCGAATTCTTGGGATCAACTTCAATCGCGCGATCCACTAGTTTCTCGGCTTCGTCGGTCTCGCCGCGCTCATAGAGCCGCTGCGCATATCCCAGGTAGGTCTGCGCCGCTTCCTGCTTCTGGCCCATCATTCCGTAAAGCTCGGCCAGCCGCAGTTGCACCCGCTGGTTTTCGGGTTCGACTTCCAGCAGGCGATGCAGCACTTCGACCGCTTTCTGGGAGTGATTCGCTTTCAGGTGGGCTTCGGCGATCTGCAGGAACAGGGGCCGCGCTTCGCTCAGCACGCCCTGCTGCACGTACAGGTCCGCTAGCCGTTCCAGCGGCGCCAGCTCATTCGGCGCCAGCTTGGCGATCTTCTTATAAATCGCGATCGCCTTGCTGTTGAACCCATCATTTAGATAGACGTGCGCCAGGCGCTCGAAATACTCCACGGCCTGCGGCATGTCTGACTGGCGAGCGAACAGATCGCCCACCGTCATCAGGGTGGCCTGGTCCTTGGGATCGTTGCGCAGGATGAGCTGATATTCGCCGATGGCCTGGGCCACTTTGCCCTGGTTCAGGAATTTCAGCGCATTTTCCAGCGCTTTGCTTTTGTTGAACGCCATGGATGATGTTCTTCTGCCCGTCCCCGCATACCCGGGCAGCTGCACACGGCCGCAGCGGCGGCTTAGACATGAAGGTTAGCACGCGCGAAAAACAAGGGGCAACGCGCGAAAGAGGGAGGTGCCAAAGGCGATAACAGTGCCTGATAGGCTCCGTCAGGACCGGGCCCGGGCGGCTACGTCCCAGGACACCCGGGAAATCAGTTATTCGGTGTAAAGCATCAGCAGGACACCCAGAACGATCAACAGGGATGGCCAGATCTTCTTGAAGGCGTTCTGCCAGCCGCCCTGAATCTCCGAAACGCCTTTCAGCAAGACATACACCGCCGCCGGCGATGGCAAACCCGAGGTGTTCGGACTTGACGTGCTCCATGACTTCCATTCCATGGGCCCCGTGCATCATCCCGGCGGAATGGTGATGAAACAGCAAGAGGATCGCCCCGACCAGACCGAGCACCGGAAAGGCCCAGGCACTCCACACGCTCTTCAGCTTGCCCCGCGCCCGCTGCAATTCGACGGTTCCCAAAAAGAGCAGGATGACCGCGAATACCTTATGCTGCAGATCCTCAGGATTGTTCCGGACTGCAAACCATAGCGTCTGGTGCCCGACCGGCCAGATTTCCGTATCACTGAACAACGCCAGATACACGCCCGCCAGCAGAAAGCAGCATGGCCACACGTAACGGACGCCCGGCCAACGATTCGCGAACCGGTCTTGCACCAAAAGAAAAAGGCCCGCTAGAATCACCAAAAAGCCCGCGAGGTGATGATTGAATTCACTCTCTCTTTTGTCGGCTGCGTGTTTGGCTTGCTGCGCCGGTGTTTCTTCCATCGACATCGAGCCGTGGCTCATGTCCATGCCTGGCATGTCCTGCATTTCCGGATTACTTTGCGGCGTATTCTGCGGAGCGCTCTGTTGTGCTGCCAGGAAGGGACTGGACATCAAAAACAAGGCTAGAATAAAAGCGAGCAATGCCGCCATCTTCACTTTTCGCTTACGAGCTTCTTGCCACAAATTTCTGCACCTCTCCATTTCAAATTAGAGCGGATTGCCGATATTTGGATTCCAGGAACTTCTTAGGAAGAACCGGAAGCCGCTCGTGTTTCGTCGATCACCAGGCGATCGTTAAAACCACGCGGGCTAACGCCAGAAAGACTAACACAAGAGGCATCACCCCAAAATGGATTGGTTTTCGCTGCTGCTGGCCGCTTCCTCGGTGGGCGTCAGTGGCAGCGCATTCTGGGTCGCGCCGAAGGCCCAGCAATTGGACTGGCGCACCGGAGCGTATGAAAACCGATGCAACGGAGTCGGCCCATGTACCCGCAGCGCTTCCAGATGCTCCGGCGTGCCGTAGCCCTTGTGTTGCGCCAGGCCGTACTGCGGAAACTCCCGGTCGAATTCCTGCATCCGGCGGTCGCGCTCGGTTTTTGCCAGGATGGAGGCGGCGGCAATCGAGACCGACCGCGCATCACCGTGTATCAGCGCTTTCTGCTCGATTGGTAAATCAATTTCGATGGCATCGAGCAGCAGGTAATCGGGCAGGGGATTGAGCTGCGAAACCGCGGCGAGCATGGCTTGTCGGCTGGCCTGATAGATATTCCAGGCATCGATTCGGGTGGAATCGATTTCGGCTGTGGCCCAGGCCAGCGCGTGCTCGCAAATGCGCTTGGCTAATTCTTCGCGCCGGTCGGACGAAAGCTTCTTGGAATCGTCCAGCCCCACGATACGGCGTCGTGGATTCAGAATTACCGCCGCGGCCACCACCGGGCCAAACAGTGAGCCGCGTCCGGCTTCATCCAGACCGGCAATTCGTAACCAGCCGCATTGCCGCGCTTCACGTTCGTATCGCGAGGAACAAAGTCTTCCCATCGGCTGGGAATTTTAGCACACGACCACGAACAGAATCTTTTCGTCATCGTGTATCTTTCGCACTCTGTGGATTTCGACGGGCAGTTTTGTGGCCCGGTCTGCGCCAGGTAACGGTTCGCGGAATGAATCGGGGAAATAAAAAGAGCCCGCTTCGAGAAATCGAAGCGGGCTCTTTAGTGTTTCAATTTCTTTGGCGTTATTCCGCTTTTGCCGCTGCCGCAGCAGCGGCCTTCTTCTCGGCGGCCAGTTCGGGGCGCTCGGCGCGCTTCACGCGCGCTGCCTTGCCGGTCAGCTTGCGCAAATAGTTCAGCTTCGCGCGGCGCACGCGGCCGGCCTGCACGATCACGATCGAGCTGATCATCGGCGAATGCACCGGGAAAATGCGCTCGACGCCAATTCCAAAACTTACGCGGCGTACGGTGAAGATTCGCCCAGCAATTCGCCGCGGCGGCTCATCACAATGCCTTCAAATGGCTGGATGCGCTCTTTGTCGCCCTCGCCTTCCTTCAGCCGCACGTTAATTTTCACCGTGTCGCCCGGACGGAAGTTCGGATGGTCCTTGCGGAGCTGCGACTGCTGCGCTTTATGCACGATCGGATTCATGACTTTATTTCCCTGCAGACCCGCTCAGGTGGGGCCAGCTAGCAACGCACAATCTCCAATTATAGCCCGATTCCAGCGGGCATTACCACACATTTTGCCGGGTCAAACCAACCCATGACATGACGCGCGATGTCCATGGCTAGCGGCCCAGCAAGTCTGGCCGATTGCGCCGAGTCTTTTCGAGCGCCTGTTTCTCGCGCCACTTGCGGATCTCTTCGTGGTTTCCGCCCAGCAGCACTTCCGGCACATCCCACCCGCGGAACGAAGGCGGCCGCGTGTAATGCGGATAATCCAGAATCCCGCGACGCTGCTTCCGGCTGTCGTACGCGCGGCATCGACGTGCTTCGCGCCGATCGGCATCATCGGCGTCGCGCGTTCGCTGAACGATTCGTTCACGATCGAATCCTCGTTGCCCAGCGCGCCAGGAATCAGCCGTGTTACGGCATCGAGAATCATCGCGGCGGCGAGCTCGCCGCCCGACAGCACAAAGTCGCCGATCGAGATCTCATCCGTCGCTAGATGTTCGGCGACCCGTTCGTCTACGCCTTCGTAACGGCCGCAGATCAGGACGACGCGCTCGAGCTGGGCGAATCGCCGCGCGGTTTCCTGCCGGAACATGTTTCCCGGCCGCGGAAAGCAGCACGATCGCGGCACGCTCGCCGGGAATTGCGGACGGGCCCAAGCCTGTCGCCGAGGGAAACAGCGATTCCACCGCGGCGAACAGCGGCTCGGGCTTCATCACCATGCCCTCGCCGCCGCCGAAAGGACGGTCGTCGACGGTGCGATGACGATCGTGCGTGAACGCGCGCAAATCATGAACGTGCGTCTCGATCAGATTCGCTTCGCGCGCGCGGCGCACGATGCCGTAATCGAGCGGACCAGTGAAGAACTCCGGGAATATGGTGATCAGGTCAAATCGCATTGGGATTTATCGTACCGCAATACGCGCAGGGTCTGGCGCCTTGCAGAATTACTTCGGTGTTCACGTCGAGCAAACCGTCAGGAAGAATCACTTCAATGCGTCGCGCGACGAGATCGACCTTGACGCAAATGTCCTGCGCCAGAGGTATCAGTAATCTCGTGCGTTGCCCGCGTCACCCGCGCGCGCGGCGTCGAGGGTGACGACCAGCAACGGCGTACCCAGGACATTCTCGCCATTGATCTCGACATCGCGCACGACGCCAACCTTCGCGCCATTGGTCTCCACTACTTCGCAGCCAACCAGATCGCTGATGTAGTAGCTGCCATCGGGCAACTTCGCTCGCTCGGCCAGCGGAATCCGCACTTCGCAATCCGACCAGCTTCTTCGCGTCGTCGATGGAGTTGCTCGTCCGCGAAATGGAAGATGGCCTGGCCGCCGTGGCTGTGCGATAGCCAGCAGCGGCGCACCTCGACCTTGCGGCGGCGCGCCGATGCCGTTCCACAAAGTCACTTGCGATAATTTGGTGAGACGTTCAGGAAAGTCGGTGAGGATTTCGGCGGCGACTTCGCCGCGCACGCCATGGGGGCGGACCAGGAGCGCTACGGTGACGCTTTCATCCCGGTCCGCGTGCGGTTTGGGCGTGATTGCTACTCCAGAATTTCCAGCGTAAAACGCTTCTTCAGCTTCATGCCCGCGGCGCCGAGCAAGGTGCGAATCGACTTGGCGGTGCGGCCCTGGCGGCCGATGACTTTACCCAGGTCGTCGGGCGCGACGCGCAATTCCAACACCGTGACCTGCTCGCCTTCCACCGCGTTTACGACCACCTGTTCCGGATGATCAACCAGCGCCTTCGCTATCTCTTCAACCAGCTGCTTCATTCGGCCCCCTCAGCGACAGAAAAAACCTCAGCATGAAATTTCGCATGAACACGAAACGTGGGCAATACAGTCTTTGCTGGGCTGGGAGAGTTAAGACGCTTCAGACAGGTTTGCGGTTACTTCGCAAAAAGCTGCGGACCGTGTCGCTGGGCTGTGCGCCCTTGCCGATCCAATAGTCCACGCGGTCGCGTTTCAGGTCGATCAGCGCGGGAGTCTTCAACGGGTCATAGGTACCGACAATCTCGACGAAACGGCCGTTGCGCGGACGAGTCTTCTCGGTGACGATCACGCGGTAAAACGGGCGCTTCTTTTTGCCAATTCTGGCCAAACGAATCGTTAACAAAGCTTCAATCCTCCTGAATCTATTCCACCCAAAGCAGAGCCCCTAAGTATATCGAAACCGCTGGCCATTCACCAACGCCTTTCCTGCGGGCCTATAAAACGCCCGCTTAAGAGCCCTTGAGGCCGGCGAATTTGCCCAGGCCGCGCATCTTGGTTTTGGCCATGGCGCCGTACTGCTTCATCATTTTCCTCATGTCCTGCATATTGCTTCAGGACCTGATTCACTTCCTGCACCGAGGTGCCGCTGCCGAGCGCGATGCGCTTGCGGCGCTTGCCGTCGATCAGGTTGGCGTTTTCGCGCTCCTTGGCGGTCATGGAATTGATGATGGCTTCGACGGACCTGAGGCGCTTTTCGTCGATTTCGGGATTCTTGGGGAGATTGGCGAAGGGGCCGACCTTGGGCAGCATGCCCATCAATCTGCTCGATGCGAGCCCATCTTGCGGATCTGCCGCAGCTGGTCGCGAAAATCTTCCAGGGTGAAATCGTCTTCGCGCAGTTTGCGTTCCAGCTCGCGCGCCTGCTTCACGTCGACGGTTTTCTCGACGCGCTCGATCAGGCCCAGCACGTCGCCCATGCCGAGAATGCGCGACACGATGCGGTCCGGCAGAAACGGCTCGAGCGCATCGTACTTTTCGCCGACGCCGACGAATTTCACCGGCGCGCCGGTGACTTTGCGAATGGAAAGAGCCGCGCCGCCGCGGGCGTCGCCGTCCATCTTGGTGAGGACCACGCCGGTGATGCCCAGGCGCTTGTGAAATTCTCCGGCGGAGCGGACCGCGTCCTGACCGATCATGGCGTCGGCGACGAACAGCAGCTCGGAGGGATTGAGTTCGCTTCTTCAGGTCGGCGAGCTCCTTCATCAACTCGTCGTCGATGTGCAGGCGGCCGGCGGTATCGACCAGGACCACGTCGCAGGCGGACAGTTTCGCTTCGCGAATGGCGCCGCGCACAATTTCGAGCGGCTTGTCGGTGCCGGTGCCGGGCCAGATCGGAGTGCCGGTAGCTTTGGCGACTTGCGCGAGCTGCTCGCGCGCCGCGGGACGGTACACGTCGGTGGAGACGACCAGCGGACGGTGGCCATGTTCGCCGAGCCATTTGCCGATTTTTCCGGTGGAGGTGGTTTTGCCCGAACCTTGCAGGCCGACAATCATCCAGACCGAAGGCGGCTTGGAGCGAATACTGCGGCTTGGCTTCCTTGCCGAGCAGTTCGCCGAGTTCGTCGCGGACAATTTTCACGACTTGCTGGTCGGGCGAAAGTTGCAGCAGAACTTCGGAGCCAACGGCTTTGGCGCGCACGTGCGCGATGAATTCATCGGCGACGCCGACGTTGACGTCGCCTTCGAGCAGCGCTTCGCGAATTTCGGCGAGGCCGGCGTCCAGATGCTCTTCGCTGAGCTTGCCCTGGCCGCGAAGATTTTTGAAGGCGCGTTGCAGCTTGTCTGTAAGAGTTTCAAACATTATTTTCGGTAGCCTTATCGGTCTTTATCGGTCTGGGGGGAGTGCAAAGGCGTTTCCCGCGATCGACGCGAAATTCGGAAGAGCCGCCGGTGGTGCGGCGGCGCAAATTTCATTGTAGGGGAGGCGGCCAGGGGGGTCAACGAAAGTGCCGGGAAACTTCGCGCGAGTTGTCGAGTGAAACGGCGAAAGCGCGGCGCACGGAGGTGATAAAAACTCCCGGGAATATTGTCGATTAGGATTTTCATTTGCGCTTTGTTTTCATGAAGTTAGGTCCGATTTCTAATCGCCTGGTTTGTCGATTAGAAATTTCCGCGGGCTTACTTCGTGCTAGCGCGCCGCTGGCGTCCGAATTGTGGTTCGTCGAAAACATGAGCCGTCATCATTTTATCATTTGTCGCAAGGGCTATTCAAACCGGCGGTGTGTACACACGTTCCGGGGGCCAAGCCCTCCGAAAGCGGGTCCAGATCGTTTGCTTGACAGTTGCCGCCCTCCGATCAACGATCCGGACGACCTCTGATAATTTCTGGAGGCTGTCCACTCTCTTGTCAAAAATAGCGAAAAGTTCTGTAGCGGCGTTGGCAGACGATATTCGCCCAGCGCTTCCTGCGCCGGTTTTTCACGACCCGGCCCGCCACATCAAGATTTATCAGGGTGACTGCCTGGAAATTCTGGCGGCAATCCCCGAGGGCGTGGTGGATTTGATTTTTGCCGACCCGCCTTATTTCCTCTCGAACAATGGAATTACCTGCCATGCCGGAAAGATGGTGAGCGTCAACAAAGGCGACTGGGATCGTTCCCGCGGGGCAGACGCGAACCACGAGTTCAATCGCGCGTGGCTCGCAGCTTGCCAGCGCGTCCTCAAGCCGGATGGCACGATTTGGGTCAGTGGCACGAGTCACGTGATCCATTCGGTCGGCTTCGCCATGCAACAACTCGATTTCAAGCTGCTGAATGACATTTCCTGGGTGAAGCCGAATCCGCCGCCAAATCTTTCTTGCCGTTACTTCACGCACGCCACGGAAACGATTATCTGGGCTGCGAAGAACAAAAAGAGCCGCCACACGTTTAATTACAAATTGATGAAGGAGGCGAATGGAGGTAAGCAAATGAAGAGCGTATGGCCGGTTCTGCCACCAGGACGCCAGGAAAAGAGGTTTGGGAAACATCCGGCGCAAAAACCCATCGCCCTACTCGACCGAATCATTCAGGCGGCTTCGAACGAAGGCGATCTGGTGCTGGACCCGTTCATGGGAAGCGGAACGACGCTCGTTACGGCGATGCGATGTTCCAGATCGGTATTCGGAATCGAACTCCAATCCGATTTTGTCTCGACGACACTCTCAAGAGTTGTCGACGAGCTTCTGTTTGTTTCCATGGTGTTCGATTGTCAGGAAAATGATCTTGATCTGAACCGGCGATCTATGGATCGATCAGTGTGCAGTGGGACCCGGGCCATGAATGCACTGAGCGCAGGAAAACTAGTTCGCCGCGAAAGGAACTTTTACTTTATCGGGACGTTTCGCCGAGAAGTGGTCTACGCGGTCGTTGCCGGAGACCTCGAAGAAGCGATGGCCAAGTTTTCCGCCAGCACGCAAAGTTCCGTTGAAATCTTGTTGGTGGTAAAGACAGAAACTGAGATTTATCTAGTACAGCCAAAGTGATCTAATGCGCTGGTGCACACGGCGCTGCCTCTGGCAGGACTCGAACACTATTCCAGCAAATCTCAAAGGGCTCGAATTGCCACCGAAGCCTGGGGGCTTTCGAATCTTTATTGTCCGAATTGCGAGTGCAAAAGTCTTGATGCATTTCGGCGGCCAATACGCCGGCAATTGATTACATGTGCTCCGGATGCGACGCAAGTTTCCAACTAAAATCACAATCCCGAATCCTTGCAGGACGAATTGTAGATGCAGCCTATTCCGCGATGGTTCGGGCAATTCGAGAAGATCGAACTCCCAATTTATTCGTGCTTCATTACGACCCTTCGCGATGGCGTGTAGAGAACGTGATTCTTATTCCGCATTTTGCATTTCCGCTATCTGCGATTGAGAAGAGAAAACCGCTAAGCGCGACTGCGCGACGTGCTGGATGGGTGGGATGCAACATTTTGCTCGACGCGATTCCCGCCGACGCGAGGATTCCGATCGTTTCGGACGGAAAACATAGTTCGAGGGGTGAGGTGCGAGCGCAGTTCGCCCGAGTTCAACCTCTCGAGAGAATCGGCCCGAACAACGGGGATGGACTTTAGAGGTACTGAACGCAGTCCGCTCACTAGGTAAAACGGAATTTTCGTTGGCCGAGGTTTACCAGAGCGAAACAGCGTTGTCGAGGCTGCACCCTCGGAACCGGCACGTTCGACCAAAAATTCGTCAACAGTTGCAGGAGCTTCGTAATCTGAAACTCCTGGAATTTTTGGGAGGGGGAAGGTACCGGTTGCGGGGAAGCGAATAGCTTTAGAAGGTGATGAGGGGGAGGCGGGGGAAGGCGGATTTGTACAGGGCGGGGTCGAGGGTGAGGAGGCGCTGGGCTTTGCGGAGGGCGTGGGCGCCGATGAGGAAGTCGGCGAGGATGCGGCGGGGGCCTGGGCCGCTTTGTTTCCTGCGGCGGGCGGCGTAGGTTTGAAACGCGCGGCCGGCGGTGCGCCAGATGGATTCGTCCATCTGCCATTCGACGGTTATGCCGGTCTCGCTGAGGAAGGAATCGAGGAAGGCTTCGGTTCGGCCGGGGAAGGCGAGGAGTTCGGCATAGACGGGAGCGGCGATGACCAGTTTTCCGCGATTCCAGGCGGCGTTCAGAGCCGATTGCGCCGATGAATTCAAGGTTTCGTCGGCGTCCCAAAAAGCGATGAGAATATTGCTGTCGATCGCAGTAGTCAATTTGAGTCGATTACCGTTGGATCATTTAAGGGGCTCATTTACCGCGAAGCTGACGGATGTGGCGGACGATGGCTTTGCGGCCGGAGGGGATTCCCGGATTGCCGATGCCGCGATATTTTTCGAACGGACTCTTGGCGTGAACGGGCGTAATGCGGAATTCAGGGCCGCGTTGTTCGAAGAGGAGTTTGTCGCCGGCCCGAACGCCCAGGGCGCGACGGACTTCATGAGGCACGGTGACTTGTCCCTTGCTAGTGATGCGGGCTTGTTTCTTCAGGGCTGATTTAGCCATTCCTTACTCTAGCACATTGCTCCTTACTTCCGACATATCGCGATGGTCTGAGAACCGCGTTTCTTCAGCGTAAGAAAATTATCTATTACTTTGCCAGCAGAGTCTTCCAGCGAGTCCAGGCGTCGGCGCGGGCTTTTACGCTGGCTTCGCTCGCGTCGGGGGCTTCGCCGGCGCGCATGAAGCCGTGGCCGGCGCCTTCGTAGGTGACGGGGTCGTAGGTTTTTCCGGCGGCTTTCATGGCAGCGACGGTGTCGGGAATCGTGGCGTCGATGCGGGCGTCGTTTCCGGCGTAGAAACCGTAGACCAGAGCCTTGATGCGCGGCATCGCGCGGTGGCGGGCGGCGCGCCGTAGAAAACGAAAGCGGCGAGAAGGTCGGGCGGTTGGTGGCGAAGCGGAAAGCTTGGGCGCCGCCCCAGCAGAATCCGGCGACGTAGAGTTTGCCGTTCGAGGCGGGAAGTTTCAGGCCGTAGTCGGCGGCGGCGTTGAGGTCGGCGGTGACCTGGTCGGGATTCAATTTGCTGACGGCTTCAGTGACGCCTTGGGCGAAATCCTTGGTGCGGCCGCCATTGGGGGCCATGCCGCTGAGCAGATCCGGGGCGACGGCGATGTAACCGGCGGCGGCAACTTCGTCGGCGAGTTCCTGGGCCCAATCGCTGAGGCCAAAAATTTCGTGAATGATGAGCACGACGGGACGCTTGTCTTTCGATTCGGGGTAGACGACGAGAGTTTCCACGCTGCGGCCATCGTGTTTCAATGGTGACCCATTCGCTGTGCCGCGGCGATTTTACGATGCGCTCGCGCGCCCAGGGCTGGGACCATTCCTGCGCGGCGGCGGTTGGCCCGCCAACGGCGATGGCGACGACGGCGAAAATAATGATTGCGGCGAAACGTTGCATGGCCCACCTCGATCGAAATTGCGAAACGATGATAGTGGCGCGATGTGCCTTCCACAAGAATATTCAGGCAGGGAATCAGCCAAGAGTTTCCGGGGAGTATCGAGGAAAGACGAGAATTGGTGAGTTAGGCGACTGCCGGGTGAGCATCGGGTAAGTGTCCAGCGATTATTGGGCGATTATTGGGCGATGATCCGGCGGCGCTAGGGCGCGGTTTCGGTGGAATGGACGTTGATGGTGGCGGGATCGATTTCGAAATGGAGGAGCCATTCGCTGGAGACGGCGCGGCCGTCTCGTTTGGCGGGCGAAAATCTCCAGAGTTGCGCGGCTTGGAGGGCGCGGTCGGCGAAAAATTGACTGGGGCCACGGGAGTCAAGGGTGGCTTGGGTTACGGCGCCGGATTCGTCGACCTGGACTTTTACCGAGACGCGGACGGTGCCGCGAATCGTGTCGCGTGCGGTTTGCGAGGCGTTAGGCAAAACCTGCTGGAGGACTTTGCCCTGGACGATGCCGGCGGTGGCGGCGGAATTCGCAGTTCCAACTGGCGCGGCCGCGGCCGATGAGACTGGCGCGCTCGGCGGGGGCGTTTGGACGATTGTTTTTTTTGCGGGTTGCTGCTGAACTTGCGGCACCGGCTTGGCGGCTGGTGGCGCGGACTGCTGTGTGGGTTTCAGAGTCACCGGGGCTGGCAGAGGAGCAGTTGGTTTGGTTGCGGCTTTTGGATCTGGCTTCGCCGGTAATGGCAGCAAATTCGGATCGAGCGCTGGGCGTTCGATGGCGGCGGAGGTTCGCGCGGGCGAGTGGCGCAGGACCATGCGTCCGGCGGTGAGGATCAGCGCGAGCAGCAGGATGGCGATCACGGCGGGCAGGACGTAACGGCGCGCGTCGAACGACAATTGCGGATTCGGAAGAATGTGTTTGGGCGCAGCGGCGGGGTTCGGATTCAGCCGCGCGGCGATGTCGGCGATGCTCCAGCGCAATTGCGGATCGCGGCGCAGACAATGGCGGGCGATATCGGCAAATTCGAGCGGAAGGCCCGAGGGGAGCGCGGCTTCGGCCTGGTTGGTGCGTTCCCACGACGCGAGGCGCTGGGTGAGCGCTTCGCACAGAGTCATGCCGAGCGACCACACGTCACCGGCTGGAGAAATTCTGCCGCCGGCGGCTTCGGGAGGATCGTAGGCGCTGGGCTTGCCGAGTGCGCCGCTGGATTCGCCGATGCGGCACAGGCCGTCGCTGGAGATTTTCAGCAGATCTTCTTCGGCCATGATGTTGGCCGGCTTGATGCGGGTGTGGACGAAACCTTTGGAGTGGATATAGGAAAGAGCGTCGACCACCGGGCCGAGAATGCCGCGCGCTTCCGCCGGACCAAGTGGGCGGCGGGCCAGAACCACGGCAAGGTTTTCGTCGGCGTACTCGGTAACGACGTAGAGAATCGGCGTGGCGTTAAATTCGCAGCGGCCCATGGCCAGGATGCGGATCAGGTGGGGATGAGAAAGTTCCGCGGCGTGGTGCCAGCGGCCGAGCAGTCCGGCGGCTTCGGGAGAATCGGCGGCGACGAGTTTGATGGCGGCTTTGCGTACGCCGGGCGCCTGGTAATCGGTGAGAAAGACGGCGCTGCGTTCGTTGGCGCCGACAAAATCCCCTAGACGGAATTTTCCGTCGACAGTTTGGCCCACCCATTGTTTGGCAGCCGTGGCCATATCCGATCCTACCTTTGGCGAGCGATTTGCGGCGAATTGGTAGTGCCGCGCGCCGCGAAATCGATACGGCGCGAGACGCGGATTCGATGAACCGGGCTGGGCAGTCGCCGGTATAGGCATTTTGCAACAAAGTTAGGGAAACGGGGCCAGAAAGTGGCGGGAATTGCGGAAACTTAAAGGATGGGCTACCCGGCAGGTCAAAAGCACGTTCTCCTTGACAGTCGAGGAGAGTCATTGCTATTTTCTCCTAGACGGTAAAGGAGAGATCTTGGGAAAGCAGATGGATTTGCTGCAGGGCACGCTGGATCTGTTGATCCTCAAAGCCACTTCGCTGGGCCCGTTGCATGGCTACGGGATTCTGCTGCGCATCGGACAGATTTCCAAGGACCGGCTGGAGATTCAGCAGGGGTCGTTGTATCCCGCGCTGTATCGCCTGGAGCATCAAGGCTGGATCGCCAGCGAATGGGGTGAATCCGAAAACAAGCGCAAGGCGAAGTATTACCGGCTGACCGCCGCGGGCAAGCGGCGCTTGCAGGCGGAAACTGAAAAGTGGAACCGCATGACGGAACTTATTGCGGGAATCCTGCACACGAAGCCGGAGGAAGTATGAGGCTGGTGAACCGGGTGCGGTCGTGGTGGCGAGGAATCTTCCAGCGCTCGCGCGTGCAAAATGAAATGGAGGCCGAGCTCCAGTTCCACGTAGAGACGCGCGCCGAGGAGTTGGTGCAAAGCGGCGTGCCACGCGCAGAAGCGCTGCGGCGGGCGCGGCTGGAATTCGGAGGAATGGAAGGCGCCAAAGAGGAATGCCTGGAAGCGCGGGGCGCCAGCTGGCTGGACAATTTAACCCAGGATTTGCGTTACGGAGCGCGGACCATGGCAGCCAGCTGTTTGGTGTGCAGCCGACTGACCCCGTGACGTTTGTGGCCGGCGCATGTGGGCTGATGATTGTGGTGCTGGCGGCGAGTTACATTCCGGCGCGGCGCGCGATGCGGGTGGATCCGATGGTGGCGTTGCGGTACGAATAGGGCGAGACGCGCAGCCGCAGCGGCGGGTGGTTTGATGGCGCAGCAATCGAAGAGAGATCCTTCGTCGCGAAAGGCGCTCCTCTGGATGACGGCCAAATACGGTTTGGACGATTGGACCGACGACTAGGTGAAGAGGATCGAGCGAGGTGTGGTTAGCTTCGTCAAAGGCGCCTCCGCCCTCCTTTGATCCACTTTTCGCGGCCTTGCCCCACTTTAGGCAACATCGCTCCACTTCAGGCAACTTTGCTCCACTTTCATCTACTCATGCGATAACTAGTTACAGCTGGGATTCAAATGACACCACTACCCGCGGCAAAGGCGCCGGGCGCGGCCAATTGAGGCGCTTCTGTTGCCGCGCGATTCCTTGACCGTGGTGGCAATGGTCGTCTAAACTGCTTGTTTCGTGCGGGTGCTTGCTGCGTCGTATTGTGCGACGAGCGGCCGAGCCGGAGAGAGATTGCTTGCTGAAGTAAGTCCCGCGACGCCGAGAGGGCTGGTGGGAGGGCGAGCAGAAAAAATTAAGGGAGATTTTCGTTGCCGAAACGCACTTATCAGCCGCACGTGCGGCGCCGCCACAAGAAACACGGATTCCGCAAACGCATGAAGACCCAGGGTGGACGGAAAGTCCTTGCCACACGCCGCAAAAAAGGGCGCCACGCCCTCACGCGCGTCTGACCTGCCGCGGCTGGACCTGCCTCGCGAAACTCGATTGGTACGGCGCGCCGAATACGACGCGGTGTATCGTGAAGGGCGCCGCCGGAGCAGCCGCGAATTCACTTTGTTTGTGCGCCCCAATGGGCTGGACGTGAGCCGGTTTGGCTGGAGCATCAAGAAGGCGCTGGGCAACGCGGTGAAGCGCAACCGGATCCGGCGACGCCTGCGGGAAATATTCCGATTGCACCGGCGGGAAATCGCGGCGGGATGGGACATTGTGGTGCATCCGCGGACGACGGTGGCGACGGCGGAATTTCCGGCGCTGGCGCAGGAGATGCTGAAGTTGCTGAATTTTTCGAGTGCGCCGAAAGCGGCGGAATCGCAAAAAATCCCTGCAAAGCCGGCGGAGTAGGCGTGCGTCCTGCGGAAATATCTTCGGGAAAATTTGGAGCAGCGGCGGAAGAGTGGCGGTCTGACTGCCGCGATGAAAACCGTTCTCGCGGCTGGTTGAGTGCGGCCGGGCAGTGGCTGCTGCTGGCGCTGGTGCAGCTTTATCGCATTTTTCTTTCGCCGTTTCTGGGCGGGGCCTGCAAATTTTATCCTTCGTGCTCGCAGTATGCGCAGGAAGCGATTGCGCTGCATGGGGCGAGACGCGGAAGCTGGTTGGCGCTGAAGCGATTGGGGCGCTGCCGGCCGTTTACCAAGGGCGGATTCGATCCGGTGCCGGATTCGAGGTTAGGTTACGAAGATCAAAGCCATTCGAGCGGATTGGTGGCAGCGAGCCGCGATCATCACGATTATTCGGACGCGGAGTGGTTGCGCAGTGTGAGTGTGGATAAGGAGTTGGTGCAGTGAACGAATTGTCGGACCAGGTGCGCGGAATTATTTTCGTAATTGTCGCGCTGATTATTTTATTCGCGTTTGGACGTCTTTATAAACCGGCCCCCGTTGCCGTTCCGCCGCAAAATACTAGCGCACCAACCACGCAACAACCGGGAGTGAATTCGGCGCCGGGGACTGCTGCGGCCTCATCGTCGAATGGCGGCGGTAGCGCTGCGGCGATGAACGCGACAAAACCGGCGGCGAATCCGGGGGTGGTGCAGGCCGCGGCGGAAAAAACAACCGTGATATCCAGCCCGCTGTATTACGTGGAGATCTCGAACCGCGGCGGCGTGGTGAAGACCTGGAAGCTGAATCACTACATGAATGATCAGACGCCGCCGCAGGCTTTGGATCTGGTGAATGACGCGGTGGCGCAGCAATTTGGCTGGCCGTTTTCGCTGGTGCTGGCAGATCCGCAACTGGAGGCGAGCGCGAATTCTGGACTGTACGAGATTGAAACTCGCCAGGCATCGACGGCGGTCGACGAGAAGACGCTGAAATCGACGGCGAAATTGAAGCCGGTTGCTCCGGCGCCAGTGGCCCCGGCCGCGGATAACGTGGCCGACGCGCCGACAGAAGTGGATATGCACTGGAGCGACGGGCATCTGGACGTCACCAAGAAACTGAAATTCGATCTGAATTACGAGATGAAGGTGGAAGTGGCGGCGGCGCTGGATGGAAAGCCGCTGCCGGTGGCGATTGCGTGGCGCGGCGGATTCGGCGACAAGGCGGTATACAAAGCGGCGACGCTGGTGACCGTGTATTACAACGCGGCTGGGAAATTGAACCTGCTGCAGTACAAGAAGCTGGGCGTCGTCGGGAAATCAGAGCACAGCCGGCAGTGCAATATCGGGCCGCTGGAGTACGCAGGGATCGAAGATCAATTTTTTACGGCGGCATTTTTGCCGGATGGCACGGATCTGTCGCTGTGGCACTGGACGCAGGATCATTCGGGCGATAACACAGCGAAGCGCAGATGGCGGCGGGATCGACGGCGGCTGGTCCGGTGAAGTTGCGGGTGTACGTGGGCCCGAAAGATCTGGGTCAGCTGGAAAGTATGAAACCGTCGCTGTCGGAATTGGTGAATTTCGGATGGATCGGGCCCGGTGGCGAAGCCGCTGCTGTGGATTCTGCAAACGCTGCACACGCAAAGTGCCGAACTGGGGCTGGTGCATCGTGTTGATGACGCTGGTCATCAACATCGCGATGTTTCCCGCTGAAGATGAAGAGCTGGCGCTCGATGCAGAAGATGCAGAAAGTGGCGCCCGGAAATCCGGCAGATTCAGGATCGCTACAAGAAATATTCGATGAGCGATCCGCGCAAGAAGAAAATGAACGAAGAAGTGATGGCGGTGTACGGGCGCGAAGGCATCAATCCGATGGGCAGCTGCCTGCCGATGCTGTTTCAGATGCCGATCTGGTGGGCGCTGTGGCGGGTGTTGAACGGGGCGATCGAGTTGCGTCATGCGCCATGGATGGGATGGATTCACGACCTTTCGGCGATGGACCCGTATTATATTTTGCCGATCGGCATGGCCATCATGATGTACCTGATGACCAAGATGACGCCGCAGACCACGGTGGATCCGGCGCAGCAGAAAATGATGGCGTTGATGCCGCTGTTCATGGGATTTATTTTTTTCCGGCTTTCGAGCGGATTGAATTTGTATATGTTCACGAGCAATCTGGTGGGAGTGGCCAGCAGTATTATCTGAATAAGACCGAGCCGCTTCCTTCGCGCAGTAAATTCAAAAAGCCGGCGACAACCTGATGAACAACGAGCGAAGCAATGATCGAGGCAACGAACGCGGCAACGACCGAAGGCCAGCGGGCCGGCGGCCGTTTACCGCCCCCCAATCGCAGCCGGAAGCGCGGCTGGACCGCGCGAACGCGCGATGGCGGAGCTGAAGCGCTATCTCGACCTGGCGCTGCGCGAGATGGGGCTGGCGATTGCGTATGAAATTTCGACGCCGGCGACGATTGGCGGTGCGGCGGACGAGACGGATATTGTCGTGGCGTTCAGCGGCGACGGATCAGGAATTGCTGCTGGAGCGCGATGCGGAATTGCTGCTGGCGCTGGAGCATGTGGGGCATCGCTGGCTGCGGCTCGATCCGCGGCTGCACGATCGGGTGCGGTTCGATTGCGCGGAGTACCGGTCGCAGCGCATGGACGAATTGAAACTTTCCGCGCGGGTGGCGGCGCAGCGCGTGCGCGAAACGGGCCAGCCCTTTCGATTCAATCCGATGTCGCCGCGGGAACGGCGATTGATTCATTTGGAATTGACCGGCGCGCAGGGCGTGCGTACGATGAGTGAAGGCGCCGGTGATCGCCGGCAACTCGTGATTTATCCCGCCAACAAGAAGTAGTTCTTCTAAATTTCCAGCGTGTAGCCTTGCTTGCCGACGTTGAAGCATTGCGTTGAGCCGAGTTGATCGCTCATTCCTGCGGTTTCGTGAATGTGCCCGCAGAAAAGAACTGTGGGCTTTTCTTTTTCTACCCAGGTGCGAAGGGCGGGGCTGCCGGCGTGCTGGCCAGGAGCGTATTCGTCGAGATTGGTGTCGTACGGCGGGAAATGCACGACGAGATGGAGCTGGGCGACGCCGTCGAAGGGGACGAGCGCGGTCGCGATTTCGGTTTCGGAATATTCTCCGGGAGTTTTGAACGGAGTGATGTTGCTGTAGCCGAGCCCGGCCCAGTGGGAATCACCGATATCGCGAAGCTGGCGATGAAAATCGACGAAGCCGTATTTGCTGCAGAACTCCTTGGTTTGCTGATGCGTTTCGTGATTCCCGGGCAGGACGAACAGGCGTTCGCCTAACGGTTTCAGAATTTCGCCGCAGTGGTTCAGACCTTTGCCGAAATTGGAGAGATCGCCGGCGCAGATATAAACATCGGCGGGTTTTGCGATGATGCGCTCGAGAGAACGCAGGTCGCCATGAGTGTCGCTGAAAATTAATACCTTCATCGTGAATTGCCCGGGTGGGCCGGTAGAATTTTTATCATACGCTGAACGTCCATGCTATCGGCTTGCCAGCCTTCCTCGATCGGGTTTCCGGCATTATCGAAAATAACGCGGTAGGAAAAAGGCGCGGGGCCTTTGGTGCGGCGGGTGATGAAGCGGTTCTCGTCGAAGTCCACAAAATGCTGGCCGCCGGCCGCGAAAGAGCGAATGACCGGAAAGCGCGCGAAGGTCCAGTACGTTCGCACCTCGGGAAGTTGAAGGGCCCGGGCGATGAAAGCATCTGGCGGGGAATCGGGGCGAAACCAGAATTGCGGGGCCGCGTCTGAACGCAGATCGAAACGCGATTGGTAGACGCCGTCGAGTGAGCGAATGACGCCGCCCCAATCGAGCAGTGAAGGCGGCAGCGGGAGCGCGGCGATGCGTTCAACTGGAATGCTGTGCGATGCGGCGAAGGCTCGGGCGCGCGCGAAAGCGGTGTGGTGCGCCAGCGTGCAGAGGAAGAGGTACACGAGGGTGAGGTAGGTTCCGGCGCGGCACCATTGCGGCGTGGTGATCCCGAATCCGGCGCCGCGGTACAGCGGAACAAAAAAGAGCGCAGCCAGAATCAGAATGGCGACGCCGGCGATCCAGCGATGAAACGGGAAGCCCACGGCGTCGGCAATCTTCCAGACGCCGAAAGCACCAACCGAAAAGACGAGAAACATAGCGACGGCCCGCCTGGTGGCCTTTTCGCGATCTTTGAAAATCCATGCGGCAATTTGGGGGAGCAAGACGAGCGAGGTGAAAGTGAAATCAATAATGAAAAGAATGTCCCAGGCGACGCGCTGCTCGGAAAACGGAAACCACATGCGGGTGCCGAAGGAGGTCATGCCGTCGAGTAGAATGTGGCTGGCGATGGCGACCGCGTAAATGATGGTGAGCAGGCCCCACGTGGGAGGTTCGAGGTCCGCGAATTTTGGATAATTCTTTCGCAAGAACGCGACTCCCACGAGCGTGAGAAACGCCAGTCCTACGGCGAAGAACGGAAGAGCGATGAACGAGTGGGTGATGGCGCGATGGTATTTGACGATGGCCAGCGGGTCGCGGGAAAAAATCTCGGCGACCACGTCTATATCGGGAAACATGGCGCCGACGGTGGCGGAAAAGACCGCGACGCGAGCGGCCTTGCGGGAGAAGAATCCTTTGCCAATGAGCGCGCCAGCAATGCCGTGGGTAATGGTATCCATTAGAAATTTTACGAATGGAAAGTGTACACGATTGCGGAAGGGTCAGACGACTGCGAAGAGCGAAGCGACTCTCGATTCGCTTGGCAAATTACGCGTGGGCGGCTACGGAGCGGATGGGAATGACGATGGGTTTGGCCGCTTGCGAGACCGAAAGCATGTGGCAGCGGCCGTCGAAAAGGGCTCCGGGTTCCATGATGAGGCAGGGTGTGAAAATTTCGCCAGTGACGATCGCTTTGGTTTGAATTTCGACTTTGCCCTTGGCGCGAACCGTGCCGCTGAAGCGGCCGGCGATGATTACGTAGTTCCCTTCGATTTCACCTTCGACTCTGGCGTTCTCGCCGAGGATCAGCGTTTCGTGGGAAACGAGAGTGCCCTTGGTGGCGCAGTCGATGCGGAATGTTCCGGTGGATTCGAGGCGCCCTTCCAAGCGCACTCCCTGCTCGAGGAAGCCGGTCCATTCGCCGGAATCCTGCCGTTTACGGTCAAACCAACCCAAGGCCATTGATACCGCTCCCAAGAATTTTGTGTGGAACGTATTTCAGCGCGAATACTTATTTTCGCATGAGTTGGTCGTAAAGGCGGCTCAAATCACTATCGTCGTAGTATTCAAAGATTAACTGACCCGGCTTGCCCGACTGGCGGGAATGGAGATGTACGCGGGTCCCATATTCTCGTTGTAGTTCTTCCAGCGCGGCTTTGGTGTTGGGATCTGGCGCGAAAGCAACAGACGCTACCGTACGGGCGCGAGTTCCGCGTGAAGCAAAGCGTTCAACCTGACGGACGGTCATGCCGCCTTTGGCGATGCGACGCGCGAGGCCCAGGCGGGTTTGCGGATCGTCAACGGCGAGCAAGGCGCGGGCGTGTCCGGCGGTGAGGCGGCCTTCTTCGAGAAGCTCCTGGATGGGAGGTTCGAGTTTAAGAAGGCGGACGGAATTGGCGATGGTGGTGCGGTCTTTTCCGGTGCGCTCGGCGACTTGTTCCTGAGTCAAATGGAATTCATCGATCAGGCGCTGGAAGGCGTGAGCTTGTTCGACTGGATTTAGATCTTCGCGCTGGAGATTTTCAACCAGCGTCATTTCCAGCGCGAGTTCTTCGGGAACGTCGCGGAGCACAACTGGTACGGTGTGCATGCTGGCGCGTTGGGCCGCGCGCCAACGGCGCTCACCAGCGATCAGCTGAAAACGGCCGGCGACCCTGCGCACGACGAGCGGCTGGACGATGCCGCTGGACTGAATCGATCTCGATAGCTCGTCGAGAGCTTCCTCGCGAAAGCGCGTGCGCGGCTGATACGGGCTCGGATCGATCAGTTCGATGCCGACGTGGAGGAAGCCTTCACTCGGCGCTGGGGCCGCCGCCGTTGCCGCTGCTGTTGGCGCTCCCAGTGGGTAGCCCGCCGCTATCGGCGCCTGCTGTTGCGGCTGCGGCAGCGGTGTTGAGTCCGGCTCCCGAATCAGTGCTCCCAATCCCCTGCCTAATGCGTTTCTGGGCATTTGCGATAACCTCTTTAGCAAGTTGAATATAGCTTTCGGCGCCTTTACTATGTATGTCGTAGAACATTACCGGCATTCCGTGGCTTGGCGCCTCGGCTAGCCGGACGTTGCGAGGGATGACGGTTTCGAAGACTTGGGCACCGAAGAAGCTGCGGAGGTCCGCGGCGACTTGCTTGGACAGCGTGGTGCGGTCGTCGTACATCGTGAGCAGAATACCTTCAATCGCCAGGGAGGGATTGATCGTGCGGCGCAGCCGCATCAGCGTGTCGAGCAGCTCCGAAACTCCCTCGAGGGCTAGATATTCGCACTGGATCGGAACCATGACGGAATCGCTAGCGGCTAGCGCATTCACCGTGAGCAGGTCGAGTGACGGAGCGCAATCGATGAGGATGTAGTTATATTTTGCCAGGACGCCGGATATAACGGATTTTAGCTTGTACTCCCGATTTTCGATGGGAACGAGCTCGATTGCGGCACCGACCAGGTTTTTATCGGACGGGATCAGGTCGAGACCTTCGACTTGCGCATCAAGAATGATTCGATCCAGGGGCTCATCAAGGATTAGCGATTGATAGAGCGTGCGACGGGCAGGATCTTTGGGGAATCCGAGGGCGCTGGTGGTATTTCCTTGGGGATCGCAATCGATGATCAGGGTGCGCTGCTCGGAGGCGGCGAGAGACGCGCCAAGATTGACGGCAGTGGTGGTTTTTCCTACTCCACCTTTTTGATTTGCAATAGCGATGACGCGAGCCACGAAACCCCCAAACGCGCGAGCAATTTATATTTATTTTTGCGGAGATACAAGATGTTTCACGTGGAACAGCGTGATTTTTTGTTTCACGTGAAACATTTGGTGATTGTTCCACGTGGAACGTCGAGTCACTCGTGATTCGATCGCTTTTTGGAGCCGATCAGAAGCGCTCGGTTCTGCGAATCTGGTATCCTCGATAGCACTCGCCAAGTCCACCCGGAATCCTTGGCAATTTTCGCTCCATCTTCGTCTCCAATCCAATAAATCACGCTTCCACTTGGTTTCAGCTGATGAGCGGACCATTCGAGGAGAGTCTGGTGCATGCCGAGAGCACGAGATAGCACAAAATCGAATTTTTGCGAGGAAACCGGGTAGGATTCCATACGGCTGCGGAAAATCTGGATCCGTTGGAGGTTCAGGGTGCGGACGACCTCGGCCAGAAACGTCGCCTTTTTTTGATTGCTTTCGATTAGGACGAACTCCAATTCGGGAATTGCCATACTGATCGGTATGGCAGGGAAGCCGGCTCCGGTGCCAACGTCGGCGAGCCGACCATGCCGTATGGGCACATTGTTTACCGCGAACATACTCTCACCGAAATGGAGGCGGAGAATTTCTAGCGGATCCGTGATGGTGGTCAGAGCGATTTTGCGGTTCCAGCGCAGAAGCAATTCGACATAGGCGCGGATGGAGGCGCAGAGCGCAGGAGTCGTAGCGATCCCGTATGGGCGGAGTGAGGCTTCGATAACGTGGTCGTCGAGCGTCATATTATATTACTATGTACATAGTATTAATTACTTCCCCGGTTTCAGTGATTTCGCCGGTGGCTACCGTGGTTCCGCGTCTTAAGTAACGGGGACCTAGTATTCCAGCTGCGAAATCAGCGGCAAAGTGCGCCAAAATCGACGGGAGCAAGCTGAGAGTCACGGCCGTGACGGTCGAAAAAAGTATTCCGATAGTGAACGTGGAAATCAGGCCCCGCCGTCCTTGATATAGGTGCGCCAACGCAAAGAAAGCGGCGGAGCCAAAAATTGCGATGTAGGTCGAGTCCCCCGCGAGATTTTGAAACAGGCGCTGAATGAAACCGCGATAAATGAACTCCTCGCAGACCGCTACGGTGACCACCAGGGCGAAAAACGCGAGTCGCTCGACGTCATCTTGAGGGAAGAGTTTTCTGGCCAGTTGCGGGACCAGGCCCTGGCTGGCGGCTGGCAGCGAAGCGAGGCGTTTGAGGCCGACGATCTGGTTCAACAGAATCAGGGCGGTCAACCCGATGGCCAAGGCAAGAGTAAGAAATGGTCGCGGAATACCCAGGCCCAGCTCGATAGTCGTAAAACCGTGAGCTGTCGCGCGCCAAAAAATAATCGCGGTCGCGATCCATTGAAACGCCATGGTAGAAGCGTAAAGGGTAAGGCGCTGCTCCTTGGTGGTGGCGGGCAGCTGGATTAACTGGCGAATGCGGCGCCGTCCGAGAAGCGGAACGGCAACTCCGAGAAAAATCAGGATCGCTGCGAAATCCCAGTGCATGGAAAAAAGATCAGAACATTTTTGGGAGAAGAGAGCAAGCGGGCGATGGGCCGCGAGAGTTGACAGCACGGGATGAGCCGCCGTATGGTTCTTGCGGATAAAAATCTCAGATGAAAATTTTAATTCTGGGCGGCGGCGGGCGCGAACACGCAATAGCGTGGAAGTGCCGGCAGAGTCCGGACGCGGAAAAAATCTGGTGCGCGCCGGGAAACGGCGGCATTGCGCTCGATGCGGAATGCGTGCCGCTGAATCTGAATGACGTGAACGCGACGGCGGATCTGGCGGAAAAGCTCGGAGTCGACTTGACAATTGTGGGGCCGGAGTTGCCGCTGGTGAAAGGCGTGGCCGACGAATTTGTGCGGCGGGGATTGACGATCCTCGGGCCGCAACAAAAAGCGGCACAACTGGAAGGCAGCAAAATTTTCGCGAAAGAGTTCATGGAGCGCCACAGGATTCCGACCGCGGATACCTACGGGACTTTCGAGGACCAAGAAAGCGCGCTTGCAGGCGCTGCGTTCCGTCGCGTGGCCGCTGGTAATCAAGGCCGACGGCCTTTGCGCGGGGAAAGGCGTGCTGGTTACTTCGTCGGAAAGAGAAGCCGCGGAGTTTGTCGAAAAATTATTCGCGGGTGGGGAATTCGGCGACGCTGGAAAACGAGTGCTATACGAACAGGCGCTGGTGGGCGAGGAGTTGTCGTACATTATTCTGACCGACGGCGAGAATTTTATTTCGATGGCGCCGACGCGCGATCATAAGCGAGCGTACGACAACGATCGCGGGCCAAACACCGGGGGGATGGGAACGTACTCGACCGATGAGATCCTGCCGCGAGAATTGGAAGATGAAATCGGGAGCAAGATCGTCAAGCCGACTCTCGCCGCGCTGCGCCAGGAAGGAATGCCCTATCGCGGATTTATTTTTTTTGGGCTGATGATTACGAAGAACGGGCCGAAGGTCTTAGAATACAATTGCCGGCTCGGCGATCCCGAAACGCAATCGATTTTGCTGCGAGCTGATTTTGATTTTGCACGGGCCTGCATGAACGCGGCGACAGGCAAGTTGGGCAGATCGCAGGCGAGTTGGTTTCCCGGTGCGAGTGCTTGCGTGGTGATCGCGTCGGAAGGCTATCCAGAGAAGCCGCTAGTGGGTCGGGAGATTCGCGGAATAGAGGAAGCGAGCAAGGTTACCGGAGCGGTAGTGTTCCACAGTGGAACGAGACTGGATGGCAACGCCTACTTCACTACTGGCGGCCGGGTGCTTGGAGTGTCGGCTCGCGGAGCTACGCTTAGCGAAGCAACAAGTCGGGCCTACGACGCAGCTAGTAGGATAAAGATTTCTGGATCGCACTACCGGCAAGACATTGGAAGAACTAGGGTTAGTCAAGGTATGGCGGTGGAAAAAGCGAATGGCTGACGTACAACATTTATTTACGTGCCTGGTGCACCGGTTTCCGATGAGGGAAGAAAGCGCGGTCGAGGCGATCAAAAATAAGGGGCTTAAGGGCTGTATTCACGGGCGTCCCGACAGCAAGCGGCAGGTGCTGTTGATGGACCGGGAGACGCTGGACAAATTCGGATTGCCGCCGGGCGCCATCAAGGAAAACGTAACGGTGGCCGGAATTGATTTTCAAACGCTGGGAGTGGGGCAACGGTTGAAAGTTGGAGAGAGCTTGCTGGAGATTACAGTGCCGTGCGACCCGTGCCCGCGGATGGACGAGATTCGGATGGGATTGCAGCAGGAATTGCGAGGGCAGCGTGGGTGGTTGTGCCGAGTGGTGGAGAGCGGGACAATTCGGAAGGGCGATGCGGTGGTCGTGATGTCGGACGTTGCGGCCGAAGCAAACTAGAACTGAAATCGGGAGACAGCGAGTGACATCTTCGAAAAACGGAAAACAGGCGCTGGTAGGAATTCTAATGGGGTCGGATACCGATCTGCCGGTGATGAGCGAAGCAGGGAAAGTGCTCGACAAATTCGGAATCGGGTTCGAGATGGAAGTGGTGTCGGCGCACCGGACACCGGCGCGGGCGCACGAATACGCGACGAGCGCGCAGAAGCGCGGACTGAAAGTGCTGATCGCAGCGGCGGGGGCGGCGGCGCATCTGGCTGGCGTGATCGCGGCGAATACCACGCTGCCGGTGATCGGCGTACCGATGGGCACGAGTTCGCTGAACGGAATGGATGCGTTGCTATCGACGGTGCAGATGCCGGGAGGAATTCCGGTGGCGACCATGGCGATCGATAAGGCGGGCGCGGTGAATTCGGCGATTTTCGCCGCGGAGATTCTGGGACTGTCCGATCCGGCGATCGCGCAAAAGCTGGTGGAACACAAGGCGGACTTGGCACGAGCGGTGGACGAGAAGAATGCGCGCCTGCAGGAACAGCTCGCCGCGAAGAAATAACTCTCTAACAATCAATCAGCGGATCTGATTCGATAACGGCGTGGCGCTAATGCGAAGGCGGGCCCAACAACGAGGGCCTTTCCGCCGGACGATCTTGCTCCGATCCGGTATCCGGCGACGGCGGCGCGAGAGGCTTGGGCTCGGCCGGCGGTTTGAGGACCCACTCGAAGCCTGAGTCGAGATTGACGACCGCCATGGTCTGCCGGGATTTGGGGTCGGTGGTTGCAGCCAGAGCCGCGCGAAGAAACTGGGTGGCATCGGGTACCAGGATCTTTTTGTAATCCCCCTGCAAGAAACGATCGGCTACCTCGCGCATTTTGGGATCCGCGGCGCAGATTTTCTCGATGCGGGGATCCTTGGTTTTCAGCAGATCGAGGAGCTGCGGCAATTTTATCTCCGGAGGATATTGAAATTCGAGCAGGCTGTGCAGTTGAGTTTTTTCCGGCGGCCAAAACTGCACGTAGACTGGACGGGTGATTTTCGTATCGTAGTATTCGAGGTTGCGCATTTCCTGAGTGAGACTAAACGACAACTCCCACACTTCCGGGCCGTAGTTGGGTACAAATCCGGCGACTATCAATTGGACGATGGGCTCGTTGGGCGGATAATTTACCTTGGCGTGAAGATTGGACGCTACCCGGCTGAGCCGCTGCAACACGCCCTGACCGATAGACTCGAGGTCGGTAGCCTCGGAGGTGGTGAGATCGAGTGGCTGGGTCTTGTCGAGACGCTGATCCACGGCGGTCACGTCACCGCGGAGATGAGGCAGTTCGCGATCGAGACGCGCGAATTGTTGATCGGAGGTGGGCGAAAACCAATCCACGGCCCCGAATAGAACGCCGGCACGCCGGGCGTTAAGCTGTACGGGAACCGGCGGGTGAGTCTGCGATTCGATGGGATTTTCGACAGTAGCGATAATGATGGCGTCTTTTACCACCGCGATGATGACGCGACCGGCGGCGAGATTCGCGACGATTTCTTCGGAGGGCTGCTGAGTAACTTCCTGAGCTCGAAGCGCGCCGGGACAAATCTCGAAAGCAATAAGGATGAAAAGGGCGGAAAGGAACAAACGCGAATGAGTAGTGGACGGCTCAGTATTGGCGCTTCGGCCCATATGGCGAAGGTATCACAGGTGGTCGCAGCTGGAACGTCGCGGTGCAGGTGACTGGCTATCATTTGCAGGCAGGGTTCTAGTAAAATTCGACGGTAACAAAGCCATACGCCAAGTAAGCCCGATAATTCTTCAGCAAGACGAAAGGAGCAGTTCTGAGATCACCTACTCGTATTCGGCACAATGGACGAAAAGTTTCGGAAATCATCGAGGCGCATCACCGGTTCGTGCGGGGCGACGAGACCGGGGTGCGCGCGGATTTGTCGGGTGCGGATTTATCCGGCGCAAATTTCGAAGGCATGAACCTGGACCTGGTGAATTTTCAGGGCGCGAACCTGGAAGGCGCCAAGCTTTACAATACGCGGCTCTCTTCGGTGGATATGAGCAAGGCGAAATTGAAGCGCGCCGATCTGCGCAAGGCGGATTTGACCGAGGCCAATTTGAGCGGCGCGGACCTGACCGAAGCGCAAGTGGGCGGCGCGGAATTGTTCCGCACGGATTTGCGGCAGGCGATTCTACGGCGGGCCGATTTTGGCGCGGCGAATTTTCGGAGTGCGGAGATCCGCGGCGCGGATTTTTCGGGCGCCGGCCTGCGTACCGCGATTCTGCGGGAGACGAACCTGGAAGGCGTGGATTTGTCGGGGTTGGATTTGAGCACCACGCTGATGCCTCCGGGATACAAAGCGAGCGGCGAGACCAAGAAGTAAGAGCGACACCCGACGGACGAGCTTGAAAGCAGAGTGATGGCCAACCCTTCCTGTATTCTCGTCGAAGATTACAGATCACCGGGCGGATGGGTGGGCGCGGAACAGCGCGTCGCGCGGGGCCGGGCGTATTGCGAGATGCTCGAGCGCGGGCAAATCCTTCAGTTTCGAGAACCTCCCTTCGCCTTCCCTACCGTCGACCAGGAATTCCTGCGCAATCAGGAATGGGCTGAATTGCGGATGCACAAAAATGTGTCGTACCGGCCGGGCGAGGATGTGTTGCGCGGAGTTTCCGGCGACGCGAATACGATCGAGCGGGTCCATTCGATCATGCGGAATTACAGCGCGCGGTTGATCGAGTTCGTGGGGGATTTTCTTTCACCGTACAAAGGGAAATGGAACCTGGACTTCGCCAGTTTCCGGCCGCTGGAAGAAGAAGGCCGGGACCTGCCGCTGCACAAGCGAAACGATCTGCTGCATGTGGATGCGTTTCCGAGCCGGCCGACGCAGGGCGGACGGATTTTGCGGGTGTTCACGAATTTGAATACGACGCGGCCTCGGGTGTGGAACACGACCGAGAATTTCGAAACGCTGGCGCAAAAATACGCCAAGCCGGCCGGGCTGCAGCAGATTGCCGAAGATGATTCGTTCCTGACGCGAACCGTGCAGAATCTGGGCGCGAAGCTGGGCATAACCGCGGCGGCGCGCACGCCGTACGACATGTTCATGCTGCGATTTCACGACTACCTGAAGGAAAACAAGGCGCTGCAGACCAAGGGGCCGAAGATCGAGGTGGCGTTTCCACCGTTGGCGAGCTGGATGGTATTCACCGATTGCGTGGCGCATGCGGTGATGTCCGGGCAATACGCGATCGAGCAGACGTTTTTGATTCCGCCGAAGGCGCTGGTGGCGCCGGACGCGGCGCCGTATCGAATTTTGGAAGGGCTGGCGGGACGGCCACTGGTCAGCTAGAACCGGAAAAACGAACTGGAATTATTTTTCTGCGCTGGAAAATCTACGGAGTCATCTTCCCTTTGCTTAAGTAATCCTGCGCCGGGACGCCGAAAGCGTCGGCGACACGATTGAAGAACGCAAACATGGCAATGATGTAAACCGCTTCGGCGATTTGATCTTCGCTCCAACCGGCGTCGCGCAATTTCTGCACGTCGGCGTGAGTGGAACGCGGGGCGGCGTTGGTGATGAGTTCGACGTAAGTCATCAAAGCGCGCTCCGCCGGAGTCAGGCCCGCTTCATCGAGCTTCCCTTCGAGGATGGCTTCCACGCATTTGTCGTTGGCTCCCTGAACACGCAGGAAGTAGGCGTGACTGTCGAGTCAATACGGGCATCGGTTCAGAAATGAAACGTAGCTGGCGATCATTTCCTTGTGGCGGCGAATCAGGTGGCCTGCTGAGAAATGAACGGTGTTGGAGAAATCGACGACCTGCTTCAAGAAATCCGGGCGAGCGCCGAAACATTTGATGATTCCGGGAACCTGGGTGCGGCCGGAACCGGCGCGCCAATAATCGTAAGCGTCGGCCGTGTCGCCTTTGGCCTCGGCATCTTCGGTGATGCGGATTTTTGTAGGTTGCGGGTTGGCGTAGTGCTCCCCGAGTACGGTCGGGGCTTCCTGAATTTTCTGGTTTTCGATTTTCTGGTCTTCGGGCGCCATCAAAACTCCAACTAAATCATATTACGTTTTTGCATTAGACCGCTGGGCGATCACCCAATTATAAACAGGCCAACCGGCCAGCACGACGGCGGAGCCGAGAATGGCTTCGCGCGGACTGTGGATAGCGAGCAGCGCGAGCATGGCGACGATGAGAATGAGAAACGCCACGGGAGTGAACGGATAGCCGGGGGTGAGGACTACGTTTTCCGATTGGGGCGGCTGGCGATGCAAAGGAAAGAGAGCGCTGACGGAAAGGCCCAGAAAGAATATTACAGGGAATAAAAAGTAGGCGACGATCTGATCGAAGGTGCCGAGCGCGACCAGCAGGCAGGCGATCGCGGCTTGAATGGCCACCGCGCGCGCCGGAGTGCCGAAGCGCGGATGAGTCCTCGAGACGGCCTGGATGAAGAGGCCGTCTTTGGCCATGGCGTACATCACGCGCGGGGCGGAAATCATGAAGGCGGCGAGGCTGCCGGTGACGCACAGAATGACGATGGCCGAAAAAATGATCGCTCCTGGTGGACCGAAAAGGACGGCTCCGGCCTGGGCGACGAAGGTGGCGTCGGAGCCCACTTTTTCGATGGGAACCAGATAAATAAAAACTGCGCTGATGACGATGTAGACGGTGGTGACCGCGAGGACTCCGAGCACCAGCGCGCGAGGGAGCGTGCGGCCCGGGTCGCGGACTTCGCCGGCGATCTTGGTGGCGTCCCACCAGCCGCCGAAGGAAAAAAATGCGGAGACCAGGGCGGTGGCGAAAGCCGGGCCGAGAGGCAACGCGCCGTGGCGCTGGGCCACGAAGGGAACGAAGTTGGACCAGGAGCCGAGGTGAAATACGAGAGCCCAGATGGTGAGGATGGCCAGCACGGCAAATTTCAGCCAGGTGAGCCAGCGAAGAACTCCGGCACTGATGCGGGTACTGACCATGTTCATGCCGGCAACTGCCGCGATTACGAGAATCGCGGCGAGCTTCAGCGTGAGCGGCGACCAGTGAAAAATATAGGAAGCGTAGGCGGCGATTCCGGTGGCGAGGGCGGCGGTGAGGCCGGGATCGAGAACGAGCAGGCTCATCCAGCCGTAGAGAAATGCGGAACGTGGGCCGTAGGTTTCATGGAGATACACATAGGAGCCACCGGGACGGGGAAAACGGCCGGCCAGTTCGCCGAAACAGAGGGCGCCGCTGAGAGTCATAGCCGCGACAGCGAGCCAGACGACGAGCAGCCAGAATGGCGAGCCGAGCGCTTTGGCCATGCCGGCGGGCGTGAGGAAAATTCCCACGGCGATGGCTTCGCCGGCGACGGCTGCCGCGGCGGAACCGAGACCGAGCTGACGGCGGAGGTCATTCGAGTCGAGTGTGGACGCCTGGTTTCGTTCTTCCATGTCAGGGACGCGCCGGCGGGGTTCGAGTGAAGGAATGGAGGGAACTTAAGCAAGCGAAGGACACACGCGAAACGAAGCTGGGAGTTTGTGCCGCGCGCAAAGTGCGAGCATGATACCACTGCGTTGATAATGCCAGGAAGTGCTGGCGTGACGAGGGTGATGAGGAGACTGAAACATTTGAATCGTTCGCGGCTGGCAGCAATCTTCGCAATCTTTTTCTTGGTAGGGTTGGCAGCGTGTGGGCCGGCGTCGGCGCCGGCACCGGACAATTCGCGCCACGATGAAGCGCGTCGTGAAGAACCGCGGCAGGACGCGGCGCGGCAAGATGAAGCAGGCCGGGACGAGCCGCGGCGGCGCGAATCCAAGTCGGAACGCAGACGCCGGCGGGAAGAACGCGAGGTGCCGGCTTCGTCGCCGACATCGTCAACGTCGCAAACGACTTCATCAGGCCAGACACATGATCTGAGTGCGGACGAAGCGCAGGGCGGGCATACGTTGAGCCGGCACGTGGCGCGGAGCGACGCTGACTTGCAGGAGCGACTGGAGCGCGAAGGAAATATTTCCGCGGCGTCGACGTACACGGATCGTGCGGCCGCCGAGGCGGTGGTGGGCCAGGTGCTGGACCATAATTCGCGCGTGGAACAGTGGGAGCAGCGCGGCGCGCGGCGGCCGAACCTGGCGCTGGATTATCATGGCGACGCCTCGCACCCGATTGGGCGATGTATGCAGCGAGGATCGAGCGCGGCGGTGCCGGCGTGGGACGCGATTGTAGTGCTGAAGGCGTCGCGGGATGGGGATGGATTCTATGTGCTGACGACCTATCCGGAGTGTCCTCGATGAAAAAAGCGGGAGATGAGGGGAAAAAAGCGGGAAGCGAAATTTCCGTGAAGCAATTCCCGGCACTGCGGGCTTTCATGCGGAGCTATTTGCATCAGGATTTCGGCGAGGAGTATGGGTCGGTGGAAGAAGCGGCGCGGACATTCGTCGACGACGCGACGGAGCCAGAAGTTACGACCGTGTTGACGGAATGGCGGGAGTTTTTGGGAATGACGCGGGGGAAACCGCTGGGCGAGATTAACAATTTGATGGGTTCCAAGTTGGGCAGCGCGTGGGTTGCCGGGAGTTTGGAGGATTTGGAGGCGATTACGGAGGCGCTGGAGCATCGCGAGGGAAATTAGGCGAGGCGGTGGCAATCGAAGAGAGATCCCTCGTCGGTGCGGCAAATTCGGCCGCGCCTCTGTCGGGATGACAACGAGAGGCTAGAAAACTCAACGGCAACGGCGGGCGGGTCTTAGACCCGCCCCTACACGATCGGTTTCGGTGCCGCGAAACAAATTATTTTCCGGCGGCGAATTCGGCGGAATCTTCCGGGTAGCCTGGGCCGCGCGGAGGAAACGGGCGGCGACGGGTTTCGATGCCGAGACGTTTGATTTTCTGGTTCAGCGTCGACAACGGAACCTGGAAACGCTCGGACGCTTCGGTCTGGTTCCAGTTGGTGCGCTCCAGCATGTCCACGATGATGCGGCGCTCGACTTCTTCCAGAATCTCGAAGAGCGAGGGCGTGGAAACTTTGGCGCTGGGATCGCCGGAAATCGCGGGCATGAATTCTGCCAGCTGCAGGCGCACGCCTCGGACGATTTCGCGCGAACGAACGGTATCCGGCAGCAGATCGCCGTCAATCGATTCCTGATTGGAAAGAACCACGGCGCGTTCGATGGCGTTCTCGAGTTCGCGGACATTTCCCGGCCAGTCGTAGTCGATCAGAAGCTTCATCGCGCCAGTAGTGAAGCGGCGCGGCGGCTTGGTGTTCTCCTCGCAGATACTGCAGCAGGAAACGATCGATGAGCAGCGGAATGTCTTCCTTGCGTTCGCGCAGCGGCGGCAAATGTAAGGAAATGACATTCAGGCGATGAAATAAATCTTCGCGGAAGCGGCCTTCGCGCACCAGCTTGGTGAGATCTTCGTTGGAAGCAGCCAGAATGCGGACGTCGACTTTGATGGTGTCGGTGCCGCCGAGGCGCATGAATTCGCGCTCCTGAATGACGCGCAAAAGCTTGGCCTGGGTTTCCGGGCTGACCGTGGAAATTTCGTCGAAGAAAATCGTGCCCTGGTCGGCGACTTCGAAGAGTCCTTTTTTGGAGGCGACGGCGCTGGTGAAGGCGCCTTTGACGTGGCCAAAAAGCTGCGATTCAAGCAAGTCGCCGGGAATCGAACCGGTGTTGATGGGGATGAACGCTTTATCGGCGCGGGTGGACGCGGAGTGGATGGCTTTGGCGATGACTTCTTTACCGGTGCCGCTTTCGCCGCTGATCAACACGGTGGAGCGCGACGGCGCGACCTGGGTGACCAGATCGAACACGGTCTGCATCTTGTGGCTTTTGCCAATGATGTTCGGGAAATTGTAGCGTTGCTTCAAGGCGCGCTTGAGCTGGACGTTTTCGTCGCGCAGGCGGCGGCCTTCGATCGCCACGGAAATCTGGGCGACCAGTTCGTCATTGGACCACGGCTTGGTGATGAAATCCTGAGCGCCGCCTTTGAATGCGGCGCGAGCCATATCGATGGAGCCGTAGGCGGTGATGAGAATGATGGAAAGCTGCGGGTCGCGCAGGCGAATCTCGCGCAACAATTCCAGGCCGTTGCGATCGGGCAGGCTGACATCGAGCAGCATGAGATCGTAGGGATTGTCTTCGAGCTTCTGCAGCCCGGCGGCGCCCGTATCGGCGAGCGTTACCTGAAAATTTTCCGAGGTGAGTAGAGCTTCCAACCCTTCGCGGATCTCGATTTCATCATCAACGACAAGAATTGAACCTTTAGGCATGGACTGGCTTCCTGGCAACGGGGAATTCCAGGCGGAACGAAGTTCCCTTCCCTGGAGTCGAGCGCACGTCGACTTTTCCGGCGTGCTCCTTGATGATGCCGTAACTTACCGAAAGGCCGAGACCGGTGCCCCGTCCGGTGGCCTTGGTGGTGAAGAACGGATCGAAAATACGCTGGAGATTTTCCGGCGAAATGCCCGCGCCGGTGTCGGTGACTTCAATGGCGACGGAACCGTTGTACGCGAGAGTGCGAACTTCGAGCAGTCCGCCCTGCGGCATGGCGTCCCGCGCGTTCATGAACAGATTCAGAAAGACCTGCTGCAAACGGGTGATGGAACCGAGCACCGCCGGCAATTCTTCCTTGTAATTCTTGACCACGTTGACATGCGCGGTTTTTAGCGGGTGCTGCACCAGCGCCAGGGTTTCCTCGAGGACGGCGTTGATATCGACTTCGATGAGTTCGGCGGCGCCGGTGCGCGAAAAATTCAGCAGGTTGTTGACAATTTCGCTCGCCCGGAAAGTTTGTTTCACGATGCGCTCGATGGTCTGCTGGCGCGGATCGTCGGCGGGGATTTGCTTGGCGAGCATTTGGATGTAGTTGGAAATGACGGCCAGCGGCGTATTGACTTCATGGGCCACACCGGCGGCGAGCAGACCGAGGGAAGTCAGCTTTTCGGTCTGGACGATTTGCTCGTCCAGGCGGACCCGCTGGGTGATGTCGTCGAGGAGGATCAGGCGGCCGAGGCGCGAGCCGTTTTTGCCGACGAGCGGCGCGATGGAGGCGTTCACCACCACCCGGCTGTTGGCGCGCGTGGCGAGGTGGAATTTGTAGATTCCGGCGACGTGATCGTTTTCGGCATGAGAAGTAATTTCGGAAACCAAGTCGGCCGGCAAGACATCCTGCAGCTTGCGATGCAGCGCTTCGGTGCGCGGGATGCCCAGCAATCCTTCGAGTTGCGGATTCCAGGATTCGATGCGGTCCTGCAGGTCGACGGTGACCACGCCGATGTTCAGCGACTCCACGATGTTTTCGCTGAAATCCTTCAGGCGCTCGATCTGCATGGCCTTCTGTTCGAGAGAATGATAGAGACGCGCGTTTTCGATGGCGATGGCCACGTAGCCGGCAATGGTGAAGAGGAGTTCGAGGTCGTCGCTGGAAAGATAATCTCCGTCGACCGTCTTGCCGAGCCCCAGGACGGCGACCGCGCGCTCGTGGAAGCGGCAGGGAATGAAATAGTTCAGGTCCAATTCCTCGAGCGAGCGGCGCACCACGGGAGTTTCTTCGGTGGCGGCGCGAGCGGATTCGAAAAACAGGCAGCCCTGCTCGGTGGCGAGACGTTCGGCGCTAAGGAACGAGAGATCGAGCGGGCCTTCGGGGCGAACACCCATGGAGCGCGCCAGAATGAACGTGCCGGGATGAGCGTCGTCCTCGAGGAAAATCGCCAGGCGATCGACCAGCAGGGTCTGAGAGACACGATCGAGCACCGAACCGACCAGCGGTTCGATGCGAACTTCATTGGTGAGCGTACGGCCAAATTCAATCAGGGTGCGGCGGTAGTCGAGGCGATCGCGATAAAAGAAGCGATCCAGGCGGGTCTGTACGCCCTCCCGCAAAGGTTCGATCAAGAACGCGGCGACGACAATGGCGATGACGCCGCCAATGGGCCCGGTGGAAAGACCGGGGCGATGGAACAATTCGCCGATGAGGGCGATGACGGCAAAATAAATGCCGACGACGGCGGCGGTAGCGAAAGTGTAGGCCAGGCCGCGCTTGAAAATAATGTCGACGTCCATCAAGCGGTAACGAATGATGGCGTAACCGAAGCAGAGCGGGATGAGCGCCAGAGACAAAACGGAAAGCTTCATCCAGGGCTGCGGAACCCAATTCACGAAGACGCGCGGAAGAATGTAGAAAAGCAGGAACGGAATGATGCCGGCAAAGGTGCCGCCGGTCACCCACTTCAACTGCTGGCGCAGGACGCCGCTGGGAGCGCGGAGATAGCTGGCCAGGAAAATTCCGGCAGCAATCAGAAAATAGATTCCGAGATAGGTGAGGTCCAGCGTGTCGATGAAATTACGGCTTTCAATCGAAGGAAGAAAATCGAGAGTGCCGGTGGCGATGAAGATCTGCAAAGTGAGCAGAACAGCCGGCACGCTGTAAAGCGCTACCAGCTTGGGCCAGAGTTTGCCGCGGCGTTCAGGAAAGACCAGCGCGAAATGCAGGAAGAGCGCGGGCTGAATGAGCCAGGCGGCGGCGTTGCCCCAATAGATAATCCAGTCGAAGGAATTCAGCTTGCCGCTGTAATGGAAGCTGTAGAGCACGAATGAAACGAGGCAGAAAATATAGAAATGGATGGCGCGAGGAGCATTCCAGCGGCGTACGAAAATGAACAGGCCGATGAAGAGGTAGAGCAGCGCGGTGACCCGCAAATAATTTTCGATGGATGACGAATTGTCCTGAGGCGCGGTGACCAGGGGAGTTTCGAAGGCGCGGCCATCGCGGCGCAACTGGTAGCGAATTTCCATCCAGGGCGCCACGCGATACAGCACCCGGGTAACGTCGGTAGCGCGGTGGATGGTGAATCCGCGAACGGTGTCGACAATGTCGCCCTGCTTGATTCCGGCTTTGGCGGCAGGGGAGTCTTTGACGATGTGCCAGGCGGTGACGCCACTGGTGGTGTCCATCCAGGTCACGCCGTCGTCGGGGAGAATGAAGCTGGAGCGCTGTTGGAAGTTGAGGACGGCAAAGACCACGGCGGCCAGGGTCAACAAGGCCAAAACCACCGCACCAAGCCGCATTCGAAGACTATCGATCACTTGGAGACACCCGTGTCCTCAGCAGACTCATCGTAGCACGTCGTGTTCCAGCAAACCGGAGATTCCATATAGCGTAAACATCTTATTTTGTTTTAGATACAACTATGGTTTTGCAGGGTGCCGCTAGGGATTCCATTTACAGGAAGTGCCGTCCCGAATACAGTATCGCGCAGGAACTAAAACTGGAAGCTGACACCACCCCGGAAGAAGCGATAGGTCGGGACCAGCACGACTTGACCGTCGCTCGTGGCCAGGGTGACATACCCTTGCGCGAAGATATTCCCGCAATCGGCGACGATTTCGGCATGGCCGGGAATGAAACCCGGCAGCTTCTGACGCAATTGAAGGCTGAAGTACGGATCCAGATGATAGGTGGATTGACCGTAGGCATCCTGTTGGGAAACGACGGGACCGTTGATCCAGCGGTAGCTGGTAATGACCTTGGTGCCGGTGCGCGGAACTTTCGCGGTCAGGCGGGCGGCAGCGCTGATCCGATATTGGGTGGCAAGTTCATTGCGCAGGGCAGCTTCCACCGGGCTCTCGTTGGGCGCCAAGGCGCCGGCATAGGCGTAAATCATGGTCATGTCGAGATTGCCGGTGAGCCGCTGCTGGTAAACCAGACGGAGACCCATGGAGCTCATGTTGCCGGCGTCGTAAGAAAACACGTCGGAGAAATAGTCGGAAAGATAGTCGGAACCAGAAACGGCGCCGCGGCCGAATACGGCGGTGTGGGTAGCAGAATCGTGAAAGACCGAAGCGGTAAGGCTGGCCGACTTCGACAAGTCATGCTCGATAGCCAATTCTTCGTGGACGTCGTTTTCGAGCACCGAATGGCCGTTGCGGCGAAGCAGCGTGGGAAATTGGTCCAACTGATTCACGGTAGCCTGCAGCGTGCCGGGTTCACCTGATGCATCCTGCCAAGTATTGGTAGTGAACATCACCGAAGACTGCCAGGTGGGAGTGAGGCGGACGGCCATTTCAACCCGCGGGCGCAGCGCGGTGGTGAAACTGGAATTGAGGCCCGCGGCCAGAGCGTCCGCACCGTAGCGAATGGTCACTTTTTCGCCGAGCTGTAGCGCGGAATCGTGGGACAGCCGCACACCACGGTACGCCGGACCGTTCGCGCCAAGTTGAGTCTCGCGAATCAGCAGCGTGGTGATGGCGGCGGAATCGAAATCGCCAGACGGCAGCCACTGGGTCACGAAGCCGCCGGACTGGGAGCCGCCCTCATAACTGAACTGGCCAGCCGTTAGCATCCGGCCCAAACCGCCCAACCCGTACTCGTAGGCAAAGGCGGTGGCGGGAGAATCGGCGCCGCTGGAAACCGAACCAGGATGGTCCGAACCCGACATGAGTTCAATGCGGGCGTGACCGGAATCGTTTCCGCGGCGGTCAAACGAAGTAACCCGTGGCCCGAGCACGACGTCGCCATCCTGCCAGCGCAGCACGGGACGAGTGGCGGCAGAGGTACGCAGAACCCAGGACCATTCGTCGGAGGAGATCTCCTGGTCGGGAGTGCGGCGCAATTTATCGAAGGACGTGAAAACGGTGCCCAGCACGATTTCCAGAAGCGTGGTGTGCTGATCGTTCACCAGGATGTCCGGCTCGACCACGGGAAGGAAGCCGGCCAGGGTTACCTTAATCGAATAGAGGCCCGAAGGCAGAGCGGCAGTGGAGAAGCGGCCGCGATCATTGGTCAGGAGCTCGACGGAAGCGGAATTCAGCAGGGCAGCGGAAGTGACAATGACGGTCGCGCCCATCTGCGGCGTGCCGGCGCCGTCCATAACTATGCCGGTAATCTTTCCGGAACTGGGAGCGGCGTGCAGGGCGGAACAGGACACACCCAGAGCGAAGGAGAAAAGCAGCGCCAAAAATGCGGCGCGATACTTCCGGACATTCACAGGCTATTACCTCCCCTGTGGTTGCGGAGTGGCGGCGGCCCGAACGCTAAAATTGGTGGTCGGGGTTATCGTTTTTTTGGAAAGGTTATCGGTAACGGAAACTTCCAGCTTGTAGTTTCCAGGAGACAACGAGCCGAGGGTGATGATGTTCTCGAGCGTGAGCTCCTCGCCATGCTCAGGAAGCTTGTCGGTGCCAATGTCGAACTTCAGCACCGGATCCGTGCCTTTATCCTTGGTCACGCGATATTCCACGGAGGCGTCGGCCTTGTGGGTTTTGTCGTCGACTTTGAGGTTGTAGACCTGCAGGAAAACGCCCATCTGGTCGCTGGCGCTGAAGTCGGCGTCAATGCGCGGGCGGACTTTCACGTCGCCGAGGACGAATTGGCCGAGGCCGATATCGTGGGCGGAGACGCGCTGAATCTGGTCGGCCAGGATCAAGGTGCTGGAGGAAAGGCTGTCGTCTTCGAAGCGCGGAACCGCGAGGCGAGTATTGACCACGCCGACGTTGCCGTTGTTGGTGTCCTTCAAAACGATGTCCAGACGGTAGAGGCCCGGCGAGAGCGGAATCGCTTTCTGATAAATCGAAGCGGTAGCCAGCGATTGTTGCAGCGAGGCGGTGGGCACGTCGCGCCGACAGTGTCCTCAAAGTGTTGACGATGCGGCCGCTGAGGCTGGTAATGCGGCCGAATAGATTGACGTTTGCGGATTCGACGCCGTTCTTCTGGGTAAAACTAAGCTGCTTGGTGGGAATTTGAACGGTGATCGGCACCAGGACGGTATCGGAAGTGATCCGCAGAAAATCGGTGCGATACTGGAACTTAATCTGGTCGCGGACCAAGCGTGAAGTAACGACGGCTTCGCAGGTCTTTGAATTTGACCGGAGGCGCCTGGTTGATTTTTGCAGTACAGCTCCAGGCGGCGTGAATTCGTTCAGCGTTTCCGGGGAACCGCCGCCAAGTCCTGGGGCCAAGTGGGTGCCGTCGGTGTTGTTGAATCTGCGAGTTTTTGCTGGCGAGGCCCATGGATTCCAGTCTGGGTTAAACCGGCGCCGGGCACGTACAGCAGGGCGTCTTTTTCGCTGGGGTCGCATGGTGAGTTTGTATTCGCCGGTCATGGTCGGGATCGACGAACTCGATCTCGACGTTTTCGCCGATGCCTTCGAGATAGCGATAGCGCCAGTCTTCAAACGGGTAGGTGGAAGTTTCGCCGCCGCCTTCCGTGGCCGGGCGGTTGATAGCTTCCGCCCGAGGGGTTCGACTGCACTTCGTCCGGCGGGTCCCCACATGATGTAAATACGGCCGCGGTCGGTTTTCCAGCCGGGAATGCCAGAAGCGTAATGCTCGTTGGTGTAGGCGATCCGGCGGTAATGCTCTTCCTTGAACGTATTTTCGGCGGAATCAGGATCCGGATTGCGGCGCTGCCAGAACTGCTCGATGAACTGTTCGCGTTCTTCGTTGGTCTGAAAGGTGAAGGAAGGCGCTGCGCTCTTCGGGAGAGATGATGTAAACACGTCTTCGTTGAGCCATTTCTTGTATTGAGAGTCGAGTTCCTTGTATAGGTCTTTGTCGCGCTGGGCGCGCTGCTTGGCGGCTTGTTTCGCGGCTTTTTTGTCGGTTTGATCCGGCGCTGAGCCTGGGCTTCACCCTGCGCCGAAGCGCGCGGCGCGTAGAGTGCGACGCCAGCTAAAGCAACGAAAAGAAACAATTTGCTGCAACGGCCCATGATGAACACCCTCTTCCCGCGGAAGCTGAAAATTTTAACCTGTCCACTGGTACAGGTCAACGAAAAGAATCCCCAAGAATCCTCGGACTGGCCCTTTGAGGGTTGGAGTCGTAGTAGGCGCTGTGCGGGTTGCCTGTGGTGTCGGAGACCGGGTGCTTGGATTACAATGGAGCAGCACGGATTAAGGGTTCTCTGAGCTTGGATTCAAGGTTCAGCATGGCGAGTCTGTCCGGGCACGGCGGGTACCGATATCCGTAATTTCGTACCTGTCCTTCTAGTCAGAACTGCGTCTAAGACTGGAAACATTCTGCTGGGCTGAAACGTAATCATAGAGTGAGCGACGGTTGTGGCCGGAAGGGCCCACTTCGAAGGTAAACAGCAATGAAAACCTGGCAAAAAGTACTCATCGTGGTTGCGGTAGTCGCTGTCCTGGGCGGAATTGTCTGGTACAGCGTGTATCAGACCAACAAAGGCGTGGTTACGGTGCAGACCGGCCATGTAACCAAGGCGGACCTGACCTCTATTGTCACCGCTTCCGGCGAGGTGCGGCCCAAGAACTACACAAACGTGCTGGGCGAAGGGATCGGCAAGATCACCGAGATCGTGGTGAAAGAAGGCGATCACGTCAAGAAGGGCGACATTCTGCTGCGGCTGGAAAGCATTCAGCCGGGGGCGGACGTGCTGGCCCAGAAAGCGGCGATCGAAGGGTCCGAAGCGGGCATGCGCGTAGCGGCCGCGAGTTATGATTCGGCGGTGGCGACTCTGGCGCAGCGCCAGGCGGATCTGGAGAAGGCGAAATTCGATTGGGAGCGCGCGCAGCAGCTTTACCAGGAACAACTGATTGCGAAGCAGGAGTTCGACGCGAACAAGGCGACGTACGACGGCGCAGTGGCGGCGTTGAATGCCAGCAAGGCGCAGGTGGAGCAGACGCCGCGCGGCGCGCGAGCAATCGCGATTCGGACTGGATCAATCCAGCGCGATCTTGCGGCATACGCAAGGACGTTCTGCGGAAGACGACCTACACGGCGCCGATCGACGGGATCGTCAGCTACATCGCGGTGCGCGTGGGCGAGAACGTGGTGCCCGGCATTCAAAACGCCGAAGGCAGTTTTCTGATGACGATTTCGGACATGAGCATCGTCACCGCCGAAGTAAAAGTGGATGAGACGGACATTACCAATGTGCGGCAATGGCGACCCGGCGGACGTCACGATTGACGCGATCCCGGGAAAGATTTTCAAAGGCCACGTGACCCAGGTGGGCGAACTGGCGATCCTGCGCTCTTCAGGGCAGGCGGCGACGACCGCAGACCACGGCGAACACCCAGGAAGCGCGCGATTTCAAAGTGGTGGTGACCATCGACAATCCGCCGGACGGGCTGCGGCCGGGACTTTCGGCGACGGCGAAGATTCAGACCGCGCAGAAGAAAGACGTCTGACCGTGCCGATCCAGGCGCTGGCGGTGCGCACGCAGAAAGCGAACTGGAAGAAGCGCAGAAAGAAACAGGACAGCAGCGTGACGCTGGCGGCGTCGAAGCCGTGCGCTGGCCGATGCGCGGCAGAAGATAGACGTGCAGGGCGTCTTCGTGATTCGCGGCAAGAAAGCGGAGTTTGTGCCGGTGCAAACCGGAATTACCGGCGTGACGGACATCGAAATTACCAGCGGATTGAAAGAAGGCGACGAAATCGTCATCGGCAATTACAAAGCGCTGCGCACGCTGCGTCCGGGCGCGCCAGTCAAAGTGGACAATTCGCGCCGAAACGCGACGAACGTCATCGAGCCAGAGTTAGGGCTTATGATAGGAATTCAGGAGCCCATGCCCATGGCCGTCGGAGACATCGCTCTCCGCGCAGAGTTTCCGGCAGGATCTGGTCGACGCCGGCATCGTCATTCAGACCGAGGAACTGTGGAAGACGTACGAGATGGGCGCGGAACAACTGCACGCGCTGCGCGGCGTGAGCATCGAAATTCACAAAGGCGAGTACGTCGCGATCATGGGCCCGTCGGGCTCCGGCAAATCCACGCTGATGAATTTGATCGGATGCCTGGATTCGCCGACGAAGGGCAGTTACTGGCTGGCCGGCCGTTTGGTGAGCCAACTGGATGACGACGAACTGGCGTACATCCGCAACAAGGAAATCGGATTCGTTTTTCAGACGTTCAATTTGTTGCCGCGCGCGACGGCGCTGCACAACGTGGAATTGCCGATGATTTACAACGGCACGCCGTCGGAAGAGCGCCTGGAGCGCGCGAAGAAAGGCGCTGGCGCAGGTGGATCTGACGGACCGCATGATGCACAAGCCCAACGAGCTTTCCGGCGGCCAGCGGCAGCGCGTGGCGATCGCGCGCGCGCTGGTGAACAATCCTTCGATCTTGCTGGCGGACGAGCCGACCGGAAATCTTGGATTCGCAGACCGGCGAAGAAATCATGGCGCTGTTTGCGCGGCTGCACGAACAGGGCAACACGATCATCCTGGTGACGCACGAACCGGATATCGCGGCGCATGCGCATCGCGTGATCCGATTGCGCGACGGAAAAGTCGAACGAGACGAACGCACGCGGTAGATTTTTGGTTTCCACGCTTTAATTCGCTTCTTCCAGTTCGATCAGGATTTACGCGCCTGCAAAAATCGCGCGGTCAGTTCTCTTGTGTTCGAACTAATTCGAGAAGAAGTGGCGGGCCAGGAATAAAACATTTGCGGGGCGTTCGGCCAGGCGGCGCATGAACCACGGGAACCAGAAGGTGCCGTAGGAGATGAGCACGCCGGAGGGATAGCCGGCTTGGGCCAGGCGAATTTGTTCGGCGCGCTGGATTCCGTAGAGCATTTGGAATTCGACTTTGTCTTTCGGTACGCCTTGCGACGCGGCCCACTCGATGATTTTCGCGATTAACGCGCGATCGTGAGTGGCGAGGGCGGCGCGAACGCGGGCGCGGCGTGCTTCGGGGCTGAGCAGGCGTTGCGCGAGATGCAAAAAATTCTCATCGACATCTTTTTTCACCGGGTAGGCAATTTCCGCGGGCTCGTTGTACGCGCCCTTCACCAGGCGAATGGCCGCGCCCATCGGAATCAGGCTGTCGAGATCTTTTTCGGTGCGAAACAGATAGGCCTGCAGGCACACGCCGACGTTGGCGTGGGTTTTGCGGCGCGCGGCGAAAAAGTTCCAGAGTGACGTCGACGTAGGGGCTTTGCTCCATGTCGATCCACAGCGTTTTTTCCGGCGGCGTATGTTCGAGCAAGCGTCGCTGAGATTGTCGTAGCAGAATTTAGGATCGAGATCGAGGCCGAGCTGAGTGAGCTTGAGCGAAATTTCGGTGCCGAGACCCGCGGCGCGAATGCGATCGATGAGACTCGAGATAGTGCTGGGTGACGATTTCGGCTTCGGCGCGCAGCGCGACGTTTTCGCCGAGATGAGTGAAGACGGTGCGGAGCCCGTTGGTGGCGAGGCCGCGGGCGGCGGTGAGCGCGTCCTGCGCATCTTCGCCCGGCATGAAGCGGGTGACGGTGCGGCGCATGAAACCGAAGCGCGGCGCGTGCTCGCGCATCCAGGGGCTTTGCGAAGCTGCCAGAATCGAGCGGCGCATCAAGCCCACTGGTCTGTCCTGTAAATCCTCATCGAAAAAAACATTGAATCGAACGTCATTGCGGTGTGCTGAGCGCTTTCACCAAACGATAGTAAAAATCCACGCCATCGTAGAACGAAGCGACGCGTACACGTTCGTCGCGGCCATGCGAGCGATCGTCGTCGACGTCCATGAATAATCCCGGCAAACCGTAGGTGGGAAATCCCGGCGGCGCGCGAAATGGCGCCGTCGCTGGCGCCGGCGTCCATCACCGGCACGATGGGCACGCCGGGCCACATTTGATTCGAAACTTTTTCGAGCGCGGACATCAAGTCGGGGCGCAGCGGCGACGGGGGATTCGGCAAGCCGCTGCCGGCGAGTCCGGCGGCGCGGGACACGACGATCTTGGGATCGTCCAGAACTTTGACGATCGTGGCCTGAATCTCATCGGGCGAATGGCCCGGGAGAATCCGGCAATTCACGTTGGCGCGCGCCATGCCGGGCAGCGCGTTATTGGCGTGGCCGCCTTCAAGGCGCGTGGCGACGCAGGTGGTGTGGATGCGCGCGTTGTAATACGGAATGGCGGAAAGGCGCGCGAGGGCCGCCGGATCGGGAGGCGTTGGAAGAATGGCTTTCATATCGGCGCCGATCGGGCCGCCGACGATGGCCGATTCGCGCGCGAAATATTCGCGGGTGACTTCGTTCAGCTCGAAGGGAAATTGATAGTGTTCGAGGCGCGCGAGCGCGTCGGCGAGCTGGTAGATGGCATTTTCGGCAGTGGGCAGCGAACTGTGGCCGCCGGGATTGGTGACCTTGAGATCGAAATCCTGGTAGAGCTTTTCGCTGGCCTGAATGCCGATGAGCAGACGTTTTCCGTTATCGAGTTCGAAATCGCCGGCGTCGGGATTGATGACGTATTCGGCATCGATCAGGTCGCGGTGATTTTTGATCAGCCAGTCGACGCCGTTGGATTGGCCGCCTTCTTCATCGGCGGTGAGGGCGAGAATCAAGTCGCGATCCGGTTTGAAATTTTCCTTTTTCAGGCGGATGAACGTGGTGACCAGAAAAGCATCGCCGTCTTTGATGTCTCCGTGCCGCGGCCGTAGAAGTAGCCGTCTTTCTCGATGAAGTCGAAGGGATCCATGGACCAGTCTTCGCGGCGGGCTTCGACCACGTCGAGATGGCAGATGAAGAGCATCGGCTTTTTCGCGCCGGTGCCGTGAATGCGCGCGACCATATTGCCTTTGCGGTCGTTGGGGCCGAGGACTTGCACGTCGCTGGCGGGAAAACCGGCATCGAGCAGGCGCTTGGCCATCGCGTCCGCCGCTACGGTGGTGCTGCCGACGGAGTCGGTCGTGTTGATTTCGACCAGCTGCTTGAAAATGTCGCGGGAAAGCTGTTTGGTGGCGTCGTCCAGCTTCGGTTCAACTTGAGCATGAAGAGCAACAGGCGTGGAAAGAGCGAGAATCAGACACACGAAGCCCAGAAAACGATTCATGTAAAGCTCCAGGATGAGGATGGCCCAAAAAACAACCGAGCGTAACAGATGAGAAGTCGGAAGGCTAGAAGCGGTCGGCGGAAGAGGTGAGGAAGCGATGGCTAGGGTAAACCGCGACTTCAGATCGCGAGAGACTCCTCTCCATCCGACTGCTGACTGGATTAAATAATTCGCGCGAGACGCCCGAGCCTACGGCGTCAGCAGTTTTCTCTTCGATTTCAAATCCTCCAGCAGACGATCGACTTCGGTATCGCGGTCGAGGCGCGTCAGGCGCTCGGCGGTGTCGTCGTTGAGCAGCTCGACTTCGGCGCTGGCCACCGATTCGGTGAGGTTGACGCGATCGCCGAGGCGGTCGAACGCGGCGCTTTTCGATTGGTCGCCCAGCGCCGGATTGGGCGCGGGCGGCTTTGGTGAGGGCGATGCTGCGGCGATGGCGCGCGAGCAGCAGGTCGCGTTTGGATTTGGCTTCTTCGAGTTTCTGTTCCAGCTTGATCAGCGTATTTTTCAAGGTTTCCACCTGGGCGCGCTGGTCTTCGACCTGCTCGCGGTAGCTGACCGCGAGTTTCGCTGAGGTTTGAAAGCGATCGAGGGCGGCGCGGGCCAGTTCGTCCTGCGATTTGTCCACGGCGAGTTCAGCCTTGCGCATCCAGTCGCCGCCGGCGTCTTCGTTTTCACGAAGTTTCTTTTCGAGCATGTGCTGGTCGGCGATGGAAACGGCGACCTGGGTCTTCACTTGCAGATATTGATTCTCCATATCGAGCATGACCTGCTTGATGAGCTTTTCGGGATCCTCCGCGCGGTCGATCATGTCGTTGAGGTTGGCGCGGATCAAAGTGCTGACACGTTCTAGAAGTCGCATGTACGTTCTCCTTTCACAAAATCAGAATGTTCATCCCGGCGTAAGTCGTGAAAAAATCGCGCCGGGACGCAGTTAAAGGTTTAGGAATTGGCATCGGTAGCCACCGGAATCGCCGGAGACGGCTTCGGCGCTTTGTCGCCGATCTGGCGGACTTTGCCGAGCAGCTCGGACATCTGCATGCCGGAGAGCGCTTCGAAGAGCGCCGGCACCTGCGCCGCGATCTTGGTCACGTCGCCGGTAAGTTTGTAAGCGCCCGCCGCATCGCCGTTGCCGGTGGAGACGATGGTGACTTTATCCACCTTGCTGAGCGGCTCGGCCAGAGCGCGCACCACTTCCGGCAAGCTGGTGATGAGTTTGTCGAGGACGGCCGCCTGGTTGTATTCCTGGAAGGCCTCCGCCTTGACGTTCATCGCTTTCGCTTCGGACTCGCCCTTTCTTGAAGATGATTTCCGCTTCCGCTTCTCCCTGCGCACGAATCGAAGATGCGCGACCTTCGGCTTCGCTGATCATGCGCTGACGTTCGGCATTGGCGATGGTTTCGATGCGCTGGCGCTCGATTTCCGCCGGCTTCAGGACAGTGGCGATCAGTTCGCATTCGCGGCGCTCGATTTCCGCTTCCTGAACTTTCACCTGCGCTTCGCGCTCGATCTGCATGACCTTCACGGATTCGGCGACGACCTGCTGCTGCATCACATTGGTTTCGATCTCGTACGCTTTGTCGGCGGTGGCCTGCGCCTTCTTGGTCATTTCCAGATAGCTGGCTTTCTTAATGTCGAGATCGCGTTCCGCTTCGGCCTGCTTCGCCAGCGAAGCGGTTTCGGCAAAGACGCGTTCCTGATCGGCCTGGGCTTTGGCGACGGCCGAAGCGCGGGTCGCTTCGGCCCGCTTGATGGCGATGTCGCGTTCGGCTTCGGCGGTGGCCACTTCGGCGTCGCGGCGAATGCGGGCGATATCCGGGCGGCCCATGTTGGTGATGTATTCGTTCTTGTCGCGAACTTCCTTGATGGTGAAGCTGATCACTTCGAGGCCCATCTTGGCCATGTCGCTGGCGTTGGTGGAGCGCATGCGATCGGCGACCATTTCCGGTTCTTTGACGATCTGCTCGACGGTGAGCTGGCCGATGATGCCGCGGAGATGGCCTTCCATCACCAGGCGGATCAGGCCTTCGCGCTGTTCGGGCCGCTTGGTGAGGAATTGTTCGGCGGCGGTGCGGATCGAAATCGGATCCGACTTCACTTTGATCTGGGCGACGGCTTCGACGGTGACCGCGACGCCCTGTTGGGTGTAGAGACTCTGCTGCGGCGCGACGTCAAAGGACATCAATTCGAGCGACAGCTCCTTGCAGGTTTGCAGCATCGGCCAAATGATGGTGCCGCTGCCTTTCACGATGCGGGCTTCGGAACCCGTTCCGTAGATGATCAGCGCTTCATGCGGGCCTGCTTTGCGGTACATCCTCGCCAGGGTCATCATGATAATGATGACCGCCAGCACCAGCAGACCAGCGACTACTGGAACCAACGGATAGCCGTGCATACCAACCTCCCTTACACATTCGGCGGGACTGTTGAGTCGAGCGTCAGTCCGCGGAACCGTTACTTACCCAATTTCGTAAATTCGTCCCAGCGATGCACGTAGGCGATGCCGTTCTCGTAGCGTTCGGCGACGACTTCGGCGCCTTTTTCGAGTGGCTGGCCATCGTGGGAGCGCGCGCCGGCACTGCGGCGCACGCCGCCCTGCAAGAAAACAATTTCGCCGGTGCCGTTGGCGCGAATCGGAATGGTGACGGTGCCGACCAGGCCTTCATAGCGATAGTCCTCTTCTTTCAGGTGCGAACTTTCGGCGTTCATCAGCTTCACCATGAATTTGAAGACGATGGCCGCGGCGATCATGCCGGCGGCGACGGCAATCGCCAGCGCGAAGAGCGCTTCTAGAGTAGAGCGCGTCGCGAGGATGTAGCCGATGCCGCCGAACCATGCCAGGAACGCCATGGTGCTGGAGGCATTGAACCAGGAGACGTGCGCGCCGCCACCGGAGCTGCCGCCTTTCGCAATCGCGCCGCCTGGCCCGTGGCTGCCGAAGTGAAACGGCAGATGCATCTTGAACGGCAGATGGATGTGCACGGCGCCGGCGAGAAACGACAGAACACTCAGCGAGAAACCGACGATGAAGCAGAGCAGATAAATATCCGACCAGGACATGCGACACCCCAAGACGCAGCTTTGATTTGCCGCTGCGCGAGCTGGAATTCGAAACGGGGCCGTTTTGCCGGCGGCGGTTTTTAGGCGTCGCTAACCAAGCGGCCGGAAGTTGCCGGCGCGCCGGGCGGAGGAAATTCACTGCCTTGATGCGCGTTCGGCCGGATGACTTCGGTCAGGCGCTCGGCCAGTCCGGGCATCCGTAGAATTTCCGCCAGCAGCAACATGGCGTGGCGCGAGTCTTCGTACGCCGCGACCGTGTTAAAGGCGCGGTGCAGTTCGGGGTCGGACGCGAAGCGATCGGCGCCGGCATAAAGCCACGAATCGATTTTGGCGTCCATCACGCGCAGCTCCGATTGCAGGTCCGCGGTGTAGCCCTCCGGGTCATCCACCAGAAAACCGGGATACACGCGGAAGAAACGGGCCAGAAGCATTCGCGTGGTATGGGTAAGATGCGGACGCGAGCCACCTTCAATCTGCGAAAGATAAGCCTGGCTCAGGGTTTGGCCCAATTCCCGCCTCATGGATTCGGCCAGTTCCTGCTGGGTGAGGGGCCGGCCGAGGCCGCGCAGAGAACCTTCTACGGCGCGAAGAGATCGAATTTTGTCGCCGAGTTTCATAGGTCAGTCCGTATGTATTGCAATATGCAAATCCTATATCGCAATATGCTATTACGTCAAGGGGAAAATTATCCCTGTTTTCAGCGACTTACGGACACGATTCGGCTCAAGTGCGGATGAGACCTAAAAAGGGGGCGGCGAGAACGGCTTATCTTTCGCGGGCGCAAGGACAAAGATGGCGAACCGGTAGAGCTCGAGTTTGGTGAGGTTGGAGACCGGAGCAGGATCGAAGATCTGCCGGAATGCGGTGTGGACCGCATGCAAGGTTTCGTCCGGCAGCAAGCCCAGAACTTCGCCGAAACGGTTCTTCGCTTTAGCCAACTCGTCGAACTCCTCGGGAGTCAGGGAGCGAGACAAGAAATCTTTCTGCGCATAGCTCTGGTAGAACTGATAGCGGAACTGTTTTTCGTACAGTGCGGTGAAGGCCGCTGACGGTGTGCCGGGTTCTTTATGCGTCGCAGAGAGAGCCTTCCTCGTGAAATCATCGAGCGCTTTTTGGAAATCGCGGAAATTTCCGTTAGCGCCCATGAGCGGCCCTTTTCCGCTTTTCCCCAGAGTGGCAGCGAGGCGGCTCGTGCGTTCGTCGTAGCATTTTCCGTAGGAGGCAAGCGCGCGGAGAGTGGCGCCCGGTTTATCCGCGGTTGGACCGGCTTTATCGACGGTGTATGAAATCCATTCGGTGGAACTCATTTTCAGAATTTGCGCGCAGGTTTGGCCCAGGCGATCCGGATCCAGAGCGGTCGCGGGATGCGCACTCTTGGCCTGCGCCAAGCAGGAAGGCAACGAAATCGCTGAGAGGATCGCGGCGAACAGAAGTTTTTTCATTGTAATCACTTTGACCCCATGAAGCGCTGGAGAATTCTTCAGTTACAGGGCAGGTTCGGACATCTCCGGTTTCACCAGAAGGGTCGAAGTGTCGGTCGCCACGCGATAGACCATGACGATCTCGACCAGTCTGGCGCCATGAGCGAATTTAAAGACGAAACGAAGTTTTGCACGTCCATTTTCACCCTCGGCCCGCAAAGCTTCGAAGCGTCCACCGAATTCCTTCACGGCGGTACAGGGCGCCACGTCCCGGAAGAAATTCCTCCCGACGACAGCTTCTGGCGACAAGCCGGATAAATTAGATTCACCGCGGTTGTAAGCGGTAATCGTGCCGTCACCGGCCAGCTGAATCGCTCCGAATGGCAGGGCGTCCAGCAGTTCGGGCGGCAGATGCGAGAGATCTTCGATGGGATTGCCCGCAGCGGCGGCCATGCAGGTGAGGCAAATACCGTGCGAAAGAGGCGACTGAAGATTTCCACGCTTCAGCTCGGCGGCGCACCACGCACACACTACGGGGCCAGGGTGTTCGGAAGCCATCATGCGATTCAAGAATAGCACCGATGCCAGGCGTCACAACCTGACGGGCCGATTTGTTCAAGAGCCGGCGTCAACCCTGCAGGGCTTGAACCAGGAAACTAGGAGGAGTCGCGGTAGCGGATTTCGAAAAGATCGAGTTCCTGTTCGAGGCGGCGCAGGACGGTGTCGTTAATTTTGTTTTGGTTGCGGAGGTTCAAAAGCGCGGCGCGCTGCAGAGCGCGAATGCTGCGGGTGAGGTTTCGATAACGTTCGTATTCCTCCGGAGTGTATCCGGTGTCGATGTGGCGCGGGCCGGGAAGCAGGTTGACGTGATGCTTCTGAATGCGGATCAATTCGTCGTAGACCGGAGCGAATTCCGGAAGAATCGTCATCGCGGCCAGTTTCCAGATAGGCCAGCGCGGCGTCGATCATGGCGTAACGAGCGCGCTCTTCTTCCGGATTTTCGACCACCGTAGAGGCCAAGCCGAGCTTGCGGATGAAGTAACGGCAGCGAAAGTCCTTGCGCAACCAGCGTGACGAATATCACGCAGAAGGTGAGGAAGATAATTACGTTGCGCTGCGGGAACGGCGAACCATTGGCAAGAGTCCGGGGCAAAGAAATCGCTGCGGCCAAGGCTACGACGCCGCGCATGCCGGTCCAGCCGGCGATGAAAAGTTGACGCCGGCCGGGCACCGGATCGGCTTCTCCCTGAATGTGCACGCGGATCCAGTGCGCAGCCAACCGCACCGGGGTAAATCCAAATTAAACGAAGCGCCGACCACGACGACGCTGATCAGAAAGCCGGTTACCAGCAATTTGGTAAGGCTGAGATCGCGGATCTCGCCGAGGATGTACGGCAGCTGCAGGCCGATGAGAATGAAAACTACGCCATTGAGCACGAAAGTCAGAGTATCCCAGACGGCGGCGCTCTGCAGGCGAGCACGCGTGGAAAAAAATAATGAACTCTGATGACCGAGGTACATGCCGCAGGCCACGGTGGCGAGCACGCCGGAAGAGTGCATGCTCTCGGCGGCGAGATAGGCGAAATAAGGAGTGAGCAGGCTGATGGTGATCTCGACGGGCGCGTCGTCAATTTTAGTAACGATCAAGGCGACGACCTTGGCGAGCGCGAGGCCGATGATGACGCTGGTGCCGATCAGATAAGCGAGCAGGGTCATTCGTTCATGGAGCGGCGGAGTATGGCCGGTGATGACGATCGCGACCGTGATTTGCAGCGCCAGCAGGCCGCTGGCGTCGTTGACCAGGCTTTCGCCCTCGATGACGTCGGTGAGCCGGCTGGGCAAACCGAGGCGTCGTCCGATGGACGTGGCCGCGATCGCGTCGGTGGTGCAGACGACGGCGCCCAGCACCAAGCCTTCGCTCCAGGTGAATTCCGGCAGGATCCAGTGGGTGGCGATGGCGACGCCGTAGACCGTGAAACTCACGAGCCCGAGGGCGAGCAGCGAAATGCTGGAAAGGTTGTAACGAAAATCGCGCCAGGAGGTTTGATACGCCGCGGCAAAAAGCAAAGGCGGAAGGAACAGTAGAAATACAACGTTGGGGTTCAACTCGATGTGCGGGACGCGTGGAATCAAACTGAGAAAAAGCCCGGCGATAACCAGCACGATGGGGTAGGGCGTCTTGAACTGCTTGGCCAAAGTGGCCAGGGCCACAATGCACACCAGTAACAGCAGGATGATGGGCTCGGAGTGCTGGATGTTCTGACCGTACATTTTTCGAGGGGATTACGATAACGCAGATGCCGGGCGGCGGCACGAAGTTCTAGGAAAGTTTGTGGGCGGCGGGCTTTTTCTTGCGCGACTCCTTGCGCGACTTCCGCAGCGCGCGGGCCAGCATGATTTCGACCGTGCGGTCGATGCGTTTGTGCAGGGTCTCCGGAGCCCGGCATTGGTTCAACATGCGCAGGAGTTGCATGCGCAGCCCCGGAGGAAGCGCGTTGAATTCCCGGCGCACGACGTGGTTACGCGTCATCGCTGCTTCAAATTCGAGCGGGACAGGAAGATCGCGGGAGGCGGGATCGAGTTTCAGTTGGACGCGAGCGACGTCACCAACGTCGGCACGCGCGGCCTTGCGAAGTGTCGCGTTGAATTGAAGACGATAGCGTCCGGCGCCGGCAGGAACCAGCGTGGTGCGGGTGCTGCCGCCATTCACGGTGGCGACTACCGGGATGTGATTGGGATTCGATGGCTTCGAGGCGGTCGATGATTTGTTGCTGAATTCTTTGGCGAGCGCGGAGCCGATACCCTTGGGGACGTCGACGTAACGCAGCATCCAGATTTTGTAGATAGTGGCGGAGAAAGACATCGCCGGTCTCTAGAGCGAATCCGCGAGCTGCTGTTCGGTGATTTGCGCATCTCGCAACAGGCGATGAAGCAGGCCGCGCTTGAGCGTTTTGTGCACCGGAACGGTTAGAGGTTTACGCTGAGGATCGGTCAGATGGCGCAAACGAACGTGACTTCCTTTCTGTCGTACGACGCCGTAACCGAATTTCTTGAGGATGCGTACGAAGTCATCGCCCGAAACGACCGGGAGCCTGGGGGTCATTGATTGACGACGACGCTGCCAATCAAGACATTGGAAGGATCGGGTATCGGCTCACCGAGTTCCTGCAGATCCTCGAGACAAAGTTCAATTGCCTCACGAATGTTCGCGAGCGCTTCTTGAACCGTTTCGCCTTGAGAATAGCAACCGGGAAGTGACGGGCACACAACGACGTAACCGCCATCCTGATCGGGCTCCAGCAAGACTTTGAAATCCCAAGTCTTCATAGGGATATATGCTACGCCGCATCATGAGCAGCGACAAGTAATTCGCACGACACACGCGGGTGCTCGCGAGAAATAAAAAAGGCCGCGAACGCTTTGGGCGTTGCGGCCTTTTGAATTTTAATCCTGGCGGTGACCTACGTTCCCGCGTCGTTTCCAGCGCAGTATCATCGGCCCGGCAAGGCTTAACTTCCGTGTTCGGGATGGGAACGGGTGTGACCCTTGCGGTAAGACCACCAGGAAACTTGTGACATCGCAATTTGGCAGAATCGAGGATCGAGTTAAGGCGCGAACGCCGGGAACCGAAGGTCGATCATCCGAAAGTTTCGATGAGCAACTGAAGGAAGTTGGTAACCGCAAATTTCCGCTTGAGAATAGTGCAATGCGAAAAGTGCGTGCTTTCCTCCGCGCACGCCGGTTTAGGGATGCGACGCGTTGAGGAAAGTTTTATGGTTAAGCCGAACGGCCGATTAGTACGGGTTAGCTACACGCATTACTGCGCTTCCACCTCCCGCCTATCAAAGTCGTAGTCTTCGACTGGCCTTCTTAGCCCCCCGCAGGAGGGTTGGGAAACCTTATCTTGAGGCGAGCTTCTCGCTTAGATGCTTTCAGCGATTATCTCTTCCGGACTTCGCTACCGAGCTATGCCACTGGCGTGACAACTCGATCACAAGAGGTCCGTCCATCCCGGTCCTCTCGTACTAGGGACAACTCCTCTCAAGTTTCCTGCGCCCACACCAGATAGGGACCGAACTGTCTCGCGACGTTCTGAACCCAGCTCACGTACCGCTTTAATAGGCGAACAGCCTAACCCTTGGGACCTTCTACAGCCCCAGGATGCGATGAGCCGACATCGAGGTGCCAAACCTAAGCGTCGATGTGAACTCTTGGCTTAGATCAGCCTGTTATCCCCGGCGTACCTTTTATCCGTTGAGCGATGGCCCTTCCACGCAGAACCACCGGATCACTAGATCCCACTTTCGTGCCTGCTCGACCTGTGTGTCTCGCAGTCAACCCGGCTTATGCTCTTGCACTCCACGGCGGGTTTCCAATCCGCCTGAGCCGAGCTTTGAGCGCCTCCGTTACCATTTAGGAGGCGACCGCCCCAGTCAAACTACCCGTCTGGCCGTGTCCTCCACCCCGTCTAGGGGTGCAAGTTAGAGCGACAGAACTATCAGGGTGGTATTTCACCGTTGCCTCCCCCCCAGCCGAAACCAGGGGATCCCAGGCTCCCACCTATCCTACGCAGGCAGTACCGTTAATCATGACCAGAGTGCAGTTAAGGTGCACGGGGTCTTTCCGTCTAGATGCGGGCATCCGGCGTCTTCACCGGAACCACAAATTCGCCGAGCCGTTGGCCAAGACAGTCGTTCGATCGGTACGCCATTCGTGCAGGTCGGAACTTACCCGACAAGGAATTTCGCTACCTTAGGACCGTTATAGTTACGGCCGCCGTTCACCGGGGCTTCAGATCAGGCCTTCGCTGCCTTGCGGCAGCTAAGCCCTCCCTTTAACCTTCCGGCACCGGGCAGGCGTCACCCCCTATACGTCGTATTCGACTTAGCAGAGAGCTGTGTTTTTGTTAAACAGTCGCCGAACGCATTTCACTGCGGCCGCCTCGGGCTATAAACCCTAGCGCGGCACCCCTTCTCCCGAAGTTACGGGGCTAATGTGCCTAGTTCCTGAGCGAGCGTTCTCTCGAGCGCCTGTGGATATTCACCTTGTCTACCTGTGTCGGTTTGAGGTACGGGCACCACTCGAACTCCTTAGAGGTTTTTCCTGGCAGCGTGAAATCAGAGACTTTGTGGCCGTGTGGCCTCGGAACCGGTCTGACCGTTGAATGACCCCGTGGATTTTCCTGCGGGATCCGGCTTACACCGAGCCATCGGGACATCCATCACCCGACTCCCCTATCCTTCTGCGTCACCCCATCGTATAACGTTCATATGGCGGGACAGGAATGTTGACCTGTTGTCCATCAGTTACGCCTCTCGGCCTCACCTTAGGACCCGCCTAACCCTGAGCGGATTAACCTTCCTCAGGAAACCTTAGACTTTCGGCGACACGAGTTCTCATCGTGTTTATCGCTACTTATGCCGGCAGAGTCTCTTCCGTCGCGTTCAAGTAGTCCTCTCGATCTACCGTCGAACTCCACAGAATGCTCCCCTACCAAATGACGAAATCCCGTAGGAAGTCGTCAATTTCGCAGCTTCGGTCGTAGACTTAGCCCCGTTGGATTGTCGGTGCGTGAACACTTGACCAGTGAGCTGTTACGCTTTCTTTAAAGGATGGCTGCTTCTAAGCCAACCTCCTGGCTGTCTGTGCGCTCACACGTCCTTTCCCACTTAGTCTACAGTTTGGGACCTTAGCTGGCGATCTGGGTTCTTTCCCTCTCGACCACGGAGCTTATCCCCCGTAGTCTCACTCCCGTACTGTTGTCCACGGCATTCGGAGTTTGATTGGATTCGGTATCCTGGATGGGACCCTAGTCCATTCAGTGCTCTACCACCGTGGCAAATCATACGAGGCTGCCCCTAAAGGCATTTCGGGGAGAACGAGCTATCACGGAATTTGATTAGCCTTTCACCCCTACCCTCAGCTCATCCGAGCGATTTTCAACTCACACCGGTTCGGTCCTCCAGTCGCGGTTAAGCGACCTTCAACCTGGCCAAGGGTAGATCATCCCGCTTCGCGTCTATTCCCACACACTTGATCGCCCTATTCGGACTCGCTTTCGCTACGGCTCGCTTACGCTTAACCTTGCGTGTGAGAATAACTAGCCGGCTCATTAAGCAAGAGGCACGCCATCAGGCCTTTCCGCATCCGAAGACCCGGCATAGCCCTCTGACTGCTTGTAAGCATACGGTTTCAGGTTCTATTTCACTCCCCTAGCAGGGGTTCTTTTCGCCTTTCCCTCACGGTACTAGTTCACTATCGGTCGCCAACGAGTATTTAGCCTTGGAGAGTGGTCTCCCCGGATTCCCACTGGGTTTCTCGTGCCCCGTGGTACTCAGGATATCCGCTTCGAGTCCGGTAAGCTTTCGGCTACGTGGTTTTCACATTCTTTGGCCCCGCTTTCCAGCAGGTTCACCTAGCCTCCGGATTGGTAACTCTACTCATGCGGATCCTACAACCCCGGGGTATAAATACCCCGGTTTGGGCTGTTCCGATTTCGCTCGCCGCTACTTTCGGAATCTCATTTGATTTATTTTCCTCCAGGTACTGAGATGGTTCACTTCCCTGGGTTGACTCGTACCGACCTATGTATTCAGTCGGGCCGTAACCTGGTTTTACCAGGATAGGGTTTCCCCATTCGGAAATCCCCGGATCAAAGCCTGCTTGCGGCTCCCCGAGGCTTATCGCAGCTTGCCACGTCCTTCGTCGTCTGTTGGCGCCAAGGCATCCACCGTACGCCCTTAGTAGCTTAACCATAAAACTTACCCAACACGTCGCCATCGCCGGCCTCTGGATGATCACTCATGCAAAGGGCCGACACCGCGCGTGGAGTAAATTCGCCTTTCCACATTGCGCTACTCTCGAGCAAATATTTGCGGTTTACTACGACTACGCGAGACTTGAAACTCGCATAACATAGTGCCAGCTTCCTTCAGTTGTCAAAGAACTCCAATCCTGTCAACAACTTCCGACTGGATTGTCTCCCCTCCCGGGGGAGTGCGCCAAGATCTTCTGTGCCGAAGCCCAAAACCCTTTTGCGCAATAAAAAACCCGGCAACAAGCGCCGGGCGAATCCGTCCTGCCTGCGGGCCGCGTCGTTCGCTGGCCACTAAGGACGGAAGTGCTCGAAGCTCGATTGCTGTCTACCCGGTGTTTGTACCCAAACTCACCTCGAAGAAGAGGAAGGCTAAACCGGTGCTGCCTGCGAACAATCTGCTTTCGCAGACACCCGCTGACATCAGGAGAATATAGCACCTTTCAGAAAAAGGTCAAGTATTAATGAAATATTTTTTGGACAGACTTCTTGTGGATATTTGAGGAATCTGTGGAAATCGGCGCAAGCGCGCGTTACGTTCCGAGATGGAACTTGTCTTTTCTACGTTTGTGCTTACTTGTTGTGTTTGAAATATTCGACCTGACGCAGACGCTTTGCGGCTTCTTCGCGCGTCTTGTACGGGCCGCCTAGATTTTTTCCTTTCTCGGAAGTCACTTTGTAACCTTCTTTTACTTTTTTGATCATGGCTAATTCCCTCCGCAGTTCAGGCTAACCATTTCACTGTTAGGTCATCAATACGGTTTGCGCTGTATGCAGAGTGCGGACGATCGTGGTTTGCTTGTGGACCTCGCCCCAAACGATTTCGGTGGAGAAGGACAGACAATGCTGATTCGTAAAATGGCCAGTCCGTTTTTTCGCGCAGTGGTCGTGTGTTTTCTCGCGCTGGTTGTTGCGCAAGCGGCACGATCGCAAACCGCGCAAGAGTTGGTTGAATGGAATACTCCGGTGGCGCCGTTTCGGATTATCGGAAATATTTATTACGTCGGAGCGTCCGACGTTACTTCCTACTTAGTCGTGACGCCGGATGGAGACATTTTGCTCGATGGAGGTCTGGCGCAAACTGCGCCGCAAATTGAAGCTAACGTCAAAACACTGGGATTCAAACTCAGCGATGTGAAGATTCTGCTGAATTCGCACGCGCACTTTGATCATGCGGGCGGGCTCGCCGAGCTGCAGAAAAACACCGGCGCAAAACTGGTCGCCATGGATGGCGATGTCCAACAACTGACGCGCGGCGGACACGGAGATTTTTTCTTCGAAGATAGAGATTTGTTCCCGGCGGTAACGCCCCAGCGGGTGATTCACGACGGCGAGACGGTGAGCCTGGGTGGAACCACTCTAACCGCTCACCGGACTGCGGGGCACACACGCGGATGCACGACGTGGACGATGACGGCGAAGGAAGCGGGGGAACTTTACCATGTGGTTTTCTTCTGCAGCGCGAGCGTGCTGGACGGTTACAAACTCCTGGCTCGCCCCGGCCACCCCGCCAGTTATCCGGGGATCGCGGACGATTACGAAAAATCATTTCGAGTTTGGAAATCGCTGCCCTGCGAAGTGTTTCTTGGCGCTCACGGCCAGTTTTTCGATTTGACCGGGAAACGGACAGCGCAAGAAAAGGGAGCGCCCAAAAATCCGTTCATCGATCCGTCCGGCTACCAGGAGTATGTCTCGCAAAAAGAGGCGGACTTCCGGAAAGAATTGGAGCAGCAAAAGGACCTCGCCCCGAACGGAGACAAAACTCCGCCAAAGAACTGAAGAAAAGCCGCGCGTTCGACTTCAGGTTCGCCGATTGTTGTAAATGGCGGCGACAATCAAACCCATGATGCCGAGTTGTATGCCGCCGGCGATCATCCACTTGATGACCAGCTGGTAAGGGACGATGTAGACCACGTAATCGCTGAGCGAATACGGAACCACGGTGAGGAACGTGACCATGATCGCGTAGCGGATGCCCTGGCCCGGCCACGGTTTGGATTCGATGCCGCGCTGATAAATGTAGGCGAACAGGGCCGCGAAAAAGAATTGGCCAATCAGCATGGCCCAGAATCGATGCATCATGCCTTCCGGCGAGCGGTGGCTGGCGGGAATCGCCGCATAGTCGGCCATTAGCCAAATGCTGTGAACCAGGTAATTGGTGGCCATCAACGCAACGTAACCGGCGACGGTGGCCAATACGAGTTTCTTCATGGAATTCACCTCACGATTTTGGACCACATGGCCGGTTGGAGCAGGTGGAAAAGCGATCCGAGGGTTGAAAGGGCGCCCTCGCAGCGGCAGCCTAGCACCGCCCATTCAAATCGGAAAGAAAATTGTGGCGGAGCGTCCGGCTATCTGCGGATTGGATCCGATGCGGTTGAAATTCCAGCGGGCGACAGCAAAGAACTACGGATTGGTGACTTGAATCGAGATGCTGGCTTCGCGCAGCGGAACGTATTGCAGTTCCCAGGCGGCGTGGGCTTTGCTTTCCGCGTAGGCATCGGCGGCGTCGCGGTCGCGGAATTCGATGGCGTAGGCCGCGTTAAAATCGCGCGGCTGCATGCGCTCACCCTTGATCCATATATTCTTGATACCCGGAACTTTTCCGGCCAGGCCCTTGATACCTTCGATCGCGCGCTGTTTATCGGCGTCGGTGGCTGCCGGATTCCATTTCAGTTCGACGACATGCAGGATGGTTTTGGGCTGCCCGAAGCGGTTTTGGCCGGCCACGTAACCGGAGGCAAAGAGCGTGGCCGCCAGAAATGATCCCGCCAGGATTTTCGACGCACGGCTGAAATGAATTGGCATAAACGCTCCTCACTCGAACCCGAAATGAAATCACTTGAGTGTAAGTGAGACGGCGAGCGCGGCGCAACGTGAGCATTTGACCAGCGAAGCAGTAAAGTAAGGTGTCGGCCACATCGATTTCGCTGTTGACCCGTTGCTTCCGGGTTCGCTACGATGCGCAACCAAGCGGCGACCAAGGAACGCGACGTAGGAGGCACGATGTTCTGCTCGAAATGCGGCGCGAGTGTTCCGGAAGGCGCGGCTTTCTGCGCGGCCTGTGGCCAGCCCGTTCCCGGGTTCTCCATTGGTCAGCCGAACTCCGTTGCTGCTTCGGACGCGGTCGCGAATTCTGGCGCTGCAGCCATTCCCGCTGCTTCCTATGCACCACCTCCCACCCCAACCTGGCCAGCGCCAGCGGCTATTCCGCCTCCGCCAACCGTAGGCTATGCGGGCTTTTGGCTGCGTTTTGTCGCCGTCCTCATCGACTTCATCGTGATCTATGCGGTGCGGGCAATTATTTTCAAACCATTCGGAATCGACGCGGGTATGCACGGAATGTTTCATGGGAGACAGCCGCGCGACCTCGCCGAGATCGCGCCAATGCTCGGAATGATCATCCGGATCGCGATTATCAGCTCGATCATACAATGGCTGTATTTCGCGTTGATGGAAAGTTCGGTGTGGCAGGCCACGCTGGGAAAAAAGGCGCTGGGTTTGACGGTGACCGATCTGGAAGGGCGGCGAATCGGATTCGGACGCGCGACCGGACGTTATTTTGCAAAGATTCTTTCCAGTTTGACGCTGTTCATCGGGTATCTCATGGCGGGGTTCACCGAGAAGAAGCAGGCCTTGCACGACATGATTGCCGGAACGCTGGTGCTGCGAAAACTTTAGAAGCATCGGCGGTCGGCGGTAATAAGGAGCGCTATGTTCTGTGCCAAATGCGGAGCGAATGTAGAGCAAGGCAAACCTTTCTGCGGCGCCTGCGGGCAGCCGGTGCAGGGATTTTCGGTGGGCCAGGCCGCGGCCGGTGTTGCGGGCGCGGTTCCTTCCGCCGCGGTTCCGGCTTATTCTGCGCCAGGGTCGCCGAACTTGCCGGCGTCTGCGGCACAATCGAATATCGGGTATGCCGGATTCTGGCTGCGGCTGGTCGCGGCCATTATCGACGGCATCGTGGTCTCCATTCCGCTGATGCCCGTCTTTTTCCTCATTTTCATCGACATATTCCGGCACGCGCAAGACCTTCAAGGCCGGCAAGACCCGGCAGCTTTTCTTGCGATCATGGGTCCGAAAATTGGATTGATTCTTTTCGTCAGCGCGATCGTATCGTGGCTTTACTGGGCACTTTGCGAGAGTTCGGCGTGGCAGGCGACGCTGGGCAAGAAGGCGCTGGGAATTATTGTTACGGATTTGGAAGGACGGCGCATTAGTTTTGGGCGTGCTAGCGGGCGTTTTTGGGCCGGCCGGGGCGTGAGCTGTATTCCGTACCTCGGCGGTACCTATTTCCTGGTCGATTGCATTTGCGTCGGATTCACCGCCAAGAAGCAAGCGATTCACGACATGATCGCCAGCTGTTTCGTGCTGCGAAAGCTGTAACGTTTGGGTGTCGACGCTCAGGAGCGAAATGTACTGTTCGAAATGCGGAACGCAGTTAACGAACGACACAATATTTTGTAGCGCATGTGGCCAGGCGACGGGGATAACTGCGCCGATCGGAATTGCTGCTGCCGCTCCCAGTAGCAGCGCGCCGGGATTGCCCGGCTACGCGCCTGCTGCGAATGCGGTACCGGGAACTGTGGCGCGCTATACGCCGACCGGCGCGATGTTATTTGTGCCACCGGCGTATGCCGGATTCTGGCTGCGGTTTCTCGCCTACATTATCGACAACATCGTGCTCGGCGTAATTTTCGGGGTGGTGGCGTTGCTGGCGATCGCGGCGATTGGCGTGGATTATTTTCGCGCGATGGTCCGGGGCTTGCAGGACGGGAATGGCGAATTTCCGGTGGCGTTTGTATCGGCAATTTTGATCGCCGTGCTGCTGACGGCAGTGGTCAGCTGGATTTATCACGCCTGGATGGAGAGTTCGCAGTATCAAGGCACGCTGGGGAAGATGGCTTTGGGTTTGATCGTGACGGATTTGAATGACCAGCCGGTCACGTTTGGGCGGGCCAGTGGCAGATTTTTCGCCAAAATCATTACCGGATTAATTCCGCTGGGGATTGGCTACATCATGGCCGGATTCACGGAAAAGAAACAGGCGCTGCACGACATGATCGCGAGCTGCCTGGTGCTGCGGAAACGCTGAACTTTCAATAATATTTTGAAGTTCGTCGGTGCTACACGGAAGCAAAAAAGCAGATCGCTCGCTTCGCTCGGGATGACCCCAGTGTTTTTATTTTCCGCAATTCTCTAAACGTTAGACGCCCCAGCCGTAGCGCTCGGAATGTACCAGTGCGTCGTGCAGCTCCGCGCGGATGTGCCCGGTGAATTCGGAGGCGGTGAGAATGCGCGCCGAAGGCTCGGTGATATCGATGGTGCGGAAGCCGTGGTCGAGGACGTGATCGATGGCCGCTTCGATCCACTGCGCTTCGAGTTCCAGGCCGAAGGATTCGCGCAGCATCAGCACGGCGGAAAAAATCGCGCCCAGCGGGCAGGCAATGTCTTTTCCGGCAAGAGTCGGCGCCGAACCGTGAATCGGTTCGTAGAGCGCCGGGAAACCGTCGCGTCCGCGACTCATGGAAGGAATCAGGCCGATCGAGCCGGCGAGCGCGGCCGCTTCGTCGCTGAGAATATCGCCAAACATGTTGCCGGTGAGAATCACGTCGAACTGCGCCGGCTTCAGCAGGAGCTGCATCGCGGCGTTATCGACGTAGAGATGCTCGACAGTGACGCTGGGATAATCGGCGGCGATGCGCGAAACGGTTTGGCGCCAGAGCGAAGAGGTGGCCAGCACGTTGGCCTTGTCCACGCTGGCCAAGCGGCGATTGCGGGACTCGGCGCGTTCGAAGGCATAGCGGGCGATGCGCTCGATTTCGGCTACGGAATATTCGGCGACGTCGCGGGCGTAGGCTTTTGCTCCGGTGCCGTGCAGTTCGTGTGCGCCGAAATAAATGTCGCCGGCCAGTTCGCGGATGATTTCGAAATCGCAATCGGCAATGCGTTCGCGCCGCAGCGGCGAAATCCCGCGCAGCGCGGGGCGCAGGCGGATCGGGCGAAGATTAATGTAGAGGCCGAGTTCCTTGCGGATCTTCAGCAAGCCCGCTTCAGGCCGCTTTTCGAGTGGAAGCGAATCCCACTTCGGACCGCCGATCGCTCCGAGCAGGATGGCGTCCGACGCGCGGCAGCCGGCGAGCGTTGCCGCGGGCAGTGGATCGCCAAACTGATCGATGGCCGCGCCACCAAAGGCAAATTCGCGGAATTCAAATTTGTGCTCGAATGATTTCGCGCAGTCTTCCAGAATTTGAATCGCGGCGCTGGTCACTTCCGGGCCGATGCCGTCGCCCTGGAGCACCGCAATCGTTTTGGTTACGCCAGCCATGGGTCCATTCTCCTTCGGAATATTCTTCGCGGCGTCTCTATTACTGCGCTGCGGCTGCGGAGGCTTGATCGGCGAAGGCCTGCGAGCGATTGCGCCGCACGCTGTGAATGATCGAGAGCAGGTCGCGGTCGGTAACTTGTTTGGCAGCGTCGGCTTTGGCCGTGGCCAGGCCGTAGCAATCGGCGAGTTCTTCGTCGGTAATCGAGTAGCCGAGCTCGTCGAGGCGCGAGCGCAGCGCGTTGCGGCCCGAATGCTTTCCCAGCACCAGGCGGCGCGACGGAACTCCCACTTTTTCCGGAAGGATAATTTCGTAGGTCAGCGGATTTTTCAGGATGCCGTCCTGGTGAATTCCGGCTTCATGGGCGAAGGCGTTGGCGCCGACGACTGCTTTATTGGGCGGAACGCTTACGCCGGTGATCGAGCTGAGCATCCGGCTGGTGGAATAAATTTTCTCGAGCGAAATGTTGGTGGCGGCAGAGTAATGCGCCTGACGCACGTGCAAGCGCGACCACAATTTCTTCGAGCGACGCGTTTCCGGCGCGTTCGCCAATGCCGTTGATGGTGCATTCGACCTGGCGGGCACCGGCGGAAATCGCGGCCAGCGAATTCGCCACGGCTAGACCCAGATCGTTGTGGCAATGCGCGCTCAAGACCACGTCGGGATAGCTCGCCAGTGCGGCTCGCGCAGCGCGAAAAATCTCGCCATATTCATCGGGCGTGGTGTAGCCGACGGTGTCGGGCAGGTTGATGACGTTGGCGCCGGCTTCGGCAGCGGCTCGAATCACTTCGACCAAGAAAGTCGAGATCGGTGCGGCTGGCATCTTCCGCGGAAAATTCCACGTCTTCGCAGTGCTGGCAGCCGTAACGGACCATGGTAACGATCTGCTCGAGCGCTTCAGCGCGCGAAATGCGCAGCTTGTATTTCAAATGCAGATCGGAAGTAGCGAGAAAGATGTGCAGGCGCGGCTTGGCAGCCGGTTCGAGCGCGCGAAGCGCAGCATCGACGTCATCCTGACGAGCGCGAGCCAATGCCGCGACACGGCAGTTGGTAATTTCGGCGGCAACGGCGCGCACCGAATCGAGATCGCCCGGCGAAGCGATAGGAAAACCCGCTTCGAGGACGTCGACACCCAACGCCTCCAATTGTCGCGCCAGCTGTAGTTTTTCGTCGCGATGCATGGAAAAGCCTGGCGATTGTTCGCCGTCGCGCAGCGTCGTGTCGAAAATATGAATTTGATCCAAGCAGGCTCCTTGGGACCCTCCCAGTATTTGGCCCAGAGGGTCAGGAGGTCCAATTTATAAGAGTTGCATGTAGGATAAATCTCTCTTATACAATAGATTGAGGGGAAAGGAGGGTTTGTGGACCTGGCGGCGTTGCAGACGTTCCAGATGGTGGCGAACGAGAAGAGCTATTCGCGGGCGGCGGCGAAGCTGTTTCGCACCCAGCCGGCCATCAGCATCGCGATGCGCAAGCTGGAGGAATGGGTCGGCGAGCCGTTGTTTGTCGCGGGATCGGGAGCCAAGAACCTGACCGATGTCGGGCGTGCTACTGCTCGAGTACGCCGAGCGCATGCTGAACATGCGCGAAGAGATCCGTAAGGGATTGCAGGAGCTTCGCGGCCTGGAGCGCGGGCAGATCTCCGTGGGTGTGAACGAAAGCTCGATTCACGCGCTGCTGCCGTCGCTCGATCGATATCGCAACCTGCATCCGGGGATTCATCATGCGGGTGCACCGCGTATTTTCCCGAGCAATTCCCCGCGAACTGCTGAACCACCAGCTGGATATCGGCGTGATTTCCTATCTTCCCGAAGAACGCGAGCTGACCGGCAGTGGAGTTCTATCGCGATTCGCTGGTGCTGGTGGTGTGGCCGGGGCACAAGCTCGCCAAGCAGCGCGAAGTGGACATCACCGCGCTGGGCGACGAAACTTTCGTCGCGCACATCGTGGAATCGCCGTACCGGCACCGGGTGGTGCAGATGTTCGCGGAGCATCGCGTGCCGCTGCGCATGGATGTGGAGCTGCCGACGATCGAAAGCATCAAACGATTTGTGGAAATGAAGAAGGGCGTGGCGATCGTGCCGCGCATGTGCGTGGTGGAGGAACTCCAGCGCGGGGATCTGCGCGAGCTGAAAATTCGGCAGATGAAAGTCGTGCGGAGGTTGTATCTTGTGTACCGGAAGGACCGGCCGCTGACCGCGGCGGCGCAATCGCTGGTGGATGTGATTCTGGCCCCGAAGAAAACACGTCGCGCCACGAAACGGACCGCGTAACGCGGCGGTGTGATTTAGAATAGCGGACGATCGCGGGAGCGGCCCCCCAGCTCAGCTCTTTCCATCGCAATAGGCTCGGTTGGAGGAATACTTGGGAGCGGTAAAGGCGCTTTTGCAGAAATTGGGCTTGGTGGCCAGCGCGAACGGCTTGGGTTCCTTGCGCGACAAACGCCGCGCCCACCGCTTGCCGATCACCATGCCGGTTTCGGTTTATGGCTATGTCGGCGAGGAGCCGTTCGCGGAGAAAACCGAATCGCTGAATGTGAGCGCGCGCGGCGGGTTGGTGGCCATCACTGGGAATATCAGTTGCTGGCAGAAAATCGTGCTAACCAATTTGCAGACCGAAGAGGATGTGGAGTGCCGCATCGTCCGGCTGATTCGGTCGGAGGGCGGCAAATTACTGGCTGGCATTGAGTTTCGAGAGGTCGCGCCGCGTTTCTGGCGCACCGGGACCACGCCTTTGACGCCCTACGAAGAGCTGTGAGATTTTTTTCACGAAACAAAAAGCCAGCCGAGTTACGAATGAAAAAGATCGTATACACCTGCGTGATTGCGGCAGCGGTGCTGGCGAATTGCGGGCCGGCCAAGACCCAGTCGGGATTTCCCGCCGACCGTACCGCGAAATACCTCGAATCTACCCGGAATAACACGGTCGCGTTGCTTGATTTTCTAGAACGTATGCCCAAAGGCGGCGATCTGCATCACCACTTAACCGGCGCGGTGTACGCGGAGAGCTACATCGACTACGCGGTGGAGGATGGATTGTGCCTCGACCGGGTCGCTGCGACATTATCGGCGCCTCCCTGTGACGCCACCGCCGGGCGCGTGCCGGCCGCGCAGGCGCTCACGGATTTCCCGCTGCGCAACCATGTGATCGATTCGTGGTCCATCCGGAATTTCGTTCCGGCGCCGGACGATCGCGATGTGCGCCACCATTTCTTCGCGGCGTTCGGAAAATTCGATCCGGTCGCCGGCAAGCATTGGGCTGAAATGCTGGCGGAGGTGGTGCACCGCGCTGGCGCGCAGAATGAGATTTATCTGGAGACGATGCTGACGCCGGATCAGGGGCAGGCGACCAAGTTGGGCCGCACGCTGGGATGGAATGACGATTTCGCGGCGATGAGATCGCGGCTGCTCAACGGAGGGATGAACCAGGTCGTCGCCGACGGACGAAAGAACCTGGACGACGCGGAAACAAAAATGCGCGCGATTCTGGGCTGCGACGGAGCAACTCCCGATGTGGGATGCGGCAGTGACGCTTCGGTTTCAAAATCAGGTGCTGCGCGCATTTCCCAAGGAAGAAGTGTTCGCGCAGATGCTGGCCGGCTTCGAAATCGCGAGCGTCGACCCGCGAGTGGTGGCGGTGAATCTGGTGCAATCACAGGATGAATACCGGGCGCTGCACGATTTCGAGCTGCAGATGGAGATGCTGGATTATTTGCACGGAATTTATCCCAAGGTACACATTGCGCTGCACGCGGGCGAATTAACGCCGGGCGAGGTGAAGCCGGAAGAGCTGTGGGCTTCTCACATCCGCAAGTCCATTGAAATCGGGCACGCCGAGCGCATCGGCCACGGACTTGACGTGATGTACGAAAAGGATGCGCCCGGACTGCTGGCGGAAATGGCGCAGCGCCACATTTTGGTGGAGGACTGCGTGTACAGCCACGAACTGGTGCGCGGGATGACCGGAGCAGAAAATGTGCTGCCGATTTACCTGCGGGCCGGCGTTCCGGTGGCCATCGCCACGGACGACGAAGGGATCGTGCGGTCGGAGCTGACCTGGTATTTCCGGAGGGCGGTCGAGGGATACCAGGTGAACTATCCGACGCTCAAACAGATGGTGCGCGCAAGCCTGGAGCATGCTTTTGTGCCGGGCGCGAGCCTATGGGTCGCGATGGATAAATTCACGGTAGTGCCGGCTTGCGCGGAGGATGTGGCGAACGCAGCGGCGCCGTCCAAGGCGTGTAGCGAGTTGCTGGCCTCGAGCGAAAAAGCACGATTGGAGTGGCGGGAAGAAGCGGCTTTCAGCAAATTCGAAGCGCAATTCTAAGAAAACCTGATGCCGAGCAGCGTAGGAATTCGGCTGCGCATTTTATTCGTAATGCAGCGCGACCATCGGGTCGACCCGCATGGCGCGGCGCGCGGGGATGTAACAGGCCACGAGAGTGATGGCCAGCAGCAGCACGGAAACGCCGGCGAAGATCAACGGATCGCTGGGCTGCACCTCAAACAACATCGAACGCAAAAGCCGCGTCACCGCCAACGACGCGGCTAATCCCAGAATCACTCCAGCGATCGCCATTCTTGCACCCTGGCCCACGATCAGACCGAGAATATTTTGCGGCTGCGCGCCCAGGGCCATGCGGATGCCGATCTCGTGGGTTCGTCGCGCGGTGGCGTAGGCAATGACGCTATAGACCCCGATGGTGACCAGAATCAACCCGACCCCGGCAAAAATCCCCATCAGCAAAAATCCAAAGCGCGGTTGCGAATAGGAATAGGAATTCATGTAACTTTCGAGCGTGCCAGTCATGGTCAGTGCCACGCCGCGATCGGTGGCCCAGATTTCGGTGCGCACCGCGTTCATCAGCATCAACGGATCGCCCGAAGTGCGAACCAGCAGCCCGCGACGCGCGGAGCCGGTGACGGTGTAAGGAATCCAAACTTCCGGCAGCGCCGGTTTCCGTGGGCCCTGATTTTTTGCATCGGCGACCACGCCGATGATTTCGAACCAGGCATCCGGCACCGGGTCCGCCCAGGCTTCGAGGATCGGCAGATGCAAGCGCTGGCCGATGGGATTGTCGATGCCCAGGTATTCGCGGGCAAATTTCTGATTCACCACCGCGACCTTGCGTGCAGCATTTACTTCGGACTCGTTGAACGGGCGCCCCTGCGCCAAAGAAATTCCTACCGTCGGAAAGTATCCTTCGCTGCACAACTGAAAGAATGTGGACCATTTTTCCGCGTGGGTTTTGCCGGAAACGTCCACGTCGCCGGTAATTCCGCCATAGAGCGGGAGCGTGCTGGTTTCCGAGGCGTCTACCACGCCGGGCAACGATTTGACGCGGAGCAGCAGCGGGCGAAAAAACCCGCTCACTTGCGCGGCGGTTTTGTACCGTTCCTCGGGAAGCGGAAGCCGGACGACCAGGACGTGATCCGGCCGCAAACCCAGGTGCACCTGGCGCAGCGCGAGGAAACTTTTCATCAGCAATCCGGCGCTGACCAGCAGGGTGAGCGAAAGCGCCACTTCCAGAGCCACCACCGCATTGCGCAGGCTGAGACGCTGCGAGCCGCCGCTGACCCCTTTGCCGCTGTCGCGCAAAGGATCGTTCAAATCGCGGCGGGAAATTTGCAGGGCCGGAGCCAAACCGAAAATGAAGGCGGTAAGAATCGCGACGCCGAGCGCGAACAGCAGGACCGGAGCGTTCATCTGGATCACGGCTTCTTCGGGAAGAATATTTTCAGGGATTACCGCGATTAAAGCGCTCAGGCCGGCCGAAGCCATCACGCAACCCAGCACCGCGCCGGCGGACGCCAGCAGAAAACTCTCGATGAGCAACTGGCGAACCAGCCGGAAGCGGCTGGCGCCCAACGTGGCGCGAATCGCAAATTCCTTTTCACGGGTGGTGGCGCGCGCCAGCAGCAGGCTGGCGACGTTGCCGCAGGCGATCAGCAGAAGAACGCCGACGGCTGCGAGCACGATGAAAAGGGTTTCGCGAAAATCTCCCACCGTAGCTTCGGTAATCGAAATCACGTGGACGCTGAAATGCTTGGGATAGTCCGAGGGATAAACCTTGGCGACCGTTTGCGCCAGAGAGCTGAGCTGCTCTTCCGCCTGGCGAATCGAAGTGCCGGGCCGCAAACGGCCGACCAGTTGCCAGTATGCCGGGAACTGACGGTCCATTAATTTTGTAGACTGATCCATGGGGTCGGGAATCCAGAGATCGGCGCCGCCCCAGGCGAAACGGGGCGGCATTACTCCGACCAGCGTCCGCGGAACTCCGTTGAGCGTGAAGACCTGGTTCAGAATTTTGGGATCTCCGGCGAACCGCGAAATCCAGGTTTTGTAACGCATCACGAAAACTGGCGGCGCGCCCGGTTGGTAATCGGCGGGCTGCATGGCTCGGCCGAGCAGCGGAGCCACACCGAGCAACTCGAAAGTGTTGGCGGTAACCAGGTGGCCATTGAAGCGCTGGGTTCCCTCGGGCGTGGTGTACAGCACATCGGTGCTGACGTTGCCGATGACGGCGTCGAACGCCTCGCTGTGCTGGTAGTAGTCCCGGAATTCGGGAGTCTGGAAGCTGGTCCGCGGGTCGGCTCCGGACTGATCCGTATCTTCGATTTCGACCATCATCAGCCGATTCGAATGGGCGTAGGGAAAAGGTTCAAGAAGCACGTGATCGATCACGCTGAAGATCGCGGCGGATGCGCCGATACCGAGGGCCAGGGTGAGAACAGCGATGAGCGCGAAGCCGGGGTTTTTTACCAGCGTCCGCCAGCCGTAGGAAAAATCTTGCCAGAGGGTTCCCATGGGTACCTCAATGAGCGAAGCAACATCAGTGCTGGCTTGAGTGCAGATGCAACAGGCTCAGCTCAAACCGTTTTGACCATTTAATCGCGTTCCCGGAACTGCATCGAATTGGGCGGGCCCCCGGCCGGACTCGATTCCGAGCTGGATTTGTTCCAATCCTCGCGAGACATCGGAACGATGGGCGCGAGTTTTTTCTTCTGTAGCGCCAAATTCGCATCGCGCAAGTCTTTCGCGACGAACGCGTCGAAGCCGTTCGCGACGTCATCGAGTTCATGCTTCAGGGAATCGATGCGCGCGATTTGATAATCCGCGGGACGGCCTTCGTAGTTGGTCAGTTCGCCATAGAGCTGGGTGGTGTGCTCGCGGATGCGCTCCTCTCCGGTGACCGCGCCGCCTTCGGTGGTGGCCACGATTTTTTTGCGCATCTCTTCACATTGGGCAGCGAGAGATTCGAGCTGCCGTCGCAGCGGATCCGTCGCCGCGAGTTTCGCGGCGCGGTCGGTGAGTTCATCGCGGACGCCATTGATGCGTTCGACGTCGAAGGTCATGTCACCGAGCAGGTTGTAGACGCGCATGACCGCCTCGAAATTCAGCTGGCGATCTTCGAGCGTGTACTTCGCGCGCGGATCGAGGGTGACGACCAGCGGCGTGGTGTAGGTCTCGGTGCCCCGCGTCATTTTTACGGTGTAGGTTCCGGGAAGCAGGCGCGGTCCCGTCGCAGCTTCAAATGCGGCGGTGGCAGCCGGCGGAACGCGCGGAGCCTTCAGTTGCATGGACCATTCCACGCGGCTTAATCCACGGCGGCTGTTGGCCGGGACGGTGTCGACCAGCTTGCCGGTGCCGTCGAAGATTTCAATCTTCATTTTGCCGTAGATATGGCGTTTCTTCTGGTAATAGGAAATCTCCGCGCCGTCCGGCGGATTCGGGCCAATGAAAACCGCGGCGCCATCGCCCCAGCCTCCCGAAGCGTTCAGCCGCTGTTGCGTTGGTTTGCCCATGACGAACACGGCGTCCTTCGACATGATTTCGGGAGTGAGCTTGCGCAACGGAGTGATGTCGTCAACGATCCAGATTCCGCGGCCGTGGGTGGCGATGACCAGCGCCGAATCGCGAGCTTGGATCACGATGTCGCGGACCGGAGCGTCGGGGAATTCGTTGCCCTTATATTGCGCCCAGTGCGCGCCGGCATCGAGCGAAACCCACAACCCAAATTCAGTGCCCATGAACAACAGGCTGGAAACTTCGGTATCTTCCTTGATGACGTGCGCGAACCCACGCACGCCGGAATCTTTTCCGACCAGCGCAGTCCACGTCTTCCCGGCGTCGGTGGTCTTGTACACGTAAGGATCCATGTCGCCGAAGGTGTGACGATCGAATGCGGCATAAGCGGTGGCCGCATCGAAACGGCTGGCTTCGACCCAGGAGACCCAGGAAGATTTGGGCAGATTCGGAACATTGCCCACCACGTTGGTCCAGGATTTTCCGCCATCGCGAGTGATCTGCAAATTTCCGTCGTCGGTGCCAACCCAGATGGTCTGCGCATCGCGCGGCGATTCACTGATGGAATAAATGGTGGTGTGCATTTCGGCGAACGAATTGTCGATGGTGACGCCGCCGGACTGCTCCTGCTTTTGTTTTTCCGGGTCGTTGGTGCTCAGGTCCGGAGAAATGCGGTCCCAGGTCTGGCCGTGATCGCGCGACCGAAAAAGAAATTGCGCGCCGATGTAGAGGGTGCCCTTTTCGTTGGGACTCAGGTGAATCGGCGTATTCCAATTGAAGCGCAGTTTACCTTCGCCATATTTCGGCTTGGGCTGGATGTCGCGTGATTCCAGCGTGACCCGATTCCAGCGCTGGATGCTGCCGCCTTGCGATTCGGCGTAAACATAGTTTGGATCGGCGGGATCGGAGAAAGCCCAGAAGCCGTCGCCGCCGCGCAGCGCCTGCCATTGATGATTGGTGATGCCGCCGGGAAAGGAGGAAACGCCGATCCAGGCGTTGTTGTCCTGCAGCCCGCCGTAGACGTGGAAAGGATCCGCGTCATCCACGCTGACATGATAGAACTGCGAAATCGGAAGATTCTCCGCCTTCCACCAATTGTTGCCGCTGTCGTAGGAATACCAGACGCCGCCGTCATCGCCGGCAATCAGATGATTGGTGTTGTCCGGGTCGATCCAGACATCGTGGAAATCACCGTGGGCGCCGCCAATGCCGCTGAAGCTTTTCCCGCCGTCCTCGCTGAGGATCAGAATCAGATCCGGTTTGTAGATTTTGTTTTCGTTTTTGGGATCGACGATCAGGTTGGCGAAATAAAACGGGCGCCAGACCATGAATTGGCTGCGGTCGCGCTCCTGCCAGGTCTTGCCGCCATCGTCGGAACGAAACAGGGCGCTGCGCGGAGACTCGATCAGCGCATAGACGACATTTGGTTTCGAAGGGGCGATGGTGACCGCGACGCGTCCCCACGGTTTCGAGGGAAGGCCTTGGGCGGACTTCTGGTCGAGCTCGGTCCAAGTGGCGCCGCCATCGGTCGAGGTGAACAGTCCGCTGCCGCTGGGCGCGGTGGGGCTGTCGCCGCCGGAACGGAAGGTCCAGCCCTTGCGGCGAAAGTCCCACATGCCGGCGAAGAGAACTTTGGGGTCGGCGGAACTCATGGACATCATCGAGCAGCCGGTGGAAAGGTTCGCGCCCTTCAGAATTTTGTTCCAGGTTTTGCCGCCGTCGGTGGTCTTGTAAACGCCGCGATCGTCCGAATCGCTCCACAGTTTTCCCGGGACGCAGGCGTACACCGTATTGCCGTCTTTCGGGTCGATCAGAATTTTGGAGATGCGTTCGGAATCTTTCAGGCCGAGGTTATCCCAGTTTTCGCCGCCGTCGGTGGACCGGTAGATGCCGTCGCCGATCGAGACGCTATTGCGCGCCCAGGATTCTCCGGTGCCGACCCAGATGGTCTTGGGGTTTTGCGGGTCGATGGCGATGGCGCCGATCGACTGGGAAGTTTGCTTGTCGAAGACTGGTTTGAAGGTCGTTCCGCCGTTTACCGACTTCCAGACCCCGCCGCTGGCCGCGCCGATGTACACGGTGAGCCGGCCGTCTTCTTTCACCGCGGAAAGCGCGGATACCCGGCCGCTCATTTCCGCGGAGCCGATATTGCGGGCGCCAAGCCCGGAGATGGTGTCGGAGTCAAACTTCGCATCCTGCGCAAACGCTGGTGCGGCTGCTGCCGCGCAAAAAATCAGCAGAGCGACGAGGGCTTTTGCCGACGCGAACGATAGCTTCGGGAACGAAATCACTGGGCACCTCCGGGAGCTGCCGCTGCGGCTTTGACGGGAGGTGACGGAGGCATGGCGAACAAGCTCTCCGCGAGGGGAATATTGATCTCAATTTTTTCCACGGTGAATTTGGCGCGGCCCGAACTGCCTTTCTGGCCCTGCTCGTATTCGAACGGGTAGTAAATCCCGTTGACCTGCTCGTAGTCGCCATAAAAGGTTTCGGAATACTGCACGGTGCCGCGGATATTATTTTGCGACTCGATCTTCAGTTCCAGAAACGAATCGGCATCGAAGTAATAAATGCGAACGTCGCCATTTTTCAGGGTGATCTTCACTTTGAAACAGTCGGTGCCCTCGACCGAATCGTGGCCCAGCAACTGGGCGGTGTGGCCTTTCGATTTGTAGTCGACCAGCGGGCCATCGATGTCCGAATCTTCTTGCAGGCTCTTGAGGTCGTCAGCGGAGAGCAGTTCGGCATCCTTCCGGCCTTGAAAAGGATTCACCTGCCAGCCGGTCTTACCGTCATACCCCTGGACCTGCGCGAGACCCTGAATAATTGTCTCTTCGCGAACTTTGTCGGGCCGCAGGTTTTCCTGCATAAATCGGGCTTCAAATCCCCCGAAATTTACTTTTCCCGAAGAGCGCATCGTTTTCACCGTCTGGATTTTTTCCAGCCCACCGTGCGCCTGAATATTTTTGGAAATCACTTCGTCGACGGACTGGCCGCGTGCAGCGCCGACCGCCGCCAAAAGCGCGGTAAGGACCAGAAACACGCGAAGAATCGCGCTGCAGCGGAGCCGGCTTACGAGATCAGTCATTTATATCTCTCCGGATTTCTTTGGGTTTCAGACGTTGAGCCCGGCAAGGGGATAGCCTTGAAACCAGCGACGGCGAAGAGTTTAGTGCATTCCGAGTGGGAAGGCGAGATCGGGAGAGGCGCTTCGAGAAATCGCAAAAGACAGCCTTGAAGTTGAGGGAAACACTCCGAACAATGATCAAAAAACGCCGTGTCATGGGAGCGTAAAAACCACTGAGCTCGCCCTGTGGATATCCGTTGAATATCTCGGTTCCGCTGCGCTTGGCGAAGGAGACGGATTGGTCGACTTACAAATGTTTGTTCTTTATATATTGCTCATAATAAACATCTTAGTGCACTCTTGATCCATTCACAGCTGGTCGTGTTGAAGTTCATTTCGCGGCTCATCCGAGCCGGTCTTTTTTCAAGCTTCTAGCCGCGTGGCCTCGGTGTATAATGGGCTCTCCTGGTACCCAATTTAATAAAACACAGAGGCTCAACGTGAGCGTCGAGACTGCGCAGCAGAAATATTCCGGAGTTCGTTGTTATTCCTGCGGTGAGGCAATTCCCCTTTCGGCGAAAACCGTGCAGAAAGTGAACGCACGCGCGGAGAAGGCCGACGCCGGACACCTGGAGACTCCGATCGTTTTTAATTTGCGTTGCAAGGCTTGCGAGAAGGAAAGCTTCTACGGCCTGAAAGACATCGCACAGATTGAAGGGACGCCGCGGCAGTCGCGTGCGAGCGCGCGGGCTAATACGAAATTGATGCGCCCGGCGATCGCCGGACTGGCTCACGCCGCCAACGGCTAGAATCGCTGAGCCAGCGGAAGCGCTTTGATTCGCCTGGAACGCAGCATCGGTCGCGATGCTCCGAGCCGGGCGATTTTTTTTGATGGTCGGATCGCGAGGAGTCAGGCGTGCGCGGCCAGGAAATTCACGACGGCCTCGTCGGCATTCTTGGGCTGATCGGCGGGAAAAATGTGGCTGGCGCGCGGAATCAGGACCAGCTTCGCGTTCGGGATGCGTCCGGCGACCACGTTCGCGTTTGCTGCCGGAATCAGCTGATCGGATTCGCCGTGGATCACCAGAGTAGGTGCCGCAATCTGCGGCAGGCGGCTATACGCTTCCCAAGCCATGATTCCCTGCAGCTGACCCAGGTAGCCGTCAGCGGTGGGATACCACTCCAGCCGAAGTTTTCGGTCCTCGGCCATCCATTCCGGCGACGTTCCCGGGTAGTAGATGAAAGGATCGATGGCGTCGATCGCTTCCTCGGGCTTCATTCCTCTGCGCATTAAAACTTGGAGAACTTCGGGCGCCGGCTGAATCGCCGTGGGACCGCCTGCTGCGGTGCAGCCGAGGATCAACGATTTCACCCGCTGCGGATATTGCAGCGTGAATTCCTGGGCGATCATTCCTCCCATGGAAATGCCATAGAGGTGAGCGGACGGGACGCCGGCCGCGTCGAGGACCGCAGCGGCATCCGCGGCCATCGTGGGAATCGGATACGGTCCCGGCGGAACATCGCTGCGGCCGACGCCGCGATTATCGAATGTGATCACCCGATATTTCTTGGCCAGGAGATCGCGGGTGCGATGCCACATCTGCGACACCCAGCCCAGGCCCATGATCAGCAAAATGGGCTCGCCCTTCCCCGTTTCTTCCCAGTAGATCTTTACTCCGTCATTTTCGGCCAATGGCATGGTGGTTCCTTTTTAAGAATCAAACAGAACTCATTTTTTTGGTGCTGGGCGCGGATTTCTTATTTGTCGTCGGCGATTTTCAAGATGAGCTTTCCGGTGTTCTCGCCCTTGAAGAGCTGCAGCAACGTATCCGGAAAGGTCTCGAGGCCTTCGACGATGTGCTCTCGCGTTTTCAATTTGCCCGCCGCCATCCATCCGGCCATTTCGCGGCCCGCCACGGCATAACGATCGGCGTAATCGAACACGACCATGCCGGTCATGCTGGCACGATTGACCAGCAACGACATGTAGTTGGACGGGCCCTTCACCGGCCCGGTGGCGCAGTATTGTGAGATGGCGCCACAAATCACGATGCGTGCGCCGCGAGCCAGATTCGCCAGAGCCGCTTCGAGAATATCGCCGCCGACATTGTCGAAGTAAACGTTGATGCCGTCGGGGCAATGCGTGCGCAGGGATTTTCGTACGTCTTCCGTTTTGTAATCGATGGCGGAGTCGAATCCGAGGTCTCGGACCACGTACTGGCATTTATCCTGGCCGCCGGCGATACCGACCACGCGGCAACCTTTGATTTTCGCGATTTGGCCCACCACCATGCCCACCGCGCCGGCAGCGCCCGAAACCACCACGGTATCGCCTTCCTTCGGTTTGCCAATATCGAGCAGGCCAAAATACGCGGTCATTCCGGGCATTCCGAGCGTGCCGAGATACACCGGAAGCGGCGCGAGCTTGGGGTCGACCTTGGTGAGACCTTTGCCGGCACTCACCGCGAATTGCTGGACGCCGAGCATGCCGTAGACATGATCGCCGACGGCGAACGCCGGATTTTTCGATTGCACCACGCGACCGAGGCCGCCCGCGCGCATGACTTCGCCGATCCCAATGGGCGGGACGTAGGATTTTCCTTCGTTCATCCAGCCGCGCATGGCCGGGTCGAGCGAGACGTAGAGTATTTTGATCAGCAGCTGGCCGTCGGCGAGATCGGGGATCGGCTCGGCGGCGTAATTCCAGTCGCTCCGTTTAGGCATGCCGACAGGACGCGCGGCGAGCGTGAACCGGTGATTGAGTTCGGTCATTGGAAAATTCCTCCGGTGGCGGTGAGCTGGTTTGGGACGATCCGGCTGGCGGCCGTAATTATGATAGTCGCTTACAGTTGAAAGTGACTAACGCCCGGAGCATTGTATATAATCGGCGGCATCATGCCAAACCAGGAAACCATCTATCAGGTTGCCGACCATATCGCGACGATCACCCTGAATCGTCCGGACAGATTGAACGCCTGGACCGCGCTCATGGAGCAGGAAGTTCGGGCGGCGTTTGAACAGGCCGACGCCGACGAAAACGTCCGCATCATTATATTGACTGGTGCGGGCCGCGGGTTTTGCGCCGGCGCGGATATGTCGCTGCTCAGTTCGGTTGCGGATCAGGGGCTGGACGAGGCCGCACGCGCCTATGCGGTGCGCAATGCCGGCAACGGCGGAATTTCCGGAGCGCGGCCGGACTTTCAGAAAAAATATTCGTATTTCCCGGCAATTTCGAAACCGGTGATTGCGGCGATCAACGGGCCGGTAGTGGGACTGGGCTTGGTCATCGCGCTGTACTGCGATATTCGATTCGCCTCGGATAGCGCGAAATTCAGCACCGCGTTTGCGCGGCGCGGATTGATCGCCGAATACGGGCTGGCCTGGATGTTGCCGCGGTTGATCGGGCACGCTAACGCGCTGGAACTGCTTTTTTCCGCGCGCATGGTCGATGCGGCCGAGGCTTTCCGCATCGGGCTGGCCAACCAGGTGTTCGCGCCGGACGTATTTTCAGCCAAAGTTTACGAGTACGCGAAGGATCTGGCATCGAACGTAAGCCCGCGCTCGTTGCGAGTGATCAAACGGCAAGTGTATGAGGCGATGTTCCAGCCACTGGGCGAAGCGTTTACGCTGGCCGAGCACGAAATGCTGGAAAGTCTGAAGTCGCAGGATTTCAAAGAAGGCGTCGCGCATTTCTTGCAGAAGCGCCCACCGGTCTTCACTGGGAAATAACGAGATTATGAGCTTCGAGCTAAACGACAAAACCAAAATTCTGCAGAGCCGCCTGCAGCAATTCATGGACGTGCACATTTATCCCAACGAGCGGCGTTTCCATGAAGAGGTCGAGCGCGACCGGTGGAAGCCGACCAGGATCATCGAGGAGTTGAAGGTCAAGGCCCGCGCGGAAGGCTTGTGGAATTTGTTCCTGCCGAACGATGAGCGCGGCGCGGGCTTGACCAACCTGGAATACGCGCCGCTGTGCGAGATCATGGGCCGCAGCCACATGGCGCCGGAGGTATTCAATTGTTCCGCGCCGGATACCGGAAATATGGAAGTGCTGGCGCGCTACGGAACTCCGGACCAAAAAGAAAAATGGCTGACGCCCTTGCTGGCCGGCGAGATTCGGTCCTGTTTTTCGATGACTGAGCCGGAGGTGGCGTCGTCGGATGCGACCAACATCGGAGCCAGCATCGTAAAGCGATGGCAGCGAGTACGTGATCAACGGACGAAAGTGGTGGTCGTCCGGCGCGGGCGACCCGCGATGCAAGATTTCGATATTCATGGGCAAAACCGATCCCAACGCGCCGGCCCATCAGCAACAGTCCATGATTTTGGTGCCGATGGATGCGCCGGGATTGAAAATCGATTCGGCTGCTTTCGGTGTTTGGGTACGATCATGCGCCGCACGGGCACGCTGAAATCGATTTCAAGAATGTGCGCGTGCCGGTTTCGAACATGCTGCTCGGCGAAGGGCGCGGATTTGAAATTGCCCAGGGGCGGTTGGGGCCCGGGCGGATTCATCATTGCATGCGCTGCATCGGCGCGGCCGAACGCGCGCTGGAACTGATGTGTGTGCGGGTACAGTCTCGCGTGGCGTTTGGCAAACCGCTGGCGGAGCAAGGAACGATTCGCGCGGACATCGCCGCGTCGCGAATGGAGATCGAGCAGGCGCGGCTGCTGACACTAAAGGCCGCACACCTGATGGACACGGTGGGCAACAAGGCGGCGCGCGCCGAAATCGCCATGATCAAAGTGGTGGCGCCCCATGTAGCGCTGCGCGTTATCGATCGCGCGATTCAGGCCCACGGCGGCGCGGGCGTGTCGCAGGATACATTTTTGGCGAGCGCTTGGGCCGCGATTCGCACGCTGCGGCTCGCGGATGGCCCGGACGAAGTACATGTCGAATCCATCGCGAAGCTGGAGCTGGCGAAGTCCGGCACAAGCAAGCGGGTGGCGGCCGTTTCCGATTCGCGCAAAAATTAGTTCAGCCATTAGAAATGCAGGAGGGTTTATGGCGCAGGCCACGCAGGACGCGGCACGGATTCCCGGACCACCGCAATTTGCCACACCCGCGGAAGAACGCAAGTACCGGAAGCAACGGCTGGCGGCGGCGTTCCGCCTGTTTTCAAAATTCGGATTCGACGAAGGCGTCGCCGGACACATCACGGCGCGCGACCCGGAGAAGCTCGACCATTTCTGGGTGAATCCGTTCGGCATGCATTTCGGCCAGATTCGCGCTTCGGACCTGATCCTGGTGAACCACCGCGGCGAGGTGGTGGAAGGAAAATATCCGGTGAACGGCGCGGCGTTCGCGATTCATTCGCAAGTACACGCCGCGCGGCCGGATGTGGTGGCGGCGGCGCACGCGCATTCGATGTACGGAAAATCCTGGGCGACGCTGGGGCGGCTGCTCGATCCAATCACCCAAGATGCCTGCGCGTTCTATGAGGATCATGGGTTGTTCGCGGATTTCACCGGAGTGGTGTACGAAACCTCGGAAGGCGAGCGCATCGCGAAAGCTCTGGGAACCGGTAAAGCCGCGATCCTGCGTAATCACGGACTTTTGACCGTCGGCCATAACGTGGACGAAGCCGCCTGGTGGTTTATCACCATGGACCGCAGTTGCCACGCGCAGTTGCTAGCCGAGGCTGCGGGCGACCCGATCAAGATCGAGCACCAGCACGCGGTAGCGACGCGCGCGCAAATCGGGAATCCGATGGCCGGGTGGTTTCAGTTTCAACCGCTATTCGCGCACATCGTTCGCGAGCAGCCGGATTTGCTGGAATAGTTGGCGGACGGGAGACTCCGTGGCGGCGACCGTACTTGAATCTCTACACGCGATGAAGGATTTCGTCGGCCGCGAAATCGCGGTGACCGATTGGCTGACGATCACCCAGGAGCGAATTAATTTATTCGCTGAGGCCACGGAAGACCGGCAGTGGATTCACCTCGATCGTGAGCGCGCTGAAAAAGAATCTCCGTTTAAGACCACGATTGCGCACGGTTTCCTGACGCTCTCGCTGGTTGCACATTTCATGCAGCAGGCCATCAAAGTCCAGAGTGGGCTGCGCCTGGCGGTGAATTATGGCTTGAACCGCGTGCGGTTCACCGCACCGGTGCGCAGCGGGGCGCGGATTCGCGCGCGGATCGCGGTGCTCTCGTTCAAGGAAATCGCGGAAGATGCCGTCGAGGTAATTTACACGGTGACCATTGAAGCCGAGGGCTCGGAGAAGCCGTGTTGCGTGGCCGAGTCGATTGTTCGCTACTACCGCTGACTTACGTTAGATTTTCCCCGTTTCGGCGCAACGCAGTGACGCTCGCAACAAGATCTGAATCAAGTTGGGCATCGAAGCGAACCGCTGATCTCTGGTCAGCCCTTGATGAAATCGGAAGTAGATCTGCTGGACAATCACCGCCAGCTTAAAGCGGGCAAACGTCAGATAAAACGCGATGTTCGAAACGTCGTGTCCCGTTTGGTGGGCGTAGCGCTCGACCATCTGCGAACGCGTGAAACTTCCCGGAAAGTTGGTGGGCCCCCAACGAATTGCCTGTAGTTCCTCGGAGTCGTCGGTCTCCACCCAATACGCCAGGGCCGTCCCCAAATCGGTGAGTGGATCACCGATGGTGGACATTTCCCAATCCAGCAGGCCGACGATTTTGGCGAGGTCATCCGAATCGAGCACGGCGTTGTCGTACTTGTAGTCGTTGTGAATCAGCGCGGCGCTTGGCGTCGCGGGAATGCGCTGCGTCATCCATTCCGCGATTGCTTTGACTTCCGGATATTCCTGCGTTTGCGAACCTGCGTAACGTTCCAGCCATCCAGTGACCTGACGCTGGAGATAGCCCTCCGGCTTGCCGAGATCGGCAAGTCCGATGGCCCGATAGTCCAATCGATGCAGGACGGCAAGATTATCGACAAACGATTCGCTGAGGCGGCGGGCGATGGCCGGAGAAAAATCCAGCCCAGGCGGCGGATCGCGGTGCAGAATAATTCCCCAGATCGGTTTCATCAGATAGAAAGGCGCGCCGAGGACCGCGGGGTCGTCGCAAAACAGCAGAACTTCGGGCGCGGGGGGATACGAGGCGTGGAGTTTCGACAGCACCCGAAATTCGCGGCTCATGTCGTGCGCGGACTTCACTTTGCTGCCGAAGGGCGGGCGGCGCAGGACGAATTGTTTTTCGCCGAGATGAATGGCGTAGGTCAGATTCGAATGGCCATTCGGAAATTGCTCGACGCGCATCGCGCCGGTTTCGTCGGGAAAATGGCCGCGGAGGAACGGTTCGAGCGTGGCCACGTTGAGTTCCTCGCCGGGTCGCACGCTGCTGGGATGATCCTGAAAATCGGCCATGCGCCCTCCTCTACTGGCGCGCGTCTTTAACGATAGGTCTGCATTGCCGGGTCGTCGAGATGCGGTACGGCATTGAAACTGCTCAGCGTGAAGCGTTCGCCGGAAAATAGAAATTCGCTGAACGACGAATTCTGCGCCATCCAGGAAACGCGCAGCGCGTTTTGCGCGGAGAGATCGAGTGCGTGCTGCACCGCGAGGCCGATGGGCCCACCCGACGTGAATATGGCGACGCGCTCGTTGGACTCACCGGCACCAAGAAAGTTCGTCAACCCAGCGTTAACGCGCGCAGCAAAATCGCGCCACGATTCGATGCTGTTCGCAGGAATTTTCTCGTCGACCCATTTGCCGATCACCGCTTCGAATAACTTCTGAAAAGTTTTGCGACGAGCTTGTGGCTCCGTGGAACCCTGAAAGCTGGCGTGAAGACCTGCAATCGCGCCGTCGGATTCAAGGAGGGCCGGCAAGCTGCGCTCCATGATCGCTTCGCCCGGGTATTCGTCGAGTTCCGGCAGCAGCAGAGGTTCCGGGAATGCGAGATTCATTTGGCGATAAGCGGCGCCGACAATTGCAGCCGTGTCTTTCTGGCGGCGGCGTGGTCCGGAGCAGACGCGGTCAAAATGCAATTTGTGACGCGCCCAGAATTCACCGAGCAGCCGAGACTGGGTTTCGCCCAGCGGCGACAATTTGTCGTAGGTCTGCTCCAGGAAGGAAGCCTGAGCATGGCGTACGAGAAGAAGTCGGCTCATCTAGGTTCGTCGCGCGTCAGGCCGCCGCGCCATGATCGGCGTTGAAATCCGCAAAGCCTTTGCCTTGCTCGGCGAGTTTTTTCAGTAACGGTGCGGGCTCCCAGAGTTCGCCGTGATGCTTCTGGAATTCGAGGATGCGGTCATAAACTTTTTTCAGTCCCACCGTGTCGGCGTACCACATCGGGCCGCCGCGATACGCCGGGAAGCCGTAGCCGTTGAGATAAATGATGTCGATGTCGACCGCGCGCAACGCATAGCCTTCTTCTAGAATGCGCGCGCCTTCGTTGACCAGCGCGTAGATGCAGCGGTCGACGATTTCCGGATCGGCAATGGTGTCGCTGCGAAATTCCGGCGGCGGTGGTCCATTCTTTCGAGCAGTTTTCCGACTAGCGGATCGAGCGAGGCCTGGCGGTTGGTCGTCGTATTTATACCAGCCGGCGCCGGTTTTTTGGCCGAAGCGGCCGAGTTCGCAGAGACTGTCTTCCGCGAAGGGCTGGCGCACGCCGGGTTTTTCAAGATGTTTGTATTCCTTGCGAATGCGCCAGCCGACATCGAGGCCGGCGAGATCGCCGGTGGCCAGCGGACCCATGGCCATGCCGAAATCGAAGAGCGCTTTGTCGACGGCATCGATGCTCGCGCCTTCTTCGACCAGGAATTGCGCTTCGCGGCGGTACGGGCCGAACATGCGATTGCCGACGAAGCCGCGGCAATTGCCGACCAGCACGCCGACTTTGCCGAGGTTCTTCGAAAGTTGCATGCAGGTGGCGATCACTTCCTTGCCGGTCGTTCTTGCCGCGCACGATTTCGAGCAGGCGCATCACGTTGGCCGGGCTGAAAAAGTGCGTGCCGATCACGGATTCGGGGCGCGAAGTGGCGGCGGCGATTTCGTCGATGTTCAGCGTGGAAGTGTTCGAGGCGAGGATCGCTCCGGGTTTGCAGATGCGGTCGAGCTCGGCGAAGATTTCCTTCTTCAGGGCCATGCCTTCGAAGACCGCTTCGATGACCATGTCGACTGCCGCGAATCCGTCGTAGGTCAGCGTGGGCTCGATGCGCTTCAAGCAGTCGTCGACGAATTCCTGAGTGAAGCGGCCACGCTTCACGGAATTCGCGTAATTTTTCTGGATGGTCGCCAGACCGCGGTCGAGCGCGGCCTGATCGGCTTCCTTCAGCAGCACCGGAATTCCGGCGTTGGCGAAAACCATGGCGATGCCGCCGCCCATGGTGCCGGCGCCGACCACCGCGGCGTTTCACCGGAATGAGCGGAGTGTCTTTTGGGATGTCCGGAATTTTGGCGACTTCGCGTTCGCCGAAGAAAACGTGGATCAGCGCCTTCGATTGGTCGGAGAACAGGCATTCCACGAAAAGTTCCTGCTCGACGCTTGCAGCCTTCGTCGAAGGGCAGGTTCGTGGCGGCTTCGACCGCGTCGATCGCCGCTACTGGCGCAAGCAGGCCGCGCTGTTTCTTGCGCGCGTTCTCGCGCGCCGCAGCGAAAATCGGAGCATTTTGTTCCGCGGTGCCAAGTTTTCCGTTTCGTTCGCGGGTTTTCGGCGCGGGCTTGCGCGGCGACTTCGCGGGCGAACGCGATGGCTCCGGCGAGAAGATCGCCTTCGATCAATTTGTCGATGATGCCGAGCTGCCAGAGCTTCTTCCGCCGGGACGGGCTTGCCATCGGTGCACATTTCGACGGCTTTGGCGACGCCCGCCAGTCGCGGCAGGCGTTGGGTGCCAGCCGCGCCGGGAATAATGCCGAGCTTCACTTCCGGCTGGCCGACTTGTGCGGCAGGAACGGCGACGCGATAGTGGCCGGCCATGGCGAGTTCCAGGCCGCCGCCGAAGGCGGTGCCGTGAATGGCGACGATGACCGGCTTGCGGGAATCTTCCATGTGCAAAAGAAACGGCAGCAGTCCGGCGCCGCGCGGCGCCTTGCCGGAAGTCATTTTGCCGAATTCCTTGATGTCCGCGCCGGCGACGAAGGTGCGGCCGCCGCCGATCAGTACCGCCGCTTTGATTTCGGGATCATTGTTGATGCGCTCGATCGCTTCGGAAATTCCTTCGGGCACGCCGGGGCTGAGCGCGTTCACCGGCGGATTATTGATGGTGATGACCGCGATTCCGTTCTCTTTGGTAAATTGGACCAGGTCGCTCATTTCGGTAGGCTCACTCGTTTTGAATTTTTAGGCGCTCTTCGCGGAGAGTGTTTCGTGCGTCGATCACCTGGCGGGCGATCCGCTCGCGATGAAACGTCGAATCGCCGAACGCGGTTTCGGATGCTTTGGCGCGGCGGTAGAAAAGGTGCACGTCATTTTCCCAGGTGAAGCCCATGCCGCCGTGAACCTGGATGCCGCGATTGCCCACGCTGCGGGCGGCGTCGCTGGCATAAACCTTGGCGATGGAGACCGCAACGGATGCTTCCGGGGACATTTTCTTCCAGCGCCCAGGCCGCGTAATACGGCCGCCGAGCGCGAACTTTCCGTCTCGAGGTACATGTCCGCGCAATGATGTTGCACCGCCTGGAACATGCCGATGGGTTTGCCGAATTGTTTGCGCATTTTCGCGTATTCCACGGTGAGGTCGAGCGGTGCGTTGCATGCCGCCCACCAATTCGCCGACGAGGCGGCGGTGGCAACGTCCAAAGCCTTCGCGAGATTTGCGAGTGGCGCCGATTTTTTCGGCGGGCGTGTCTTTGAATTTTACGGCGTAGATTTTGCGCGTCATGTCCATGCCGGCCATGGGCGTGATGGTTCATGCCGGGCGCTTTGGCGTCGACGGCGAAGACGCCGTCTTTGCGCGACGACGAGAATGAAATCGGCGACGGCGGCGTCGGTGACGAAATAGTTTTTCGCCGGTGAGCTTGCCGTTGCTCGCCGTGGAGTTGTCAGCGTCGTCGAGGATTCCAGCTGGCGCTGGCTTCGAGGATGCGCGACGGTGGAGCGAGCTTCGCCTCGCAGATCGGTTCGAGATATTTCTTTTTGTTCGCAGGGGTGGCGACGGCGTCGAGCGCGGCGCCGGCCAGTGCACGGTCGAAAAAAACGGGCCGGGCAAGCAGCGCGCGGCCGGCCTCTTCCATCAGCAGCATCAGCTCGACTTTGCCCAGGCCGACGCCGCCGAATTCTTCCGGAAAAATAATGCCCGTGTAGCCCTGCTCGGCCAGTTTGGCCCAGAGCGCGTCGTCGTAGGCTGTATCGGTTTCCATCAGACGGCGCATTTCCGCGCTGGGACATTCGCCGGCGAAGAATTTGCGCGCGCTGTCTTTCAGAAATTCCTGACTTTCACTTAAGTCCGAATTGCATGGCGATTCCCCTTCTGAATTTGTTGGCCATAGTAGCTTCTGGGCAGGCCCAGAACAAAATGCCCGATGATGTTGCGCTGCACTTCGGAAGTGCCGGCCTCGATGGTATTGCCGCGCGTGCGCAGGTAGCCGTAGGACCAGCATGCCGTTGTCGACGGCGCGCGGATCGCCGGCGAGTAGCTGGCCGTAGGGCCCGAGAATTTCCTGGGCGATTTGCTGCAGGCGCTGGTTCAGCTCGCTCCAGAAAATTTTCTGGATCGAGCCTTCCGGGCCGGGCACGCCGGTGGCGGTCATGCGGCTGAAAGCGCGCATCTGATTGAGGCGCATGATTTCGATTTCGGCGTAGCACTGCGCGAGTTTCTGGCGGACGATTGGGTCTTCGGACGCGGGCTTGCCGTTGCGCTGGAATGTTCTTGCGATAGTTCGATCAGCCGGCCGTAATGTAGCGCTTGAAAATGAGATGCAGGCGCGCGCCGTAGGAGCCGCGTTCGTACATCAGCGTGCTGATCGCCACGTTCCAGCCGTCGTTCACTTTGCCCAGCACGTTTTCTGCGGGGACGCGCACGTCGCGGAAGAAAATCTCGTTGAATTCGCATTCGCCGGTCATCTGTCGCAGCGGGCGAACTTCCACGCCCGGCGATTTCATGTCGACCAGCAGGACGGTCAGACCTTTATGTTTTGCGGCGGTGGGATCGGTGCGCGTGACGAGCTTCGCACCAGTCGCCGATCCAGCCGTAGCTGGTCCAGACTTTTTGGCCGTTGACGATGTAGTGATCGCCATCGAGAACCGCTTGCGGTTTGCAGGCTGGCGAGATCGGAGCCGGCGTTGGGCTCCGAAAATCCCTGGCACCAGATTTCTTCGGCGCTCAAGAATTTTCGGGATGAAGCGTTTTTTCTGCGCTTCGGTGCCGTAGGCAATGATGGTGGGGCCGATCAGGCCGAGGCCCAGCGAATTGGCCATCGGCGGGGCTTCCGCGCGCGCCATTTCCTCCCAGAAAATGGACTGCTGCATCAGCGAGGCGCTGCGCCCGCCGAATTCCTTGGGCCAGGAGACCGCGGCCCAGCCGGCCTTCATAGAGTTTGCGCTGCCAGGCCCGAAGATAGGGGAACGATTCTTCGAGTGGCTTGTTCTGCCAGGCCGGCCAGTCTTTCGGAGCGTTCGCCGCGAGCCAGGAACGCAGTTCGTCGCGAAAATGTTTTTCGTCGGCGGGTAAGGTTCAAATCCATCCAAAACTCCTTTTCTGAATCCGAAGGCTCTGCGAAAGCCTCGCAGTCTATCAGGCGCGGCTTCTGCGTTTCCTGGGCGGCCGTTGAAGTCGGGACGCAGGGTGTCCTGCCCTTGCCAATATTTCTTGCGCAGGTCTTTTTTCAGGATTTTGCCGGTTCCGGTTTTCGGCAGGCTTTCGACGAAATCGACCGCGCGCGGACATTTATAGTGCGCGAGATGCGAGCGGCTGAATTCCAGCAACTCGGCTTCGGTCGGCTGCGCATTCGGCTTCAGCACAACCAGAGCCTTGCGGCACTTCGCCCCATTTCTGCGTCGGGAACCGGAATCACGCAGGCTTCGAGCACCGCGGGATGCGCCAGCAGAATCGCTTTTCGAGTTCGAGCGACGAAATATTTTCGCCGCCGCTGACGATGATGTCTTTTTTGCGATCGACGATCAGGAAACAACCGTCTTGATCGACGGTAGCCATATCTCCGGTGTGAAACCAGCCGCCGCGCAGGGCTTCCGCGGAGGATTCGGGCTGATTCCAGTAGCCTTTCATGATGCCGTCACCGCGGGCAATGAGTTCGCCGATGGACTGACCGTCGTGCGGAACATCATTATCGTTCGGATCGACGACCCGCATCTCGACGCCCAGAATCGGGTAGCCGGTCATCGCTTCACGGACGTAGCGCTCTTCGCCAGCCGCCTCCATGCCGGGTTTCATCATCGCCAGCGAAAGAGTGGGCGAGGTTTCGGTCAGGCCGTACCCGGAGAAGCAGAGGCAGCCGAGTTTTTCTTCAACTTCGCGAATGAGCGTGGGCGAAGAAGCGGCGCCGCCGATGGTGGCGCGTTTCAGGCTGCTCAAATTGTATTTGGTGCGCTCCGGACAATTCACCAGCGCCGTGGCCATGATGGGAACCAGGCTGCAAGTCTGCGCGCCCTCTTTTTCGATCAGGCGGAACACTTCGATGGGATCGAAACGATGAATCATCACGTGCTTGCCGCCGAGAAACGTAAGCGAATGGGCGACGCCCCAGCCGTTGGCGTGAAACAGAGGAATCGTGTGCAAGTTCGACGGGATTCGTTTCGAGCGTGAATCGAAATACAGGCGTTGAGCGCGTGCAGATAAATATTGCGATGGGTGAGCATCACGCCCTTGGGATTGGCGCTGGTGCCGCTGGTATAGAAAAGTTCGGCGACGGCATTTTCGTCGACGGTCGATGATGTCCGCTTGTAACGGCTGGGCCGCGGCAAGCATCTTTTCGTAGTTCTGTGGCGCGAGCCAGGATTCCTGGGGCTCGCGCGTCCAGCAGAACGAATTGCTTTACGGTCGGAAGTCTTTGGCGAAACGATTCGACGATCGGTAGAAAGTGCTTTCTCGATAAACAGGATGGTCGCGCCGGCATCGTTCAGGATGTAGGCGAGTTCGTCGGAGGAAAGGCGGATGTTGAGTGGCAGCAGCACCGCGCCGGCTTCCAGTACGCCGTAATACGCTTCGAGCAGCCGATGGCAATTGGTGCTGAGAAAAGCGACGCGATCGCCGGCTTGAATGCCGGCATTGCGCAACGCGCCGGCGAGCCGGGTGGCGCGGCTTGCGAATTGCGCGTAGGTAAATCGATCATCGCCACAGACCACGGCCGTCTTCGGCGCGTACTGTTCGCCGGCATGACGCAGAAATCGAATGGGAGTCAGAGGAATATTCATGGGCTATGTCGCCGCTAGGCGGTTTGACCTCCGTCCACGGCCAGAATCTGTCCGGTGACGTAATTCGAAGCAGCGGAAGCAAGAAACACGGCGGCGCCTTTCAAGTCGTCTTCGCTGCCAAAGCGGCCCAGCGGAATCCGGCTCAGGAAATATTCTCTGTTTCTTTCGATCACGACGGCGGACATGTCGGTAGGAAACCATCCCGGCGCGATGGCATTGACCTGAATGTTATGGATTCCCCATTTGCAGGCCAGATCCTTGGTGAAAGAAATCACTCCGCCTTTGCTGGCGTGATAGCCGATGGCTTGAAACTGCGGCGGCGCGCCGTGAAGCCCGGCCACTGACGAGATATTGATGATCTTGCCGCGCCGCGCCGGAACCATCACTTTGCCAGCGGCCTGCGCAAACAAAAACGTGCCGGTCAAATTCGTCTCGATGACTTTATTCCAATGTTCCAGCTTCATTTCTTCCACGGGCGCGCCCCAGGAGGTGCCGGCGTTGTTGATGAGTATGTCGATTCGTCCGAATTTGGCTACCGCGGCGTCGACGACCGCCTGAACATTCCCGGGATTTTTTACGTCGCAAGCAAGGGCGACCGTTTTCGCGCCGAGCTTCTCCAATTCGGCCGCGGCTTTTTCGCAACGTTCGATTTTTCTGGCGCACAGCACCAGGTTCGCGCCCATTTCCGCCAGGCCGATGGCCATCTGCAGGCCCAGGCCGGTGGAACCGCCGGTGACGATGGCGACACGTCCGCTCAAATCAAAAAGTTTCTTGGTGTTCATTCCCAAATTAGACGACTGCCCTCACGTTCGCGATCAGCAAAATTCCTGAAGCCTTCGAAAAAAAAGAACCCGGACGCGACGCATTCGTAAATCGCGCCCGGGTTTGGTGCTAATACGAATTTCCTCCACGACCATCGTCACCACGACCGTCATCGCCAGGACCGCGGCCTCGATCGTCGTCCCCGAGGTCAAACGGGCGAAGGTACGGGCTGGGAATGAAATCGATAAACGCCGGAGGAGTGGCGACAATGGCGCCGCTCGGCGCCGCAAAAATATTGAAAGCTGGGCCGAGGGCCGCCGCGGAAGCATTCAATTCCGCCGCGGTGGGTTCGTGCCAGCGTCCGGTATTCAAGCGGTCCAGCAACTTTTCCACGGCGGCAATTGTTTCCGCCGGAGTAAAGGCGCAGTGCCCAGCGCGATCGATGAAATCGCGGCGAAGCAGTTCGCCGTTCCCCTCTTCGTCCACCACGTGGCGGTAGGCCGACTCGTTTTGCACCACCACGAGTCCGTCACCTTTGGTGTGCAGCGTGAGCACGGGGAAATCGATTTGGCCGTTAAACGTGATGTTGTTTTTCAGATACTGGAACGCCGGGGGATCGGCCGACACCCGAGCCGCGCGATTGAGAGTTTCCAGGTCGGAATTGAGGTCCAGGCCGGCGGCCTCATACAACGCGACAACTTCCGGCAGGTCAATCGACTTCGCCAGCTGCTGGCGGAAATCAACTCCCGTGTTCCAGGAGGGGTTGCCGGTGGCGCGCGCTTCGAGCTCGGCACGGAAAGCAAAGACAAAAGGAAAATCAACCAGCTCGTCCCACAGAAACTGATTCATTTCCTGCGAGGTGTAGTCGGTTGCGGCGGGCTCCGGCGACAAGGGAGTGAACCAGCCGGGCGTGTTGCCAAGAGCTGCGCCCAGCGCGATGCGGGCCCGGCCTTGCGCCGTACCCTGAGCCGCCGCCAGATATTCCTCGGAGAGATCCAGGTTCGCCGTGGGGTTGGCGATATTTACGACCTGTAATCCGCTTCCCGGAGCGAGCAGCGTTTTGAACGCGAATGCTCCATCCAAAGCCGTATTCCAGGTGGCCACGCCGCCGGCAACCACGCCACACATCGGCAGCGCTGCGTCGAAGCGTTCGGGATGACGCTGAATGAGTCCGGCGGTAATCATCCCGCCGAGGGAATGACCCCAGGCGATGGTGCGGTGCGGATGGCCGACGGTGAGGCGGAAAATGTCGAGCACCGCGATCTGATCGGGAATGGCCTGTTGGATGGCCCATCCGGTCGTTGCATAGGACGAGCCGGCCAGGGCGAAACCGCTGCCGAGCATGAACGCGCGCGTCGCGGGATCGCCAACGTCGGTGGCCGGATTCGCCGAGCCGGGCGTGACGTAACCGTGGCTGTACAGAAACAAAGTCCCGTTCCAATTCGCCGGGACTTCGATCAGATAGGTGGCGCCATCGGCGAGAGCGCCGGTGTGGGTGGTGACGCCGGTCTGCGCGGAAAGGACCGGCGAGAAAAACAACAAGGCCGTGAAAACGAGTAGCACGGTTGCAAACGTCGTGGTTCGCCCCATGGTAATTCCTCCTAACCGAATTGAAGCTACATCGAGGCTCGCGAGCGCGGGCCAGGAACTGTGGATGCCAGGACCAGGCACGAAATTTTGAAATTTCAAGCAGTCAGCAAAGAGCAAAAGTCGCTGGCGGCCTGAAGCATACATCGGCGGCAAATCCAGGGCGGGGGCCTGAGGTATCGCGCGTCGATCGTCGCAAATCTAAACCCGCTGCGGACGGCTCATCACGGCGAGCCGTCCACGCGAGACTTGGTCACGAACTAGAACGTGAACCGCGCTCCGAGCTGCACCTGGCGCTTGGCCAAGGCCGAAGTGAAACCCAACGCAGTGCTGGGCGAAACCGTATCCCCGTTCGGCAATGCCGTACCGGGCCGCAGGCCGTGCACATTGAACGAAGTATTGCCGGTCTCGCACTGCCCGGAAGTAGGGCACAGACCTTGCGCGGTTTCGATGCCATACAAAGGACTCACCTCGTTGTTCACGCTGGCGAAATTCGTGTGGTTCGCGATGTTGAATCCTTCCGCCGTCAAGGTGACCGAGGCTTTTTCCCCGATCTTGTGGCGCCAGCTCAAGCGCATATCGAAATTCGTGTAGCTGGGACCGAGACCGGTGTCGCGCGGCGAACCCAACGGACGCTCATTGGTAATGTGATTGTCACCGTTCACTTCGCCACCGACCAGCAGGTTGAAGGGCAGACCGCTGTGATAACTGAAAATCGGGGACACTTGGAATCCCGACAAGATCGCGTTCTTCCAAGGGCTGTCGAAGACCCCGGCGACGACCACCTTGTGCCGTTCGTCGAACTCCGAAAGACCACGGTCCAGTGACGGCTCGGTGGGATCCTGCGGCGAGTAATCGGTATTGAAATCGGTAGTGGTGTCAAAACCCTTGCTGAACGTGTAATTCCCGAACATGGTGAAGTGGTCGCTGAAGCGCTTTCTCGCCTCTAGAATCAGTCCTTCGTACAGCGAAGACGCCCCGGAGGTGTATTGGTTGTTCTGGGCCAGAAGCGGATTCACGAAACAAAGGAACGGATTCGCGGCGCAGGGCAGACCCTCGGCGCCGCCCAGCGGGTCTGTATTCGGCGACAAGTTCCAGTTCCGGTAGCTGAAGTTTCGGCCGCTCGCCAGAGTTATGGTCGTCATGGGCGTGGTCGGAATCAGATTGGTATCGATGGCCACCGGGAGCCGCGTGGTGTGCGAGTAAATTCCGCTGACGCCGACGGTGAAGCTGGGCGAGATTTGACGCTCGATTCCCAGCGAAGCCTGTTGCGATTGCGGCGGCCGGTAATTGGGAGGATTGCTGAATAGCACCGTTACCGGTGATAGCCTCCCGCCGTTGGTGGGAAAAATCCCAAAGGGCTCCACGTCGCCGGGCGTGATGCAGGCATTTTGCCCAGGCAACGGCGTGGTGCAGGCAATCAAGTTCGTCCCTGATGGGTTTCCCGCAGGATTAAACAGGCTCTGGAAAAGCACATCGGTAGTGGCGATGGGCAGGCCGGTTGGATTGAGCGTGTCGACGCTGATCGAGATGAACCGGGTGCAAGGATTACCATTGACCGGCGTCGGCGGACCGAATATCGCCGTCGGGGTGCCAGGAAATCCGAGGCCGCAGGTGTTAATCGCGTTGTTCACCTGATCCGGAACTTGCGACTGGTTCTTCTGGTTTTCAACCGTGGTCTTATTCTTGTTCAAGACGCCCAGGCTCAAATCGACCCCGGGAATCTGCGCATCGACCGGGCCATAGAATATTCCGTAGCCGCCGCGAACGACCGTCTTGTGATCCTTGAAGGGATCCCAGGCGAAGGAGACGCGCGGACCGAAGTCCTTGTAGTAAGTATTCAGCGGGTTATATTGCGAATCGATGTCGTAGCGCAGGCCGTAGTTCAAGGTGAAGTTGGAGGCTATTTTCCAGGAGTCCTGTAGATAGAACCCGGTCAGCGGGCGAGTGTACGCCGGATAATCGGGATTGCCGAAGCCCTGTTGGTAGACCTGCGGCACTCCGAAGGAGGCCGACTGCAGGGAGGATATCGAAGCGAGTTGCGGGCTGATCAATCGCGGACCCGGCAGCGAGCCGAAAACGAAGCGGCCCGGAAGGAAAGTGTGGGACTCGGTGTGATTGCCGCGCAGCAGTTCGTTCACGCCAAATTGAATGGTGTGGTGGCCGCGGATGGTGGTGAAATTGTCGGCAATTTCGAAACGGCGCAAAATGGTGAGATTGGGCAGGAAGATGTTGCTTCCCAAATTATTGATGAACCCCGGAATTTGCAGACCGACCTGACCGGGTTCGTTGGGAATCACGTTGAAACCGTTGTAATCGAACTGCAGGCGGAATTCATTCTGGGTGGTCGAGCTGAACTGGTGGTACCAGGCACCCTGCAGATTGTGGTCCAGATCGTGGACCGAACTGCCCGCGGAAAACGCGGTCAAAGACTGCACGTCTGGATTCTCTTCGAGGTCGTGCGCAAACCGATAGCTGAAAAATACCTGGTTGTTCGCGTCGATGCGGTGATCAGGCGGCCGGAGGCCAGATAGTTGCGCGAGTGTATAGTTGAAAAGTCCCCCTTGGGTCTCGAACTGGTTGATGAGGTAGTCATCCAAAGTGTTCTTGCCCGCGGACGGGTGAACCGTCAGAGCACCGCCCAACACTGCGGCGCAAGTGGCCGGCGGCAGATTCGGAGGGAGCCCCAATTCGGCGCCGATTGCGGCGCCTATGGGTCTGCTCAAACATGGTATGGGAACGGGGGACGGGTTAGCTGCCAAGGGAGCCAGTATCGCTGTTTTGGTCAAAGGTCGGTCCGAAGATGGAAGTAGTTGGTCAGCAACGGAACTGAGTTCTGCGCATCTTGGCGCAAGCCTTCGAACGCAAAAAACACGAAAGTCTTGTCTTTTTGTATTGGTGCCCCGACCGAGCCGCCAAACTGATAGCGTTGCAGCGCATTCTTGACTGGTAGACCCACGGCGTCGCAACGAAAAAGGATCGCCCGGCGCGAGCGCTGGACCGAAAGCGAACGGATCGCGCGCATCCAGGGCGTCGTTGCGGAAGAAGCCGAACAGGCTGCCGTGCACATCATTGGTGCCGGTTTTCGTAACAATGTTGATCGAAGCGCCGGTGGCGCCGCCGAGGTCCGCCGCGTAGTTGCTGCGATTCACCTGAAATTCCTGAACCGCGTCCTGGCTGATCGTGGGGCGCACGCCGCCGGCGTCATCCCCGGCTTCGCCGCCGTCAACGGTGATGCTGTTGCCGCGGCCGTTGCTGCCGTAGAACGAAAGGCCGCTCTGGGGCGTCTGCTTTACGCGGAAGTCCTGGTCATCCGCAAGACGCGTGGAATCGGAAACCCCGGGAAGCAGCAGTGTGAAAGTAAGGTAATCGCGGCGGTCGATCGGCAGATCCGCGATATAGCGCTGCGTGACCGTATCGGCCTGGCTGCCCCGCTCCGTTTCCACCGCGGGCGGCTCGGCCGTAACCGTTACTTGAGTCGCCGAGGTCGCGACTTTCAGCCGGAAATCCACGACGGCGATCCGCCCGATGGTCAATACCAAACCGGTCTGCGCTTCGGTCTGAAAGCCGGAGATTTTCGCGGTAATGGTGTAGGTGGAGGGAGGAAGCACGGCAAATAGATACTGGCCGCTCGCGTCCGTGACGGTGTCGTAGGTCTGACCTCGATTCGCATCGAGCGCCTGAACCGCGGCGTTAGCGATGACCGCACCGGTCGCATCGCTTACGGTTCCGCGCACGCCGGCCGAGGTGCCGACGCCCTGTGCATGTGACGAGGGGATGGCCAAAAAGCACATCAGCGCCGCCACAATTATCGCCAGAAACGTAGACCTCATAAATCCTCCAGAGCATGCCGCCGTAGACCAACTGGCAAGGCGCTTTCCTTCGCGATGCGATTCGGTGAATGCTGACTTTTTTACGCCCAGGCCTGAACCGTGCTATTTGAAACTGAAACTCCACCCATAGAAAATTCTGATAGTAACTATCATGTGGAACTGACTAACGTCAAGTTGAAACATCGTTCACCTGGACCAAAAGGAGAAAACTGGTAACGGCGGCGCAGGAAGCGGGCGAAAAGCGCGTTGGCGGCCCCTGGCGATAGGGGTTTGGGTACGGTTGGACTAACGAGGGGTGAGAACGACCCGGCCAGCGATGCGTCCGTGGCGAAGGTCCTCGAGCACGGCGTTGGCGTCGGCCAGAGGTCGCGAACTGACTTGGCAGCGGACTTTTCCGGACGCTGCCATATCAAGGATCTCGCGCAAATCTTGGCGAGTACCCACGGCCGAGGCCTGGATCCGGATTTCCGTGCCAGCCATGGAAATAGGCGAGAAACAGAGTGAATCGGCGGGCAAACCAACGACCAGCAGAATCCCGGTGGGACGGACGCAAGGAACCGCGGCGTCGTAGGCGGCTTTTGCGGCGGAAGTCACCAGCACGGCGTGAGCGCCGCCGCGTTTGCGGAAATCTTTTCCCACGTCAACGGCGGTCGAGTTCAGCGTGTGAGCGGCGCCGAGCGATCTTGCATAGGCTAATTTTTCTTCCGATACGTCGATTGCGGTAACTTCCGCGCCCAGACCCACCCCAATCTGCACCGCGAGATGGCCGAGCCCACCGACGCCAAAGACGGCGAGGCGCTGGCCGGTCTGCAGCTGGGCTTTTTTCAGCGCGCGATACACCGTGACGCCGGCGCAAAAAAGCGGCGCCGCTTCGATCGAAGAAAGCGCCTCGGGGATTTTGGTGGCATGGCGCGCCGGCGCTTTAACGAATTCGGCGTAGCCGCCGTCCACGCTGACCCCGGTGATTTGCTGTTTGCCGCAGAGGTTTTCGTTTCCTTCGCGGCACATCTCACACTCGCCACAGCTCCAGAAAATCCACGGCACGCCCACGCGGTCGCCGATCTGGTGATCGCTCACCGCGGCGCCTTTTTCCACCACGCGTCCGGCGATTTCATGCCCCAGAATCAACGGCTTCTTTACGATTTTCGCCAGTTGCGGCCAGTCGCCGTCGGCGACGTGCAGATCGGAATGGCAAACGCCGCAGGCTTCCACTTCGATGAGGACTTCTTCGGGACCCGGGACGGGACGCGCGACCTCTTCGAGCGCGAGCGGGGTCTTGAAATTATGCAGAACCGCGGCTTTCATGGCTTAAGGCTTCGCGCCCCGGAGGAAAAATTCCACCGCGTTGGCCGCACGGTCTACCAGTTTGTGCGGGCCATGTAGATCTACGGCCCACTGCCGGACCACGGTGTTGAACAATCCCTCCATGAATTCCGCCAGGTGCACTACCGGGAAGGCGCGGGTGATGTCGCCGCGTTCCTGTCCCTGGGCCAGAATTTCACGGAGCAGGTCGACGGCCGCTTCTTCCGGCTCGCGCAGTTCCGGCGAACGAACCGGATCCATCGCGCCCGCGAGAATGACGGCTTGCCACAACGGGCGCCCCTCTTCGGTGATTTTTGCCAGGCTTTCAAAAAAACGCCGCAGGCTTTCGCCCGTGGAGGCTTTGCTGGAGAGTTCGGTGCGCAGGATTTCGGCTTGGCGGGCGAAGGCGCGGCGGCCGATTTCGCGCAGCACCGCGTCCTTGCTCGGGAAATAGCGAAAAAATGTGGGCTGGCTGACGTCGAGGACGTTGACGATGTCGTCGATGCGGGTATTCTCGTACCCGCGCTCCAGGAAAAGCCGCTGCGAAGTCTTGACGATTTCCTGGCGGAGTTTTGCTTTCTTGCGTTCGCGCAGGCCGGCGACTTCGCCGCTCCCTGCGGCTGGCGGCGGTGGGTCGTTTACCTTGCGCAAGCTGTGGCGGTTGCGCTCGCCCGCCGCCGGGTCCGCGGAAGATTCTCGCGGTTTGTTTTTCGCGCGCGCCATTTTCGGGAAAGCTCCGGGCCGGTTCGTCACCGACTAAATTACGACGGTCACTCTAACATTTTAGTCACACACGTCAACTACCTACCGCGCGGCCTCAGCAAGTCCCGCAGAAACTGAAGTTTGCAAAGACCCGCGCACTCCTGAGGGCGCCTGTCCCGCCAGCCCACCGCCGCCCAACCCCGAAATCTCGCGGGCCGCTTTTATTTCGATTCGGTTGTAATAAAACGAACGGTCGTGCTATTATCTCGGTAATGAAGATGCGACATCCCCAAACCAAAGTCCAGCGCCGCCGCGGCCTGAAAACCCGCGAATCGATTTTGCGCAAAGCGGTTTCGATCGCTTCCATCGAAGGCCTCGAAGGCTTGACCATCGGCAAGCTGGCCACCGCGCTCGGCATCAGTAAGAGCGGCTTGTTCGCCCATTTCGGATCGAAAGAAGAATTGCAGCTGGCGGTGGTCGACGCCGCGCGCCAGATCTTTGTGAAATGCGTGATTCTCCCGGCCCAGGAAGAAAAGGGTCTGAAGCGCTTACGGGCATTTTACGAGAATTGGATTTCCTACTCGGACGGCTCGACCTTTCCAGGCGGATGTTTTTTTTCGGCCATCTCGCTCGAATTTGACGACCGCCCCGGAAAAGTGCGCGATCAAGTGATGCTGCTGATGAAATCGTGGCTGGGCAAGCTGGAAGAGACCGCGCGGGCGGCGCAAGAGGCCCACGAAATACGGAAAGATGTGGATCCACACCAGTTGGCCTTCGAGATGCACGCACTGGCCACCGCCGCCAATTGGAGTTCGCGTTTGTTTAAGGACAAGACCGCTTTTCGCACCGCGCGGACCGCCGTCTTGCAGAGGCTGGAGCAAGTCAGCACCAAGAACAGTTGAGGGCCCATGAGAATCCGCTGGAACGGCTTGATCGCGGCGCTGGCAACACTCGCTCTGGCGCTGATGGCTGCTGCGAGCGTTCGCGCCCAACAGAGTCCGACCTCGGAGATTCCGCTGGAGCGCTGCGATCGTCTTCCGGTCGTCGTGGTGCAGGCCGACAAAGTCGAAATGCATTTTCTGGTCGATACCGCGGCCACTTCCATGTTGAACGTCAAATCGTTCCCCGCCGGACGCTCCCGGCAAGTTGAAATCTCCTCCTGGAATGGAACCAAAGCGGCCAACGCGCGCGAAGTTTTGATTTCCGAGCTGCGGCTCGGCAATCGCCGCCTGCTGGACGTAAAACTTCCTGCAGTCGATTTGAGCGCCATCGCCAAAGCCTGCGGAGGTCCCATCGACGGAATTTTTGGCGTGGACCTGCTGGAGCAGCTGAGCGTGACCATCGATCTAAAGCGCAGCGTCGCTCGTCTCGGCCTGGCCGCTCCCGATCCGGCGGAACTGGCCATGATCCGCGACATGCAGAAATCGATGGAAGGCTGCTCCGAGGCATTTAACGAAGCGAACGCCGACCAACTGGCGAAATGTCTCGATCCGGATTTCGTGCTGGTCAGCCCCAGCGGCGAATATCACGGGCGCGCGAACGCGACCGATCATTTTCGCCGGACGTATTTTTCATCGAACCCTCCCGCGCGCATGTCCATGACCATGAAAGATCAGCAAGCCGTCGGCGATGTGGTTTGGACTTCTTACGATTTCACCCTGGAATCTCCCTCGCTGCATTACGCCGGCCACGGCATGATGCTCTGCCGCAAAACCGAAGACCGCTGGTACATTTTGAGCATGCACGAAATCGCAGCTGACTCCGGAACAGTCCACTCCCGCTGATTCCCGTTCGCCATTTCTTTAGCTAATTCATAGGTGACCGGTCCATTCGCTTTTGTTGTGCGATTCCCATTGCAACGGTAAGCTCGCGTAAAGTGCGCAATACCCATGGGCGGCGCCTGAGTGGTGAGAGGTGAACGATGCGAGGCTTGGGAAGCTTGGTCGGATTACTGGTCGTCGCACTGATCGCGGTGATGACCTATAAATACTATTTTCAGAAAGTGGAGTCGACCAGCGGCATGACGCCCACGCAAACCATCAACATGGTCGGCGTGAAAAATGACCTGCTGGCCATCGCCCAGGCGGAACGTACCTATCAGGCCGAACACGGAGCGTACGTTTCGTTCAGCGACTTGACCTCCAGCGGGGCGCTGGCCATTTCCAGCGCCGGGCGTGATGGCTACGTCTACGACGTCGATCTTTCCGGCGGCGGCTTCCGCGTCTTCACCCATTGCCCGGCGACGACGAATCCGGGCTGCCAGAACTATTCAGTGGATCAGACCATGGAAGTGCAGACCACCCAGTAATCGCCCATTCATCAATGGATCGTCTGCGGGCGATCTGCCGGCTCAGCCAATTGGATTCGGCGCCGCCGCAACTCCCGGCAGCTTGGTTCCGCATTGCGGGCAATTCGCCCAGCCGATTTCGACCGCCTTGCCGCAGTTCGAACAAGTCGGTCGCAGCGAAGTGCCGCAGTGCGGACAGAAGGTGAAGCCCGGCCGCACGATCTGCGAGCAACCCGGGCACGGCTTCATCAGCGGATCCCGCAGGATGAAATACAGAATGATGCCAATCGCGTTGGGAATGAGCATGGCCAGCAGCGTCCACATCACGTAACGCATGCCGCGCCGCCTCGCGTCGCCGTTCACGTAGCCGATTAATAGAACGTAAAACGCCAGCACCAGCCCCGAGAAAAAAACCAGCGCGACCTTGGCTGCCTCCGGAATGCTTTGCAGGCCCTGGTCGTGTGAGAAGCTGAACATCAGGATCCAGAACACCACCGCCACGACGTAAGCGATACCCGCGATAATTCGCGCGGTTTTCGGTATGACTCTTAATTCTTCGCTGAAGCGACTCATGCCAAGCTCCTTTCGCGCCGCTGCTGCATCGACAGCAGAATTGCGGCCGCGCCTCCACCTGCCCAGATCAAAGTCGTGAACACGCAAAACACCAGCCAGGTGTGGCTGAACTGCGGGTCGAGCATGCCGAGAAACCCGCCGCTGACCAATCGAAATACCGGCCAGCTCAGCAACGTCAGAACCCAGGCGAAAGCGATCAGCCCGGTCATCACTCCGCGATTCCACTGGTGCTCGAGATGTTCGGTCAGCCGAATCTGCGCCATGGCCCGCGCCCGTTCGACCACTACTCCGCGCGGCTGCGGCGTCGGCAGCCGGCGCAGGCCGCCGGCCAGCAAACGCCATTCTTCGAGTTGCGTGGCACACGCGCTGCAAGTACGAAGATGGTCCGCGAGCAGCCGCTCTTCCTGCGCGTCCAGAACGTCGGCGGCCGCCAGCGGCAACAACTCTCGAATTTTGTCGTGGTCGCTCATTGCCAATTTTCCCCGGGGAATTGCGATTCCAAATTTCCGCGCAGACGATCCAGCGCGCGGCGCAGCCGCGTCTTGACCGTGGAAAGTGGCGCGCCCAGAATTTCCGCGATTTCCTCCAGCTTCATTTCTTCCTCGAAGCGCAGAGTGAGAACTTCGCGCTGGATCACCGGCAGCAATTCCATGGCCTCGGCCAGACGGCTGGTTCGCTCGCGCGCCAGCACGCGGTCCAGAGCCGGCGTTTCCCGCGAAACCAGCCGTGCCGCTGCGGATTCTCCGCCGGCGTGGTCGCCCACGGGCTCGTCGAGACTCTGCGGACGCAGCCGGCGCAGATGATCGATGGCTAAGTTGCGCGCCAGTGTGAACAGCCACGCATCGAAATTACGGTTTTGATCGTAGTTGTGAATTTTTTCCGCTACGCGCAGCCAGGTTTGCTGGAACAGATCCTCCGCTTCGGCCGGCTGCCGCACCATGCGCAGCAAATAGCGATACAAACGGTTCTGATATCGCGTCAGCAGGGTGGACAGCGCATCCAGGTCGCCACGCCGCAGCTGGGCAATTTCAGTGTCCAGACCCACGCCCGCCTCCCAGATTGCTGTCGCTGAGGTGTTGTTACTGCCGCCGAAGATCGCCGCGCCCAGCATCATATCCGTAATACGGGTGGACGCAGGAAAAAGACTCATCGTTTGCGGCTGGACATGAGGGCGCGAAGTCTTGTGTTATAAATGAGTTCTGGACATGCCCCGCACTCACTGGCCTACCGAATGACCACTTCCCCGACGTTGACCTCGCCGACCCGACAGGGGAGTCCTGCCATCGAGTTGACGCCAAACGCCGCATTTGCAGATGAGGAAGTGCGGGTCGAGGTGCGTGGGCTCGAGCCGGGTTGCCGCATCGTCATCACTGCCGCGACCGAAGACGACGAGGGGCGCGCGTGGAGATCGGAGGCGCAATTTTTGGCTGATGCTTCTGGCGCGGTGAAAGTTTGCGAACATCCGTCAGTGGGCGGAACGTATGCCGGCGCATCGGCGATGGGACTTTTCTGGTCCATGCAGTTAGTTGCGGCGGCCGGTAACGGCAGTTCGACATTTGCGAAGACGAACGCTGAGCCGCAGCAGGTGCGAATTTCGGCGCGGACGCGAGACCGTGTGGTGGCCGATGCGATTCTGGAACGACGCTTTTTGGCGAACGATACCATCGTTCGTGATTTGACGATTGAAGCCGAATCGCCGGACGCTGGGCCGGTAACCGTAGGTCGATTATTTATGCCTGCAGGGCCGGGACCACATCCGGTGGTGATCGTACTGAGCGGCTCGGGCGGCGGGTTCGACATTGATAAAGCGGCGGTGCTTTCGCGACACGGATTCGCCACCTTCGCGCTGGCGTATTTTGGTATCGGGCCCTTGCCGTCGTGGCTCAATCGCGTGCCGCTCGAATATTTTGAGGGCGCGATCGATTGGTTAAAGTCCCAACCCGAGATCGACGCCGAACGCATCGGTGTGCTGGGCGTGTCACGCGGTGCGGAACTTGGGCTGCTGCTTGGTTCTACATTTCCAGCAATACGATTGGTGGTCGCCTACGCGCCGAGCAGCGTGGCCTGGGCCGCCAGTGGCCGGGACCAAGCCACCGGCGAATTGATTCCGTGCTGGACGCATCGTGGCCAGCCGATCCCATTTGCGCCGCTACCCTTGCGCGGATTTATGGTGCGTTCCGCGTTTCCGGTTGCCGCGCTGAAGCGGCCGGTGATGTTTCGGAATCTTTTTCGTGCGGGATTGCGGAATCGCGAAGCCGTGAGCCGCGCGGCGATTCGGGTGGAAGAGATCCATGGGCCGGTTTTGCTGGTTTCCGGCGGCGACGACCATTTGTGGCCGGCGGCGGAGATGAGCGAGGCGATTGTGGCGCGGCTGAAGCAGAAGAAATTTCCGCACCCGTTCGAACATCTCAATTATCCGGCTGCCGGACACATGCTGCGCTATCCATTTCTGCCAACCACGTCGCGAGTTTCATCGAATAAGCATCTGCGCGGCGCGAAATTTTCGTTTGGCGGAAATGCGCAGGAGGATGCGGCCGCGCAAGCCGATTCCTGGACACGAACCATCGAATTCCTGCACCAACATCTGTAAATCGTGACGTCCTGAACGACCTCTGGCGCGGCCTTCCGCGTACACGGCCCCACGAACGACCCGTCGGTGCCAATGTGTTAGAATGCCCGCATCGTGATGAAAATCCTTCAGGACCTGCTGGAACTGCAGAGCGTCGACACCCGGCTGCAGGCGGTGCGTGCGCGCCTGGCCAGTTTTCCGAAACGCAGCGCCGACGCCGAGAAATACATCACTGCCGCGAAAGCCGAACTGGACGCCGCGAAAGCCGCGCAGGTGGCGGTGGTGCGCGATCGCAAGAAATACGAACTCGACGTGGAGCAATGGAAGGAGCGGGTCCGCAAATACAAGGACCAAACTTCGCAGGTCAAAACCAACGAGGCGTTTAAGGCCTTGCAGCACGAAGTGGACAACGGCGAGAAAGAGATCACTAGCTCCGAAGACCGGCTGCTGGAACAGATGGTGGCGGGCGAGCAGTATGAACGGCAGATCAAGGAATCCGAGAAAACAGTGAAGGCCGCGGAAGACGTAGCGAAAGTCGAGCGCGCCAAGATTGACGCGGAAAAGAAAGAAGCCGAGCAGGAACTCGCCCAATTAACCACGGAACGTGAGCGCGCCGTCGCCGAAATTCCGGAAAGCATGATGGATCACTACGATCGCATCATGAAAAAGCACGACAACATGGCGCTGGCTGAAATCCGCGAAGAGAAATGCAGCGCGTGCGGGATGCGGATGAGGCCGCAAGTCATTCAGGCCATACGGCGCTCCACCACCGATGAAATGTTCCACTGCGAAACGTGCACCCGCATCCTTTATTACACCGAACCCACCGCGGCCGCCGCCGTGGCCAATGCCCAGCCGGCCCCTTCTGCTCCCCATTCCCCTTCCAGTCATCGCGAGAACTGAACATCTTGGCGCGGCCCACTAAAACGAGCCCACCGGGAAGCGCACGGCTTTTCGCGGATTCGCAGGCGTCCGTCCCGGCGGGTGTGCACGTCGCCAATATTGACGGCGCCTCCCGCGGGAATCCGGGTCCGGCATCCTACGGAGTCGTGTTGCGCGATCCGGACGGCAAGATCATTCTGGAGCTCGCCAAAAATATCGGACGCGAGACGAATAATGTTGCGGAGTATTTCGCGCTGCTGGCCGCGCTGGACTACGCGTCGATGCACGGGATTTCGTCGCTGCGCATTCGCAGCGATTCCGAATTGCTGGTGCGGCAGATGCAGGGCGTCTACAAGGTGAAGAGTCCGGACCTGAAGCCGCTGCAGGAACGCGCCGCCAAGCTTTCCCGCCAGTTGCAGTATTTCGCGATTGAGCACGTTCGCCGCGAATTGAACAAGGATGCGGATGCGCTGGCCAACGTAGCACTCGATGCCGGCGGAACCGCGAGGATCGAAAACCGGCGGCCCGCCACCGCGGAAGTCAAACCAGCGGCGGAAGCGCCGCCGAATTCTGCTCCAGCGAAATTGCCGCGCGCGCTGCGCGCTCGTTACGTTAAAGGTTCGTTGGTAATCAATGAGCCGCTCGACCTGCCGGAAGGAACCGAAGTCGTCCTCGAAGTGACCCTGCCACCGAAGTTTTAAGACGAAGCTAAAAATCTAAGCGGCGATGGGCTTCCAAGCATAGGAACGATAAAGCGTGTCGCGTTGCGCCGGAATGTAGCCCGCGTCGGAGATGATGCGGCGCAATTCCTGCTCGTTGGTGCGGTTGCGCACACCCGCGGCGTAAACGACGTTTTCTTCGATCAAGATGCTGCCCACGTCATCGGCGCCAAACTGCAATCCGAGCTGGCAGATTTTAATTCCGGGCGTCAGCCAACTGGATTGAATGTGATCGATATTGTCGAGATACAGCCGGCTGATGGCCAGCGTCTTCAGGTAATCGAAGGCGGTGGCTTCCGGGATTTTTTTGCCGAGAGGAGTATTCTCCGGCGCAAAAAACCAGGGAATGAACGACGTGAACCCGCCGGTATCTTCCTGAATCTGGCGAACGGTTTCAAAATGGTTGACGCGGTGGCGATATTCTTCGCCGCAACCAAACATCATGGTCGCCGTGGTGCGCATGCCGAGGCTGTGCGCGTCGCGATGCATATTCACCCATTCATCGGAGCGGCATTTCAGCCGCGAAATCTTCGCGCGAATTTCGTCGTCCAGAATTTCCGCGCCGCCGCCCGGGATGGAATCGAGGCCGGCATCCCGCAAACGCGCGATCGTATCGCGCACGGACAGCGCCGAAACTTCCGCGATACAGTTAATTTCCGGCGCCGAAAAGCAGTGCAGATGCACCTGCGGGAATTTCGCTTTGATCGACCGCAGCATGTTTTCGTAAAACTCGATGCGCAGGTCGGGATGCAGGCCGCCCTGCAGCAAAACGCCATTGCCGCCCAGCTCGATCATTTCCTGGATTTTTTCGTAAATCGTTTCGAGCGGCAGGATGTAGCCATCTTTCGCGCCGATCGGGCGGTAGAACGCGCAGAACGAGCAATATTCGGTGCAGAAATTGGTGTAGTTGATGTTGCGGTCGATCTGATAGGTGGCCACGCGCGGATCGGTTTTGCTGCGGCGCACTTCGTTGGCGGCCATGCCGATGCCGATCAGGTCGTCGGAATTGAAAAGATCGAGCGCTTCTGCTTTAGAGATTCCCATGATTTTTTGCGTCAGACCTCGGTGCTTGCTGAAATCGTCTTACTGCATCGCCTTGGCGCTGGCCGGTCCGCTGGTCGTGGTGCCGGCAAATTCCAAGGGCTTGTTGCGCGGAATGAGCCCCAGCGCCGCGGCTTTTTCGTAATACAAACGCAAGCCTTCGAGATATTCCGGCTCCAGCCCGAAGTGAATGTTCTCGTACAAGTATCGCTCAAGCGCCCGCGGCGGCATATCGAGTTTTATCGCGGCGGCCTCGGAAATCTCGCGCAGCCGCGAGACGCCGTACTGTTTCGAAGCCTGAAAATCGCCGATCACTTCCGGTGTCATCACTTCCGGGCGTCCCGCCCAAATCGCCAGCACGCACGGCTTGCCGGTCATTTCGCGCCACTGGTAGGCGACGTCGTACACAAAAGTGGTTTCAAATCCGGGGACCGGCATGTCTTCCGGGTCGCCCTTGCAGCAATCTTCGCCGCTGGCCACTTTCACGGCCAGAGCTTCCATCTTCATCGCGATGCGCAACGCCGGGTCGCCGATGATCAGCGCCGCGTCGGCCGATTGCAGCATTTCACTCGCGTCCGGCGGCGCGTTCACGAATTCCGGCTTAATTCCCCACAGGCCGTCGGCCAGTATTTTCACCAGGGCCTGCGACGCGCGCGAGCTGGTGTCGAGCGCGATGCGTTTGGCCAGCTCGATCGGTTTTTTCGCCACCACCAGGATGCTGCGCACTTCGTCCTTCGCCGCGACCGCCAGGTCTGGCAGCACGACGATGTTGTCGATGCGCTGGTACTCGATGGAAGGGATGATGGCCACGTCCACATCGCCGCGGCGAAGCGCTTCGGCGCACTGCGAAGGAACGGTGAACGACAGTTCGTACTTCCCCGCCAGCGGCCCGTCGGTGAACCCCCAAACCAGCGGCGCGGTATTCAGGTACTCGACAATTGAAATTCTAAGTTTGCGCATGCCAACGCCCATCCATACTCTACGAATGACGCCTCATAAATATAACATAGGGGTCGGGCCGGCTTTCGGCGTCTGAAATTCCGAATCGTTCGCAGATTTCAGCCAAGATGATGATCCAACCAGGCCCGTTGCCGCTAATGCGTTTCCAGCGAAAACCGCCCGATGGTGCCATTCGCGCCCACCGCCCACGCGTCGTGCAAATTCAAGGCAGCGAGCGCATTCAGATTGAGTGAACTGTTCGGTTTCCAGTGCACGCCTCCATCGGTGCTGATTTCTTCGCCGCTGGGCCCCACGGTCGCGATCGTGTGTTCGTCCAGCCAGGCGACAGCCGAGCGATATCCTGCGGGAGACTGCGTGGCTGATTTCCAGGTCCGGCCGGCATCATGCGAATAAGCTGCGACGCGTTCGCGTCCGCCGGGATTCTTGTAGTCACCGCCGACCACCACCATATTCCGCCCGCGGCGCGCCACCGAAAACGCGCCGGCCGCGGGGTTGCCGCTGGCGATCGGCAATGGAATCGCCGACCATTGCCGCCCCAGATTCGGCGAATGAAACAGGCGCGCGGCCGGGCCACCGGTCACAAAATAAATATTGTTTCCATAGAGCGCCAGGCAAGTTCCGCTGGCGGCGAACGCTCCTTCGTCTTTCAGCGCCAGCGGTAGGGCCATCTGATCCAAGGGCAGCCACTTTTCGCCGTCATAGGTGGAAAGGATGACGAATCGGCCATCCACCGGATCGCTCAGCGCCAGGCAATGCTTCGGCGAATCGCAAACCAGCGCGTCCAGAAAAAATGCCGGGCGCGATCCGGTGAACTGCAATATCCAGGTCTGGCCCCCGTCGGTGGTTTTGTAAATTCGGGATTTCTCGCCTTCGCCGCTGGACATCACGTACGCTGTCTTGTCGTCGAACGCTTGAATGCTGCGGAAATCCAGCGTCTCGCCCCCGACTACGTGCAGCCGGGTCCACTCTTTGCCCGCGCGAGGAGACTGCAGAATCACTCCGTTGGAACCGGAGGCCCAGACGATGGAAGTGGGAGCTCCCCCAGAATCCGAAAAATGCGCGACGCTGATCCCGCGCAGATTGGTATCGACGCCCGACGTTTGCACCACCCAAACGGGCGTGGGCGACGCCGCCGGAACCAGCAGAAAAATTGCAGCAAGGAGAATTCGCATGGCGCGCATTCTATCAAGGTTCCGGGATATTCCAGCGACCCGACGCCGCCATGGTGTCGGAAACTCGAAACTTTTGCAGCGGCCCCGGCGTATCGCTATTCTTGAGCCAACGCGAGTGTGCAGCATTACGTCGCAGGTTCGGCGGAGGGCAACGTGAAATTGTTTTATAGCGCGGTCGGTGCGGCTGTACTGATCACCGTCGGACTGGCGCATGCCAGAGCCGGGAACCTTTCGTCCGACGATCAATTATTGATTCTGCAAGACGCCAAAATTTATACCTCGCCCACCACTCCGCCGATCGAACACGGTTCGATAACGATCCGCGGCGGGAAAGATCGTCGCGGTTCAGGCCGACCGAGCTTCCGCTGACCCCAGCATTCCCCGGCTCATCGTTATCAATTGCGCGGGAAAGGTGATTACCGCCGGCTTCCAGAATAGTCACGTTCATTTCACCGAAACCAAGTGGGACGACGCCGAGCACCAGCCCGCCGCGAAACTGACCCAACAGATGCGCGACATGCTTACGCGCTACGGCGTCACCACCGCGGTCGACTTGTCGTCGTATCTCGCCAACACGGTGGCCATCCGCACGCGCGTGGATTCTGGAGAAGTTCCTGGCCCGCGGATTCTCACGGCGGGTGTCGGGCTGTACCCGCCTAATGGGCTGCCGTTTTACGTGCGCGAATCGCTGCCGCTGGAGATTCAAAGGATACTTCCGCAGCCTGCAACTCCCGAGGAGGCGGTGAAAATCGTGCGCGAAGAATTCGCCGGCGGCTCGGACGTCGTCAAGCTCTTCACCGGGTCGCTGGTCGAGCGCGACAAAGTAAAACCCATGCCGGTGGACGTCGCGCGCGCGGCCGCGGACGAAGCACATCGCAACGGCAAACTGGTTTTCTCGCATCCTTCGAATTTCGCAGGAATTCAGGTGGCGTTGGATGCCCACGTGGACGTGCTGGCGCACACCACGCCCATCGTCGGGCCTTGGGACGACGCGCTCATCGCCAAGATGCTGGCGATCCACATGTCGCTGGTGCCGACGCTGAAGTTGTGGGAATTTGAGGCGGCCAAGGAAAATGCGACATTCGACGAGCAGCGCGCCTTCGCCGAAAAAGGCGCGCGCCAGCTCGGCGCATTTTCGAAAGCCGGCGGCCAGGTCTTGTTTGGAACCGATGTCGGCTACATGACGGACTACGATCCCCTCGAAGAATACCTGCTGATGAAGGATGCGGGCCTGACGCCGATGCAGATTCTGGCCAGTCTGACCACCGCGCCGGCCGCACGCTTCAAGGAATCCGAAAAGCGCGGCACGATTGCGCCGGGCATGGAGGCGGATCTCGTCGTCCTGAACGCCGATCCAGCCGAAGACGTGACCAACTTCGCCAACGTCCGCTTCACCATCCGCGGCGGCCGAATTATTTTCCAACCTGGAAAAAGATAATTCGGTTCGTCGCCGGGCGTTTCAGTTTGCGGAAATTTTTCCGCGAATCACGGTGACCGACGCCGCGGGCAAATCGAACGAAGTATCTTTTCCTGCAGTCGTGTCGGCGCGCTTGATGGGTCCGTCCGGATCGGCGAATCCCTTGGTGTTGGTCACCACCGGGCGTTCGCCGGCGTGTTCGGAATGCGCCATGAAGCGAGTTTCGGCCGGCTGCCAGTGATATTGCGCGCTGCCGAAAGTAAGAACCTGCACGGCGCCGGCGAACCAATCCGCGCCATGCTTGGTCTGATCTTGAAACGAAATGTGGACCTGGTGGGAATTGTGCTGATCGCGATTTACGATTAGCAAGGACGTTTGCCCGTCAGGACGCTGCAAGGCGTAAGCCGTCACTAGCGCATGGCCCGCGCCGTCATCCACGTCGCCCTTCGCCGCAAACACGCGATGTTCCCCGCTTCCCGGTTGCGCCCATTCCAGGTTGATCAGTTGCGCCACGAAGAATTGCGCCAGCGGCTGCTGAATCTTGTAATCCGCATCCACGGTGAACATGCCAAACGTTCCGGGAGAATCGTTGCAACCGTGCTCCATCTGCAGCGGCAAATAGTGGAAGTAGTACAGCCCGTTTCCGCCCGCATTCAGAAACGACCCAACATAATCCGCCAGCCACAGGCCGGAGAAGAGATCCATGTACGTCTCGCTCGCGGCCGACGAAAGATTTCCTTCGGTGATGAACATCGGAACATTCGCCGGAACTCCATCTTCGCGCCAGACCTGCATGATGTGATTCACCAGGTCCGGCTCGTCATACAAACTGCCCCACGGAATCCGGCAGGGATCGTAGGGATAATGTTCGAAGGAAAAAAACGCGAGATCGTTCAGGCGCTGGTGTTGCTTCAAATAATCCAGGAAGCGCGCGGTCCAGGAGACTTTGCCGTTCGCGTCGGGCCAGACTTCGATGTCCTTATTTACGCCTTGAAATGAGGGGCCGCCCAATTTCAGAGTTGGATTGACCCGATGCAGCGCCGTGGCCCATTCGACGTACAGCGCGGCGTAATCCTCCGGCAGCATGTATTGACCATCGGCTTCTTCGCCCATTTCGACGTACGAAATCGGGTACCCGCGTTTCTGCAAATAAGTCAGCTCGGCGGCGGCATTGTCGGGTGTGTCGTAGAGCAGCGCCACCGGAATCATCGCGGGCAGACCGCGCGTCACTCCGCTGGTGAAAAATAAATCGAATCCCACTTGCGCCTGCGCCGTGGAGTGCAAATCAGATGGCTCGTGCCAGGGATCGACCGACGAGCAGTACGTGGTGGTCTGCTCCTGATCGGCGGTGTGGCGCACCACATCGTGAAATTTTCCGTCCGCCGTGGTGGTTCCGATGTACAGCTCGTCGATGGCGTAGCCCACGCAGTTCCGCGGATCGCTCGAGCCGTGCGAATCGCAACTGTTCGACGATTCGGTCATCAGGATGCGCAAGAAACGAACCGGCAATGGATTGCCGGCCAGCTGTAAGGCCGCTAAGCCGCCCTTACCTTCGGAGACCGTGCCGCCCGGAAAACTTTGCCAGATCCCGCGAGTCGGGCGCCTTGATCGGATCGTCGCCGGTCCAATACTGGACGACGTAGCGAACCGCGAACGGGTCGGCCCATTTGATTTGCACCGCATCGATTTGCTGCAATTGGGCCAGGTCCACCACGATCCACTGCGGATGCGATGAATCGGATTCGCCGGTGAATCGCTGGGTCAGGTACGGATTGCTTTTCCAGTAGCTGTTCGGGTCGCCGTCGGTGATCCGGGAAAAACCCACGTTGTCGGTTCCATCGTTGCGCGTGAATCCGCGATGCGGCAGCGAATAGCCGTACGAATACTTGATGAATTCGGTGGGGTTCGCGGCGCCAGTGAAATATCCCTGGCCGCTGCCACTCGCATCGCTCCAGGTCCCTTGCGGATTCCAGTGCCAGGCTTCCACCGCCAATTCCGTGTTCTGGCGATAAGTCACCGGCTGCCAGCCGGAACTCAGGGCTTGATCCAGCGCCGGCTGCGCCAGTCCCTTGTCGATAGCTTCCTGCGCGATGCGGTCGACACCAGCGCCGAGCGTTTGGTTCGGCACGAAATGATTGGTGGCGTGCGCCGGAGTGATATCGACTTGGATGGTCTGGGCCGTAGCCGGAACCGTCCACGAAAAAAATGCGAAAAGAGCGGCCAATATCGACAGTGTAGTTTTCAAGGAACGTCTCCCGCGCAGCGCCTGAGGTGTTTTGGCAGCGAAGAGTCTACACCGTCACCGGCCGATGTCGCCTGACTCGAATCGTTGAAGATCAAACGGAATTTGCTCGAGGGTCTGGCGCCAGCCTGTCACCAATGGTGTCGATAACGCGAGCATACCTTGACAGGTTCTATAACATCCGCGTAGGCTCGCCCAAAGCAGGATGCACCCCGAACAATACTTGGGATGGTTGGCGCTCGCGTTGACGCCGGGCTTGGGCGCACGCATGGCCGGAAAGCTGCTGCGCGAGATGGGCAGCCCGGATGCGATTTTCAATGCGTCGCTGACCGAATTGGAAGCGCATCGCCTGCCCGCCGCCGTGGCCCAAGCACTCCACACCCGCCAGCCGCTCAGCGCCGCGGCCAAAGAATTGGCGCAGGCCCAGGCCGCCGGCATTCGGCTGCTCACCTGGGACGAGCCGGAGTACCCGCAGCGCCTGCGCGAGATTTACGACCCGCCGCCCCTCCTCTATGTCCGCGGAAACGTTGAACTTCTCAACCGCCACCTGATTTCGATCGTGGGTTCGCGTCGTCCGACGCCCTACGGGAATCAAATGGCGGAGAAGCTGGCCAAGGATCTGGCCGATCGCGGCCTGGTGATCGTCAGCGGCCTGGCCCGCGGGATCGATTCCAGCGCGCATAAGGGCGCCCTAGCTTCTTCTCCGGCGCGACGATCGGCGTTCTCGGCTGCGGGATCGACGTGATTTATCCCAAAGAGAACAAGAAAATCTTCGCGGAGATGGAAAAGCGCGGCGCAATTATTTCCGAATTCGCGATGGGCACCTTTCCCGGGGCCGCAGAATTTTCCCGATTCGGAACCGCATCATCTCCGGCATGGCCGTGGGTGTACGTCGTCGTCGAAGGCGCGCAATATTCCGGTTCGCTGATCACCGCCCGGCTTGCGATGGAATTCGGCCGGGAAGTGTACGGTGTGCCCGGGAACGCCACCCAGCCTGACCAGCTTCGGGCCCAATCAACTGATCAAGCAGGGCGCCAAGCTGGTCACCAGCTGGGAGGACGTGATCGAGGAGCTGCCCACGCCCATCCGCGCCGAGCTATTGCCGGTGGAAACGGCCACCACGCGAGGAACGGACCCTGCTCGTCGAGCAGAGCTTTGGAGCCAACTGAGCGCATGTTATACGATCTGCTGGCCCGGACGAAGCCCGCGCGATGGACGATTTGGTCGAAAAATCCGGCCTGACCTCCTCCGAAGTGCTGGCCAGCCCTATTTGACCTGGAGCTCAAAGGCGTGGTACGTCAGTTACCAGGCAAGCAATTCCTAAAAGTCCTGTTGTAACCGCGCGGGGAAATTGCAGCTAGGATGGTAGGCCACAGGGTTGGTGGTTCGCGCGCGACCAGGCCGAAGGAAATCTGCTCCATATTAAGGTTAGAACGGCTGGCGCCCGCCATGATTCCGGCCGCCGGTGACATCGAGCAGGCTAGCGGTGTGTAGCATCGACAAGGGATGTGCAGCATCCCTGTAATAGGAGAAGAGAATAGAGCATGGCAAGATCACTCGTAATCGTCGAATCGCCCGCTAAGGCGAAGACCATCAACAAATATCTGGGCAAGCAATTACTGGTCAAGGCGTCGTACGGCCACGTGATGGACTTGCCGAAGAAGAACATCGGCATACTTCTGCCTCCTGACGCCGAACACAAGCCCAAGAAGAAGAAACGCAAGAACAAGGCCAAGGCGGGCGCTCCGGAAAAGAAGCTCCGAAGCCGGTGGTCGTCACCGCGAAGAACATCTTCGAGCCGACCTACGAAGTCATCCCGAACAAGATCAAGGTCATCACCGACCTGCAGAAAGCCGCCGCGCGGCGCGGAAGCCATCTATCTGGCGGGCGACCCGGACCGCGAAGGGGAAGCGATTTGCGCGCACCTGGCAGAAATTCTCGGCCAGCCCAAGACAATACGCGGAAACTGATCGCCAAGGTCCAGGAAGAACAAAACGGGCGAAGCCAAGACGAAGGCGAAGAAAGAAGCCAAGGAACCGCGCCCACGGCCGAAAAGAAGATCGCTGGCGACCACGTGGAACGGCGCTCCTCCCAAAATTTATCGCGTGATGTTCAACGAAATCACGCAGAAGGCCATCAAGGCCGCGTTCGAGAAACCACCGCAAGTAAATGCAGAATCTGGTGGACGCGCAGCAGGCGCGCCGCGTGCTGGATCGCATCGTCGGCTACAAAGTTTCGCCGATACTGTGGGACAAAGTGCGCCGCGGACTTTCCGCCGGCCGCGTGCAAACCGTCGCACTGCGCCTGATCGTCGAGCGCGAGCTGGAAATTCGCGCGTTCATTCCCGTGGAGTACTGGACCATCCACGCCATGCTCGACGCTGGCACGATCCCCCGGCATTCGAAGCCAAGCTGCACAAGTACAAGGGCGAAGACCTCGAAGATCTCGCAATCGAAGCGGCGGCGCAGAAAGTCGCTGCGCGCCGTGCGAAAAGGCGCAATGGAAAGTCGCGTCCGTGACGCAGAAGGAAAAGCGCCGCATCGCGCCGCCGCCTTTCACCACTTCCAAGCTGCAGCAGGCCGCGTACAACCGCCTGCGCTACACCGCGAAGCGCACCATGATGCTCGCGCAGAAATTGTACGAAGGCGTCGAGCTCGGCGATGAAGGCTCGGTCGCGCTGATCACCTACATGCGTACGGATTCCGTGCGCGTTTCGAATGACGCGCTGCGATCAGGTCCGCGACCAGATCCGGCAGCGCTTCGGCGCAAACTACCTGCCGGAAAAGCCGAACTTCTACAAATCGAAGAAGGACGCGCAGGAAGCGCACGAAGCCATTCGTCCCACGGACGTGACGCGCACGCCCGAAGACGTGAAGCCCGTATCTCGAAGACGATCGATTCAAGCTCTACCAGATGATCTGGCAGCGCTTCGTCGCTTCGCAGATGCTGCCCGCGATTTTCGACCAGACCACGATCGATATTGCCGCGGGACGACTACACGTTCCGCGCCACCGGCTCCGTGCAGAAATTCGACGGCTACCTCGCGCGTGTATCAAATGCCGGTCGCGGCCGCCGATCGCGAAGAAGACGAGAAGGACGATGACGGCGAAGGCCGCTCGCTGCCGCAGGTGCGCGAAGGCGAGATCCTGCGTCTCGAATCGATTCGTCCCGACCAGCATTTCACCGAGCCGCCGCCGCGCTACACCGAAGCGACGCTGGTGAAAGAGCTGGAAGAAAAAGGCATCGGCCGCCCGTCCACCTACGCCGCGATTATTTCGACCATCGTCGAGCGCGAATACGTCACCAAGGATCGGGGCCGCTTCTCGCCCACCATGCTCGGCGAACGCGTCAGCGTGCTGCTGGTGAAAAGTTTCGAGGATATTTTCGACGTGGGCTTCACCGCGCGTCTCGAAGAAGAGCTCGACGAAATCGAAGAGGGCAAACTGCCTGGCGCCACGCGGTGCAGGAATTCTGGGACCGCTTCATCGTCGATCTCGATAAAGCCGACGAGGAAATGCTCTCCTACAAGGCCGGCATTCCCACCGGGCAGAAATGCGAAAAGTGCGGCGAGGGCGAATTGCTCGAGCGCATCTCGCCGCCACGGATTTTTCCTCGGCTGCAATCGCTATCCCGAGTGCGATTACATCAAGGATCTTTCGCCCGAGCTTCCCGCCGAAGGCGAAGGAGCGAAAATCGAATATCTGCGACAATTGCGGCAAGGAAATGGTCATCAAGCGCGGGCCGCTTCGGCGTGTTCCTCGCTTGCAACGGCTATCCGGATTGCAAGACCGACCGGCGCCTGGTGCAGGGCACGCGCATCGCGCGCCAGCCGGACGTGCCGCTCGATGAAAAATGTCCGCTGGACGACGCGCAGCTGCTGCGCCGCGCGGGCCGCTTCGGCGATTTCATCGGCTGCACCGAACTATCCGAAGTGCAAATACACGCGCCCGATCACGCTCGGGCATCAAATGCCCGAAATGCAACGAAGGCGAATTCGTGCGCCGCGGCATTTCGCGCGGCCGCGGCGCGGGCCGCATTTTCTACGGCTGCAGCCGCTACCCCGATTGCGATTACACCTCGCCGCACGAGCCAATCAACGAGCCGTGCCCGAAATGCCATGCGCCGTTCATCGTCGAGAAGCGCACCAAGCAGGGCAATTTCCGCACTTGCATCAAAGAAGGCTGCGATTGGGAAATTGAAGCTCCCGCGCCCGTCGAAGCCGGGGCGACACCGGCCGCGAACGGCGATGCCGCTTCGACCAACGGAGCCACGCCGGTCTCTGCCGCGGCTGATGCGGTAAAACCGAAATTTGTGCACCCGCAAGAACCGGTCGAGGTCGCGGCTGGACCCGGAAGCAAATCCTAGCTTTGCGTTTGTGGTTGGTGACCCTTAGCCAGGGCCGGTATCAATCCGTCCGCCTTTTGCCAACTGGATAACCACGCAATCCGCCCAGCAGGTCTATAATTTCCACGGCATCCAAACCCGATGAAACCGGTCATCGACAAATTCATTAATTACCTGCGCTACGAGCGCAACTCTTCGCCCGCGACCATCGAGGATTACCACGGCGATTTGAAACTCTTTCAGGAATTTCTCACCCCGCCGGGCGAAAAAACTTTGCCCATCGGGCAGGTCGATCATCGCGTGATCCGCGAATTCGTGGCCTGGCTCTACGACCGCAAATTGCAGAAGCCCACGATCGCCCGCAAACTCGCCGCGCTGCGCACATTTTTCAAGTTTTGCGTGCGCGAACAATACGTGAAGCAGAACCCGGCGCGGCTGGTCAGCACGCCCAAATTGCCCAGGCGAATTCCCCGGATCCAGACCGCGGAAGAAATTAACACTTTCCTGGATGGACTTCCCGGTGGCGTAAACGCCGTCACGCCCAAGCTGCCGCCAAAATCCAAACGCGCCGTGGAAAGAAATTTCGGAAAGTCCGACAAGCGCACCGAAAAACTGGTGCCGCGCCGCGACCGCGCAATTTTCGAATTACTGTATGCCTCCGGACTGCGCGTCAGCGAGCTGGTCGGTCTCAGCCTCGGTGACCTGGATAAAACCGGCCAGATGCTGCGCGTGCTGGGCAAAGGCCGCAAGGAGCGCGTGGTTCCCTACGGCGCGAAAGCGCAGACGGCCTTCGACGAATACTGGCCGATTCGCCAGGAAATTCTCGAAGCCTCAGCCAAACCGGAGGTCGAGGCGGTGTTCGTCAACTGGCGCGGACGCCGCCTGACCGATCGCTCGGTGCGCTACATCGTGACCAAATATTGCAAGCTGGCGAAGGTCGATTGGAATCTGCATCCGCATTCCCTGCGCCACGCCTTCGCCACCCACCTGCTGAACGACGGAGCCGATCTGCGCGCGATTCAGGAACTGCTCGGCCACGTTTCGCTTTCCACCACCCAGCGCTATACCCAGGCCAGCATTCAGCAGCTGATAGCGGTCTACGACAAGTCTCACCCCCACGCCTGAATGACCGCCGGACTATTCCATTAACACCACGCAACTCCCGTGTCAGTAACGCATCCAATCACTAGTGCGTTTACGTATATAAACTGCCGTCCTTTAATCGTTTCTGAGAGGAATGCACTCATGAAGACCCTTGCGCTGAACCAACCGGCCCCGGTAAATGGCTCGAAACCCGCGCCCGAGAAGGCCAAATCCGGAATTCAGATGTATCTGGATACTTTGTGCTACCAAACCCGGGAACGACTCGAGCTGATTAATATTTCGAAAGATTTGAATGAAGTGATTCGCAAGAATGGAATGAAAGCGGGTCTTATTCTGGTGCAGTCCCTGCATACCACCACCGCCGTGTTCATCAACGAATTCCAGCAGGCGTTGCTGGACGACATCAAAACTTTCCTCGAGCGTCTGGTCGGGCGCATGGATTACTGGCGCCACAATGATCCCAGACTTTCCGAATGCAGCCGGCAGAATGCTGACGCGCATTTGCGCGCCATGGTTCTGGGCCACACGATTTCAGTTCCGGTGCGCAATGGCGAGATGGCGCTGGGCGGCTGGCAGTCCATCCTGCTCGCGGAGCTCGATGGCCCGCGCGAACGCTCGATTCACGTGCAGTTGATCGGCACTGCGGAATAAATCGCGCCCAGAGTTGTACGTTTAGATGTTAGACGTTCAGTGTAAGTGAAGTTTCCGGAATGAAGTTTTCAGTCCGTTTCGCCACGGGCGTGGGGAACGGATTCTTGATGCGGTCCACCGGGTTGTAACGCGTGTCGCGTTCGACCGGCACGCGGCCCGCGGCGCGAATCAGCCGCTCGAGTTCGGCGCGCGTCATGTATTCCGGCGTCGTCGCGCCGGCGTCGTGATAAATATTTTCTTCGACCACGGTGCCGTCCAGATCGTTCGCGCCAAAGCGCAGGGCGATCTGCGCGATGCGCGGCGTCAGCATGATCCAGTACGCCTTGATGTGATCGAAATTGTCGAGCATCAGGCGCGAGACCGCGATCGTTTTCAGATCGTCGAAGCCCGGTCGGCGGCGGAATATGCGCCAGGGCGGTATTCGCCGGATGAAACTGCCAGCGGGATGAACGTCACAAAGCCGCCGGTCTTATCCTGCGTTTCGCGCAGCTGCACCAGATGATCCACGCGCTCTTCCGAGCGTTTCGATGTGCCCGTAAAGCATGGTCGCGTTGGAGCGCAGCCCGATTTCGTGCGCGGTGCGCGCGATTTCCAGCCAGCGCTGCCCGCTGACTTTGTGATCGCAAATAATCTTGCGCACGCGCGGATGAAAAATTTCGGCGCCGCCGCCCGGCAGCGAATCCACGCCCGCTTCCTTCATTGCCAGCAGCGTGTCGCGGATGGAGAGTTTCGAGATGCGCGCGTAATAGCCGCACTTCGACCATCGTGAAAGCCTTCAGATGCACTTGCGGATAGCGCTGCTTCAGCCCGCGAATCAGATCGAGATAAAACTCGAACGGCAGATCCGGATGCAGTCCGCCGACGATGTGGAATTCCGTGGCGCCTTCGGCCACGCCTCTCCGCGCGCGCGCTGTAAATTTCATCCGAGCGAAAAGGTATACGCGCCCGGCGAATCCGGCGAGCGCCCAAAGGCGCAAAGCTTGCAGTGCGCCACGCAGACGTTCGTGGGATTGATGTGCCGGTTGACGTTGAAATAGGTGACGTTGCCGTGCTTTTTTTCGCGCACGTAATTGGCCAGCCAGCCCACGCCGAGAAGATCGTGCGATTCGATAGAGCGCGAGGCCGTCTTCCGGCGTCAAGGCGCTCGCCGGCCAGAACTTTCGGGCGACCGGTTCGAGACGGCGTCGCTGAGCTTCAAGTCTGTAAGTTCAATCGCGGTAGTCATTTACGTAGCTTCCTGTGCTGCGTCTGAGCCTAAGACACGTGCTATCAGGATGCGATCACGATAGCCGCAGCTCCCCAGAAGAGCAGGAACAATAAACTAATATAGCCATTCACCGTGAAAAACGCAGCATTCATTTTGCTCAGGTCGTTCGGCTTCACCAGCGAATGTTCGTAGGCCAGCAGCGCCGCCACCACGCCGATTCCCACCCAGGCCGGCCACGCCAGATGGAAACTCAGCGCCAGCCAGACCAGCAAGCGCAACCATCACCACATGCATGGCGCGCGCGATCAGCAGCGCCCGCGCGATTCCGAATTTTTTCGGAATGGAATACAGCCCCGCGGATTTGTCGAACTCCACATCCTGGCAGGCGTACAGCACGTCGAATCCGCCCACCCACAGAGTCACCGCGGCGCACAGAATCAGCATGCGCCAGTCGAGCGATCCGCGAATCGCGATCCAGGCCGCCGCCGGAGACATGCCCAGGCAAAACCCCAGAACGAAGTGCGACCAACGACGTGAATCGCTTCGTGTACGAATAGAAGAACAGAACCGCCAGCGCCACCGGCGAAAGTTTCAGCGCCAGCGGATTCAATTGCCACGCCGCGATGACCAGCACCGCGGAAGCGACGCATGGTAAACAGCCACGCAAAGCCGACGCGACAGTTCGCCTTTGGGCAGCGCGCGGTTGGCGGTGCGCGGATTCCGCGCGTCGTAATCGCGCGTCGGCGATCCGGTTCATGGTCATCGCCGCGGAACGCGCTCCAACCATGGCGACCACGATCCACAAAAGTTGCCGCCAGGTCGGGATACGTGTCCGCCGGCGCGCGCCGCGAGCAGCGCGCCCACCAGCGCAAACGGCAACGCGAACACCGAGTGCTCGAACTTAATCATTTCGAGCACCGTCGCCACGCGATCTTGCGCGAGCCTGCTTTCGATTGTTGTCCGTCGCCGATCTAGACATCGTATCTTTCCCTGATTCGCTCGCGCTTCGCGGCGGGCCGCCCTTCCAGCGTATTGCTTCTCCTGCGGCAAGCCCAGCTGCGCCAGCACGCGGCAGCAATACTGCTCCACCAGATCGTCGATCGTCTTCGGCGCGTAGTAGAACGCGGGCATGGCCGGCATCACCACCGCTCCGGCGTCGTGCACCCGCAGCATATTTTCCAGGTGGATCCGGTTCAGCGGAGTTTCGCGCAGGCACAGCACCAGCGGACGCCGTTCCTTCAGGCAAACATCGGCGGCGCGGGTCAGCAAATCGCTCGCGGTCCCCGCCGCAATGGCGCCCATGGCTCCCGCCGAGCACGGGATCACCACCATGCCGTCGACCAGGGTGCTTCCCGAAGCGATGATCGCGCCGATGTCTTTATTCGGCAGAAAATCAATTTTCGTTGCGGCCGTTCCGGTCAGCATCGACGCGAGTTTCTTGGGTTCGGTCGGAACAAGCCAAGTTCGGTCGCCAGCAGCCGCATACCGGTTTCCGTCGCGACCAGATACACACGCTCCACGCCAGGATCGGCGTCGAGCAAGCGCAGAACCGCCTGGGCGTAGATCGCCCCGCTCGCCCCGGTGATGCCCACGGTTATGCTTTTGCCGGCTGGAATTGGCCATGGCGATTGCTCGAATTTTAGTCTAGTTGCGCCCTCCGGCATAGTAAGCCGCAAAATCCATCCGGGTCATATTTTTTGAAAATACTGCAAGCGTTCGCGCACCCCAATTCGTAACCCGGTACGTCGTAAGTTGCGTTCAGCCATCTGAAGTTAGAGAATATTCGCCGCCGTATGGAGGGCACGTCAATGAGTGCAGGTCGGATGGGAAAGTGCCGGTTGGGTCTAGCCGCCATTCTAGGAGTCATCGCATCAGCTGGATTCGTAACGGCGTTGAACGCATCGCCGGGCGACGACGATTTGAAATTGCCGCAGCTCGAATTCGCGCGAGACCAAGCTGGAAAACGGCCTGCGCGTGATCCTGGTGCCGGATCATTCCGCGCCGGTTTACTGCGATTGACGTCTGCTACAACGTCGGCAGCCGCAACGAGCGCCCCGGCCGCACCGGCTTCGCCCACCTTTTCGAGCACATGATGTTTCAAGGCTCGGAAAATGTTGGCAAAGGCGAGCACTTCATCCTGGTGCTGCAATAACGGCGGCGGCATGAACGGCACCACCAACGAAGACCGCACCACCTACTTCGAAGAGCTGCCCAAGAATCAATTGGACTTGGGACTTTTCCTCGAAGCGGACCGCATGCGCGCGCTGAACATCACCCAGGCCAATCTCGATAACCAGCGCAACGCGGTGCAGGAAGAGCGCCGCCAGGGCATCGACAACCAGCCCTACGGCCGCGCGCAGCTCGACGTCGACAACCTTTCCTACGACAACTTCGCCTACAAACACTCCACCATCGGGTCCATGAGCGACTTGAACGCGGCGAACATCGACGATGTTAAGGATTTTTTCCGGATTTACTACGCGCCCAACAACGCGGTGCTGACTCTGGTCGGCGATTTCGATCCGGACGAGGCGCTGGCGCAAGGTGAAGAAATATTTTGGCGCGATTCCGTCGCAGCCCACGCCGCCGAACGTGGATTTGACGGACGAGCCGCATTACGGCGAGCGCCGCGAAATGATTTACGATCCGCTGGCGCGCTTGCCGCAGATCGACATCGCCTATCACGTTCCCGCCGGCAACACGCCGGAGAATTACGCCGCGCGAGCAACTGGCGATCATTCTGGGCCAGGGCGAAAGCTCGCGGTTCTATCAGCACCTGGTGAAGGACAAGCAGCTCGCCTCCAGAGTTTCAGTGCAGGCCGACGCGCCGCATCGGCATCAGCCAGCTGTACATCTCGGCGAATCCGCGGCCGGGCGTGAAAATCGAAGACCTGGAAAAGGCGAATCGACGACGAAATCGCGGCGGTGCTGAAAACCGGCATTACGCCGGCGGAACTCGCCAAAGCGAAACGCGAGCTGCTGCTTCAGTTCATCGAACGGCGGCGCTCGGCTTTGCGCACCGCCGATGCTGATCGGCAATTACGCCGTGTATTTCAACGATCCCAACTTGATCAACACCATTCAGGAAAAACGGAACGCGGTGACTGTCGAGCAGGTCAACGCGGTGATCAAAAAATATCTGGTCGACGGACCAGCGCACGGTGGTAATCACCTATCCGGCGGCGGACGCCAATGCCGGCTCGAAGGGGGCGCAATGAGCGTTGCGATGATCAAGGATTCGAAACTCCAAATCCAGGCTGCCGGAGCAAACCGAATGTTTTCGCGCCTCGCACGAAACACGTTCGCGGTCTCCGCTGTTCTGTCGGCCGTCGCTTTGGTTAGTCCGCACGCGGCTCGGCCCAAGGCCAGGATAAAGCGCACTTCCGTCAGCAAGGTGGAACGACTGAACCGCGCGCCCGTCAACAAAGAAATCCTGCGCGTGCAGTTGCCGCGGCCGACGGTCGTGAAAGTTGAAAAACGGTTTGACGCTGGTGCTGCAGGAAGATCACAAACTGCCGACCGTGGCCTTTACCATGTGGATTCGCCCCGGCCAACTCGCCGATCCGCAGGATCTGCCGGGTGTGGCTTCGTTCACCGCCGGCATGCTGCGCGAAGGCACCGCGAAGCGCACCAGCGCGCAAATCGCCAACGAAGTGGAATCGCTGGGCGCCAGCCTGGATGCCACCTCGCGCTTTGGCGCCAGCTATACCACCGTCGACGCGTCTGGCCTGATCAGCGACGCGCCGCAAAATCCTGGACCTGATGAGCGACGTGGTCCTGCATCCCGCGTTTTCGGCGGATGAACTGGCCAAGTTCAAACAGACCGAAGGCGCGACGCTGGAGCAGCGGCTTTCCAATCCCACATTCCTGGCCCAGCAGGCATTCAAGCGGGTGATCTATGGCGATACCCCGATGGCCATTGCCTCGGCCAGCAAAGAATCCATCGAGAAAATCAGCGTCGACCATCTGAAACAATTTCACGACAAGCATTACGTCCCGGGAAACTCGATCCTGGGCATCACTGGCGATTTCAAAGCTGCGGCGATGCAGTCACTGATTGAAAAATATTTCGGCGGCTGGACAGGCGCGGCCGAAGCCCCTGACGAAATTTCCGGCGACGGCTCCGCCGCAGCCCACCAAAATCACCCTGGTCGATCGTCCCGGCTCGGTGCAGACCGTTATTTTCGGCGGCGACCGAACCATTCAGCGCACCAGCCCGGAATATTACGGACTGGCCGTCATGAATCAAGTCATTGGCGGCGGACCGCAGTCGCGGCTCTTTCTCGATCTGCGCGAGGAGCACAGCCTGACCTACGGAGCCTACAGCCGTTTCAGCGCCGACATATACCCCGGCGATTGGCTGGCCTACTCGCCGGTGCGCACCCAGGTGACCGGCGAAGCGATGGATCGGTTCATCTACGAATACAAGAAAATCAACAACGAGCCGATGCCGCAAAGCCGAACTCGACGACGCTCATCGCGCGATCATCGCGAATTTCGCGCTATCGCTCGAACAGCCGGCGCAGATTATCAACGACTGGCTGACCGTGCAGTATTACGGCTTGCCCGCGGATTATTGGGACAAGTATCCCGACCACATCGGCTCGATCGACGCGGCCGGCGGTGCAGGCCGCCGCGAAAAAGTACGTGGACCTCGACCACGTGCAGTGGGTTTGCGTCGGAGACCGCAAGCAGATTCAAGACGTGCTGGCGAAATACGGAACGGTCACCGTGGTGGACGTGAGCGGCAAAGCGGAAAACTAACGCACGTTAGAACGCTCGCGCAACCGCGCTGGAGCGCCTTCCGCAAACTGATCGCGGAAGGCGCTCCAGAGATTTCGCTGCAGATTACTATTTCTTGATCGCTTTCACAATCAGCAACAGCACCATCGCGCCTACCGTGGCCATCACCAACTGGCCCAGCAGCCCGTACGTCGCCAGACCCAGCAAACCAAAAATCCATCCGCCCAGAATCGCCCCCACGATTCCGACCACCAAATCGAGCAAAATCCCCATGCCGGAGCCCTTTACCAATTTGCCCGCGAGAAAGCCGGCCAGAATCCCGATGATGATTTCCCAGAGCAGATACATGTGCGTTCCTCCGTGAAATCGCGTGATGTTGCGCTGCCGGACTCGGTGCGCGTGGCCCAATTGCGCGCGAATCTAGCACGATTCGTGACCGCCCAAGGGTTCTTCGGGGCCGCGGAAGGCCGGGCGACTCGCCGTTAGGCATGTTAGAATCCGAGGCGCGCCCTGCCGGCCGTTCCATCCGCGCCAGTGATTACTCCCACATGAATGAACCGAAGTTCGCAAATTTCTCGAAGCCGTAAAGACCGGTGCGATCCGATGGATGCGGCCGTCGAAAAGCTGCGCCAATTGCCTTCGAAGACCTGGGCTTCGCCAAAATCGATCATCACCGCTCGCATCCGCCAGGGTTTTCCCGAAGTGATTTTCGGCCGCAAGAAAACTACCCAAGCAGGTCGAGGCAATCGTCCGCGGCATGCTTCGCGAAAAATCCTCGCACAATATTCTGATCACCCACGGCGACCGCAAGATTTTCGCCGCCGTCGCAAGAGCGTCGCGAAGTCCGCGCAATTCCACGAATTGTCGCGGCGCCATCACCATCGAACGTTCGCGCGAAGCGCACGGCAAGGGTCTGATCCTGGTCGTCACCGCCGGCACCAGCGACATTCCCGTCGCCGAAGAAGCGCTCGTCACCGCGCGCATGATGGGCCATCGCGCCGAAGCGATTTACGACGTCGGCGTCGCCGGACTGCATCGCCTGCTCGAACACGCCGAGCAACTCACCGAAGCTCGCGTGATCATTTGCGTCGCGGGAATGGAAGGTGCGCTGCCCAGCGTCGTCGCCGGGTTGGTCGCCGCGCCGGTGATCGCCGTGCCCACCAGCACCGGCTACGGTTCCAGCTTTGGCGGGCTGACCGCGCTGCTCGCCATGCTGAACAGTTGCGCGTCCAACGTCAGCGTGGTGAATATCGACAACGGATTCGGCGCCGGCGTGCGTGGCCGGCGTCATCAACCGCCAATAGTTCAGCCAAACTAAAATTGCACGGACAGTGCTGCTCCAGGCGGGCGTTCAACTCCGGCTCGCTCTTCGACTCTGCACCGCGCGCAGATCCAGCGCATCAGCTGATCGCCTCTTCGATGCCTCGCATGCACCGTGCGCAGATCGAAATCGACGCGCCCATCCTCAATCCGCGCAATCACCGGCACGTTCGGGCCGCCGCGCAGTCTCGTTCCAGTTGGTTCGCCGTATGCGTGGCGCTCGCAATCGCGATCACAGACGAGGCAGACTTGCTGATCCGGCGTCGAACCCCGCCGATCACCGAAAATCCCGGCTCGAATCTGAATCGCCACATCGTCCGGCAGCAGCGGTCCGCAATTTCGCCCACAAGATTTCTCGCTCCTCGTCTGGCATCTCTTCGGCACTCAGCCGAATCATCCGCAGCGCCGGAATTTCATCCAGCGCCCCGCGCAAATACGATTTCAGCCGTCGCTTCCAGCGCCGCGATGGTCAGCTTGTCCACGCGCAGCGCGCGAAACAGCGGATTCCGCCGGATGCGCTCCACGATTTCTTTTTGCCCGGCGATAATCCCCGCCTGCGGCCCGCCCAGCAGCTTGTCGCCGCTGAAGGTCATCACCGAAACGCCTGCTTCGCAGCTGGTCCGCACCACCGGCTCCGAAATTCCCGCTGGCGGTCAAATCGGCGAGGCAGCCCGACCCGAGATCCTCATACACCGGCAAATGCAATTTCTTCGCCCAACGCCACCAGTTCCTCCAGCGACGGGCGGTCGGTGAATCCGGTCGATCCGGAAATTCGAAGGATGCACACGTAGCAGCAGCCGGGTCCGGTCGTTAATCGCGTCTTCGTAATCGCGAATGCTGGTGCGGTTGGTGGTGCCCACTTCGCGCAGCACCGCCCCGCTTTCGGCCATGATGTCCGGGATACGAAATCCATCGCCAATTTCGATCAGCTCGCCGCGCGAAACGATCACTTCGTCGCCCTTGGCCAGCGCGTGCAGAACCAGAAAAACCGCCGCGGCATTGTTGTTGACGACGATGGCCGATTCCGTGTCCGCAAAGTTCCGCGAGCAGCCGCGAGGTATGCGCGTCCCGCTTGCCGCGTTCCCACGCGCCAAATCGTATTCCAGATTGTTGTAAAGCGACGCGGTGGCGACGATCCGCGCCACCGCCTGCCGCGCGAGCGGCGCGCGTCCCAGATTGGTGTGCAGCACGACGCCGGTGGCATTAATCACGCGACGCAGCGACGGCGCCAGAATATTCTCCACCTCGGAAATAACCAGCGATTCCAGTACGTCGTCATTCCTGGAATCGACTGCTGCGCCGGAAGCGCCGGAAGCTTGCGTACCGATTTGTTTGCGCGCTTCCGACAACACGGTGCGAATCGCGGAGGTCGCCAGCTTGCGTCCCGATTTTTGCACCAGCGCCGCCATGCGCGGCCGTCCCAGCAATTCATCCACCGAGGGCAGCGCGCGGAGCGCAGCCGCGACGGCGTCCGAACTCGATTTGGCGGCGGAATCGTGTGAGGAAGCCATTATTCAGCTATTGAAACACAGCGCGAACGAGGGTGGCAATCGGCCTGGCCACTGGCCTTTCGGTCATTTCCCTTTGCGACATCGCGAAATTCGCCCGCGTTGACCTCTTCCGTGCGGCAATTTACGCTCATCTCAGGCTATCTCCGCCCCTCCTTGGGGCCTCAGACCCCGACCATGGCGACCATCGACGAAGACCTGAACAGCATTGAGCGCGATATCCGTACGCTCAAAATCGAGTACGAGCAGTACTTCGGCGGGGGCCGGTCGCGGCCGCCCACCGATACCCAGTGGCGCCTGGAAGTGATGCTGAAAAAATATTCGGACCGCGCCGCGGAATTCTCTTCGGGCCAGCGCTTTCGCTACAGCAACCTTTCCCAGACCTACGCCAAATACCACGACATGTGGCGCAAGAAATTGGCGCAGAAGGAAAACGGAACCTCGCCGCACCACTTTGGCGCCGCAGCCAAAGCCATCGAAGCCGAGCGGGCGCGCAAGGCCGCCGCGGTGAAACCACCGGAGCAGCCGGAAGCGCCGGCGGTGACCGCCGCGGAACACGCCGTTGCGGTGGCGCATGCCTCGGCGGAAGCTTCGGCCCGTGCCGCGGAAGCCAGACCGGCACACAGCACGTTTCGCGTTGGCTCTATCCGATCCGGAATGTGAGACGGAGAAAGTCGAAACGCTGTACCAGCATTTGGTCCTGGCGCGTACGGAGACCGGCGAGAAGTCGGGCGTGCCGAGCCTGAAGGATTTTGAGCGGTTCGTGCAGAAGAAAACCCAGGACCTGAAGGATAAAGGCGGCCGGGAAATCGAATACACCGTCAGTATCGAAAACGGCCACGTCAAATTGAAGGCCCGAGTCTCCAGCTAACGCTGTTTCACGCTGCACGCGGTCCTTTCTAAAATTGTTCCGGGCCTCGCCGAATTACGAATTCGCGATAAATCAAAACGCCACTCCGCCCAATTCTGCAGCCCGGCCCGCCGCTACCACTTTTTTCCGCAAACGCTTACACTGACCAGGCATTTTTCTGCGTGGAAATTTATTTGTGGCGGGAGCCTATGGCGATGGAACGGGCGCTGATCAGCGTTTACGACAAGACCGGAATTGTGGATTTTGCGCGGGAACTCGCTTCCTTATCCGTCGAGATTGTTTCCACCGGCGGAACCGCGAAGCTATTGCGCGAAGCGGGCGTAGCGGTTCGCGACGTGGCGGAATTGACCGGCTGGCCGGAAATGTTGGGCGGCCGGGTGAAAACGCTGCATCCCAAAGTGCACGGTGGGATACTTTTTCAGCGCAGCAAGCCCAACGATCGAGCCCAGGTCGCTGAATATGAAATCGAGCCGATCGACCTGGTGGTGGTGAATCTCTATCCATTTTCGGCCACCGCTGCCACGCCCGGCGTGACCGCGGACGAACTGATCGAAAATATCGATATCGGCGGCCCGGCCATGGTGCGTTCCGCGGCGAAAAATTTTCAGAGCGTCGGAGTGGTCACCGACCACGACGATTATGCGGCAATCGTTGCCGAACTCCGCGAGCAACGGTGAGCTGAGCCTTGCAGACGCGCTTGAATCCTGGCGCGCAAAGCCTACGCGCGCACGGCGCGCTACGACGGCGAAATCGCCACCGAACTGGAACGCCTCACGCTCGACCGATGGCGCAATCGTCCATCGGCGAGCTGGAGAAATTGCCGGAGCGAATTAGCATCTCGCTGGAACGCCGCCAGTCGATGCGTTACGGAGAAAATCCGCACCAGGCCGCGGCCCTTTACATTCCGGCGGGAACGATCTGCGTCCGGACTGGCCGGCGCGAAGCAGCTGCAGGGCAAGGAACTTTCCTACAATAATCTGGTCGACTTGGATGCGGCCTGGGCGCTGGTCGCGGAATTTCACCGGCCCGGGGTCGCGATCATCAAGCACAACAATCCCTGCGGCGCCGCCGAGCAGGATGTTCTGGTCGATGCCTACCTGAAAGCTCTGGCTTGCGATCCGATTTCCGCTTTTGGCGGCGTGATCGCCTTCAATCGCCCGCTCGACGCGGCCACGGCCGAAGAAGTCTCCAAACTTTTCGTGGAATGCATCGTGGCCCCGGGATTCGAACCCGCCGCGCTGGAAAAATTCGCCACCAAGAAAAATCTGCGCCTGCTCGAAATGCAGCGCGGCGAAGCCGTGCATGAAATGGACATGAAGCGAATTTCCGGCGGCATGCTGGTGCAGGATCCGGACCAGCACGAGCTAACCGAAGCGGAACTGAAGGTCGCCACCGAGCGCGCGCCCAGCGCCGAAGAAATGCGCGGCCTGCTCTTCGGCTGGAAAGTCTGCAAGCACGTCAAGTCGAACGCCATCGTTTTCGCGCGCGACGGCCAAACCGTGGGCATCGGCGCCGGCCAGATGAGCCGCGTCGATTCCGTGAAAATCGCGGTGATCAAAGCGGCCACGGCGAAACTTTCGCTCGCCGGGCAGCGTGGTCGCGTCCGACGCGTTTTTCCCCTTCCCGGATGGCGTGGAAGAAGCGGGCGAAAGCGGGCGCTACCGCGGTGATCCAGCCCGGCGGCTCCAAAGGCGACGGCGAAGTGATCGCCATGGCCAACAAATACGATATGGCTATGGTTTTTTCGGGCGTGCGGCATTTCCGCCACTAACTCGCGGAACCAAAAGCGGGCTGGCCTCTTGTAGGTGATTTCGATGTTCCTGCGGATCGCCCGTGTCCGGAACCAGTTGGGCGTGATAAGAGTAAGTATCCGCATCGACCCGCGTCCAGATCGCGGACTTCGGCATTCCGTTCACACTGATTCTCAAAATCATTTTCTTGGCGTCGATGCTCGCGAGATTCAAAACCGTCGCTTCGGATTTTTCCCACGGCGCCAGGCTGGGCGTGAAATGCCGGAAGTAAAACTTCACTCCGTCGGGCTTCTGCACCAGGGTGAAAAGTTCAATCACCAGAGTTTTGTCCGTCTCCAGCACGCGGAACATCCCTTCCATCACGCCGGCCTTGGGCGGAAACCAAACCTGTTCCGCGATCCGCGGTCCCCATTCACCGCGCCAGCGGCCTTCCAGCCACGCGAAATTCTCCAGGTTGCCGTGGAAGGCGTCGGAAGGCGGCGCTGACACCTCGGACGACGCGCCGCTCTTGGAATTCTGCTGGTAAGAACATGCCCGAGGCGCTGTGACCCGGCCAAATCACCGGAAATAGCGCGAGCGCAAGTACCGGCAACAATCCGACAACACTTTTTCAGCCCGCATCCGCGAAATCCCTCCAGTCGCTGGCCCGTCCTAATCCCTGCACACTACACGATTTGCAGAATAATACGAAGCGTCGCGTATCCCTACGACGGTATTTTGCGTCAAACTTTAGCTGCGTCGCGAAGTCTCGCCGAAACCGCGCCCCGCGATTATTTTGACGCTTTGGCGCGCCTGTACCATAATGGAGTCTGTGATTAACCGAATGAAAACTACCATACCAATCGCCATTTTCTCCATCGCCTCAGTTTTAGGCGGCGCCACCGTGGTGCGCGCGCAAAACCCGGTCATCGGCCATCCGGCCGACCCAGCGTCGGATTCACCTGCACAGAATTCGCAGTCGCCAGCCTCGACGAAACCAGAGCGGCCGCCGCTCAGATCCAGCCGACGATGCCGCCCGCGGCGATGCCTACTACTATTTCATGATGGGCCACCTCGCCGAGCAGCAGTACGAAGCCTCCGGCGAATCCGAGCTGGCCACCAAAGCCATCGACACTTACAAAAAGGCGCTCGAACTGGCGCCGAATTCGCCGTGATCATGGAACGCCTGGCCGAAATCTACGCCAAGTCGCAGCAGATTCGCGAAGCGGTCGAGGAGGCCCAGCGCCGTCCTGAAGCTCGACCCGGACAACGTAGACGCGCACCGTTTGCTCGCGCGCATCTACGTCCGCACGCTCGGCGATCAGGACGCCGGCGACGTCCCAGAAAGAAAATCTGGCCAAGGCGATCGAAGCAATTCCAGGCCATTCTGAAAATTCAGCCGGACGACGCTTATTCCGCGCTGTGGCTCGCGCGCCTGTACCGTTTTGAAAATCAGCACACCGACGCCGAAAAAGTTTTGCGCGGCATGTTGCAGCGCGATCCCGGCAACGGCCCGGCGCTCGAACAATTGAGCCAGCTCCTGATGGACGAAGGCCGCTCGCAGGAAGCGATGAAGATTCTCTCCGACGCCGCCGGAAGATTCCTCTTCTCCCGAAGTGTACGACCTGCTCGGCGACGCCTACTCGCAGGCAAAGGATTATCCCGAAGTCGGAAGAGGCCTACCGCAAAGCGGCGGATGAAGATCCCGACGATCCCGGCCATCTGCACGGCCTCGCGCAGGCGCTTGATGGCAGCAAAATAAATACGCCGAAGCGCTCGAACAGTTCAAGAAGCTCTCCGAAGTCGAGCCCGGCACATCGCGAGAATTATTTGCGCATGGCCCAGCTCTACCGCCGCCTGGGAAAATTCGATCAGGCCGAATCAGCCTGCTGCGCGCCAAGCAGCTCTCGCCCGGCAGCCTGGAAGTCCTCTACAACGAAGCCCTGCTGTACGAAGACAAGGGCCGCTACGAAGACGCCGTGAAAGTTCTGACCGACGCGATTGCCGGCGTGAAGAGCCAGGTGCCAGCCCGACACCGCCGGGCCCGCCGGAAACGGCGCCGTCAGCGTGGATAACAATCCCAACGCCCTCGCGATTCTCTACGAGCAGCTCGGCCACGCCTACCGCGAAGAACAGAATTATACCGCTCGCGATTCAGCACATACCAGGACATGGCCAAGCTCGGCCCCGAAGCCCAGAAACGCGGCGCAGATGCTGCTGATCGATACCTACCGCGAAAATCGCGACATCGACCGGGCCATCGCCGAAACCAAAAAGCTGCTCGACGCTTCGCCGAAAGATCCCGAAGCTCACCGTCACCCTGGCCATGCTCTACGGCGAAAAGGCCGACGCCGATGCCGCCACGAAGCTGCTCAGCGGCCTGCTGCGCGGAAACGACAGCGACCAGGAAATCTATTTGAATCTCGCGCAAGTGCAGGAACGCGGCAAGAAATATGCGGAAGCCGAGACAATCCGCGCAGAAGGCCGAGCAATTGTCGCACGACAGCGAGAGCAAAGAATCCGCCTGGTTCATGCTGGGCGCGATCTACGAGCGCCAGAAGAAATTCGATCTGGCCGAGCAGGAATTCCGCAAAGTGCTGGACGTCGAATCCGAACAATGCGCCGATGCTGAACTATTACGGCTACATGCTGGCCGATCGCGGCGTGCGTCTCGACGAAGCCACTGCGATGATTCAGCAAGCCGTGGCGCAGGAGCCCACCAACGGCGCGTACCTCGACAGCCTGGGCTGGGCCTACTACAAACAGAACAAGCTCACCGAAGCCGAAGAAAATCTCCGCAAGGCCGTCCGAACACGACAGATGCACGACCCCACGATCCTCGGGCACCTCGGCGATGTGTACGCCAAGATGGGCCAGACCGATCGCGCCGCCGGAATCTGGGAGCGTGCGCTCGCTGAATGGCAGAAGGCCGTGCCCGCCGATTACGAAGCCGGACAAGGTGAACGAGACTCGACGCGCAGCTGAAAACTCTGAAGCGCCGCACCGCGCAGAAAACTTCGCCGGACGCGCCCAAACCGCAGTAAGCTCTCCCGCATGAAACTCGTCCGAACACGCGAAAAGATCGTGCGCCTGCCCGCGTTCGCGAAAATGAATCTCGTGTCTGCACGTCATCGGCAAGCGCCCGGACGGCTATCACGAGCTGCGCACCATTTTTCAAACCATCTCGCTGCACGACACGCTCGCAGCTTTCGCTCGACGCGTGATCCGGACTATTTCAGCTTCTTCGACATCGAGACGATCCGGCGCTGCCCATCGGGCCCCGACAATCTGGTCGTACCGCGCGATCGACGCGATTGCCAGCGCGAATTCGGACTGCGCGGCAGTCTCACGCGTCACCTCGAAAAAAGAATTCCCGTCGCGCGCGGCCTCGGCGGCGGCTCCAGCGACGCAGCCGCCGCGCTCATCGGCCATGCTGCGCCTCACCAGAAGCGAGCCTGCCGCTGGCGCGACTGATCGAAATCGCCGCCAGCCTGGGCGCCGACGTGCCCTTTTTCCTCTTCGGCGGCCGCGCCCTGGCCGTAAATCGCGGCGACGAAATCTACCCGCTGCCCGATCTCCCGAAGCGCCACATCGTGGTCGTCTCCCCCAGCGGCATCGGCGTCAGCACCAAGGACGCCTACAGTGGGTCTCCGCGGAATTGACAAAACGACTCAGAACCCCCTAAAATCTTGAGGTTCTGCGCTCTGTGCTGGAGCCGGCAGGAAGCGCCTCTCTCGAATGATTTCGAGAGTCCGGTTTTCCGCCGTCACCCGCGCCTCGGAGAAATTCGGGCCGGATTGCTCAAGCGAGGAGCCGCAGATGCCGCGCTGGCGGGTAGCGGGTCGGCGGTGTTCGGAGTATTCCGAAACCCAGCGCAGGCGCGTCGATCCGCTCGTGCGTTCCCGGAAGATTCGGTTTTCGTCGTTGAAACCATATCCAGGGACGAAGTATGGCCGCGCTATGGGTTGGCGTGCGCGCTAGCCGTTAGCCATCTTGAGGAAACGTTTTGGCCGACGACAAATTCAAAATTTTCTGCGGAACTGCGAATCCCGCGCCTCGCCAATGCGATTTGCGAGTATGTGGGCGTGCCTCTGGGCCAGGCGGAACACGGCAAGTTTCAGCGACGGCGAAACGCGCTACCAGATTCTGGAAAATGTGCGCGGCGCCGATGTTTTCGTGGTGCAGCCCTGCTGCAGTCCGGTGGATTTCAACCTGATGCAGCTGCTGATCATGATCGACGCGTTCAAGCGCGCGTCGGCCTGGCGCATTACGCGCGGTGGTTCCGTATTACCCGTACGCGCGGCAGGATCGCAAAGATCGCCCGCGCGTGGCGATCTCGGCGAAGCTGGTCGCGGATTTGCTGGAAACGGCGGGAGCGAGCCGCGTGCTGACTCTCGATCTGCACGCGCCGCAGATTCAGGGATATTTCAACATCCCGGTGGATCACTTGTTCGCGTCGCCGGTGCTGGTGGAATATTTTCAGAAGAAGAATCTCGGTCCGATGACCGTCGTTTCGCCCGATGCCGGCGGCGTGGAGCGCGCCCGGCTATTTCGCGAAGAAGATCGACGCGCCGCTGGCCATCGTCGACAAACGCCGCATCGATGTGAACGTCAGCGAAGTGATGCACCTGATCGGCGACGTGGCAGGCCGTCCGGCGCTGGTGATCGACGACATCATCGATACCGCCGGCACGCTGGTGAAGACCGCCGAGGCGCTGCTGGAACACGGCGCGACCAAAGTTTACGCGGCTTGCACGCATCCGGTGCTTTCCGGTCCGGCCGTCGAGCGCATTGCGAAGTCGCAAGATCGAAGAAGTAGTGGTCGCGGATTCGGTGCCGTTGAATGACGAGGCCAGGAAGCTGCCCAAGATCACAGCGCTTGAGCGTGGCGCCGCTGCTGGCGCGCGGGATTCAGTCGATTCACGAAGAAACGTCGATCAGCGAACTTTTCATCTGATCCGCAATTTGTCTAGAACGGCAGATTTGCACTGAGGCAGAGGGAATGAAGACATGCAGAACATTTAAGTAGAAGGGCAAGTTCGCGAAGGCCGCGGCAAGGGTCCGGCGCGCCGCACTCGCACTACCGGCATGGTTCCGGCGGTTCTCTACGGCGGCAAGAAGGAAGCCATCTCGCTCACCGTGAACGCCAAGCAGGTCGCCAAGATTCTGCGCTCGGAGACCGGCCACAACACCATCTTCACCGTCCACGTGGCCAATGGCGGCGACGAGAAAGCCATGGTGAAGGATTGGCAGGTCGATCCGGTCAGCGGCACGTTTGCTGCACGTCGATCTGCTCCGCATCGCCATGGACGTCCGCATGCGCGTGCGAGTGCCGGTGCACACCATCGGCGAGCCGCAGGGCGTGAAGATCCAGGGCGGCGTTTTCGAAATCGTCACCCGCGAAGTGGAAATCGAGTGCTTGCCGGGCGACATTCCGGAAGAATTCCGCGTGGACGTAACCGAACATGATGATCGGCAAGCAGCTGCGCGCCGGCGATCTGCCGATCGATCCGCGAGAAAATGAAACTGATCACCGACCCGATGCGCGTTATCGCGCACGTCGTCGTGCTGAAGAAGGAAGAAGAGCCGGCTGCCGACGCTGCCGTGGCTGCCGAAGCCGCTCCAGCCGAGCCCGAAGTGATGAAGAAGGGCAAGAAGGAAGAAGAGGGCGACGAAGGCGAAGCCGCCGCTGCTCCGAAGGCCGAGAAGTCCGAGAAGAAGAAGTAACGCGCGTTGCGGCCTGAGCACACGGCTGCGGCAGCGCCACGGATCGGCGAGCAAGTCGTGAGCGATCGCAAACGACTCATCGTCGGCCTCGGCAATCCGGGCGCCGCAATACGACTGGACGCCGCACAATCTCGGCTTTCATGGCGATCGACGCTATGGCCGAGCGGGCCGGCATTCGCGTCACGCGGCCCGAAGCAAAATCGCAGGTGGGCTGCGGCAAGATGGCCGGCGAGGAAGTGATTCTGGCCAAGCCGCAGACGTTCATGAATCTGAGCGGCGGCTCGGTGCGGATGCTGCTCGAGAAGTACGAAGCGCGACGCGCCGGAAATGATCGTGCTCTGCGACGAAGTCGGCTTTGCCCTGGGGCAAGCTTCGGATTCGCGAGCGCGGCAGCGCCGGCGGCCACAACGGGCTGAAGTCGATCATCGGCTCGCTGGGCTCGCAGGAATTTATTCGCGTGCGCATGGGTGTGCAGCTCCGGAGCATCCGCTGGGCGACACGGCGGATTATGTGCTCGCTCCGATCCGCAAGCCGGATCGCGAAGCGGCGCTGCAAATGGTTGTCGGATGCGGCCGAGCGCAGTCGAGCTGATTTTGGCCGACGGCGTGCAAAAGGCGATGGCGCCGGTTCAATCGCCGCGCGGAGTCGGAAGACGAAATCACGGATTAGCAGTACCGTGCAGATTTTTTAGATCTACGAACTGACGAGGAGTCGAGAGACACATGGAAGAGCGTCTGTACGATTTGATTTTCATCTGCCGGCCCGGATACGCCGGAAGCGGACATCGACAAAGTGATCGCCACGCTGGAATCCACCGCCGCCGAAAAGGGCGCCAAGGTCGAGAATCGACCGCGAAGTGGGGCCGCAAGCGCATGGCCTATCGCGTGCAGAAGCTGCGCGAAGGCTATTTCGTGTACATGGTCGTGCGCTCGTCGAACGGCGAAGTCGTGAAGGAAATCGAGCGCCGTCTCAAGGTCGCCGATCCCGTCATCAAGTACTTGACCGTGCGCCTCGACGAAGAATTGAAGCGCCAGGACAAGTTGAAGCGCCATCGCGAACGCCGCGCTGCTCGCCGCCCGCGCAAGACCGTAGCTCCGGCGCTGCCGCCGGCCGGCGCACCCGCGATCACCGGCCGTCCTCGGCGACCACGGCGTGCCTCAGGCATAGACGCGACTCGCAATCGACCGCGCGCCGCACAATGCGGCCGCTAACCAGCTCGAGCATTCGGCGCTCATGCAGGCCGGCTGAAAAATTTAGGAGAGTTGAACATGGCAGACGAAACAACACCGCAGTCGCACCACGCAAGCTTCGCAGCATCCACGCCTGCACCGGCTCCGCAGGCCCGCTCATCGACCGTCCGCGCCGTCGCGGCGGCTCGTCCTTCAGGGCGGCGGCCAGGCGGTCCGGTGGCCCATGGCGGCCCGCGTCACTCGGGTCCCGGCGGCCCGGCGGTCCCGGAGGACGTCCCGGCGGCCCGGCCAAGCGCGGCAAGCGCAGCTTCGTTCGCAAAAAGAAAGTTTGCCGCTTCTGCGTCGATAAGGCCGACTTCATCGACTACAAGAAGGCCGAGATCCTCGCGCCGTTCATTCAGGAGCGCGGCAAGATTCTTCCCCGCCGCATGACCGGCACCTGCGCGCGCCATCAGCGTTGGCTGGCCGTGGCCATCAAGCGCGCGCAGAACATCGCGCTGCTTGCCGTTCGCCGCCGAACTCTAGAATTCACGCGCTGGCCGCACGAAGCGCACAGCCCTAGCAACTGAAGTCGATCACACAAAAAACTCGAGGTAAGGAAAATGCAGATCATTTTGCAGGAAGACGTCGAAAAGCTCGGAAACCGCGGCCAGCTCGTGGAAGTCGCCGAAGGCTATGCGCGCAATTTTCTGTTGCCCCGCAAGCTCGCCCTCGAAGCCACGCCGGCAATATGAAGCGGCTCGAGAAGATGCGCGCCACTTTCGCCAAGAAGGAAGCCATCGAAAAGGACGACGCCGCAGAAGCTCGCCGAGCTTCTCGCCGCCGTCTCGCTCGAAGTTCTCGCGCAAAGCCGGCGACGAAGATCACCTGTTCGGCTCGGTCACCTCGGGCGACATCGCCGAAGCGCTCGAAGCCAAGGGCTTCAAGATCGACAAGAAGAAGATCGTGCTCGCCGAACCCATCAAGGCCCTCGGCGAATTCGAAGTTCCCGTGAAGCTGCACCGCGAAGTCACCGCGCCAGGTGAAGGTCACCGTCAAAAAAGAAGAGTAAGTTCCCCGCTCCCACGCGGTTCACAGTTCTGCGCCTGGGCTGTGCCGCTTTTTTTTTATTCACAGCATTTCGACAGCCTTTCCACAGACTGCGTCCACAGTGCGCTTGATCGCTGACGCATCCGCCTCACTGCGCCAGACTTGCATTCCGCTCGCTCACCGCGTGCAAAATTGCATTTTCGCGTCACCGCACTCGGCGCAGAATAAAAAGCGAAACCACATGGCCACGGCGACACCATCACTCGAACGTCCGCTGCCGCACAACCTCGAAGCCGAACGCAGCATTCTCGGCGCCGTTCTGCTGGATAACCACGCGCTCGAACGCCGCGATCGAGAAACTCCGCTCCGACGATTTCTTCCTCCCGCAGCACCGCCAATTTTCGAGCGCATGGTCGCAGCTCGGCGAGAAGCAGCAAGCCATCGACATCGTCACGCTGATGGAAGACCTCAGCCGCAGCGCGGCGAACTCGAAGCCGCCGGCGGCGTCGCCTACCTTTCGCAGCTCGCCGATGGCATTCCGCGCGTCACCAACGTCGAGCACTACGCGCGCATCGTCAAAGAAAAATCCGTTCTGCGCAGCCTGATTTACTCCGCCGCCGCGATTCAGGAACAGGCCCTGGCCGCCGGCGAAGACGCCGACGTGATTCTCGATCGCGCCGAATCCGTAATTTTCAGCCTCGCCGAAGACCGCGTCAAAGCCGGCCTCATCGGCGTCAAGGAACTCGTTCGCGACAATTTCGAGCGCCTCGAAAAAATCTTCAGCGAAGGCCGCCGCATCACCGGCCTCGCCACCGGTTACGCCAATCTCGACAACGAAACCGCCGGCCTGCAGCCTTCCGAGCTGATCATCCTCGCCGCGCGCCCCTCGATGGGAAAAACCGCGCTCGCGCTGAACATCGCGGGAAATGTCGCGGTGCGCAACCGCGAGCCGGTCGCGATTTTCAGCCTGGAAATGTCCAAGGAGTCTCTGCTGCTGCGCTTGCTCGCCTCCGAAGCGCGCGTCGACGCGCACAAATTCCGCACCGGCCACATGGACCGCGACGACTGGGGCAAAATCGTGACCACGCTCGCTGGCCAATTTGGCCGAAGCGCCGCTCTGGGTGGATGATTCCGCCTCCTCCACCGTGATGGAAATGGGCGCGAAGGCTCGCCGCCTGAAGCGCGACCGCGGCTTGTCGCTGATCATCGTCGATTACTTGCAGCTCGTGCGTCCCGACCAGCATGCGGCCGCCAGAGCAATCGCCAGGAAGAAGTTTCCGGAATGTCGCGCGCGCTGAAGGGTCTGGCGAAGGAATTGAAAGTTCCGATCATGGTCCTCAGCCAGCTGACTCGCGCGCCCGAACGCGAAGAGCGCAAGCCGCAGCTCGCCGACTTGCGCGAATCCGGCGCCATCGAGCAGGACGCGGACGTGGTGCTGTTCATCAACCGCCCGAATTTCTACAAGACCGATTTGCCGGAAGAAGATCGCGCCAAAGCCGAACTGATCATCGCCAAGCAGCGCAACGGCCCCACCGGCAACCTGAATTTCGTGTTCCTCGGGCGCCACACGCGCTTCGAAGAAGCCGCGCCCGATGCCTGGAGTTCCGGCGGCGTTCAAGAAGTAGGATCGGCATCCGCCATTCGAATAAACGCAATCGTCGTCGCCCAACCCACACGATCGTGTCGCAGCAGCCTCGGTCGAATGCTTGCGTGTTCGCGCCTGACACTGAACATGCGCCCTGAAACGATCGCCGTAACGTGGCTGCTTATCAATGTGTTACAGGCGACAGTGGACGAGAGTACCGTTGAGCTCGAGTGGCCTTCGCGCTGCAATAATCCAAAGTGGATGTTTACCTAAACGGTGCGGCGCCCTAACTGCCGTTTCGCATTTTCGTCGCGCCGCCCAGGAAGGAGTCTGGCATTCTAAAAGACGATGTCGAAACCAATTCATTTCGGGGGCGGCCCGGTCTGGGCGGAAATTTCGCTCAAGGCCATCCTGCACAATCTCGAAGTCGATTCGCAAACACATCGGCGCCAAGCCGCCAAAATTCTCGCCGTCGTGAAGTCAAACGCCTACGGCCTCGGCGCCGTGCCCGTCGCGAAAGCTCTGCAAAAAGCCGGCACCGAATGGTTCGGCGTCACCTGCGCCAACGAAGGCATCGAGCTGCGCGAAGCCGGAATTCACCAAACGCATTCTTGCTGCTCACCGGTTTCTGGCCCGGCGAAGAAAAGCGCCTGATCAAGAATAAATTAACGCCGACCGTCTACGCGTCGCCGACGACCTCAAATCATCTCGAACGCGCCGCGCAAATCGTTCCGCGGCAAAGCGCGCAGTGCCATTTCACCTGAAGATCAATACCGGCATGAACCGCCTCGGCATTTCAGCCGATCGAAGTCGACGCCTTCGTGCGCACGCGCTGACCGAATGTCGCCACCTCCAGCTCGAAGGCACCTACACGCACTTCGCCTCCGCCGAAGATTTCACCGCCGGCCAGACCGACGACCAGGAAAAACTGTTTCTCGCCTGCCTCGACCGCATGCGCGAACTGGGCGTATCGCCCGGCATCGTGCACATGGCCAATAGCGGCGCGATTTGCGCCCGCCCGCAACACCTGGGCGGACATGGTCCGTCCCGGCGCGATTCTTTACGGCTATTACCAATCCTTCGATCCGCCGCAGAAAAAACAGGAAGTGATGGGCCGGATGCCGCTCGAGCCGTGCCTCTCGCTGCGCGCGCGCATCATCGCGTTGCGCGACGTCCCGGCGGGCGAAGGCGTCGGCTACGCCGCGCGCTTCGTCACCAAGCGCCCGTCGCGCATCGCCGTCATCAATGCCGGCTACGCCGATGGCGTCGTCCGCGCCGCGCACCAATCGCGGGTGCGCGCTCGTCCGCGGCCAGCGCGTTCCGCTGGTCGGAATCATCTCCATGGATCTCACCACGCTGGACGTCACCGACGTTCCCGAACGCCAAGCTCGGCGACATCGTCACCATCTACGGCAGTGACGGCAACGAAGACATCGAAGTCTCCGACGTCGCCGCCGAGATCGGCACGGTCACCTCCGACCTTCTGTGCGCTCTCGGCCGCCGCGTTCCGCGATTCTACGTCTAGAGTCCCGTACTCTTGGTCCGCATCGATCCATCGCCCCGATTCGCGGTCATTGACTCCGTTCTGCGCGGTGCTATACTAGTCGCATCTCATAACGATGTTCTACAGTGCTATATCCGTCGTACCGGCTGCGCGCTCGCGCATTTCATACTGCCGGCGCACATTTGGTTCGAGACCGTGTCATAACCGGATGCAGTCTGCTTCTTATTCGCATATGTTTGAAGGTGCAACCATGCAGACGAACTCCCAGTTCTCACCGCCCACAGCAGCTCGGTAACCTCCGAAAATTCCTCAGCCGTCAAACCTACCGCACATTCGCGGTACCGCACACAGAACAGGCCGGCTCCTTCTGGGACATGCTCGGCATTCGCGTCGTCTTCCTGGCGGTCTGCGTCGCCGCGGGCTTTCACTTCCGTCCTTTCAGCGTGACGCAAGAACTCGGCGCGGCTATCGGATTTCTTTTCGGCCTGTGCGGTCATTCTTTTTGAACTGCGGTTGCGCCGCGCCAGCCTGCGCCGCCTGATCGGCGCCGCCACCGGCTCGATCCTCGGGCATCCTGGGCGCTTATCTCACTTCGCTGATTCTGACGCACACCACCATGCCGGAGAGCACCCGCTCGTTCTTCAGCCTGGCCGCATTTCTGGTGATGGCTTACATCGGCCTGGTTCTCGGCGCGAATAAAGGCGACATGCTCAATCTGCAGGCCTTCGGCGGCGTGTTCGGCAGCGAACGCAGCATGCAAGCATTCTGTCAAGCTGCTCGATACCAGCGTGATCATCGACGGTCGCGTGGCGGATATCGCCGACGCGCAATTCCTCGACGGCACGCGTCATCATCCCGCAATTCGTTCTGCACGAACTGCAGCTCGTCGCCGATTCCGCCGATCCGCTGAAGCGCCAGCGCGGGCGCCGCGGCCTCGAAGTGCTGCAGCGCATCCAGAAGATGCCGCACCTGGAAGTGCAAATCGCCGAAGACGATTTCCCGCAGATCCCCGAAGTCGATCTGAAGCTGATCGAGCTGGCCAAGCGCTACGACGCGAAAATCGTCACCAACGATTTCAATCTGAACAAAGTCGCCACGCTGCAGGGCATCGAGATTCTGAACGTGAATCAGCTGGCCAATGCGCTGAAGCCCGTCGTGCTGCCCGGGCGAAACCATGCGCGTCTTCATCCTGCGCGAAGGCAAGGAATACAACCAGGGCGTCGCGTATCTCGACGACGGCACCATGGTGGTCGTCGATGGCGCGCGCAAAATGATCAACAAGACCATCGACATCACCGTGACCTCCGTGCACCAGACCACCGCCGGCAAAATGATTTTCGGCCGCTACGACGAGCGCGGCGAGCAGCAGGTTCCGCGTGACCGTCGCGCCACAGCCTGCCAGTCCGTCCGCTTCGCACAGCGCAGCCGCTCACCTGGCGGCAAGCGGCCCGCAAGCGGCCGCTTCGCCGGAAGCCGGCCGGGGAAGCGGCAGCGGCGGCGAACGCCCGCGCCCTCTACCCGATCCGCCTCTGCAATCACGCTCTATGCCCCGAATCGAATCGTTCTGCTAAGCTCTGTGCCTCGCCATTAGCGGAGTTCCGCCTTGCCAAGATCCCTGCGCTCGCCGACGTCTGCGATAGACTGTTCGTCCCTCTATGACCCGCATTGCTGCCATCATTCCCGCCGCCGGTCTCGGCACCCGCATGGGCGCCGATACTGCCGAAACAGTTTCTCGAACTCGACGGCATGCCGCTGGTGATTTTCACCCTGCGCCGTCTGGCCGCCTGCACCGCGATCACCGATTTTTTCCTCTCCACCCGCGCCGACGATATCGTCTCGCTGCAGGAAATCGTCGCCAAAGCCGCCATCGGCCGTCCCGCCCGCGTGGTGCACGGCGGCGATACGCGCCAGCAATCCGTGGCCAACGCGCTGGCGCAAGTCGATCCGGCCACCGAAATTGTGCTGGTGCACGACGCCGTGCGCCCTTTCGTCACACCCGAACAATTAGATCGCGTGATCGCCGAAGCGCGCGCCGCGCGGCGCCGCGATTCTGGGCATTCCGGCGATCGACACGGTGAAGGAAGTGAAGCGCAGCCAGCCTGCCGCCGAAGACATGGCGCTGATCACCGCCACCATTCCGCGCGAACGCATCGTGCTGGCGCAAACGCCGCAGGCATTTTCCTACGCGCTGCTGCGCGACGCTTTCGCAAGGCGCAGAAGAGATGGCGTGGTCGGCTCCGACGAATCCGCGCTGGTCGAACGATCCGGGCACGACGTCTTCGTCGTGCTGGGCTCGGAGCGAAATCTGAAAATCACGCGTCCCGCCGACATGGATCTCGCGCGGTTTTATCTGGAACAGGAACGTAAAGACGCAGGACCGAAACGAAAGTATGACGCGTCTGCGGCAATTGGCTACGATTTGCATCGCCTCGCCGAAGGCCGCAAGCTGATGATCGGCGGCATCCAAGTGCCGTTCGATAAGGGTCCGGTCGGCCACTCCGATGGCGACGTGCTGGCCACGCGCTGTGCGACGCGCTGCTGGGCGCCGCGGGCCTGGGCGACATCGGCACGCATTTCCCCGACACCGATCCGAAGTGGAAAGGCGCAAACAGCCTCATGTTCCTCGAGCACACGCGAAAATTGCTCGACGAGCGGAAATTGCGCATCAATCATCTCGATGCTGTCGTGATCTGCGAGCGGCCGAAGCTCGGGCCGCACTTCCCGCCATGCGCGCAGCCTGGCCAAATCTCTGGGCATTTCGCTCGAGCAAATCAACTTGAAAGCGAAAACGAACGAAGGCGTGGGCGAAATCGGCCGCGGCGAAGCCATCGCCTCCCACACCATCGCCACGCTGGAAGGCTGACCCGCCAAAGCGACACGCCGTATGCCGAGAACATATCGATGCCCATGAACTGGTTGACCGGTTTTCACGCAGTGGAAGAGGCTCTGGCCGCCGGCCGCCCGCTGGATCGCATTTTGGTCGCCAAGGGCCGCCACGGCGAGCGCGTGGAAGCCGTCGTCCAGTTGGCAAAAACAAAAGGCGTTCCAGTTCGCTTCGAAGATCGCATCCAGATCGATCGTCTGGTAGGCACTCGCGAACATCAGGGCGTGGCGGCACTCGGCGCCGCGAAGCCTGCGGTCGAACTCGATGACTTGCTCGCCGCCAAGACTCCGCAGGGCCTTCTGGTCCTGCTCGATGGCGTCGAGGATCCTCACAATCTCGGCGCCATCGTGCGCACCGCGCTGGCCGCGGGTGCCACCGGGATCGTAATTCCGGATCGCCGCGCCGCCGGCCTCACCGACACCGTGGAACGCGCCTCGGCCGGCGCGCTGGCGCACTTGCCGATCGCACGCGTCACCAATCTGGTGCGCGCCATGGAAGAAATGAAAGAGGCGGGATACTGGCTGGTGGGGCTCGACGAACGCGCGGAAAAAAGTTACACCGATGTCGATCTGCAAGATTCCGTCGGCATCGTCTTAGGCAGCGAGGGCGAAGGACTGCACGAACTCACCCGCAAGCGCTGCGATTTTCTGGTGTCGCTGCCGACGTCCGGTCCGGTGCGCTCGCTGAATGTCTCCGTCGCCGCCGGAGTCATGCTCTTCGAAGTCGTCAGGCAACGCCAGGGCCGAAGCTCAGAAACCACGAAATAATCCGACCCAGCGATCTACTTGTCGTATTGCAGCAGTGAAAATACGTGGATTCCGGGCAGCTTGGCCCGGCCGTTCAAGAACCCGAGTTCGACCGCGAACGCCGCTCCCGCTACTTTCCCGCCCAGTTGTTCGATCAGTTTCACGGCCGCGGCCGCGGTGCCGCCGGTGGCTAGCAAGTCGTCGCAGATCAGCACGCTTTGGCCGGGTTTAACGGCGTCCGTATGAATATCCAGCTGATCCGTGCCGTATTCCAAATCGTAAGTCACCGAAGTCGTCTTGCCCGGAAGCTTTTTGGGTTTGCGCACCGGAACGAAGCCGGCATTCAAGCGATACGCCAGCGCCGGCGCGAAAATAAATCCGCGCGCTTCGATTCCCGCGACCAGGTCAACCTTGGTTCCGTGGTATTGGTCGCAAAGCCGGTCGACCAGCGAATGGAAGCCTTTCGGATCTTTCAGCAGCGTCGTGAGGTCGTAAAAAAGAATTCCCGGCTTGGGGTAATCCGGAATTTCGCGTATCAGTGCCTTCAAATCATCCATTCAGGGCCTCTCGTATGCTTCGAAATCGAAATACCTATCGTTCGATCGAAAAAATCTTGGCAAATCGCGCATCAACCGCCGCGTCTTCTTCGGTCACGCTCGACACCAGGGAACCTTGCGGCCCGCGATTCAATTCCTCGCGAAACGCCGCCAGCGATTCCGCCGAACCAATGGCGTAGACTTCCACCCGGCCGTCCCGCAGATTCCTGGCGAATCCGGCCAGGTGCAACTGCTCAGCCAGCTGTCTCGCAAAAAATCGGTAGCCCACACCTTGCACCAGCCCGCTCACAAAATATCTCGCAGCTTTGCCGGGCGCGACTCCTTCGCTCACCTGGGCTCCAAGCTAAATCCGCAAACGGCAAATTTTAACAGACGGCGCAAAGGCGCCGAAGAAGAATCAGCCATGATTCAGGTAGGATAAGACGTAAGCTGCTTCCGAGCGCATCCAAGAACGTGGAGACTTATTCCAGGTGTCGCTCCTAACTAAATCTCTCATGCTTAAAGCGGCCCTGATGGCCGGCCTGCTGCTATTCATGATGCTGCCGGCGCGCGCCCAAAGCGCCGGACCGCAAGCGCCTCCTCCCAAATATGACGTCAAGCGCATCTCGGCCGAGCCTCATCCCGGTCCGCCGCCCATTCCCGAGCGGGAAATCATCCAGAAATTTGCCGCGAACGAAGACGTCATGAAAAAAGCTTTCGATACTTACACTTTTCAGGAATCGATTCGCCTGGACGAGCAGACCGATCCCGGCGGCCAGTTCCTGGTGACCGGCTCCATGTATGTGAAGCCCGACGGCCAGCGTTATTTCCGGGTCGAGAAGCCGCCCGCATCCACGCTGAAGCTCATGCATTTCTCGCTGGAAGATGTGCGCGTGCTCTCGACCATGCCGCTGTTTCCGCTGACCTCCGAAGAAATCGCGAACTACAACTTCGTCTATGCCGGCCAGGAAAAACTGGACCAGCTCACCACCTATATTTTTCAGGTCAAGCCCAAGATGTTGAGCCGCAAGAAGCGCCTGTTTGAAGGCGTCATTTGGATCGACGATCACGACTTCGCCATCGTCAAAAGCTACGGAAAATTCGTCAGCGAGCTGGAAGGAAACGGGACGGCCTTGCCGTTTACCATGTTCGAGACCTACCGCGAAAATTTCCAGGAAAAATATTGGCTGCCGACCTACACGCGTTCGGATGATTTCTTCAAGAACGACCAGAATGAAGAACTACCGCTGCGGTTGATCATCCACGCCACGGATTTCAAGCCGAATGTCCCCGTGGCCCAACCGGCGGCTCCAGACTCAGCGACTCCACCAGCCGAAACGGCCAAGCCGAATTCAGCCACCGCTTCGCCGCCGCACCCGTAAAACGAATGGCTAAACTTCACGTCGGGGACGCGTCACGCGCCGATACTGCGCCCTACTAGATGATGAGGCTGAGGGTGCTTTAAGTTAGAAATGTTCGGATTTACGCGGAACGGATCTGATCGCATCGCCGGATGGGCACCACGTCGTCGCGACGCAGCGCAAAATCGTCAAAACTCGCGGCATATCCGTACCACCCCGGCATGTCCACAGCGTCGCACCGCACAATGTGCGCCGCGGTGCACATCTGGACCCGGCCTTGCCCTTGCGGGCGGTCGAGCAGCGCTACTTCCAGCTCGATCGCGGTACCCGGAGAGATAATTCGCGGTGCCAGGAAATAAATTCCGCTGGAACTGATGTTGCGGGTGACTAGCGTTACGGGAAAAGGTTCGGCTTCGTTGGCGATGCGCAGCAGCCGCAGCGGCAAGGACAACGCCGCGCGCGGCGCTCTTCGCCGGTCTTCCACCACTCCCACGGCGTGGGTGGGCACGCGCGCAAATCGGCGCGGACCGGGCTTACCGGATGGCGATGTTATGGGTACTGTGTTGCTTTCAAAACTGCGTTGCGGTGAAACGGACGCCAACCGCCCTTTCCATTGCGGAACAGCCCCCATTAACGGTCCCCCAAGACCTTGTCTGACACAACCCCGAGAGGTGGAACGAATATGCGCGGGGCTTCCAATACGGTCAACACTGTACGGGGCGAAAGTGCCCTATCGTGTAACACCTTTGTTACCCTCAAATGCATCCCTTTTTTAACAGGATTTTCACAGGCGAAAGCGAAAGCCCGGCTCGCGGTTTTGAACGCAAGAATCGGATAGCGGCGTTCCCTCGAGTCGTCTAATTTGGTGCCATGCAGATGGCACAGCACACCGCACCACCGGCGCCCGAACAGATGGCGAAGAAACCCGCTCAACCCTCACGGCGAAATTCGAAAGATAGCGCTGGGCCGCTCGATCACCGGCCGCACGACGCGCGCTGGTCCGCCGTGCAGACCCGCGACAAACGCGCTGACGGAAATTTCTTCTACGCCGTGCGTTCCACCGGCATTTATTGCAAACCCTCCTGTCCTTCCCGCCGCCCGCGCCGCGAGCAGGTCAGCTTTTTCCTGCTCCCGGCAGCAGCCGAACAAAATGGTTTTCGAGCCTGCAAGCGCTGCAGGCCGCAACTGGCCCGCGTCCAAGATCCCAGAACGAATGCGGTGGCAAGGGTCTGCCGGGAAATCGATCGACAGGTGCAAAACGCCGGCGGCCTGGCCCACAGCGCTGATCGAAGTGACTTTCATTTGACCCTGCCCGCACTGGGTAAGGTCGCTGGCCTCGGCTCGCACCAGCTCGAACGCGCCTTCCGCAGCGTAATGGGCATCTCGCCGCGCCAGTACGCCGACGCCCGAAGAATGCAATGGCTGAAATCGAAACTAAAAAAGGGGGACGATGTGACCACCGCACTGTACGACGCTGGATTTGGATCCAGCAGCCGCTTGTACGAACGCGCTCCGGGGCACCTGGGCATGACGCCCGCGACCTATCGTCAGGGCGGAGCAGGAATGGAAATTCGCTACACGATTGCTAATTCGCCGCTGGGCCGTCTGCTGGTGGGCGCCACCGAACGCGGCATCAGCGCCATTTACCTGGGCCAGGATGATGCTCCGCTGGAAGCCGAGCTGCGCCAGGAATACCCGAGAGCGGAGATCCGCCGCGATCGCAAGGGCATGCAGCAATGGGTAGGGCAAATCCTGGAGCACCTTCGCGGGCACCAGCCGAACCTGGATCTGCCCACGGATGTGCAGGCCACCGCTTTTCAACGCCGCGTTTGGCAGGAACTGCGCAAGATCCCCTACGGCTCAACACGCACCTATAGTCAGGTCGCCCGCGCTATCGGACAGCCCACCGCGGTTCGCGCCGTGGCACGCGCCTGCGCCACCAATCCCGTTTCCGTGGTGGTTCCGTGCCATCGCGTGGTTCGCGAGGACGGAAACCTGGCCGGATATCGCTGGGGGGTAGAGCGCAAGCGTGAACTGCTGGAGCATGAGACCGCGCAGGTCTCGTCGCCGAAGGTAAAACGTAAAACGGCCTAAATCGGCCGCGCCGCTACTTCCTATTGTCGTTTGGAATTCCGCTGGAAGAAGCGGCAGGCGAACGATCAGCCCTGCGGCTTCACTTTTTCAGTGCCTTTCGGCCAATGCGGTTTGAAGTGCGCGTCGCCCAGGTCTGGATTCCGCACCACTCGCGAATAACGGATCATAAAATAATCACCGGAACCCGTCTCGTTGAATTGCTCCTGCACCGGCAGCCAGGATGACTCATCAAACCATATCTGAATTTTCGAAATTTGATTGCGCGCTTCATCCGATCGCGGCGTCAGTTCCAGTTCAATGGTCTTCCGGTCCTCCAGCATGGGGTCGCCCAACAGCGTAATCAGGTACGACTTCTGCAGGTCTTTTCCGTTCTCGCCAAATCCGAGCAGCAAATACTGATCGACCAGGCCGCGGTGCTGCGCCAGATTATATTCCTCGACGCGATTCAAGCCCGGCGTGTACACAAACAGATTGTCGCCCGTGCGCAGAATGGTCCGCGCGTTCGGCGCCTTCATCTCCAGCAGCATCTTGTCGCCGCGCACCAGCAGCGTCCCATTCTCCGTGGATTTATCATTCACCACGACCGTCACCTTGGTGCGCTCCACGTCCGCCGAAAGTGAATGGAAATCCTTGGAAGAGCGGTCTAGTTGGCGCAAAACTCCGTCGACGGTCGTAGGTCCGTGACTCTGCGCGGCCATCGCTCCCCGCGCCATCCACGAGCAAAACACGCGTGGATAAAATGAACAATAAAGTAGCCCGTTTCCCAATCAAGAAGCCCCCTGCTGAATTTCCCAAGAAATAAACGAAGTCGAAATCATACTACATCATTTAGATGTGCCCGGCCGGTCGCAGGTTCCGGGTGTTTAATAAAACGGCGGGAACTACGGGTGGACGGTAACGTCGTAGAACAGCACGGTACCAGTATCGGACCGCACCGGGTCGATCCGGACAATCTGAAAAGTGTGATCCTTCAGCTCTCCAACCGTCCGCCCCAGCAGGTCGTGGGTTTCGCGTTCCAGTTCCGGACTCGGTTTCGCCGTGCGTTTCTCCATCGCGAAAACCGTCGAGTCGATCCGGTAGGTTCGCGTTTCATTCAGCGAGTCGTCGCTGATCAGTTTGATTGACGCGCTGGAAGCTGCGGTGGTCTGGGGCTGATCGTGGAACCACGCCCGTGGCGTGAGCAGCACGAAGATAACAATCAACATGACCATCAAGTCGTACGGCCAGCTGCCGCGCTCGTACGACCAGAAAATCGTGCGCACGATGCCCCGCCATAAGCGCGCATATCAGTGGACGGTGCTGCCGTCGACCACTTCCCCGTCGCGCATGTGCAGCACGCGATGGCCGTAGGCGGCGGCTTCGGGATTGTGCGTGATCATCACGATGGTCTGGCCCAGATCTTGGTTGAGCTGGCGCAGCAGACCCAGCACCGCGTCGGAACTTTTGGTGTCGAGATTGCCCGTGGGCTCGTCGGCCAGGACGATTTTCGGCTCGCTGATGATGGCGCGCGCGAGCGCCACGCGCTGCTGCTCGCCGCCGGATAAGCTCCGAAGGCTTGTGTTTCAGCCGGCCGCTCAGTCCCAGCAGGTCCGCCACCACTTCGAACCGGTGCGGATCGAATCCGTTTCCGTGAATGTGCTGCGCGAGCGTGATGTTGTGATACGCGTCGAGCGTGGGCAGCAGATTGAAACGCTGGAACACGAAGCCGACTTTGTGCCGGCGCAAGTAGTGTCGCGCGCCGAATCGCTCATGGTGGTGAGGTCGTTGCCGTCGAGCAGCACGCGTCCCCGCGTGGCCTGCGCCAGCCCGCCAATCACGTGCAGCATCGTCGATTTTCCGCAGCCCGACGGACCCATGATCGAGACAAATTCGCCGGGAATGACTCGAGATGCTGACGCCGCGCAGCGCCGGCACGTCCACCTTGCCCTGCCGATACACTTTCCAGAGATTTTCGGTCTTGAAGTATCGGCTCCAACACACTCCAGCTCCGCGCCTTCGCGCGCGACTCTACATTCTATGCGCCTTTAGCGCTCTGCGAGGAGGGCTGGATCTTTGCGCAGCTCGGCCAGCCTAGGCCTTGGACCGCTACTCGTACGCAGCGCGTCCACGAGTAATTCCGGCTCGCACCACGCGGATACGCCGCACCAAGCACCCCCCAGCGCGATCACGAGCAATCCAGCATTGGCCGTAATCAGAATCGTCAGCGTCGGAAACAGTTTCATGAAAATCGAGCGCATCAGGAAACTCAGCCCGATTCCCGCCAACCACCCCGGCCACGCACAGCAGCGTCGTCTCGCTCAGAATAATTTGCACGATGTAGGGTTTGGAAGCCCCCAGCGACTTCAACACGCCAATTTCGCGCGTCCGCTCGATGATCGTGGTGTACATCGAAAGAAAAATCACCAGAAACCCGATGACCACCGCGATTCCGATCATCACGTTGATAAATGCGCCCAGCCCCGGCAAGATTCGACGAGGTCATCAGCGAAATGAAATCCTTCAGCGGCCGGATTTCATAGCGCGGTAGCAAGCTGCCGGATCTCGTCGATCACCGCCGCGCGTGTGATCCGTGCGGTCGCACTTGATAAAAAACACCGAAGCCTTATCGCGCGCGCCCGCCATTTCCTGCAGCGTGGATAAAAAAACAAACAGCCGCGCGCCCTTGCCATGTTCCACGATCCCCACCACATGGAAATCGTGCTCCAGCACGTGAATGGTCTGCCCCATTTTCACTTTTTTGCTTTTGGCGTACACGTCATCCACGATGATGTCGTTCGGCTCCACCAGATCGTGGCCCTCGTGAAATACGAACCCGCCGGTGACCGACTTGAAAGTATCCTGCTGAATTCCGTACACAATTTCGAGCCCGGTGGAATTGAATTGCAGCAGCACCGGCGCCACCGCTTGCACGTATTCCAGCTGTTCCAGTTTCCCGCCAATCGCAATCGGCATCGGCGCGCCGCTGAACGCCATGAACACCGACGCCGACGGCGGCTGCACCATGATGTCCGCGCCCACGCCTTCAATGCGCTTCGCCGATTCCGCCAGCAGCCCGCTGGTCAGCCCGACCACGATGATGACCAGCGTCACCTCGATCGCCACCGCCAGGATAGTAATCAGCGTGCGCAACGGACGGTGCAGCACGTTTTGTACGATCATGTGACGAATCATATTGGGGTAGGCGTCCAGCCTCTACTACTGCGGCTCCTTCACGGCTGGTTCCGTCTTCTCGCTGCCGTCTTCTCCCACCCGCACCAGATCTTCTCCCGCCAGCTGCTTCAGCGCGAACGCATCCGCGGCCAGTGGAGCGTTCAGCGTCAATTTATTAATGTGAATCGCCAGCTGATAATCCTCGCCCGGTCGCACGATATCAATCTGCCGCGGATACGAACGATCGCCCGCCGGCTGCCAATCGCTATACCGCACATCGGAAGCCAGGACGCCGCCTGCTGCGAATCCTTCCACCCGCGCGACCTGCAAGTCCGACCGCTCGAACCAGATTTTCTCGGCAATCTCGAAATCGGTGGCGCCCTCTGCCGCGCGATTGGCCCCGGTCGGCGCGCGCAGAACCGTTAATACATAATACCGGACGTTGGCTTCGCCGGACTCCTCAATTAGCACTGTGGACTGCGCCGGCAGGGCGGCCCACAGCAGCGCATCCGTCAAATGCTGCGGCCGCAGGTTCTCAATGGGTTTGGCCGACGCCCGCCGCACATTGACCGGGCCGGTCACGAATTTGTGCTTCGACGGGATCGAAATTTCGAATGTTTGGCCGTCACTCACCATGTCGAAAATATTTTTGCCGATTACCGGCGCCTGGCCGATCACCCGGATGCTGGCCGGCCGCGCGGCCAGCAGAAACCCGTTCACCTCGTGATATTGTTCGATCACTCCCGAGTACGCCGAACCCGAAATGAGCTTCATCGCCACGCCGGCATTCAAGGTCTGGATCGCCTCGGCCTGCCGGTTGTAATTTTCAATCAGCTGTTCCCGGGTCGCGGTCTGCACCGCCGCCGGAGCTTGCCCGGGTTTCACCGCGGTCTTATGGCTGGCCGCACATCCGCCGGCAAAACACGCCACCACTGCCGCAGAAACCATCCACAGACGCACACGAATGCTCAGACGGAGCCCCTTATTAACGCAAAGTAGGCAATCTAACAGCCACTCAGAGGGGTGTCAACGAACCCGCCGCAGGCGTCTCGCGGGCGTTCGGACCAGGGAGTTGGAAGTGGCCTGAATGTTCGAAAGGAATTTTATTGCGATCAAATCGCGGGAGCAGGGGAGACTAACCTTTCATTGGTCCATAAGCGGGGCCTGAACCCACCGTCCCCAGCGAGACCAGCAAACGCCGCAACTTGGCCCGATCTTCCAGGCCCATGCCCACCAACTCGAAGCCGGCTTGCTGCGAGCGCACGAATCGCACCACCGCCTGCATGGTGATCGATCGCAGCCCTGCTGGAATTTTCACCGTAGCTTCGGTGCCCACCGGAAATTGCAGCTCGCCGTTCAGCAGTCCGCCATCCAGGCTCAACACGCTGATCGAAGACGAATATTTTCCGCGCGCCGACGTGATCGTCGCCGGAACCTGGCGCGGCAGCCGCACCCGGCGGTATCGGCGGTACCGCACCACGTCGCGATCGGGAATCGGATCGAGCGGCGCCAAAGCCAGCACGTCGGTGTCCAGCCCGGATTGCGGCAGAAAACTTTGCATCCATTCTGGATCGAGTTTGACCAGTGCTTGCGCTGCCGCCATACGAATTTCGTCGGGATACACCCAGCCAAAAGTTTTTTTGGCCTCCACGAATTTTCGCAAGTCTTGCACCGCGGCCACCGCTCGCATGCGGCCCAGCGCTTCGATCGCTTTGACTCGGAGATACTCGGGCGCCTGCGGCAGGATCTCGCCTTGGGCCAGGCGCAGCAGTTTATCCGCTGCTTCCGCGTCGCCGGAAACGCCGATCTCGTCGATCGCCAGCGGCAGAATCATGGTGTCGAACATTTCCAGCGAATCCGCCAGCAATTTTCCGCGCTCGGGCGCGCCGGCCGTCGAAAGTTGCCGGACAATCGCGTCATGAAATCCCCGCCCGCCATCGCGCAGGCGTCGTGGCAACAATTCATCCACCGCCGCAGCATCCAGCCGGCTCAGCAGCCCCACCACCCCCGCCGCTTTTGCCGGTGCATCATTCTTCAATATTTCTTTCAGGTGACGGAGGCAGGGAGTACCCACGGATTTCGCCAGCGAGACCACGCTCTCCCGTTCCGTGCGGCGGGCCGATCGCGCCAGGCGCACCGCCAGATGTTCCGAAGCGACTTTCGGCACCCGCATCAGCACGCCCACCAGTCCGTCCGGCACTTGCTCGGCGGTCAGCGCTTCTTCGATAAACTCCGGAATGCGATTATCCACGCCCAGCCGCGGCCGCAAACTTTGCACCCAGCTCGGGCGCGTTTCTTCCAGGTCCGCCACCGAATCCAGCGCCTGCTGCAACGCGCGATAGTAGCGGCGCGCCGCCGATTCCTGGCTCAGCCGCACGAACGCCGCGCTCAACAGCGTCTGTAACTCGGGATCTTGCTCCGCGCCCATTTGCTGGCCGATTTGCCGCAACGCATCCTGCAGCCGTTTGCTCGCCGCCTTGCTGAACACTTCGGCCAGCTGGCCCAGGCCGATCGCCGCTTTCTTGCGCGCTTCCGCGTCCTTGTTCTGCACGCAGGAGGCGTAGTGCAGCAGAATATCTCCGGCCGCATCCGATTCGCCCCGGCCCATCAAATCTTCCACGTACTGCTGAATGTTGCGCGGCGGAATGCACCACGCTTCCGAGGACATCAACACCGTTCTTTTCCCGCTGTCCGGTACCGCCGCCCAGAACTGCCGGTCCAGCACGTCGGCATGGGATTCGACCATCATCCCGGCCGTGGCCATTTTGTCTTCGCGCGATTTCAGCAGCTTGCGCAGCGTGGCCAGTTCGCCGCCCATGCGGTCCAGCATCTGCCGCACCGCATTCACCTTCACTTCGCCGCGTTGATAACGGTCAATCGCGAAGCGGATCGCCAGGTCCTCCGCCAGGCGCAACAACATGGCCTCGTCCACTTTCGCCGTGGGCGATTGCGCGGCAACTGTCGCCAGCGCCTGTTGCAAAGTGACCTGCGCATTTTGCGGCAGCGCAGAAATCTTCTGCTGCCAGCTGTTCGAATCGAGTTGTGGATGATGCGTGGATTGCGCCTCGCCAAACTGCGACAGCAGTTTCAGCAGGCTCTGCAGTTCGGCCTCCTGCAGCTGGCCGATTCCGCCGGCGAATCCCGTTGCTCCTCCGCCGCGTTCCCGCACCGGAGCCACCAAACTTGAGACCCCCCAATCCGGCTACGCCCGTTCCAACGCCGCCTGGCCCGTTCCCGGTTCCGTTTCCAGATCCATTGCCCGTGCCGCCGCCCGGACCACCGCCCTTGCCATGTGAGCCTTCGGCCGCCGCGATCAGCTGGATCATTTTTTCCGGGCTGCGGAACCAATCCTGAATCATGTCGGCATCAGCGCCGAGCGTTTTGGCGGTAAGTGTGGCGGCCACTCGCGCTTCCGAAAAACCAGCGTCTTCGGCGATGAAGCGAATTTCGTTCACCCGAATCCCGGCGTTTTGTTTGTCGCTGAAGTGCCGCGCCAGGCGATCGGAAAGCGGTGCGGCATTGGGGCCGGCTTCCATGAAGCACTTAACGAAATTCACGAAGTCCTCGCGGTGGACGCGAGGCAGAAATCCGATGCTGGCCACGCCGGCGTTGGTCAGAAAATCCGCAAAGCTTCGTTCCGCTTGGCTGGAATCGACCGGGACGCCATCGAGCAGAAGCTGGGATCCCGAGGCGCCTAGCAGCAAGCCTCCCTGGCTGGAAGCAGCTACCGCAGCTTGAAGTTCTTGCCACGCCGATTCGAACTGGTCGACGCAGCGCGAGTGCTGTAAACCATAGAGACGAGAGTACTTAAGTAGAACGTTGAGGCTGCGGACAAACGCCTTCGCGTTGGGAATTGCAGGGGAAATCGCGGCCGTTACTTCGCGTTGCACGGGTGCCATTCTGGTACACCTTTAACCAGTGTACTAGGACCATCGGCGAGGGAAATAGTACCAATGGGCTATAGCCCGTACTCTTCCGGCACAGCCGGATTGTTAACGGACCATCAGGCAGCCAGACGAACTTCCACGTCCTGGCCTTCGAGGGCTGGCCGGATTCGACGGATGACTTCACTCGCCCAAAGTTTCTGACTCAAAATGACCAGCGAACCATCGTCAAACGCGCACACCGCACAGAAGAAGTAATTCTGATAACTCTTGTGATAGGCATCGACGCCGCGACGCGCCAATTCACCTTCCAAGTCCGGATCCCCCTGGGCCAGCAACTCACCGGCGCGGGCGCCGAATGTTTCTTTCTGGAAACGATCGATCAAGGGCTCGAGTTTTTCAGCGTCTGGCGTTGGAACTACGATCGAGCGTTTGCTCGCTTCACGAAACGCAATTTCATGCCGTTCGCAATAATCGCGCAGCGGATCGAGGTGGCTGAAAAAATCGAGCGACCACTGTTCATCGCCGGCCACCGCGCGCAATACCCGCGACCAGATGCGGGCGGCATCGGCGCCGCGAATCGGCTCGCGGTTTTCGTCCGCTTCGGTTAGTTCCAGGCCCATGGCGCGAACGTCTTCGCCCAGGTCCAGCGGTTCAATTTCCAGCAGGTACACGAATCGGTCCTTTTATCGGGGTTTTATGCTTCGTCGGGGCCGGGCTCCGGAAACTGCTTCACAAAATCGGGCGACTGTTTGCGAACTTCCAGCCAGTCGAAAAAAGCGTCGGGCGTTTCCAGCCAGATGCCGAACCAGTGCGCGATTTCTTCTTTCTCCGCCCGCTTCTTCGCTTCCACTTTATGATTTCGCGAAATCATTTCGGCGCGGCGTCGGCCCAGGCGCGCCACTTCGCGCACTCGCTCCGCTCCGGCGCGTTCTTTTTCGTGCTGAAATTTCCGGAACAACTCGTCGAGCCGCACGATGCACATCTCGGCCTCTTCCAACGTTGAAAAATGCAGCAAATCCGCGAATTCCTCTTCGTAGCGGCCTTCCGTATCGGACTTGGTGGACCACACCACCCTCATCCCCGCTTCCTCCAGCACGCTGACGATATAATCCGCGGAAGTTTTTCCCTGGGCGCCGAGCTGCGCAATTAATTTTCTGCGAATCTGCTCGATTTCCGCGGGCGTGAAGCGTGGTTTTCCCAACTCCTCCGCGGCTTCCAGGATCAGCGCCTTTTTAGTGGGCGATCCGCTGTCGTCGTGTGCTTCGCCGGCTTTCACGAAGGACCTCGGTGCGACGGCTTTTTTGCCGCCGCTTCTTCCACCGGAGTTTCGCCGGAAAGAAGTTGGCGGTACTTGGCTACGTTGCGATTGTGCTCCGCCAGCGTCTTGCTGAAAAAATGGCCGCCGGCGTCGTTGGCCACGAAAAACATATATTCAGTGACCGCCGGCGTCAGCGCCGCGCGCAGCGAAGCCTCGCCCGGATTCGCGATCGGCCCGGGCGGCAGCCCCGGATTCCGGTAGGTATTGTAAGGAGAATCCACCTGCAAATCCTTGGCGTGAACCACTTTCACCGGATGGCCTTCCAGTTCCAGAGCGTAGGCCACCGTCGGATCGCATTGCAAAGGTCCGCCATGCTTGAGCCGGTTGTAAAAAACTCCGGCCACCAGAGGCCGCTCATCCCGGCGCGGCGTTTCTCGTTCCACCAGCGAGGCCAGCGTCACCACTTGATCCGCCGAAAGCCCCTGCGGAAATGCATTCGTGTCTGAAGCATTCAACGATTCCCAAACCGCCCGAAAATTCTGCACCATGCGTTTCACCACCTGCTCGCAGGTCGTGTGGTGCGTGAATTCATAGGTCGAAGGAAATAAAAACCCTTCCAGGTTCTTGGCGTTTGGCGCCAGATCCGCGATCAACCCGCCGTTCCCGGCCGCGGCCAGAAAATCCTCCCGCCCGCACACTCCTTCATGCTCCATTTCGGCGGCGATGTCGAACATCGTCTAGCCTTCCGGAATCGTGACGGTGTGGATGAAAATCTTGCCCTGCGCGATCTGCCAGAACACCTCGCGGGTCGTGACCGGGCGGTCGACATAATATTCGCCGGCCTGCAGCGGCGTCCGCAGGTGCCACAGGCTGAAAAGTGCAAATGCCACGCGGTTGCGGATCACGTCGTCATGCCGCAAAATCCCGGCGATATTCCAGCGCGAAGTCCCGTGCGGAATTTCCACGAAAACTTTTTCCGGGCGTCGGCCGCGATACGGCCGGCTGATTTGCGAATCGATCCAGCCGGCGCCGGCGCCGATGGCGGCGATGAGCAGCAGAGCGAGCAGGCCCAGGCGGCGCATCCCGGTTATTCCTTCCCTTTGCTGCTGGCGCGTTTCTGTATCCAGGTATTCGCGCAGCAAAATGGCCGCGGCCACGTCATCCACCGAGGCGTTTTTGCGCCGCCGCGCCGACCCGAATTCCGCCATCGTTTGTTCCGCCTCCCAGCTGGTCAGCCGTTCGTCGGCCAGTTCCACTTCGATTCCCAATTCCTTGCGCAGCCGCGCCGCAAAACGCGCCGCTTCGTCCGCCATTTCGCCGGCTTCGCCGGTGATGTGCAGCGGATGGCCCACGAGAATACGCGCAACGCCATGCGCCCGGCAAATGTCGCGCAGGCGGCGCAGGTCGTCGCGGCGATTTTTGTGCGATCAAAAATTGCAGAGGTTGCGCGGTAATTCCCAGCTCGTCGGAAATAGCCAGGCCAATGCGCTTGCGCCCGTAGTCGATGCGCCAGAATGCGCGGCGTCGGAAGCCGTGGCGGCTGCGTTTCGGAATTCAAAGCAGAGTTTCCCCCGGCGACGGAAAACGGAGTGGCTATCATCGTGTATTATTATACGCGACAGCGGCCGGATTTGAGCTTCGCCCCGGCGCCTCACGGCTGCCGCCCGCGCTCGCTGCTCTGCCAATATTGCCAGAATCCCGCGTCCTTCATCTGCTGGTCGAGTCCGGTCTCATGGAACATCTGCTCGAGTTCCTTCCGCGATTGCCGCGGCACCAACCCGCGTGGGATTGTCGGCCAGCGCAAACGCCGTAATGGCGGCGATCGCCACGTGGCGTTTCAATTCGGTGATATCCACTTTGTCGAACGTGTCCGACGCCGCATGATAATTCAGCATGTAGTTCGCCGGCTCCTGATTGGCCACCAGCGTGGGCACGCCTTCGATCAGGAAATCGAAATTGTCGGTGTCCATGCTCACATCGAGCGTGAAATCTTTTACCCCCAGTCGCGCCACCGGCTCCAGGGATTCGCGCACCGGCGCAACGATGTCCTTGCGTCCGCCCAGCGGAATAGCCGGTAACTTTGCCGATTCCGGAATCGAAAACCACCGCCGCAATCATTTGATCCAGTTCCGCGCGGTGATCGTGCGCGTATGCCGCCGACCCCAGCAAACCTTCTTCTTCGCCGGTGAACAAAATAAACCGAATCGAACGCCGCGGAATCGTGCCCGAGGCATGGATCGTTCGCGCCGCGTCGATCACCATGCGCCGAGTTGCATCCGTTGTCTAGCGCGCCGGTGCCCAGATCCCAGGAATCCAGATGCGCGCCGAGCACCACAAACTCGTCGGGCTTTTCCCGCCCGCGAATTTCCGCCACCACATTTTCGGCGGACACCGGCCCGCTGATGCGGTTGGGCATCTCGAAATGAACGCGCACCGGCTGCCCGCCAGCCAAAAAGCGCGCGATGCGTTCGGCATCTTCGCGCGCTACCACCGCTTGCGGCATTTTCTCCAGCTGCCCATCCACCGAAACGGTGTGGCGATAAAGCAGCAGGTTCGGCCGCGACGACATCCAGAGCATCGCTTTCGCGCCGCCTTTCATCGCGCGCTCAATGATCGGCGGAGCAATGTCGTACTCCGCGGTGAGCTGCTCCCACGTAACCAGAAAATTCGAATGGACCAATACGATCGCGCCGTTCACGCCCGCGCCCGCCTTGGCAAATCCCGCTTCGTCGCCGAATCCCACATCCACGATATTCGCCGTCACCCCGCCTTCCGGTGTTGCCGGTGACCAGCCGATGGAAACCAGTCGCACCGGGAACGGCTCGGGCGCCAAAATTTCCAGCCGCGTGTTCCCCTCGCTCCATCCCACCGGAATCGTGTATTTCTCGGTGTGCACTTCGTCCACGCCCGACAAACGAAACGCCTGCACCGCCCAACCCGTGGCACGGTCGGCGGCGGGTGTTCCGGTCACGCGCCCCCCAATCGAATCGCTCAGGTTCCGCAGATTTTCTTCGAGCGGCGATGCGCCCATCGCCTTTTGTTCCATAACGGGAGCCAACTCGGCGCAGGATTTCCCCACCGAGCACGAACCTTCACCCTGCGGCACCTGTTTTGATAACGGCGCGGGTGTAACCGGCGGAAGCTGCGCCGCTTCGCACGCCGAACTCACCGCAAAAATCGAAACAAACAGCAAAACCGAAAGTCCGAGTAACATTGTTGTGCGGTTGGTCATGGTCGTGGGCGCAGTCTAGCGCGAAATCTCCATTTTGCCGAACACTGTGCGAGCCATTTACGTCGTTTTGGCAGCCAGCGTCGCCGCCAAGCCCAGGCTCAGAGAAGATTTTGCAGAGCATGCGAACTTTCTACCTAGCCACATTCCCTCCATCATCGCCTCCCCTCGCCTATCTGTCTCAATTTGAGCCATTTATATCTTTGTCGGCAGTGGCATGGCATATGCCTGAGTTTCCTGCCCGCCACATAAGGTGTTTACTGTAGTAGATGTCCAGGCCCTCACGAAACTCTGTGAAAGGTCGTATGCGAACGGGCGGTCCCGACGCTTGATTCGTGCGCAGCTCAGTAAGGAACAGGACGAGGGAGTTAAATCCAGATCAAGCTTTGCCGAATGTAATCCTGGGCAAGCAAGCGGGAAGGCCATAGTGAAGAAAGCACAAGCAGTCGCCAAGTTTCCACCGATCGAGAAGCGCCAGGATTCGAACCACCCCGACACCTTCCTATTCTGTGAAGGAGCCAACGGCACCGCGCAATTTCGCGCTGCGTCCGCCGCCGACCTGGAATGCACGGTCGAGCGTATTGCCGGAGTGCTGGCCATGCAATGCATGGTCCGCGGCCAAGACCCCAAGAATTTTCAGGTCATGGTCCCTGCCGAACAATCTCTGGTCGCCCGGCTCATTTCCCGGGCCGAAGAGTTGCTGGCCGAGGGCCGCGCCATCGCCTGTCCCGCGTCGCTCAGCGCCCGTCAACGCGAAGTGCTGAACGCGGTGTTGTGCAATCGCGCCAACAAGGAAATTGCCTCCAAGCTGAACATCACCGTGCGCACCGTGAAATTTCATATTTCATCGTTGCTCAGTAAATTCGGCGTGGAATCGCGCGCCGATCTGGCCCGTCGTGCCGCCGGATTCATGCGCCCCGATCCGGTCGATAGCGTCGAGGTTCCGGAGACCGTCGTTCCTTCCGAATTCAAAACCGGAAAATTTCGCACCCTTCCGCTGGCTCAAAATTCACCCATGAACCGGACCTACGAGATGGTCAACCGGGCTTCCACCGTGCGCTTTCCCAGGAAAACTCTGCTGGCCTAAACCGAACCAACTCCAATTCATTGAACGAAGACCGCCCGGGTTCCACCAGAATCCGGGCGCTTTGTTTTTTGCTTCCCCGAATCTCGCAATTGCACATTGGGCGCTGATCGAAGCCTGATTTGGGCTTACTATAAAGAGCGGCAAATAACCTCTATAGGGCCGACCAAACATCGCCTTTCGAGTCCTCGATAGAAAAGCCGGACGGAGCAGCAATGCCGAACAAAGAACATATCGTCGTCGCAGGCGCGGGCGGGTTCATCGGTGGACATCTGGTCGCGGCCTTCCGCCGCCAGGGATACAGCCGCATTCGCGCGGTTGACGTTAAGCCGCTCGACGAGTGGTATCAACGCTTCGACGATGTCGAAAATCTGCAACTGGATCTGAATTTACGGGAAAACTGCGAGATCGCGGCCACCGGCGCGGACGAGATTTACAATCTCGCGGCTAACATGGGCGGCATGGGTTTCATCGAGGCCAACAAAGCCCTCTGCATGTTGTCCGTGCTGATCAATACTCATCTGCTGCAATCCGCGTTGCAGCATGGCTGCCAGAAGTTTTTTTATTCCTCGTCCGCCTGTGTTTACAACGGCGACAAACAAAAAACATTCGAGGCGCCTTCGCTGAAAGAGGAAGACGCTTATCCCGCCCAGCCCGAAGACGGATATGGCTGGGAGAAATTATTTTCCGAACGCATGTGCCGGCATTTCCGGGAAGACTTTGGTCTCCACACCCGCGTCGCTCGTTTCCACAATGTTTACGGTCCCTGGGGCACCTGGTACGGTGGCCGCGAAAAAGCTCCGGCGGCCATCTGCCGCAAAGTGATCGAAGCGAAGTTGAGTGGCCGGCACGAAATCGAAATCTGGGGTTCCGGCGACCAGACCCGCAGCTTCATGTACGCCGATGACTGCATCAAGGGCCTGGACCTGATCATGCACTCGGAAATTCTCGAGCCGATTAATCTCGGCTCCACCGAAGCGGTGAGCATCAATCAGCTCGTGGATATCGTCGAAGGTATCGCGGGAATAAAGCTGAAGCGCAAATATGATTTGAGCGCCCCCAAAGGCGTCAACGGGCGCAATAGCGAGAATACGCTGATCAAGAAATATCTGAATTGGGAACCGGATACGTCGCTGCGCGCCGGCCTGGAAAAAACCTACGCCTGGATCTACGACCAGTATCTCGCCCGCGAACGCGGCGACGCAGGTGTGGTCCGTGAATCTGCTGCCTCCAGGTCTTAGACCGTTCGGCTGAGTGCTAGCTGGATGTTTTTTGAGGATTGGCGATCGATTTTAGGGAAGCATTGCGGTTTTCGTAATTCTTCTGGTAGTACGACAGATAATTCCTGCCGCGCACGTCCGCCAGCCACTTTGTATTGTTGGAATACCACTCAATCGTCTGCCGCAAACCTTCGTCGAGCCGCGTCACCGGCTGCCAGCCCAATTCAGCTTCGATCTTCTTTGAAGTCGTGGCGTAACGGCGATCGTGGCCCGGGCGATCTTGCACCTGAATAATGAGCTCTTCGGGTTTGCCCATGATCCGCAAAATATTTCGGGCCATCGTCAGGTTGTCCACCACGTCCGCGCCGCCAATGTTGTAAACCTCGCCCGCTGGCCCGCGTTCGAGCACCGTCAGAATGCCCGCGCAGTGATCGTCGACCTGCAGCCAGGTCGCGCTGTTGCTTGCCGTCGCCGTAGATCGGTAGCGGCTTGTTCTCCAGCGCATTCGAAATCATCAGTGGGATGAGCTTTTCCGGAAATTGATACGGACCATAATTATTCGAGGTGCGCGTAATCACCGCCGGAAAATTATAGGTACGAACAAACGAGCGCACCAGCAGGTCCGAGGCCGCTTTCGACGCGGAGTAAGGACTATTCGGGCGCAGCGGCGAAGACTCGTCCGCCAGGGAGCCACGTTCCATATCGCCATACACTTCGTCGGTGGAAATGTGCACGAAGCGTTTGAGGTTCAACTTGCGCGCGGCCTGCAAAAGCACCAGCGTACCGGTGACGTTCGTTTCGACCGCGACCGCCGGATCATAAATGCTGCGGTCCACATGCGATTCCGCGGCGAAGTGCACCACCGCATCGCAACCCGCCATGGCCGATTCCACCGCAGCCGGGTCACCGATATCGCCTTTGAAAAATGAATAGCCCGGATTCCCGGCGACCGGTTCCAGGTTCGCCAGGTTTCCCGCATAAGTCAGTTTGTCGAAATTGACGATCGCATAGTTTTTCTTCAGCGCCAGCACGTGCCGAATGAAATTCGAGCCAATAAAACCCGCGCCGCCCGTAACCAAAAGCTTCATCGCGTCTCTCTACCCCAGGAAACTTGCTTATCGCTATGTGCCCAAAGCCATGCGGCGAGCCCTAACACCACGGAAAGTACAAGATTTCCCTGGGAAATGCTTCTTCCCGTCACTCGCACCAGAACCAACTCAAGAATCAACGCCCCCAATACAATCGCCGCTGCCTCCAGCACCACCATTCTTAATTTCAGTCTCGAATCACCGGTAGGTGCGAATAGCCCTAAGAGAGCTCCTGCCACGCAGAAAACCAGCGCGTAAAATCCGTAATTGTATCCTCCCAATTCTCCGGGTTTGAGTCGGTGAATCAGTCTGGCCAGGCCTGCGCCGGGGCCCACCACGTACTCGGTCCTCGTTTTCTTCCCGTCCAGGTAGAGCAGCAGCTTCCCGCCATCATACGAATACCAAATATCGTGCGGCCCGTGATCGTTGAACACTCGTGGAATGAACCAGGTCAACTGCGGCCGGCCGGCCGATAACGGAGTGCGCAGCCAGGACACCAGATGTCCATTTTCCTGCCACACCATCAGGTCTACCGTGCCGGCGCCGTCCCCCAGAAAAAAAATGGTCCACAGGTCATTCGGTACTTCCACCCCGGTGCAGACCACATGCATCGTGAACTGACTGGTCTGTTGCAGAGCTTTAATTATATTTCGACCGTCGGTTTGCAACGGCAGCGGGGATGTTCCGGCATTCGCTGCTGGTGCTGAACCGCCTGCAGCGGGTCTGCCTGCAATCCAGTCGATCCCCATCGGACGGGAAGCATCGTACTCAACAATCGGCGGTCCGTTCAGTCCTGGGGCCGGATTGCTGGCGTTTGCCGCCGCCATCGCTTTGGCATTCAGCGGATGATTCCAGATTTGCAGCGTCTGAATTTGTCCTTGCCGGGGATTCGCCCCGGGCCCGGAATTTCCGAGCACCATCACCCCGTAGGGTTTCCAGTTGCTGAGCTGTGTCTGCCTTTGCAGCACGGCCGCCAGGCCGAACCAAAAACAAAAATACGCGGCAATCGCACAAACGAAGCGAAAGGGAGTCAGCCACTCCACCACCGCCCGCTGGATCGCATTGGCCCACCGCACCAGCGATACGCCCAGCACAACGTAGAGCAATCCCCCCAAAAACGAGCCCGATCCGTTCGTGAAAACATCTTCCCAACCCGAATCCCGGTCCGGAATATAGAGCTGCGTGAACTCAATCGCGTAAGAAAACACCGCCCCCACCGCCACCGGCGCCAACAAAGCGAAACGTATCGACTTTCCCCGCTCGCGGAGCCTCTCGCTCAGTCCAAATCCGAAAGGCACGAACAGCAGAACATTCAGCAGCGCGTCCACCAACCCGCTCTTACCGCTCTTGCCCAATAAAAATGGCGAAGCGCCGTTGGCCAGCGCATGGAAATTCAAGCGAAAGGGATACAGCGTTAAACACAGAATGCCGGCGGTGGCCAGGATCAAGATTCGATTCGACCAACTGATGCTAGGAGTGTTTTGCGGTTCTTGAATGGCTGGATTTCCCATCAGGCAGGCGCTTCGAAGCTCCGAATCGTGCCCGGAAAGCTTAGCATAGTAGGTACTGTTCGCTTCGCTGTCCCAGTCCAGTTCGATAGATCCGCAGGGCCAGTAACCCGGTTCAGCCCGCTGATTTCACTCATTTTCCTAAGAAATTTCGGCAAAACGAAAGCTTTCGCCTGTCCATTTTCCTTGGGCACCTGTCCGCTGGAACCCGTGAACAGGCGAAAGCGCTTACACCTTATCGCTGCCTCTGGCCAGTAGTTGCGCTCAGTTTCGCTTTCTACACTGAACGTGACATGAGAGCCCACGCCAACCACCCGTTCAAGTCCGGTTCAAAGTTTGCCCAAATCCAAGGCGCCCAACGCGCGGCCTGCTCTCAGCCGGCCCTGCTACTCGCCACCCTCGCCCTGGTTCTCGCGATGGTCGGCTTGTCCAGTTGCGCCGGTTACACCAGTGCGGCCAAAACCGGACCTGGTAATGCGACCACCGGCGTTCTTTCCGCCAGCACCGCCACTCTCGGCTTCGGCGATGTCGCCGTCGCCACCAGTTCGATGCAGACTTTATCCATAACGAACACCGGCACCGCCTCCGTGACCATCGCCCAGGCCTCCATCACCGGCGCGGCCTTCACCGTAGTCGGCGGTATGCCTTCCGGCACCATTGCCGTCGGACAAAGCGTATCCGCTCAGGTTCAATTTGCTCCCACTGCGGCCGGCGCAACCAGCGGCGCGATCACCATCATCAGCGACGCTAGCCGATTCGCCCTTGAATGTTTCGCTCACCGGCACCGGAGCGCAGGCCGGCCTGTCCATTTCGCCCGCGACCTGGAACTTCGGCAACACCGCCGTCGGCCAAACCGCCGCACACAATGTCACGTTAACCAACACCGGTACTTCGAACGTCGTCATCAATCTGGCCACGATCAATGGCGGCGCCTTTGGCATGTCCGGACTCGCGCTGCCGAAAACCTTGTCGCCCGGTCAGTCCTTGACCTTCGGCGTGCAGTTTGTGCCCACCGCGGCCGGCGCAGCGCAGGGCGGCATCAGCTTCACCGACAACGCGCCCAATTCCCCGCAGATCCTGGCTCTCTCCGGTACGGGTGTCGCCGGAGGCGCCACCCTCAGCGCGAGCCCGGCCAGCGTGGATTTCGGCAACGTGTTCATCGGATCCACCGGCTCGTCTCCGATCACGCTGACCAATTCCGGTCCGGCAACCATTACCATTTCGCAGATCAATGTTTCTGGCCCGGGCGTCAGCATCGCCGGCCTCGCCACTCCTTCCACCCTCATCGCCGGACAAAGCACCACCTTTACCGCCAAGTTCTCAGCCTCCGCCGCCGCCACCATGACCGGCAGCATTTCGCTCGCCAGCAATGCTTTGAACTCACCGCTGGTAATCGCGCTCACCGGCGCGGGTGTCTCATCGCAGCCGCAACTCACCGTAAATCCTTCTAGCGTCAGTTTTGGAAACGCCGCCGTCGGCAGCAGCTCATCGCAAACGATTTCGCTGACCAATCCGGGCAACGCGTCTGTAACCATCACCCAACTCAATGCCACCGGCCCGGGATTCGGCGTCAGCGGCGCCAGTCTCCCGTTGACCATCACCGCCGGCAGCAGTTCCTCGATCAGCGCCACTTTCGCGCCGACCTCTACCGGATCCAAAACGGGCGCGATTTCGATCGTCAGCAACGCGCCAGGTTCTCCCGCCGCAATTTCATTGTCCGGCACCGGCGTGCAAGGCCAACTCGGCGCCAGCCCATCGGTGCTGACCTTTGGTTCGGTTGCTACCGGCAGCAGCGGATCTCAAACCGTCACCTTAACCAACGGCGGCTCCGCCAGCGTGACGATTTCTCAGGCCACGGCCTCGGGCGCGGGTTTCAGCATCAGCGGACTAGCCACTCCGATCACTCTCACCTCCGGCCAGAACACCTCGTTCACCGCGCAATTCGCGCCAACCACCGGCGGCAGTGTGAACGGCACCATCACCATTATCAGCAACGCTCCCAGCTCGCCCACTACCGTTTCCATGACCGGCACCGGTACGCAGCCGCAGGTCTCCGCCACTCCGTCGAGCGCCGCCTTCGGCAACGTTGCCACCGGCACAAATAACTCGCAGACCGTCACCGTATCGAACCCGGGCTCGGCGAGCCTGACCATCTCCTCCGCCAGCGTCACCGGCGCCGGTTTCAGCATGTCCGGAATCACCGCGCCGTTGACCATCCTCGCCGGCAAGAACACCACCTTCAACGCGGTCTTTTCGCCGACCACCACCGGCGCGGCTTCTGGCTCGATCTCGCTCGTCAGTAACGCGCCCGGCTCGCCGCTTTCCATCCCGCTCAGCGGCAGCGGTGTCGCCCCCAATAAACTGCTGGGATTGAGCACCTCGACCTTGAGCTTCGGCATCGTCAACGATGGCGGCAGCAACTCGCTCAGCGTGGCGCTGACCAACAACGGCAACGCCAATGTCACCATCTCAAGTGTGAACGTCACGGGAGCAGGCTTCAGCGCCAGCGGCGTGAACGCCGGCCAAATGCTGACTCCGAACCAGTCCGCCACCGTCACCGTACAATTCGCGCCGACCACCGCTGGCGCCGTCACTGGCAGCGTTGCCATCAACAGCGACGCCACGAATTCGCCGGCGACCATCAGCGTCTCGGGCACGGGCGCCACCGGCACGGCGCACACCGTGGCTCTGGCCTGGACCGCCAGCACCACCACCGACGTCAACGGTTACAACGTGTATCGCGGGACGACGTCGAACGGTCCGTACTCGACCAAGGTGAACACTTCGCTGGTCGGTTCGGTGCAATTCTCCGACAGTTCGGTTACTTCGGGCTTGACCTACTACTACGTAGTCACCGCCGTTGACTCCAACAACGTGGAGAGCACCTTCTCGAACCAGGCTACGGCGGTGATTCCGTAAGCCAGAAGCCGGGAGCAAGGCAGGGATTCGATAGGTTTTGTAAGCACGCACCAAAGTTAGAATCGGCGGCTCACCAGCCGCCCCAAAATCCGGCAAATATCGCTGCCCCGCGGACAGGTTACCCTACCTGTCCCCATTGTGTACCCGTGGCCAGTAGTTGCAGACCCCCTAAACAATTCAGACTGAGTTGGTTATGACACTCACCCCCATCCTGGAGGGAGCCGACGTGGACGCACGCTTGCGTTCCCGCCGTTTTTCTTTTCCATTCATTCTAGAAATTTTCGCGGCCCTATTAATTGTCGCTTCCATGCTATTTACTTCCGGCTGCGTTGGCGTCGCCGGCAAACCAGGCTCTTCTGGTGGCAGCACCCAATCCATCGAAGTCAGCCCATCCACCATTAATTTCGGTTCTCTTACCGTGGGTCAGAGCGCCTCGAAGACTTTGCAGATCATCAATTCGGGTACCAAGTCTCTTTCCATTTCCGGCATCTCCGTGGCCGGCACCGGTTTCGCGGTTAAGGCTCCCGCTTTGCCGCTCGTTCTCGCCGCTGGCCAGGCTGGCAACGTAGCCACTACTTTCACCGCCACCGCCACCGGCAGTGCTTCCGGCAAGATAATGATCAGCAGCAGCGCGCCGGATTCTCCGATGCTCGTCGCTTTGTCCGCGACCACCGTGGCCAAGGCCTCGAATTTAGTAGTCGCTCCGTCGTCACTTTCTTTCGGCGACGTCAAAGTCGGCTCGACCTCCACCCAGACCGTTCAACTCCAAAATTCGAGCTCTTCGGCCATTACGGTTTCGGCCTTGTCGATCACCGGCTCCGGCCTTTCACTCTCTGCTGTTTCCCTGCCCCTGACTCTCTCGGCCGGCTCCAGCGCCAATCTCAGCGCCATCTTCAAGCCCGCCACCGCTGGAAATGCTTCCGGCGCGCTCACCATCAAAAGCAATGCCTCTGATGCTTCGGAAGCGATCGGTTGGAGCGGCACGGGCACGACGCAGACTTCCACTGGTTCTACTCTCACCGCCACGCCGCCTAGCATTGTTTTCGGCAATGTTCCGACTGGAACCGCGACGACCCAAACCATCAAAATCGCAAATTCCGGAAGCTCGTCGGTTACAGTGTCTTCAGTAACAGCTTCCGGCACTGGACTCACCGTTTCAGGAATTTCCACTCCGCTGACTCTCGCGGCCGGAAGCAGTGCCAATCTCACTGCCTCGCTGAAGCCAATCGCCGCCGGCGCGGCGAGCGGCGCAATCAAAGTAGTCAGCAACGCCACCAAGGATTCTTCGCTGCAGATTTCCTGGAGCGCCACTGCTGAGGCGTCTTCGGTCACCTTGATTCCTAACCCGACGGCATTGAGCTTTGGAAATGTGACGGTCGGCACCACCGACACGCTGCAGGCCACTCTTCACAACACCGGCAACGTTGACGCTGATATTTCCTCGATTGCAGTGAGCGGAAAGGGTTTCACTTTGGGAGGATCCGGTTCGAGCGCGAAGCTCGCTCCCGGGCAAATCTTGACCCTGGACGTCAGCTATTCACCCGCTTCTTCCGGCAACGGTTCCGGCACCCTGACGGTCGTTAGCAATGCCACCACAAAACAAATCAGCATTCCGCTCAGCGGCAAGGGCCTTAACGGATCTCAAACCTCCAAGCACTCGGTCACTCTCGCTTGGGACGCCAGTTCTGGATCCATCATCGGCTATTACGTCTATCGCAGCTCGAAACCCAGCGGCCCCTACGCGCGGCTCAATTCGGCTTCCACGCCCAGCACATCCTTTTCCGACACCACCGTGTCTAACGGCCAGATCTACTACTATGTCGTCACGGCCGTGAATTCCAGCAATATTGAAAGCACCGACTCCAATACGGCGTCCGCAAACATTCCGGCAGATTAATGGGAAACCGCGAAGTGGCCGAGAATGGTTCGAAGCGGTAGGTAGCTTGTACTGAGCCAAATTCAGTGGAGCGCTGCGAAAGCAGCGCTCTTATTTTCTCTTCACCGCATGTCGGGAACTCTTGGAATTCCCGAGTTTGAATTCTCGATGCGCGGTGTTCAGCGCTGCCTTCACCTCTTTCTTCTCCACCACGAACGAAATGTTGCAGTCCGAAGAGCCCTGCGCCGTCGCCAGGATGTTCACTTTTTTCTTTCCCAACGCCGCGAACGTTCGTCCCACCAGCCCCGAAGTAGCCCGCAGGTTCTGGCCCACCAGCGTCACGATCGCCGCGTTTTCGTCGATCCGGATATGTTCCGCCAGTTCGTGTCCCAGATCATGCGCGAACTCGCCGCGCAGCGATTCCACCGTCGGCCCCGCTTGCGCCGTCGGAACAATCAGGCAAATATCGTTCTGCGCCGAAGAATGAGAGGTCAGCAGAATATCCGCCCGGATCGCCGCCGTCGCCGCGAATGTCCGGCCCAGCGCGTCATGCACTTTCGCGATCCGCGGCCCGCCCACTTTAATCATCGAGACGTCCGTGATCGCCGTGATCGCTTTCACTCCGGAGCTCTTCACCGCGCCTTCCGGCGTGATTCTGGTTCCTTTGCCTTTCGGTGCAAACGTGTTGCGCACCGAAACTGGAAATGTGCATTGCGCCAGGGCCCGCAGAGTTTTTGGGTGCAGCACCTTCGCTCCAAAATGCGCATGCTCCGCGGCTTCGCGGTAGGACATTTCCAAAATCGTCCGCGCCTCGCGCACATGTCCGGGGTCGGCCGTCAGCACCCCGTCCACGTCGGTCCAGATGATCACTTCGTCCGCGTCCAGAGCCGCGCCGATGATGGTCGCCGAATAATCCGAGCCCCCTCGCCCCAGAATTGTCAGCACTCCTTCTTCCGTGGCCCCGATGAATCCCGTCGTGACCGGAACGATCGCGCTGTTCAACAGCGGTCGCAGTCGCGATTCACAGCGCACGCGCGTCAAGTCCATCAGCGGATCCGCGGCTCCGTGGCGCGTGTTGGTCACCACCACATCCGTCGCTTCCACCGCTTCGGCTCCGGTCCCCGCTTCCGCCAGCGCCGCTGCCAGCATCGGCGAACTCAATCTTTCGCCCAGGCTCCACACCGCGTCGCGCGCCCGCGGCGTCAATTGCCGCAGCAACACGGTTCCTTCGCACAGCCGTTCGCAATCGTCGAAAAGCTGCGTCAGTTTTGCAGCGAGCCGCTGCCGGCGCGGTCCGGGAGGAAGAAGTGCGTCGGCTGCGGCGAAGTGTTGCGCTCGCAAAGTTTTCAGGATGGCTCTTACCGAATCGCCGTCGCCTGCTTCCGCTCGTGCCGCCGCCTCCACCAGTTGGTTCGTCACCCCGGCCATGGCCGAAACTACGACCACCACGCGATTCTTCTTCGCCGCTTGGCGGACGATGTCGACGACCTGGCGAATGCACGCTGCATTCGCCACCGAAGTGCCGCCAAACTTCATCACCTGCACCGGCTTTCGATCGCTGGCCGTATCCGCCGTGGTGTTTCCGTGCGCCTGCAACAAGTGGCTTTCGGTCCGAACCGCCGGCACCGGTTCCCGTCGTACGGCGAGTTGTCGCGCTCGGTTTTGCGAATGGGGCGTCATGCGCGTGGTGCTCCCGCGGCGCTCAGGTTGCGTAGCGCCCTCCGTTGCACCCGCCAGGGCGCGCGCTTTTTGCGCTCGCGGATGCAGGCGCGAATCAATTCCGGCTCATCCCACGGCACATCGTGATACGCCGTTCGCAAATAGGCGCTGCCCGAATCGCGCAGCCATTCCTGCGGAAATAGCGCGATCGTATCCTTGTCCGTCACCGACAAAGTCTCTTCCACTTTCTCTCCGGTCACCGCCGCGCGCAGCGCCGCCGCGATATCGCGGCCCGGGCCCAGCGCCAGATGCCCCACTTGCGTGGACCTCGGATTGATTTCAATCAAATACGCCTGGCGCGTGCCCGTTTCCAACATGAAATCCAATCCGCACAGCCCCGAAAGATTCAGCCGCCGCACCAGCTTCTCCGCCGCCTCGCACATTTCTGGATTTTCTATCCGGCGGATCACGGTGGCATGTCCGGTGGCATCGAGTTTCTTCACCACCTCGAAATGCGAACTCGCGACCACCTTTCCCTTCCAGCACGCCACCGCACTGGTGGCCTCGGAACCCCGCACAAATTTTTGAATGCTCATCCTGAACGGTGTCCGCCGGATCGATGGACCAAGCAACTTCGCGTCTTGGTCCACCAACGTTCTTTTCAGCGCGCGCAGCAGCGCCGGTGGCGCCTGCAACCGCAGAAATTCTCGCTCCGCATCCTCTGGGGTTTGGACGATCCGCACGCCAACGCCGCCCGACGTTCCGTTGGCTTTGATCACCGCCGGCAGGCCCGCTTGCCGGATCCAGTCGCGCAGCTCGTTCACCGTGCTCAGCGCCGCCGTATCGGGAACCCGCACGCCTTCTTCCCGCGCTACTTCCATGAATGCCGTTCGCGAATAAACAATCGGAAAACTTTCTGGCGAACCCATCGACCGTTCCAGCAGCGCACAAAAACCCGAGTCGCGACCCTCGTCGCTCCGCTTCACTTCGTATAAGCGATGCAGGTGCTGCACCGCAATGTCGTCACCCGGAATCACCAGCTCCGGCTTGGTCGCGGCGATCGCCGCGGCAAACGAACGGACCGGCGAGAAAACGCTGTAGCCGTGGCGTTCCCGCACCGCGCTGGTTTTGAACATCGGATGGCCCGCCGGGCAAACCGCTTCTACCTGAAAACCAGCCTTCGCCAGGGCCACCGCCAGACGGGCGGTCGGATACCATTTGTACGTCGTGGCCACCAACACCGTCGGCTTCACTTCCGCAGCTCCCTCCAACCGCAACCGCTATCTTCAATCAACTTAGCGTATTCCAACCGCCCGAACCCAGAGTACCGTGGTTTGAAAACGGACCGCCGGGTACCCGGTACTCGCCCTGCGCCAAAAGGTAGTTCAAGCAGTTTGTCCTCCACGGCCTGACTCCTTGCAGGGCAGCTTGGGCGACTCCCACTTGACCACAAGTACTTGCCAAATAGACGTTTAGCCCGTTCGTTACCATTGCGGATGCTGCGCCCGAATTCAACCAACGGAAACGGATGCTCACGGCACGGAAACCTCGTTCTCAACCCTTGGTCCGCTCTTTAAGCTCGAACCTTTGCGTGGGTATGGTAACCACCCGCTCGCCCTTTGATTGGAAGAACCGTTTCTGCCTCAAAAATGGCTTCTCCAGCAGATTCCACGATAGCGCCGCCAACGCATAGCTCGCCGCCAGAATGAACGGCAAGGGCAACCACGAATACCGCCGGTCGAGGTGCAGCACTTGCACCACTCCAAACGGAATTTTGTGCAGCAGGTAGAGTCCGTAGCTGATGATCCCGGTGTAAATCAGGAACCGGCTAGCCAGCAGGGTCTGCAGCCATCTCTGCGGGGAAAACATCGCCAGGTAAATAAACGCCGCCGAGGCCAGCGCGGTGAAAGTAAACGTGATCCATCGCGCACCGAACGATTCCGCCACCAACGCCAGCGGCGCCGCCGCGATTAGTAAAATCCAGGCGCGACTGCACCATTTCGACGGTTCAAAATTTGCCGATCGCACCAGCAGAGCGAGCAGCGTCCCGGCCATCAGCGCGTCCAGGCGGCAGAATACATTCGTATACACGTCCACATGATGCAGCGCGAGGAAGTACCGCACCGCCGGAGAAACGCACATCTCCGCAATCGCCATGCGCCCCAAATTCGCCCCCGAGCAAAACCGCACGACTGGCGCGCAAACCAGATAAAACTGCTCCTCAATCGCCAGTGACCAGGTCACTGCCAAAGGGCCCGCCGCATTGGTCGAAATCGGCAGCAGGAAATTCTGCAGGAACAACGGAAACGCCCACCACGGCGACGCCGTTCGCACCACCTCCGAATATTCCGCAGGACTTATGAACCGTACGATCACGAACATGAAGAACAGCAGCGCGTAGTACAGCGGCCAGATCCGCAAACACCGCCGCACATAAAAATTCTTGAAATAGTTTTTCGACGCCTTCGTGTCCAGCAAAAGCCCGGCAATCAGAAATCCCGACAAAGCAAAAAATAAATCGACGCCCATCCATCCATTTCTCAGCCACTGCTCCGAATGCAGCACCGGATATTTCAGGCTGATGTTGTGCGCCATGACCACCAAAATCGCCAGTCCGCGCACCGCATCGAGTTGGGGGATTCTGCCTTGCTCGGTATTCACTCTTTATCCTTACGGTCCATGCCGACCCGCTGTTGTACCACCGACGCTGGGTCCGCTGTACCATTGAATCCGGTGCCCCGGCTCGCTATCGTCACCTCAGGTCGCGATTCGTGGGCAGCCTTGGTGTAGCAGTTCGTCGGCGTAAAAGTGGTAGCCAGACGGCCAAAAAGCCCCATTTGGGTGACCGCCGATAGCTAAACTGGGTATTCTTGATGGAAAAGAAATTCCCTGCGGCCCAGGACTTGAAGTGCGATACCGTTGATTATAAATGGCTTACACGTCTCCGGCTCGGCTTCACAATTGCTTTTACTTCGCCTGTCGATGTGTGATGCCTCAACGTATCCTGCGTCCTAGAGGTCCTGTGAGCTGAACGTCCAATCGAGGAGCGAGCACACCAACGCCATGATCGAAGTCGCCGTTGTCGGAGCAGGTCCTTACGGGTTGTCGATTGCCGCCCATTTTCGCCGCCGCGGAATCCCCTTCCGCATTTTCGGTCGGCCCATGGATAGCTGGGTTTCCCACATGCCCGCCGGCAGTTGTCTGAAGTCCGACGGCTTCGCTTCGAACATCTACGATCCCGACCAGGAATTCACGCTGCAGAAATTTTGCGCGGAACAAGGCATCGAATACGCGCACACCGGAATTCCCGTCCGCATCGAGACCTTCCGCGCCTACGGCCTCGCCTTCCGCAACCGGATGTTGCCCGAACTCGACGAGCGCCTCGTCGAAAATATTCAGCGCGCCTCCGGCGGATTTGTTCTGCGCCTCGCCGGCGGAGAAACGATCGAAGCCCGCCGGGTAATCCTGGCCGTCGGCATTTCCCACTTCGCCTACCTCCCGGAAAATCTGGCGCATTTGCCCGAACAATTTCTGACCCACAGTTATCGCCACGAAAACCTCGAACCCTTCCGCGGCAAAAGTGTCGCGGTCATCGGCGCCGGCGCGTCCGCCATCGATCTCGCTGGCCTGCTGCGCGATGCCGGAGCCGACGTGCAACTCGTCGGCCGCCGCACCGAACTGAAATTTCATACCGCCCCGAAGGACGCCAAACCCTCCACCTGGTGGACTCGCCTCCGCCATCCTTCCTCCGGCCTCGGCCCCGGCCTGCGCTCCCGTTTCTTTTCCAACGCTCCGAACTGGTTTTTCTTTTTGCCCGAAGCGTTGCGCCTGAAAATCGTCAAGCGCGCCCTCGGCCCTTCCGCCGGCTGGTTTGCCCGCGACAAAGTCATGGGCCGCGTCGCCCTCGTCTTGGGCTTCACTCCGGAAAGCGCCGAGGTCCGCGACGGAAAAGTTCACCTGCAGCTCCGCGGTCACGACGGCTCGCCTAAAGAAATCACCGCCGACCATGTGATCGCCGCCACCGGCTACAAAGTCACCATGGATCGTCTAAAATTCCTCGCGCCGGACCTGTGCACCCAGTTAAAGACCGTCGAAGGCGCGCCGGTGCTGAAATCCAATTTCGAATCCTCGATTCCCGGTTTGTATTTCGTCGGCCTCGCGGCTAAAACCAATTTCGGCCCGGTGATGCGCTTTGCCTTCGGCGCCGGTTTCGCCGCCGAAACTCTCACCCAAACCATGTTGCAGTCGCTCAAGCGCAATCCTGCTTCGCTCCCGATGCAGAAAGTCGCCAGCATCGCCGACTGATGGCTCGCATCCAACTTATTCTCGCTCGCGCCGCGCGGACCATCCAATGAAACGGGAAACACTTGCGATTCACGCCGGCTACGATGGCGACCCCACCACCAAAGCCGTGGCGGTCCCCATCTACCAGACCATCGCCTTTGAATTTGATTCCGCCGCCCACGGCGCCGCCCTCTTCAATCTCGACGTGCAGGGCAACATCTACACCCGCATCGGCAATCCCACCAACACCGTCCTCGAAAAACGCGTAGCCGCTCTCGAAGGCGGCGTCGAAGCCCTCAGCGTCAGCTCCGGCATGGCCGCCATTCACTATGCGCTCGTCAATATCGCCGAAATGGGCAACAACATCGTCTCCCTCCCGCAGCTCTACGGCGCCACTTACACGCTGCTCGCGCACATTTTGCCCAAGCAGGGCATCGCCGGACGTTTTTCCGAAACCGATCGCCCCGAAGATGTCGAAAAATTAATCGACGAAAATACTCGCGCCGTCTTTTGCGAAAGCGTCGGCAATCCCGCCGGCAACGTCGCCGACATCGCCGGCCTCGCCAAAGTCGCGCACCAACACGGCGTGCCGCTCATCGTCGACAACACCGTCGCCACCCCCATCCTTCTCCGCCCCTTCGAATACGGCGCCGACGTCGATCGTCCATTCCATGACCAAATTCATGGGCGGCCACGGCACCACTCTGGGCGGCATGATCGTCGACAGCGGAAAATTTCCCTGGAAAGATCACGCCGACCGCTTCTACATGCTCACCAAGCCCGAGCCGGCCTATCACGATGTCGTCTACACCGAGCAATACGGCGCCGCCGCCTACGTCGCGCGTTGCCGCACCGTGTGCCAGCGCAATACCGGCTCCACGCTTGCGCCGCTGAATGGTTTCCTGTTGCTGCAAGGCATCGAAACCATGGCGCTGCGCGTCGAACGTCACGTGGAAAATGCGCGCAAGGTCGCGGAATTTCTCCGCGGCCATAAACAAGTCGCCTGGGTCAATTACGCCGGCTTTCCCGATAGCCCGCTCTACGCCATGGCCCAGAGATATATGGGCGATGCGCGCCGCTCTCTGCTGACCTTCGGCGTCAAAGGCGGTTTCGAGCCCGGCGTAAAATGTTTCGACGCCATGAAACTTTTCAAGCGCATGGTCAACATGGGCGATGCCAAATCGCTGTCCTGCCATCCGGCGTCCACCACCCATCGCCAGTTGACGCCGGAAGAGCAGCTCAAAGCCGGAGTCACTCCGGAAATGATTCGCCTCAGCGTCGGCATCGAGCACATCGACGACATCCTGGCCGATCTCGACCAGGCGCTCCAGGCATCCGTCGCCTAAAAAGATTTCGCAGTCAGCTCCTTGGGAGGTTTGAAATGCCAATCGCGATCGAGGGCGGCCGAATTCCGGCGCTGCTCAAACTCGCGAAAGGCTTCGCCTCATCGCCGTCCCTGAACGCCCCGCATCCCGAAGCAATCCCGCTGCGCATCGCGCTGGTCAACAACATGCCCGACGCCGCGCTCGAAGACACCGAATTCCAGTTCTTCGAACTCCTCAGCAGAGCCGCCGGCGACATTCCAGTCAGCCTGAAATTCTTCTCGCTGCCTGATCTTCCCCGCAACGAACTAGGCCAAAAACATCTGAATAATTTCTATTCCAGCAGCGCCGAACTTTTGCGCGAAAAATTCGACGGCGCCATCATCACCGGCACCGAACCGCGCAGCCCCGATCTTCGCGACGAACCTTACTGGCCCGCGCTCGTCGAAGTTATGAACTGGGCCGAAAACAAAACCTCCTCAACGGTTTTGTCCTGCCTCGCCGCGCATGCCGGAGTTCTAGCCAGCGACCAGATCCCCCGCTCCCCGCTGGCCGGCAAACAGTTCGGCGTCTTCGAATATAAAAAGTTGTCCGCGCATCCGCTCACCGCCGGAATCGGCGACACCATGCGCGTCGCCCACTCGCGCTGGAACGAATCGAAAGCCGACGCCCTCTCCTCCCACGGTTACGAAATTCTCACCCAGTCCGCCTCCGCCGGCGTGGACCTCTTCGTCAAGCAGCGCAGCCAAAGCCTCTTCGTCCATTTCCAGGGCCACCCCGAATACAGCACCAAAACGCTGCTCAAGGAATACCGCCGTGACATCAAACGCTTCCTGCGCCGCGAGCGCGAAACCTACCCCACGCAGCCCCACGGCTATTTCGACGCCGCAGCAACCGAGCTCCTCGAACAATTTCGCACCAAGGCCATCGCCCATCGCGACGAAGCCACCCTCGCGAACTTTCCAGAGTCCGCCGTCGCCGCCACCGTCCAGAATACCTGGCAATCCACCTCCGCCACCGTCTACCGCAACTGGCTCCAATTCCTCCTCGACAAAAAACAATCCACCCACTCTCCAGCCTTCTCCCAAGCCACCCGCACCTAAAAAACGCTCGCCACCAAGCGACCGCTTCTCCTAGCCTTCCACTCCCACCAGCCAACCGCCGTTGGCCGTCATCCAGAGGAGCGAAGCGACGAAGGATCTCCTTCTTGCCCAGCCCTAAACCGAACCGCACCTTCTCGATTTTTCCCGCCCTCCTCCTGTGCTAGCCTTTCTCAGCACAATGATCGACATCAACGTCCCCGAAATAATAAATTCCCTCCCGCCGCGCCTCGGCGACGTCATCACCCCCTGGGTCGAACGCACCCCCGATCATCCCGCCCTGGTCGAAGCCTCCGGCTCCTGGACTTATAAACAACTAAATACCGTGGTCCAGGAAACGCAAACCTGGCTGCGCGACCTCGGCGTCCGCCCCGGCGACCGCGTCATGATCGTCATCGAGAATTGCCGCGCCTTCGTCGCCATCCTGTTCGCGCTCACCGCCATGGACGCCTGGCCGGTGCTGGTGAATTCCAAACTCAGCGCCCGCGAAGTCGACGAAATTCGTGAACACTGCGGCGCCCGCCGCGTCCTCTATATGACCGCCGTCTCGCCCCAAGCCACGCAGCACGCCAAACGTCACAACGCCGTCATCGCGCCGGTCGGAAATCTCGGCCCGCTCGGCGTCGGCCCGCTCAACGAAAATGTGCAACCCGAGCCAATCGATCCCGCCGATCCTCCCGAAAATCACGTCGGCGCGCTGATCTACACTTCCGGTACCACCGGCCTCCCCAAAGGAGTGGTCCTCACCAATCGCAACATGCTTTTCATGGCCGGCGTTTCCGCCAAAATTCGTGCGCTCTCTCCGCGCGACCGCCTCTACGGAATTTTGCCCATGTCCCACGCCGTCGGTCTCTCCGTCGTGCTCCTCGGGACTCTGATCAGCGGAGCCACGCTATACATCACCCCGCGCTTCGATCCCGTTGCCACCCACGCGACCATCGAAAAAGAACGCCTCACCGTCGTGCTCGGCGTTCCGGCCATGTTTCACCAGTTGCTCGAATACGCCAAGTTCAAAGGCCTCGCCGCCTTCACCACGCCCGAGCTGCGTATCATCTCTTCCTCCGGCGCGCCCCTCGATCCTTCGGTGAAAGTCGCCGTCGAGAAATTCTTCGGCATGCCGCTCTACAACGGTTACGGCGTCACCGAATGCTCGCCCAATATCGCCCAGGCGCATCCCGATGAGCCCCGCACCGACACTTCCGTCGGCCGCATCTTTCCCGGCATCGAAGTGAAATTCGTCGACGCCACCGGGAATCCCGTAGCCGAGGGAGAAGTCGGAGAATTGTGGGTCCGCGGCCCGAACGTCATGCAGGGCTATTACCATGCTCCCGAGGAAACCGCCGCGGCCGTGAATAGTGCAGGCTGGTTCAACACCCGCGACCTCGCCCAACTCCGCGATGGCCACCTCTTCATCATCGGCCGCACCAAGGAATTAATCGTGCGCTTCGGTTTCAACGTCTATCCCGCCGAAGTCGAAGCCGTCCTCAATTCGCATCCGGCCATCCTGCGCTCCGCCGTCCTCGGCCGTTCCGTCGAAGGCGACGAAGAAGTCCTCGCCTTCATCCAGCTTCGTCCCGGCGCAACCCTCACCGCCGCCGAAGCCGCCGACCACGCCGCCAAAAATCTCGCCCCCTACAAACGCCCGTCGCAAATCATCTTCGTCCCCGAAATGCCCGTAAACCTCAACGGCAAAGTCATAAAAGCCGAACTCGAAAAGCGAATCGCCAATCCCGCGTAATCCAGCCAATCACTGCCGCGAGCGTCCCAAGCCGCAAAACAAGTTGTAGTGCCGCAATCTGCTTCCGCTTTGCCTCCTACAAAACACCTTCATAAACGGCGGAACGAACGCCAATCCGCACTTGCGTCTGTAGCGGCCGGCTTCAGCCGGGCAGCCTTTGCTTTCCGCATTCCTCCCGCAACGGAAATTATCCGGCTCTGCCTCAGAAATCCCGGCCACGGTCCAAACCGCCTTTGGCCGTCATCCAAAGGAGCGCAGCGACGAAGGACCTCACTTCGATCCCTCCGGTCGTTGTGTACCTTTGTGTCACTAAAATTGATGTGTTATCATGCATCAGCATTTCGCGAAAATGCGCCAATGCCGGCGCAGGGAGGCTCGATGCGACCGAGAAAAGACCGGACTGAATCTTCCCACGCCGATTCTCGAAGTTCGCGTTCCGAGCTGGCTCGACGTTACTTCGAGAGGCCTTTTCTAATCCGCTACCAGCAATTAGAAATCAACGTAAACCATTGAAAACACAGCCCAACGATGAATTCTAATCCGCAAAATCGACGGTGTTTGCGAATCGCATTCGGCGCCGCCGCCTATCCGGAATCGGGATCCCCCATCCCATCCGCTCGCTTAGTATCGGCACTCCCACAATGCTAAACTTGCTCCATCGCACGACTATTCACCTGGAAGTAAAGCCGCCCCATCGGCCCGAGGAGATGAGTTTTGGCTAAGCCGCCCCTCGCATCGGAAAGAAAAATCGTTTTCAGCGACGAGGTCCTGCAGGACCCTTACCCGACCTACGCCCGCATGCTCGAAGAAGGGCCGCTGCATTTCGTCGACATGGGCGGCCAGTGGGCGGTCTGGGCCGTCTTCGGCCACGCCGAATGTTCCTCCGTCGCCAAAGACCCGCGGCTTTCCGCCAAACGCGCGCAGCAAATGATCATCACCCTCCCGCCGGGTAGCCAGGCTGAATTCGCCGATCTCGCGCGCATGTTGGGCCTGTGGATGATTTTTATGGATCCGCCGGAACACACCCGCCTGCGCAAACTTCTGAACAAAGGTTTTTCGCCGGCCGCGGTCGATGGCTTGCGTCCCCAGGTCGAAGCTATCGTCGATCGCATGCTCGAACCGCTCCAGCCCGGCTCCGAAGTGGAATTGATGAATCAATTCGCCAACCCCATGCCGGTGCGCATCATTTTAGAAATGCTGGGCATCCCGCAATCTTTGAGCGACATGTTTGTGAAATGGTCTCGGGACATCGCCCTGTTCCGCGGCAATCCGAATCGCACCGTCGAGCAGGCGCGCGCCGCGCAGGATGCGCTGCACGGCCTCACCGATTATTTCCGCGACAACTGTTGCGGAACGCCGGAAAAACAAGGGCACCGATCTCATCAGCCTGCTGATCGATATCGAGGAAGAAGGAGAAGTTCTAACCGAGGAAGAGCTCTACGCCCAATGCATCGCCATGCTTTTCGCCGGGCATGAGACCACCCGCAACCTGATTGGCAGCGGCATGTACACGCTCCTGCAGCACCCCGAGGAAACCGCGGAGCTGCGCGACAAACCGGAAATGATTCGCCCCGCCGTCGAAGAAATCTTGCGCTGGGAAAGTCCCGTGCAATTTACCGCGCGGGTGCTGAAAGAAGACATCGAGGTGTGCGGCCAGAAAATTCCGAAGCGCTGGTCGATTCTCTGCATGCTCGGCGCCGCCAACCGCGATCCCCGGCAATTCAAGGATCCGAATCAGCTGAACCTGAAACGCCTGAACAATCAGCATCTGGCCTTCAGCGCCGGCCCGCATTTCTGCATCGGCAGCCAGCTCGCGCGGCTGGAAGGCCAGGTTGCACTCCTAAAATTAGTCCAGCGCTATCCGCAGATGAAGCTGGTAGGCCCCAAGCCGGAATGGGCTCCGACCTTCGGTTTCAGAGGATTGAAAAGCCTGCAGGTGAGATTGTAAAGCGAAGTGTTTTGCGTAGACGCGAATACGAATCGCAATTGCAAAAATTCTTACAGCGATATTTCGATCAGCGAAGGCCCTTCACCCGCGAAGCCCCTGCGCAGCAAATCTCCAAAGCTCTCCAGCGAATTCGCCCGCGCCGCCGGAACGCCCATACTCTTCGCCATCAAAACCCAATCAATGTCCGGCCTGCCGATATGGAATAAATCGGCAGCACGCGGCCCCGGTGCGCCCACGCCAAGTCCGGAGTATTCCCACTGCAGCACCGCATACGATCGATTCGCGAAAACCACCGTCGTCACGTTCAATCCCTCACGCGCCATGGTCCACAAGGCCTGCAGCGTGTACATGCTGCTGCCGTCCGCGGTCAGGCACAGCACGCGCCGCTCGGGCGCCGCCACCGCCGCCCCTACCGCCAGCGGCAGTGCAATCCCAATCGAGCCTCCGGTATTTCCCAGCCAGTCATGCGGCGCCGCCCCGCGCGACGCCGCCATCATCCCCCGTCCCGACGTCATCGCTTCGTCCACGACGATGCAGTTCTCCGGCAGCAACGCCGCCACTGTCGTCGCTAGCCCTGCCAGTGTGATCTCACCTGTCGGCGCCGCCGGCCGCTCCGCGGCCTGCGTCAACACTTCCGATTTGTCGTTGAGCGACAACGCGCTAGCCAGCGCTTCGAGCGCTCCCGCCGAATCCTCGGTAGGGCTTGCCAAGGCGTGCATCACACCATCGGGCGGCGACAACACGCTGCTTTTCGTGGGATACGCGAAATACGAAACCGGAACCGGCGCGCCGACCAGAATCAACTGGCGAAATTCTTTCAGCGTTTCGATCGCCTGGTCCGGAACATACGGCAACCGCTGCACCGGCACTCGCCCCGCGCCACGTTCCATCCGCGGCAGCGAGTACGGAGCAAACAACTTCGCCCCGGTTGCCGAGGCGATCTGGCCCGCAGCCTTCAGACCTTCTCCGTGCAGCGCGCTGCCCGTAATCATCATCGCGGTTCGCGCACCAGAGCGCAGCAGCGCGGCTGCCCGCTCCACATTCTCATGCGGCGGCAGCGGCGCCTTCGGCACCGCAGGTCTTGCCGCCACCGATGCCGCCGTCGCTCCACGCGACATCAGCCGGAACAATCAACGTCGCGATGTATCCCGGCTCAGTTCCGGCTGCAACAATCGCGTCCGCCGCGTCGCGGCCAATCTCGGAAGCGGCACGCGAGGTGCGGAGCCAATGCGAATAGGGCCGCGCGATCGCTTCGATGTCCGACGTAAGCGGCGCTTCGTATTTCAGATGATGCGCCGGATGCTGGCCGACCAAACTGATGATCGGTGAATGCGCTTTGCTCGCGTTGTGCAGATTCGCCGTGCCGTTCGCCAGTCCCGGCCCGAGATGCAGCAGCGTGCAAGCCGGTTTTCCGGCGATCCGCGCATACCCATCCGCGGCGCCGGTGACCACGCCCTCGAACAGCCCGAGCACGCAACGCATTTCGCTCACGCCGTCGAGCGCCGCGACAATATGCATCTCCGACGTGCCGGGGTTGGTGAAGCAAGTGTTCACTCCGCCCGCCACCAGCGTGCGAATCAGGCTTTCTGCACCGTTCATGAATGTGATCTCAAGGAATTATCTGGGAATGGAAAGCTTCATCGAGGTGCCGCGAAATCACGGCGCCGAGCTGGTCCGGATGTTTCGCGATCATTCCGAGATGGTCGCCGGAAACAGTTTCGCAATCGAACTTCTTGACCAGGCCGGACCAGACTGCGACCGCGTTTGCCGGAAAATCTGTGAGCACCGCGGCCCTCACGAACCTTACTTTTCCGGGATAGTAACGCGGCCGGTAACTCCGGATCGCTTCGCGGGCCATTTCCGCTGCGTGGCGCATTGCAGGCGTCATTGCTGCGGCCGCGGCGGCAGCTTGCGACGTTTTCGCGGCGCTGCGTCCCGCGGACATTTGAGCGCGCAATTGTTCCGGCGTCGCCGATTCCTCGTCTTGCGCGAACATGCCGATCGCGGAACCCACTTTTCGCCATGCCAGCCGGCTGTAAAGCAGGAAAAGCTGCCAGGGAGAAAGCAGGCTGCGGTTCGGATAAGCATCCAGCACAGTCAGCAGCGCGACGCGCTCGCCCGCGGCCGTAAGGCGCTGCGCGATTTCCATGCAGACCAGCCCGCCAAGAGAGTAGCCAACGAAAAGATACGGACCGTGAGGCTGCACGGCGCGAATCGCATCGAGATGGTACTGCGCCATTTCCTCAATGGTGGCGAAGGGCTCGTCGACTCCGTCGATGCCGCGAGCCTGCATTCCGTAGACGTTGCGGTTGCAGCGGATGTGCGTCAACAAACGGTAAAAATCGATCACGCTGCCGCCCAAACCGTGCGCGATGAAAACCGGCGGTTCGGCCGAGCCCTTGCGCAGCAGGACCAGCGGAGGAAGCCGGGGAATACTAGGTTGCTCCAATTCGGCGGCAAGCGCGGCGATGGTCGGCGTGTTGTAGATCATCACCGGAGGCAGCTGGCGTCCGCACAGTTTCTCGACTTCCAAAAACAGAGTGACCGCCGAAAGCGAATCGCCGCCGAGATCGAAGAAATTATCGTCCAACCCAATCGGAGATTGCTGCAGTACGCGCTCCCAGACCGGAATCAGAGCTTCGGTCATCGCCGAGGTTGGTTTGGTGGTCATGCGAAATGGATTCTACTGCACCCGGGCGCGTTCCTCGCCACCCAGGTAGAAAATGAAACTCCAGTATCGAAGTGGACGGGACACGGCGGCAGAATTAGAGCATCAGGCGTGCGCAAAAGCCCAATACAATTCGCGAGCCTTGGCGTAGAGCGGGCCGATGGGAAGAACACGCTGGTCGATGCGAGTTACCGGCGCGACTTTGGAATAATTTCCGGTGGAGAAGATCTCATCAGCAGACTGAAAATCCGAATATTTCAAGGTAGTTTCTATGACTTTGACGCCGTTTGCACGAAGCAAGCCGATTATCCGCTGGCGGGTGATCCCGGCGAGGAATGTTCCGTTGGCGACCGGAGTGATCACGACGCCATCCTTCGCCATAAAAATGTTGGAGGTGGCGAGTTCGGCGACATTGCCGAGCATGTCGAGCACGACCGCGTTGTCGAAACCGCGGGCCTGAACTTCAAAAAGCGCGCGAGCGTTATTGGGATACAAGCAGCCGGCCTTCGCGTCTACCGGCATGGTTTCGATGGTGGGCCGGCGAAAAGGCGACAAGGTCACCGAAAAACCGCCGGGCTTGCGCATGGGAGCTTCATAGATGGAGAGGCACCAGCGCGTCGATTCCGGATCGTGAGCCTGAACCCACGGACCTTCTTTCTCGGCCCAATACATCGGCCGAATGTACAACGCGGCGTCCTTGTCGAATTTAGCGATACCTTCGCGCGCGAGTTTGATCCAGGTTTCGGTGGAAACGACCGGTTTCAAATACAACTTCACCGCGGAATCGTTGACGCGAGCGCAATGCAGATCGAGATCGGGAGTTACGCCTTCAAAATAACGCGCGCCGTCAAACACCATGGAACAAAGCCACGCGGAGTGCGTGCGCGGACCCATGATCGGCACGTTGCCTTCGTGCCATCGATCCTCGAAATACGTCCAGGTTTTGGAGAAACCATCCGCGGGAGACAAGCCTTCCTCCGGGGCAACTAAGCTAGCAATATCACGGGAGGCGCCTCTAGCGCTGCGTCGCGGCGTCGATCGATTTGCCGAGGGCGGTAGCCAGGTGCCTGACGAACGGCTCATTGAGCATGCCCGCAGGAAAAACGGGGAGCACGACGACATCGTGACCACCTTGCGACAGCGCATCCCATTTCGCGCCCGGTTGATCGAATAGCGAATACTGTTTCATCGGCCGGAAGTTCGTCAATTTTCCGCAATACGGTTTGGGGGTGTAGGCAAAGCAAGCGCGATCGTTGGCCTTCCAGATCCGGCCCAAGACAACCGTTTCCGACGGCGTACCGTTTGACGAAGTATGGAATCTAGCCTGCAAAATTCCCTTCCAGACCGGAATCCGGTTGCGAAGAGCCTGCATTTTCTCGGCGAGAAATTCGGAGCGGCCTTGGGAATCGACTCGAAAGAAATTGGCCACGTGAAAAAGAAATCTCTCCAGAGCCATGTATCCGTCGTTCCAGACATTAACTGCGGGAATCTTGGACCAATCGGTGGTATCGAGCAGCGCCAGCAACGCAACCTCTTGTCCTTGCGCGCGCAGCTGCTGCGCAACCTCATACGCGATGGTTCCGCCGAGGCAGTAACCGCCCAGGAAGTACGGCCCGTTGGGTTGCACCCGCCGGATCTCTTTCACATAAAGGGCCGCCATATCTTCTATTTTGGTCAGCGGCGGCGCGCTGCCATCCAATCCTTGCGCCTGTAAACCGTAGAAGGGCTGGTCGTCGCCAAGGAGTTTGGAGAGCTCACGATAAATCAAGACGTTGCCACCGGCTCCATGCATACAAAAGAACGGTGGTCGCGAGCCGTTTGGCTGGATGGCTACGAGTGGAGACCAACCGGCCGGGGCGGAGTCTCGACGAAGAACCGCAGCGAGCTCCGCGATGGTGGGGGCTTCAAAAAGAGTGAAAATCGGAAGTTTTACGTTAAATGCTTTTTCAATTTGAACGAACAGATGCACCGCAAGCGAAGAATCGCCGCCCAAGTCGAAATAGTTCTGATCGCGCCCAATCTGCTCGATTCCGAGCAGGTCCTCCCAGATGTGCGTTAGATGTCCTTCGATGTCGTCTTGCGCGCCGGCTGGGGGCGGCGAAATCGGGCCTAATTGCTCCGCATTAGGGTTCGTGGCGAACATAACTCCTTAACAACCAAATCGCGATCATGAGATAACTCCCGACTTGACGTATATACCACTTTGACCAACAGCGTACTAAGGCAATCGATGTACCAGTCTAGGTATACCGCTAGTTGTTGTGAATAGGTAGCTTAGTCAAGATTTGAGGCCCTGGTGCGCATCGCGTACTTATCCAGTTAGCCGGACCGGAAGTATTTTTCCTTAGGTTTGGCTTCTTATATGCCAGCGTGTCTCGTTTATGCAACAAAACCCTTACTGCCTGAAGGTCATAAACGGGCCGAATTAATGCGATATGCGGTAAGCGGTAGAGACCAGCAAGCGCAGCGCTTGCCGCCCGGTTACCACGAACCAGGGTAGCTTTCCCAGCGCGGCTTCGTCGGTTGCCTGCCACATCGACGACATAATGGCCCATCGGTCCTGATTCGTCATCTGAATGGCGACGCCCCGGGCCTCAATGATGTCGAAGGCTCGTCGTTCTAAATACGCCGATCGAACGTCCTTGCGCAAGCACCCCGCGAGGGACAGGGTAATATGATGCTCGACGATAGCGTCGGGAACAAAAATCGGGAGTTCTCCGAGCCGCACCAAGGTCGCGAGAAGGAGCGTGTCCTCAGCGCGTACCGCGATCGGGTTGAAAAGGTTTCCATCTTCCGACACTTTCGATCGCCGGATGGCAAAACCTGCGGTGTTGAGATAGCGGATGCGCCCGTTGGGCTGCAGCAGATGGCGCTGCAGGGCAATCAGACGCAACTGCTCGGCCCTCCCGACTAAGTCCGCGCAATTACCGATCAAGCGCAGTTGAAAACAATTTTCCGCGGGCGCGCCGGCAATCTTCTGCTCGAGCGCGGCGAGACAGCCTGACTGCATTCGGCAATCCGCATCAACGAATACGAGCACCGATCCGATGGAGGTTCGAATTCCTTTATTCCTGGCGACCGAAATCCCAGCGTGTTCCTGGCGGACTACGGTGATCGGGAAAATCCGGTTCCACTTCGCCACGGTTTCGGGCGCTCGTTCTCGGCTGCCGTCATCGACCACGACGATCTCAAAACTTGGCCCGTCTTTCTGCTGCGCCAACGATTCCAAGCATCCCTCAAGAGCAAGCCAATCGTTGTAGACCGCGACGATAACGCTGAAGAACGGAACTGGCTGTAGTGGGTTCTGGTCTTTCACTATCGGATTCTTGCAAAGTTAACACAAGGATTCGCGGCCATATAGTGTTTGAGTGCCGGTTGAAAAGGAGAAGCATGATTCGCCGCGGAAGGCTATATTGGCAGACAGGCTGGCTCTGTCGTTCGAGGGCCTCGGCGTCCTGAATGCGACCGAATTTCGAGTGGCTATCTCCGCAATCTCATCCAGAGTTGTCGCCGCAGGGCGTACACATTTGGCGCGCTTCGCTGGAATTTGAGTCCGAGCAACTGGACACGTTCGCCCTCACCTTGTCCGATAACGAGCGAGCCCGGGCGCAACGGTTCGTTTTGGAACGCGACAGAAATTCCTTTATAGCAGCCCGGGGCATTCTTCGGAACTTACTCGCCCATTATTCTGGCCGCGCTCCCCGCGACCTCGAATTTGTTTACGGAGCACAGGGTAAGCCCGCGCTATCCGATCGCAGCGCGTCAAATCAGGTGCGTTTCAATCTTTCTCATTCTCACGGGCTCGCGGTGCTCGCCGTGACCAGGGAATGTGAAGTCGGCGTGGATGTTGAAAAAATTCGGCCGGAGCGAGCCGGCGAGGAGATTGCGAATCGTTATTTTTCAGCGGAAGAGGTCGCGGAACTTCGCGCGCTTCCAACCGACCAGCAGGCCGAAGGATTCTTTCTGTGCTGGACCCGAAAAGAGGCCTACGTCAAGGCGCTGGGAGAAGGCCTGCGATTTCCGCTCGATCGTTTTCGGGTATCACTTTCTCCTGGCAAATCCGCTGTGCTTTATGGCGATGCCGGCGCTCGTTGGAGTATGGAAGCCTTCGATCCGTCGTTCAATTCGAAAGCCCGATATGCCGCAGCGGTCGTAGCGGACGGGAAGGATTTGCGCGCCGAATACTTTCAGTGGAAATAAGGCCGGCTGGGGCTCCAAGCTTTTCGCTTGAGCCGGCGGTTATGATTCACTAACGAGGGTGGGTTTTACCGTGCGCGGGCCAGAGTTTTGGCTGGTCGGCTCCGATTTCTGCAGCAACAAGAGAATGGGGTACAGAATCGCCAGCGCGATAAGGAAGAAAACAAATCCCCCTCTTTGGTGCAGCTTCCCAGTTAGAAATCCAGGATCCACATGAATACTAAGCAAGGTCAGAGTCGCGATTCGGATTCCGTTCTTAACTACCGACACAGCCATGGCCAGCACGACGAAGAGGACGATTTTCCAGGTGGTTCGCAGGTACAAGTGGGCGGCCAAAAGGCAGGTAATCAAGAGGGCGATGCTGGATCGGATGCTGCTGCATTCTTTCGCGATCTCGATGGTTACGCCCGGCACCGAGAGCAAAAATCCCTGACGTACCACGGGAGTGCCCACCGCTTGGAAAATAAGGTAGGTAATTTCGGTCGATCCGGCCTGCAGAGCGTAAATGATGCGGTTTAGAACTTCTTCGGGAACCGGAACCGTCAGCACGAGAAATAGTAGAGGGAAAGCAGCGGCACGCAGGGCATTAAATCCGTAACACAGCAGAAACCCGCCCAACCAAAGAATCAAGATCGAGAGAATCTGCAGCGAGAATGACGAGCTTCCCGGTTGCTGCGGGGATAGCCGGCTGGCCAGCCAGAACAAAAGCAGCCCGGCCAGTGCCAGGCCAATGCCCGGAACCGGAGCCCAACGGATGGTGGAAAATATTCTGCTTCTTTCGAGCCAAATCAGAAAAAAAGCGACGACGGGGATTAGTATGACGTGCGAGCTGGAGTCGTCCTGCAGCGAATAGCGAATCAGCTCGCTGGTGATTTTGTGAAAAACAAGGCAGGACAGTGCGATGAAGACAATAAAAGTTAAATGTCTTTTCGTAATTTCGGCGCCAGCGCTGGTTAGCTTACTGACCATCAAATTTAGGGAGTGACGTCGTACCGGAGGTTGTCGCCGTCAAGCACGGCGAACGCTACTTTCGCTTTATCGCTCTGCGGACCTTCGATCGCCCATTGACCATTGGTCTGAACCAGCCGCATTTGGCTGCGAGCTCGCCACCACTGATCCACTTCTCCGGGCAAGGCCATCCAAATCTTCTCGCGTTGCACCATTTGCTGAAGATACTGCAGGAGCGATTCGTAGACTCGGCGCGCGTTCGCGTCGATCAGGTAATCCGGATGAGCGATAAAACTCATCAGACCGTTTCGCTTGCGCAGCAGGGCGAGCTGCTCCTTCCAAAGGTCAATCGAATAGTCGTTCAGAATCTGAAAGAGCGAATAGTCCTGGCAGGTGGTCAAGGGGATCTCTAGTATTTTGCCGACGAAATAGGGGAAAACCGTGCAGCACCCTCCGCGCTGGGGCTCGAGATGAGCGACATTCGGCATAGACATGTCGTAGGACATTTCATAGGCGTCGTACCAATCCAGGTTGCGATACATGACGCCGGCGCGGAAACCGCTGGTGGCGAATTTTTTGACGTAGCTATTAATCTTCTTGGAGCGCTGCAAGAACAGCTGGCGCTCCTGATAGAGCTGACCATCGTGGTTAAGATCATGAATATTGAATTCGAATCCGCGGCGGCGGATGAGGGCAACGTATTCGTCAGTAACCTCGTAACGCTTTTCCGGGATGACCTGGAACGATGCGCGAATTCCGTGCGCTTCATCGAGATCGATGAGCTCCGGCGTAAAGTCCCGACCCACGGCGGTTTCCACGTCATGGGTGACGATCAGGGCGTTGGGAGCGCCCTGGGGCCAAAACCAAATGAAAGGCGTCCGCTGAATGCCATTGGCTTGCATGGAGAGCCGCAGGATCCGCTCGTGTAGAGTGTCCACGGTGAAATCCACTGGCCACCTGGGGAAGAGCAGCTTACTCCAGTCGCCCAGATAGAATTTCTGAAGATGTTTGCGAATGGAAACCGGGAGCAACTCCCGAACCGCATAGTACGTCGAGCGAACGATGGGTAGATCGACCATGCGGCCGTTCTTCGCGGGGCGCTGTTTCACGTAACGCTCGCGTAGCAAGTTTTCGACCACCTGAACCGGGTCGAAGGGCAGATGGACTTCCGAGTTTTTTAGACTGGCATTCCGATAGGTATCAAAGCGTCCGGCGTTTTCGATTTCCGGCGAGACACCCGTGGCCGACTTTCCGTAGCAAATCACATCGGGTCCAAAATGGAAGAAGCCATCTTCACCAGATAGCTGCGGCGCGCAGACGCGGGCCAGCCCTTCGTCCGGAACGCGATAGTAATCGGAGAGGATCGGACTTACCATTTTGTAGGGCCTAACACTCCTGTGAAAGAAACCCATCCGTCACGGACTCACCGCCGCTGGCGTGGAAACTCGAGCGAATCGACGCGCTAAGGTCACCCAATGTGGCGGTACATGAGCTTCCCAGACATGACCAGCAATCCATTTGGTAGATGCGAGAAAATGCGCTTGGCCATTCCCAACTTCCAACCCTCGGTAATCTCGGAAGATGAGCCGGCCGAGCTCCTCCAGTAATTGAGTTGTCTGTTGCCCGGCGCCCAATTATTTTTGAAGGCGATGAGCCCGGCATTGTCGTCTTGCGTGCGGCCCATATCGAAGGCGAGCGCGCCTTGTGATTTCGCAGCCGCGATGGCTTTCCACAGAAGCCAAGGCGTCGCTCCGAACTTATTGAACCGCGCATCGGAACATCCGTACTTAAAATAACTGGTGGTCTTGAATCGGAGAGTAAGAATGGCTGCGATCGGCTTCTCATCTTTATAAGCCAGCCGAATCTCCAGGGAATTGCCCTGAAAATTTACCAAATTCTGGAACCAGGCGTATGGCGGCGGTGGTAAATGATGGCGGCCACGCGTGAGCACGAGCAAGTCATAAAAATCCTTCAGCAGTTCATCGGAATGGCCGCATTTTTCAACCAAGCCGGCCCGATCAGCCCGGGTAATGCGCCGTTGCACCGAATCCTTGTTGAAACTACGAAATATCTCCTCGGGGTCGGGGCGCAAATCGACGATATGCAAGAAATAGCGCCCGGCCGGAGCCAAACCCAGGGTGGGGGCAATTTCCCCGAATTGTTCGTCCATGGGACGGAGTTCCAAGTACCGCCAACGGCGCGAGTTCACGTAGTCCTGAGATTGATGGATGAGCGTCTCCATTTCCTCGATCGAGTCACAAATGGGTTCGCAGTGATCGGAAAAGGGTAGCGAGACCAGTCGATGCCCGGTGAGCCAACTATTAATATGGCAGAAGAGTATGCCATTTCTTAGCCCGGCGCTAGGCGAAGAGGTGGTAAAGACAATCGGTTCATAGCCATAGGTGCGTTGCAGCGCTTCGAGCCACGGCCGCTGATGAAAGACCGAGGCTTTCGGATGGTGCGCGACCAGAGTATCCCAACGGGGATCGGAGAGCGGGTTTACCCGGTGAACGCTTGGCGCCGTCATCGTCTGCAAAATAGAACCAGAAAAACTGTTTAAAGTCTCGCAAGATGGGAGCCCCACCGGCTGCGTATCAGCCGTAGCAAATAACCGTCCGCTCCGTAAGATTACCCACGAATCCAATCCTGATTTTACGTATGAGAATCAGGTAGCTTATCAACTGCAAGTCGGCACATCCTGCAATTCGACCGCTCCACGGCACTGAACGGTATCACGAAAGAGAAGCTTCGCGGGCGGTAGAGTGACATTCGAGCTACGTCACTAACCGATCTTGCTGAAAGCTCTCTCGTAAGCCGCCAGGAGATTCTTGACCGAGTATTTCCAAGCCAGTTCGTTCTCCACGCGCGTGCGGCCAAATTCGCCCATTTTTTTTCGTTCGTCAGGGTGGTCGATGAGCCAGAGAACCTTGTTCGCGAAATCAGGAACCTGATTGTTGACGTCGCTGTACAGCGAAGCATCCTGCGCGCTAAATCTCCCTTCCTTTAGATCGAATTGAACGATCGGCTTACCCAGCGCCATGTATTCCATGATTTTAATCATGGTCGAAATATCATTCATCTCGCAGGGCTTGTCCGGGTTCACGCAAACATCGGCGGTGGACAAGATTTGCAACAGGTCTTCGTCCGAGACTCTTCCGGTGAAATTCACGGTGTCCTGAAGATTCTTGTCGATGAGCAGCTTACGGAGCTCGGGTAGTCCGGGCCCACCGCCGACACAGGTAAAATGGATATCCCTTCGCCCCAGATTCTTGATGTGCAGTGCGACGTCGAGAAGAATATCCAGCCCTTCCTGAATGCTCATAGTACCGACGTACCCGACCAGAAAAGGTTTCCCATATTTCAGCGCGGGATTCGGCGGAACCGGTTTGAAGGTATTGAGATCGGGTCCGTTGCGGACGACGAAGACATCCTCCGGGGCCAATTTGCCGCGACTCACGGCAAGTTCCTTATAGCTCTGATTCGTGGCCATTACGATGTCGGCGAATCGATAGGTGGCTTGCTCCAGCCAAACTTGTATTTTGTAAAACGCACCTTGTTTTTCGTACTTCGAAAGATAGAGTTCGGGGCTGGCATCGTGGTGGTCGAAAATATATTTGACCCCGAAAAGTTTAAAAGGCAGTGCAACCAGAAAAATATCATCCGGGGGGTTGCACCCCTGAATCACCCGAAACCCGCGGCGCACGAAAATCCACCAGGAATAAAGAATCTCCCAAAACAGCGCGTAGCCGTACTCGAATAGGTAGCCGAATGGACTGTTTCCTTCCTTAGCCGTTGGGTGCCGGTAAATATGAACGCCCTCGAGGAACTCGTAGGGATCCGAGCAGCCCTTGGCTCGAGGGCACAGAACGGTGACCTCGTAACCGTTGGTCTGCAAGGACCTGGCCTCATTCCACACCCGGGTGTCAAATGGCACCGGAATATTTTCGACGATAATGAGAATTTTTTTGTTCACGAATTGGGTAGTTCAGATTTTGATCAACGTGCAGAGTCCAACAACCGTAAAAGTATGATGGCAGCCCCAGTGGGCGTCGGCGTCTGCTGCTCGGAAGATTTCACCGGCGGAGTCAGCTGTCACTCGGTTACCAGCAGATACCGTCGTACTTAACATTGTCGCTCCTGCGGTCGGTGATACGGACAAAATCCACGAGGTGCTGCCCCGACTGCAGTCGATCAATAATGCCTGCAAATTCCGGGTCTTTATTACCGATCACCACGGTTTGTGCGTGATTCAACACGGCATCAATTCCATTTACCATCAACCGTGAGATGTGCGGAATGCGATTCAGAATGAAATCGCGGTTAGCCCCGACCAGGCTAGCCATGTTCACGTTCTTATCGAAGATCCGCAGGTCGTAGCCTTTTCCGATCAAGTGCTCGATAACCTCAATCATCGGACTTTCCCGCAAATCGTCCGTTCCCGCTTTAAAGCTAAAACCGAGAATACCGATTTTCCGCTGGCCCTTGTCGGTTATCAACCGCAATCCCGTGGCCACCTGCAATTCGTTGCTGGGCAGGATGGCATTCATAATCGGCAGGTTCAAGTCGTGCATTTTGGCTTTGTAGGCCATGGCGCGCAGATCTTTGGGCAGACAGGAGCCCCCGAAGGCGAATCCCGGCGTCAAGTAAGCGGGAGAAATGTTGAGCTTTTTATCCTGGCAGAAAATCTTCATGACCTCATGCGAATCGATGGAAAAAGACTTGCAGAGATTTCCAATTTCATTCGCGAAGCCGATCTTTAAAGCGTGCCAGTTGTTGTCCACATATTTGACCATTTCCGCCGTTTCCAGGTCGGTTCGAATGAACGGCGCATCCAGCTTGGCGTATAGCGTCGCCAGGGTGTCGCCGCTCTCACGATCGACTTCTCCAATTACCGTTTTGGGCGGAGAATTAAAGTCTTTTACCGCTGAACCTTCGCGCAAAAACTCAGGATTGTTGCATACGCCAAAACCAACGCCGGCTTTCTTTCCGGAGTATTCCTCCAGCGTGGGAATGACGATCTGCAACATGGTGCCGGGCAAAATCGTGCTGCGGATGACCACCGTGTGACGAGCGGATTTATTTTTGAGGGCCCGGCCGATCAATTCGCAAACGCGACGGATGTAAGTCAGATCCAGATTGCCGTTGGCCTGACTGGGAGTGCCGACGCAAACGAACGAGAGTTCCGTTTGCATAATGGCTTCGTCTTGATTGTCGGTGGCGCGCAGGCGCCCGGACTTCACCATCGCGGCGATGATTTCGGCGATGTCGACTTCGATGATGGGGGACTGGCCCGCGTTGATAAGATCGACCTTGGTGCGGACCGGATCCACGCCGATAACCTCGTGGCCATCCTGCGCCAGACATCCCGCCGACACTGTTCCTACGTAGCCCATTCCGAAGATGCTGATTTTCAAGGTTCTCTCCCTTCCCTAATTACCCGGATCGGATCCACTGATCACGGCTCATCAAACACATCACTTGTGTGCCGAGGCGCTGTTATTGCAGTATAACGGTCCTTTAGTGCCGGTGCAGATTTTGAGCGCGAACTGCTTGTTACAAACACTAAAGAGAAGAGACCTCTACGGTTCGCTTGGGCCATCCGAAAACACCGATTAGATCGCGAAATGAGAGTACTTCCTCTCTAACCTTGGGTATCAGCGCGGACGCCGCGCAGGCCACAACAAAAGCCAGCGCCACCGTCAGCAATTGCAAAATTGCCCATTGAGGGGCGACCAAATGCAAAAATGCCTTCGCGAACAAGACGCCCACTAACGACACCGATATCGGATACAGGAGGGTCTGCGCAAGACCGCCCAACGTCAGATTTGTGCCTCGGAAAGTAAGCTTTAGAGCCCAAGGAAGCGTAACCAGCAGCCCGATCGAATAGCAAAAAGCAACACCGTTGATTCCGAACGGCAATCCACCTATCAGGCTGATGATCACAACTGCGAACAAAATGAGGGTCAGCTTAAGCAGTCGACCTGACTCCCCTCGACTAACCAAGACCCAGAAGCTTGACTGCACCAGCAAAAGTGGGACCGCGGAAATGGCAAGAATCTCGAAAACGGGCACCGCCCCGACCCACTGATGCCCGAGGAGCAAACCGATCGCCGGCCTGGCCGCTACGAAGAGAAATCCGAAAATGGGGGCGGCGAACCACATGATCAGGCTAACAGTACGCAAGTAATACCGTGCAAAGCGGTCAGGATCGTCGTGGAGTCTGCTAAAGGCGGGAACGACGACTCCCTGGGCCGGGCCGGTAAGCTGGTTTAGCGGCCGCATCAAAAGCGTATAGGCCCGGGTAAACATCCCCAGCGGCGCAGCTCCCCAATACCAGCCGATTGCAACGTTGGACAGGTTGTTTTTCAGGCTATCGATCAAGTACGCTGCCGCGACACCGCCGCCAAAGGTGACTAACGACCGGATTTCGACGCCACGCTTGGGTAGGCTCGGTCTCCAATTCACCATGAGCCAGGAACCCACCATGCAATTTAGGTTGGCGACAATCGGGTAAGCAACAATTGCCCAATATCCGGCCCCGGCCAACGCCATCCCAATGGAAGCTAGCACGCCGAGAATGCAGCCAACAATGTCCCGTATGGCTGCGGATTTGAATCGCATCTGACGCTTCAGTAGGCGCGTCCGGCTGGACGCGCAGACCACCAATCAGAAACACGAGCGAGGTCACGAGGGTGATGGCAATCAATCTAGGATCATGATAGAACCACGCCAATATCGGAGCGAGAGCTGCCGTAATTATCGTGAGCCCCAGTCCAATCGCCAAGTTGATCCAGAATAGGGCGCTCACTTGGTCGTGAGTGATGTCCGGGTGCTGAATCGTCGCCTCGGAAAGTCCCAGATCAGCAAACGCCTGTCCGACTCCCGTAATGGCCGTAACCATCGCTACCAGTCCGAAATCGACTGGAGTGAGCAGATGCGCCAAAACTACCGTCATAGCCAAGGAGGTAAAGAATTGCGTTATCTGAGAAGCGAGCGTCAACACGCCGCCACGAATGGAACGCCCCTTCAAATCGGCCGAAAGATGTTCGGTGCTAAGACCGTCGGTAGATTTATCTGATGTTGACACAGTAGGTTCGCACTCCAAGATGACCACTTGCGGCCGCATGAATTCGGCGCATGAAAATTAGAACTGCAACTAAATGACCAATGTGCTTTTGGGGCTACGGAGCTTTTTCGAGGGCTCGCGGCATGTCTCCGGCTGACATCGGCTGAAGCACTCTCGAATATACGCCGACAGTCAGCTTCCCGACCTCTTCCCAGGAATGCCGTTCGTTCGCGAACGCCCGAATTCGCGGTCTTCGAACCGTTAACTCTCTAAAAAGGTCGCTGGCGAAGTACCGCTCTATCGTTTTTGCCAGGTCCACAGAGTTCTTGGACTTGAACAAAAATCCAGTTTCATGCTCTACAATGTCTTCTCCGAGCGAACCCACATCCGCTGCGAGGGCCGGCAGACCGAAGCTGTACCCCAAAAACAAAACGCCGCTCTGGTAGACATGGGTGTACGGCAACACCAGAACGTCTGCGGCTTTGAAATAAACTTCAGTATCTGCGTCCGGTATGAATTGGGGTCTAAGAAGTATCTTACCTTCCCGCTCCCCGGCGCTTGTCATTTCCTGGATTCCATTCCAATAGGTTTCGCAATTTTTAGGCCCGCCAGCAATAATCAAACAAAGGTCGTCGCGCTCGCCGCTCAGGCTCTTGAAGGCACTCACCAAGTATTCAAGCCCTTTGTACGGTGCAATGTGGCCGAAAAACAAAATAGTCTTTTTGCCGGCCGCGATACCCAGGCGCTGCCTGGCCTCGCTCTGCGACAGACTCGTAATCGGCACAGCGTTGTTGATCCCGAATGGAATAATCGTAATCCGATCCGCAGGCACTCCAAATTCTGTCATCAGTTCATCCTTCATTTTTGCAGTATGAACGAAGACCTGATGTGCCAGCCGATATTGAATGCGAAGCGTGAGACGATTGACGAAAGTATCGCTCGAATCTCGCTTTCCCGCATTTACGTTATGTGCCGTGAAAAGGATCTTCTTTCCCAGGAGTCGGTAAAAGAGCATCAGGAGTGTTCGATCTACGAGTTCGAATTTGTTATTCCACAAGATGTGAAATATCGGCGGTTTGGCGGTCGCGGTATAGCGAACCAATTTGAAGTAATATTTAAGTACTCTAAACGCTTTGTTCCTAAAGCTCGCGTCTGATCGCTGGTCGCCTTTAAGATTTAGAAAATTCAGGCCGGGTGTGTGGGGGAGGTCCTCGAAATGAAATTCATCGCCGCCGACGACATCGAGAATCACGCCCTTCGAAACGAGTTCCGTGGCCAAGCCGAAGGCGTATGGTTTGTCCCTCCCTGCTGTTAGCAAGGAGACATAGATCGCATCCGCACCGTCCGAGGACATTGAATTCGGCATCGAAGCCGGTTCCTTGCGTTTCACAACCGCTGCAGAAGCCTCAGATTCTCGGTTCATGCGGCAAACAACCTCTCCTCCAAAAGCTCACATATCGCGTGACCAATGGTGATGTGCATTTCTTGAATACGCGCTGTCGATTTGGATGGGACGCAAATGCACAGATCGCATACGGTTCGCATCCGTCCGCCGGATTCCCCGGTCAGACCGATCACGGTGACCTTGGTTTGGCGAGCCGCCTCGATCGCGCGGAGAATGTTGGCGCTGTTGCCGCTCGTCGAGATCCCGAGAAATACATCTCCGGGCCGGGCGTGGGCCGTCAGTTCTCGAGCAAAGACGCGGTCGTAGCCATAGTCGTTGCCGATCGCGGTAAGGGCCGACGTATTGGCATGCAGAGCTAGGGCCCGCAATGGTTGCCGCTCACGCAGGAACCGGCCGGTCAATTCGGCGGTAATATGCTGCGCATCCGCCGCCGATCCTCCGTTCCCGCCTACCAGCAATAGTCCGCCTGCTTCCAGGGACGCAGCGATGAGGTCAACGGCCTTGGAGACCGTTAAGGTCAGGCCGGCAAGCGACTTGGCGACGTCCAGATGTTCGTCCCAGATGGCTTTGATTCGATCAGCTTGGTGAATTGCAGTCGTCATTTTTGATCACCCTAATTGCGTATTCCGTGATTCTGAACCCATGAAATCTGTGGCGGTCGCTTTGAGTCTCTGACCTTGTAGTATGTACTGGCGAAAACGCGGGCGCTCACGCAAAGAAGGCGAACCGTGCGAACCTGTCACGGCACTAGATCAGTCGGTAGCCGCGCTATGGTGCGCTCGGTCCAGAGCGATGTGCTTCCAACATCCAAGAATTTTACTCGGGCCCGTTGGTGCCATTGTCGATTTATCCAGACGCAGTTCTGTTGCCCTTGGATCTCCCAACGCGAGAACGACTATCACCAGCTAAAGACTTTGGCGGCGGAAGGTCCGGTCTCGGGCCACGCCCGGTAGCCCACATCATAACTCGACTGATGGTCTGAGCTTTCGCGTCCCAAGACAGACGTTCCCGCGCGTAAGACATGCCTTGGCGCCGCAAACGGCAAAGAAGGTCGCGGTTTCCGGCGAGTTCCTCTAGGATCTTTTCCATCTGCGCCGCGACATCTTTCTCGTTCGTAAGAGGCACCTTGTACCCAACTTCTGGATAAACGATGTCGCCCGGGCCACCGAAGTCGGCAACGACCGGCACGGCTCCAGCAGCCAGACCCTCAAAGACTACGGCACCTCCGAACTCACGAACTGAAGGGAATAGCAAAACATCTGCCAGTCCCATGCGCGTTATGGTCTCCGCATGGTCAAGGGAACCACAAAACGATACTGCTCCGTGGATTCCGAGATCTCTTGCGAGCTGTTCGAGGCGTTGGCGTTCCGGGCCATCGCCCACAATGGTGATTCGCGCCAGATCGCGACGTAACAGTGAGGCCGCCGCACGAAGGGCAAGATCACACCCTTTGTAAGGCACGAGCGCACCAACGAAGATCAGTTCCAGCTTATCGCCTTGCTCCTTGTGGCGCTGATCGCTGGGAAAAAGTGAAAGACTGATGCCGTTCTCCGGGAGGTAGAAAAGCTTGTCGCGATAAATGGCGAGCTCGGCAAACGTATGAGACGAACCCGCGTTGATTGCCGCCGCGTCGCGATAGGTAGATCGAGCAAAAGGCAAAAATCGGTACAGATTCCTGAGAGGAGAGATCCATTGCTTTTGACTATCGGCCTGACTAAATCCCTGCGGCCACGGCAAGCTGCCATTGATCGGCCCGATTACGAACGGTATGGGACCCTTCCGCAGAAAGAAGGCAAAGAGGCTTGGCAGGACCACCGTTATCGGCAACAGACGTAACACCGCGTCGAACTCGCCCGCGATGATCCTCTTCCGTAGTTGCCGCCAAGCGCGCCATTCGAAGGCAAGAGCGAACGGATAGCCGAAGGCGGTTAACCCCTGGTTGCGGTAATTGTTTTTAAAGATTCTGCGCAACGTCCAGGAATAGATGCGCTCCAAGAGGGGCAGTCTGATGACTTCGAAACCCTGGAACGGAGCCTGCCGCCGCCGTATTGAATCCTCGTAAGGGGACCGGAAAACCAGCGTGACGTCATGAAGCTGGGCAAGGGCTTCAGCCTGACAATAACTTATGAGCGGACCGGTGATTGAGTCGGGATTACAATCCGGCGCGAGCACCAGAACCCGCAATCGGCTCATGCCTTTCACCTCAAGTCCAGAATCATTTTCGATGTTGCGCAACTCTATGCCCTATTTGCGTCGGACGAGCATCTTACTGCCGGTCCGGGCCATGTGAATCCCTTTGTTTTCTCTGCGCCACAGGAATGGGATCTAATGGCTACTGGTCCTGAGTCAGCACCGAAACTGTCCTACGGGCCAGTAGCGTACAGTTGCTTCAAGACCGTAGTATAGAGCTTCGAAAGGGTAACGCTCACGAACGGCGGGGGGTACGCGTGTTGAGAGTAGCGAAATGGTCATCGGCAATTTTCCTGTTGGTCGCCTTGTGCGGTTCTGCCGTTCGCGCACAGAGCGGGGGATCGACTGTCACCGCGGCTTCATGCAAGGAAACGGATGTGAATGCGGTTATCAACGGGCCTACGCACACGGCGGTGACGGGCGACACGATTCAGGTTCCTGCGGGCACTTGCACCTGGACTTCTCCGCTTTCCATCAAGGTTGGCATCACGCTGATCGGCAGCGGCACACCCAATGATCTACCCAGCGAGATGGGTTCCGGCACTCTCAACACCACGATCATCGACAATTATGCAAATACCAGCGGACCAATGATCAACGCCAAGGTACCGAACGGTCAGACGCTTCGTATTAGCACGCTTCTGATTCAGCCGAATTCGTCTTCGACGCAGCTCTACTCCCCCATCGATGTCATCGGAACCTGCAACGGCGGTGGTTGTCCGAATCATGCGCATAGACAACATCGAGTTTAGCGGTTGGAACCTCCAGCAACGGGAACCAAGCTAATTGGTACATGCGCATAGACAACATGTACGGAGTCGTAGATCACGTCACCGTTCCCATCGGCTCTGGCCTTAACAACAGCCTGGCCAACATTCACAACTCAGCTTGGCTCGGTGTCGGCAATTACGGCGATAATTCCTGGGCGCAACCAGATAGTTATGGTACGGCCAGCCAGCTATACTTTGAAAACCTGTCACTGACCAACTCGGTGTTCGACTGCGATGAGGGGCCATCCGGAGGAAGTCAAGGTGGATGCCGCGCCACCGTTCGATTCAGTCAATTTGTGTTTGGGTCCAATCAAAGTTCCAACTCAATCACGTTCACTCACGGCACTGAATCTACAGGGCGCACTCGCGGCGCTCGCCAGCTTGAAATCTACGGGAACACTTCCACCTGCAATACTCGGGCGGTGCGTGTGTCAGCGCGGCGGTAGGTATGCGTAGCGGAGTCTCACTTACCTTCGGAAACGCGTTTACGGGGTAGTTTTTCGGCAATATCGTGAGCCTTGTTGACTATCGTACTTTTGCTCCGCGCCCGTCCACTTACTTTCAGCCCTGGAACAATTGCGACGGAACGAGTGGGTATGACAACAACGATGGCGGCGGCGCAACGAGCACCGTGTATTACACCGGCACCTACACGGGCAGCACGGGCAGCACTACTTTTGTCGATGCGAGTCAGCAATGGTCTAGCACATTCGGGTCCGCTTCCTGGGCCTCTGCCGCTTCCGCGAATGGTAATCCGTATTCGATCCACAACGTTACTCAGAATTTCGGCGGCGAGATCGGATCGAGCAGCGGCAACAACATTACTTTCTATACGGCTCCTGGGGGCAGTCCAAATAATCCCATCTGCAACTGGGCGACGCAGGCAAGCTGTACATGGACGAAATGGCGACACTTACCAAATTCTGCGCGCTTCCGCTTGCCTCGATCAGCCAAGCCGCAGCGGTGGAACGCTCATGTCGGGTATAACACCAGCTACCGGATGGTCCGGTCAGGTCCTCGACCCAACCTACGAGTGGATGGACACTGTATCAGGATCGCTTGGGCACGGCGTCATCGAAGGTCACACAGCCAAGCTCGATCGCCAACCGCGACTTTTACATGGAGAGCAAGAACCAAGCGGCGCAGACTTCGGCGGCCAGTCCATTTAACGGCAGCAGTGGAACGGGGCATGGAACCTTGGCATTTCGCCCAGCTTCTTGCACCACGGGCGTCGGCTATTTTGCTACCGACCAAGGCAACTGGAACCAGAGCGGCAACAGTTTTGGCCAGGGTCAATTGTTCACATGCGCCACGACGAATAATTGGGCGCTCGCCTACACGCCTTATTCCTATCCGCATCCGCTGATAGCCGGTGGCGGCGGAACTGGTGGGAATCCCGTCGCTCCCCCTACGAACCTGACTACAACTGTTCAGTAGAGAATGAAGGCTGAACGCGGCGCGATTTGAAAGTCAAGCGGCCGGCGCGCACGAGGTCCGCGAGTACGGCGATGGGCAGGCCGACGAGCGGCCGGCAGCCCAGACCGGCGATGCGCAGAACCCGACCTAGAGTGTAGTGCGGATCCATCCAACCGGTATCACATTCCATTTCATTCCTAAATCGCAAGGCCGAAAGCGTGTACGCCGAGACGTCGAAATATACATGCTCGATGTAGTCCTTCACGCGTACCGGATGTTTCATTTTCCACATGTTGGCAAGCCAGGGTTTGAAACCAGGAATGTGAATGAACGGCGGGATTCCACGAAGCAGGCTTTTTATTCTCGCGCCAACGCTATAACCGAATATGCCGTCGAATAAGATGATGTCCCGGCCGGTACGAATCAGACGGACGGGAACGTGCGAGAACTCAGTCGAGACCAGGAGGGCGCTTACGACGTCCTGGTCGCCCTTCATGTGAGCAGGGCTTTTCTCCCATCCAACGTTCTGCTGATAGTGCTGATATTCCTCGGAGTGGACCAATTCGCGCCATCGTTGCATCAGCGGGTAGTGATCTTTGGTGGCGCGGAAGACGCCGGAGTTCAGTTCGAAGGGCAGAACTCTTCCAACGGTAAAGCCCCACGAGGTAGCGCGAACGGCGTTCATCGCATTACGGTCTTTATACTGGTCACTGATCATGAAAACTTTGCTTGTCGACACCAGCGAATACGGAAGTGATGTCCCGAGTGACGACGACGTCGGAGTCCGCCAGATGACTTCGTCGTAACCTGCTTCGAGCAGGTGCAGGATCGCGAGGGGCTTTACATTCCACCCCATGCCCTTGCGGAGGTCAGTCCGCCTGAAGATGAACCTGCGGGTACTTCTGGACCCAGGCACGAAATTTCTGGTCGGCGGAGGGATAGAAGAGATTGACCTCCCTCCCCGGGCAGTGCTTATGCAGACTTAAGATAAGGAGCTTTAAGCTCGGCTCGTGTGCCGTGCGGTCTTCGGCGATGCAAATCGTCGATTTAGCTGGAGACATGGTTAGCGACCGCCTTCGAGGGGGACAAGTCCGTTCGGTGTGACGCCAGGGCTAGCGGAGTTTTGGGTCGTGGTTTAAGAGCGCCGCCAGGGAGGGCGTCGATCGGCTGCGCGTCCCTCAGAGCGAACTCCGGACGCGATGACGCTTGCTCCGATGACCGAGAGGAGAAGGAAGATCCAGATTGCCCCGACCATCCGGAACCCGGCTTCAGTGAGGCAATAGATCATGGCCGTCAGGATATAGGCGATAAACAAGCTGGCCAGCGCCGGTTCGCGCCGGAAGGCGCTCACCGACCGGCGGTAGCCATCAAATAGCACGAACAGAAGCAGAGCCAAACCCACGAAGCCGAGTTCAAGGTAGATCTCAATATACCCGTTGTGCGCCTCGTTCAGCGGGAGGCCTGGCATAAGTATGGCGAGCCTCTGATGTACATACGGGCTGAGCCAGAAGCTTTCGAAGCCTGCTCCGACCAACGGGTTATGGGCCAAGGGGATCACGTCCGCCCAGATGTCGGTGCGACCGCTGAACGTTGAGTCTCGTCCCAAGTGCGCTGGGCGACTCCCCCTGTACCGCTGAGCGCGATGGCGCCGATGAAACCGAGCAGAAGAGTACGAGGACGAACACGTGCACCGCGGCGGGATGCCGCCTAACGTAACCAAGACTGGTGAACAGCAGCAAGCCGACCCCGATACCAAAACACATTGAAGAGGTACTCGAATTGGTGATGCTCAAAAGATATATGCCCATTACGAGCAGGATCAGCTTGCGCGAGCAGATGCCTCTTGCGGTCAGGCGCAGATTTGTCAGTCTGAAGAAGAGCGATCAGGCGCCAACTCGCTCCGAGCAAAAGCAAGTAAGTAATTGATCCGAGCATGTTTTTGTTAAGCGTAACGCCGGTGTTAAATTGCGATCCGGTCCATGGGTCATACTGCCGGCCAAGAGCCGGATAATATTTGATATAGAGCAGAGAAAGAGGTATCAGCAGAAAGCCGACCCGAGCGAAGAGGCGCCGAAGGGCGACGACCGGCTGACCATCGGTGACGATAATGACGACCATCGCCACGTCGACGATGGCCTTGGTCCATCGCTTGAACGACACTGCGGCGAAATCCGACCAAATAACGCTCACAAGGCAAAAAAGATAAAAGGCCAGAATCGGCCAGTTCGCGTTCAGGACCTTGAGCGTCCGCTGCCCACGGTGGACGAGAACGCATATAGCTGCGATCAACAACACTAGGAAGAAAGTTCTGTCAATCGGGCTGCCGTCAAGCTGTACATCGGCTTCGGCAGGAGGCGACATACCCAGCCAGTCCGATACCGGCCTTGATCCAATGATCCACAAATAGATGACCGGCAGCCACAGCGCTTTGGAAGTCCGGGCGGATTTGTCTCGATCCAGGTAAAAGAGCCCGGCGATTCCACAGGCATAGATTAAGGTCGCAAGTGAAGGGCTCATTTTAATTTCTATCTATCTTTCATTTCGTGAAATGCTGGCAGATGCTGTGATCTTCTCGCAGGAAGTCCCGCAACGGCGTGCCAGCCAAAGGACAGGCATCAAGGAATCAATCGAGCTGACCTTTCGACTGTGCGGTCGCGGCATTTCGAGACATAAGCTGGCAAAGACTTCGAAACAGCTGCGCTTGGGCCCATCGATGCATCGGGGTGTTATCCCAACCCAGAAGAAGACGACGGCTGCGAAACGATCCGTCCGGCTTTTGCCATACAGTGAGGACATCCTGCAAGACGCTGGCCAAGAGTCGGTCCAGCGCGGGGAAACGACCACTCAGCAACGCTGCCAAGTTAATGCATTCTGCGTAGTCGTATAACTCTCGACGGTATACCGTCAATCGAGGCCGGCTGGAAAAGGGTTTTGGTAAACCCGCTTCGTCAAACAGGTTGGCCACATAGTATCCAACGCCGCGCTCAATGGCGGCCGTGCATCCGGAATGGCCGTTCAGTGCCTCGATCTTTGTCAGGGCTTTTAGTACGAAGCAGGTATGGAAGTGATCGATGAACCCTCGTTTTCCGTCTTTGGCGTAGTACCACGAGCCGTCGTCGTTTTGAGCTTCGAGGACGAAATTCAGATTTTTTTCAGCCACTTCCCAGTATCTGGCATCGGAGAAATCATGGGCCGCGCTGGTCAACAAAAAAGCGCGGTAGGCGTTGGCATTTACTACGCCAATGGACTGCTCGGGATAGGGCGTGTAGGAACAGGTCGAAGCACTTGGAGAGGTTGGAATATCCTTATAGTCCAGTAGCGCGTGCTCGGCAGTCGAGTGCATGATTTGAAGCCATTCATCTGCCTTATCTATTTCCCACGCTTGTTTGAAGGCTTCGTACACATACGGCACCGTGGTTATGAGCGGGGTTCCAGCCTTAATTGTGCCGCGTATTGTTTCCCAATTGAAAGGATATCCCCAACACCAGTTACTGTAGCCAGCGCAGCGCGTTTGCTTGAGCACTTCGAGGAAATGAACCGTTCTCGAGAAATAGCTTTCCTGCTTCAAGAGCTTCGACAAAAAGGCAAATCCCATCGCGTAGTGTGCGTCGGCAATTGGAAAACGCTGCCGTTTCCAAAAAATGGCCTTAGCAGATGGCATGAACGCTTCCGAAAACACCATGGGAGCGACTGCCAAGGTGCCTAGCCGGGGCTTCCGGTAATACAAGGCTTTGGCGTATCGTCCCCAATCGCTCGCGTAGTAGTCCTGAAAATCGTAGGAAGTTTCACCGTACCGGTCCAGCCATCCAATGAAGCGCAAGACGGCTTCCAGAGTTCTCTTCGTCTCCGGAGACGAAGTCCTTGTATCCGTTGCGGTGAGGTGGTTTTCGGTTTGGATCTGTGGACTCATGCGACTTTTCCGCCTTTGCATAGCACGCGCTCGAGTCAGGTGGCCCTCGAATCGATTATGACAAGTTTATCAAGACATCATTGCCGATTGTGTTTCAGAGTTTCTAAAGTGAACTTCAACGACCGATTTATCTCGAATCGATAAAGAGCCGGTGAGTTAATTCCAGAGTCAGAAGCCGGTGAATTTCCGTGGTGTAATTGCGATTGCCTTTGAGATGTCCGTTTACAATCTTTCGGACAGCGTCCGCATTCAGGTACGGGACGCGCCAGCGATCGCGAATCCAAGAGCATTTCGCGGACGTAATTTGCAAGTTGGTCGCGGTACCAGACGCGGAAGTGAAAGACTTTGTGGCGGCCCAGCCAGAGGCGCTCGAGGTGAAGAGGCGCAAACAAGTGGTCGACCTGGGCGACCCATTGAGGCATACCGTAATCGTAGGCGTATTCCGCTTTGAAGGTGAACTCGAGAAATTCCCGGCGAAGGGCGCTGCTCATTCCGCCCACGCCGCGATCCGTGCGCAAGGTCGCAAGTTTCGGGTTACCTTCCCGCAGCAGCCGCAGTCGCGCTTCGGTGTTGATCGCCTTTGAGCCAGGCGATCGGTAGATGGCTTTGACCAAGTCATTGTCCAGATATGGAGTGCGAACCGCCACTTGGGTCTGTTCCAAACCGAGTACACCAAAATGATGCCAGGGCGACTGCCGAAACGCGACAAACGTGACCGGATGCCCTTGGAGAGTTGCGTTATATGAATCGGTAGCCCGGCGAATCTGCGGCACCAGGTCAGGCGTGTACAACCCCGCAACCGGCTCGACCGCTTTAAACATCACTTCTTGCAGCAACATTTCACTGCCGTAGGTCCCGACCATCCGAACCGGCGCGATCTCTCGAGCCTTCTCGTTGACGTAAAGATCCGGCGAACGGCCAAGATCGACACCGCCCTCGGTGAGGTAGACGGTACGCTCGGCGTAATGCGCGAACTGCGAGAGGAACTCCTCGCCTGTAGTGATGACTTGGTGCGGCTGGCCACAAATCTTAGCCACTTGGCGGGCCAGGCGTACGTCCTGGTTATCCTTGTACATGCTGCCGAACGTGTAACACGGCAGAGTATTCGGCTGGGCCTGGTGCCAGGCCATGATGATCCGGGTATCCAGACCACCGGTAAGCGAAACACCTACGCGCTCGCTACCATCGAAGTAGCGCGGCAGATTGCGGACAAAAACGTCACGCAGATCGAGTGGAGTATTCTTCGGCCGTGAGTAGTTTCTGTTCTTCCCATTCACGCGGCTCGAAGTACGTCGCTTTCTTTTCCAGCGTCGCGCCGCGGAAAGTCCAAGCCGACCCCGGTGGCAAAAGATGAATGCCTGGGAAGAGGGTCCGATTTTCGAGCACACAGCCGCAAACAATGAACTCGCCGAGGCCGCGCGGATCAACGCTGCGCAACTCGGGGCGTACCTTAAGGATTGCCTTCGCTTCGGCCGCGAAATAAAACGCATCTTGGGCTTGGTGGTAATAGAGCCGTTGCAAGCCAAACCGGTCATTGAAGAGCAGCGATGTGCCGCGCGAGCGGTCCACGATCAGACCATGAAAGCGGCCATTCAATCCTTTCGGAAAATCGGATTCCTCTTCGTACCGGTGCACCAGGTAGGAAGCCGGATCGTCCTGGATACGCGTGGCCGCGTTCCCGGAGCGCCGGAATAAGGTCGGGGTCGGGAAACTCTTCGCCCGAGAAAACCAGGGTGACGTCGCCGCGTTCATTTTGTAGCGGCATGCTGGAAGCAAAGGATCCTTCCCGCGCCACCCAGCCAAGGTACACGCCCTGCGAAGCATCCGTCCAAGTGCCAGTTTCATAAAATGGCTCGTGACGAAGCGATTCCACCATTTTTTACAACTGACTCTCAGCTTGCTCCGGAGGAAGCTTGGTGATAATGCCGACTATCCCTGGCAATTCTGGATCTCCTTAGAGCGACTCCGGCTTCAGCTGAAATTTCCGCTGGTACCAGGCCATGCGCCAGTCGCGCAGCTTCGAACTCAATGATTCTGGTAGTCGGTCAACGAGCCGATGGTGCAGCCCCAGGGCCAGTGCCGCCGAACCCCAGGCGGATAAGGGTACGTAATAGCGCGGTATTTCGACTCGTTGAAACCCATTGCGTTCCTTGAAATCGCTCAGGGTGCTCGTTGCCTTTTTCCCGTAAGCAAATTTGGAGTACACCAAATGGGGAATTTTTCGATCGGCACAAGCCCGCACCGCATGGGCGACGAGCGCATTGGTCGGCGCTTTGTCCCGGTGCTGGTTCATGGAGACGATGTGCATCATCCCGGCTTGGGTCCCGGTGTCGTCCACCGTCAGCTTGATGAAGCCTATCAGCTTGTCGGCATCATAGGCCCCGATAAAGATGCTCGAGTCCAGATATGTCGCGCTCATATCACGTACGGTCTCGAGGCTCTTTCCGTAATGAGGGAATGCCCTTCCCTGACGAACCGGGCACTCGTTGTAAATCATCCAAATACCCCGGGCGAGTTCATCGTCAAACTCTACTTCGCGGAGAACGATCCCCTTCTTTTCTGCTTGCTTGGCTTTGTTCCTAGCCTTGAATCCGATCTGCTGGGTCCACCAATTCTCGAACGTTGAGACCGGCAGGACAGCCAGATTGTCCCACTCCATGGGATAGGAGTACTTCCGGGTGGTCTCCGGCAATTTCTGCATGAACGTAAACAAGTCGATTCGCCGTTTGGAGCTGCGCAACTGCTCCAGAACCGGTTCGGGATCGTCCAGAAACTTGTAGTCGTCGGCGTCGAGATGCGCCACCCGGCACAGGCGCCCCCCGATCACGAGCTCTCTTCCGGAAATTTCCAAAGTTCACCTGCCTTTCTTCTGGTGGCCGTATTCCGAACCCACCACTAATCGCTGGTATTCCAGCGCTGGAGACATGCAAGCGGCTACTTCAGTACACAATCGAGCTGATCGTAGCTTCCATCAAACAGGGCACGACCTGTCCACTTGCCGTGTTGCTTGCTCATATTCTGGCAGGAGTTATCGAGCAGAATGAAAAGCGGGAGCAGCAGATCGAAAAGATGTCCTAAGAGTTAACCAGACAACGCCCTACTGGCAGCTCTTTTATTCAGTTCGGTTTTGTTCAGGGTGCAATGGTTCCGGACGAAATGGGTTGCGCCCCAAAAGTCGAATCGCGTTGCGAACGGGCGGCGTTGATTTGCTCAAAGATGGCGTCCATGATTCTGGCGGTTAGCAGAATCTCCCGGTAAGGGATGGGCGGGGGAGTTTCCTCGACAATCGAACGGTAGAAGGACGCGATCAAAAAGCGCATGCCGGAATCCATATGAAAATCGCGGCGCAGGAACGACTTCGCGTTGGTGATGAGGTTCCCAAGATATTGCTTGGCGAACACAACCGGCGGGATGAACTTATCCGCGTAACTCTTGTACTTATCGCCGCGAAGTTTGAGCAAGACATCGTGGTCTTGGTCCAGCACCAGGCCGTTCTTGGGACCGTAGATTTGAAACTGGTGGATCAGCGGCTTCATTTGAGTGGTGAAGGTAAAATAGGCGGTGGTGCGCTCTTGATCGCAGATGATGACCCGAAGTTCGTCGATGATTTCGCGTTCGTTGATTCCCTTGAGCAGCGGGCTGACAAAGCCGAAGGCGATCACCTGCGGCGCATCGCTGGTCAGAAATTCGGCGATTCGAGAAATACCGTGACTGATGAGGTTGTGAAGTAGTTGCCCGGGTAACCTGCGGACCCAATGCTGCTTGTCTCCGAGGAGCGCTTTGGCGTAGCGGGCGTCGGCGAGGTCGTACCCATGGTAACTTTCCATGTGTACCGGCACGCCGCCCAAGTAGCCGTCGCTAACGAGCGTTCGCAAGCGTCGGGCCACGTGACTGAATTGTTCGTTGTGTCCAACCGTCAGCTTGAGCCCTTTTTTTTCGGCTAACTCCACCAATTGTTGCGCTTGGTCGGCATAAACCGTAAAGGGTTTCTCCACGTACACGTGCGCCCCATGCTCCAGACAGAGCTTGGCTAGATCGAAATGACTTTCGGGCGAGGTCGTGATGTGGACGACATCCGGGCGGGCCTGGCTCAAAAGCTCGTTCACATCGGAAAAATATTGCTTAACGGGAAACCTCTCAAAAAGTTGCTTGGCCATGAGCGGTTCACGGTCGCACACGCCAACGATCTCGCAGTCCTTGATGATTTGAATCGCCGAGGCGTGGGAGTCCGCGATTTTGCCGCACCCGATGATGGCAACCTTAAGCACGTGGTCCTTCCTGCGCACAACTTTGGAAATAGCGGCGTAAGGCCTCCGCCGTTGAGACTTTCTGCGTCCAGCCAAGCTTGGCCTTCAACTTCTTGTTGCTATAACGCGTCTTCTTCCAGTACGCGTGCCACCTTCGTGTGTTGAAGGCCGGAAGCAATTGTCCATGAGACCAGATCGAATACTTGCCCCACAAAGAACAGAGAGCGTGGCTAACCACGTGGGGTACATAAATCGATCTAAAGCGTCTTACATTCTTTTTGTACATGCGCAAGAACTGGCGGCTAGAGGGCAGATCGTCGTCGACGACATTGAAGACCTCGCCGTCAACGCCCGGGACCAGGCCCGCCAGAATGATCGCTTCGGCGCAGTTGTCGACATACGAAAAGGGGATGGTGTTAGAACCTCCCAGATGCAGGAAGGGCCCGAATGCACCGATACCGATCCGCCCAACAATCTCAGGCTTGCCCGTTCCGTAGACACTGCCTGGCCGGAGCACCACGTAGGGAATTCCAAAGTTTTTGCTGTACTCCTCTACGATCTGCTCTTGCTTGATCTTCGCAAAGCAGTACGCCTCGCCGCGAAGTTCAGCATGATCTTCGAGCGGGCACATTTCATCCAACAAACGCCCGCGCGGTTTGTCGCGATTGCTGTAGACGGAAAAGGAACTAACCAAAACAAACCGCCGCACTCGCCCGTACTGCAGGCTGGCGTCGAGCAAGTTACGCGTGGTTACCACTGAATTCATGAAGGCATCGGCGTAAGACTTCTCGCCAATTCCGGCAGCCAGGTGATAAATGAGCGCTACACCCTTGCTCGCGTTCTCGCAGTCCTGGCGTGACAGAAGATTGCCTTTCAACACTTCGACGTGGGCTCCGCTTGGTCGACGTTTGATGACCGCTTCGAGGCCATCCAGTTTGCTGGATGGCCTCGTAAAACAAAGCAGGTTACGAAAGCCTCGGTCAAGCAGACCTTCGACCACGCGAGAGCCGATAAATCCGGAAGCGCCGGTAATCAGAATTGGATCGTCGGGTGAGATCAAGAAAGACTCGTGTTTGCCGCGCAAAGTGCCGGCCCGCGATTCGCTGCCATGTGCTGTGATGGGAATCTCCGAGTTGCTCATACGGTGCTCAATGTGGTCACCGGTTCCTGGTGGGCTCGTAGCCATTCTTCGAAGAGGACCAGGCTGAAGAGGATTTTGTGATTGTCGTTTCGCCCGGTGGAATGTTGTTCGAAGAGTTGGCGCACGGCGGCGGGGCGAAGGTATTGATAGATTTTCGAGCCGCTATCCAAAAGAGTGTCGGCCATTTTGTTGTCGATGGCGCCGCGGAACCAATCGTCCACCACGTTGACGGCGAATCCTCGTTTCTTCCGCTTCAAAATGGATTCGGGAAGATAGGAGCG
>CAVTTY010000006.1:0-237000 GCA_963737765.1 uncultured Acidobacteriota bacterium
CAATACGTCGTTGTGCCTGTTACTTGGTAAACTCTCGTATTGCTCAAAATGTTGGGGTGTTCGCAGTATCGGCCAGCCCGTTGGCCTGGCGAGGACTGGTGTCAACTTCTGGAGCGATCGACGAATTGAACATTTCTCTTTGGCCCGGGGCACCATTTGATCCGGAGCATGCCGTGGCGCATTACAAACCGGAGGAATCGACCGCGATGGCAGCGGCGGAAATCGCGGCGGACGGAAAATTGTTTTTGAACTACGCACGGTTTCCGTTGGCTGCGATCGAATCTCAAGACTCCGGTTCGGAAGTTACGATTCGCGACCTGCGCTTCCCCGCTGGAGACCGCTCGATTGAGAACATCGTGTTGGACACGCAAGTCGGCGCCGATTCGAGGATTACGGAGCAGGAAATTCGTTTTGCGGGCCAGCCGCGCCGGCGATAGCTACGGCGAAGGACATTCGTTGGGATCGGAAACAATTACGGTATCAGGATTTTGCCGGCGGCTTATGCATCGAGAAATGGACTACGAGATAGAGTAAGACGACTGCCAGCAGCACGCCCAACCCGAAAGCAACGCCGTGCACTTTCAGGAACGCGAGAACAGAATCGCCGTAGCGCACCGCGAGAATGCCCTCCGCCCCGTAACGTAATCCCCTGCCGAGGAGAATGGCCAAGACGAAGGTGCGCCATGGAGCCTGGAAAACGCCTTCGGCAAGAATGAACGGTTTGAACGGAATGGGTGGAGGAAGAATGGCGGGAAGAAATGCGCTGAGGAAGGCGTTTTTCTCGACCCATTCCTTGATGGTTTCGGCTTTGCCGCGGGCGTGCTTATGAAAAAACGCTTCGCCGCCTTTTTTAGCGAGGCCGTAAAGGACGATACAGCCGCAAAGCGATCCAAGCGCGGCCATGGCGGCGTAGTAAGGCATGCGGGCGGGGTTCGCGACGCACAGCTGAATCAGCATGGCGTCCGGGAAAAACGGGAACGAGAGGACGGACGAATCGAAAAAGGTGACGACGAAGAGGCCTCCGCCGCCAAAAGCGAGAACCAGACCCTGCAGCCACGCGAATATTTTTTTGCGGTCCACGGTGGAGAACAATGCTCCGGGAAAATCGAACGATTGTAACAGAGTTTGCGCGGGTGCTCGCGGGCGCGGCAAATTCGGGCGCGCCGGCAAAATTGCTGAATCGCGAAAGGTCGGTTAGAATTTGATCTGGATTTTTTTCGCTTAAGCAATCCCTCACCCATGGCGCTCCTCGACAAATTGAATGAAGCCCAGCGCGAAGCTGTGCTCACCACGGACGGGCCGCTGCTGGTGCTGGCCGGCGCGGGCACGGGGAAGACGCGGGTCATCACCTATCGCGTGGCGCACCTGATCGAGCTCGGAGTGCCGAGCTACGCGATTCTGGCGGTTACCTTCACGAATAAAGCAGCGGGCGTGATGAAGGAGCGCATCAGCGAACTGCTGCGGGCCAGCGGGCGCGACGCGGCGGACGTGTGGGTGTCCACGTTTCACTCGTTTTGCGCGCGACTGCTGCGGCGCGAGGCGAGCCATCTGGGGTTGCCGCGCGATTTCGCGATTTACGATGACGACGATCAGAACGCGGCGATCAAGCGGGCGCTAGCGGCGCTGGATTTGTCGGCGGAGGATTACCCGCCGCGCGCGGTGCGGGCGCAGATCAGCCACGCCAAGAATCACGGCATCACGCCGGACGACATGGCGGCGAACGCGGCGGAGATGCGCGACGAAGAGCGCAAGGACGTGGCGAAGCTTTTTCGCGCGTACACGGATATTCTGCGCAAAGCCGCGGCGCTGGATTTTGACGATTTGCTGTTGAAGGCGGTGGATTTGCTGCGCGACAGCCCCGAGGTGCGGGCGCGCTGGAATTCACGATTCCACTACATCATGGTCGACGAGTTTCAGGATACGAACCGCTCGCAGGAAGATTTGATCCGGATGCTGGGCGGCGAGCGGCGCAACATTTGTATCGTGGGTGACGAGGATCAGTCGATTTACGCCTGGCGCGGGGCGCGGGCCGGAAACTTGAAGCGCTTTACCGAGGATTTTCCGGACGCCAAAGTGATTCGCCTGGAAGAAAACTACCGGTCGACGCAGATTATTCTGGACGCCGCAGCGGCGGTGGTGAAAAACAATTCGGACCGGCTGGGGAAGACTTTGCAGGCGACGCTGGGCGAAGGCAACCGGTTGCGTTTTTATGAGGCGCCGGATGCGCCGGCGGAAGCGGAATATATTGGGGCGCAGATTTCGGCGCAAGTGCGGAACGATCCGGATGCGCGTTTGGCGGTGCTGTACCGAACGGGAGCGCAGTCGCGTTCGTTCGAGGAAGTTTTGCGGCGCCTGAATATTCGTTACCGGGTGGTGGGCGGGTTCAGCTTCTACGACCGCGCCGAAGTGCGTAACGCGCTCGCGTATGTGCGGCTGATTTTTCATCCAGAGGATGACGTGGCGCTGCTGCGGGTGCTGAATGTGCCGCCGCGCGGGATTGGCGCGGTGACGGTGGCGGCGCTGGAGGCGCGGGCGCGGGAGAATTCGCAATCGTTGTGGGAAGTCATTCGGTCGAGCGAATTTCTGACGGGGAAGAAATTCAGCGGGGCGCTGCGTTCGTTTGCAAAACTGATTGAAGATTTGCAAACGGAATGCGTGGAACTGGCGCCGGCGCAATTGATCGAGCGGGTGCTGGCGCGCACCGGGTATCTCGACTGGGTGGAGCAGCAAGACAATCTGGAGCACACCTCCCGCGGCGGAGAACCTGCGCGAACTGGCGAACGCCATGGCCGAGGCTACGGAGCAAGGGCAAACGCTGGAGGACGTGCTGGACGCGGCGGCGCTGGCCAGCGATGGAGATCAGTACGACGACACGATTCCGGTTTCGCTGATGACTTTGCATAGCGCGAAGGGCCTGGAGTTTGATTCGGTGTTTTTGGCGGGGCTGGAAGAAGGCGTGTTGCCGCACAGCCGTTCGTTGAACAGCGGGAACGCTGAAGTGGAAGAAGAGCGGCGGTTGTTTTATGTAGGGATGACGCGGGCGAAACAGGTGCTGGTGCTGTCGCGCGCGGTGTACCGGCGCAGCTATGGAGAAGAACGGCTGCGCGCTTCCCTGCCGTCGCGATTTTTGGCGGAAATTCCGGGCGATTATATTGAGGCGGCTTTGGGATCGCAGGCCGAGCCGGGCGAATCGCGGCGGTACGAGCCGGATCCGGATTACGTGGCGAGTTATTCTTACCGGCAGAAGACGCGGACGCCTTATGGGTCTGGCGGCGGGTACGGGCGGACGGTAAAGCCGGTGACGCGCGGATCGTCGAAGGATCCTTTGATTGGGACGCGGGTGCGACATTCGAAATATGGCGTGGGGACGATTATCGGAGTGGAAGGCGAGGGGGAGGACCGGAAGCTGACGGTTAGTTTTCAGGATTATGGAGCGAAGAAATTGATTGAGAGGTATGCGAATTTGCAGTTGGCTTGAGGGGACGGCCAAAGATTTACCACAGAGGGCACTGAGAAAAGATTGAGGAAGGCGGGAGAATTTGATTGGCAGGACATCGTTTGGCGCTGGGTCGTACGATTCCCCGGTTGAGCTGTTCGGTGTTGAACCCTCGATACAACTACGACTTCATGAATGTGCGCGGGTGGTGCGGCGGCTGGTATGATGTTGCGCAGAAGCTTTGCAGCATGTAGATTCTTCTGGCTTTCTACCGGAAGGTGATGATTGGGCGCACAGCTTTTCCGCACCAAGAATATCGATCGGCTGATTTCCGATTCGGAGAATCCTGAAAAGCAGCTCAAAAAATCGTTGGGCTGGCTGAGCCTGACGTCGCTGGGAATCGGCGCGGTGATTGGTTCGGGGATTTTCACGATCATCGGTACGGCCATCGCCGGGCAGAAGCTGCAATTCAGTTCGGTGCTGAACGCGCCGCTGCTGGAATATCTGATTTACCACTCCGCATCGTTTGGACGGCCGGGAGCCGGGCCGGCCATCGCGCTTTCCTTCGTGTTGGTGGGATTTGTGTGCGCTTTTGCGGCGCTGTGCTACGCCGAACTGGCGGCGATGATTCCGATTGCCGGGAGCGCGTATACCTATACGTACGCGACGATGGGCGAACTGATTGCGTGGATTATCGGCTGGGATTTGATTCTGGAATATGCGGTTTCGAACATGGCGGTCAGCGTGGGATTTTCCGCGCACATCGTAAATCTGCTGGACTGGTTCGGCGTGCATCCGGATTTGCGCTGGATTTCGCCGGCGTATTTGCCGTCGGGGCTGGCGGACCTGCAGGGCAACGCGCTATACGCTCCGGGCTGGCACTTCGGATTCAACTGGCCGGCGTTCATTATCGTGATGCTGCTGACAATTTTGCTGGTGCGCGGGATTCGCGAATCGGCGAACGCGAACAGCATCATGGTGGCGCTGAAAATCATGGCGATCATGGTGTTTGTGATTTTCACTTCGCACATGATTCATCCTTCGAACTGGCATCCTTTCGCGCCGAATGGCTGGCCCGGCATTCTGACTGGCGGGTCGATCATATTTTTTACGTATATCGGGTTCGATTCGGTTTCGACCGCGGCCGAGGAATGCAAGGATCCGAAACGCGATGTGCCGATCGGGATCATTGCGACGCTGGTCGTTTGCACGATCCTTTATATCGGCGTGGTGGTGGTGCTGACCGGGCTGGTGCCGTGGCAATCGCTGATGGACGATGCGGCGCCGGTGGTGAACACGTTGAAGACGCCTGGGCATGGGAAATATTCAGCTGATCGTGCTGATCGGCGCGCTGCTGGGGATGATTTCTTCGCTGCTGGTTTTTCAGCTGGGCCAGGCGCGGGTTTGGTTCGCGATGTCCCGCGACGGGTTGCTGCCGCGGATTTTTGGCCGGGTGCATCCCAGGTTTCGCACGCCGGATTTTTCGACCATCGTCGCTGGATTCCTGGTAGGAATACCGGCCGGGTTGCTGGACATTGGAACGCTCGCGGACCTTTCGAATATCGGTACGCTGTTTGCGTTCGCGCTGGTGGCGGGCGGCGTGTTGATTCTGCGCTACAAGCAGCCGGACCGGCCGCGTGCTTTCCGCGCTCCCGGTGGTATTCTGGCACCGGTGGTAACCATCCTGGCGTGTTTGCTGCTGATGGCCGGATTACCGATCACCAACTGGATCCGATTTTTCGTGTGGCTGCTGATTGGGCTTTGTTTTTATTACGGGTACGGGCGCAAGCACAGCCAGCTTTCCGATGCGAATATCGCAGCGGACCAGGCCGGCAGTGCAGGGCGTAAGATTTAAGGAGATGCTGTTTCCTGATGCGTCGAACGGCTCAGGGCGCGCTCGCGCTTTCGGTGGGAATCCTGGTGCTCGCCTGGCCAGTTCGTTTGGCTGGGGTGACAACGCGGACCGGCTGGTCACGAACAAAGCGGTCGATACGCTGCCGGACGAAATGCTGCCCTTTTTCCAGGCGAACCGGCAGTTTCTGGTGCAGCACGTCACGCAAGACGACCCGACTCCGAAATCCGCGACGGAACATCACACCGATTTCATCCGGCTGGATCATTACGGACCTTTTCCGTTCGCCGCTTTGCCGCGCGAATATAACGCGGCGCTGGCGAAATTCAACCGTCACAATCTGGAAATGTATGGTCTGCTGCCGTGGGAAATCGGGTTTTACAGCAAGAAGCTGACGGATGCGTTTCGCGATCACAATTGGGCGGAAGCGAAAATCGACGCCGCGATTCTGGCGCACTATGTGAATGCGGCGCACGATCCCTTCAATACGACCATCAATTACGACGGAAAGCTTTCGTTGCAGGGCGGCGTGAACGACCGGTTCGCGACTGGACTGGTGGACCGCTACCAGCTTTTTTTCTTCGTGAAGGCGGACGAAGCGGTTTACATTCACGATCCCACGGACCACGCTTTCGATACTTGCCTGACGGCCCACTCCTGGCTCGAAAATGTCTTGCTCGCTGACCGACGGGCGCATGATTCCACCGGTGGATACAAAGAGGATTATTACGACCGCTTCTACTCGCTGGCCGGCGCGGTGCTGGTGCGGCAACTTTCGGACGCAGCGACCGACGTCGGCTCGTACTGGATGACTTCCTGGATCAATGCAGGCCGGCCCCAATTGCCCTCGCAGTGAAATGAGATGAGCGAGATTACGCCGACAACTCGAAAGCCTACGGTGGTGGATGCGCTGCCCAAGGCCGAACTGCATGTGCACCTGGAAGGTTCCATACGGCCGGCCACGGCGGTGGAACTGGCGGCGCGGCATGGCGTGGCGCTGAAGATTGAAGAGGTTCTGGCGCGTTACAACTATTCGAATTTCAATGGGTTCCTGGACACTTCAAGTGGGTCACTTCTTTTCTGCGCACGCCGGATGACTACGCGCTGATCACCAAGCAACTGGCCGACGAATTGGTTCGCCAGAACGTGGTGTATGCGGAGGTTACGATTTCGGCGGGGGTGATCCTGCGGCGGATGCAGAATCTGGAAGCGACGTTCAGCGCGATTCGCGACACGGCGCAGAGTGTGCCGTTCAGCCGCTTGCGTCTGGCGTGGATTCTGGACGCCACGCGGCAGTTTGGGCCCGAGCCCGCGATGGAGGTGGCGCGCTGGGCGGCGAAACTGCATAAGCTGGGGGTGGTTGCGTTCGGCATGGGTGGCGATGAAATGGCCTTTCCCACCGTGAACTTTCGGCCCGCGTTCGATCATGCGCGGAGTGAAAATCTGCGGGTGGTGTGCCACGCGGGCGAGATCGGCGGCCCGGATTCGATGCGCGAAGCGATCGAACTGCTGGGCGCGCAGCGCATCGGGCACGGCATCGCGGCGATACGCGATCCGGCGTTCGTGGAATCGCTGGCCACGCGACGAATCGTGCTGGAAAATTGTCCGACGAGCAATTTGTGCACCGGAGCATTGGCGCGGCAACTGCGAAAAGCGATGCGACGCTAGCGGATCATCCGTTGCCGGAATTTATCAAGAAGGGTGTGTCTGGTGACGCTTTCGACCGACGATCCCGGCCTGTTCCACACGGATTTGCTGACGGAATACTCCAAGGCCGCATCGCTTGGGACTGAGTCGATGCGCAACTGGTGCAACTGGCCGAGCAGAGTTTTCACGCGGCGTTTTTGTCTCCCGAAGACAAACGGAAATTGCTGGATGATTTTCAAGCGCGCCGCAAAATCCGCGGGGCTGATATAATTCCGACAGATGAAAGCACATGTCTGGGTGATGTTGAAGACCACGGTACTCGATCCGCAGGGCCAAACAATCCAGCGCGCGTTATCTTCCTGGGACATTCCAGCGTGAAAGACGTGCGCCAGGGCAAATTTTTCGTGCTGTCGCTCGACGGGTTGAACCGCGAGCAGGCCCAGGCGGAAGTGGAGCGGATCGCGAAAGACGTGCTGACGAATCCGGTGATCGAGGAATTCCGGTTCGAAATTCTGGACTGATCTCCCCGGTTTTGGATTCCCTTTTCTACACACCTCTTCGGCACTACGCGTGGCCCAGTCCGGCGGCTGTGCTAACCTTATTCCAGCTGCACGATCTCTTTTCATTCGTTGGGTTGCGGCTCCCAGGAGCAAAATCGCGTGTGCGGAATTGTCGGTTACATCGGCCCTAAGCGGTCGTTCCGCTGATCCTCGACGGCCTGAGGCGGCTGGAATATCGCGGCTACGACTCCGCGGGCATCGCCGTGGTGCGACCAGACGGCAAGCTGGAGATCCGCCGCGCGCCCGGCAAGCTGCGCAATCTGGAAGAATCCATCCGCGCGACTCCGCTCGAAGGCTGTACGGAATCGGCCACACGCGCTGGGCCACGCACGGGCGTCCGACCGAAGAAAACGCGCATCCGCATCGCGATTGCAGCGGCGAAATCGTGGTGGTGCACAACGGCATCATCGAAAATTATCTGGAGCTGAAGCACCAGCTGATTGCCGAAGGGCACAAATTCGTCACCGAAACCGACACCGAAATCATCGCGCACCTGATCGAAAAATATTCGCACGAAGGCACCGCGCTCGAAGATGCGGTGCTGAAGACGGTGAAAGTGATGACCGGCGCGTATGCGCTGGTCACGTTTTCGACGCGCGATCCGCACAAGATCGTCGCGGCGCGGCTGGGACCGCCCATCGTGGTCGGGCTTGGCGAAAATGAATTTTTCGTGGCCAGCGACATTCCCGCGATTCTGCAGCACACGCGCAGCGTTTTCTTTCTGGGCGACGGCGAAATGGCGGTGCTCACGCCGCAAGGCGTGAAGCTGACGGATTTCGAACGCCGGCCCATTACGCGCAAGCCGCAGCACATGACCTGGGACCCGATCATGGCGGAAAAGGGCGGGTTCAAGCATTTCATGCAGAAGGAAATTTTCGAGCAGCCGCGCGCCGTGCGCGACACGCTGCTCGGCCGAATTTCGCAGGAAACCGGAAAAGTCTTCCTCGATGAGATGGACATCACGCGAGCAGGAATTCCGGAATTTCGAGGCGGTGAAGATCATCGCCTGCGGCACGAGCTGGCATGCGGCGCTGGCCGGAAAATTCATGATCGAGCGGCTGGCGCAAATTCCGGTGGAAGTGGATTACGGCAGCGAATTCCGCTACCGCGATCCGATCGTGGACAAGAATACGCTGGTGATCGCCATCAGCCAGTCCGGCGAAACGGCGGATACGCTGGCGGCGCAGCGCGAAGCGCGGCAGAAGGGCGCGAAGATTCTGGGCATTTGCAACGTAGTGGGTTCGATGCTGACGCGCGAAGCGAACGGGACGATCTACACGCACGCCGGGCCGGAAATTGGCGTCGCGTCCACGAAAGCGTTTACCGGGCAGCTCACGGCGTTGATGCTTCACCGCGCTTTATCTCGGACAGGTGCGCGGCAAGCTGGCGCCGGCGACGGCGCAAACGCTGATGCAGGAATTGACGCGCATGCCGCACAAGATCGAAACGATTCTGCAGCACGACGCGGAGATGGAAGAGCTGGCGCGGACTTTATTCCGCCACACCGATTTTCTGTATCTCGGGCGCGGCATTCACTACCCCATCGCGCTCGAAGGCGCGCTTGAAGCTGAAGGAAATTTCTTACATTCACGCCGAAGGATATCCGGCGGGCGAAATGAAGCACGGGCCGAACGCGCTGATCGACGAAAATTTGCCGGTGGTGGTGATCGCCACGCGCGACGAGTCCGATCCGGCCTCGATGACGCGCTACGAGAAAACCATTTCCAACATGCAGGAAGTGAAGGCGCGCGACGGCATCGTGATCGCGATCGTTACCGAAGGCGACCAGCAGGCCCGCGAGATCGCGAATCACGTGGTGGAAATTCCCGCCGGCGCCGGAGTTGCTGGCGCCGATTCTCGAAATCGTGCCGCTGCAGACTGCTGGCGTATCACATCGCGGTGCGGCGAGGTTGCGACGTGGACCAGCCGCGCAACCTGGCGAAATCGGTCACCGTCGAATAACATTTGTCTTGGTGCGGCGGTTTCTTCGTCTAGAATACCGCGCATGATAACCAGCCGGTTACGAAACCGATCCCTACCCGTTATTCTGCTAGCGCCATTTCTCCTGTGGCCTTCGTTTGGCGGCGCCCAGACAACCAGGATATATAAGCTGGCGGCGATACAATTTGCGGGACTGCAGCGCTACACGGCGGAACAAGGTACCGCCGCGTCTGGCCTCCAAGCGGGCAACTCCATCACGGTGGCAGATTTGCAGGCTGCCGCTAACCGACTTTCCAAGTCCGGAGCGTTTGATTCGGTTTCTTTCCAGTATTCGACACAGGGCGACAATTTAACGGCTCACTTCGGCGTGCACGAGACCGCGAACGTGCTGCCCTGCATTTTCGACAATTTCATCTGGTTCACCGACGGAGAGATCGACGGCACGCTGCGAAGACAGGTGACGTTCTATGCAGGCAACGCTCCGGTAGCCGGAGACACGGTCTTGGAAATTCGCCGCGTTTTGCAGGATCTCCTGCGCTCGAACGGCATTCCCGGTGAAGTGAACGAGCTTGCGTCCGGCAAGATGGGGAAGGCGCTCAGCGCTCTCTTATTTCGCATTGATGGGATTTCTCAGCCAATCAAGACGATCGGTTTTTCCGGACAGAATGCGGTCACGACCAGGCAATTGACCGATGCGTCCGCGACGCTCCTGGGCCAAGATTTCTCGTACACGAATGTTGACACATACGCCGAGGCAGCGTTGTTGCCTCTGTACTACCAGCGCGGATATTTGCGCTCGCAATTTGGCCGGGCGAAGGTGGCGCTCATCGAGACAGGGTCCAAAGGACCGACCACAGATGTGGCGATAATGCTTCCCGTCGTCGAGGGCAATCAATATTTCTGGGATCGCGTGTCGTGGTCGGGTAACCAGGCGTTAACCGTGGACGAGCTCGGAAAGGACCTGGGAATGAATGCGAAGGAAGTGGCCAATCAAGAAAAAATCGATGCGGGATTCGTAAAGGCCCATAACGCATACCTGTCCGAGGGCTATATCAACGCGCGCCTGGTTCCGACGCGCGAGCTCGACGATGCCGCGAAGCAGGCCCGCTATACTGTCCAGATCAGCGAGGGCGAACAGTTTCATATGGGCCGGGTTTACTTCGACGGCGTGCCCGATCGTGCTGCGAAGGCGCTGATGAAGAAATGGAAACTCAAAACTGGCGATGTTTATGATGGGACGTATCCGAATGAATTCGTGAAGAACACCGTCAGCAAAGAAATTGCCGAGGAAGGTCTGAACCTGCACACAACCGTAATCAAGCAAGAACCCGATCCGAACACGCGGATTGTGGATCTGCACTTCCAGTTGCAATAGCTCGTGGAGGGAACACCGGTGGGGCGTAGATCGCCGATACCGATTTATGCTGGCGTGATTTAGAATCAAACCATGAATCGGGACCGCTCGGAGTCACCCCGCGGATTTCTGCAAAGCGCGCTGCAGGCGTGCGCAATATTCTTGATGCTTTTGTCCCCGGTCGGCGTGCTGCCCATGGCCGGAGCACCGGTTCAATCGGGTAGTTCGCATCTTGAAGCGGTCGAAGTGACGGGGTCGACGCGCTTCACTTCGAAGGAAATCATAGCGGCGCTCGGATTGCGGGCTGGAACTCCGATCAGTCGCGAAGGCTTGCAGCAAATCGCGGACAAACTGTCGGCGCTGGGTACGTTCGCCACCGTCAACTACCATTTCAATACGGTCGCCACCGGAGTTCGGGTGACCTATGAAGTGACGGATGCGGCGATGCTGCCGGTGACGTTCGATAATTTTCCGTGGTTCAGCGACCAGGAACTGGCCAACGCGCTAAAGAGCTCCGGGATTCTATACAACGGTTCGGCGCCCGCCACCGGAGCGCTAGCGGACGCCATGGATGCGGCCCTTTCGAAATTTCTGGACGCGCACGGAATTCATGCGCAGGTGGCGCACCGGACAGTTCCGCTGGCGGATCAGGACGCGCAGGTGCAGCAGTTTCACGTGGAAGATGCCGCGTTCGTGGTGCAATCCGTGGAGTTTTCCGATCCGCTGGCGAAAGCGGATCCGCATATTCAGGACCGGCTGGGCGATATCGTGGGGCAGCCGTATTCACGCGGCAAAATCGAGCTATTCGAATTCGAGCAACTGCGCCCGATTTATCTGGCGCACGCCTACCTGGGCGTGAAATTCGACGCTCCGGTGGCGAAGTTCCCCACGCCGCCAGCGAATCCGCTTTCCGGGCCCGTGGTGGTGATGGCCGGAATACAGCCGGGGCCCGCGTATCAATGGGGCGGTATTGAGTGGAGCGGCAACGCTGCGATTTCGAATTCGGATCTCGACGGCGTGGTGCAAATGCAGCCCGGCAGTTTGGCGGACGGCAATCAGGTGGAAGGGATCTGGAAACGGGTCATCGAAAAATACGAAGAGGCTGGATTTCTTAGTGTGGACATCAGCCAAACGCCGCACTTCGACGACAAGAATTCGAAAGTTTCGTATGCGGTGAAAATCACCGAAGGTCCGCAATACCACATGAGGAATCTGGTGCTGACCGGTCTGTCGGTGGAGGGTGAGCGGCGGGTGCGCGCGGCATTCCCGATTCCGCAGGACGCGTTGTTCGATAAGACCGCGTATCAGATCTTTATCGACAAAGGGATGAAAGCCGCGTTCAGCGGATTGCCGGTGCACTATTCGAAGATCGGCAACTTTTTGCAGCTCGATATTCCGAATGCGAAAGTAGATGTTTTACTGGATTTTCAGTAATTTGGATTCGGCTATACTCGCAAGCGAAATGTCCACCGAACAATTTCCGATCATCGCGAAGGGTGCGGCGGCCGCAGCTCCGGCGCGCGCGCTGGATAGCGCTGCGGCGTTGGAAAAACAACGCTCGCTTTTCGCGAGCCTGAACGCGCTGCCGGCGGTGCTGGTGGCACTTTCGGGAGGAGCGGATTCGGCCTATCTGGCGTGGGCGGCACATTACGCGCTGGGCGAGCGCGCGGTTTCCATCACGGCGCTTTCGGCCAGTTTTTCGCGTCACGATCGCGAGCAGGTAGAAAAATTCGTTTCCGCGACAGCAGTGGGCCACGAATTCATCGAGACCAACGAATTCGATAATCCTCGGTATGTCGCGAATAGCGCCGACCGCTGTTATCACTGCAAGGACGAGCTTTTCGCGCGGATGGATGGGCTGGCTCGAACGCGCGGGGTGCAGGCGATCGCTTACGGGATCAACGCCGACGACACGCGAGATTTTCGTCCCGGCCACCGGGCGGCGCGGGAACATCACGTGCTGGCGCCACTGCTCGATGCGCAACTGCACAAAGATGAAATTCGGTTTCTGTCCAAGGAGGCTGGCTTGGCCACCTGGGACCGTCCGGCATCGGCCTGCCTGTCGTCACGCGTGCCGTATGGCACTGCCGTCACCGCGGAGCTGATGGATAAAATCGACCGCGCTGAAGCCGCATTGCGCGCGCTGGACTTTCGGCAGTTCCGGGTTCGCGCGTTTGGAGAGATGGCGCGCGTCGAACTGGCGCAGGATGAAATGGCGCGCGGCTTCGAGCCGGCGATGACGGCGGCGATTGCCGAAAGCGTGAAGCGGGCGGGATTTTCAGTCGTTACACTGGACCCGGAGGGCTACCGGCAAGGTTCGCTCAATGCCCTGCTGAAAACTGGCTAGGCTCCGGATCCCTTTCATCTCGGAACGTTGGCACGGAACTTCGGCACGGCACTTTGTAACGGAACTTTGGCACGGAACTTCGGGTTGCGTTACCTCGTATATCTCTGATAGGAAGGGTTGCCGAGACGCCCGACACTCGAACAGGGACGCCAAACAAAATGATGCCATCGCGAAATCGCCTGGGAGTCGTTGCAATCGTATTCGCCGCCATGGTCGCGGCGGGATGCCGTTCGCAGCCGAACGCGGAGGGCAGTTTCGACAAAACCTTCGCGGTGAGCGGTCCGGTGCGGATCGAGCTGACCAATGGCAGCGGGGATTCGCGGGTCACGGCTGGGCCGGCGGGCGAAGTGCGCATCCACGGCGAGATTCAGGTGCGGGCGTGGTCGGATAAGGGCGGACAGCGACGAGTGGACGAGGTGCAGTCGAACCCTCCGGTGAGCCAGGACGGCACGCTGGTGCGAATTGGCGGAGCGGGTTCGGGCACGAAAGACGTGTCGATCGATTACACCATCACGGTTCCGGCTGACGCGGAAATTCGGGCGGTTACTGGATCAGGCGATTTGGAAATTATCGGGCTGAAGGGGCCCGCGAATTTCGTGGCGGGTTCGGGCGACATCAAAGCTTCGAAGATTACCGGCGACGTGCAGATTACCGCTGGCAGCGGGTCGATCGAGCTCAGCGAAGTAGGCGGGCAAGTGCAGGCGACCGCGGGTTCCGGCGATATCACGCTTGATCGCATTCACGACGATATTCGGTTGCAGACTGGTTCGGGATCGATTGAGATCACCGATCCCGGCGGCAAGCTCGAAGCGAGCACCGGCAGCGGAGACGTGACCATCCGCGGAGCTTCCGAGGATATTCGCATTCGTACTTCGTCGGGCGACGTGACCGTGGACGGCAATCCCGGTGCCAATAATTACTGGGATTTTCACACCGTCTCCGGAGACGTAGCGCTGCAGGTTCCCACCGACGCGAGTTTCCGGCTGTTTGCTCGATCCAGTTCGGGAGACATCGAAGCGTCGATCCCGGTGACCATGGAAGGCACGTCCGGAAAGCATGAATTTCAGGCACGTATCGGCGATGGGAAGGCCCGAGTCGAGGTCACTTCGTCGTCGGGCGGAATCTCCCTCAAATAGTAATCGGTGCTAAAATCGGCGACTGAATGCGTTTGATCCCGTTCGCCCTCGCTGCCGTGCTGGTCATTCCGTGGACTCCCGTGGCGTTCGCCCAGAACGCAGCGCCAGACCAGCCTCCGTCGAAAAATTCCTCCGATTCCATTTCCAAAAAAGATGCCGATCCGGAACTGGCTTTGCAAAAGGCGCTTTCGGATGCGGGGAATGACCGAGCGGCGGTGGTGCGGAATCTGAAAGCGTACTTACAAAAATATCCGGACAGTCCCAGAAAAGCGGCGGTGTATCGCGCCATCGTGGAGTCTTGCGAACAATTGCAGGATAACGCTTGCTCGCTGGAGTACGCCGAGCGATTCGTCGCGCTGCATCCGGACGATTCGGAAATGATGATGCTGGCGGTGGGAATCCTACAGGAACAAGGCGACGACGCCAGCCTGGAGCGCGCTTCGGGCTACGTGAGCCGGGTGCTGGACCGGGTTGAAAAATCCTCGGTGGCGGAAAAGCCGGCGCGGGTTTCGACCGAGGCTTGGCAGCAGCATCACGACGAACTGGTCGCGGCGTTGTACAGCCTGCGCGGGCAGATCGAGAAATCGCAGAAGAACTACGAAGCGGCCGAGAAGGATTTGCAGAAAAGCTACGCGGTGAAGCCGAACGCCATGGCCGCGGAGCAGCTCGGCGAGATTGCCGAACTGCGTCACGATCAAACCAAGGCGATCAACGAGTACCTGATCGCGTTCGTGCTGCCGGATGACGGGACCTCGGGAAAAGTCGACCGGCGCGACGTGCGCAAGAAGCTCGGCAACCTGTGGCGGCAGGCGCATGGCAGCGAGCAGGGGCTGGGCGAGGCGGTGCTAACGACGTATGACCGAGTCGGCACGCCGGCGCCCAAGCCGGGCGCGGAAACGCGCAACCAGAATGCGAAGGATACGTTTGATTTCGTGCTGCGCAAGCTGGACGGTAGCGCGGTTCCGCTAGCGGCTGAAAAAGGCAAGACGCTGGTGCTGAGTTTCTGGGCGACGTGGTGCGGACCTTGCCGCGAATTGGAGCCCGAATTCGCGCAGGTGGCCAAAAATTATGCCGGGAATCCGCAGATTGATTTTTACGCGGTGAATACCGACGAAGACGAGGCGGCGGTGGCCCCATTTTTGGCGCGCGAAAAATGGAGCGTGCCCTCGGTGTACGCGGACGGGCTGGACGTTTTTATGAAGGTGGAATCGCTGCCTACCGTGGTGATCATCGATCGCGCGGGAAAAATTTCGTATCGAGCTGATGGATTCATGCCTGACGGGTTTCCCGAGACGCTCACGGCGGCGATACAAGCCGCGATGGGTCCCGCGAAACCCTAAGCGATGCGCGCCGGCCTGAATTCCAGATTGAGCTGGAATGGACTTCGGGCAAGGTGTGTTAGTCTTTTGGTGATGCGCCGAGTGAAAGCCATTCTGGTGATCGTCGCGCTGCTGAGCGCGCCGCTGGCGGTGCTGGCCCAGACCGCGAGCGAAGACATGCCTGCTTGCGGAGGCATGTGCTGCTTGCCGCATCACGCGGCGCACAACCCCGCTGCGCATCACGCATCCGCGTCGCCGCAAGAGCATCAGGGCACATCTTGCGCGCACGGCCCCGACGCGCCGATGCTGAATTGTGCGTTCAATTGCGGCGACACGCACGCGGTACATTATTTTGTATCTCCTTTGGCTCCGACCAAACCCTCGAACCTGGCATCCGTCGAGAGCTTCGAACCGCCGGCCTCAGCCAAGTTTCATGTGGAATCGGCAGATATCTTGCCTGGTTTTCTGGCAACACCCTTCCAGCCTCCCCGCGCCTAGCTTCGTCCCAAGCACAGTTGAACTAAAAATCCAGGACGGAGAACTTTATGCGCAGGGGTATTTTTCGTGTATTTGTGTGGTGTTTATTTTTAGCGGCCCTGTGTCGCTGTCTGGCGCCGCAGATGTACGCGAGTTTTCGGAAGAATTCAGGGCATCGTGCACGATCCGCAGCACCGGCCGATGCGGGCGCAACCGTGGTGCTGAAGGCCGCGACATCCGATTACACGCAGACCACGCAAACCGACGCGGACGGCGCAGTTCGAATTTCACGGCCGTGACGGTCGGCGACTACAGCGTGACCGTCATCGCAGCCCGGTTTCGAGACGCATGCAGCAAACGGTAACGGTGACGTCGGACTCCGCGCCGATTCTGCATTTTCAGCTGCGGTCTGGCACCGGTCAACCAAACCACGACGGTATCCGCGCCAGCCGACCAAGCGCAGCATGGATTCGGTGACGCCCACGACGCTGATCGGACGGAATGACATCGCGCAAACGCCCGGCGCCGACCGGTCGAACAGTTTGCAGATGATCACGGATTACGTGCCCGGCGCCTATTACACGCACGACCAATTGCACATTCGCGGCGGCCATCAGGTGAGCTGGCTGATCGACGGCGTGCCCATTCCCAACACGAATATCGCGAGCAACCTGGGGCCGCAAATCGATCCGAAAGACATCGATTACCTGGAAGTACAGCGAGGGAGCTACGATGCCAGCCTGGGCGACCGCACCTACGGCGAGTTCAATGTGGTGCCGCGATCGGGCTTCGAACGCAACAACGAAGCTGAACTGGTCACAACGTTTGGAAATTGGTATCAGACCAACGACCAGTTGAATTTTGGCGGCCACACTGAAAAGTTCGCGTACTACGCGAGTATCAATGGAAATCGCAGCAACCTGGGTCTGCAGACTCCCATTGGTCAGGTATTTCACGACGCCGAGAATGGCTACGGTGGGTTCGGAACTTTTCTTTACAATTTGGATGCGAAGGACCAGTTTCGCCTGGTGATGCAACTGCGCAAGGATTACTACCAGATCCCCTACGACCCAAATCCTAATTCCGATCCCGATACCAGCGGACTGCGCGACGCGCAGCATGAAGACGGACGGAGTGGCGAGCGTTTACCTGGGTGCGACACATCAATCCGAACATGCTGTTGACGGTTTCGCCGTTCTACCATCACAACAGCGCCGAATTATCGCGCCAGATCCGAATGACACGCCGACAGCGGCCACCGACGATCGCAGCTGCGAATTACATCGGCGGGCAGGTCGACGTTCAGCGCAACGTTCGCGCGGAACAACTTCCAGGTGCGGTTATATGCGTTCAGGCAGTACGACAGCGAATTCTTTCGGCTTGCGTTTCAATGATGGCAGCGGCATATCCGCCGATCCCGGACCCCGAAAACTCCGTCGGGTGGGCAGGTCGCGGCGTTTATCGACGACCGATTCAACGTCACTTCCTGGCTGACGCTGATGGCCGGGATGCGCCCGACGCATTTTGTGGGCGCTCCGCAGGCCAATCCCATGGCTAATCCCATGGATAAGCAGGTGATCGAAGACACGATCAATCCGCGATTCGGCGTGGCGTTCCGCGTGCCGCACACCCAAGTGGTGTTTCGTGCATTCTACGGGCACTACTACCAGGCGCCGCCGCTTAAGTTCGCTCACCGGACCGCTGCTCGAAGCGATCCAGAATGGCGATCAACTCTCGTTCGTCGCCGCTGCACGGCGAGCGCGACGAGGAGCACCAGTTCGGCGTGACCATTCCCTTCCGCGGCTGGACGCTCGATGCCGACAATTTTCAGACGCGGGCGAATAATTTCTTCGACCACAACAACATCGGCGAATCGAATCTCTTTATCCCGGTGACGATCGATGGGGCGCTGATTCGAGGATGGGAAATGACGCTGCGTTCGCCGCGCATTTGGAAACGTGGGCAGTTTCATCTGGCGTATTCGAATCAGGTGGCGAAAGCTCGGGGCGCGATTACCGGCGGCTTGATCTGTTTTCCGCCGACGGACCCGAGTGCATCCCGCCGCCGGGGTACGCGCCACTGGATCACGACCAGCGCAACACTTTGAATTTGGGGTTCAACGCCACGTTACCCTGGCAATCGTTTGCGTCCACCAACGTGTACTATGGCTCGGGGTTTACCAATGGCATGCCGGACGCGCAGTTCCCGGGTAATTACCTGCCCCAACACACCACCTTCGACTTGTCGGTAGGCAAACATTTCGGCGAGCGATTCACGGCGTCGTTAACCGCGTTGAATGTCGTCGAATCGCCATTTGTTGATCGACAACAGCCTGACCTTCGGCGGGTTTCATTACAACGATCCGCGCGAAATCTATGGCGAGATTCGATGGCGCTTTCACTATTAAGCCTGATGGTGGATAATACGTTCGGACTGAGGAGATGACCCGCTTGAACCTGGGAATAGCCAAGCAATGAACGCCGTTCGTATGCTGATTGTGCTACTGGCGATTTTGATTGGCGCGGCTGGCGCCGGACTATTCTGGATCACTTCGACGGGAATGTCCGCTCGGGCCACGCCGGGACCGGTGGAGAGCTATCTGGGCCGGTCGGTGCGGAACATGTCGATCCCGAAGGACGCGCGCCGCATGCAGAATCCGATGAAGGCTTCGCCGGAAGCGCTGCTCGAAGGCGGGCGGCATTTCGCGGATCACTGCGCAAGTTGCCATGGGAACGATGGACGGGGCGCCACCGAAATGGGACGAAAACTGTACCCGCCGACGCCGGACATGACTTTGCCGGCCACGCAAAACCTGACCGACGGCGAGCTGTATTCCATTATCGAGAACGGGGTGCGCTTTACCGGAATGCCGGCGTGGGGCGAAGGCGGGCCCAACGATCACGATACCTGGCATCTGGTGCTGTTCATCCGCCACCTGCCGGACGTGTCGCGGCAGGAATTATTGGACATGGAAAACAACAATCCGCGAAGTCCCGCGGAAATGAAGGAAGAAGAGAAAGAAAACGAATTCCTAAATAGCCCAACTAAATAGAAGATGAGGACTGACTGCGAAGTTCTGGAGAGATAACATGAAGAAACAATTTTCGATCGCGATCCTATTCCTGGCGCTGGCGGCGGTGGCCTTCGCTCACGGAACCTACACGCATGTCATGGGGACGGTGACCAAAATCACCGACAGCGAAATCACCGTGGAAACGATGGATAAACAGGTGACGGTGGTAAAAATTGCGGCGAATACTTCGTTTCTGAAAGGCGGAGCGGCGGCAACTCTGAAGGATTTGAAGGTGGGAGATCGAGTGGTGATTCACGCCAAGCCAATTGGAACCGATCTGGTGGCGCACGAAATTCGCTTCGGAAAGCCGCCCACGGCGGATGCCGCGCACTAGCGCCGGCCGCAACGCGGACTAATTTTCGCGTTCGAGGATGAAATCAGGGATAGCGTAGAGCGCGCGGCGGTATTGGGTATCGGGCAGTGCGTCGAGGCAGGATTTCGCGTTTTGGACATATTCCCGGGCCAGCTTGGCGGAACGTTCGAGCGCGCCGGTTTCGTGCACCAGCTTGGTGATCTGGTCCGGGCGCACGGTGCGAAAGTCGCGCTCTTCCAAAACTTTGGAGACCAGTTTGCGGCCTTCGCCATTTCCGTTGGCCGTGTGGGCGTGACCGTTGCTGCCGCCATCGGTGGCGTGGTGCGCGTTCTGGCTTTCGAGCGCGAAGATCAGCGGTAGCGTGACCTTCCCTTCTTTCAAATCGTTGAGCACCGGCTTGCCGAGCTGTTCCGGCGAAGCGGTGAAGTCCAGCAGGTCATCGACCAGCTGAAACGCCAGTCCGGCATTGCGGCCATACGCTGCCAGCGCGTCTTCGATTTCTTTGGGCTGCTGGCCGAGCACGGCGCCGAGGCGCGCGCATCCGCTGAAGAGGCAGGCGGTTTTGCGGTAGGCGAGTTCCGTCGCTTCGGCTTCGTTCACGTCCATGCGGCCGAGGCGGGTCAACTGCAGCAGTTCGCCTTCGACCATGTTTTGAGTGAGGTCGATCAGAATATCGAGAACCGCGAAATTCCGTTCGCGCAGCGCGACTTCGAACGACTGCATGTAGAGCCAATCGCCGGCGAGAACACTCATGTGATTGCCCCAACGGGAATTGGCGCTGGGCCGGCCGCGCCGGGTGTCGGCCGCGTCGATCACGTCGTCGTGAATCAGGGTGGCGCTATGCAGCATTTCAACGACCGCGCCCAGGCGAATGGCGCTCTTGCCGCGGTATCCGGAAGCGCCAGCGGCGAGAAGCAGCAGCGCAGGACGCAGGCGTTTTCCGCCACCTTCGGTGAGATAACTGGAAATCTGGCAAACGGGTTCGATGGCCGCGCTGTTTTCGGCGGCGATTTCCTGTTCGACGAGCGCTAAATCGTCGCGAACCAGGTCAAAAATGTTGCGCGCGGTTTGGACAGCGAAAGCCATCCTGAAAGGGTCACCTTGGCCGGGCTGGGTTTACGCAGCGCCAAGCCGAAAAAAACGCCTAAAGTTCGCCGCAGTCATCGCGGCAATTTCTTCGGTGCCTAAGTTTCTCACACTCGCAAGCGTCTGCGCTACCTCCGCCACATTGGCCGGCTCGTTGCGTTTTCCGCGCTGGCCCTGCGGAGGAAGAAACGGCGAATCGGTTTCGGTGAGCAGGCTTTCGAGCGGCAAGTCGCGGGCCACGTCACGCAGATGCTGCATTTTCGGGTAGGTGACGTTGGCCGCAAAAGAAACCATAAATCCCATTTCGATTCCCTTGGTGGCGTCGGCCGGGGTGCCGGTGAAACAGTGCAGAATTCCGCCGAGACCGGTCGGTGCCCAGTCCTCTTTCAGGATTTTCAGGCAGTCGTCCCAGGCGTCGCGGCAGTGGATGACAATGGGCAATTTGGCCTCGCGGGCTTGGATGAGCTGGCGGCGAAAAACGGTGTGCTGCGATTCGCGGGGCAGTTCCTTCCAGTAGTAGTCGAGGCCAATTTCGCCCCAGGCGATGACTTTGGGATTTTTGGCAAGCACGTCGAGCTGAGCGTAATGGTCTTCGGTAGCGAGCTGCGCGTCCTGCGGGTGAATGCCGATCGTGGCGTAAATCCAGTCGTAATCTTTGGCGACGTTGATGGCCGCATCGAGTTTGTCCGGGCCAGAGCCGCCGCTGCCGATGGCGAGGATCGATTCGACGCCGGAGGCCTTGGCGCGGGCGAGCATTTCCGGCGCGGTCAGCGTCGAAGTCTTCGGATTCGAGATGGGCGTGAGAGTCGACGATTTGCAATTTGGTTCTCGGGTGGTCTGGATTGTTTTCGCCGGATTCTTGGGCCCCGGCAATGGTGAATCTAAATCGGGCGGGTCTGAGACCCGCCCCTACGGATTGAGATTGCTGAACGTTGCATGGGAAGCAGATCCTTCGGTCGCGTTGCTCCCTCAGGATGACGACCTTCGCGGGTCGTCACTTTACTTTCGAGCCGACGGGGATATCTTCGGCGAAGGTGCAGAGGATCGGCTTGCCGTCTGGGCCGGCGGAGGCGGCGAGGAGCATGCCGTTGGATTCGAGGCCGCGCATTTTGCGGGGCGCGAGATTGGTGACGACGACGACTTTGCGGCCGACGAGTTCCTCGGGCGTGTAGCCCAGGGCGATACCGGCGAGGACTTGGCGGACTTCGTCGCCGATGTCGACGAGGAGTTTCAGAAGCTTGTCGGCGTTTTGAATGCGTTCGGCGGATTTCACCAGGCCGACGCGCAGTTCGACTTTGGCGAAATCTTCGATGCCGATTTTCGCGGGGCCGGCAGGGGCCGCGGCTGCGGATGCTGCCGGAGCTGCGGCCGCAGCGGCGCGTGCGCCAGATGGCGTTCGGGACGTCGGCTTCGGTGGTGGGTGGCGCCGAAGGCTTAGGTTCGCGGCCGAGGCGCCGGGATTGCGCATTTCGTTTTCCATGGTTTCGATTTTCTCCAGTGTTTCTTTCTTGTCAGCGCGCGGGAATACCGCTTCAATTTTTCCAATCTTGCGTTCCGGCCTTCAGGCCGCCCCATTCGAGCTGGTCGATCCGAACGTCTTCGATCCTGCCGGGCTGGCCGAGCTGCTCCCAGATTTTTTGCGTGGCTTCGGGAATCACCGGATGCGCCAGCACCGAAAGCGATGCGCAGAGATTCGGCCGCGCTGATAAAGAATCTGCTCAGAGGCGCTGCTCTTTTGCGACCAGGGTCTTCGCGAGGGTCGACGGAATTATCGACTTGCGAGACAATTGCCGGACCGCGCACTAGGCCGGAGAAATCGAAACGTTCGAAAGCAGCCTGCGCGACTCGCAAGCCTTCGGGCGCGTGATTTTTCGCGAGAATGACGCCGAGATCGTCTTTGCTCCAACAGCGTCGATTCGGCGGAGGCTTCGACGGCCGGAATCACGCCGCTGAAATAAGGTTCGAATCATCGTGAGCGTGCGGCTGCACAGATTGCCGAGGCCGTTGGCGAGATCGGCGTTGTAGCGGGTGATGAGCGCTTCGCGGCGAAAAATTTCCGTCCTGGCCGAAGACGACTTCGCGCAGCAGGTAGTAGCGCAGCGCGTCGTTGCCCAAGCGTTTTCACGATCGGCTCGGCGATAGGCGACGTTGCCTTTCGATCTTGCTCATTTTTTCGGCTTCGAAGAGCAGCCAGCCGTGCGCGATGAATGCTTTTCGGGCAGCGGCAGTTCGGCGGCCATCAGAAACGCGGGCCAGTAGATCGCGTGGAAGCGGATGATTTCCTTGCCGATCATGTGCAGATCGGCGGGCCAGAATTTTTTGAACTTGGCGCTCGCCTCGCCGTCGGCGCCTTCGCCGTAGCCGATGCCGGTCATGTAGCTGGTCAGCGCGTCGTACCAGACGTAGAAAACGTGCTCGGGATCGTCGGGCCACGGAATTCCCCACTTGATCGACTTGCGGCTGATCGAAAGATCTTTCAGGCCGGCTTCGACGAAGCTGCGGACTTCGTTCATACGAAAATCCGGCTGAACGAAATCGGGCTGCGTTTTGTAAAGCTCGAGCAGGCGGTCCTGATAAGCCGAGAGCCGGAAGAAATAATTTTCTTCGGAAATCAGTTCGGCGGGGCGGCCGCAAATCTGGCACTTCGCGGGCTCGGGCGTGTCGCTGACGTAGAGCGTTGTCGTAGATGCAGTAGCGGCCTTCGTATTGGCGCTTGTAGATCGCGCTTTTCGGGCAGATTGTCGCGTTCCATCGTGCGGCGGACGAGAGTCTGCACCGCGCGCGCGTGCTCGGCGCGAAGTGGTGCGGACGAAATCGGTGATGCTGATGCCGAGCAGCTTCCAGAGATCGCGGAAGATTGTTTCGTTCTGATCGACGAGCTGCTGCGGCGTGATCGCCTTTTTCGGCGGCGCGTTCGATGTTGACGCCGTGCTCGTCGGTGCCGGTGAGGTAGGCGACGTCATAGCCGCACATGCGTTTGTAGCGGGCGATCACGTCGCAGACGATGGTGGTGTAGGCGGAGCCGACGTGCGGGCGCGAGTTCGCGTAGTAGATCGGAGTGGTGAGGTAATACTTCGGCTTGAATTTTCCATTTGGGTTGCTCGTTTATTTTAGCAGGGGGTGGGGGAGAAACCGCGCGGCAATTTGTGGGTTTGGGAGTGGGGCTGATCTAAATCTAGAGGATTACCACAGAGGGCACAGAGAAAGGCCTGAGGTCAGGAGAATGCGGGGTGATGAAGCGCTACTTTGTGGTGCGTGGTGCTTCTGATAGGCGAAAGTGGCGGCGGCGAGGACGTCTTTCAGCGGGATTCCCTTCTCGGCGCGATGCGCTGGCAATCTTCAAATTCGGGCGTGGCGTTCAGCACGGAGCCGTTCAGAGCGCGAAATTTTCATGCGCACGTGCCGTGGCTCGGTATCGACGCTGAGGAATTCGCGGGCCAGACGTGCGGCGGCGAGCTTCGTACATGCGCACGCCGATCGTCGTGGTCTCGCTGAAAAGCAAATCGATGAGGCGGCGTTACGTTGGCCGGCTCGCTGAGAATCGTCACCAGCAGGCCGGGGCGATTCTTTTTCATTTGCACCGGGCGTGGAAAAGACGTCGAGCGCGCCGGCGGCAAGGGCGCGTTCGACGAAGTAGCCGTAGATTTGCGGGCTCATATCGTCGACATTGGTTTCGATCGACTGTGATCGGCGCGTCGGACTCGCCATGGGCATTTTCTGCCGCGCGCGGCCGATTCCGCTTTCGCCGATCAGGAGGCGCAGCACGTTGGCTTTTTCTTTCAAATCCGCGGAGCCGGCGCCGTAGCCGATCGGCGCGCATGGTCATCTCTGGAATTTCGCCGTAGCTGCGTGGAGAGAGTGGTCGCGATGGCGGCGCCGGTGGGAGTGACGAGTTCTTTCTGAATGCCGCTGGTGTGGACCGGCGCGCCGCGCAGCAGTTCGGCGGTGGCCGGCGCCGGCACCGGCAGCAACGCCATGAGCCGTTTTTACTTGGCCGGCGCCCACGTCCAGCGCGGAGCAGGCGAATTCGTCGATGCCGAGAAGTTCGAAGCCGACGCACGCGCCGACGATGTCGACAATCGAATCGACTGCGCCTACTTCGTGAAAATGAACTTTCTCGATGGGCTGGTTGTGAACTTTTGCTTCGGATTCGGCGAGGCGGGTGAAAATGCGACTGGCGCGTTCGGCGGCGCGCGGGTGCGAGTTGCGCTTTTTCGATGCGGCCCAGAATGATCGAAAGGCCGCGGTGATGATGGCCTTCGCTGGTCGCGACCTTCACGTGCGTGGCGAAGATCTGGCCGCGCTTCACTTTTTCGGCGGAGATGCTCCAGCCTTCGAGGCCCAGTTTGCGCAGCTCGGCTTCGATGGCGCGAGGTCGGCGCCGGCATCGACGAGGGCGCCGAGCACCATGTCTCCGCTGATGCCGGAGAAACAGTCGAAATAGGCGGTGCGCGTGAGAGTCATGGGCGATAGGACGAGAACGACAGCCGCAGCGGAATCAATCCTAGTGGGTGGCGGAAATGCTGTCAAACCTGGCATCCAGCACTTTGACCCGCTTCGCGGCGTTCCCTATAATTGCGAGACTTATTCCATTCAACACGGCGAAGGAGACTTGTGTACAAAGCTGTCGAGGCACGGTTTCGGAAGGCGCTGCGGCACCATATTCACGACCGGTACAAGACGGACGTGCCGGTTGTGACCGAGCGGCCGCCGAAGCTTGCCATGGGCGAGGCGGCTTCGCCGGTGTGTTTTGAGCTGGCGAAGCGGATGAAGAAGGCGCCGCGGGCGCTGGCGCAGGAAATCGCGAATTCGCTGAAGCCGATCACGGGCATCGCGCGGGTGGAAGTGGCGGGCGGCGGATATTTGAACGCGTTTTTCGATCGCGCGGAATTTTTTCGCGGCGGCTGTCGCGGAAGCTGGGGACGAAGCGGCGGCGGTTGCTGACCGGTGGCGCCGAAGGGCGACGCGGTAAAGACGATTGTCGAGCACACCAGCATCAATCCGAACAAGGCCGCGCACATCGGGCACCTGCGCAATGCGGTGCTGGGCGACACGTTTGTGCGGGTTTTGCGCCACGCCGGGCGGCGCGTGGAAGTGCAGAATTACATCGACAACACGGGCGTGCAGGTGGCGGATGTGGTGCTGGGATTTCTGCACATCGAGAAAAAATCCGTCGCGGAAGTGGCGGCGCTGGCCGCGGCGCCGAAGTTCGATTATTTGTGCTGGGATTTGTACGCGCGGGTGACGCTGTTTCTGGCGGAAGATAAATCGCGGCTCGAATTGCGGGCGCAGACGTTGAAGGATATCGAAGAGGGTCACGGCGATGCGGCGGCGATGGCGGAAGTGGTTTCGACCGCGATTGACCATTGCCAGCTGCGGACGCTGGAGCGGCTGGGAATCGATTACGATTTGCTGACGCAGGAAAGCGAAATTCTGCACCTGAAATTTTGGGATGCGGCGTTTGAGATGCTGAAGCGAACGCGGGGCGGTGCGAACTGGCCACGTCCGGCAAGAATGCCGGTTGCTGGATCATGCAGCTGCCGTGCGGATCGCGCGGCGACGGCTGCGGGCGAGGCTGGAGCGGAGGGCGCCGAGAGCGCCGGTCGAAGAGAATCCGGAAGAGGCCGACGCGAAAGTGATCGTGCGCTCAACCGGGACGGTGACCTATGTGGGCAAGGACATCGCGCTGCACCTCTGGAAATTCGGGCTGCTGGAGCGCGATTTTCATTACGAGCCATTTTCATAAACATCCGGACGGGCACGAAGCGTGGGTGACCGCCAGCGACGAGCGACGATCCGCGGCGCGCCGCATTTCGGCCACGCGCAGCGAAGTGTATCAACGTGATCGATTCGCGGCAGGCGTATCCGCAGAAAGTGGTGGTGGCGGCGCTGCGGGCGCTTGGGCTACAACGACGAGGCCGATCAGCTGAAGCATTTCGCGTACAACGTGGTGGCGCTGACGCCGCGTTGCGCGATCGAGATGGGCTACGAAATTCCGGCAGAGGATGCGAAGCGGCCGTACATTGAGGTGAGCGGGCGCAAGGGGCAGGGCGTGAAGGCGGACGATCTGCTGGACCGACTGGAAGCCAGCGCGCTGCAGGAAGTGGACGACGCGGCAGCCGGACGCACCGGAAGCGGAACGGCGCGGCCATCGCGCATGCGGTGGCGATTGGGGCGCTGCGGTATTTTCTGCTGCGGTTCACGCGGATCGACGGTGATCGCTTTCGATTTCAAGGACGCGCTGAGTTTTGAGGGCGAGACGGGGCCGTACGTGCAGTATGCCGTGGTGCGGGTGAATGGGATTTTGCGCAAGGGCGCGGAGCAGGATCCGGCGCTGGCGATTGAAGATGCGACGAACATCGCGAAATTGCGCAGCGGCGACGATTGACTGCAGGGAAATTCCTCGGCTGCGCCGGCGGATGATGATATTTGGGATTTGGTGGTGCTGGCGGCGTCGCTGGATGCGCGGGTGGAGGTGGCGATTGGTTCGCAGGAGCCGAGTTTTTTGACGCGGTTTGCGTTTGAGTTGGCGCAGATGTTCAACGTGTTTTATCACAAGCATCACATCTTGAAAGAGGCGGATGCGGAGAAGCGGGCGTTTTTGTTGCAGGTGACGGCGCTGGTGCGGGAGCAGTTGGTGACGACGCTGGGGTTGCTGGGGATTACGGCGCCGGAAAAGATGTAGAGCGTCATGCGAGTCGGCGATGCGCGGAGGTCGAGCGTAGAAGCGCCGATTTCGCGACAAGCGACCGCGGTTCGCTAGCGGACCGGCCGCACGGTAAAGGCTGTCAAGGCATCCGCGACCCTTCTAAAGACGGGAAGGATGGGCCACCCTAAATGAGGCAGAGGCGGCCCAGCTAAAGCTGGCCGCTACAGGTGGTAGGGCTACGAGTTTTCGGCGCGAATTTCTGGCTCAGCCTGCTTAGAGCTTCATCGCGAAATCGACGATGCTGCGGATGGCTACGCCGGTGGGGCCTTTGGCTAGCCAGGGGCGGCCTTCTTCGACCCAGCAGGTGGAGGCGATGTCGAGGTGGATCCAGGGGGTGTCCTCGGCAAATTCCTTGATGAACCAGGCGCCGGTGCTGGCGCCGCCGCCTTTGCCGCTGCCGGTGTTGCGGATGTCGGCGATGTCGCTCTTGATCATTTCGCGATATTCGTCGTCGATGGGCATGGGCCACATTTTTTCGCCGGCGGCTTTGGCGCTATCGAGGAATTGATCGAGATAATCGCGCGGCGTGCCGAACGCGCCGACGTGGACGTTGCGCGAGCGCCACTTCAATCGCGCCGGTTAGCGTGGCGGCGTCGATCAGGTGCGTCGCGCCGAGTTTGCGGGCGTAGAACACGCCGTCGGCGAGGATCATGCGGCCTTCGGCGTCGGTGTTGATGACTTCGATGGTTTTGCCGGACATGGCGACTTGCACGTCGCCGGGTTTCTGCGCGCGGCCGCCGGGCATATTTTCGGTCGCGGGAATCACGGCGATCACCGGGATGGCGGGCTTCAGGTAGGCGATCGCGCGCATGGCGCCGAGCATGGTGGCGCCGCCGCCCATGTCGTACTTCATCTTTTCCATGTTGTCGGCGGGCTTGATGGAAATGCCGCCGGTATCGAAGGTGACGCCTTGCCGACCAGGCCGAGCACCGGGGCGTCGGGACGCAGCGTTTTCGGGCGTGTAGCGCAGGACGATGACGCGGGGCGGCTCGACGCTGCCTTGCGCGACGCCGATCAACGCGCCCATTTTCAGTTCGGAAATTTTGCGCTCGTCGAGAATTTCGACGCCGAGGCCGACTTCCTTGGCCATGGCTTCGGCTTTGGTGGCCAGCATGCGCGGGGTGAGCCGGTTGGAGGGCTCGTTGATCAGATCGCGCGCGAAATTCTGGGATTCGGCGACGACGCGGCCGTGGTCGATGGCTTCCTGGCAGATTGTCGCCGGAGCGTCGAAGCCGGCCAGCAGCGACGGATCTGGATCTCCTGTCTTTCTTCTTTTCGGTGTGGTATTTGTTGGATTCGAAGTCGGCGACGGCAGACCTTCGACGACGGCCTGAACGGCGGCCGGTGCCGCGTTCGCCTTCGCGCGCGAGGAAGACGAATTTCTTCACGCCGCGCGTTTTCAGGTAGCGCAAAGCGGTGCCGGCAATCTTGCGCAGGTCGCCGGTGGCGAAATTTGTCTGCTTTCCCCGCGCCCACGATCAGCAGCCGTTTCGCGTCGAGGCCCTCGGGAAAATGGACCAGCACGGTTTGCGACGCCTTGCCGGTGATTTCGCCGCTCGGCCACGAGGGCGGCGAGGCGGCCGTCCATGGCGGAATCGATGTCGGCGAGCGGCGCCATCGACTTTTTTGTCCTGATCGAAAATGTAGGTGACGAGTGCGTCGGCGTGAATTGAAGCGTACGGCTGATTTTCAAGTTGGATCTGCATGGCTCCCTTTCAGTAATAAATCGAAAACTATTAATATTCGCGGCGCGCGCGAGCGAGCGATGGCTTCGTTGGCTTCGCGTTTGGCTTCTTTCTGTTTTTCGGATTCGCGGCGGTCGTGGAATTTTTTACCCTTGGCCACGGAGAGTTCGCATTTGGCGATGCCGTCCCGGAAATAAATCTTGGTCGGAATGATGGTCATGCCTTTCTGCTGGGTCTGGACCAGCAGCCGGTCGATTTCTCGGCGGTTCAGCAGCAGTTTGCGTTTCCGCAGCGGTTCGTGATTGCGGAAGCCGCCCGGCAGGTACTCCGGGATGTGGCAGTTGACAAGCCAGGCTTCGCCGCCGCGGATCTCGGCATAGGATTCGCGAAGGGAGCCTTTGCCTTCGCGGAGGCGTCTTCACTTCGGTGCCAACCAGCACAATGCCGGCTTCGAGGCTGTCGAGCAGCTCGTAGTTATAGGAGGCCGCGCGATTCTGCGCAACAATCTTCACGCCGGTCGTGTTGATTCTTATCGGTGCTCGCTTTGGCCACAAAACCATCATAGCTGCCGCGACGGACAAGCCGCAAGTCTCACAGTGGGAAAGATTTCCGATAGACTCGATGGAACTTAACCGAATTGTAATTGGAATGCTTGAGGCACTTCTGTTTTATGTACGTCTAACATCCTGCCGTTCACATTTTGGGGGATTCCTTGCCGCCTGTAGGAGCGGATGCTAGACTTGTTAGGAATTAGGCAGAACCTCAGCGGAGGCTTACTTTTGCGTCGTTTACGATACGTTGCTCTTCTAGCGATGGTAGCAGTGGCGCTGGAAGGATGCCCCAAAGGCAACACGGAGGTCGCTGAGGGCAAGAAAGCGGAAGCCATCCAAGACTATGATACGGCGCTAGTTCACTACGAACGAGCACTGCGCGCCGACCCCACCAACGCCGAATATAAGCTGCGCGGCCCAGCAGGCCCGATTTGATGCCGGCGAATTTCATATCCGGCAGGGGCAAAAAGCGGTAAAAGCGGGCGATCTGCAGCTCGGACTAGCGGAATTTCAGAAAGCCCAGCTGATTGACCCTTCCAATGTCGCCGCCGACCAGGAAGTAAAACGCACGACCGACCTGATTCTGGCCCAGGGTGCGGCTAACCAGCGCAGCGAGAATTTGGCGCCGCCGGATGAGCAAGTTCTAAGCGGGCCGCCCGAAATGAAGCCGCTTTCCCGCGAACCGATCAATCTGAAAATGACCAACGACGCGCGGGTGGTGTATCGAAACCATCGCCAAGATGGCGGGATTGAGCGTGATTTTCGATCCGGATTTCACGTCGCGACGAATTACCGCCGAATTGCCGAACGTGACGCTGGAGCAGGCGCTGGATGCGGTGTCGCTGGAAAGCAAGGCGTTCTGGAAACCGATCACACCGAGCGTGATTTTCGTGGCGCCGGACCAGCCGCAGAAGCGCAAGGACATCGAAGACGAAGAGGTCAAGACATTCTATCTGGCGAATACGCTGACGCCGCAGGACCTGACCGAAGTGGTCAACGGTCTGCGGCAATTGCTGGACCTGCATCGCCTGCAGCAGGTGAATGCGCAGAACGCCATCGTGATTCGCGATACGCCAGACAAGCTGGCGCTGGCCGCGAAGATCATCGGGGACATCGACCGGGCCAAGCCGGAAGTGTTGATTCACGTGCAGGTGTTGACCGCGAGCGTTAACCGTTTGCGCGACCTGGGCGTGTTGCCCGGGCAGAGTATTTCGGTGGCGTTCACGCCGCGTTCGGCCTTTCAGCCGAATACCACCTCGACCACTTCCACGACCTCCACCACCACGACGACCACCACGACGTCGACCACTTCGAGCACCAGCAACTCGATCACTTTGAATTTCCTGAAGAAAATCGGCTGGCAGGATTTTGCGATTACCTTGCCGGGAGCGCAAGCGAACGCCATTTTGACCGACGACCGCACCCGGATTGTGCAGGATCCCGAGTTGCGCGTAACCGACGGGCAGAAAGCGACACTGAAGATCGGACAGCGCGTGCCGGTGGCCACGGGCAGCTTTCAAGCCGGGGTGGGCGTGGGCGTGACCGGCAGTTCCGGCGTAGTCAACCCCCTGGTCAACACTCAATTTCAGTACATCGATGTCGGGGTGAATATTGAAGTAACGCCGCGCGTGCATCCGGATGGCGAAGTCAGCATGAAGCTGACGGTGGAAGTTTCGTCAGATCATCGGCAACAGCAACATCGGCGGCATTATGCAGCCGGTCATCAGCCAGCGCAAAATCGAACATGACATTCGCTTGAAAGAAGGCGAAGTCAGCGTGCTGGGCGGATTGATCGAGCGCACCGACAGCAAGAACATCAACGGAATTCCAGGGATTGGCGAAGTTCCGCTGATGCGCTATTTCTTTTCGGACAACAGCACGTCGGTGATGGAAGACGAAACGTTGATCGTGCTGACGCCGCATATTTTGCGGCTGCCTTCGCTGACCGCGCAGAATTTGAAGCCGATGGCCGCGGGAACGGATTCGAATGTCCGGGTGTATCGGGAAGACGCGAGTGTAGAAGCCCCCGCGGCACCGCCCGCCGCGGCCGTGGCGCCGCGCCCGAACCCGGCGACGGCCAACCCCTTGCCCGCGATTTCGCCGACGTCCATGCCGCAAACCGCGGCCCCGGCGGCGGTGATGCCGGCCCCGGCAGACACGGGTGCAGCTGCGGTTCAATTGCATTTCGAGCCGGCGTTAACGAGCATGAAAAACGGCGACACGGCGACGCTGGGGCTGGCGATCTCGAACGTCAGCGACCTGTATTCGATACCCTTGATGATTCATTACGATCCGGCGGTGATCCGCGTAGAAGAGGTTCGTAACGGCGGATTCCTTTCCGGCGGAACGCAGGAAATCGCGATCGTGCAGCGGATCGACCAGCAAAAAGGCGAAGTGATTGTCTCCGCCACGCGCCAACCGAATACGCCCGGAGTGAATGGCACCGGCACGGTGCTCGGCTTCGTGGTGCATGCGGTCGGTCCCGGAACATCGCACTTGCAGATTCTTCAGGTGAATGCGCATAACTCCCAGCAGCAGCAAATACCGATCGTTTCGAGTGAAGCCACGATTCAGGTGAAGTAGAGTTATGAACGGAAACTCCGTGTGGTCCGCGTCCCATTCGTTGCACCGCGAGCTTGCTCGGGGTTCGCAAAATAAGTCTGGCCGGAAATCGGCAGGCATGTCGCTGCTCGAACTGATCGTGGCCTGTGGAATTCTGCTGATCCTGGCTTCGGTGGCGGTGCCGCTGGCCCGGAATCAAGTGAAGCGGGTGAAGGAAAACCAGCTGCGCTGGCAACTGCGACAAATGCGCGAAGCGATTGACCGTTACAAGGACGCGTCGGACAAGGGTTTGATTCAGGTTAAGGCCGGCACGGAAGGATACCCCGTGGACCTGGAGACGCTGGTGAAACCGACCCAACTGACCGGGGCGACGGACAAACGCATCCGCTTTTTGCGTGAAATTGGCGAAGATCCCATGACCAAGAATAAAGATTGGGGATTGCGTTCGGTGCAGGACGATGTGGACGCCACCGGTTGGGGCGGCCAGGACGTGTTCGACGTGTACAGTAAGTCTTCCGGAACGGCGCTGGATGGGACGAAATATTCCGACTGGTAGTTGAGGTAAGATTTCCGAGTATTGCGCAGGTAAGCGCGGAAGACCGATGCGGCAGAAAATCTACAATTCGAAAAGACGGCAAGCGCGCCGGGCCAGCGCGCGGGGCTTTACGCTGATCGAGCTTATGGTCGTAATGGCTATCATCATAATCCTGATCACCATCGCCGTCTCGCGTTACGATGCCGTGGTAACCAAGGCGCACGAGACGAGCCTGCGTTCGGATTTGGCGGTGATGAGAAAAGCCATTCAGGACTACACGCTGGACAAAGAATGCGGGCCCTAATTCGCTGGATGACCTGGTCACCGCAAAGTATGTTGGCGACGGTTCCGGTGGACCCGATGACCGGCGCGAAAGATTGGGTAACGGTCGAAGACGATGTTTCGTTGAGCCCGGAGCAAACTTGCAACGGCATTTCGGACCTGCACTCCGCGTCCGACGGCATGTCCTCCAACAATACCGCCTACAGCTCCTGGTAATTCGCCGGCGACGAAAGCGTTCGCGATCTTCGGGAAATAAAAATTCGCGAAAATTTCGGCAGGGTTTGACCGCACTCTCCGCATCCGCTATGATGTTTCTGCGGGGTGGAGCAGCCTGGTAGCTCGTCGGGCTCATAACCCGGAGGTCGTTGGTTCAAATCCAACCCCCGCAACCAGCTATCTTAGAGATACGGCAAGGGCTTTCTGATTTTCGTCAGAGAGCCCTTTTTCATTTCATCCCACGTCTTCGATGATTCTTCAAGGCTACTTTCGAATTCTCAGTTTCTTCGACATCGCGGAAGCGATCGATTTGGAAAAACTGCGCGCGTTGCTGGGCCCGGAAGCCGTTCCGCGTGCGCCGGCTTTTCGTCACCGCGTGCCGGAATATTCTCAAAGTCAGCAGGCGCCCATCGTCGAATCAGTCAAATCCATCACGTTGCAGACTGGCGACAAGCTGGACGCTCGTATTAAGTATTATTGGTTCGGAGTGGCGATCGTTGAATTTACCGTCGCTTTTGAATGCGACCTGGATTCGCTGTGTACTCGTTCATTTCGATGGATGAACGATCCCGAGGCGGAGGAAGCCGCAGAAAAGCTGCTGCACGCGCAGCTGGACCGGTTCGGCCCGGCGCTGGGGAAACCATCGCCCAAATGGCTCGATGAAGACTACCTGATCATCGACGTCGAATCGGCGAAACACCCGGACGGCCGCGCGGCTACGGGCAGCGAACTTCTGGATCCCTACGCCGACCAGATTACGCAGTTGGTCCGCGGCGAGGTGGTTTCGCTTTCGAGGGGCGAGCGTGATGAAATCGTGCGCTCGGCGCTTTCCTACTATCCCAACGACCTGGTGGTGGTGGGTTGGGCGGCCGCGCTGGTTTACGACACGCCCGAGGCTACGCCGGCCGTAATCGAAATTCTCGAGTATGCCAACACGCAATTGCTGGAATTCCGGTACTACGACGACCTGCTCACCAACTTGCTGACCCAAGTCTACGGTTCGCTCGAAGGACGCGAGAGTTTCTGGTCGCGCTGGCGATTGTCGCGGAGGGCGGGCCGCTTAAATCGAATCCGCCTGGACATCATGGACCTGGCGGAGAGAACCGAATACGCGGTGAAATTCATCAGCGATACGTACTACGCCAGGGTTTACAACATCGGAGCGAGTAAAATCGGCGTTACCGATTACAAAGCCTTGGTGGACGAGAAATTGAAAACCGCTGGAGAACTTTACGAATTCATGGTGGATCAGTTCAATGAACGGCGGATGTTCGCGCTGGAGGTCGTCGTGGCCGTGCTGGTGCTGCTCGACCTGGTTGCTCTGTTCCGGGCCAAGATGCCCTAAGCGGTTTTTTCCTTTGCGCCCGTCACGCCGCGCGCTCCATCCTCGACGTTTTGCGGCTACCTTTTTTTCTTCTGGTTCGTCAGAACAGACGTTCCCGCCTTTCGAGCGTAAATCGATGCGCCGCAAAAACCGATATGCCGGGCCTCTGGTCGCTGCCAGTTTCCGCATGCTGCTGGCGCTGCTAATCGCTGCCGCCTATTTTCCGCTGACTGCGGCGGCGCAAGAAGATGTGGCGCGCATGAGCGGCGCCGGCACGGACATCCGCAAGATCGTCATTGCGGATGGCATTTATCAGTTCATGACCATGCGGGACAGCTATGTGCGGCAGCTGAACTCGGTGGTCGTCGTGAACCAGAACGACGTGCTGGTTTTCGATACCAATACCCGGCCGTCCAGCGCACGGCTGATTCTGGCGGAGATTCGTAAGATCACCGACAAGCCCGTGCGCTATGTGGTGAATTCGCACTGGCATCCCGACCACTGGTCCGGCAACGAGGTATACGCGCAGGCCTTTCCCGGTCTGGAAATCATCGCCACGGAGCAGACGCGGGAGTTCATGGAAACTGTGGCTAATTCCTGGCCGGTCCGTTTCAGCGAGGAGTGGAAGCGAAGACAAGCCGCATTGGACGAGGAAATAAGCACGGGCAAACAGGATGACGGCAGCGCGCTCACGCCCGCGCAGCGAGCGCAGGACGAGGACGATTTGCAGAACTACAAAAGCTTCGTGCAGGAATCGTTGAGCTTGCATCGCGTTTACCCCACGCTGTTGTATGCGGACCAGTTGACGCTGTACCACGGCGGGAGGGAATTTCGTTTTATGAGCGTGACGGGCGACGCGGAGGGCACCACGGTACTTTTTCTTCCTAAGGAGAAAGTCCTGATAACCGGCGACGCGGTGGCGTACCCAATTCCCTACACCGCTCCTCCGCCCAGCCGGCAGGCGAAGAGTTTGCGGGCGCTGGCCCGGTTGGAGGCCGACGTGATTATTCCCGGCCATGGGCCAGCGTTTCACGACAAGAATTTTCTGAATCTGGAAATCGAGCTACTGGAGTCGGTGACGCGAGGAGTCCATCAGGCGCTGCAGAAAGGCATGCTGACGCTCGACGAGGTGCAGCAGGCGGTTACCGTGGACGAGTTGCGTGAAAAATTCGCACACGGCGACGCCGATTTGGAAGCGCGGTACCGGGCCAGAGTAAAGGAACTCGTCGAGATTGCGATTCGCGAGCAAAGAGATGGGCAGGGATACCAGCACTAGCCACGCACTACCAGCGCTTACTGCGTCATGAGGCGGAGCGAGGCGAGGCGGTAGGCGTCGGGCCAGATCTGATTCATCATCAGCAGGACGAAGACCACGAAGGGGACCAGGGTCCACACCAGGTAGCCGCTCTCGTATTTCAAGTGCATGAAGTACGCCAGGCCGATACCGGCTTCGATAATCGCCAGGATGAAGAGCACCGCCAGCAGTCCGTGGGTGGAGAAACCGCGGTAGGTCAGCAGGACTTCGATGCCGGCAATGCAGATCAGGCCGATCCAGATTCCCACGTATTTGCCGATTCCCTGACTTTGAGCTGTCGTCGACATGGCGCAGTGCTCCCCCTGAACCGGTGCTGAATTTATCGCGTGGCGTTCATCAGATACATCAACGGGAAAACAAACATCCAGACCAGATCGACAAAGTGCCAGTACAGGCCGGTGGTTTCGACGTAGTTCTTGTCGAGCCAATCGGTGTTATAGCCGATGGCGATCACAATCAGAGCGATGACGCCGGAAATCACGTGCATCAAGTGCAGGCCGGTGATGCTGAAGAAGGAGGCGCCGAACAGAACCGAGTCCGCCCTCCGGATTTTTGAACAGGCTCCAGCCCTCTCCGAACATGTGAAACCACTCGCGCAGGTGGAGCATGGCGAACACGATTCCCAACAAGATGGTCAGGCGCCGAGCCATCGTAGGCAGTTTTGGATTTGTCGGCCGGCCTTGGCGGCCTCGACTGCGCCCAGCATGGTCAGGCTGCTGGTCAGCAGCACCACAGTCATCACCATGCCGTTGACGATGCTCGGCGAAAAATGAAAAGGAGTGGGCCAGTTGGGCGTTCCGGCGCGCAGGTAGGCGTACCCGAAGAGGACCGCGCCAAAGGTGATCGCGTCGGAGGCGATGAACAGCCACATCGTCAATTTTTTGGATTGAATGCCGAATGGCGACGGCTCCATGAAAGCGCCGTGTCCACCCACAGCAACGTGCGATTCACTCACAAGCGCCTCCTGCAATTTTCAGAACCGAAATCACGAGCAGCAGAAGCAGATACACCCAAAGAATGTCCATGAAGTGCCAGTAAATCGAAAACGCGCCAAAGCCGCTGCTTACGCGCGACGCCCTTGGTTTTTCGCAAGCGCATCAGCACATAGGCCACGCCGCAGATTCCGCCGACCAGGTGCAGCGCGTGAGTCACCGTAAATACATAGAAGAACGAGGAACTCGGATTGGTGGCGAGATACAAACCTTGCGCGCGCAGGCTGCGCCACGCCAGGAATTGGCCCAGAACGAAGAGCACGCCCAACGCGCCGGTGACGTACATCCAGTACATACCCTTGCTGGTGAGCGCTGCGACCCGTCGCGGTGGCTACCGTTTGCGAATCGGGAACCACGGCGAAGCGGCGGCGCGCCAATTCCAAGGTGAAGCTGCTGGCCGAGCAGCACCAGGGTGTTGAGGTACATGAACCCGCGGCAACTGGAAGTGGAGCCAATCCGCGACTCACTCCCTGGCGCACGATCATCGAGCTGGTGAAGGCGGCGAAGAACATAGACAATGGCCGCGACGGCCACCCAGACGCCGGTTTCGGATTTCTCCGCGTGCGAGCCCGAAGCCGTGATGTGCCCGGGACGCGGAGTGATTTTCGGCGGCTTGCCGGGGACCGCGATCATCGAGCGCTTATATCGATGGCGCCGGGCGGCAGTGTAGTAGTGGCCATAAAGTATTCGCGGCGCTAGCGCGGCGGCGCCTGCTCCGGTGAGGTCTGCATGATGTAGTCCGTGCGGACCATCGATGCCGTATTCGTTCGGGCCCGTGGTTAACGACCAAGTGCCGGCCGCCGAAATTGTCGAAGGGCGGAGGCGAGGTGGTGGACCATTCGAGCGAAGTGGCTTCCCAGGGATTCTCGGAAGCGATCGCGCCACGGAAGCGGCTGTGGATCAGATTGTACAGGAAAATCAGCTGGGCCGCGCCGGTGAGCAAGGCGGCAATGGTGATGAACTTGTGCACGGGAATCAGCGGGATCAGATAATCGTCAACGAATGCCGAGTAGCGCCGGACATTCCCGGCCAGGCCCAAGTAATGCATCGGCATGAAAATGCAGTACACGCCGATGAAGGTCAGCCAGAAGTGCCATTTGCCGAGGCGTTTCGTTCATCATGCGCCCGGTCATTTTCGGGAACCAGAAGTAGGTGCCGGCAAACACGCCGAACAGCGAGGCGACGGCCATGACGAAGTGGAAGTGCGCGACGACGAAATAGGTGGCGTGCAGGTAGGTATCGAGCGAAGGCTGCGCCAGGAAAAAGCCGCTGATGCCGCCGCTGATGAAGACGGAAATGAAACCGAGGCAGAACAGCGCGGCGGCAGTGAAGCGCATCTTCGCGCCGTACACGGTGCCAATCAGCAACAGACGTCAGGATGGTCGCCGGGATGGTGATGATCAGCGTCGGAACGGAGAACAGAGTCCGCCGAGAACGGATTCATGCCGCTGACGAACATGTGGTGGCCCCAGACCATGTAGCTGAGGAAGCCGATGGCGATCATGCTGCCGACGGCGGCGCGAGGTCCCAGCAGCGGCTTGCGCGCAAAGGCCGGAAGAATGGTGGCGACGATTCCGATAGAAGGAAGAATGGCGATGTAGACCTCGGGATGGCCGAAAAACCAGAACAGGTGCTGCCAGAGCAGCGGCGAACCGCCGGAATGCGGCTGCAGCTTGTCGCTGAGCACCAGGCCCGCGGGAATGAAGAAACTGGTTCCGGCGACGCGGTCCAAAATCAGCAGAATGCAGGCCGGCAGCAAAACCGCGAAAGCCAGCAGCGCGATGACGGAGGTGACGAACCAGGCCCAGGAGCAGATACGGCATGCGCGCCAGCGACATGCCCTTGGTGCGCAGGTCGAGCGTCGTGGCGATGAAATTCAGCGCGCCCAGCAGGGAGGCGATGCAGAAGATCGGCGATCGAAATCGCCCACAAGATTCTGGCCCATGGCGAGGCCCGGTCCGGCATCTCCGCCCACCGCGCTGAGAGGAGCGTACGCCGTCCAGCCGGAAATCGGCGGGCCATCGGCTGACGAAAAATGCAGCCATCATAACGAGCAAGGCGACAAAGGTGGTCCAGAAGGACATCATGTTGAAACGCGGGAAGGCCATGTCTTCGGCGCCGATTTGGATGGGCAGGAAATAATTTCCGAAGGCGGCGAAGGGCGCGTTGGTGAGGACGAAGAACACCATGATGGTGCCGTGCATGGTGAGCAGCGAAAGATAATATTCCGGAGTCATCACGCCAGCCGGCGCGCCAACCGCGGAAAGTTTATCGAGCAGCGGAATGGGCCAATTGGGCCAGGCCAAGTGAATGCGCATGAGCCAGGAGAGGACCATGCCGATGAACACCGACGACCAGCGCCAGCCCGTAGTATTGCTTGCCGATCACTTTGTGATCGAGGCTGAAGACCTACTTGCGAATGAAGCCGGTCGGCGCGGTGTGATGGTGGACCGCTACCTCGGATGGAACGTCATGCATAGGTTGGCCTCGCGAAGTTGCCGCTAACGATCTTCGAGTCGACGCGCGCTTCCGCCTTAACCACTAACTGCCCGCCTGCGTTTTCAAGCCACTGATCGTAATCGGTCCTGAGACATCACTTCAGATAGGCCTTCATGTTGTAGTGGCCCAGGCCGCAGAGCTGGGTGCAGACAATTTCATACTTGCCGATGATGGTGGCGGTGAAATGCACCGGAATATCAAGTCCGGGGACGAAGTCCTGCTGCACCCGCAGTTCGCGCACGAAGAAGGAATGTCCCACGTCCTTGGAGTGCAGCGTGAGCCAGACCGGCTTATTCACCGGAACGGTGAGCGAACCCACTACGATGTCATCCCGCGCTGGGACGTCATTCGCGGGGTCGAGGCCGAAGTAGTTGCCGCTGCCGTCGTCGATCTTGTCGGGATGGATGCCGCCGAAGACGCCGTCGGGGCCCGCATAGCGGAAATAAAACGCGAACTGCTCCGCCTGTACGTCGATTTTCAGGGAATTCGGATCGGGCGGCGCGATGTAGATGGCGCCCCAGGCGCGCGAACCGACAAACGTCAGACGTCAAAATTTCCATGCCGACCAAAATGATGGCAAAGGCCACGATGGCCGTCGCGCCACCGGGGAAGATTTTGATTTTCTTGCTGCTGGAGGTGTCGCTCGCGCCCCACACAAAAAACGCCAAGCAGGATCTGGCTGGCGACGAACAATATTCCGGTACCGACCATCGTTTCGTCCAACTGCCGATCTACGGCCGGGCCGGTGGTGGAGATATCCACCGGCAGCCACCAGGTGTGCCGGATAAAGACCGTGGTGGACACGATGGTGATGATAATGACGACGACTGCAAACAGTTTTCCCATATCGGCTGGCCTCAGTGAATCACATTGCCGGCGTGAAATCGAACAATTCGCTGATGGCAACCGCCTGTCCAGGATGCAGTTGCCACAACTCGGTGCGACGACGACTCTTTAGTACGGCAGGGCCTTGAACGAGAAATTGACGCTCTTCGTTTCGTTTCCGGCGATGGTCACTTCCTGCGTCTGGGTCCCATACTGCTCCTGCCAGGCGGTCAGGGTGTATTTGCCGGGAGGGAGGCCCTTCAGACTGAAGGAGCCATCTTCGCCGGTCACGGAATAGTGCGAGGTATTCAGCACCACGAAATAGCCGTGCATCCAGGGGTGGATATTGCACTTCACCGGAATGAATTCGGCCTTTTCGTACTTGGTGTCGATCGGAGGAGAGCCGGCCGGCTGCGACTTGTTCCATTCCGGATTCACTTTGGCCAGCGGGTGAATATTGTGGGAGGTCTGGTCGTCATTGAAAATCTGGAGCTGCTGCGAAACTTGCATGGGCAGCACGTGCGGGAGGTATTCGCAGCCCTTCTGTTCGTATTTCACGGCCTGCGACGGGGCGGTCGAGCCCTGATCGCCGGCCGAAATGTAAACGACGACCCATTGCAAGGTGTTGCCCGGGCCCGTGGTGACGTTCTGGGTCATGACCGGGGTAGCGTGCTGTTTGGCGCAGGATGGTTCTTTGGACATGTCGATCGGCTTCATTTTCGCCGGCGTCCCGGTGTAGGTGACTTTGCCGGTGACGGTGCCGCCGCCCGCAGGTGGCTTGGGCTTGCGAACATGACCATCGAGGTACAGACGATTGCCGCGAGAGCATGCTGCTGAAAAGTATTTGAGTCGCATTTTATTATTTCTCCCTAACTGAGTTCGTATTATTATTGGGCGCCCGCCGCGGAATCCGGCCCAATTGGTTTGATGTCCTTTCCGTGGCTGGCGACGTAACCTCGCCAGAGGTCGAGCTCCTTGGAGGGATACGATAACCTGCAAGCGTCCGCAAGAAATGGACCAGATCCCACGCGATCATTGCGGCTTGATCACGTCGTGCGAACGAAGGCATCGGGGTGCCATCCACGCCGGTCATGAAAATCCGGTAGATGATCCTGGTTGGTGTCACCGCACTTAAACCGCGTGCCGGTGGAGAAATTATACGGACGAATCGGATTGTCTTTGCTGTCGGTCAGAGTTGCGGCGGAGGGGCCGTCGCCGTGCCCTGCCGGGCCATGGCACTTCCAGCATTCGAGCTTCTGGAAGAGTTCGCGGCCATGCAGGATGCTTTCGATCGTCACCGGCGGTTCCGCGCGGAATCGTCAGGACCTCGCCGGCTTTTCCTTGGCCCAGCGAGGAGACCAAGTCTTGATGAATGCCACCAGGTCGGCGCGCTGCTGCTCGGTCAAAGGCCGCCACGAGGGCATGTTGGTGTTGACAAAACCGCGGGTAATGGCGTTGTAGAGATCTTGGTCAGTGGGCAGCGTGCCGGTTGGCGTAGAGCGGCATTTAAAGGTAGCTTCGGTGAAATCCCGGGGCTTGGGATCGATCCACTGCGCGTTCATGCCGTTGCCGTCGCCATCCGGACCGTGGCAGCCGATACAGTAGCGGCGGTAGAGATGCTTTGCCTGCCGCGCGTGCCCGGTGAGATTGCCGATGTGGCTTTCCTCGGTGTTCACGCTAGGCGCGCCGAGAGACGGATCCGGCGAGTTCACGTGGGACTGGGCCGTGAGCCGCGCCGGCACCGAGGGTCAAGAGCGCGATGGAGCCCAACGCAAATGTCGACTACAAATTTGCTCGAGTATCATAGCCGTCTCCCTTAGAAGTCGAAGTCGATGCCGAAGAAGATGCTGCTGCTCCACACGCCGTCGGTCGGGAACAGCGGAGGGCCACCGGTGCCGTCGCCGCTTTCCGGGACGATGCCGATCGATTTGGTGCGGGAGTACTCCCCGTCGAGAGCAATGCCCGCACGGCTGAAAACATGATCGGATACCAGCGATAGCCGACCGAGTAGGCTGTCACGTTGCCGTAGTTGCCGTTGCCACCGGAAAACGCCTGTTGGCCGACATTGATCTTCTCGAAGCGCCCCAGGATCACGTTTTGGGGATTGAGGTAGTAATGGGATTCGAGAAAGCCTCCGTAGAAGGAAGGTGCCTGCCCGTTTGAAGGTAGAGTACTGTTCGACGGCGTCGAAGTCCCGAGATACGCGTTGTCATGCCCGTACATGAATAGTGGCAGTAACTCGAGATTGTGGATGTAGAGGTCACCCGCAAAACCCACACGATAGAACGGCTTGTTGCCCAGGCCGACGAGCTGCTCGCTTCCCTGGCCTGCGGTCTGATAGTAAGTGGGGCGTTGGCCGATGTAGGCGAAAGCGCCGATGCGCTCGAAACCCAAGCCTCTTGGCGTCGAAGGCCTGACTGAAGGCCAGGTTCACGTCGTAGGTGCGGCTCGCCGGCGGACCCGCCGGGCACGACGTCATTGGTAAATCCCACGCCGCCTTCGTTGCTGCTCAGCACCGACACCGAATAGCGGGTATAGCTATTTACGCTGTGGCCTGCCAGTTCGACGCCAATTTGATTATCGCCATAGCCAAAGTTGTTCGAGCTGCCCGGAGTGTTGAAGTGATAGATCTGATAGATCCCGCCGTTGTTCGACAGGAACAGCATGCGCTTTTCCGAGATCAAATTGTCGAGTTCGAATCGTCCGAATTTTACGTTGAGCCAGGGGCTGTTTTTCAGGTTGTCGAAGCGAACCCAGGCGCCTTCAAAGTGCCACACGGCAGTGGAATCGGAGGAAGGCAGCAGCAGGAAGGAAATGTTCTTATACAGCGTGCCAGCCGACCACAAATCCATGCCGGAAAGATCGAATCCCGACATGGTCACTTTCCCCGCGATCGTCGGAACACGCTCCGCCGGCGCAGCCGGGTATGGAGTCGATAACCTGATGGTCGGCGGTTTCGCGGTGCCAGTTCGGCGTGATTCTAAAGGTGATCGGGAAAGTAGGAAGGATTTTGCCAGATCGGCGAATCGCGGTCGTTCATCAATTGATAGCCGTTGTCGCGAAATACCTGGCCGAAGTTATTCAGCTCCGGCCAAGCGGTGTGGCAGGCGGAGCAAGGCAATCCGTACTTTCGCGCGAAGGCCGGAATCGCCATGACCTTTCCGGTAGGCAGAGCCTGGGCCGGCCTGGCGTCGGCGAATAACATCGCCAGAACGACTAGGGCAAAAACGGCCAGTCCCATCAGCCGCGATCGGCTCAGCAGGCGCGAAGTTTCAGGATGCAACGAAGGCATATACCCTCCTGTATCGGGCAACTCGATTGGAAACTGTGATACTGAAAGATTGAAAATGCGAGGAGCGGATGACGAGTGCTCCGGATAAGAGAACCCGCGATGGACCACCGAAATGACTTGTTCTCAAGGACATTGACCGTGAAACCGACGCTCTCCGAAAATTGCGGTACCAGACCGAAAGCCAAACGAGCGCACAGTAACGCCAGCGAATTAAGAAAGCAAGCATAAAATTAACAAATCTTAACATTCGTTTATTTTGGTGTTTTTCTATACAATCCATGGCGGATGCGGCAGCATACGTCTGGGCCCGGCTACGATGGCCGCTGGGGCGGCAACCAGGATCGAACGTTCGGGCCGATACAAAGCATCGAAAATAGTTATGGGTAGCTACCGGGATCCACGCGTGAACTTCAGGCCTCCTTCGCCAGCGGTTGTCCTTCGAAACCTGCTCAGTATTGTCGTGCTGTTGTCCCTCGCAAATGCCGTTAGCGGGCAGGCCCGCGACAAGAACTCCGACATTCCGGAGGGATTTGAAATTTATTTGAAGGCTCCGGAAGCAACGGTCATCAAGGCCGTGCAGCTGGTCATCGAAAATGACACGATTCAAGGTACCTGGGTGTACGACAAAGACAAAACCGTGACCGGGGCGGTCCCGGAAACTTCCTCCGCGTACTACGGTGAATATAAGGGCGAGGGCCACGTGTATTACAAAGTGCTGCACGACGCATTGGCGCCGCGCCACTTCAAGGACGCCGCGGACATTGGGACCCTAACCGTGCGCTACGTGGTGCAGGGCGTGCAGCCGAACAAGACTCGCTTGCAAATCGATGCCGCTTTCGTGGAAGACGGAAATAAAAAGGTGCATGCCTCCGACACCACGGTCGAAACCAGCGAGTTCGCGGATATCCAGTCGCACATTCTGGAAATTCAAAAGATGGAGCAACAAACCGCGGAACTGACCCAACGCCGCAAAATGCTGGTGGAATCGCGCGAGGCGACGAAAGAACGCAACGACGAGCTGGCGCGCCTGAATGAATCCGAAACTTCGCTGACCAGCCTGCAGCAGAAAGTGAATGAGCTGCACCACAAAATTGAAGTCCAGGTGAAAAGCGATCCAATCGAGCTGAAGGCTGCGCCCTTCAGCAAGGCCGCCAAGCTTGCTTCCCTTCCCGGGCATTCCGAACTGCTGGTCGAGATCATCACCGACTACTGGTACGGGGTGGAGACGGTGGAAGGTCGTCGCGGCTGGGTCCGTCAAGATCAGGTGGAGCCGCTGCCATGAGCGCCAATCCATGTCATGCGCCAAGTCACGCGCCGGGTTACGGCTCGACCAGACGATCGGCAGCGATGGTTTTTGTGGTCGTCGCTTTATTGCTGACGGCGAGCGCAACGCCGGCTCAAACGCCAACGGAAACCTACCAACGAAGGTTCCCGAATTCTACGGACGCGCTGGAAGCAGCGATTCAGACCGTGCAGCCTTTGACTCGCGGTCGCTTGCCGATCCTGGACGGTTTCGTGATTCCGCAGGGCCAGCCGCTGGAAAGCTATTCGCGCGCTTACTACGAGTGCGCGCTGCAGATTCTGCCGGGCAGCTCCGGACAAAACATCGTGCGGGCGGTGGCGAAAATCACGGCGTGGTATACGGACCCCGAAGCTTCGCGCTCGGGCTACCGCGTGCTGCCCTCGAATGGACGGCTGGAAACTGACGCGCTGGACCGGATCGACGAAGCGCTGGCGGATGCCACGGTCGGAGGTTCTTCCGGTTCGTTCAGCAGTTCGGTGAAGGGCGCGACCGACTCGCCATCGACCGGCGGAATTTCTCCTTCGACGCCAATGAGTACCGCACCGTTGCATAGCCCGGTGGCCACGCCCGCTGCCGCGCCTGCCTCGAATGAAAGTATCGAGACCATTCGCGCGCATCGGGAATTCAACGAAAGGAAAGCGGTGCAACTGGCCGGCGAAGAGAAAAACCTGGAAGAGATCCTGCACAATCAGTCGCGACCCGCGGATCTGGTGGTGGTGAAACGCGCGTCGACGCCGATTTTTTCCAAGCCGGCCGAGGGCGCGCAAGTTTTGATGTCGGCCGATGCGCACGACGAATTCCAAATTCTGGGTCTGGACGGAGCCTGGATTCACGTGCAGATTTCGGGCGCTTCGCGCGGATGGATCCGGCGCGCGCAGGTGAACCTGCCCGTCAGTTATGGGGGCGCGGGAATCGCCAGTGCGGAACAATCCGCGGCAGCCACAACGACCGCGGCCCCGGCGGGGGCCACCGCGTCGCCCTTTAAAGTGGAAAAGGAAGAGACCAGTCCGTTTAGCGGCAAGTGGGAACCTTTAGCCGGTAAGAACGTGCGGGTGGTCTGGGCCGCGCCGTCGTCTGCCGATCAATCCACCAGCGCCAGCCAGAAAAAATCCTTCGCCAAAGAAATGTTCCTGAAAGCATATTCGGAGCAGAAATCCGCTACGCCGGCGGTCGACGGCGTGGTGCTGCTATTCGATTCGGTGGATGGCGGCCAGGTGGCTGCAACCATGGCCAGCCTGCAAAAATTGGAAGACGGAAGTCTGCCGAGCTCGGCTTTTTGGAAGCAATGCTCGCTCGATCCCCCGGAACTTTTTCAAGACGCGGTGAAACCCGCAGCCAAAACGCCAGAGGGAAAGAATTAAGATCACGCGGCCGAGCCGAATTTTCAGTTCACCGCTTGCGTTTCGGTTGCCGTGGCGCCCGGTTCTTGAACCTGAAGCGGCGTCAGCGGCAGACGCGCCTCTACCAGCAAGCCTCCGTCCGGGCAATTCTCGGCGCTAACACTTCCGCCATGCAGGCGAATGGCGCGATCCGCGATGGATAGTCCGAGCCCAGAACCGCCGGATGACCTTTCCCGGGAGTCCCCGACGCGGTAAAACGGCGTGAAAATATTTACCAGCGACTCCTGCGGCACGCCCTTCCCATGATCGCGGACGCGAATCACGGCTTGCCCCGCAAACGAATTGCGCTCGCAGGCCAGGCTGACCTCGACGCTGGTCCCCTCGGCGGTGTAGCGCAGCGCGTTGCGAATGACATTCTCGACCGCACTGCGCAGCAGTTCGCGCTTGCCGGTGGCCACGCAATTTTCGGAGGCGACCACGTTGACGCTGCGATTGCGGCTGCGCGCTTCGAAATCGGCATCGAGCGCGATCTCACGGACGAGCTGATCGAGCGCAAAAGGCTCGGAGTCCATCATCTCCGTGCCGGCCTCGAGCCGGCTAAGGTGCAGCAGGCTGCCGATGAGTTCGTTCAGCCGTTCGGACTCCAGCTCGATACGGTCGAGCGCAACACGCGAATCACGATCCACGGTGCGGCGGGCAATGCCAAGCGCGACGCTTAAGCGCGCCAGTGGTGACCGCAATTCGTGGGAAATATCGGTGATCAGGCGGCGCTGCGAGGCCATCAATGATTCGATCTGCTCCGCCATGTGATTGAAATCGCGGCCGAGCTGAGCGACTTCATCCTGTTTCCCGGTGACCGAATCGCCCACGCGCGCGTCCAGGCTGCCGTCGGCCAATTGATGAGTCGCTACGCTCAGTTCGCGTACCGGCTTGGTGATCGAACGCGCCAGCCAGAAACAGACGAACCCGGCAACCAGCACCACAATGATGCCGCGCGTGATCTGTACGCGCAGCGGCGCCTGCAACACGCTGGTGACCGAAGGAACTTGCGACTCCGAAACGAAAACGTAACGGGTGCCGGTGGAACCGGTGGTGCGCTTGGCTACAAATTTTCGGCCGTGCGAGATGAGGTACTTCGCGTCATTGGTCTGCAGCGCGCTCTGGGCGATGGTTTCGGCCTCCGCGGGAGTGGGCTGCGAAAGAATTTCCTTGCCCTCATCGTCGAAAAGATAGGCTTGCCAATTCAGGGTCTGCTGCAAGGACGCCAGGTAATCGGCCAGGGCGCCCATGCCGTGGTCTTCGAGCAGGTCGGCGGAACGCACCGCGACCAGCGAAGTAAGAATCTTGTCGAATTGCTCGGTGCGGTTGGCGGTGAATTCGCTGTGGGTGGTGACCACCGAAAGAATCAGCGTGCTGCTGACCAGAATCATGGCCAGCCAGAACCACAGGAAAATCTTCAGGTAAAGACTGCGCATTTCAAATCACCGGCTCGTTGATTTTACCGGAATGACGAAAATGTAGCCGATGCCACGAATCGCGCGGATGCGGTCGCTGCCATCGGCGGTGCGCCCCAGTTTTTTGCGCAGGTTGCTGATGTGCACGTCGATGCTGCGATCGTCCGGCGCGGACTCCCGGCCCAGAATCTGCTGCACGATCTCTTCGCGCTGCAAGACCTTCACCGGATTCCTCATGAAAAAGGCCAGCAGGTCAAATTCGACCGAGGTCAGGTCCACTTCGCGATTTCCGCGGCGCACCGTGCGCGCGCTCTCGTCGAGTTCCACATCGCCAAGCACGATCCGTTGCGGCCCGGCGGCAGCCGCTTGCACGGGTAGTGGACGCGCTGCGGCGCAGCACCGCTTGAATGCGAGCGGCCAGTTCGCGGGGATTAAAGGGCTTGGCCAGGTAATCGTCGGCGCCGATTTCCAGGCCCAGGATGCGATCGATATCCTCATCGCGCGCGGTCAGCATGATGATCGGCATCGAGGACTTCGCGCGAATCTGGCGCAACGCCTCGAAACCGCGAATGCCAGGAAGCATCACGTCGAGAATCAGCAGGGAGTAGTCGCCGCTCAAGGCGCGGTCTACACCTTGCAGGCCATCGAAAACGGCATCGACCTCAAATCCTTCGGGCTGCAGGTATTCGGTGAGCAGTTCGCATAACTCCAGGTCGTCGTCCACCACCAGAAGGCGTGGAACGGGGCGATCGGCGAGGCGTTCGACGCGAGCAGGCTGAGCTACGGAATCGTGGGCCATGGGATGTATGGGTTACGCGAATGAATCTTAAGCCCTAGGGTGGGGAGTCGTGAAGATTAATTTCGCGAGGATCAAGCCCGCAGCGATGGTTTGGCGCACCCGATGCCAACCGAAACCGACGCGGCGCTCAGGCCGAGCGCCGTTTTCGCTCGAGGGAGGTAAACTCCATGATTCCATCGTTGATTCTGCCCAGTTTCAGCGCGAGCAGATCGCGGGCGTAATTCTGGTGCAACCTCCACGGTTTTTTCGAGCCCTGCTTGGGTAGCAGGTCGTTCGACCTTTGCAGGTAACCTGAATTCAGCGTGATGGCCGGCTCCTCCAAGACGGACGGGTCTCGCCGGCGCGGCGTGCAGTAGTCGTATCCGCGCACCTGCATGTAATTCAACAGCCGGCACATATATTCCGCAGTGAGATCGGATTTCAGGGTCCACGACGCATTGGTGTAGCCGAAGGCCGAGGCGAAATTCGGGATGTCGCTGTACATCATGCCCTTGTAGCTGAGCGATTGGACCGGATTGATATTGGCGCCGTCGATCATCATTTTTATGCCGCCAAGCAGTTTTATGTTCAGGCCGGTGGCGGTCACGATGATGTCCGCGGGCAGTTCCTCGCCGGATTTCAGTCGCAGGCCTGGTTCGGTGAACGTCTCGATTTCGTCGGTAGCAATCGACGCTTTGCCGGCGCGAATGGCCACAAACAAATCCGCGTCGGGGATCAGACAGAGGCGCTGATCCCAGGGGTTGTAGCGCGGCGTGAAGTGCTTCGCGGCGTCGTACTCTGGCCCCAGAAAATTGCTCACGTATTCGAAGATCATTTTCTTGGTGCGCTCAGGTTTTTTCCTGGCGAAATTGTAAAAGTAGGTTCCGAGCAGCACATTCTTCCAGCGGATGAGTTTTCCAGCGAGTGACTCCGGCAGGTGGCGATTCATCCATTTGGCCACGGGATCTTCGGACGGCCGCGCGACGATGTAACTCGGCGAACGCTGCACCATGGTGACATGCGCCGCGGTGCGAGCCAGCGCGGGGATCAGCGTGACCGCCGTGGCGCCGCTTCCGATTACCACGATGCGTTTGCCGGTGACGTCGAGGTCTTCGGGCCAATGCTGGGGATGCACGATGCGGCCGCGGTAGCGGTCCATCCCGGGCCAACCCGGCATATAGCCTCGCGCGTAGTCGTAATAGCCGCTGCACATGTAAAGAAAGTTGCAGGTGAACTGAAGCCGCTTCCCTTCCGGGCCGGTAGCGTAAACGGTCCATGCGGCATTGGGCGAGGACCACGACGCCTGGGTTACGGTGAGGCCGTAGCGGATTTTCTGGTCGATGCCGTATTCGCTTGCCGTTTCGCGGATGTAATTGACGATCGAGGCGCCGTCCGCGATCGATTTCTTTTCGCGCCACGGCCGGAACGCGAAGCCGAGCGTGTACATGTCGGAATCGGAACGAATTCCCGGATAACGGAACAGGTCCCAGGTTCCGCCCATCGCGTTCCGGCTTTCCAGAATCGCGTAGGTTTTTCTGGGACATTCCGTCTGCAGGCGATAGCCCGCGCCGATTCCGGAAAGCCCCGCACCCACGATGAGCACATCGAAATGCTCCACGCGAGTAGCGGGTTCAGCGGTGGCCGTAGCGGTTGGGGAGGGAGCCTGCATTTTGCTGCCTGCACTATCTCGCATTTTGGACGCGTTTCTAACTCTTTTGATTATTCGCCGGAACTTTGGGCGCGCCTTCCTGAAGGACCTCTTCGATTTCGACGCGTTCGCGTTTGATCTCGAGACGGAGCCTGCCAAAAACGCCCATATACAAATTGGCAATCCACACCAGCGAAAATCCGGCAATCAGATAGCCGCGCCAGTCGGGATAGAGCAGCTTGTAGCGCGTGAGAAAAAGAAACGCGATGGTGACGTAGTGGCTGAAACAGTATTCGCAGGTCATGATGTAGAAAATCTTGCGTTCGAAGAAGGTGTGGCACTTTTGGCTTTTTTCGGCGCACCACTCGCGGGGTTCGCGAAAGATTTCTTCGTGGGTCACGGTCCAGGCAATGGACGCGATGGGAATGGCCAGGATGAACAGCGCGATGATTTGCTGCGAAAGCGGGATCATGCCTGCTTCTTCTCCAGAATGGCCCAGCGCGCGTAAAGCGCATCGACCGAGCGTTGCGCGTCTTCGGCCTGCACGTAGGCGGCATGCAGGCGCGACGCGTCGGTGACAATCTCCGCATCTTCCAGCGCGGCGCGTTTCGCGCGCAGCTCTTCTTCAGCTTTCGCGATTTTCTTTTCGAGCGAGGCCAGCTCGCGCGACTCGGTGTGGGACAGTTTGGCTTTCGCGCCATTGGTCTGCGCCGGTTTCTCTGGCGGCACCGCGGCGCGTGCCGGAGCTGCGCTCTTTTCCGGTTTCTTCGCTTTGCGCGAACGCTGCCAGACTTCCCACTGCGAATAATCGGCGAAGCGCTCGACCTCGCCCAGCCCGTCCAGACCGAGCACTACCGTGGATACGCGATCGAGCATGTAGCGATCGTGGGTGACCAGAATCAGCGCACCGCGAAATTCGAGCAGGCTTTCTTCCAGGATTTCGAGGGTCGGGATATCGAGATCGTTGGTCGGTTCGTCCAGCAGCAGCACGTCCGCCGACTGCAGCATCAATTGCGCGATCAGCACGCGGGCGCGTTCACCGCCGGATAATTTGCCCACGGGCCGGTTCAAATCTTCGTTGGCAAAAAGAAACCGCGCGGCCCAGGACGCCACATGAATCACGCGATCCTGATAGGTGACCGAATCACTGTCCGGGGCCAGGGCGCGGCGAAGCGAAACATCGGGATCCAGCTCGCGGTTCTGATCGAAATAGACGATTTTCAGCGAGTCGGCTTTGGTGATTTTTCCCGCGGTCGGTTCAATGTCGCCGCGGAGCAGGCGCAGCAGCGTGGATTTGCCGCTGCCGTTCGGACCAACCAGCCCGACGCGCATTTGGGATTGCACGATAAAATTTAATTTCTCAAACAGCGTGCGGCCGCCGATGGCGTAGCCCACGTGGTCCAGCGTGACGAGTTGCTTGGTCTGGCGATTGCTCGCCGAAAAATCGATTTTTGCGTTGATCTCGCGGGTGCGCTGGTTCAGGTCGGCCAGCTCGCCGATCATGTCGTGCGCCTTATCAATTCGCGATTTCGACTTCGTGGTTCGGGCTTTGGGGCCGCGGCGCAGCCATTCGATTTCGGTGTGCACCAGGTTGGCCAGAGCGTCCTGTCGTTTACCCTGCGCATGCAGGTATTCTTCCTTGGCCTCGAGAAATTTGGTGTAGGTGCCCTTCACTCGCAGAAAGCCGTCGGAATACATCCGGCTGAGCTCCACGATGTCGCTGGCGATATTTTCCAGGAAATAGCGGTCGTGGCTGACCACCACGCAGGCAAACTGGGCGTTTTGCAGCAGCGTCTCGAGCCACTTGATTCCCGCTAAATCCAAGTGGTTGGTGGGTTCGTCGAGCAGCATGATGTCCGGCTCTTGCACCAGGCCTTCGACGATGGCCAGGCGCTTCTTCCATCCGCCCGAAAGCGAAGCGGTGGGCAGGTCGGGATCAGGAAAGCCGGCCCGGCTCAGCGCTTCGGAAGTGCGGAAGTGATGATCCGCGTGCGACACACCGGCGCGCTCCAGCGCGCTTTCAATCACCGAGCTGCAGGTTGCGCCTTCGGCGAATTCAGAAATCTGGGTGACGGAGATGAGGCGCGTGCCCTTGCGCACGGCGACGTCACCGTGGTCCGGCTTCACGGTACCTCGAAGGATTTCGAGCAGCGTCGACTTGCCTGACCCATTCGGGCCGATCAAGCCGATGCGATCGCCTTCGGAAATCGTGAACGAAATATTCTGGAACAGCGGGGCCGCGCCGAACCGTTTGGACAATCCCTGTGCATTGATAATCGGCGGCAAATTCTTCTGGTGTCTCCGGCATCAATTTTACCCTTGATTGAGGGGGTCACGCAAAACGACCTGCTAGAATGCTGGTCGCCCAGCAGGAAGGCGAATCGCGAAAAATGGCTGCGGAATCGACGAACGAATCGTTTGACGTGCTGGTCATCGGGGCCGGCGCGGCGGGATTGCTGTGCGCGATCGAAGCCGGCAAACACGGCCGGCGCGTCGCGGTGCTGGAGCACGCCGAAAGAGCCGGAAAGAAAATCCTGATTTCGGGCGGCGGACGCTGTAATTTCACGAATCTCTATTGCCAGCCTGAGAATTTCATTTCCGCAAATCCCCACTTCGCGAAATCGGCGCTGGCGCGCTACACGCCTCAAGACTTTATCGCCCTGGTCGAAAAGCACGGCATCGCCTATCACGAAAAAACGCTGGGTCAGCTTTTTTGCGATCGCTCGTCCAACCAGATCACCGGAATGCTGGAAGCGGAGTGCCGCTCGGCCGGCGTGAAAATATTTCTGAGCGCCCGGATTCGCGAAGTGCGCCACGCGGACAGATTCGTGGTTACGACGGACTCCGCAGAGTTTCGCGCGCCGGCGTTGGTGATCGCGACCGGTGGACTTTCCATCCCGAAAATGGGCGCGAGTTCGTTCGGATACGATATCGCTCGACAATTTGGCCTGAACATCTGCCAGACGAAGCCCGGGCTGGTGCCGCTACTTTTGAACCCCAAAGACCGCAGCGCTTACTGCGACCTCGCGGGCGTGTCCGCGGAAGTGACGGCTGCGGCCAATGGGGCGACGTTTCGCGAAAGCATGCTGATCACTCATCGCGGGTTGAGTGGTCCGGCGATCCTGCAGGCGTCTTCGTATTGGAAACCGCCCGCGCCAATTCACCTCGATCTTGCTCCACAGCGCGAGGTGTTCTTGTCGCTGCGCGAAGACGCGGCCCGAGGTGCGGCGCAGGTCCGATCGGCGTTACACGAAATTCTGCCTAAACGTTTCGCGACGAAGTGGCTTGAGCTGCACACGCCATCCTCCTGGAGCAACGCCGCGCTGGAAGAGCTGGAACGGGAGTTGCATGATTGGGCGGTGCTTCCCGCAGGCACCGAAGGTTACGACAAGGCGGAAGTGACTACCGGCGGAGTCAGCACTGAGGAGCTCTCGAGCAAGACGATGGAGAGCAAAAAAGTGAAAGGACTTTTTTTCATCGGCGAAGTGGTCGACGTCACCGGGCACCTGGGCGGTTTCAATTTTCAGTGGGCCTGGGCGTCGGGCGCGGCCGCCGGACGAGCTTTATAGTTCGATAGCGACTATGATGCCAACCGCTGGGACGCGTTGGCGAGAGCTCGAAGAAATCGAAAATGCTGAAAAAAGTGGAACTCGCCAGCATTTTCAAAGGAAACGGATGACTTCCAAGAAACAAAGTGAAATCGATTTCCCCTCGGTGTTGCCGTCCGTTCGCGAAATCGAATACCCCCCCAACGGAACAATTTTCTCGCAGGAAGACCGCTGCACGGACGTGCACTACATCAAGACGGGCGTGGTGAAGCTGATGCTGGTCTCACGCCGCGGCCGCAGCGGCATATTGGGATTTCTGGGAGCGGGAGATTTTTTTGGCGAAGGCTGCATCAGCGGCCGAGCGTCCTATCTGACTTCGGCCATCGCTCTGGTGCCCACCCTGGTCAATGTCGTCAAGCAAAAGCAGATGATTGAAATCCTGGAGAAAGAACCGCAAGTCTGCGCGCGTTTCATCCGCTACTTGCTGGCGCGCAATCACCGGATTGAAGAGGATTTGATCGATCATCTTTTCAATTCCTGCGAGCGGCGCCTGGCGCGCACGCTGTTGCTGCTGGCCCAATACGATAAAGGCAGCACCGAAGAATTGGTTTTGTCGCAGATCACCCACGACACGCTCGCGGAGATGGTGGGCAGCACGCGTTCGCGCGTCAGCGTATTCATGAGTAAGTTCAGAAGGCTGGGGTTCATTCACTACACCCGAACCGGCGGACTGAAAATCTATCGCTCGCTTGCCCAGGTTTTGGAGGAATAGGTTGGCCGATTCACTGCAGCGAAGCACCACTAATGACACAATCTGCGGCGCGAGAGTTGTTTTTGGGTATTTTTCAGAGGTACGATATTAGTAGTTAGGTTCGTTCCGGAAATGGGGATGGGTAGTGCCGCAATCCACAGCAAATAATCGTTACAGAATCCTGATCGCCGACGACCACGAAGCGGTCCGTCGTGGCCTGCGCTCCGCGGTGGCTTCCGCCGGGTGGGAGCTCTGTGGCGAAGCCGTTCACGGAAAAGAAGCGGTGGATAAAGTGCAGGCGCTGAATCCGGACCTGATCATTCTGGACTTGAGCATGCCGGTGATGAACGGTTTGGACGCGGCGCGCGAGATCCGCGAGAAAGCGCCGAATGTGAAAATTGTCGGCTTCACCATGCATGAGTCCCTGCAAGTCAAAGAGCAGACCACCATGATTGGATTTCACGCGCTGGCCGCGAAGTCCGCGCCGCTCGGCAATTTGCTCGCGACCGTAAAATCGATCCTCGAAGCGTCCTAGCGTTCGCCATCCTCGCCCGGCAATACGTTCTCCGGCTCGCGCGTAACTGGGCGATAGCGGCAATCCGTGAAACTTCCGCGAGATTTTTTAAGCTTCTACGATTTGATTGCGAATGGCGTAACGAACCAGTTCGCTGACCGTGTGGATCTGCAGTTTGCGCATGATATTGGCGCGGTGGGTTTCGGCGGTCTTCACGCTGATGTTCAGCGACGACGCGACTTCCTTGCTGCTCTTCCCTTCCGCCAGCAGTTGAACGATTTCCCGCTCGCGCGTGGTCAACCGGTCGCGGAGCGGCTCCGATATGTCTTGTTTGGAGCCGCCATCGCTAAAGCTGGTCAGCATCACTTCGGTGGCGCGCGAGGTGAAGAACGGTTTTTTCTTGGCGAGCGATTCGACGGCAATGACCAGGTCGCGGTCGGAATCGGATTTGACGATGTAGCCGCGCACGCCCGCTTCCAGAATTTCGCGGATCAGCTGGTCGGAGTAGTGGGCGGAGAAAATGAGCACCTCGGTGTCCGGCGAGGCCTTCTTGATGCGCTTGGCGGCATCGACGCCGTTCAGATCCGGCATGCTGATATCGAGAATCACGATGTTCGGTTTCAGTTCTTCGGCCTTGGCCACCGCTTCGCGCCCGGTCGTCGCTTCGCCGCAAATTTCCCAGCCCGGATGAGGCTCCAGCAGGGTCCTCACGCCGCGCCGCATCAAATCGTGATCGTCGGCTATCAGAATGCGAACCGTTTTCATCGGGCCTCCGGTAAAACCGCGCCTTGGTGCAGCTTCGCAGAGCTAAATATTGGCGAAAGAAACTGATTCTGCTTGGCTGTATACATCACGCGAAACGTTCTTGTCAAAAATTGCGAACTGCGGCCGTCTAGGACGAAACGACTACCGAATAGTCGCCAATTCTTCCGCGCATTATAGCAGGCAAACGGGCGCCGGTAGCTGCCAGCCTGATTCGCAAAGGCTTGCGTAAGTTTTACGGGCCTTCGCAAAAAATGCTCAGGAGACGTTGAGGATTTTACGCGGATCGGGAAAATCCCAATTCAGGGCCAATGTTTTCAATAACTTAGAGCGTCGGGTGAGGAAAAAGGTCTGGCAGCCCGCTTGCTTTTATCCTCCGCGGGAAGGCCAACATGCCGCAAGCGAAGCCGGAGGAAGACATGAAGCTGACTTACGACATTTTCAGGAAGTTTGCTGAAGACGGGCCCATCTGGATTGAGACGGTGCAAGGCATTGAAAAGTGCAAGTCACGGCTGCTCGATCTGGTGCAGCGCAATCCGGGCGAATATTTTGCCTTCGATCCCTTGCATTCCCGCGTGGTCGCGGAAAGTTCGAAGACCCAAATACTCTGAGGCTTCCGCGTCAGGATTAACCCGGGGTTCGAATGTCTTTCGCGGCTTTATCGTCGCGCAGTCCCAAAAACACAGCCTGCCGAACTTTTACATCCGAAGTGATTTCGCTGTAGGAGACCTGCGCCACCAGGCGCGGCTTCAGGAATGAAACACTTTTTTCGCGCGGCCAATCGACGAACGGGGAGGTCTTGGCGACCAGCGGGAGCATTTTACGGTGCAGGCTCGCCAGCAGTTCTTCATCGAATCCCGTTCCCACTTTCCCGACGTAATGCAATTTTCCATCAGCGTAGGCGCCGAGCAGTAGCGAGCCGAAATATTTCCGCGCGCCCTCTGGCTTGGTGAAGCCACCAATCACAAATTCATCTTCCTGGTGGATTTTTACCTTGAGCCAATGGTTCGAGCGCGATTCCACGTACGGCGAGGACAGATCTTTGGCGATCATGCCTTCAAAACCTTTTCGGGCGGCGATCTTGTAGGCGGCCAGTCCGTCCGCCGCCAGGCGCTTGGAGACCATGAGCACCGGGCTGTTCGATCGCGCGCCAGAGCACTTTCTCCAGTTCTGCTCGGCGAGCCGAAAGCGGTTCGCGACGCAGGTCGCGGCCATTCACGAACAGGCAATCAAACGCGACGAACACCGAATCGACTGAGCCCCGCTGCAACAATTGAAAGCGTGAAACGTGCTTGGGGTCGAAGACCACGACTTCGCCGTCGAGCACGAGTGTCGACGGCCGCAAGCGCTCGAATGGCGTCAGCGATTTTCGGGTATCGTGCGGCGCGATCGATGGCGTTGCGGGAAATCAGCTGAACCTTGTTGCCTTCTTTATACGCAGTGATCCGGTAGCCGTCGTACTTTTCTTCAAACACCCAACCTTTGCGGTTGAATGGTTCGCGAGCCAGACTCGCGAGCATTGGCTGCACCCGGAACGGGATGGAGTTGGGCATAGCGTTTTCGAAGGGAGCGACGATTCGCGATTCGCTAGCCGGCCTTTTTCTTGCCAGCCCTGGTTGGGGCGGGAACTTTCGCGCGCTTCGGGGCTGCGGGTTTCTGCGGCGCTGGGTCGCCTGTCGCGGCTTTGGCCACGTCGCCGCCGCCTTCTTTGGCGATTCCGGCCAGCAGGCGGTTGCTCACCACCGATTTCGGTTTCAGCGCAGTGAGGTCGTCCGTCGAGGCATATTCATCGCGATGCTTGATCAGCAGCCAGGATTTTCCGTCGCTGCGGCCGTAGCCGTGGGTGCGCACCAAAACCCAGGAGCCTTTCAGCTTTTTCCCGTGCAAATGCATTTTCAAATCGCCTTTGGCCAGCGCGGCGTCGACGTCTTCCTGCTCCGGCGTCCAGGTTCCCTGATCCCAGACCATCACCGTGCCGCCGCCATATTCGCCTTCCGGAATCACGCCTTCGAAAGTCGCGTAGTCGATCGGATGATCTTCCACTTGCATGGCCAACCGCTTCACCGACGGATCCGGTGACGGGCCTTTGGGCACCGCCCAGGAGAGCAGCACGCCTTTCCACTCGATGCGAAAATCGTAGTGCAGCGCGGTCGCGCGATGTTTCTGGATCACGTAAATCAGCGGGCCGTGTTTTTTTGCAGCGCCCTTGCCGGAGGGTTCGGGAGTGACCTTGAAATTTCGCTTTTTGTCGTATTCCTGGAGTGGCATGGATTCCCTCTCGAATCATTGGCAGAAATCAGGACAGAAGAATTGACCAGAAGCGCGCCGGAGTCAATCGGGACCATCGGGTAATCGACTGCGGGAAAATTGCGGTCGACGAACTTAGCCGGCTACGCGGGACAGGGGATCGCGTCGCGAAATCTGTTTGCGCGTGGGGTTGCGCCATTCGCGGCCTTCGCGCCGGAGCAATTCGGTGGCTTGATCCGGTCCCCAGGAGCCGGCGGCGTAATTGGGAAAATCGCGCGGGGGCAAAGCTTTCCATACATCGAGAATCGGCTGCACCACGGTCCACGCCGCTTCGACCATGTCCGCGCGCTGAAACAAAGTTGGATCGCCCATCATGCAATCGTAGAGCAGCGTTTCGTAGCCGGTGGAAGGCGTGGTGCCGAAATAATCCGCGTATTGAAAATCCATGTTCACCGCGCCCAGGCGAACCACCGGGCCGGGAACTTTCGCTTCAAAGCTGAGCGAAATTCCTTCGTTGGGCTGAATATTCAGGACCAGTTCGTTCGGCGGAATTTTCTCGACCGACGTTTTGCGGAACAGCATAAACGGCGGACGGCGGAAGCGAATCACGATCTCGGTCAGGCGTTCTTTCATCCGTTTTCCGGTGCGCAGGTAAAAGGGCACGCCGGCCCAGCGCCAGTTGTCGATATTCAGCGCCAGCGCCACGAAAGTTTCGGTGGTCGATCCGGGTTGCACCCGCGGCTCGGTGCGATAGGCTGGAACGTGACGACCCTCGACAGTTCCCTCGCCGTATTGCCCGCGCACGGCGTGATCCAGAACGCGTTCCGGATTCATGGGCTGAATGGCACGCAGGATTTTGGTCTGCTCATCATGAACGGCGGCAGCGTCGAAAGAAATCGGCGGCTCCATCGCGGTCAAGCTGATCAGCTGGAAGATGTGATTGGGCACCATGTCGCAGAGCGCGCCGGCCCGGTCGTAATAATCGCCGCGGAGTTCGACGCCGAGTTCCTCCGCGACCGTGACTTGCACGTGATCCACGTAACGGCGATTCCAGACCGGTTCGAAAATCCCATTGGCGAAACGAAAAGCCAAAATATTTTGGACAGTCTCTTTGCCCAGGTAATGGTCGATGCGGTAAACCTGATTTTCCAGCAGCACCTTGCCGATTTCGTGGTTCAGCGCGACGGCGGTGGCCAGATCGTGGCCGAATGGTTTTTCGATGACCACGCGGCGCCATTTTCCATTCACTTCGTTGGTGAGGCCCGCTACGCCGAGCTGCTTTACGACGATCGGAAAAAATGTGGGGCTGGTAGCCAGATAGAAAAGGCAATTGCCCTGGGTGTCTTGTTCTTTTTCTACTTCGGCCAGCAGCGCTTCCAGCTTCTGAAAGAGTATCGGATCCTGAAAATCGCCGGACATGTAGTAGAGGCGTTTCGCGAACCAGTCCCAGGTTTCGCGATCCAGTTCGGAGATGGTGTATTCCCCGGCTTCCGGCGCCATGCGCGTGCGAAATTCATCGATCGAATATTCTTCGCGGGAAACGCCGACGATAGCGAACTGATCGGGGAGGAGCCTGCTTTTGGCCAGGTTATACAGCGCGGGGATGAGCTTGCGCTTGGTTAAGTCGCCGGCCGCGCCAAAAATCACCATGACGCACGGAGGTGCGGGCCGGCCTTGCGCGCCCGACAGCAAGTCGCCTGAATCGAACGTTCCCATTAATCCTGTGCCCGGCTACGGCCGTAGCGCGACGCGCTCGGGAACGAGAGGAGAACGTTCCCGGCAGCCGATTGGTAATTGCCGATTATGCCAGCGCTTTCTGAATCGCGTCCTGCAAAGTATTCAGTCCAGCGGCCAGGTCAGCGCCGAGATGCACGCGTAAGGCGCGGCGATTACGATCGGCGAGCACCTGGAAATCGCCGCGAGCCTGCGCCGCCTTCACGATGCCGAACGTGTATTTCTGTCCGGGCACGGCCAGGTCTGCCGCATCGTCACAGGTAATTTGCAGGAAGACTCCGGAATTCGGGCCGCCTTTGTAAGCCTGTCCGGTCGAATGCAAAAACCGGGGGCCGAAACCAAGGCAGGTGGCCACTTTCTTTTTGTCGCGAATCGAGTGACGGACGGTTTGCAACTGGGCCTGATGCGCGTCGTTGCGTTCGATATAGGCAAGCAGGCCGAGATAATCTCCGGCCTTTAAGCGATTCAGATGCGCTTTCAAGTATCCGACCAGACTGGCATCGCTGCCGACGGCCTGTTTCAACGCATCGGTGTTTTTCGGGTCAGTGAAAAGCTTGACGCCGTTGCCTTCAAAGAAAGGAGACTCGGCGGGAAGCGAGCCGACCTTTTCATATTGGTCGGTCAGCTTGCGCGTTTCAATCTTGCTGGCTTCGACGTCCGGCTGGTTGAAGGCGTTGATGCCGATGATCGAGCAAGCCACCGCGACCGCGATTTCCCAGCGGAAGAATTCCTGACCCAGATCGTATTTATCGGCGACACCAATGCGCACTACGGGCTGTCCGGCTTTTTCCAGCGCGTCGACATCCGCGTCCAATTTCGCATCGGAGCTGCCATCCAGCCGCAGGTACACGAAAATTCGGTCGTTTCCATACACCCCGGAAGCACCGATCGCTTCGCGATCCACCGGGATCAGGCCTTTGCCTTCTTTTCCCGAAGATTCGGCGATCAATTGTTCGAGCCAGGCGCCGAGATCGGAAATTCCAGCGGAAGTGAACAGCGTTACTTTGTCGCGGCCCAATTTCTGCCCGGTGCCCAGAACCGCGCCGAGAATCGCTCCGGGATTCTTGTCCGCGGCGACCGCCGCGCCGCAGCCCATGACCATTTCTTCAGCGCGCTCGAGGAACTTCGCAATGCCCACGCCCTGGATCGCCGCCGGCACCATGCCAAAATTCGAAAGCGCGGAATAACGGCCGCCGATGCTGGGCACTCCGTAGAAAATATTGCGGAAGCCACTGTCCTCGGCCACTTTCTGCATGTGCGAGCCCGGATCGGTGGTGGCGATGAAGCGCTTCCCGGCTTCCGCGGCGCCGACCGCCTTGGTCACCAGATCGTAGAAGAATTGCTTGAAGATATTCGGCTCGAGCGTGCTGCCGGATTTGCTGGCCACGATGAAAATCGTCTTGTTGATGTCGATATTCTTTTCGATGGTGCGGATCTGCGCCGGATCGGTCGAATCCAGCACGTGCATCTGCGGGCGCCCCGGCTCATGTCCGTAGGTCTTGGCGAAAACTTCCACACACAGGCTGGAACCGCCCATGCCCAACAGGACGCAATGGGTGAAGCCGGCTTTCTCGATGTCCGCAGCGACTTTTTTCAGTTTGTCGTGCTGCGCGATCTGCTCAACCACAATCGTCAGCCAGCCGAGCCACTTGCTTTCGTCGGTGTTGGACCAAAGCGAAGCGTCCTTGGCCCACAGACGTTTCACTTTGTCGTTCTTCTTCCAGTCTTCGATGTTCGCGGCGACAGCCTTGGCAAACTCGTCCGGCAGCTTGTAAGTGAGCGTATTCATTATTTCTTCACCGCCGACGCCGCGCTGGTATGTTGCGCCACGGCCGCGAGCAGGGTGTCAAAAGCCGAGGAGAATTGCTTCACCCCGTCATCGGTCAACTTATCCGTTGCGGCCTTCATCGAGATTCCGGCCTTTTCGAGACCCTGCATGGTCTGGTGCGCGGCTTCTACGTTTTCTTCCAGGCTATTGCGCGGCTTGCCGTGGTCGCGGAAGGCGTCGTAGGTCGCGGGAGGAATGGTATCGACCGTGTCTTTGCCGATCAGTTCTTCCACATAATAAATGTCGCTATACGCGGGATTCTTGGTGCTGGTGCTGGCCCACAGTACGCGCTGGGTCTGGGCGCCTTTGGCGGCCAAGCGCATCCCACTTGGGGCCGCTGAAAATCTGCTTGTAGCGTTGGTAGGTCAACTTTCCGTTGGCGATGGCAACTTTGCCGAGCAGATTCTTTAGTGCGGCAATATCCGTCGGATTGGTGGTGGTTTTGATTTTCGCCTCGATCTCGCCGTCGACCAAAGTATCGATGCGGCTGATGAAGAAACTGGCCACGCTGGCTACGCGGCTGGGATCGCCGCCACCTTTCACGAATTGTTCCAGCCCGGCGACGTAGGCTTCGGCGACGCGCACGTACACATCAAAAGCGAACAGCAGCGTCACGTTGACGTTGATGCCTTCGCTGATCAGCTGTTGAAACGCCGGAATGCCTTCGGGTGTGCCCGGAACCTTGATCATCACGTTCGGGCGTGCGACGGTTTTCCATAAGCGGCGCGCTTCGGCCAGCGTTTCCTGGGTCTTGTGCGCGAGGTACGGCGAAACTTCCAGGCTCACGTAGCCGTCGCGGAATTTCGACTGGTCGTAGACCGGACGGAAAATGTCCGCGGCGTCTTGAATGTCTTTGATCGCGAGTTGCTCGTAGCGCCCGGCGGCGTCGAGGTCTTTGCGCGATTCGAGGCCCTTCAGCGTTTCGGCGTAGAGCGTGCTGCCGGTGATGGCCTTTTCAAAAATGGACGGATTGGAAGTCATGCCGCGCAGGCCGTCATTTTCAATCAGGCGCTTCAGTTCGCCGGTGGTCAGCAGGTCGCGGCGAATATAATCCAGCCAGACCGACTGGCCGAAATTGAGCAGCGCCTTCAGCGGATTCTGGGTGGTATTGCCCTGGTTCGATGCGGGGTTGGTATTGACGGTGGTGCTCATGGTGGAGCCTCCTTCGAAAATTGCAGGCGATCCCTGGCCGTAAAGAGCGATGAACCGTGATTCTACATCAGGATGACCCGAGCTGATATGAATGGCCAGTTATTTCGGCAGCGATGGCGCGACCACGCATTAGAATAGCCTAACCCGCTGTTAGAGTCGTCTGACCGGTGGCTGGGTGCAGAATATTTCAAATTGTCTTGACGCCCCGGCATGAACGGATACTCTTCGCCTATGAAATCGTCACGCCGCAAAACCCGAGCCAAGCGCGCGTTGCCCGGCGCCGCCGGCCCGGAGCAAATTCTGGAGCTTTTCGCCAACGATTTGGCAATCCGGATCGTGCAAGTGCTGGACCGCGCTCCAAAGTTGTACGACGAACTTCGGCATGAGTTCAAATCGGCGCCACAATCCAGCTTTGGCCAGACTATGCGCGACCTGCAGGAGGCCGGGCTGGTGTGGCGCAAGGCCTATCCCACCTCGGCTGCGCGCGTGGAATATTCGCTGACTTCGCTGGGGAAGAGCTTTATCGCGCCGCTGCAGGTTTTCTGTGAGTGGGCTTATGTCCACGAGCGCGAATTGAGCGCCGTATCCGCGCGTCGGGCCAAAAAATCCACACGAACCGGGAATAAAGATCACACGCGCGCGAAAGCTCAACCTAAAGCCAAAAAACGGAACTAGAAGAACGGAAGCCTATCGCGAGTTGCTGAAGCGGAGGCTGCGCAGCGGGCCATACACGAAGCGAGTTAGACCGGAAACGCCGGCCAGCACTTTTCCCAACAACGTTTGCGAAGACGATTGCAGATCAATATGGCGTTTTCCGCGGTGGATGCGGATGGCCCGGCCCAGGAACTCTTTGGCGGACACCGGCGCGTCGGGCCGGTCGAGCGCATCGCCTTTCACCACCAGCAGGCTGACATCTCCGCCCAAACTTGGCCGGGTAATGCGCCGAATCACTCGATGGATGAACAGCCGGTTGGCGCGCTCATACAGAATTACGTCGCCCGAATTGATTTGGGAAAAGTCGAAACGGCGGATAAAGGCCTGATCACCCGAACGAATCCACGGAAACATGCTGGTGGCCACGACGCGAATGGTGGCGGAACCCCCGACGCGAACCTTGTCGGCAACCGATGGCTGCGCCGCCGGAGTGGACGCGCCGCGTCGTGATTCCTGATCGATTGGATATGGTGAGAGTGCGGAGGCTGCGCTCACGGGAATTTAGATGATCCTTATTTAAGCTGGATGCAAATCAATTTCAATATCGGAGTCTTAAAGCGGCCCATCGTAGCCCTTTCAGCGCAACGCGAGCACCAAAAAAACGTGGCGATGTGCTTCAAGTGAGAACACGGGGCCGGTGGATTTGTTGCCAGCAATTGGCCTAAGCGGTGGGCTTGGTGGCGGGACGGCGCGCCCACCCATATTTGCGCAGCAGGCGCAGGGGACGAAGGGCGATATATAGAGGTGCGAGTGCTTTGGGCAGCCGCAGCATGACCCAGTCTTCTTCAGCGGGAACGACGGATAGTCGCAGCGCGTAGCGCCATCCTTCGGCGAAGCCCGCGAGCATGCGGCGGCGGTAACTTAAGCGGCCTGCGGCGTCGAGCGTCTGAAATTTTCGGCGCAGGTGCCGCTGCGTGATTTCGGTGGCCAAGCCGCGAGCGATGCTGTCCGACTCAACTGTTTGGGCAATTGGTGCCGGCAGAGGCGCATCGAGAACCGTCGCGGCCAGAGTCAGACCGAGGTGGAGGATGCGGGTAGCATGCAGTGACTCCGCGACCTGAAAAGTCTTATCCCAATCCAGCGCGGGACACGCCTGAATCAATTCCGAAACGTCGGCCATCCAGGAAAATCGTTCCCAAAAATCCTTCGAGCCGTGGATGCAGAGCATGGGCAGGAGATACTCCGGCGCGAACGTCGGCACCCCCCGGCCCGCAACATCGACCTGAATCGTATTCTGGAAGAATTCGTCGAGGTTCGGCGGAACGGGATAGTGGCGCAGGGTCAGTTCGGTGTGGAGTTCGATCATGGCGCGGCGTTCGATATCGCGATAATTGTATTCCCCCGGAACCAGCGCGGCGGAAGCGCCCGGCGAAAGAATCCAATCGAATTTCGGCTGGTAGCCCATCCCCACGATCACTTCGTGAGCGCCGGGCAGATCGCGCTGGCGCAGCACGATATCTACGTCTTCAAATTCGCGAAGCGCGACATCGCCGTAGGCCTGCGCGGCCAGAACCGGCCCCTTGTACGAGGCCGCTTCAATTCCCTTTTCGCGGAAAAGCTGCAACACCTGAATGAGCTGACCGGTGAGGTAGAGATTCCGGACGGTGTTGGCGCGGCAGGTTTTGTGCAGCAGTTCAGCGGAAGCCGGTGGCAGCGCGGCCGGCGCGAATTCCGCCAAATGTTGGGCCAGGAGCGGCGTGAGGGAATTTTCTTCCGCTTCGTAGAGAACGTAATCCCAGTCGAGCGGCTGGGCGGCAAGGTCGCGGATGCGCTGCGCTACTGGGGGCGAGACCCGCGTTCGCGCACAACAAATGAGCAGTTGTTTTTCGCGATTGACTGAATCTTCGTTGGCGGAATTCATCCATTCGCCATCGATCCAGAATCTGGCAGGATCGACGCTCGGCGATGAGAAATTCTACGCCATGTTCGCGCGGCCTGAAAGCTGGCAAGCTCTCCCGGTGTTTCGCACGCATCACAAATTATGCGGCGAGTGCCAAACGGATCGGTCCTTCCATTTCAACCTTACGACCAACCCGCATCAGGCGCACCCGAAAATCCTGCCAATCCAGGCCAGCCGCGGAGCAGACCAGCTCCAAATCCTGGTCGTTGTCGAACAGAAAGTCTTGAGCCTCGCGGCGGGCCCGCAAGCTGCCGGTGCGCCAGTCCTCCACGGCGTTGACGATCACGGCGGTCCACAACCGGCGTTCGGAAATCAGTTCCTCGGTTACCGCGTTGTACGATTCAGCCTGTCCTTGCGCGTTCATCATCCCCATTTCCCTGGCCCCTTTGATTCGTTTGGCTTCGTTCCGCCACCGCGTATGTTCCGTCTGCTGCAGCGACGATCACTGGAGTGCATCCGAGAAGCCAAATGCCCATCCGGAAGTTGCCAACCGGGTGCGCGGGAAGGGATTGGAATGATTGGAGTTCGAGTACCTCCTGGGCCCACTTTGAAATCCATTGCAGAACGGAGCCGTTGACGAGTTGTGCCAATGAGACGCACCCGTACCGCCAAGGAACAACTCATGTGCGATTTGTTGGGGACGCGGAAGGCTAATTTGCCGCTTTGTTACCGAGGATTTCGCGCAGCTTCAACGCCAGCGCATTCAGGGTGAAAGGCTTTTGCAGCAGGACCGCGTCTGATTCCAGTATGCCGTGATGCACCACCGCCTGATCGGTGTAACCGGACATATAAAGCACGCGAATATCCGGACGCACCGCCTGCACCCGTTCGGAAAGTTCGCGCCCGCTGATTCCGGGCATGACCACGTCGGTCATCAACAGATGAATCCGGCCATCGTGCATCGCCGCCTGCTCGAGAGCCGCATGTCCATTTTCGGCTTCGATCACGCTGTAGCCGATCATCTGCAGGTATTCGCGGGCCAATTCGCGGACACCTTTTTCGTCTTCGACCAGCAGCACGGTTTCCGAGCCGCGGGGATTGGCGCTGGCGTCCGCCGGAAATTCAATTCGGGGCAACGCGGTTTCTTCTTCAATGCGCGGCAGGTAAACCTTGAAACTGGTGCCGCGACCAGGTTCGCTGTAAACCCACACGTACCCGCCGCTCTGCTTTACGATTCCGTACACGGTGGCCAGGCCCAGCCCGGTGCCTTTGCCTTTTTCCTTGGTGGTAAAGAACGGCTCGAAAATGTGCGCCTGGGTGTCGGCATCCATGCCGCAGCCATTGTCGGTGACCGCCAGCATCACGTACTTTCCCGGAGACAACACGGCCGGGGGGTGCGCAAAACTGGCGTCGAGTTCGGCGTTCGCGGTTTCGATGGCCAGGCGGCCGCCCTCCGGCATGGCGTCGCGGGCGTTGACCGCCAGATTCAAGATGACTTGTTCGATTTGGCTGCGATCGGCTTTGATCAATCCTAGATCTGGCGCGCTGGTCGTTTCCAGTTGTACGTCCTCGCCAATCAGGCGGCGCAATATTTTTTCCATGTCGGCGACGACCGCATGGACATTCAATACTTTTGGCGCCAGCATCTGTTTGCGGCTGAAAGCCAGCAGCTGCCGGGTCAGCGACGTCGCCCGCTGCGAGGCGGTCTGAATCTGTTCGGCGTTCCGCCGCAACGGATCGCCCTGCGGCAAACGTTCCGCCAGCAAATCCGCGTACCCCTGGATGACCATTAAAAGATTGTTGAAGTCGTGCGCGATTCCGCCCGCCAGCCGGCCCACCGCTTCCATCTTTTGCGCCTGGCGCAGCTGTTCTTCCAATTGTTTACGGTCAGTAATGTCGAGCGCCATGCAGATCGCGCCTTGCAATTCGCCGTCGCGGCTACGAAGCGGTTCGACGTGGCAGGTGTACGAGCCGCCCTTCCATTCGGAATGGAAGGTCACCGGCTCGCCGGCGATGGCGCGACGATGCGCCGCAATGGGCGGGAAAGTTGAATCCGTGGTGCCGAAATATTCGAAGAGAGAGAGGCCGCCTGCGAAGTTGGGTTTCAAACCCAGGCGTGCCAGACCCGCGCCCACCGCCGAGGTGAAGCAGAGATTCTTGTCGACGGTCCAGAGCGCCGCAGGCAATTGCTCGACCAGCACGCGCAGGCGGGCCTCGCTCTCGCGGATTTTTTCTTCGGCGCGCTTCCTTTCAATGGCCAGAGCGATTTGGCCGCCGACCGAGCCCAAGAATTCCAGGTCGCGTTCGGTGTAGGCATTTTCGTTTTCGTAATGCTGGACCACCAGCACGCCAATCGTGGCGGCGGGAGTTTGCAGCGGAACGCCCAGCCATGACGGAGACGGCGTTCCCACCAGCTCCACTTCGCCCTGCGCCGTCAGCTGGTCGAACACGCCCTGCGGGATCAGCATCGCGCTACCCGTGCGATACACGTGCGCAGTGCAACTGCGTCCCACCTGCTGCGGAGGAGGGGCCTGGTCGAATTGGTCCACGAAGAACGGAAAATGAAACATTTCGGAGGACGGTTCATACAGTGCGATGAAGCAATTTTCGGCATACAGCACTTTCTTCAGCGCCTGATGAATCAGGTACAAGAGATCGTCAAGATTATCGGTGACGTTCACGCTGCGAATAATTTCGAAGGTCACCTGCCGTTCCACTTCGGCGCGCTTCAGGTCGGTGATGTCCTCCATGGTGCCTTCGTAGGCGATCACTTGCCCCGCCGCGTCGCGCACCACGCGCGCATTTTCCGACACCCAGATCTTGTTGCCGTTCTTGCGTCGCAACTGATATTCGAAGCGTTCGACCGCGCCGTCCGCTTCCATGCGCCGCATGAATTCCAGCCGCGCCTGCGGGTCGGCATAGAAATCCGCGCTGACGTCGCTGCCGCTGGCGATCATTTCCTGCGGCGACGCATAACCGCACATGCGGGCCAGCGCCGGGTTCACGCTCAACAGCCGCCCGTCCACCGATGCCTGGAAAATTCCTTCGACCGCATTTTCGAACAACAACCGGAGCCGCTCTTCCGCTTCGCGGCGCGCCAGGGCGGCGGCGTTCCGTTCGGTGATGTCTTCGTACATCGCGAAGCTGCCGGTGCACCGGCCGTTGACCATCAGCGGCACGGCGATGATCTGCACGTCGACGAGCGTGCCATCGCTGCGCCGGCGGCGGGAATTGGCGCGGACCGTTTCACCGGCGGAGGCGCGTTCGCTCAGGGTCAGCGCTTCGGTTTTCAATCCGGCCGGCACCAGCAACGTATCTAGATCCTGTCCGATAATTTCAGCTTGGCGGTATTGGAAGGTGCTTTCGAAAGCGGGATTGCACATCCGGATGCGGTGTTCCAGGTCCAAAACCACAATCGCGATAGGATTGTTTTCCATAATCGCGCGCAACGACGCGGTTTGCTCCGCGATCTGGCTCTCGGCGGCCAGCCGCGCGGTGATGTCCACCGCCGAAACCAATACCGCATTATGGTCGCCGAAACCGATTCCCTGCGAGGTGATCTCGACGTCAAAAATCTCCCCGTTTTTGCGGCGGTGCTTCCACACGCCCAGCGAGGAAACGGCCAGGGAATTCTGGCGCAAGATTTTCATCAGGCGCGGAACATCTGCGGCGGGACGAATGTCGGAAATTTTCATCCGCAGGAATTCTTCCCGCGAGTATCCGTAGTTTTTGATGGCGGCGTCGTTTACGTCGAGATAGTGGAGCGTGTCGCGATCGAAAACGAACATGGGATGGGGCTGGCTGGAAAAAAGCAGCCGAAAATTTGCGTTGGTGTGCAACGAAAGTGGGCTAAGGGTATCCCCTGCAGTCGTGCCGGACTCGCTCGCGTCGCCAATTCCTGCAGGCGATACGCGCACAGAATTGTCTCCATCCGTCAGTAACGTGGCGGCGTTTTTCGACATGGCCCAAGGATCCGGGATCGCTTCGCCCGGAGGATTTACCCCACGCTCTAGATATAGAGGTTAGTGGCCTGTCCGCCAATGGTACGAACGTACCAAAGCCGCACATTCAGTGACACTTACGAACCTCGAGCGTTCCCGGCGGGGGCACTGGAACAAGAAGAAAGGGTGAAGGATTCTGGCGCCGAAGACCCCGCCAATGTCCTCCACCCACTTTCAAACAAGGGGGTTAGATCGAGGGTTACTTTTTCGGACGCGATTCGGGTGGAACCAGCTTGTTCGCGCGATAGTAAGCAACCAGCAGGCCGTAGTGCTCGCCCATGTGCTCGGTGTATCCGATCCAGTAGTCGAGATGCTTCAGAACGCCGGCGTCGCCTTGCTTCTGAATTTCCGCCGCTCCATCTTCCACGGATTTTTTCAGGAACGCGACGACTTCCGCCTTGGTCTTATATTCGGCTGCGGGTGGATCATTGCGGCCATCGCCGACTTTGGCGCCGGTGACGTTCTTCAACAAATCGTAATTGGATCCGGCAATGTGCAGCAGCACTTGCTGGAAGCTGCGCGTTTCGGGCGTCAGTTTGTAGTCATATTTATCGGCGGGCCAATCTTCGGCCATGGTGACCAGTCGCTTGCCGATATCGTTCCAGTTTTCGAGCAGGGCCTGGGAGGGAGTCTTCGCGGCCTGCTGGGCGTGAACGGTCCCAGCAAAAGCGCCGGCGAAAACCAGCACGGCCAGAACGAGCGTAGTGCGGAATATTCGGGTCATGAACAAATCTCCTTCGTGGATGGCCCTCGCTTACGCCCCAGAGCCGCGGCTAGCCTACTCAGGTTTGCAATCCAAGTCCAGCGTAGGATTCTCGCCATCCGCGGAAATCAGCGGGCCGCCGCAAACTCTGTCGTTTGGCGTTCCATAGTGCGTCCGGTAAGATAAACACGGTATTCAGGTCCGCCGCACGAACCGCTATCGTGTAATCCCATGGAAAAGCAAAAGCCGAAATCCGAGATCGCGGTGCCGCCGGCGCAAAATCCCGTTGCGCGCGATCTCGAGCTGATCGCCAAGGGCGAGCACTCCGATCCCTTCGGCGTATTGGGCCCGCATTGGATCGGCGAGCCGGGCAAAAAATCTTTGGCCATTCGATTCTTCCGGCCGGGTGCGGTGCAGGGTGCGGTGATTTGGGGAAAGCCGGCAGCGACTTATCTCGCTTTGCAGATTCATCCTGCCGGCGTGTTCGAAGTGGTGCTGCCGGAATCCAAAACCGGCATAACCGCGGATCAGCCGGTTAAACCCGAGGCCTACCGCCTGCGGTTGACCTTTCCCGATGGCCACCGCTTCGAGACCATCGACGCCTACGCGTTCCCCCCGGTGCTCACCGATTACGACCTGTATCTTTTTGGCGAAGGCACCCATTACCTGAAATATGAAAAGCTCGGCGCGCATGTGCGCGAAGTCGACGGGGTCCAGGGCGTCCACTTTGCCGTGTGGGCTCCGAACGCGAAGCGCGTCAGCGTCGTCGGCGATTTCAATTTCTGGGACGGACGAGTACACGCCATGCGTGGGCGCGCCACCAGCGGGATCTGGGAAATTTTTGTCCCGGCGCTGAAAGACGGCGAGGTTTATAAATTCGAAATTCTCTCCCGGATGGGCAATCAGGTCGGACTCAAATCCGACCCTTACGGTTTTTCCGGCGAGCTTCGGCCCAAGAATGCGTCCATCGTTCGCAGCATCGATGGTTACGAGTGGAAGGACAAAACCTGGATCGACGCCCGCACCACACGCGACTGGCTGCATTCGCCGCTTTCCATCTACGAACTTCACGCCGGTTCGTGGCGGCGCAATACCGCCGAAGGAAATCGCTGGCTGACTTACCGCGAACTCGCCGAGGAATTAATTCCCTACGTCAAGCAGATGGGCTACACCCACATCGAGCTGCTGCCGATCATGGAGCATCCGCTCGATCTTTCCTGGGGGTATCAGACCGTCGGATATTTCGCGGTGACCAGCCGCTACGGCACTCCCGCCGACTTCATGTACTTCGTCGACCGCTGCCATCAGGAAGGCATCGGCGTGCTGCTCGATTGGACGCCGGCGCATTTTCCGCGCGACGCGCACGGCCTGGGATATTTTGACGGCACGCATCTCTACGAACACGCCGACCCGCGCAAGGGCGAGCAACCCGACTGGGGAACGTTCGTCTTCAACTACGGGCGCAACGAGGTTCAGAATTTCCTGATTTCGAACGCGCTGTTCTGGATCGACAAGTACCATCTCGACGGTCTGCGCGTGGACGCGGTCGCGTCGATGCTCTATCTCGACTATTCGCGAAAACCCGGCGAGTGGATCCCCAATCAGTTCGGCGGGCGCGAAAATCTGGAAGCCATCGCGTTTCTGAAGCACTTAAATGAAGTGCTGCACACCAGGCATCCCGGCGCGCTGACCATCGCCGAAGAATCCACTTCCTGGCCGGCCGTTTCGCGTCCGACCTATGTCGGCGGCCTGGGTTTCGACTTGAAATGGAATATGGGCTGGATGAACGACACCCTGAAATATTTCGCTTTCGATCCGCTCTACCGGCAGTATCACCACAACGAACTCACCTTTTCGATGATCTATGCGTTTCACGAGAATTTCGTGCTGCCGCTCTCGCACGATGAAGTGGTGCACGGCAAGCGCACCTTGCTGGAGAAAATGCCGGGCGACAACTGGCAAAAGTTTGCGAACCTGCGCCTGCTTTTCGGCTACATGTACGCGCACCCCGGCAAGAAGCTGCTGTTCATGGGCAGCGAACTGGCCCAACGCGATGAATTCTGGGAAGAAGGCAGCGTGGATTGGTCGCTGGAAAATTCTCCGCCGCACCGCGGGGTGCAGCGCCTCATTAAAGACCTGAATCACCTGCATACCACCGAACCGGCGCTCTTTGAAGTCGACTTCGAATGGTCGGGATTCGAATGGATCGACGCCAATGACGCGACCGGCAGCATTCTGTCGTTCATCCGGCGCGCCAAAAATCCGGACGATTTTGTGGTGGTCATCTGCAATTTCACGCCGGTGGTGCGCGGCGACTACCGCGTTGGTGTCCCCACCTCGGGCTACTACCGCGAAATTCTAAACAGCGACTCGGCTTACTACGAAGGCAGCGACGCCGGGAATTCCGGCGGCGTCCGGGCCGAGCCAATTCCCTGGCACGGACGTCCCTGGTCCATCAAGATGAAAGTCCCGCCGCTGGCGGCCGTGTATTTCAAACCGCAGCGCGACTAACCCCTCGCACTACTCCGGACGAATCGCGACATTTCGTCATTTCTCAGGGAACTTTCCCTCGAGGCCGTCCGTATCTACGGGCAGGAAGAGCGTCGGAGGCTTCCCAAAAATGAGAAAAGCAACCCAGCTGGCGGGAGCGGTGTGTTTGTTGGTGGCTTCCGTGACCGGAATGACCGCGAGCGTGTTGGCCGCGCCAGCGCCGGAGCGGTACCTGCATGTGAAAGTCGAAGACACCAAAGAAGGCGAGAGCGTCAACGTGAACCTGCCGCTGTCCATCGCTGAAAAAATTCTGCCAACCGTAAATAAAGGGAAGCTGCACGACGGTCACGTGAGCATCGGCAGCGCCGACCTGGACGGTATTGACGTAAAGGGTCTGCTCGACGCCATCCGTACCGCGCAGGACAACGAATTTGTAACGGTGAAGCAGAAGGATCAGGACGTCCGCATCGCCAAATCAAACGGCAATCTGATTGTCCATGTGCGCTGCATCGACCACGACAAACAAAATGGCAAGCAAGACGGCAAACAAAACGACAAGCAAAACGTCGACATTACCATTCCCCTCAAAGTAGTCGATGCCCTCTTCTCCACCGCCAAAGACAACGAACTCAATATCGTGGCCGCGCTGCATGAACTGAGCGACGCCGGCGACGCCCTGCTGGTCACGGTGCAGGACGCCTCGCAGCATGTGCGCGTGTGGGTCGATTCCAAGAGCACTTCAGATTAATTCGGATCATCTCGAGGAGGAGAACCAATGGTACTGCTAGCGAAAATTGCATTGGGTATTACCGGAACCATGGTCGCGGGTGTGGGAGCGATCTGCAGCCAGGGCATGATCGAAGTGAACGTAGTGGAAAGGCAGCCGGAAGTTCATCACGTTTACGTGATCGCGCCGGCCATGCTCGTCCCCATCGCCACGCATTTCATTCCGCGGCACGATTTGGGCGATGCGTCGCAGCAGTTGCGGCCCTACATGCCGACGATTCGCGCGGCGCTGGATCAATTGCAGGAGACCGAGGACTTCGTGCTGGTCGACGTGAAGGACCGCGACCAGCACGTGGAAGTGCAAAAAATCGGCGGCTCGTTGGTCATCGACGTCAGAGACGAGAACGAAACTGTGCACGTCGAGACGCCGGTGCGGATGATTTCCAGCACGCTGGAGCAGCTCGCGGCCACCGACTCGGCTACCGCAGACTAGTTTTGCAGCGGTCCTCGGACCTGCGAGCGTCTCAAGGCCCCTTGCGGCGCCCGCAGCGATGAGGATCGGTTGAAGATTTCAGGCGGAAGTTTCTTTCGCCGGTATCCAGTACACTTCCTGACGCACCGACAATTTGTCGAAACCGCAGCGCATCAAAATTCCGTTGCCCAATTCAATCATCTGCGGATGTCCGCACAGATAGCCCGTCGTGTCCGAGATCACCAGATCCCATTGGTCGACGTACTTTCGAATCACGTCTTCGACGCGGCCGACTTCGCCGCCCCAATCCGCATCTTCCCACGGCCGGCTGATCGTCGCCACGTAGGTCAGCCAGGGAACTTCGGCGGCAATACGTTCCAGTTCGTCGCGATAGCCGAATTCCCACGAACGGCTCGCGCCTTGAATCACATACAAATGCAGATCGCCCGGAAATTTATTCTCTTTCCAATCCGCGTAGAGCGTCCGGACGTAAGAAACGTAAGGAGCCACGCCGGTAACCGTGGAGAGTAGCAAATGATTGCGGTGGCCGCTTTTCAGATCCAGCGTGAACCGCCCCTTGGCGATGCGCCGCATCAGCACATCCGCGCCGGGCTCGATCGGGAACAGCAGAGGCGTCAGTTCCCCTTGCTCCACCAGTTCAAAAAAAAACTCTAATTCCCTTTCGTAGGGCGACGAAACCAGCGAGTAGGCCCGCTCGATTCGCTTCCCGTCTTTCTCTACGCCCAGCGTCGCGTACTGGCCGGCGACAAATTTGAAGCCTTCGCCGGGATCGACCCGGAACCGCCACAGGTCGTCTGAGAACTTCTCGCGCATGGTGACCCGACCGCGAGTGAACTTTTCTTCATCCGTCCGCATTCTGTCGCCGCCTTTTTTATGTATTTCAGGCGAGTATAGTCCCAGTCGGCCCGGGCAAAGCCACAAAAAAAAGAGCGCCCAAATCGCGGACGCTCCTGAGCTGATCTTCGTGGCTTGGCCGTGCGATTCGAGCGGTTAGCGCTGACCAGAGAATGCCATCGGGTTGAACGGAACCGGCGTTCCCGTGATTTTGTCCTTGGCGTTGGTCTCCACCTTGGTCAGGACCATCGAATTGTCTTTGCCATTGAATTTCACCATACCGAACGGCCCAGCGTGATCCGCGACCCACACGTCGCCCGATCCATCTTTCATCTTGTAGTGGGTCGTGGCGAAGGTCCCGGCCGAAGTAGTGACCGATTCCGGACCAACTTCGTCGGCCAATTGCCGAATGTCCGCCGGCTGTTTGTCCTGGCGCGCCTGGGTCATTCGCTCCGGCATTTCCATGGGCGGTTTGTCGCCCATCTGCATGATCATTTTCGAAGTGACCATGTTTTGATCGTCGCGCACGGTTAAACTTTTCATGATCATGGCGCCCATCGGAGTGTCGGAGATCGTCACCTCGAACCAGTAGCCATCCTTGCCGTCGACGGACTCCTTGCCAACGATCGCCATTTCCATGGTGGTCTTGGTGCCGTCCTTCTTGGTGACTTCGTAGGTGCCGCCGGCGCCGACTACGGGATTCCACACGCCGCGCCACGACGGAGCCTGCGACCGCCCAAACATTTGCGCCGACGCCACCATCGGCAGCAGCAGGCACACGGCGCTGATCGTTCCGAATCTCAACGTTCGATTCATGGATGCTCCTTTGAAACGTCTGGGAGAAAGTCTTGGAACGGATTGTGGCGGGTTTCAGCCTCGTCGTCGATTCCGAATTTTACTCTGGACCTCGAGTGGATAATGCTCAAAGATCCTGCCCCTGTGCGTCGGCCATTTGCTTCAGGTTGAAGTTAGTCCGCAGCCACGCGCCGGATACCTTCATATTGAATCCGACTTCCTTCTCGTCCGCGGAAATCGAAGGTTGGCCTTCGGCGTCTTTCTTGGGGAAATTGAAAAGTATCCCGACCACCTTGCCCGACGACCTTTGGAAGACGACGTTGGCGACGTTGATTTTCTTCTTTGACTTCCTCAACTCGATAAACGCTTCGTCCTTGAAGGTGTCCTCGGCGCGCCCTTGGAAAATCGACATATCGGCCCCGTTGACCAAAACTTCGTAGGAATCGGGGTTGCCGGCCACTATCTTACCGGCGTCGTCTTCGGTCATGGTGCCCTTCAAGACCGCCCGGCGGGCAAAGGCTTCGCGGATCGTCCGAGAGGAATACCAAAACAGGTTGTAGGTACTGGCTGACGTCTGTGGCGCGGGATTGTCGTCGCTTCCTGCCTTCGGAATGGGAGGAGCGGAAGTGGGCGAGCCCATGCGGTTGGGCATCGAGCCCGGGCCGGAAACTCCGGGGTTGTAATCGGGCGTTGCTCATCGGCACTCAGCGCGCCAGGAGCCGATACGTTCAACTTTACCCATGGCGACGACTGCAACACGGCCGCTACGTCCTTCTCATCCCATTGCGTATACGGTTTTGTTTTCCAGACATCGCCGCTGGCGTACACGGCCATCGCGAGCAGAACCGCCGGCACGATGACGGAAATGGTTTTGCGCATCACGCTGTTCCTCACAAACCGCGACGAAACTGCCGTGAACACTTTAATCTCCAGCGGGCGCCGATGCTACGGCTTTCGACCGCAGGTTCGGAACTGTTCTCTCCGCAGCTCCCGGACGCCGGGAAATTGCCCTGCACCAGTTCGATCCGGTACATCGGGTTCTCGCGCGATTCAAAATGAGTCCGCGTCAACAGTTCGCCGACCAGGCCGACCGCGAGGATTTGCACGCCGAACAGGCACAGCATCATGCCCAAAACCAATAGCGGGCCGTGCTCCACGAAGATCGGTTGCTGCCAGAAGACTTTTTTGATCATCAGCCCCAGCATGATTAGGCTGCCGGAGAATAGACCCAGCAGTCCCGGCGGGCCGAAGAAATGCAGCGGCCGGGTCATGTAGCGCATCAAGAAGCGAATGGTGATGATGTCGAAGAACACTCGCACCGTCCGCGAAATTCCATAGTGCGACTTGCCTTCGGGCCGGACGATATTTCGTATCGGCACCTCGACAATTTTCGCGCCGTTCCAGGCCGCGAGCGCCGGAATGAACCGGTGCATCTCGCCATACAGCGGCACGTCTTTGATCGTCTCGCGGCGATACACCTTGAAGGTGGTCCCGAAATCGTGGATGTTCACCCCGGAAAGCTTGGCCATCATCCAATTGGCCACGCGCGAGGGCAGCCGCCGCAGAATGTAGTTGTCCACCCGCTTCTGGCGCCAGCCGCTGACGATGTCGGCGCCCGTCGCGTCCATCTTTTGCAGCATCATCGGAATTTCTCCGGGATCGTGCTGCAGGTCGCCATCCATGGAGATGACGATGTCGCCGGAGGCGAAGTCAAACCCGGCCGCCAGCGCCGTGGTCTGTCCGTAGTTGCGCTTCAGGCGCAGGATGGCCACGCGCGGGTCTTCCTGCGCGATTTTGGCCAGAAGCTGGGGCGTTGCGTCTGAACTTTGGTCGTCGACGTAAATAAATTCGACCGGCTCGTACTTCCCGGTCATCACTTCGCTGAGCTGCCGGTGCAGCTCGATGACGCTTTCCTGCTCGTTGTGGAAGGGCACGACCACCGAGAAACGCGGCGGCGCGGCTGTCTGATCACGCATGACGCTAGTTTAACTCCCGATAGCTGATGAAGTGAATCCCTCGTTGCAAGAATGAGGCACGTACGCCGCCGTCCAGTAGCCCGTTCAATTCATCCTGGCGTTGCTGCTGCAGCCGCGAGCCGGACGCGGCCAGGTCGGCATCGCAAATTCCGGGATGCAGCATGATTTCCGTGGTGCCTTCTTCCACCGACTCAGCCATTCGGCCTAGCGCGGCCGGACCAAGTTGCCCAGTCATGGCCAGGCCTAAAAAATGATCGGGGCAGGTAAGTTTATATTTCTCAGCAATCGCTGCGAAGCGCGACGCTACTATGCGCACCGCCCCGGCCGCGACGATCTGGCCGGAAACTGTCTGCACTTCTCCGCGACTGGTTTCCCAGGAGTCGCGCAGGTTTTCGACTGGTCTTCGTATTTTGGTGATTCCAAATCGTTGCGCGACTTTGCCTACCACTTCCATCACCCAAGGATGCGCATGCGTATGTTTGTGACTGTCGACGTGACTGGGCACAATGCCTGCGTCGCGAATTTTCTGGAGCTGCGCGGTCAGCTCGCGTTCGATGTCGTCGGTTTTAATCATTCCGGCGGTGACGCGGGCCACGAACAGTGCGAGCGAATCTGGCAAATTTCCATCGGAATCGAGCAGTGATGCCACTTCTTCAGGAGGAGCCACGGGTTTTCCGCCGACCAACACCAGATGGCACCCGACTCCCAGTTTTGGATGGTCTAAAGCTTTGGTAACCGCGTCGTCGAAGGCCAAACCATTTGCCATCAACGTCGCGCTGGTCAGAATGCCTTCACGATGGCCGCGAATAATTCCATCGTTCACTCCACGAGTCATCCCAAAATCATCCGCATTGAGGATTAATTGTTTCATTCGAACCGGGTTAGGCACCGCAGAAGCGAATCATAACACGCGCCAACGAAACGAACTCAGGTCCCGCCAGCAGTTGTTCGGGCAAAAATAAAATCGGCGGAAAAGAAATTAAGATTCCGCGGCGAGCGGCCCAAAAAATCGCAATGCAATTTCCGCACCAATGACCAGCAAAAAATAAAACTAAATGTGAATGTAGTGTGAAAGTTTTCAACAGTTCTGTTGAAAAGCGTGTGGAAAAGACTTCCGGCCAGATGAAATCGCTCGCGCTGCGTGGGGCTTGCGCAGATTGCACAATTCTTGTGCACTTTCTGCCGTAAAAATAAAAATCTACGAGGAAGACCACGGCGCCCATCTGCAGGAAATTATTTTCGAACTTCAGGAAGGATGCTTCAGTACCAATGCACCGGCTTGTCGAGTTTTATTTCGATGGGCTCTTGATCTTTTACGATGTCGTACCACTTGCCGTAACTGTGGATGCTTTTCCCCACCACTTGAATCAGAATCCGGCCCACCGGAACCGACGGAACCTTGACCGAACCGTCTTCGTTGGTCTTGAAGGCCATCTCCGCCAGCTTATCTTTGTGCAGAAATCCTCCGGCTTCGTTGAAGCGGACGTAAACGCTGGCACTCGCCACCGGCTTGCCGTCAAAATTCGTCACTATGATCCGCAGGCGCGTCGAATCCGGATCGTCATTAGCCGCGTCCGCCGGTCCGCCGGACTGGCCGCGCGGCTTTTCGGCGTTGCCCGCGCCGTCGCCCGCACGATTGGCCGGCCCACCGCTCGAGTTATTGCCGGAATTACTGCTGGAGGTTCCGCTGGATCCGCCGGACTGCGCCGTACAAACCGTAGCGCAGAGCAATCCCATTGCCCAAAGTACGATGACCGGAAAGGACCAACCGAAATGGCGGGGGACCCGGGACATTCTCATCACCTTCCTTGTTGTACTCCATTCTGCGCGGGGGCTCAAGCTCCGAAGCAGTCGATCAAATCGCTGCGCGCCAGACGCGCGGCGGTGTTGCTGAACAATCCCTACCGGTTCCTGGCCCTTGCCGGAATTCCCGCGGTCTGACGTATCATGTGTAGTCGAATCGGCGCCGTTACCGGCCGCGTAAGTTACCAGCAATCATCAGACGATCTTCGGAGGCAAGCGAATGGGTTTTTCGACCGATGCAATCCACGTAGGGCAGGAACCGGACCCCCTCACCGGTTCGATCGTCGCGCCCATCTATCAGACGTCGACCTACGTCATCGAGCAGATGGGCAAGAGCAGCGGCTACGATTACGCCCGCACCAACCATCCGAATCGCAAAGCTTTGGAGCGGACCGTCGCCAAGCTCGAGCGCGGCCACGCCGCCTACGTTTTTTCGTCCGGCATGGCTGCCATTGACGCCGTGTTCCGCCTGCTTCGTCCCGGCGATCATATGGTTCTTTCGCAAGCGGTTTACGGCGGCGTCTATCGCCTCTCGACCCAGTTTCTGGTTCAGTTTGGCCTGGAATTCAGTTACGTCGATACCAGCAAACTCGACGACGTGAAATCCGCAATCAAACCAAATACAAAAATGATTTACCTGGAGACCCCGACGAACCCCACGATGTTCGTCACCGATATCGCTGCGGTGTCGGCCTTCGCGCACGAAAAGAAGATCACCGTGGTGGTCGATAACACCTTCTTAAGTCCGTATTTGCAGCAGCCGTTGGCGCTGGGCGCGGACATCGTGGTTCATTCCATGACCAAATATCTGAATGGCCACAGCGATTGCACCGGCGGCGCAGTCATCGTCAACACCCAGGCGCACGCGGACGCGATTTATTTCCTGCAACGATCGGTCGGGGCCGGCCTCGCGCCCATGGACTGTTTCCTCGTTTCCCGCGGAATCAAGACGCTGGCCGTGCGCATGGACCGCCACGACTCCAATGGCATGGCCGTGGCCAAATTTCTGGAAGGCCACAAAAAGGTGAAGCGCACCATTTACCCGGGCCTGGCCTCTCATGCGCAACACGAATTGGCCAAGCGCCAGCAGCGCGGCTTTGGCGGCATGATTTCTTTTGACCTCGGTTCGGTGGAAGCGGCAACCACCTTGCTGAACCATGTGAAGCTCTGTTCGCTGGCCGAAAGCCTCGGCGGAGTGGAAACGCTGATTTCACATCCACCCTCGATGACGCACGCCTCGGTTCCGGCGGACGTTCGCGAACGCATTGGCATTACGCCGGGTTTGGTGCGCTTGTCGGTCGGCATTGAAGACGTCGAAGACCTGATTGCTGATCTCGACCAGGCGCTGGCGAAGATCTAAGAGTTGCACTATCATCCGCCGCGCAGAGCAAGGCTCGCGCCGTGGCGCGAGTGGAGGCGATTCATGTGGGATTTGGCAGGCGGTGTCGCCGTAATCACTGGCGCCGGCTCGGGAATCGGACGAGAGCTGGCCAGGCAGCTGGCCGCCGAGAAAATGGCGCTGGCCCTGGCCGAAGTGAATGAAACCACTCTCAAAGAAACCGTCAGCCTGATCGGCAGCGCCAGCGCGCCGATTTCGTCGCACGTGGTCAATGTAGCCGATCCCAAGCAAGTGGAGCAGTTCGCCGCCGAAGTCCTCGCCAAGCACCAGCGCGTCACGCTGCTGATCAACAACGCCGGCGTGGCCATGCACGGCACATTTCAAGAGCTCTCGGACGACGACATGGAATGGCTGATGGGCATCAATTTCTGGGGCATGATCTATGGCGTTCGGAATTTTCTGCCGACCCTGAAGCAACAACCGAAGAGCCGCATCGTAAATCTTTCCAGCATTTTTGGAATTATTTCACCGGCGGGCCAGACGGCCTACTGCGCCAGTAAATTTGCCGTCCGCGGTTTCACCGAAGCGCTGATGCACGAACTCGAAGGCTCTTCCGTTGGCGTGACTTGCGTTCATCCCGGAGGAATTAATACGCCCATTTCGCGCAACAGCCGCTTGGGCCAATCCGCCAGCGCCACCGTGCGCGACGCCAGCGTGGCGCTATTCGAAAAGCGTCTGGCGCGCACGACTCCCGCAACCGCGGCCGCCCGAATCGTGGCCGGCGTGAAGCGTGAGGAGCCGCGCATCCTGATCGGCAAAGACGCGATACAACTCGAACGCCTGCAGCGCCTGTTCCCGGTGCGTTACTGGCAAATCATGATGCGGAATCTGAAGAAGGCGGCGGCGCACGGCGGGTTTCAGACCGCGGAGCAAAAATCCGCGCGCTAATGCCGGCTATTTCGCCTGCACACTGCTCGTAATCCAATCCAGATACTCGCGCGAACCCTCGGCGATATTCAGCGCAATGATTTCGGGGACGTCGTAACTGTGCAGTTCCTGAACCAGCGTACTCACCGCTGAGAATCGCTTCCGCGAAGTCTTGATCAGCAACAAGACTTCATTCGCGGACTCCACTCTTCCCTTCCAGCGATACGTCGAACGCATCGGGACGCCAATTTCCTGCACACAGGCCGCGAGCCGGCGGTCCACCAGCGCCTGCGCAATCTTCCGCGCCTCTTTTTTCGACCCGCAGGTCACCAGCACCACGATTTTGTCGGTCATGTGCGCTCTTTACTCTTGCGACTCGTTCGTTTCTTGGGTGATTTCAATCCGCAGCCCGCGATACAATGTCAGGCCGTGAGCCAACCAATTATCCATTTCGGAACCTCCGGCTGGCGCGGCGTCATCGCCGATGACTTTACCTTTCCCGGCGTGCGGCGCGCCTCCCAGGCCATCGCGGGCCATGTTACCGCCGGAAAAAAGAATCCTACAGTCATTGTTGGGCACGATACGCGATTCTTTTCGCCGGAATTTGCGCGCACCGCCGCCAGCGTGATGCGCGACCATGGCTGCCACATCGTTTTCTGCCCGGATCCCACGCCCACTCCGGTCCTGGCCCACGCCATCATCTATAACAAGCTCGACGGCGGCGTGAACATCACCGCCAGCCACAACCCGGCCGCCTACAATGGCTTGAAATTTTCCGGCCCCGACGGCGGCCCGGCGTTGCCGGAAATCACCAAAGACATCGAGGCCCGCGCAGCCCAGCTCACCGACGACGGCGCGCCTTATCACGACATCAAGGATGACTTCGAACGCCTCGACCCGCGCCAGCCCTATTTCGAGCAACTCAAGAAAATGATTCGCTTCGACGTTCTGACCAAAGCCAAAGGCAATTTCGCCTACGACGCGGTGCACGGCTGCGGCGCGGGCTGGCTTGATCGCATTCTGGCCGACCACGGCATGACCGTCGAATCCATCCGCACCAAGCGCGACGTGCTGTTCGACGGCACCGGTCCCGATCCTTCGGAAGAAAATCTGGCGCCGCTGAAAAAACTGGTCCTCGAAAAGAAATCGCTGGCCGGTCTGGCGACCGACGGCGACGCCGACCGCTTCGGCATCCTCGATCGCGACGGCACCTTCATCCAGCCCAACCATATTTTGGGGCTGGCCTTCGATTACCTGATGCAAACGCGCGGCCTGAAGCTGGGCGCCTCGCGCAGCGTCGCCACCACCCACCTGATGGACGCCGTCGGCAAGTTGTACGGCGTGAAGGTCTACGAAACGCCGGTAGGATTCAAATACATCGGCCCGCTGCTGCGCGCGGAAAAAATTATCATCGGCGGCGAAGAAAGCGCCGGCATGACCATCCACGGCCACCTGCCCGAGAAGGACGGCATTCTGGCCTGCCTGCTGGTCGCGGAAATGATCGCGGCGCGAAACGCCTCGCTGAAAGAGCAGTTGCAGGATTTGTTCCGCCGCGTTGGCAGCGAATTTTGGCCCGTGCGCAAAAATTTGCATCTGCCCGACGATATCCAGAAAAAACTTCCCGATCGCCTGCGCGAGAGCTTCAACGACTTCGCCGGACATCGCGTGGCCAAGACCGACCGCACCGACGGCCTTAAACTCATCTTCGACGATGGCTCCTGGATTCTGATGCGCCCGTCCGGTACCGAGCCGGTCGCGCGAATTTATACCGAAGCGTCGACCGAGGCCGCCGCGGAAAAACTCGCAGAGGACGCGCAGAAGTGGATCACGCAGTGAACAATCCGCAGCAGCAGAAACCGCCGGCGGAAACGCCGCGGGAATCTTTCAGCGAACAGCTGCGTTCGTTTTTCCGGCGTAACGCCCTGTGGTTCCTGGTTATCGCCCTGGCCTGGTTGCTGGTTCAGGATATTTTCGGCGCGCACGGCGTGCTGGCCATGCATCGCTCGCAAATCGAGTTGCAGAAAGTGCAGCGCGAAATTGACCAGTTGAACAGCGAGAACGACAAGCTGAAGAATAATGTGAAGGACCTGCAGACCGATCGAATCACCAACGAACGGGTCGCGCGCGAAGACTTGAGGCTGGCCAAGCCCGGTGAATTCGTTTTTAAAACTCACCCAAAACCATCCGATGCGCCACAACCGCCGCCCGCCAACAAACCGTAGTTAGTTCCCGCTCTTCGCTCGTGTGACGGATCGCACCCGTTCCATAAATCGTTCCGCAAATTCAGCGCCATGGCCCTTCCAACGCAATCGCACCACCGCCAGTAACGTCATCGCCGCCGTGATGATGACGATGCCCAGCGTCGCCCCCGGAATGGTTTGTTGATGTTTCGGCAAAATGGAAAGGTGCCCGTAGACGAAAACAATGTGCACCCAATACACCAGCAGCGACGTTTCTCCCAGCCACACCAGCGGCCGGAATCTCGCCGCGCCCCATCCCCACCGGCACCACCCATAGCTGATTGGAAAAAACATCAGCAACACACCGAGACGCGCTATAAAAAACGCCGGGCTGGTGTGCCAGTAATCGTACGGGGCGAGATAGTGCAACGGCAGCTTGTCGACCGCGATCGAAACGAAAAACAGAATCACGCCGAGAACGCCCAGCCAGCCGATCGTTTCCGGCACATGCCGGGTGGCCCACTCGTCAAAAACAAAACATCCCAGCGCCAGCCCCGCAAACGCAAATGCCATCCACGGAAATAGCGGGAACAGCCAGACCTGCGGCACGCCGTAGGTGTGTACGCCGTTGATATAGCTTTCGACATACCACGGGAGCCAGCGCGGCCGCAGGGTGGTCCACAGCGCCGGGGTGGCCAGTACAATTGCGGCGCAAATTGCGAGCGATGCGATCGCCGTGGTCCGGTGGTCTTTGCAAATTCGCCACAGAATCGCCATCAAGATCAGCGACACGCCGATCGTGTTCAAAATGTCCACGCGCAGCAGGTCGGTCCACACCGCGGTGCGGTAGCCCATCACGAATTCCTGCAGCCGCAGCAAATATCCCAGTCCGACAATCTCAAATCCGCGCCAGACCAGCCGGCGCTCCACTTGGTCCGGCGTCGCGCCTTTTTGTTTCATCCGGTCGCTCACCAGCGCGAGCGAAGCTCCGGCCAGGAATAAAAACATGGGCGCCGCGATGGTTCCGGTGAATTGCGAAAATTTATAGAATGGCGTCTGCCGCAAAGAATCGGTCAGCCACGAATCGTAGCCGTGCACTTCGAACATCAGCAGGCAGGCGAATCCGCGCATCCAGTCGATGTAGGCGAATCGTTCCGGTTTTGCCGAGTTGGCCATCAAAGGAGCGGCCCAAGAATCGCCGAGCGTCCGAACCATTGCAAGTTTTTCCCGGCGGCGAAGTTCTCCGGTAGAATTTCAAAGCGTGCCTACCCAATCGAATTTCTGGCGCATGAATCTGCCCACGGCCGCAGCGGTCTGGGCTGTGGTCGTGATCTTCGCGGCTTTTTACGGGATGCACCTGGGGCTAGGCGGGGCCCGGTTCGCGCTGGCGCTGGGCGTAGCCGCCGTGCTTTTTGCTTTCGAGCTATTTCTCGCGGCGCCGCCAGTAATGGAGGCTTGCCGCCGGGAGCTCGGCGAACGCGGCTCCGTGCTTGCTCCGCTGGTTCCGTTGTTTGCGATGCTGGTCTACTCGATCGCGGTCGCCGGCGGCTGGCGCAGCGCACTTATCGGCGCGGCGTACGTCGTACTGCCGTCGCTGCTGGTCGCGACCAGCGCCGGGAAACCGCCCGGGACTTTCGGCGACTACGCGGCAGTCGCAATTATTTGGCTGCCGGTGGAATTTCGCTGGATGTACGCGGAGTTTCCCTTCCCTGGGCCGTTGACGCATACCCTGACGATTCTGCTGGCGCTCAGCACGGGAGTGGCAGCGTTCGTTCTGCTGCGCCGGATGGACGGCATCGGCTACTCCGTGACCCTGAACAAAAATGAGATCTGGACGATTCTGCTGCATTTTGCGGGCTTTGCGCTGATCGCCATTTTGATCGGTACGAGGATCGGTTTTTTGACTTATGCCCCGTCGCGCGCCCGCCTGCATCCGATCCCGCTGGCGCTTTCGGTCTTGGGCATTTTGCTTTTTACGGCGTGGCCGGAAGAATTTCTATTTCGCGGCATTCTGCAGAATTTATTTTCGCGGAGCTTCAAGAATCCCTGGGCGGCGCTGGCGCTAGCGTCGCTGATATTCGGCCTGTCCCACATCTTTCACGCGCCATTTCCGAACTGGAAGTACGTATTCCTGGCTACCATCGCGGGGCTTTTTTACGGGCACACCTGGATGAAAACCGGATCGCTGTTCCCTGCCGCCATCGTCCACGCGCTCGTGGATATTCTCTGGCACATTCTGTTTCGCTGAGAAACCTGCGGAAATTTCGAAATCGAAGAAGGTTGCGGTAAGTCTTAACGAACCACGCCTTCCAGCGGGCTCGATGCCGATGCGTACAATTTTTTTCCGATGCGTCCGGCCAGGAACGCCTTGCGCCCGGCATCGACCGCCGAACCCATGGCCTCGGCCATCAACACCGCATCTTGCGCTTCGGCGATCGCCGTATTCATCAGCACGCCATCCGCGCCCAGCTCCATCGCCACGGCGGCGTCCGAAGCGGTACCCACGCCGGCATCCACGATCAACGGCACTTCGGTAATGCGTTCGCGCAAAATCCGCAGATTGGTCAGGTTTTGAATGCCCATGCCGGAGCCAATCGGCGCACCCAGCGGCATCACCGCCGCCGCGCCCGCGTCCACCAGCTTGCGCGCCACGATCAAATCGTCATTGGTGTACGGCAGCACGATGAATCCTTCTTTCACCAATATCTTGGTCGCCGCCAGCAAACCTTCGGTGTCCGGAAATAGAGTCTGCTGATCGCCGATCACTTCCAGCTTCACCCATTCCGATAATCCCACTTCGCGCCCCAGCCGCGCGGCGCGCACCGCTTCATCGGCGGTGTAGCAGCCGGCCGTATTCGGCAGAATGAAAAAATTCTTGCGGTCGATGTAGTCGAGCAACGATTCTTTGCTTTTATCCGTCAGGTTCACCCGGCGCACCGCCACGGTGACCATGTCCGCGCCGGAGGCTTCGTGGGCCTGGCGCATTTCCTGGAAGCTGCGATATTTTCCGGTACCCACGATCAGCCGCGAATTAAAGGTTCGTCCCGCAATCACCAGTTGGTCGGCCATGGGCTTCTCCACACTCATCGAGGGGCTGCAATTCTAACTCCACCGCAACCGCCAAAAAATCATTCGATCCGATCTTAACTGCGCACTTGCGGGCGGGGATCTTCCACATCCGCGTACAACTTGGCGATGACATCCTTGTACCGCTCTTCAATGATCCGCCGGCGCATTTTCAACGTATGGGTCAATTCGCCGTTCGCCGTGGTGAAATCCTGCTCGAGCACCGCGAACCGCTTCGGCTTCTCGTACTGCGCCAGGCTCGCCGTCAGCCGCTCGATTTCCGCGGACAGCAAATCGCGCACCCAGCTGTCGTTCAACATCTGCGACGCCGCCGCGAACTCGCGCCCCTGCTTCTTCGCTTCGATCTGCGCCACCGGAGCGTTCAAGACCACCAGCACCGAGCAGAACTTTCGCTGATCGCCGACCACGATCGCGTTCAGGATGTACGGCGAAGTTTTCAACGAATTTTCAATGGGCGCCGGCGCCACATATTTTCCGCCCGCGGTCTTGATCAGTTCCTTTTTTCGATCCGTGATGATCAGGTAGCCGTCAGCATCAAGCCGCCCGATGTCCCCGGTGGCCAACCAGCCGTCCGGGCTGATCACCGCTTTGGTCGCTTCCGGCTTGCCGAAATAACCTTGCATCACGCCGGTGCCTTTGACCAGAATTTCTCCATCTTCCGCAATGCGCACCTGCACCGTCGGAATCGGACGCCCCACCGTTCCCACCTTATGATCGTCGGGCCGGTTAGAAGTTACAACGGGAGACGTTTCGGTTAGCCCGTATCCCTGATAGACCGGAACGCCCACCGACCAGAAAAATTCCGCAAGTTCCGGGGAAAGCGGCGCGCCGCCCGACACAAACGTGCGCAGCTTGCCGCCCAATCCCGCGCGAATTTTCGAAAATACCAATCGGTCGGCGACCGCCCAGCGCATTTTCAAACCCGCGGAAGGCGTCTGGTTGTAGGCGCGCCACGGCACGGAATCGTGGGCCACGTGCAAGGCCCAATCAAAAATCTTCCGCTTCATTCCGTGCTCGCGGCGTCCCTTTTCGATAATTCCGCCATAAATCTTCTCGAACAGCCGCGGCACCGCGGCCGCCATCGTCGGATGCACTTCCAGCAGCGCCTGCCCTACCGTCTCGATATTCTCCACGTACGCGATCGTCACACCCCCGCTGAGATATCCGTAGCCAACCGTGCGCTCATAGACGTGGGAGAGTGGCAGGAATTCCAATCCAAGATCCCCGGGCTCGAAGACATGGCTTCGCAGCGACTCGATCGAATTCGAACTCAGATTCGCGTGCGTCAGCATCACGCCTTTCGGCTCGCCGGTGGTCCCCGAAGTGTAAATCAGGGTCGCGAGCTGATCGCTGGTGACCAGCGCGGAGCGGCGCCGGTATTCCGCCACGTCGGCATCGCCGGCCGCAGCGATGAGACTTTCGTAATCCAGACTTTCTCCACGCAGGTCGGCTGGCGGCGCGACGCAGATCAGATGCTCAACTTTGGGCATGCGCTCGCGCGCTTCGGCCGCCTTGCGCGCTTCCGGTTCACCCGCCGTGATAATGACCCGCGCGCCAGCATCGTTCATGATGTACACAAAACGATCCGGCGATTCGTTGAAATAAATCGGCACGCTCGCCGCGCCGAGTCCGGTGATGGCAAAATCGGCGATGTGCCACTCGGGGCAGTTCGGTGCGAACAATCCCACGCGATCACCGGCTTTGATCCCGAGTTCAGCGAGCGCCTTCGACAATCCAGCGACCCGCCGCAGCATTTCCTGCGAAGAGATGGATTTCCACCCATCCGCAGTTCGATACATTTGTGCTTTAGGATTGGGCCGGTGGTCGATGGCGTCGAGGAGGAGATCGTTCAGTGAGGGATATTCCATAGGCCCTCCGCAACTCTAACGCATCGCGGGACGCGCGTGCAACGCGCTTGACGACGCCTGCTGCATGGCGCGGCCCAGTACTTGGCCGAATGGCGTGACCCGATTACATGACCCGATTACATGACAACGAGCCGTTTGCGTTAAGATGGCCCCGGAGGAATTCCGATGTCGAAACTCGCCACCGAAGACGCCGCCGGGTATCAGCCACAGCGCGCCCCCCGCGGGTCTACCCTTTCCTGCAAAGGCTGGCAGCAGGAAGCAGCGCTGCGCATGTTGATGAACAACCTCGACCCGGAAGTGGCCGAGAAGCCCGAAGACTTGATCGTCTACGGCGGGCGCGGCAAGGCCGCCCGCAACTGGAATTGCTATCAGGCCATCGTCAATTCCCTCCGCTCACTCGAGAACGACGAAACTCTTGCTGGTCCAGTCCGGCAAGCCCGTCGGGATTTTTCGCACGCACGCTTATGCGCCGCGCGTGCTGATCGCAAATTCGAATCTGGTCGGCCACTGGAGCGACTGGAAAAATTTCGACGAGCTCGACCGCGCCGGCCTGATGATGTACGGCCAGATGACCGCCGGCAGCTGGATTTACATCGGCTCGCAGGGAATTTTGCAGGGTACTTACGAAACGTTTGCAGCCGCGGCGCGCCAGCATTTCGGCGGCGACCTGGCCGGAAAGCTGGTGGTGACCGGCGGAATGGGTGGGATGGGCGGAGCCCAGCCGCTCGCGGCGACTCTGAACGGCGCCGCGTTTCTTGGAATTGACGTCGATCCCGAACGCATCAAGCGTCGCGTCAAGATGGGTTACTGCGACGTGATGGTCAACGACCTCGACGAAGCGCTGCGCATCCTGAAAAATGCGGTGCGCACCCGCGAAGCCACGTCGGTCGGGTTGGTGGGAAATTGCGCCGACGTGATTCCGGAACTGGCTCGCCGCGGCATCGTTCCCGATCTGCTCACCGATCAGACCAGCGCGCACGATCCCATCGGCGGGTACATCCCGCAGGGACTCGACGTGGCCCAGGCCGACGAGCTGCGCAAGAAAGATCCGGCGTCGTACGAAAAGCGTTCGCTCGAATCGATGGCCAAGCACGTCGAAGGCATGCTCGCGCTGCAAAAACTGGGCGCGGTGACCTTCGATTACGGCAACAACATCCGCACTTTCGCATTCCAGCAAGGCGTGAAAAACGCTTACGACTTTCCGGGATTCGTTCCGGCCTACATTCGTCCGCTGTTCTGCGAAGGCCGCGGGCCATTCCGCTGGGCCGCGCTTTCCGGTGAGCCGTCCGACATCCACAAAACCGATCAGCTGGTGCTGGACATGTTCCCGCACGACGAGATTCTTTCGCGCTGGATCAAACTCGCCCAGAAACGCGTGCGTTTTCAGGGCCTGCCCGTCGCGCATCTGCTGGCTGGGTTACGGCGAACGCGATCGCTTCGGCGTCGCGCTCAACGATCTGGTCGCCAAGGGCGAACTGAAAGGGCCGATCGTCATCGGCCGCGATCATCTCGATTGCGGTTCGGTCGCTTCTCCCTTTCGCGAAACCGAAAAAATGCTGGATGGTTCGGACGCGGTCGCCGACTGGCCGCTGCTGAATGCGCTGCTCAATACCGCCAGCGGCGCGAGCTGGGTTTCGATTCACAACGGCGGTGGCGTTGGCATCGGCTACTCGCTGCACGCCGGGCAGGTCACCGTGGCCGACGGCACCAAAGAAATGGGCGAACGCATCCAGCGCGTGCTGACCAACGATCCTGGTATCGGAGTCGCGCGCCACGTCGACGCCGGCTATCCCGAGGCCAACGGCCTTCGCCAAAAAGTCCGGCGTGAAAATTCCGATGGCGTAGTGCGTCTTTCGCGCGATTGCCTCCGCCGAGCTGAATGTTGAGACGAATTTTTCAGGAGAAGAAATGATCGTCGTCACCGGAGCGACCGGAAGAACGGGCGGAGCGGCTGCCACCGCCCTGCTTGCCGCTGGGCAAAAAGTCCGCGTCGTCGGGCGTGACGCCAAAAAGCTCGAACCTTTTGTACAAAGTGGCGCGGAAGCCTTCGTTGGCAACGTCGAAGATCCCTCGTCCATGACCCAGGCTTTCGCCGGCGCAGACTGCCGTCTATCTGGTCGTCCCCGAAGATTCGTCGCAGGAAGATTTGCGCGCGCATCAGGAAAAAACTTCGGATTCGTTCGCCGCGGCCGTGGCAGCAGCTCAGGTGCCCTATGTCGTCGCCCTCAGCAGCATCGGCGCGCAGCAATCGGAAGATACCGGCCCCATCGTCGGCCTGCACAACCTGGAACAAAAGTTGAACCGCGTTTCCGGTTCGAATGTCCTTCATTTGCGAGCCGCCTATTTCATGGAAAACCTAATCATCAGTATTCCGCCGCTTCGTTCGATGCGCATGCTGCCCGGAGGCTTAAAAGGCGATGTGCCGATGCCGTGGATCGCCACCAAAGACATCGGGACGTATGCCGCGAAACGCCTGGCGGCGCGCGACTTTTCCGGCAGTTCGATCCAGGAACTTCACGGCCAGCGCGACATCTCGATGAAAGAAGCTGCATCGGTCGTCGGCGAAGCAATCGGCAAGCCGAAATTGAGCTACATGCAGGTGCCTTTCATGATGCTGGAGCCGGCGCTGGTGCAAATGGGTCTGCCCAAACGCACCGCCGCGCTGCTGATCGAAATGTGGAAAGGCGCAAATGCCGGCCTGATCGTTCCGCTCGAGCCGCGCACGGCCGAGAACACGACTCCAACCACCCTCGAATCTTTCGTCAGCGAGGTTTTCGTCCCCGCCTACCAAAAGGCCGCCAGCGCCTGAGAAAAATTTTCCATATGCGCGGCTCGTCATCCTGAGGAGCGCATTCTGCGACGAAGGATCTCATCCATGCTCCCGCACCCGAATCACTACGACAAAGCCGCATTCCCCTGCAGCTAAGCCCATGCATGATTGCGCAACTTCTGTAGTCTTTGCATCTGCGAGGCGTTAGTATCGCTGCGTCGTGCCTGACTGGCTCATCACCGGCTGCTCGCAGTTGCTCACCTTGCGCGGCTCCGTTCCCCGCCGCGGCAAGGCGCTTAATGATCTGGCGATCATTCGCGACGGCGCCATCCTGGTTCACGAAGATCGCATCGCCGCCGTCGGCACGCGCCGCCGCATCGAAAAACTTCCCGGCGCGCGCAAAGCCGAGAAACTCGATCTCAAGGGCAAAGTTGTTCTTCCGGGTTTTGTCGACTCCCATACTCACCTGATATTTCCCGCAAAGCCGCGCCCACGAATACGAAGACCGCATCGCCGGCGCCACCTACGAACAAATCGCGCGCAAAGGCGGCGGCATTCGCTCCACGGTGAAACACTGCCGCAGCGCCTCCGTGCGATTCGCTGAAAGCCCGCGGCACTCGACAACTTGAAAATCTTCGCCGCGCACGGCACGACCACCATCGAATCCAAGTCCGGCTACGGTCTCGACTGGAAGAGCGAACTAAAAATCCTGCTGTTGCTCGCCGCGCTGCATCAGGAACATCCCCTCGATATTCACCGCACGTTCCTCGGCGCGCACGTGGTCCCCGAAGAATATCGATCGCGGCCGGAAAAATACGTCGACCTGCTGGTCGATCGCTGGATTCCCACCGTGGCGATCACCGGACTCGCCGAATTCTGCGACGTCTATTGCGATCGCGGCGCGTTCACGGTCGCGCAATCGCGCAAGATCCTGATGGCTGGCCGCGCCGGTGGACTGGTCCCGCGCATCCACGCCGATCAGCTCGCCAATATCGGCGCTTCGCGCCTCGCCATCGAAGTCTCCGCCGCCAGCGCCGACCATCTGGAAAAACTGAATGAACCGGATATTCGCGCGCTCGGCCTCTCGAACGTCTGCTGCACGCTGCTGCCCGGCTGCTGCTTTCATCTGGGCCTCGAGCATTACGCTCCGGCGCGAAGACTCATCGACGCCGGTGCGATCCTGGCACTCGCCACCGATTTCAATCCGGGCACCAGCCCCACGCTGAGCATGCCCATGATTTTGTCACTGGCCTGCACGCAGATGCGCATGACGCCGGCCGAAGCCATCACCGCCGCGACGATCAATCCGGCGTATTCGCTGCGCGTTCACCACCGCGTCGGCTCCCTCGAGGTTGGCAAGTTTGCGGACCTGGCCGCCTTTGACGTGGCCGACTATCGCGAAATCCCGTATTATTTTGGAGTGAATCTCTGCAGCCTGACCATGAAACGCGGGGCCATCATCCACTCGAATAAGCTCTAATTCCCAGAAAGCGACCAAATGAAACGAATTGTTGAGTGTGTTCCGAATTTTTCCGAAGGCCGCGACCTGGCCAAAATCGACGCGATCATCGCCGCCATGCGCGAAGTTCCCGGAGTTTATCTGCTCGACCGCGAGAGCGATGCGGACCACAACCGCAGCGTGGTCACGCTGGCCGGCGAACCGGAGCCGGTGGCCGAAGCCGCCCTGCGCGGCGTCGGCAAAGCCGCGGAATTGATCGATTTGACCAAGCATTCCGGCGCGCATCCGCGCATGGGCGCGACCGACGTGGTTCCGTTCATCCCGGTCGACGGCGTGACCATCGAAGATTGCGTGGCGCTTTCGAAGAAAGTCGGCCGCGAAATTTGGGAGCGCTACAAAATTCCGGTGTATTTCTACGAAGCCGCGGCGCAGCGTCCCGAACGCGCCAACCTGGAAAATATTCGCAAAGGCCAGTTCGAAGGTTTGCTGCGTCGAAGTGCCCAAAAATCCGGACCGCGCTCCGGATATCGGCAACGCCGCGCTGCATCCTACCGCCGGCGCGACCGTCGTCGGCGCCCGAAAATTTCTGGTCGCCTACAACATCAACCTGAACACCGCCCGACCTCGAGATCGCCAAAAAAATCGGCAAGAACATCCGCTTCTCGAATGGCGGCTTGCGGTACGTGAAAGCGATGGGCGTTGATCTGCGCGCCCGCAACCTCGCCCAAGTTTCCATCAATATGACCGATTTCGAGCAGACGCCGCTGCACCGCGTCTTTGAAATGGTCAAGCGCGAAGCCGAACGCTACGGCGTCTCGATCGTCGGCAGCGAAATCGTCGGCTTGATTCCCAAGCGCGCCATCGAACTCACCGCGGATTTCTACCTGCAGCTCGAAAACTTTTCACCCGCGCAAGTGTTTGAGAATCGTATCGAAGCTTCGCTCAGTGGCGTGGCACCCGCGGAAGGTCCCGGGAAACTGGCTTCGCTCGCGCTGCCCTTTCTCGATGCAGTTGCCGAGCCGACCGCTACGCCCGGCGGCGGCTCCGTCGCGGCGCTAGCCGGTGCGCTCGGCGCCAGTCTGGGACAGATGGTCGCCAGCCTCTCGCGCAAGAAGAAATCGCAGGCCGCCTTCGTCGATCAACTCAGCGACGCTCTGCTCGCAATTTCAGGCCGCGTCTAAAATGTTGTCCGAAGCGATCGACCGCGATTCCGCTTCCTTCGACCACGTCATGGCCGCTTACAAGTTGCCCAAGGAAACGTCTAACGAACAAGTGCAACGCGACGCCGCCATCCAACTTGCTCTGCAGGGCGCCGCCAACGTGCCGCTCGAAGTCGCCCGCCGAAGCGCGGAAGTTTTTGAACTGCTCGGACGCCTCGAATCCATTTCCGCCGCCTCGATGCATTCCGATGTACGCGTGGGCCGCTTGATGGCCGCCGCTGGCGCGCGCGGCGCGCTCGAAAATGTAGCTATCAATCTGGAATCGATCACCGATCAGCGCGTTCGCCAGCCGCCTGAAATCCGAAGCAGCGGCCATTTCGGCGCGAGTCGCCGCGGCATTAAGTGCAGCGTCGAACATTTTCGTCGGCGCTTGGCCGAAAATTTGCATCAAACGTAATTGATAGAAAGCTCGATACGCTTAGAAATTTTTAACTGAGGATCACTCGAAAATGAGACAGCCCGTCACCCGCGTCATCGTCGTCGCTCTTTTAGCTATCGCCGTAACCTTCGGCGCCGTCACCGCCATTCCCACGCGCACTTCCGCCGGTTCGCTGAGCACCGCCATCATCGGAATGTTTCCCAAGGACGCCGGCGAATTCGCCTACGCCGACCTCAAAGACCGCCCGAAAATATCCGTGGTTCGCGCAGCTCAACGACCAGCTGCTGCCCCCGCGCTTCCACCAATTCGAGCAATTCCTCGCCTCGTCCGGCGTTGATCCGAACTCGCAAGTGGAAGAACTGGCCTGGGCCAGCGAATCGAACGGCAAAGGCGACAACGTGGTGGGCATCGCGCTGGGGAATTTCGATCCGTCGGCCTCCGAAGCAAAACTGAAAACCCAAAAAGTCCCGTCGTTCGAATCGCAAGGCTACCGGATGTACGCCTTCGGCAGCGGTATCGCCGCCGGAGACATTCTCTTCCTCTTTTTCGACAGCAACACCGCCGCCTTCGGCAACCGCGCTTCCCTGGAAAAACTGATCGACGTGCGCATGGGCGGCACGCCCAGCCTGCTCACGAACGAATCGCTTTTCCCCATGATCTCCGAAGCCAATGGCAACGGCATCGTCTGGGGCGTCCTCGACAAAGAGCACACCGCGATCGCCTTGCAACAATTGGTCCCGCAGGCCGGCCAGTTTCCCCAGGCGGCAGCCATCATCGCCCGCATCAAAGCGATGATCATTAATATCAACGCCGACGACAAATCGATCGACGCGCACTTGCAGGCCGTCTGCGCTTCGGTCGATGACGCCAATCTTCTGAGCGCCGCGTTCCAGGCCGGCTTGATGTACCGCCGCTACCAGGAAGCTTCCAGCAATCCCGCTTTGGCCAAAGCGCTCGACGGCGTCGGCGTAATACCTACCGGCGATCGCCTGAAAATCAACGCGCCCATCAGCCAGGAACAAATGACCGCGCTGATCCAAAGCAAATCGTTCGCGCCGCCTGCAAATTAATCCCACGCCGCGCCGAAGCTTCCAGGAGCGCGAGGAGTTCAGCCGCCTCGTCGCGCCCTGCCGAAACTTAAGTTTGAATTTCAGGAACGCCGGAAAATAAAACAGGCAGGATTCTAAGCGACGGTTTTCTTGCCGCCGTCGCAGTATTTCACCAGCGTCATTCGGGAGACCCCGGACTTCGTTTCATACTGCACGCGATCGACGCTGGTTTTCTGCAACGCGCCGCTCAGCCCCGCATTGCTGCCGGCCACCGCGTCGCCCACAAAAGTATCCAGCCCGGCCGTGGGCAGCGCCTCGCCGGTATGTTCGATCGCTACTTCCACGCGGTCGGTAAAATCCGTAATAATCACCTTCACCGCCGGCTTACCATTCGTGTTCGATTCGTTCAGCAAAGGAAACGTCTCTTTGCACGCGGCAATCGCCGCCGCGGCCAAGCCCTGTTGCGCTTCGCTCGACAGCCCGCAGCGCAGCGACGACTGAAATACAATGGGCTCGATCGCGGACAGCAGCCGCTCGTCTTCGTGGACGATTATTTCGGTGTGCGCTGGTTCAGTGCTCATCTTTATCGGCCAGGGTCACGTCGCAGGCTTCCCGGCATTCGGGGCAATAATACATCCGGTCGACCGCCAGGCGAATATCATGCTGCGACTGGCAGAAGCAGCAAAACTTCTCGCACGTGCACTGCATTTCGGGCTTGTCGCACTGCGAACAGAGGGTTGTAGCCATCGCCGCCTCTTCAGGTTACCTGTAGAATTCGCCTTCCACCCATACTAGGGCAAGCCCGAGTTCGCCACAAGCGTCTAACTCGTTTGGATTCCCTGCACAGCGATACCGTTCCGCCGCAAGTACGCTTGAAACGAAAAATTTGCGCGCGCAGTGCGCTTTCTTGACACCCCAAAATCACCATGCTAATTTCGATGTTTGGCCACCATGGTTCGATTTTTCCTGTGACAACGCCAGCCATCGCTGAAATTCGCAAGACCGCCCTCAACGCCGTTCACCGGCGCTTGAATGCCCGCATGGTCAATTTCGGCGGCTGGGACATGCCCCTGGAATATTCGGGCATCCTCGCCGAGCACGAAGCGGTGCGCACCCGCGCCGGACTTTTCGATGTGAGCCACATGGGCGAGCTCGAAATCACCGGCCCCGGCGCGCAGTCTCTGGTGCAATGGGTCAGCTGCAACAACGCCGCTAAACTGATCGTCGGCCAGATCCAATACTCCGGCTTGATGACCTCGCGCGGAACATTCGTCGACGATTTGTTGGTGCACAAGATCTCCGATACCCACTATATGCTGTGCGTCAACGCCAGCAATCAGGACGCAGATTTCGAGCACATCGTCGCCAACAATAAATTCGACGCCAAGGTCGAAAACTCCAGCCCGCGTTATTCGCAGCTCGCGGTGCAAGGCCCGCGCGCGGCAGAGATTCTGCAGAAACTCACGTCCACTCCGCTTTCGCCGATTCGTTACTATTATTTCGGGTTTGGCCAAGTCAGCGGCGTCGATTGTCTGATCGCTCGCACCGGCTATACCGGCGAAGACGGCTTCGAGATTTATTTCGCGCCGGAATATTCGGAAAAACTGTGGGACGACCTGATGTCCGCCGGCGCGCCGCTGGGCCTGATTCCGGCGGGGCTCGGCGCGCGCAATACGCTGCGCCTCGAAGCCGGCATGTGCCTCTACGGTCATGAAATCGACGAGACCACCACTCCCTGGGAAGCCGGCCTGGCCTGGATCTGCAAAATGGAGAAGGCGCCGTTCCTGGGCAGCGACGTACTGGCTGCGCAAAAAAAAGACGGTGTCCCGCGCAAACTGGTCGGCTTCGAAATGCTCGACAAGCGCATCGGACGCGACGGCTATCCGGTCGAGGCTGCCGGAAAACAGGTTGGCCGCGTCACCAGCGGGTGCCCTTCTCCGACGCTCAAGAAAAATATCGGGATGGCCTACGTGCCGCCCGAGTCTGACGGCGGTTGGAACCGATCTGGAAATTGATATTCGGGCCCAAAAAGCTGCTGCGCGCGTAATCCCATTGCCATTTTATAAGCGACCGCAATAGCGAAGTCGCATCCAATCAGGAGACCCATGTACCCAGCGGACTACCGATACACCAGGCAACACGAGTGGGTCAAAGTCGATGGCGAAGTTGGAATCGTTGGCATCACGCACTACGCTCAGCAGGAATTGGGTGACGTGGTTTTCGTCGACATGCCCAAACCGGGGACCAAAATTAAAGTCGGCGCGTCCTTCGGCACCGTCGAATCGGTAAAAGCCGTGAGCGAAATCTTCAGCCCCGTTTCCGGCGAAATTCTGGAGACGAACGCGCTGCTTTCCGATGCGCCCGAGAAAATAAACGCCGACCCGCATATCACGGCCTGGCTGATCAAAGTGAGGCTGGACGACCCGAAAGAAGCCGCGAGCCTGATGGACGCCGCCGCCTATCAAATATACGTCGACGCCGCGGCCAAGGATCATTAAGCCGAATGCGTTATCTTCCCAAAAGCCCCTCGGAACGTCAGGAAATGCTCGCCGCCATTGGCGCGAAATCGATTGACGAACTTTTTAAATCGATCCCGGAAAAATTTCGCCTGCGCGAACCACTGGCGTTGCCCGGTCCGTTTGTCGGAGCCCGAAATCATTCAATACTTCAAGGCGCGGGCCGACGAAAATGCGCGGGGCTACACCTCGTTTCTCGGTGCCGGAGTCTATTCGCATCTTCGCTCCGTGGTCGCCGACGCCATCATCCAGCGTGGCGAGTTTCTTACTTCGTACACGCCCTACCAGGCCGAATTCGCGCAGGGCACGCTGACCGCGATTTTTGAATTTCAAACCTTGATGTGCCAGATCACCGGTCAGGAAGTGGCTAACGCTTCGATGTACGACGGCTCGACCGCGCTCACCGAAGCGGTGCTGATGGCCGAGCGGCTGACGGACCGCGATTACGTGCTGGTCGCGCGTTCGGTGCACCCGGAATACCGCCAGGTGCTGCACACCTACGCGAAGAATCTCGGCTTACGAATTGAAGAAATTGGTTTCACCGCCTCGGGCCAAATCGATGCAGCGGCACTCACGCCAGAGAAACTTGGGAAAGCCGCCGCGATCGTGGTCCAGTCGCCGAATTTCTTCGGCGTGCTCGAAGATCTGCCCTCGCTCGCGGAAGCGGCCCACGCCAATGGCGCGCTCTTGGTCGACACGATCACCGAAGCGGTTTCCCTCGGCATCGTTCGCCCGCCCGTCGAAGCCGACATCGTCGCCATGGAAGGGCAGGCCCTGGGCATCCCGCCCAGCTACGGCGGCCCGTATGTCGGCGTCATTGCCACTCGTGACAAATTTGTCCGCCAGATGCCCGGGCGCCTCGCCGGTGAAACCAAAGACGCCGAAGGCAACCGCGGATTCGTGCTGACGCTGGCTACCCGCGAGCAACATATCCGCCGCGAGAAAGCCACCTCCAACATTTGCACCAACGAAGCGCTCTACGCGCTCGCCGCCACCATTCATCTTTGCCTGATCGGCAAAGAAGGCATTCGCGAGCAGGCCCTGCAAAACCTGGCCAAGGCCCGCTTCGCCCAGACCGAACTCGAGAAAATTCCCGGCGTGCGCCGCACCTTCTCCGGCCGCACCTTCAACGAATTCACCGTGGAATTTCCGCGCTCGGTGAAGCTGATCAATCACGAACTGCTCAAAGAAAAAATCGTCGGCCCGTATTCGCTCGGCATGCACTATCCCGAACTCACCAAGAACGCGGTGGTCTGCGTCACCGAAACCACGCCGCCGCGCGGAAATCGAACGCTTCGCCGCCGCGGTGCGAAAAATTCTGGATAAACCCTCTATGAGCACCCTAATCGATCCCAAAGCGACCGAGCCCGAAGCCGCCGCGCATCACGTCGGCAAAGTGCGCTCGCATCCCAGCCAGAACGAAGGGCTGATCTTCGAGCATTCCCTTCCCGGCAAACGCGGCATGGAATTGCCGCCGCTCGATGTTCCGGCGGTCGATCCGGTCGCCGCGCTCGGCGCGGAATTTACCCGCGCATCCGTCGAAGGCTTTCCGGAAGTCAGCGAGATCGAAGTCATCCGCCACTTCACTCGCCTTTCCACCTGGAATTACGCCATCGATCTCGGCATGTATCCGCTGGGTTCCTGCACCATGAAATACAATCCGCGGGTGAACGAATTCGTCGCGCGCCTGGAAGGCCTCGCCACCGAACATCCTTCGCAGCCCGCGGAGCTTTCCCAGGGCTGCCTGCGCATCCTTTACGATCTGCAGAAATGCCTGCTCTCGATTACTGGCATGGACGCGGTCACGTTGCAACCGGCCGCCGGAGCGCAAGGCGAGCTCACCGGCCTGCTGATGATTCGCGCCTACCTCGAAAGCCAGGGCAACGCGCGCCGCAAGGTTCTGATTCCGGATTCGGCGCACGGCACCAATCCCGCGTCCGTGGTCATCGCCGGCTATGAAGTGCAAAACATCAAATCCAACGCCCGCGGCCAGATCGATACCGACCATCTGCGCGAATTCGTCACCGACGACGTCGCCGCCCTGATGATCACCAATCCCAGCACCATTGGCATCTTCGAAGAGCGCATCGCCGAAATCGCGGCGATCCTCCACGAGCGCGGCGCCCTGCTGTACATGGACGGCGCCAATATGAACGCGCTGGCCGGCGTCACCCGTCCCGGCGATTTCGGCGTGGACGTGATGCATCTGAACCTGCACAAAACATTTTCGACGCCGCATGGCGGCGGTGGTCCCGGCGCCGGCCCGGTGATGATCAAGAAAATTCTCGAGCCGTTTCTGCCCACGCCCGTCGTCATTCAGAAAGAAGACGGCCGCTACGCGCTCGATTCGAATCGCCCGCAATCCGTCGGCCGCGTTCGCGCCTTCGCCGGAAATTTCGGCGTGCTGCTCCGCGCGCTGGCCTACACCCTGGCCTATGGCCCCGGCATTCGTCAGGCCACCGAAGACGCCGTGCTCAACGCCAACTACATCCGCAAAAATCTCGAGAAGTATTTCGACTTGCCCTACGATTTGCCGTCCATGCACGAAGTGGTTTTCAGCGACGCGCGCCAGAAAGCCAAAGGCGTGAACACCATGGACATTGCCAAGCGCCTGATCGATTACGGTTTTCATCCCTACACCACCGCGTTCCCGCTGATCGTTCCCGGCGCCATGATGATCGAACCCACCGAATCGGAATCGCGCGAGGAATGTGATTTGTTCATCGAGGCCATGCGTTCCATCGCCGCCGAAGTCGACGCCAATCCCGAAATCGTAAAAACTGCGCCGCACTCCACGCGGGTCGGCCGCCTGGACGAAACTGCCGCGGCACGCAAGCCGGTCCTGCGCTGGAAGCCGGCGTAGCCGGTGTCGAATTCAAGTTTGGATTTGAAGTTGCCGGAAGGAGGGCCTGGGATGAGTGGAGCTAAGATGACGCCGGAACAAGCCGCTTTCCTCGCCAGCGTCTATTTGCCGAACGTCCAGAAGGAATATCTCACCACCCGCCGCGTCCTCCGCGCCATCCCGGTGGAAAAAGAAAAAACGTTCAAGCCCCACGCCGTAGCCCGCACCGCAATGGAACTCGCCTGGCATCTCTCCTCGTCCGACGTCTGGTTTCTCGACGGCTTCCTCACCGCCAAATTTGAAATGGAAGACGATTCCATGCCCGGAGACTTGAGCGAAGTCGCCGACATTGTCGCCCTCTACGAAGAACAGTTCGAGGAAAAATTCCCCCTCGTCGCCAAACTCTCCCCCGAATTTTGGGCCACGCCCATTACCTTCTTCGGCATGTTCAATAATCCCGCCGTCCTTTACCTCCAATTCATGCTCAACCACGCCATCCATCACCGCGCCCAGCTCTGCGTCTACATCCGCGAAATGGGCGGCAAAGTCCCCAACATTTACGGCGGCAGCCACGACGAACCCATGCCTGAAACTCCGCCTCACGAATAGAGAATTTTCCCCGAGCCCTTCGCCGTCACTCAAGCCTCTGGGTTTGCCGCAAACGATTGCCTCAGCGCCGACAGCCTCTCTTCCGTAACGCCGCGCAAAAAAAATCGCGGCGGATGCCAACCTACTGGCAACCGCCGCGACCCGAAACGAAATCAAAAACCGTGTTACTTCTTGTCGTTCTTAGCTTTCTCGATCGGCAATCCACGCGCCGCCACCGGGTTGAGTCGCTGCACGGCGGTGACATCCACCGAATTTGCCGCCGCTGCCGGAAACAACACCGAACGCCCGTCGGTGCTGGCTGCCGCGGCCTCGGCCATTCGTTCCGTTGCCGGAGCGGCCATCGGGATTAACGCGCCTTCGGCTTCCTTCAGGAATTTCAGGCCGTTTTCCGAGCCGTGCCAGTCGATCGAGATCACGTCGCCCAGCGAAACCTGCTCGGTCGAAAGCAAACTCGCCAGCGGGTAGACCACGTGGCGTTCGATCGCGCGCTTCAGGTGCCGCGCTCCGTACTTCAGGTCCGTGCCTTCCTTCAGCAGGAATTCCCTGGCTGGCGGAGTCACGCGGAACAAGAAGCGGCCCTTCGCCGTTTCCAGCACGCGCTGTTGCACCATGCCCAACTCGATTTCCAGAATTTGCTCGAGCTGCGCGGAGCGCAAGCGGATGAAACACGACCGTCTTGTCGATGCGGTTCATGAACTCCGGCGCGAATTTCCGCTTGGCTGCTTCCGACGCCGTGTTCTTGACCTTCTCGTCCAGACCTTCCTTGTTTTCCGGGCGCTGTTGCGGCGCAAAACCCAGCCCGCCATTCATCAGCTCGGTGATTTCCACGCCGCCCAGGTTCGAGGTCATGAAAATCATGGTCTGCGACAGGTCCACTCGGCGGTTGTCGCCCAGCGTCAGCGTGGCCTTATCCAGAATGCCCAGCAGCAACTGCCACAGCGCGTCGCTGGCTTTTTCGATTTCGTCAAACAGCAAAAACGAAATCTTCAGTTTCTCGGTGTGATACTGCGCGAGCGCTTCCTGCGTAATCAGCGGATGCGTCTCGCGGTGCCCCAAATATCCCGGAGGCGAACCAATCAATTTCGCGATTTCGTGCGAGTGCTGGAACTCGGCGCAGTCCACCTTGATTACCGCGCGCGGATCGCCAAACAGCACTTCGGCCGTGGCTTCCACCACCCGCGTCTTGCCCGCGCCGGTTGGCCCCAGAAACAGCAAGTTCCCCACCGGACGCCCCGGCGAATTCAGCCCCGCGCGAAAGACTTGGTACAGGTCCACAACCGCCTGTACCGCTTCATCCTGCCCCACAATCTTGCGTCGCAGCCCCGCTTCAAAATCCCGGGATTCCACGCTGCGCTGGCTTGGGTCGAGTTGTAGTGCGTGCGCGCCCACGGTATTCCCCCTACCGGAACTTTCTGCCGCTTTCTTGACTCCGCGACCCCGAACGCTCGAATTGATCCAGCTTTACGTCGAGTGTTGATCGCAGCAATCTCAATTGCGTGACCAGTTCCCGGCTCGAATTGGCTCGATCTGCCAACAACAACATCGGCGGCGACAGGTCGGCCAGGTCCAGGTTAAGGTTGCGTAACGAATGCATCAGGTTCTGCACGTACGGCGAGCGTATGTCGAACAACTCGATCCGCCCGTTCACCTGCTCGCGCAGGCCCGGCCAATCCAGATCGAGCAACGGATGATTTCGCGATACTTTGCGAACCACATCGTCCGTGATACGCGGCCGTTCCCCCAGACGCGCTAAATGCAACTGCTGCACTTTCCCTGAGCGGCGCACGTTGTGCACCAGGAAGTAAGTGTTGCCTTTGCGCCGAACGAAAGCCACAACGCTCCCTCCTTTTCGGGCTCAGGCACTGCACTACATAGAACACTTTTCCACTGCAATTGTTGCGTAGTGTATGGAGGGTCCACTACATGGTCAATGGTACGGCAGTTCACATTTCCCCGATTTGTATCGAATGCGTCATTAGTCACGTGGAATCGCAAAAAGCCGCCGGCCCCCACCCCTTGGCCTCATTCTGCGGCCGGCCCGCCGGAACTCAGATTTGAAAACCTGATATGTTAAATCAGTTAAGATGAAGGGCATGACTTGGGACCGCGTCTACCGCCTGGTGAAACAAATTCCGCGCGGCCGCGTAACTACCTATGGAGCCATCGCGAAAGCGATTCGTGTGCCCGGCGGGGCCCGCGTGGTGGGTTACGCCATGGCGGCGACTCCGAGTGGCCGGGGCATTCCCTGGCACCGGGTAATTAGCGCCGGCGGCAAGATCCGGATGCCCGAACCGCATGCCAGCAAACAGCGCCGACTGCTGCAGCTCGAGGGAATTCCGGTGGGCGTCGGATCAATTGACATGAAGATTTATGGCTGGCTGCCCAAGCGGAAGAAATCCCGAAAATTGAAAACGAAACGTAAGTCCTCCAAATAATTGGCCCACGAGCTCTGGCGTGAAATCGCTGACGAATTACCCTGCGCCGCGTGGGTGTGATACAAACGATGTCTTCCTTATATAGAGGACTGGATTCTTGGCCGAACCGATTATTCAAGTAGAAGATCTTTATAAAAGTTACGGTGCAGTGGAAGCCGTTCGCGGCGTGAGTTTCGTCGTGAACGAAGGCGAAGTTTTTGGGCTGCTCGGCCCCAATGGCGCGGGAAAAACCTCGACCGTCGAGATTCTGGAAGGGATGCGCACGCCCGATCGCGGCACGGCGCGCGTCTGCGGCCTCGATCCCGAAAAAGCGGCTCCGCATTCAAGCAGACCATTGGCGCCGTGCTGCAATCCACCGCGCTGCCGGATAAGCTGAAAGTGAAAGAAGCCCTCGATCTTTTCGCCAGTTTCTACCGGGATCGCGCCAGCACCGAAGGCCTGCTGAAACGGTTTCAGCTGGAAGAAAAACGCGACGCGTTTTACAAAGACCTTTCCGGCGGCCAGAAACAGCGCCTGGCGCTGGCCATGGCGCTGGTCAACAATCCTAAAGTCGTGTTTCTCGATGAGCCCACGGCCGGCCTCGACCCGCAAGTCCGCCGCGAAATCTACGACATCATCGAAGAACTCCGCCGCGAAAAGAAAACCGTCCTGCTGACCACGCATTACATTGAAGAAGCCGAACGCCTCTGCGATCGCGTCGCCATCGTGGACCACGGCAAAATCATCAAAACCGGCACGCCGCGCGAACTGAAGCAATCCTCCGCCGGCACCACCCGCATCGAAGTGCGTCTCGCGCGGCCCGCCACCGAAGCGGCCTTGCGGGGGCTCGACGGCGTTTCCGATTTTCGCACCATGGGCGACGTGTACGTGCTTTACGCTGCGCGCGCCCCGCAGGCCATCGTCTCGCTGGTTAAGCATCTCGAAGCGGACAACAACGAACTGCAAACCATGGAAATGTACTCTCCGTCGCTCGAAGATGTGTTCATCGAGCTGACTGGCCGCAGGCTGAGGGAATAATCATGGCGTCGAATCCCATATCGAATACCTGGTCGCTGACCAAAATCCGCATCCGTCTGGCCATGCGCAACAAGATGTTTCTGTTCTTCAGCCTGCTGATGCCCATGATTTTTCTTTTCCTATTTGTAATGGTCTGGGGCAAGGGCTCGCCAATGAAGGTCAATTTCATTCTGGGCGGCATCATCACTCTGACGGTGATGGGCGGTTTCTGGGGGCTCAGCGTTCAACTGGTTACTTTCCGCGAGCAAGGTATTCTTCGCCGTTTCCGGCTGACGCCCCTGGGCGCCGGACCGATGCTTGCCTCGAGCATCCTCGCAAATTTCATCCTCATTGTGCCGTTCGTTTTCTTCGAGCTATTCATCGGCAAATACATCTTGCACATGGCGGTCTGGGGAAACCTGCCGGCAATCTTTTTTCTCGTAATGATCGGCTCCGCCGCCTTTTCGGCATTCGGTCTTGTCGTGGCCAGTGTCACCAACACCATGCAAGAAACGCAGATCATCAATCAGCTGATCTGGATGGTATTTTTATTCCTCTCTGGCGCCACGATTCCGCTGGCATCTTTTCCGGATTGGATTAAACACATCACACTATTTTCGCCGGCCACTTACCTGGCCGTCGGACTGCAAAGCGCCGCCACCAATCAAGTCGTCGCCTTTGAAATTTTGACCGAGGCCGCGGCTCTCATTCTGGGGCTTCTGGTGGCCTTCGAAATTTCCCGCAGAATCTTCCGCTGGGAACCCGAAGCCAAAATGCCCCGCAGTGCCAAGGTCTGGGTGCTGGCGGCTTTGATCCCCTTCCTCATGTTTGGCGCCTGGGAAAACTACACAGGCAAAATGCTGGCGCGGGTGAACACCATGATGTCCTTTATCGACCGCCCCGCGGCCGGATCGACCAAACCCGAAACGGATCAATAACCGCCGGTCGTCCATCAATTCTTAAATCCGGCCCGGCCCTCGCCACATCCAATCCCGCGTAGCCAACCCATTCATTTTTGGCCCGCAACGCAATATGATGTTGTTTCGCCGTCGTTCCAAGTCAGTCGCACGCTTCAAGGAGAATCGATGCAACGCACCGCCACCGCCGTCTGGACCGGCTCACTGAAAGAAGGCAACGGCAAGATTTCCACGCCCAGCAGCGGCGCGCTGCACGACGCCCCCTACTCTTTCCTGACTCGCTTCGAAAACGGCAAAGGCACCAATCCGGAAGAACTGATCGGCGCCGCGCACGCCGCCTGTTTCGCCATGGCGCTCTCCGCTCAGCTCAGCACCATGAATTTCACGGCGGAACGCATTCAGACCCAGGCAACGGTCTCGCTGGAAAAACTCGATGCCGGGTGGACCATCTCTAAAATTCATCTCGACGTAAACGCGCGAATCCCGGGAATCACCCTGTCCGCGTTTGAATCCGCGGCCGCGAGCGCCAAAGCGAATTGCCCGGTGTCCCGCTTGCTGAAAGCAGAAATCACCCTCACCACCGTTCTCGAGCAGGCCGCGTGATCTATACCATCGTCGGCGCCTCTGATTGTCGCCATTATCCTTCTCGAAGCGTTCGAGACCATTATTCTTCCGCGCCGCGTCACCCGGCGCTTCCGTCTCACTCGGCTGTTTTACATCTCCACCTGGAGGCCCTGGCGCGCCTTCGCCCACCTCCTGCAAAGGCAAGACCCGCGAGAATTTCATCAGCTTCTATGGGCCGGCCTCGCTGCTTTTTCTTTTCGGCGCCTGGGCTTCCGCGTTAATAATCGGTTTCGGTTTTCTCTTTTTCGCGGCCGCCACCAACGATCCGACCCATCCTCCGCTGGAGACCTGTTTTTATCTCAGCGGCACCACCTTCTTTCACTCTCGGCCTGGGCGACGTCACCCCGCACACTTCCGCCGAACGGGTGATGGCCGTTTTCGAGAGCGGGCTCGGCCTGGGATTCCTGGCGCTCATCATCAGTTACCTGCCGGTCATTTATCAGGCCTTCTCCCGGCGCGAAGTCAGCATCGTGCTGCTCGATGCACGCGCCGGTTCACCGCCCACCGCTGCGGAATTGCTCTCGCGCCACGGCGGCCAGCACGGCGTGCAAGCCATTCAAGCTCTATTTCAGGATTGGGAACGCTGGTCCGCCGAACTTCTCGAGAGCCATATTTCGTATCCGGTCGTCGCCTATTTTCGTTCGCAGCACAGCAATGAGTCGTGGCTCGCCGCGCTCACCGCTATTCTGGATGCCACGGCGTTGATCGTCGCCACCTCCGACACTCCGTGCTCGCGCCAGGCCAAGCTCACTTTCGCCATGTGCCGCCACACGATCGTCGACTTGTCGCAGGTGTTTCACGCCCAGCCACACAATGACGATCCCGACCGGCTTCCGCCCGCCGACCTCGCGCGACTCCGCGCTTCGCTGGATAAGTGCGGCTACCAACTCCGCGAAGACGACGTGTCCACGGAAAAGTTGCACGAGCTGCGCCGGATGTACGAGCCTTATCTATACGCCCTGGCGCGCTATTTATTCGTGGCTTTGCCGCCGTGGATTCTGGAAAAGAAAATCACCGACAACTGGAAGACCAGCGCCTGGGGCAAAATTTCGGGCATCGCCAGTCACGGTTCCACCGCGGCGTACGCCGACGATCACTTCTAACCAACGGAGAGAATCGCAATGGGCATGCACATCGAACGCGCGAAGAAATGGATCAGCGGAGAACTTCCCCCGCCACCGATCGCCCAGCTGATCGGCTTCCGTCCAATCTCCTTCGACTTCGAAAATGGCGAAGTCGTCCTCGAATTTCAGGCTACCGAAAAACATACGAATCCCATGGGCACACTGCATGGCGGAGTCCTCTGCGACGTCGCCGATCTGGCCATGGGCATGGCCTTCGCCGCCAGCCTCGAAGACGGCGAATCCTTCACCACCCTCGAACTGAAGATTAATTTTTTCCGGCCGGTCTTCAAGGAAAAGCTCCTGGCCTTCGCCAAAATCGTAAAACGCGGCAAAACGGTTGGCATGGTCGAATGTGACGTCAAGAACGAGACCGGCTCGCTGGTCGCCCGCGTCTCCTCGACCTGCATGGTTCTTCGCGGTCAGCAAGCCACCGGCCGCTGACGCTTCCGCAATTCCGGCTCCGCCAGCATCGCCGAACCTGTCTGGTTTTGGGACGCCGTCCCAACATCAGCCGTTTCCCGCCAAATTGGCCGGCGCTGAAATCCGAAATCGTGCATTCTGCTGCTAACACAAGAACGTCTTCGTTCGTCTGACCCAACTACAAGCCGTCGAGCCGTTCGCGCGCTCCCCAAAAGCACAGGAGGATGGTACATGGGCTCATTCCTTCGAGACGTTCGTTATGCCTGGCGCACCCTCGCGAAAAATCCGGGTTTCATGGTCGTCGCCATTCTCACCCTGGCGCTGGGCATCGGCGCCAACGTCGCCGCCTTCAGCATCGTCTACGCCGTTCTGCTTCGGCCGCTTCCCTATCCGCACCAGGAACAACTGGTTCGCGTCTTTGACGATCTGCGCGGCTCCAATGTTCCGAACGTCGGCATGTCCGAACCCGAGCTGGTCGATCTGCAGCAACGCTCCGGAGTTTTCGAAGATATCTCGGTGGTCTGGCCGATCAACGCCGACCTCAGCGGCGGCAATCGTCCCGAACGCATCGAAGCGCTGGCCACCAGCCCCAACTATTTCACCCTGCTTGGCGCCAAACCGCGGCTCGGCCGCGTTTATACCAAAGACGACAACGTCCCCGGATTCATCGACGGCGTGGTCCTCAGCGATGGTTTCTGGCGCCGCCAGTTCGGCGCGGACCCCAACATACTTGGCAAAAGCCTGCGCATCGACAACGACCCGTACATCGTAATGGGCGTGATGCCGCCGGATTTCCGCCATCCCGGCCGCACCCTGCAGACCGACGTCGACGCCTGGATCGCTGCGGGATACGAAGCCGATCCTTTTCCGCATCCTCCGGTGCGCGCCATCCGCATGTTTCCCGGTGCGATTGCACGCCTGAAGTCTGGACTCACCATCGGCGAGGCCCAGGCGAAATTGGAAACATTCGCATCGCAATTGAGCGCGCAGTATCCGGTCGACTATCCGGCCGCCGGCGCGCTGGACTCCGCGCCTCGTCTCGGTGCAAGAAGATCTCGTCGGTAACGTGCGCACCGAATTGCTGGTGCTCTTTGGCGCCGTCGCCTTCGTGTTGCTAATCGCCTGCGTGAATCTTGCGAACCTCATTCTTTCTCGTTCGGCCAGCCGCCAGCGCGAAATTGCGGTGCGCCTCGCGCTGGGCGCGGGTCGGCGCCGCCTGCTGACGCAAATGCTCACCGAAAGTTTGCTGCTGTCGTTCATCGCCGGCTCCGTGGCGCTGCTCACCGTGGTCTGGATGAAAGCCTCGCTCCTCCGCCTCGCGCCCGACAACCTGCCGCGTTTGAGCGAGGTGAATTTCGGCGGCGGCGTGCTGCTCTTCGCCTTCGGCCTTTCCATTGGGACCGGCATTTTATTCGGACTGGTCCCGGCCCTGCAGGCTTCGAACATCAGCCAGGTCTCGCACCTGCGCGAAGGGAGCCGCGGTTCAGGTTCCAGCCGTACCCAGGCGCGGCTTTCCCGCTGGCTGGTAATTTCGGAGATCGCGCTCTCGCTGATCCTGCTGGTCGGCGCCGGCCTGCTGCTGCGCAGTTTCTGGCGCTTGCTGGAAGTGCAGCCTGGATTCAATCCTCACGGAATCGTCACCGCCCAAATCTGGATGCCGGTGCCCAACAACCCGGCGGCGGATCCGTATCGTCCCCCGGATAAGCGTGCGGCCTTTCTTCGCGAAGCCGTTCGGCGAGTGGCGACCATTCCCGGCGTGGAAGCGGTGGCCATTGGTGGCACCAACAGCCTTCCCATGGGCGGAGGGCGCAACGGTTTTCCTTTCGCCATCGAAGGCCGCCCTAACGATTCCCAATACGCGCCGGTCGCGGAATTTGCCGGCGTCAGCCCCAACTATTTCGAACTGCTCAAAACTCCACTCATCAGCGGACGCGTTTTCGCCGATTCCGACGTGCCCAGCTCGCAGCGCGTGGCCATCATCGACCAAACGCTGGCCAACCGTTACTGGCCCGGACAGGATCCGCTGGGCCAGCACATTTCGTTCAACGGCCCGCCAATTCCGGCGAATCCAGCGGTCACCATCGTCGGTGTGGTCGGCGACATGAAATCCGACAGCTTCGAAGCTCCGCTCGCGCCGCACATTTATCTTCCCGTATTTCAAGGGCCACCCTACGCTTCGGTGTTGTTCCTGAAAACAAATTCCAACCCGGGCGCGCTCAGCGATCAGATTCGCAGCGAAGTGCAGTCGGTCGATTCGAATCTTCCGCTGTTCAGCGTCCGCACCATGGATGAAGTCATCTCACGCTCGATGGCCGAGCGCCGCTTCGCGCTGGAAATTCTCGCGGTCTTTGCCGGCGTCGCCCTGCTTCTGGCCGCCATCGGAATCTACGGCGTCATGTCCTACGCTTTCAGCCGACGTATCCACGAACTGGGAATTCGCATCGCGCTGGGCGCTCAGCGCAACGACATACTGCGCATGACGCTGAATGAAGGGATGCGTCTGGTGCTATTCGGGCTCGGCCTTGGCGTGGTCGGCGCCCTCATACTCACGCGCTTCCTGCGCAGTCTGCTCTTCAACGTCACTTCCACTGATCCGCTGGTGTTCGCGTCGATCGCGGCATTGCTGGCCGCCGTCGCCCTGCTGGCCTGCTACATTCCGGCGCGACGTGCCACGCGGGTCGATCCCCTGGTCGCTCTGCGCGAAGAATAATTCGTGGGATAGGCTCTCAGCCTGTCTGCACCCCACTCTCAGTGGGGTGTGCCTCCCGCCCCGAAATGCTCCGCCGCTACCCTGGCCGCCCAATCTCAGACATCTCCCTGCTCTCCGTCTTTCTCTGTGCTCTCCGTGTTAAATCTTTGATCCTCGCCACTGCCACACCCTGCTACCAATTTGGTATTTGTGTCGCCGTCGCAATCGCCGTGCGGTTGATTGACAGTGCTGCGACGCTGCTCTAGTCTGGCGATGTCGGCGTTTCATTTCAATTTCGCGGAATCGGAGCAGCGGATGGCCCACCCAAAGACCGAGAAGATCTGGCACAACGGAAAATTCATCGCCTGGGACGACGCCAAAATTCACGTCCTCTCCCACGTCGTCAGCTACGGTTCCGCCGTCTTCGAAGGCATCCGCGCCTATGACACGCCACAGGGCGTCTCCGTTTTTCGCCTGCGCGAACACATCCAGCGCCTGCTGAACTCCGCCTACATTTACAGAATGGAAACGCCTTTCAACGCCGAGGAACTCTACAGCGGCACGCTCGACCTGCTGCGCGTCAACAAAATCGGCGCCTGCTACATTCGCCCGGTGATTCTGCGCGGCTACGGCCAGGCCGGCGTCGACCCGCGTCGGCTGCCCCATCGAGGTCTACATGGCCTGCTACGCCTGGGGGAAATATCTGGGCGAAGAAGGTCTGGCCGCAAGGTGTCGACGTCTGCGTCAGTTCCTGGAATCGCCCCGCGCCGAACACCTTGCCGCAAATGGCCAAGGCCGCCGCGAATTACATGAACTCGCAGCTCATTCGCATGGAAGCCCGCGCCAACGGCTACGTCGAAGGCATCGCGCTCGATACCAATGGCCAGGTCAGCGAAGGTTCCGGCGAAAATATTTTCGTGGTCAATGACGGCACGGTGATCACTCCGCCGGTTTCCAATTCCGCGCTGCCCGGCATCACCCGCGCCAGCGTCATCACCATTTGCAAGGACCTGGGCATTCCCGTCGTCGAGCAGATCATTCCGCGCGAAATGCTCTACATCGTCGACGAAATGTTTTTCTGCGGCACCGCCGTCGAAGTCACGCCCATCCGCTCCGTCGATCGCATCAAAATCGGCGCCGGCGCCCGCGGCCCCATCACCAAAAAAATCCAGGACGAATTCTTCGCCCTGGTCGAAGGCAAAAAACCGGATCGCCACAACTGGCTCTCGCCAGTCAACGTCCCAGCCGAAGCCGTCCGCTAAACGCGCGCTCTGCCGCCGAACGAAGACCGCGCAGCGCCAGCGCAAACTGCGGCGCACGCCAAAACTCGTTCCGCCCAGAACTTTTGGAGTGCGGTGGCTCTGCCACCGCTTTCGACCAACCCGCGCCGTCTACCAAACGCTCAGCGCGAAGCGCCGCTACAAAACGAACCGATACCACCATTCGGCTTTGGCCGTTTTCCAGAGGAGCGCAGCGACGAACGATCTCTCTTCGATTTTCACTCCGTCGCGGGGCACTAAGAGCACCACCCGGTTTTGACCAATCCCCGCGAATTCAGTAGAATCGCGCAGCCCAAATCCATTTTCACTGAAAGTTTCTCGCGTCCGTAACGGAGACTGCGTGTACAGCCTGACCCAAAAATTATTCGCCGAATTTATCGGCACTTTCGGCGTAGTTTTTTTCGCGATCGGCGCCATCTGCGCCGATGAATTCCTGCGCTCCACCGGCCAAGGCGCCATCACCACCCTCGGTCTCGCGCTCGCCTATGGAATTGCCGTCGCGATCATGGTCACCGCCACCGCCCACATCTCCGGCGGCCATCTGAATCCCGCGGTCACCATCGGTTTCTGGGTCACCAAACGCCTGAGCACCACCCTCACCCTGCTCTACTGGATCGCGCAAATTCTCGGCGCCATCGCCGCCGCGTACCTGATCGCCGCCATCGTGCCCGACGCTCCCTGGCGTCCCGAAGCCATGACCGCCATCAATCCCGCGCTCGCGCTCGATTTCACCCGCCTGCACGCCATGCTGCTCGAAGGGGTCATGACCTTCTTCCTCGTCTTCGTTTTCTTCGCCACCATGGTCGACGTGAAAGGCGCCTTCAACAAAATCGCCGGCTTCGGCGTCGGCCTCGCGGTCACCATGGATGCCCTCTTCGGCTACCCGCTCACCCACGCTGCGCTGAATCCCGCCCGCGCCTTCGGCCCGGCCCTGGTCACCCATCACTGGAGCAACCACGGCGTCTACTGGGTCGGCCCCCTCCTCGGCGGCGTCCTCGCCAGCGTAATCTACGACCGCGTCTTCCTCGTCGATCAGCCCCCGCTGTAGCCCTTTTTGTCCGCCGAGTTTCGTTTTGGTCTCATCCCTATCAGTGTTTATCAGCCTTGATCTGTGTTCATCTGTGGTAAGCCTTCGCCGTACCTGTCCCAAAGTTCAGGGTGTCCAATTCGCACCACATTCGCCCGCTTTCCTTGCACGCGTTTCCATCCGTGCTAGTTTTGTTCAGAACCTCTTCGCACCCAAGGACGTTTGATGGCCATCAATATTGACGATCTCCTGCGCCGCGCCGTCGAAAGCCGCGCCTCCGACTTGCACCTGAAAGTCGGCAACCACCCTTATCTTCGCGTTGATGGCATCCTGAACCCGCTCAACGACGTTCCGCGCATCACGCCGGAAGAAATGCTGTCCATGGCCTTCAGCATGATGACCAACCGGCAGAAGCAGAAATTCAAGGAAACCGCCGAACTCGATATGGCTTACGGCGTCGCCGGCCTCGGACGCTTCCGCGTGAACGTTTTCCAGCAGCGCGGCAACGTCGGCATGGTCCTGCGCGTCATTCCCACCAAGATTCGCACCATCGAGGAACTCGAGCTCCCGCGCATCCTTTCGCAGGTTTGCGAAGAGCAGCGCGGTTTGATTCTCACCACCGGCACCACCGGTTCCGGTAAATCGACCACGCTCGCCGCGATGATCGACCGCATCAATTCGCTGCGCTCCGAGCACATCATCACCATCGAAGACCCGATCGAATATCTGCACCGCGACAAAAAGGGTTTCATCAACCAGCGCGAAGTCGAAGTCGACACCGCCTCGTTCTCCACCGCGTTGCGCGCTGCTTTGCGTCAGGATCCCGACGTCGTCCTGGTCGGCGAAATGCGCGACCTGGAAACCATTTCCACCGCGATTCTCGCCGCCGAAACCGGCCACTTGGTTTTGTCCACCTTGCACACTTTGGACGCGACCGAAACCATTCAGCGCATCATCGCCGTCTTTCCGCCGCCCGAACAAAAACAGATTCGTTTGCAGCTCGCCGGCACGTTGAAAGCCGTGGTCAGCCAGCGCCTGGTGCGCAAAGCCGATGGCAGCGGCCGCGTCCCCGCGGTCGAAGTCATGATCACCACCGGTTACATTCGCGATTGCATCATCAACCCCGACAAAACGCGCATGATTCGCGACGCCATCGCGGCTGGCACCAGCCAGTACGGCATGCAGACTTTCGATCAGTCGCTCTTCGATTTGTATTCCCGCAACCTGATCACCTTCGAAGAAGCGATTCTGCGCGCTTCCAATCCGGACGATTTCCGTCTCCGCGTCCAGGGTGTCCGCTCCTCCGCCGATTCCGCGCGCGAGGACATGGAACGCGCCATGACCGAATTCGACCGCACCGGCGGCGCCCGCTCGTAAATTTTTCGCGCGCCGGCGCCGACAAGGCGTCATCGTGAGCGAAGGTCTGTCCGTCGGACCTGTATCCCGTGGAAGGTGATTCCTCGAATGTCGAAATCTAGACGAATGCTCATCTGGGTTGGGGCCTCACTTGTAGTTGCTTTCGCATATCTCTGGCTCTTCGGGGTACAAACTGCCTTCGCGCTGTGGGCGCGGCATAACGGCAGGAAAATCCCGGAGTTGAGCGACACACCTCGCGAACTGCAGAACACATCGCTAAACCAATCGCGAGCTGCAGAATTTTCCCGCTTCGGCTACGAATTTGAACTTCCTTGGACCGACTTCAATCAAACCAAAACCAAAATTGTCGGCCAAGGCCTTGTCATTTCATTCGATTCTGGAGTTGCAGTTCGGTTCTCAACAGAACCGGCCCGAGCCTTTGTGAAAAATGTCGCGAGCAAATCGGGAGGCGAAGAAACGCTGCGGAGAAACTTCGGCGATGAAGCAATATCTTCGGATTATACATTTTTTTCGATTGATGCTCACTACCACGCCCGCAAGTGTGAATGCATTTTCTTCTCGCGAAGCGGCGAGCCGTAACTCAACTCTACTGATCCTTAAGGCTATCGCGATGCCCGATCCGGGCCATTCGGGAATCTACTCATTTCATACCCCTAGCTTCCGCGGGTTTCAATATGGCGCTCCGGGAAATAGCAGGAATATGGTCGTAAGCGATCTGTTCGACGATGAAGGCAACGCCGAATTCATTTTCTTTGACGTAGCAGGGCAACCGCCGCATATCACTCAGGCCGACATAAATCGTGCTACTCAGAGCCTGAAACGCGTGTCCAATAAGGCCATTCAGTCATCGCAAAACACTGACGTGACGTTAGATCGGTAGCGCGATCTATTCCCTGACTCCTTTACCTCCTCACCGCACTCCACTATCCTCCTCGCATGCGTTCCCGCGCCCCCAGCCGCAAACTTTCCACCAACACTCAACTCTACATGTCCGCGCAACGCGCACTCATGCGCCGCGCCTTCTCCATCCACGAAATGAAGCAGCACCTCGAACGCCGCGCCGAAGACAAAGACCTGGTCCCGCCAGTCATCGCCCGCCTGCGCGAACTGAATTATCTCAACGACGAAAAATTCGCCTTCGACTACGCCGCGCAGCACGCCAAACTGCGCCGCCAGGGCCGCTTCCGCATCACTCGCGAACTCCGCCAGCGCGGCGTCCCCGACCGCTACATCGACGACGCCCTCGCCAAAGTTTTCGCCGACACCGACGAATCCGCGCTGCTCCGCACCCGCGTCGAACGCCGCCTTGCCCGCCTGCGCGGCGCGCCACTCGACCAAAAGAAAACCGCGAGCATCTACCGCAGCCTCCTCGCCGCCGGATTCTCCTCCGAACTCATCCGCGCCGAATTAAAACGCGCCGCAGCCAACCGCCCGGCCACCACCCAGGAAGATAACGTCGACGCCGACGCTCTCCCCGACGTCGACCCCGACTCCGGCGGGTCCGAACCCGCCGACCAATAATTGGCTCTGCCCGTTTTTGCGGATCACCACTGAACCGACCAAGGCCTCCGCTTCTCCTAGTCTTTTCGTCCCACCACCCAAACCGTTTTTGGCCGTCATCCAGAGGAGCGAAGCGACGAAGGATCTCTCTTCGATCCCATCTTCTTGCCCAGGCCTAAACCGAAGCCACATCGACCACCGAAATTCGCATTTCCAGTGATGACATTTCATCTTTCCCGCGTCTAAGCCACACAGCAGCATTACCCGGGGACGTGCAGAAACAGCAATAAAAATGGGCCTTTCGTCGCCATTGTCCGCGAACGGACAGCCCGAATCGCGGAAATCCTGATTCTGAACACTCGAGATTTGCCAAAGGAGATTCACTATGAAAAATCTGCTTCTTTCGCTCGTTGCCCTGTCTCTGCTCACCGTCCCGGCCTTTGCCGGCGTGAACCATCCGCAACAATCGGCCACCGCTCCCGCAACGCAGTCCGCCGACAAGACTCCGCCCAGTTACGACATGAAGCCGCAGTCGCTCCTCGATCTCGACGGCATGCACAAACAGTTTGTTAGCCTCGCCGGAGCCATCCCGCAGGAGAAATACAACTACCGCCCAGCCGAAGGAGTTCGTTCCATCGCGGAAGTTTTCCTGCACGTGTCCGCCGCAAACTTCAACATCCCAAACGCGATCGGCGCGCCGCTCCCTGCCGGATTTGATCCCAAAACCTTCGAGAAATCGACAACCGACAAAGCGCAGATCATCGAGTGGCTGAACAAGTCGTTCGACAGCGCGCACGCCGCCATCGCCAACCTGACCAACGCCGACTTCGCCAAACCTCTGCCGAAGTTCGGTCCCGACGCGAACTACGGTGACGACATCTATCTGCTCGTCACCCACGCGCACGAACACCTGGGCCAGTCCATCGCCTACGCCCGCGTCAACGGCATCGTCCCGCCGTGGACCGCCGCAGCCGCTGCCAAGAAGGCCCAAATGAAAGACAAAGACTAAGTCGCACAGACCTTGCAGGGCGCCCACTCTTCGCGGTTTCTGCGAAGTGTGGGCGCCGTTGACCTTGCAGCCGCCGTTGTGCTCTTCGTCGTCATCCCGACAGAGGCGCACGACTTTCGCGCGCCGACGAGGGATCTCTCTTCGATTTCCCCCGCACCAAAACTCTCCGTGCTATCCAGTTTTTCTCTGTGTCCTCTGTGGTAAGGTTCCGCCATTGCAGTTCCTACGAAACAAAACGCCACGAACGCCCATCGTTGCGACCCACCCAACGCATTTGCGATAATGATTGACTCTCTAACCGAGGCGATCCCGAACCGCATGACAGCGCAAAAAAACTGGACCGGCAACGAAGTCCGCAGCACGTTCTTGAAATTTTTCGAAGAGCGCGGCCATAAGGTCGTGCGCAGCTCTTCGCTCGTCCCGGCCAACGATCCCACGCTGCTCTTCACCAACGCCGGCATGAACCAGTTCAAGGACGTTTTCCTCGGCCTCGAAACACCGCGACTACAACCGCGCCACCACTTGCCAGAAATGCGTGCGCGCCGGCGGCAAGCACAACGACCTGGAAAATGTCGGCTTCACCAACCGCCATCACACTTTCTTCGAAATGCTCGGCAATTTTTCCTTCGGCGATTATTTCAAGGAACAGGCCGTGGCCTACGCCATGGAACTGCTCACTTCCCCGGATTGGTACGCGCTTCCGCTGGAGAAGCTGTATTTCACCGTTTTCGGCGGCGCCGAAGTTTCTCCCGGCGTCACGCTCGGCGACTGACGCCGAAGCAGCCGACTTTCTGGCTCAAGGTCGGAGCGCCCAAAGATCGCATCTTCGAAATTCCCGGCCTGAAAGATAATTTCTGGGCCATGGGCGATACCGGCCCCTGCGGTCCCTGCAGCGAAATTTTCTACGACATGGGTGTCGCCGCGTCCGACCAGGGCCACACCGATTGCCAGTTCCCCTGCGAGTGCGGCCGCTACGTCGAAATCTGGAATCTCGTTTTCATGCAGTTCAATCGCGACGCCACCGGCACCTTGAATCCGCTGCCCAAGCCCTCCGTCGACACCGGCATGGGTCTCGAACGCGTCACCGCCGTCCTCGAAAACGTAATTTCAAATTACGAAACTGATTTGTTCGTTCCGTTAATTAAACGCGCGGCAGAACTCTGTCACGTGGATCTCGCGAAAGAAGAATCGCTGGAGAAAGGCCGCGGGGGCGCCGCTTCCCTGCGCGTCATCGCCGACCATGCCCGCGCCACTACTTTCCTCATCAACGATGGCGTCGTCCCGTCGAATGACGGCCGCGGCTACGTTCTGCGGAAAATCATGCGGCGCGCGATCCATCACGGCCGCCTGTTGGGTCAAAGCTCGCCATTTTTCTTCGAGATGATTTTTGCAGTCGTGGACGAAATGAAGACTGCCTATCCGGAACTCAGTCGAGACGGCGAATCGCATCTCAAAGATGGTGAAAGCTGAAGAAACCCAGTTTGCCAGAACGGTTGATATCGCTCTGAGAAAATTGGACGAGTTGATCGTCAGTGCTAAACGAGGATCGGCTGGGCAGCAAGAGACTCGCGCGCCGCAACTCGCCGGCCGAGACATATTTGAGCTCTACGACACGTTTGGGCTCCCGCGAGATTTTATCGAGGATGTCGCGCGAGATTCGGAGGTCGGCGTCGATTGGCCCGGATTCGAAGCTGCCATGGATGAGCAGCGCACCCGCGCTCGCGCTTCCTGGAAAGGCGCGCACAAGGAGTCCGCCAACCCGGTCTACGCTAAACTCGCGCAAGCTTTCAAAACCGAGCCCGATTTTTACTTCGGCACCAAAGCCCGCGACGCACGCATTGAATCCATCGTCACCAAATCCGGCGCGGTAAACGAAATCAAAGCCGGCGAAGAAGCCGAAGTCGTCCTCGACCGCACCTCGATCTATTCCGAATCCGGCGGCCAGGTCGCCGATACCGGCGCGTTCTACGACAATTCCGGCGCCATGGAACTCGCCGAAGTTCGCGGCGCGTATTACCCGGTCAGCGGCCTGATCGCGCATCGCATCGTCGCCAAAGAAGATCTGCACGTCGGCGACCGCATCGCCACCGTCGCCGACCCGCTGCGTCGCCTGCGCGACATGCGCAACCACACCGCCACGCACCTGATGCACGCCGCGCTGCGCAATATTCTCGGCACGCACGTCAAGCAGGCCGGCTCCTTGGTCGCGCCGGATTATCTGCGTTTCGATTTTTCGCATTTCGCCCAGGTCGATGCCAGCGAACTCGCCGAAATCGAGCAGCAAGTGAACGAAGAAATCGTCCGCGACCTGCAAATGCAAACGGACATCATGAATATCGACGACGCCCTCGCCTCCGGCGCCATCGCCTTCTTCGGCGACAAGTATCCGGAGCACAACGTCCGCGTCGTCACCGTCCCCGACGCCGCCGCGCCCCGCGGTTTCTACAGCAAGGAACTTTGCGGCGGCACGCACGTGCATCGCACCGGCGAAATCGGCGTGTTCAAAATTCTCAGCGAAGGTTCGGTCGCCGCCGGAGTCCGCCGCATCGAAGCCATCACCGGCGACCGCGCCCTCAGCGAATATCAGAAGGCAATTTCCACGCTTCGATCCGTCGCCGGAATGTTGAACGCCGGCGAAGACGAAGTCCTCGCCGCGCTCGAGCGCAAATTCGAAGAAACCAAGCAGCTCGAAAAGCAGCTCGAAGCCTCCAAACGCAAAGCGGCCGGTTCCATCGCTGCCGATTTGGTCGAACAGGCGAAAACCGTAAAGGGGGTTCGCCTGATTGCCGCCAAAGTCGACGGTTTTGACCGCGAATCGCTGCGCCAGTTGGTCGACGTCCTGCGCCAGAAAATCGGCTCGGGAGCCGTGGTCCTGGCCACCGCCGAAGACGGCAAAGTCTCTCTCATTGCAGCAGTTACCAAGGACCTCAACCCCAAGCTCCACGCCGGAAAGATCGTCCAGGAACTGGCCAAACTGGTGGGCGGTTCCGGTGGCGGCCGCCCCGATTTGGCCGAGGCTGGCGGTAAAGACACATCGGGCATACAAAACGCCCTCGACCAGGTAGTCCCCATCCTCGACCGGACGCTATAATCGCAACAGCGCCAGTACCTTACGCCGGAGGGGTCCGCCCCACGGTGCCGGGTTTCCTTTCGTTCAACTGTTTCATATTTCGCGAAAGTGGTGCGTTTCTGCCTTCCCCAGGGCCGAGCTGTCGAAGAATCAAGCCGCGTGAAAGCGCGGCAGGCAAATGACATGACGAAAAACTGCATCCCAGTTGCAGTGCTGGTCGCCGGCGGTTGCTTCTTTCTCGCTGTCGCCGCTGCGCGCCCAGATCACGACAACCGTAGACGAGCACGGGAAGCGCGTCTTCGTAAATGCAGATTCCCCAAAGCCGCGTCACCGGAGTACTATAAGTTTGCCTTCGGCTGTTTCGCCTGCTACGCCGGCTCAATCGGCGTTTAATCTTCCGGAAGTTCCGGAAGGGATTCAGGCGGGCAGTTCGGCGAATGAAACTCTTGGTGGCACGGATGGCAAGCTCGATCGCATCGTTCGCGATGCGGCCGCGCGCCATAATATGGATCCTGCGCTGGTCAAAGCCGTGATCAGCACGGAGTCCGGGTGGAATTCGCACGCGGTGTCCCGCAAGGGCGCCGTGGGGTTGATGCAGTTGGTTCCTGGGACGGCACAACGCTTTGGCGTCGGTAATCCTTTTGATCCCGCGCAGAATGTGGAAGGCGGGACGTCGTACCTGAAATCGCTGCTCGATCGTTACGACAACGATTTGCCGAAGACTCTTGCGGCTTACAATGCCGGTGAGGGCGCGGTGGATCGGAGCGGCGGCGTTCCGCACTATGCGGAAACGCAACGGTACGTGCAAAAGGTCACTGACGCATACTTTCGGCCCGAGTCGGGTCGCAACTCTACGCTCTGGTTTCCGCCAAAAAAACCAGTGCGAAAAGTTGTCGATGCGAATGGCCGGGTAGTTTTCGTAAACGAATGAGTGGCGTATTTTCCATAAAAACTAAATCGGCGACTGTGTGGCTCTCGCTGGCGCTCGTATTGCTGGCTTGCTCCGCTGCGCCGGTCCGCGCTGACCGCAAGAACGAAGCGCGCGACCAGTTCGAACGCGCCGTCCGGCTGCGCACCATCCTCGAGGGCGCGCCGCAGCGCGATCGCAAAATCAGCGACTACAAGCAGGTCATCACTTCGTTTCACCGCGTTTACCTGATCACTCCCTCGGCCGAAGAAGTCACGCCCGCCCTGGTCGCCGAAGCGGAACTTTACGAAGAAATGGGCCGGGCCTACGACGCGAAATATTTTCAGTCCGCCATCGAAACCTATAATTTTTTGCTGAAGCAATATCCCGGCAGCCGCTATCGCGGTGAAGCGCTCTTCTCCATCGGCAAACTGCAGAAGGACGAATTGAGCGAGCCCGAAGCCGCCGAAGTTACGCTGAAAGACTATCTGAAGCGATTTCCCAAATCTGACAAGTCGGACGAAGCCCGCACCGAATTAAAAGAAATCGCCGATTCCCGCGAAAAAGCGAAACAGAAGCAGGAAGCAGCGGCTGCGGCAGCGGCCGTGGCGGTCGCCGCCGCTGCCGCTGCGCCGAACCCATCGCTGCCGGAACTTAAAGGCAAGATCATCGACCAGCGCGAAAGCGGGAAGGGCACGCCCCATGTCCTCGACGTAAAAACCTGGAACGCCAGCGACGCCACGCGCATCGTCGTCACCCTGGAAGACACGGTTTCCTTTAATTCCGCGCATATCGCTTCCCCGGATCGCATCTACTTCGACATTCACAAAGCGCAGTTGACGCCGCAGCTTTCCAAGAAAACCCTGGACGTCAAAGCCGGCCTGCTCAAATCGGTGCGCATCGGTCAGAACCGTGAAGGCGTGGTTCGGCTGGTCCTGGACGTTGACGGCGCCCGCGACGCCAACGCCTATTTGCTGGCGAATCCATATCGCCTGGTGATCGAAGTGAAATCCAATTCGGTCGCTACTGCACAAAAAACGCCAGCCCCGGTAGCGCCCGCACCAGTGCCCGCGCCCAAATCCGCCAGCACCGAAGTCGTCGCGGACAATCCAGATTCAGAAAAACTAGACGCCCGGCTCGCCGCCGTGGCCGAAGAAGCGAACGTCAGCGCGGCCGCCGATAGTAAGACCGCCTCGATCGGCGCTAATTCCGCCAAGACTGCAACCAAAACCGCGAGCGCGAAAACTCCCCCGGCTCCGGCTCCGACTTCGCTGACGAAACCCGACAACTCCAAAACCGCTGCGCTGGCCGCTCCTTCGGCGTCCAAACCCACGCGCGACGGCAACCGCTCGCTGACCCGCGCCCTCGGCCTGAAAATCAATCGCATCGTCATCGATGCCGGCCACGGCGGACACGACACCGGCACCATCGGCCCGCACGGCTTGATGGAAAAGGATCTGTGCCTCGACGTCGCACTGAAGCTCGGCAAGGAAATCGAAGAAAAGCTTCCCGGCGCCGAGGTGATTTACACCCGCAAGGACGACACCTTCGTTCCGCTGGAGCAGCGCACCGCCATCGCCAACGACGCCAAAGCCGACTTGTTCATCTCGGTGCACGCCAATTCCAGCCACGACCAGGCCGCGCGCGGCATCGAAACCTACTATTTGAATTTCGCGACCTCCGCCGAATCCATGGAAGTCGCCTCCCGCGAAAACGCGCTGGCCCAGGAATCGCTGCACGACCTGCAGGACATCATCAAGAAAATCGCCCGCAACGAAAAAGTGGAAGAATCGAAGGAACTGGCCAACGACATCCAGGATTCGCTGACCCACCGCCTGCAGCTGGTCAATCAGAACGAGCGCAACCGCGGTGTGAAAAAGGCCCCGTTCGTGGTCCTGATCGGCGCCAACATGCCCTCGGTGCTCTCCGAAATCTCCTTTATCAGCAATCCCAACGACGAAAAACTCCTGCGCAAGACCGACCAGCGCCAGCGCGTCGCCGACGGCCTGTACCGCGGCATCGCCTCCTACCTGGAAAGTCTCAACAGCCTGTCGTACGATAAGTCGAAGCTGGTTTCGGACAACCATCCCGGCTCGGGCGGCGGCACCGCCACCTTGGCCTCCGACGGGAACCCGAAGTAGGCTATCGGCATCTAATGATTGTGACGAAAATCCGACCTTTTATAGTTGTGTCTCTTTTCCTGCTCTTTCGTCGCGGCTGATCCCTGCGTCCGCGCAAAGTCGACCTTGCCGCAAACTTTTGCCGGTTGGAGTGCTGGCGCCACTCTCGCGCCGACGCATTGGATTTAAGGATCCGAAGACGGAAGCCGTGCACACGAATACGGAATCGTCTCGGCGAGAAGGCGGCTTATTCGTCGCGACAAAGATCGCTCTTCGAAGTGTCGCTCTGTATCGAATGAAAGATCCCAGCGGAGCATACGGGCTGTATTCGTACTTGCGTTCGCCGGACATGGCCCATTCGGCTCCCGGCGATCACTCGGTCATTTCGCGCGAGCGAGCGTTGTTGCTCGACGGGAATCTGGTGCTGGACGTTCACGGCACGGATCTTCAAAAGCGCGGCCTGGATTTGAACGCGTTGGTCGCTGCCGTCGACACCGAAATCCGAACAAGGTCCGCTGCCGGCGCTCAGCCGAGCATTTGCCCGACGAAAGGTTTCGTCGATCGCTCCGACAAATACATCCTCGGGCCGGTGGCTCTCAATCAATTTTTTCCCGGTGTCCGCCGACGACTGGCTGGGTTTTTCGCACGGCGCGGAAGCGGAAGTCGCCAAATATAAAGTCGACGGCCGCGAATTGAATCTGCTCATCGCCGACTTCCCCACGCCGCAAGTCGCGCAAAAGCGCCTCGTCGATTTGCAGCAGCTCTATCATCTGAATCCGGCGTCCACCGAGAACGCTCTGAACCCGCTGTTCGCCAAGCGATCCATCACGCTGCTGGCCATCGTTTCGGGCGCACGCACCAAAGCCGAGGCCGATCAACTGCTGAATCAGATTCAATCCGGTTCCGAAGTGACCTGGAACGAACCCACTTTCCAATTCAAAGAACCCAGCATCGGCGCCATGATTGTTGGCTCGATCGTCGGCGCCGGGGTTTTGTGCATGTTTGCGATTGTCGCTGGAGTCGCTTTTGGCGGTTTCCGGCTGGTGGTCAAGCGCTACTTTCCCGATAAAGTATTCGACCGCAGTAGCACCATGCAGGTTCTGCAGCTGGGTCTCGGGAGTAAGCCCATCAATTCTGACGATTTTTACGGTTCCAGCTCGCGCTCGAGCTCTCCCAAATAATCGGAATTTCGTTCCCTCCCTCGCCGCAACTTAATCGTATCCGGGAGTGTTCACCTTTCAGCAGCATTTTGGCGCACGCTCGGCCGGGCAACCGGCCAAGGAAACCAGCAATCCAACTCTTTAATGTACCGGCCAGCAGTCAGGAGATAATTAACAGTAGATGACCATTCGTTCGTGGGGGCTGTGGGGGTTTCTATTCGCGTTACTGGTAATGATCGCGGTGCTGTTGGCGACGCCGGGAGTCTCCAGGGCTCAAGATCCGGCTCCGAAGACGGCGCCATTGGCCGATCCGCAGGTTCCAAGCCAGGCGCAACTCCGACCCATCCGCCCCAGCTTCGGCACCTGCTGGCGCCCAGAAAACGCTTCCGGATAAACCGCTTCCCGTCGGCCCAAATAAAGATCAGAGCGCCGGCTCCAAAGACCGTCTTTTTTATGCCATGCCGAATTTCGCCACCGTCGAAAGTTCGCAGTACCTGCCTCCCTTGACCGTCGGCCAGAAATTCAAACTGGTCACCCGCTCGTCGTTTGATCCGTTTCAATTCGCGTGGTACGCCGCCATCGCCGGAATCAGCCAGGCGGAAAACAGCGAGCCGGGGTACGGGCAGGGCTGGGGGTCCTACGGAATCCGTTATGCCTCGGCGCTTGGCGATGGACTAACCGAAGCGTACATGGTCGGCGCCGTCTTCCCCTCGATCTTGCGCCAGGACCCGCGCTACTACCAGCTCGGCCACGGCAGCTTTCTGCGCCGCACCGGCTACGCGCTCAGCCGTTTGGCCATTACCCGCGGAGATTCGGGAAACACGCAGTTCAACGCCTCGGAGATTTTCGGTTCCGCGGTCGCGGCCGGAATCGTCACCTACAGCTATCACCCGCACGAAGACAAAACCCTCTCCAACACCGCCAGCGTCTGGGGCACGCAGGTCGCCTATGACGCCATTGGCGTCGAACTTAAGGAATTCTGGCCCGACCTGCGCCGCAAGTTCTCCCAAAAAAAACACGCCAAAGATCAAAACTAAAAGTTCTTCCGGGTTTTGATTTCGTTACTGAACTAAAGCGAACGCCCAATTTCACCCGCTGGTACTTGGGGACAGGTCCTAAATCGGAACCTTAAACCAGCTTACCCCCTGCTGCCCGCCTTGTTAGGCTCTTCTCCTCGCACGCCGTTTCGTTAGATTGGATTTTTTTAACGAGCGCGGGCGCAACACTTTCCGATTTAGCGGGTTGGATCGCACACCGAATTCCCGACCCGAGCTGCCAGGGGGCCCAGTGCGTCGCTCATCGATCTTTGCAATCGCCATCGTCGTTCTGATGTTGATGACTTCCAGCTGCGCGCTCACGCCGAACGGGTATACCCCACCGGGCCCGCCGGTCGGCGACACGCTGACGATTTCTCCCAGCACCGCCAATGTCCGCGCCGGTTCAACTCAGCAATTCACGCCTTCGATCACCACCAAGCCGCTCACCTGGCTGGTCAATGGAGTCGCCGGAGGCAGCGCCGCGAGCGGACTGATCGACGCCAACGGAAATTACACCGCGCCCGCCACTCTGCCCTCCCCGAATTCGGTAACGATCGAAGCCGAAGAATCTTCGAAGAACTCGGTGAACAGCTCCAGCGCCGTCACGCTCTGGAATCCCATTCCCCAAATATCCAACATTTCACCCGCATCGCTGAACGTCGGCAATTTCACGCTGACCATTACCGGCTCGAATTTCGTCAGCGGCGCCACGGTCTCCTTCGGCGGCGCCAATCTCACCACCACTTTTGTCTCCAGCACTCAATTAACCGCTACCGGAACAGCCTCTGCCGCGCAGGTGGGAGCGGTCGCCGTCGACGTGGCCAATCCAGATCCGGGCGCTAGCCCATCGAACAGCCTGAATGCGGAAGTCATCGGAACCATCACCATCCCCGCCGCGCCGGCCGCTCGTTTCGCTGAGCAAACCACCTTCGGCCCCACGCCCGCGGTCATCAACCAGATTCAGGTTCAAGGCTTCCAGAATTTCCTGAACGCTCAATACACGGCGCCCATCACCCCGTATCCCGACCCCCTGGATGGCGAAACCAGCCTCGGCCCATTGCAGCAGCGCTATTGGGTCATCAACCTCACGGCTCAGGATCAGTTGCGGCAGCGCGTCGCCCTCGCGCTGAGTTACATCTGGGTCATCGGCGGCGACAAGGTCGGCGATCCCAATGGTTATACCAATTGGCTGCGCCTGCTCGATAGCGACGCCTTCTCCAATTACCGGAAAATCATGTACGACGTGACGGTTTCTCCCGCCATGGGCCATTGGCTGGACATGGTCAACAACGGCAAGCCCAACGTTGCCGCCGGCGATCACGCCAACGAAAACTACGCCCGCGAGGCCATGCAGCTTTTCACTTTGGGTACCGGGCTTTTGAATCCCGACGGTTCACCCCAGCTCGATGCCAGTAATCTTCCGATTCCCACGTATTCCCAGGATCAAGTGGAAGCTTTCGCCCGGGCCTACACCGGCTGGACCTATCCGCTCACGCCGGGAAACACCCAGCAAAAGTACAACCCGGCTTACTGGATTGGTCCCATGGTCCCCGTCGATTCCAACCACGATATGGGCACCAAACAATTGCTCACCTATCCCGGCGCCGCCGGCGGCGGTTTACTCCCCGCGGGACAATCTTCGGTTCAGGATTTAAACGGTGCGCTGGACAATATCTTCAACCATCCGAATATCGGCCCGTTCGTTTGCAGCCAATTAATTCAGCACCTGGTGACCAGCAATCCGAGTCCGGCTTACGTGCAACGCGTGGCCGCGGTTTTCGCCAACAACGGTTCGGGAGTTCGCGGCGACATGAAGTCCGTGATCACCGCCATCCTGATGGATTCGGAGGCCCGGCGCGGCGACGATCCGGCCACCGCCGTCGGCACCGATGGTCACTTGCAGGATCCAATTCTTTTGATCTCCGGCGTGATGCGCGCTTTTGGCGCCACCACCGACGGTTCCAATCTTTCCTACTACTCCGGCAACATGGGCGAGAATCCGCTGTTTTCTCCCAGCGTCTTCAATTTTTACGCGCCCAATTACGTAGTTCCCGGCACTACGAGTCTCGGTCCTGAATTTCAAATTCTCACCACCGCCACGTCGCTGAACCGCGTGAACTGGGTCAATACCTTCGCCTTCGGCAGTTTCGGCGGCGAGAGCGTGAACTTTTCCAGTTGGGCGGCGCAAGCCTCCAATCCCGCCGCGATGGTCGACGCTTTGAACGCACTATTGCTGCACGGCTCGATGTCCTCGGACATGAAGACCGCCATCGTGACGGCGGTGCAGGCGGTGCCGGCCGGCAGTAACCAGGCCAGCCGCCAGGCCCAGACCGCGATTTATTTGGTCACCTCGTCGTCGCAATATCAGGTTCGGCACTAATTCCAGATTTTCGGCGGTCGCCGCGGAGAGTGTGAGCATGTCTCGAAAAAAAGGAATGTCGCGAAGAGATTTCGTGCGGGCCGGATGCTGCACCGCGGCTTCGTTTGGAATGACGGCCGCTCTCGGGCGCCTGAACATGATCCACGCCCTGGCCGCGCCTCCCGCCGCCGGTGGTTACCAGGCGCTGGTCTGCATCTTCTTGTTCGGCGGAAACGACAGCAACAATCTGCTGATTCCGAACGACACCGCCGGCTATGCCAACTACGCGACCATTCGCTCCAATCTCGCGCTGCCGCAGAGTTCTCTGCTGCCCATTGTCACCAAAACCGGAAAAGTTCCCTACGGCCTGCATCCCAATACTCCGGGTTTGCAAGGCCTGTTCAACAGCGGACAAATGGCCCTGGTCGCTAACGTCGGCACCCTCGCCACGCCCGTTACCCGCGCGCAGTTTCAAGCCAACTCCGCGACCATTCCGGTGAACCTGTTCTCGCACTCCGATCAGCAAGGCCAGTGGCAAACGGCGCAGTTTGACGGCTATTCTCCCACTGGATGGGCGGGCCGAACCGCGGATGTGCTGCAATCTCTCAACGCCGGCGCGCAATATCCACCAATCACTTCGGTTGCCGGCGGCGCCATTATCTGCAATGGCGCGCAGACCGAGCCGTACGCCTTGATCCCCGGTTCAACTCCGGGCTTGACCGGCTTTTCCAGCTCGGCTTCGGACAGCGCCCGGCTCGTGGCCTTCCAACAACTGCTCACTTTTGATTCCGGCATCTCGCTGGTGCAGGACACCAGCGCGGTTATGAGCCAGACCATCGCCGAGAGCCAGATTCTGGGCGCGGCTCTAAAAGGTCTGCCGGCTTTGCAAACTGCTTTCCCCACCACCGGCATCGGCGGGCAACTCAAACAAGTCGCGGAGATCATCCAGGCCCGCTCCGCTCTCGGTCTGCAGCGTCAGATTTTCTTCTGCTCGCTGGGCGGGTTCGATACGCACAGCGCGCAATTGCCCACCCAGGTGGCTTTGCTCTCGCAGCTCGATCCCGCGCTCACCGCTTTCTACAACGCGACCGTCGAATTGGGCGTGGGTCCGCAAGTCACCTCCTTCACCGCTTTCGGATTTCAGCCGCACCTTCCAACCCGGCACCAATGGCGGCACCGATCACGCCTGGGGCAGCCATCACATGGTCGTCGGCGGCGCGGTGCAGGGCGGTGATCTCTACGGCACTTTCCCCACGCTCGCTTTGGGCGGTCCCGACGATGTCGGCAACAACGGCCGCTGGATTCCGACCACCTCGGTGGATCAGTACGGCGCCACGCTGGCCCAATGGTTCGGCGTCGGCGCCAGCGATTTGCCCACCATCTTCCCCAACTTGTCGAACTTCACTACGCCGACGCTCAGCTTCCTGGGCTAGCGTCGGGAAATTTTCAGCTCGCCACGCGCCTCGGCCGGGAACGGCCGAGGTTGCGCGGCCATCGCCCCGAAATCTCGCGCTCGCTGAGACACCGGCGCGAATGTAAATCCCGCGAAATCCCTGACCCCGCACATATTCCTTACATCGTAAAAATTTAACTTTCCGGGGGTTACTTCCACCCTTTTCCTTGCTAAGTTATTTGCCTATTGAGTTTGTAAGGCTCGCCACTTCTCTCCTGCTAGTGTCATTCGCAATGACCTGCCATTTGAGAGTGCGGAGCGCGTTCATAAATCAACTGCACCAAAAAGGGACCTCCTAGATGGCGTCGTCGCTGAAAACCAGGATTCAAGAAGGAAATCCCTACCCGCGCGGCGGAACCTGGGATGGCAAGGGCACCAACTTCGCCGTCTTCTCCGCGAACGCCACCAAAGTTGAAGTCTGCATCTTCGATAAGACCGGAGCGCAAGAGCTCGACCGCATCGAACTCCCCGAATATACCGATCAGATTTGGCACGGCTATCTCGCCGATATCCGCCCGAACACGGTTTATGGCTACCGCGTGCACGGCCCCTACGCGCCCGACGCCGGCCATCGCTTCAATCCCAACAAATTGCTGCTCGATCCCTACGCCTGCGCGCACCTCGGCGAACTGAAATGGAATCCGGCGGTCTTCGGCTACAAAATGGAATCGGGCGACGACACTACCTTCGACGAGCGCGACAGCGCGCCCTTCATGCCCAAATGCATCGTGGTCGACCCCGGCTTCGACTGGAAGGGCCAGCCCCTGCATCGCCAGGTTCCCTGGGACGACACCATCATTTACGAAACTCACGTGAAGGGTTTCACCAAATTGCATCCCGGCGTTCCGGAAAGGCTGCGTGGCACTTACGCCGGCCTCGGTTCCAAAAAAGCCGTCGACTATATAAAATCCCTCGGCGTCACTTCCGTCGAGCTCTTACCCATCCACACTTTCATCAATGACAGTTATCTGCTGGAAAAGGGCCTGACCAATTATTGGGGCTACAACAGCATCGGCTTCTTCGCGCCCGATCCGCGCTACGCCTTCGACCGGGGCGGCAGCCTGCTGGAATTCAAGGAAATGGTCAGCAATTTCCACGATGCCGGCCTGGAAGTCATTCTCGACGTGGTCTACAACCACACCGCCGAAGGCAATCAGCTGGGGCCCACGCTTTCTTTCAAGGGCATCGACAACGCCAGTTACTACCGCCTGATCCCGGACAAGAAGCGCCTCTACATCAACGATACCGGGACCGGCAATACTCTGAATCTCAGCCACAGCCGCGGTCATTCAGATGGTCACCGACAGCCTGCGCTATTGGGTCGAGCAAACCCACGTCGACGGTTTCCGTTTCGATCTCGGCACGATTCTCGCGCGCGAGCCAAACGGTTTCGACAATCAAAGCGGATTCCTGAAAGCCTGCAGCCAGGATCCGGTTCTCGGCACCGTAAAATTGATTGCCGAGCCGTGGGATTGCGGCCCCGGCGGATATCAGGTCGGCGCGTTCCCTCCCGGCTGGGCCGAATGGAACGATAAGTTTCGCGATCATGTCCGCGATTTCTGGCGCGGCCAGGCCGCGGCGTCGGTCATCACGCCGAGGCTTTGCGCTTCCGGCGATTTCTTCAATCGCCAGGGACGTAAGCCCTGGGCCAGCGTAAATTTCCTCACCGCGCACGACGGTTTCACCTTGAACGACGTCGTCAGCTACAACGAAAAACACAACGAAGCGAACGGCGAGAATAATCGCGATGGCAGCTCCGACAATCGCTCCTGGAATTGCGGCGCCGAAGGCCCCACCGACTGACCCGGCGATCAACGCGTTCCGCCAGCGGCAGATGCGCAGCATGCTCGGGACGCTGCTGCTCTCGCAAGGCACCCCGATGCTGCTGGCGGGCGACGAGTTTGCGCGCACGCAGCGCGGCAACAACAACGCCTACTGCCAGGACAACGAAATCAGCTGGATCGATTGGAATACCGCCAAGCAGAACCAGGCGCAGATCGCTTTCGTGCAAAAGCTGACGGCTCTGCGCCACAAATATCCGGTGCTGCGCCGCAGCCGCTTCCTCACCGGCGAGTACAACGAAGAACTCGAAGTCAAAGACGTCACCTGGATCAACGCCAACGGCAGTGAAATGCAGGGCTCGCAGTGGGCCGATCCCAACATGCGCTGCCTGGGCATGCTGATGGACGGCCGCGCGCAGACCAGCGGTGTGAAGCAACTCGGCCACGACGCCACGCTGCTGCTGGTCCTCAACGTCTACCAGGACGTGGTGCAATTCACCTTGCCCCAATGCGTCGGTGGCGACCAGTGGTGCTTACTGCTCGACACCAATATTCCCGATCTACCCGAAGGCAGCGTATTCAAGATGCAAACGCCGTACGCGGTGACGGCTCATTCGCTGTTGTTATTCGAATTGCAAACGGAGAAGAAAAAAAAGGCGGGCAGCAAGAAGGTCGATGGAGCCGAAGGTGGGAGTTGAACCCACGACCTGCCGATTACGAATCGGCTGCTCTACCACTGAGCTACTTCGGCACCGTAACAAATGTTATCTTGCGACGAAAACGCTGTCAAATAAGCGTTAGAGGCCGCTCGCGGAAAATACAAGCGCCGCCGGCCAGAATTTAGTTTTCCTTCAGCACAATCAGCTCGATGCCCGGAGCCGGCAACGCGTTTGAGGTTTTGAATTGTCCTCCGCGGCCGTCGGTTGATGGTAGCGGCGCCAAATCTTCCGTATTGGTCAGGCGATATCTCTGCACGGTGTAGGGTTTATCTCCCCACGGCAGATTCTGAATGATCAGGTCATAGCCTGCATTATTTTTGTAGGTGATGTTGCGGTTGGGCGGCAGCTTTACTTTGGACATATCCGGCAACGTCGCACCCACAAAAAATTCCGGAGGCGGCACCATCACGTTGCCTTTGTAGTTTGCCGGAACCTGGTAGTTGCTGATCAGGATTTGCACCGTCTTGCCGTCCGCCGATTTGCCGGCCAGCACCGCGAAGCCGTCATCATCGCCGCCGGTCGCCGCAATTCGTTCGGGAGTCTTTTTCATTTCTCCCACGGCGCGAATCGCGTAGGCCGGCTTGTACGGTTTCTTTTCCAGGTCAAACAGCCCCATCCAGGACGCGTCGCCGCGATAATAAATCGCGCGGTCGACCGAAGCATCCTGCAGGTAAATCAGCGTGGTGGCGACGAACGCGGCGTTATCCGCGCTGCGCAATTCCGCTTTCATCGGCTCGGTGAAATCAGCGCTGCGGTTGTATTCGCTGAGAATGCTTTCGGCCTGGGGAAAACCATGCTCGTCGATGATTTTGCGAAATTGTTTGGCCAGGCGCGCCGGCTCCAGCGGGTCCGCGCTGCCATCGGTGTAATTGTGCCAGGAATAAAAATCGAGCGGGACTTTGTGCTCGCGGCAATAGTCCAGAAAATCCTCGCGATAAGGCTGCGGCGTAAATGGGACGGCGAGGGCCGGACCGCCGACTTTCAGCGACGGGTCCGCGCTCTTCAGCGCCCTGGCAGTTTTTTCATAGAGGACAAAGAACTGGGCGGGCGTACCGGTCCAAAAAGTTTCCGGCTCATTCCAAAATTCCCAGTAGCGAATGCGATCGTGAAACCCGTTGGCCCAGCCTTGGTTGTAATGCATTTCGACATGTTTGACGACTGAGGCGAACTTGTCGAAATCGGGCGGTGGATTGTTGTGGGCGGACCAGCTGCGGCCGATGCGGTAATAGACTTCGGCGCCGGAGGCAACAATCGCGGCGATGGCTTCATCGGTGGGACCGAAGCGATAGCTGGCCGGATTTTCCGGGTCCTTACTCCAGTCCGGAAAGATCGAACCTAAGTTCCCGGCTGCGACAATCTGGTGCCGCACCGTCGCATCCGGAACCAGCCAGGCCAGCGTGGGATCATCCGGATCGAAACGCGCATCGATGTCCGTCGGGCCCATGTAATCGTGGGTCCGCACCATATCAATATTCGTCTGACGATACTGCTGCACCAGATTCGGCAGCCCTTCGCGCATTGGCGCGGGGCCGCCATTCACCCCGGTGAGGCTTTTGATTTGTCCGGTGGACTTTCCGGCGTCGACCATGACGCTGCGGTTCTGAGCTAAAGCTGCGGGCACGACGCCAACGATCACTGCGGCCAGGACTGCGGCGGCTACCTTCATTCGTTTTTTCCTTTGGAACAATTCATTTGCTCGCAGCATTTCCTCGCACCTCAGTGGCTGAATGGATACATGAGCCAGGCAATGCCGACGCCGATCAAGATAAATAAGGCAAACGACCAAATCGCGTAGCGCAACCGCTCGAGGCCATTGCGCTGGCCCAAAGCTGCGAAAGCGGTGGCAATCAGCAGCGCGAACAAGATCATGGCCGCAAAATGATTGATTCGAAAAAAAACGCCATCGATGCTGGCGGCCATCATCGCTGAGCATCGTTCCAGCATCTAGCGCCGCCGTCCCGCGGCAATTTCGTAAGCGTCGAAGGCGCTGAGCACATTGACCAGGCCCGCGGCCGCGATGAAGCGCGTGCCGTCATCACCCAGCGCGCGCGAAACATCGGGGCCGAGGCGCTCGAAGAAGTGAGCGAGGTAGTAAAACACGCCGGTACCCAGGTCAGCGTAAAAACCCAGGCGGCCGAAGGCATCCGAGGCGTGCTGGGGAAAAACATTCCCGCGCAGCAAGTAGCCGGTGATGGCCAGGCCGCCGACGCTGATAAAAAACGCGAGGGCCCGGCGCCAGCGGCCCAGAACCAAATGGCCTAAGCCCGGAACCGCCCAGCCCAGGATCGCGACGCCCAAACCGGCAAAACTGAAGGAGGCTTTGCGCGGGCGCGGTTTCGCGGCCACATCCTCGGTGACTGCCGGTACGATGATTTCGGACGCGGGAGTTTCGTTCAAATTGGCCTAGGCCAGCAGCGGAATAATTTCATCCTGAATCGCGCCGGTAACATGCGCTTCTTTTTCGTCGACATACATATTGATTTCGGTGCGAATGCCGAATTCCGGCAGATAAATTCCCGGCTCGACCGAAAAACAGGTGTTCGGCACGATTTTGCGGTCGTCGCGGGTTTCCAGGCCGTCCATGTTGGCGCCGTTGCCATGGACGTCCTGGCCGATGCTGTGGCCGGTGCGATGCACGAAGAATTTTCCGTATCCGGCTTTGCGAATCGATTCGCGCGTGGTGCGATCGACTTCCCAGCCGCGGATGGTGCGCTTCTTGGCCACCGCGTCTTTTACGAATTCAATCGCCGCGTTGCGCGCATTCTTGGCGATGCGGAAAATCTTGGCGTAGGAGTCCGGCACGCGCTGGCCAAGATACCCGACCCAGGTGATGTCGTAGTAGACGGCTCCCGGGCGGTTGAATTTCGCCCAGATGTCGAGCAGCAGCAGGTCGCCGGCGCGAATCGGCCGCGAAGTCTCGCGCCGCGGCTCGTAATGCGGATTGCCGTTGTTGGGCTGGACGGCCACGATGGGCGCGTCGAGGCTGGTCAGCCCGTTGGCGCGGAACTGTTCGAGAATCCATTGCTGCAGCTCGAATTCGCTGAGCGGCTTCCCTTCCCGCACAAATTTCGCGGCGCGTTGAAAAGCCTCGCGGGTGATGCGATCGACAATTTTTCCGGCTTCCAGATGGCTGGACAATTGTTCGGCGTTCCAGGTCGCTTCGAATTTCTGGACCAGATCCGCGGAGCTGACGATTTTCTTTTTCATCTTGCGGATCAGTTCGATGGTCCCGGCGTCGACCAGGCCGATGTAGGGGATATTGTTTTCCGGCGAATATTGCATGGCGATGGTTTTGCTGCCGGAAAGAATTTTGGGCAGCATTTTGTGCAACTCTTCCCATCCGGCGTATTGCCAGGTCTTGCCCGGGAGCGACTCGAGCGTGCCGGCTTCGATCTTGTGCACCAATTTGCGGGGCTCGCCTTTCGCCGGAATGAAATAGAACCAGCGGCGGGTGACCATCGCGTCGCCTTTCAGGCCCAGGATTTTTCCGGCGATCGGATCGCGGTGGTGATGATCGAAAAACAGCCAGCCATCCATTTTGTAGGCGCGCAACTCGGCTTGAATCGCTGGGATGTCCGGCATGTGTTCAGTCCTTTTTCCTGAGCGGCGCGGTCGGAAGATTTTTGGGCTGGAGCAAGGCGAGCATCTGTTCCCGAGTCACGCTTGAAATCGCCATCCGCTTGGGTTCGGCTCTTTTCGCCCGTCACGATTCTAACAGCCGGGAGAAGGCACCGCCAACCGCTTCGCCATAAGCTTAAATCAGGCGACATTCCCTCCCGGGTCGGCGACGGGGCGCGCGCCAAACAGCGCCGTGCCGGGACGAATTTCCGTGGCGCCTTCTTCGATCGCTATTTCGAAATCGTGGCTCATGCCCATGGATAGAATGGGAAGAGGCTTGGCGATGCGCCGCGCCACTTTTTCGCGAAGTTCGGCGAGCTTGCGAAAAAACGGGCGGACCGCTTCGGGATGGTCGAGGAACGGCGGGATGGTCATCAGCCCGTGCAACTGCAGATGCGGAAAAGTGGCGACACTTTCAGCGAGGACGGGCAGCTCGGCTTCCGCCACACCGCTTTTGGTCGCTTCACCGCTCAAGTGAACCTCGATCAGCACACCGAGCTTCTTGTTTTCCGCAGCTGCGGCGGCGTCGAGCCGCTGCGCCAGCGCCAGGCTATCGACCGAGTCAATGCGGTGGAAGAGCCGCGCGGCGCGCGCGGCTTTGTTGCTTTGCAGGTGGCCGATCAGGTGCCAGGTGGCGGTGAGCTTCGCCAGCGCCGGAGTTTTGCCCTCGAATTCCTGAACGCGATTTTCGCCGAAGTGGCGCAGACCAGCTTCGTAGGCGGCGATGATGGTCTCGGCCGGATGCGTCTTGGTGACCGCGACAATGGTGATTTCTTCGGCGCGCCGGCCGGCCCGCTGCGCGGCGCGAGCGACGCGCTCGCGGATTTGCGCCAGATTCGCGGCGATGGTCGATGGGGCGTCAGCCATTGGCCGGATTTTAGCATGTCGCAGCGAACCGAGCCGGAATGGCCGCTATTGGAGTGCGCCGCGCCACCGTGTGATAAACTGGCACAAATCGATGGCTGCGCGCGGAAAATTCATCGCGATGGAAGGAATCGACGGCTCCGGAAAACGCACGCAAATCGAGCTGCTGGTGCGCGCGCTGGGGGCCAAAGGCGTCGCCCTTGCGCCGATCGGCTTTCCGAATTACGACGGATTCTTCGGCAAACTGGTGGGGCAATTCCTAAACGGCGATTTTGGCGCGCTCGAAGCCGTCGATCCGCATTTTTCCGCGATGCTTTACGCCGGAGACCGCTTGCAGGCCGCGCCGGGAATTCGTGCCGATCTGGACGCAGGAAAAATGGTGCTGGCCGACCGCTACATCGCCTCCAATCTGGCGCATCAAGGTTCGCGCGTCCCGCGCGAGAAGCGCGACGAGTTTCTGGCGTGGCTGAAAAAACTGGAGTACGAGATCTACGCGCTGCCACAGGAAGATCTGGTGATCTACCTGCGCGTAAACGCCGGCCAAGCGCACCGCCTGGTGGGCGAAAAGGCCAAACGCGATTATACGCGGCTGAAACGCGACATCCTGGAAGCGGACCTGGAACATCTGGAGACGGCCGCGCAAGTCTACGACCAGTTAGCGAAACAGCCCCACTGGGTCACGATCGATGGCCACCAACGCGGCGCGAATGCGCTGCGTTCTCCGGAAGACATACATCAGGAAATCCTGCACGCGGTGCAATCGCGGATTCTGGCGGCGCAGCGAGTGGGATCTTAGCCCGATGGGATTCGATCAATTTCTGGGCAACGAGCGCATCGTCGCGGCGCTGCGCGGGATGTTGCGGCGCGACCGGGCGCCGAGCGCGCTGCTCTTCACCGGGCCGCCGGGAATCGGGAAATACACGCTGGCGCGCATGTTCGCCCAAGCCGCGAATTGCGAGCGCCTGCAGGACGATTTCTGCGGCGAGTGTGATTCCTGCCGGCGCATGGCGCCGCTGGAAAATCCGGCACCGCTGATCAAAGCGGGGCTGACCGAGCGCGGCGAAAGCGCGGACGCGGCGGCGGTGGAACGCATGCCGCTGATCCTCGAGCCGCACCCGGACGTCTGGCTGCTGGTTCCCGACCCGGTGCGGCGGCTGAGCCCGGTGGCGCGGCCGATGATCCGCGTCGGGCAGTTGCGCGCGGTGCAGCGCGCGGCGTATTTCAAGCCGCAGGGCCGGCGGCGAATCTTCATCCTGGATGGTGCGAATACCATGCGCTGGAATGACGCCGACCTGTTCCTGAAAATCCTGGAAGAACCGCCCGAAAGCGCGACACTGATCCTGCTGGCTCCCAGCCCCGATTCGATGCTGCCGACGATTCGTTCGCGCTGCCTGCAATTTCATCTGGCGCCGGTTCCCATCGAGGAAATCGACGCATTCCTGAAATCGCGCAGCGACAAAAAGCCCGCCGAGCGCAAGCTGGCGGCCCAACTGGCCTGCGGCAGCCCCGGCGCGGCGCTGGAAATGAACCTGGAAGAATCGACCCGGCTGCGGCGGAGCATCCTGAGACTGGTCGAAATGGCGATTCAGGGCGAAAAATCTTCGGAACTTTTTGCGGCGACGGCGCAATTAGCTAAACAAGAGAAGGAATCGTTTGAAAACGTTTTGGCCTTGCTCTATAGTCTTCTTACCGACCTTCTCGAACTTTCCCAGGGTCCGAAGAACAGTTTCTCTCGAAATCCCGATCTGCAGCCGGAATTGCAGGCCTTGAGCCGCAAGATCGATTTCGATTGGGTTCTGCGGGCCACCCAGGGCCTGGACCAGCTCGAATCGCGCCTGCGGCGCAACATTGGCCGCCAGTTGGGGTTCGATTCGTTACTCGTCTCGTTAAGCCTTCGTTAATCCGGCCGGACGTGCCTGATGGAAGCGATTCGAATTTTCTTTCAATTTACTGCAACCCAAAGTGTTCTTCAGCAGTCTTAAGGTATAGCAGCTGAGGGAGTCTTTATGGTAAATCGCAAACTTTTCCGGCCTACTCTTACGGACGTAAAGGAACAGCAGTTCGTGCCGCGACCCAGCGCGCCGGCTGCGCCACAGCAACAATCCACGCCGCAACGAAAGAAGCCAGCGCCTCCGGAACAAACCCATGCGGAGAATTTTTATTTCGTGAAGCAGATGCAGACCCGCACGCCGGTGGCGGTGGTCTTGACCGATGGCGAAGTGCTGCACGGCAGCGTGGAATGGTACGACCGCGATTGCATCAAGCTGACCCGCACCGGCAGTCCGAACGTCCTGCTGTATAAGCACGTCATCAAGTACATCTATAAGGATGGCGAGGAAGCGGCGCAGGGCGGGTCGAATGGATCGTCCAACGGCACCAACGGGCATGGATCCAACGGCAACGGGCATCACGACGAAGAATAGTTCGTCGCTGGCGAGTGAGTTAGCGTTTGCGCGGTTCGGCGAACGGGCCTACGAAAAAAGTCATCAGCGCTTTGGCGACCAGGCGTTTGGCGTCGTCGGTCACGTCACAATCGACGACCGCGAGGTGTCGCCCGATGCGCACCACTTCGGCATCGGCAGTTACGGTTCCGCGTTCCACTCCTTCCAGGTAATTGATTTTCATTTCGACCGTAGCGACGCGCGTGCCCAGCGGACAGGACATGTAGCTGGCCAGGCCGCCGGCCGTATCGGCTAGCGCCGCCAGCACCCCGCCGTGAACCACGCCGTGAACCTGCAGGTGGCGGGCGTCGACTTTCATCTGCAGCCGGACCCTGCCCGCGACTGGCCTTGGCCAGCGTAAATCCCATTTGGCGGGACGTGCTGTTCTGCTGGAGGCGGAGCCGCAACTGTTCGGCAGCGACTCCGACGGTGTCTCTGGTTGTTTTCCGTTTCGAGGACTTCACGTTTTTCGACATGTCCCTAAGCCGCCAGACGTCCGGCAATGGTCACTCTCGCCGCTTCGCGGGTGAAGGCCAGGGCGCAGGTGCGGCCGGTGCCGGTTCCACCGCCGCTGATGAAGGCCATTTTGCCTGAAAGTCGCAGCATCGAGAATGCGGTATGCCTCGTCTAAATACCAGCTGGCGACCAGCCGGCTTGCAGCCGTTTACGCGAATCGTAGAGCATCAGCAACAGGTCCGGGCGAAAACTTAACATCCGCCAACTAGCGGCGCAAGCGCAGTGAACACGTTGCGGCGCGCGGGCGGCGGCTGGTACAGTCCCGGAGCCAAGAGGGCCCATGAAAATCGGAATCACCTGCTATCCCACCTACGGCGGTTCGGGCGTGGTGGCTACCGAACTCGGTATCGAGCTGGCGGCGCGCGGGCACGAGGTACATTTCATCAGCTACGCCATGCCCATCCGGCTGACCGAGCATCATGAGCGAATTTATTTTCATGAAGTCGAGGTCACGGCCTATCCGCTGTTTGACCATCCGCCGTACACGCTGGCGCTGGCGACGAAGATGATTGAAGTGGCGCAGACCCAATCGCTGGACCTGCTGCATGTACACTATGCGATCCCGCATTCGGTCAGCGCCTTGCTGGCGCGGATGATGGCGGCGCCCAAGAAACTGCCGTTCATCACCACGCTGCACGGCACCGACATTACGGTCGTGGGCAACGACCGCAGTTACCTGCCGATCACGCGGTTTTCCATCGAGCAGAGCGACGGGGTGACTTCCATTTCGGAATACCTGCGCAAGCAGACTTACTACGAATTCGAAATCAAGCGGGCCATCGAAGTGATTCCCAACTTCGTGAACTGCGACCTGTACAAACGCTCGCGAGGATCGCTCGGCGCGGAAGAAATGGGCCAAGAACGACGAGCCGATCCTGATGCACCTTTCGAATTTTCGCCCAGTGAAGCGGGTCACCGACGTGGTGGAGATTTTCGCCAAGGTGCGCGAGAAAATTCCGGCGAAACTGGTGATGATGGGCGACGGGCCGGACCGCGGCGCCGCGGAATACATCGTGCGCAAGAAAAACCTTTCGAAGGATGTTTTCTTCATGGGCAAGCAGGACCGGGTGCAGGAAAAACTCGGCCTCGGCGATTTATTTTTGCTGCCCAGCGAGATCGAATCGTTCGGCCTGGCCGCGCTGGAAGCGATGGCGTCCGAAATGCCGGTGATCGCCACGAATGTGGGCGGCCTGCCGGAAGTGGTGAAGCACGGAGTCGACGGCTACTTGATTCCGGTGCGCGACGTGGAAGCGGGCGCGAAGCACGCGCTCGAAATTCTGACGCGCCCCGATCGCGGCCGCGCAATGGGCAAACTGGCGCGCATGAACGCCAAGGCGCGCTATTGCTCGAACGATGTGATTCCGCTGTACGAGGCGTACTACCGGAAGGTGCTGGCGCAGTGAATTCCGGCGGCGGAGGCGTTTAGGTTCTAGCGATCGACGAACGGTACCGGTTGGATCGTCTGCAGGATTTTGTCGATGTCGTCTTGGGTGATTTTCACGTTAGAACCCGGAGCGGTGGCCAGCACGAACCGGAACTGGTGGCTGCGATCGTCGAAGGCACGCAGCGCCACCGGCACGCCCTTGGCCGGATCCCCGAATTGAAATCCGTGAATGTTGTTCCAGTCGTAGGAATAAAAGCCGGTGCTGGCCGGCAAATCCATCCCGAAAGCCAGTTTCCATAAAAGCAGGACATTCAGGCGCGACGCGTCGCGCGCATCCATCAACGGTGAAGCCTGCGCGGGCGCCGCGCCATATACATCGCGATACAGTTCGAAATTCGAATTGATCGGCTTATCCACAAACACGTTCGTGAATCGCTCGAACTCCGCCGGATTGGAGTTCTGAATCGAGCGCAGCGTATCCAGTTGCGCGCCCGGATCGAAGAAAACCAAAATCTGGCCGGAGGCGTAGTGAAAGGCCACGTACGATTCGGTGGGCACGGGCTTGGGTTCGCCTGGCCACGGAGCGTTCACCTCGAAATCGTAGGCTTTGAGTTGCGGTCCGGCGGAAGCAACGGGCGTCGGGGCCGGCAGCGGCTGCGGCACGAAATTGAGCCACGGCGATTGCGATGCCCACATCTTCCCTTCCACCCAGGTCAGCGTCTGCAGGCCAAACTTTACGGTGAACAGCGCCACCACAATCGCCAGGACGGCCAGCGCAATTGCGGTGGTCGAGCTGCTTTTTTCGTCATCGTCGTCGGTCATTACGCGGATTGCGCTCATAGGGTTCGCCGTCGATTCTACGATATTTTTCGGCTCTAGCGGCCAGAATGCGGCTTTGGCTCTCGTTGCGGCTGAAAATCAGTACAGGTGGAAGTTCACTTCAATAGTCTGACGAACTGCTGCTGGTTTGCCATTCGGCCCCGCCGCCGGCCTGAATCTCCACGAACGCACGGCTTCGATCGCTTTTTCGTCGAGACTAAGTCCGACTCCCTTCGCGACTTTAATGTCCGTCGCTTTCCCTTCCGCCGTTATGGTGACGACGAGAAAGACGGTTCCCTGATACTTTGACTTTACAGCCTCATCGGAATACTGGGCCGGCGGACAGTAAGCGCACATCGGATAACCATAGCGTCCTGTCCCGGCATTCGGGGGGCCGTCGCCTTCGCCGAATTCGTCGCCCGGCCCGACTCCAGCACCATTTCCAGGGCCAACGCCCGTGCCATTTCCAGTACCAAGACCACCACCGCTGCCGGGACCGTTCGAGTCGTTAATCACCTTCGATACTGGGTCGCCCCAATTATTCATGTTCAGGCTGGTCAATTTCAGTTCAGGCGGAACCAGAACCGTGGGGGTCACTGCCAGTCTGGCGTTCGGATTCGCAACCGCCTTCGGGGGCGTAAGCTGGATCAGTGAAGCTTTGGGCAATTTACCCGCGGTGGCTGGCCGAAGATCATGAGATCCACCGCCACCGCCGCCGCCACCACCGCCAGCCAGCAACTTCGTAAGGAGCGACGAAATATCAGTGGAAATTTCACGACGCGAACTGGCCTTCGTGGTTGCCGGGCTCAGTAATCCGGGGGCAAACGGCAGGATAATTATAACGAGCACGGCCACGTGAAATACCATCGACAATGCTTGCACCCGCGTGAATTGGGTGTTCTTGGACCATATTTCTTTGACGGCGACTGGCCGGCTGATGGTTTGCAGCGGCGGCAATTTCTTAGGGAAAAAGACGTCGCGAATGTTCTGGCGCAGGCTTCCGAACCCTGAATTCCAGTTCACGAGCAGGTCGGAATCCACATGTCCGCGCGGCGCGGCACGAAACAGCTCCTTGAGGTTGGAACCGCTGCTATCGCCGAATCGCTCCGGCACGAAAACAGCAGGCGGGCCGCCTGGCTCTTTTTTAATGCTGCGCTCGGACAGAAAATACTTCAGATTGGAAAAAAAATCCTTCCACACGGATTTCTCGGCCAGCGATCGAAAACGTCCAATTGGCATACCGGGTTGAGCCGTCGTGCGCTCAGGACCGTTCCTTCGTGCAGTGAAGTCCGCCATTTTGAGCGACCTCGAATGCCTACGCACAGTCTTTTGTAGCTTAGAGGCAGAGGCGCGAAAAAGGATGCCCAACCAGATTGCCGCAAGCATCCTGACGTCGATTCTGTTCGAGGCAGGTGGCACACCTGGTCACCACGCACGCACACCGATGAATTTGCGAGCGGCCGATCCTTCCGGATTTCACGGCGGATATCCGGTAACGCGACTTACCATGAACGGGTGGCTTCGCGCTTCCCGTTTCGCTACCCTAAGTTTGTTGCCTCGCACTTGTGTACCAACCGATGAGTGATTACGAACGAGATTGGCAGGAGTACAAGCGTCGAAGGAACCAATTTTGGATGGTGTTTGCCGGCGCTGTGCCGGTGTGCTTCTCCGTTGCATTTGTCTCAATGAAGTTGTTCCAACCCCTGATGTACCTAAGGCCGGGTGCTTCGGAGGACATAATCCATGGGAATGCGGTAGATGTTGCCGAGGCCGTCGAAGATGCCTCGCGATTTTTCAGTAAATTCCTGATAGCTCAGAGGCTTCTCGCGTTTCTCGGTTTGCATCCCGCGCTCGCTGGTAAAGATCAGCCATTTGCCATCGGCGGTGACGCGCGGGCTGTACTCGCGCGCAAGCGTGTTGATCGCCGGGCCCAGGTTCTTCGGAACGCTCCACGAGCCGGCTTCGTTGTAGCTGATGAAAAGATCGGAATTGCCATATCCCGGCTGGCGCCCGAAACTCCCAATCAAAAGGTAGCTTTCGTCTGGAGCCACAAACGCTTCCAGGCTGGAAATTGTCGGCCCATTTATTTTCGGCCCCAGGTCCTCGGCGTCTGGATACTTCCCGTTCACCAGGCGCGAGCGATAGATGTCGAACTGCCCTTTGCGGTCCGAGGTGAAGTACAGGTCGCCATTGTTTGACACCGACGCAAACACCTGGCTGCCTTCACTGTTCACCGCGCCTTCGAGCGGCCTCGGCTGGCTCCAACCGGTCGTCGTCTTTTGCGCCGCCCATATATAAAAACTCTTCCCACGCGATCCGGCAAGCGGTCGATCCGAGGCAAACAACAGCGTCTTCCCGTCCGGCGAAAGCACTGGGTCGGAGTCGCGATATTGTCCGGAGAACGGCAGCACTTCCGGTTTGCTCCAAGCGCCGCGCAGCAAACGTGAAACGCACATCGTGTACAAATAGTGCGGCGGCACAGTCGCGTCGAAATAAATCTCCTGGCCGTCTGGGGAAATCGATCCGCCGAACTCGTCATTCGGAGTGGAAATCACTCCTTCGCCGATCATCTCTGGTTGCGGAGCTTGTTCCGGCGCGATCGCTTTGCTCATTGCCCCATGCGCACCAAGCACGCTAACCGCCAGCACCATGGTTGCCAGTTTTGCCCGTTTCATTGTTTCGCCGCCGCCGTGTCCGCGATGCCCAACTGCGCCGCGTCAATGAAAAAAACGTTTCCGTGGCCGTTGAAGATCGATGCGAGACCGCGTTCCATTTCGGCATAGCTCAATCGCTCTCGCAACGGCACATCGAACACATTCCGCTCACTCGTAAAGAACAGGTAATGTCCGTCCGGGGTCAGTGTCGGGAATCCCTCTTCGGCCACAGTGTTGATTCCGTGTTCCAGGTGCCGCGCTGGAGTCCATTCCCCATTCTTCTGCACACTGATGTACAAATCCGCCCGCGGATAAGGCCTTCCGCCTCCCTGCATGTCTCCGGCTCGCGCCGCGTACGGAAACGCCTGATCGCCAGTCGACGAAAAAATAAGCAGCTTCTCGTCTGGCGAGATATACGGCTGGGCGTCATTGAATTTCGAGTCGATCGCCGGGCCCAATTTCTCGGCAGCCGCATATTTGCCGCTCTGGTATCGCGCCCGGTAGATTTGAAAATGAAACGGTTCCTCACGGTCCGATGCGAAGTAAATCGTCCCGTCGTTGGTCACTGACGCGTCAATATTCCACCGGTCCGCCGGGGCGTTGATTGGCTCCGGCAATACGCGCGGATCGCCCCAGCCTGTTGAGGTCCTCTCCACCGACCAGATTCGCAACACATGTTCGTTGTTTCCCGGAGCTGGCCGGGACGAAGTGAACAGCATTGTTTTCCCGTCCGGTGAAAGCTTCGCTCCCCAGTCCAGATATTCACCCGAGAACGACACGATTTCTGGCGTGCTCCATGTCCCGTTGCTATAACGCGAGACGCAAATGACTCCGTACCGCGGAAAGGTCGTGTAGGGCACGAGCTTCGTGAAATAGACCTCCGTCCCGTCCGGCGAGAAAGTCACTCCGGCCTCATCATCCACGGTGGAAATGACTCCCTCGGCGAAAACTCGCGGTGCAGGCACCGCTTCCGTCACAGCATACGGCGGCGTGGCGCGACCGTCGCTTCGCGGCCAGGTTGTACCACCCGTCGCGAACGCGATTGCGAGCGCACTGGCGAACGGCAGGATCCAACGCACTGCTCTCCAGAATCGCCTCATGGCCACCTTCCGATTCGGTTGATTGATATTTCGAAGCTAATAACTGCTGGAAGGATTGACTCCCCATCGGGTCGAAAGTAAGCCGAACTTCTGCGCCGCGAGGTCGTGCAGGTCGCTTCGCAACTCGGAGTTGGCTAGTAACGGGAAATGATCTGCCAGCTCATGCAATCGATGGACTACCTAACGCAGCGACGAGCAACAGCAACGCTATGGGCCTGGCGAAGAACAATTTTAGTTTGTCCCGGGTGTTGCCGGGCGCTGACTGATGACCCGCAGGGTTATTTCCTTAGGCTTATCGTCCTTGTCTTTGCCGAGGACAAAAATTACATCGACGCCGTGCCTCTTGCCGAAGGCGGCAGGGAGAGAATCACCGATGTGCCCGCTGGTGCTACCGCGCGATACCACCTCGGCCGTATAAATTTTCCCGTCAATCTCGACTTCTTCGCGGTCGGGTGAAGTCGCGTAGGCACCACCAACCGAAATGCCACTCTGCGACCCGGCTGACCCGCCTCCCGATGGGATCGGCGCGCCGCGAGTAACGGACAGCACCTTGGCGGTGAGTGGGTAATCGCGCGGGCCGCCCGCGAGAAGCGCGGACGCGGACAAGAGTGCGACGCTGACAGCTGCGAGCAGAACACGCGTAGTGGCGGTGCGCATAATGGCGGAATGGTAGTTCTTTGCTTTCCGCTACGCAATCTGCTTCGCTTAGCCGGGGAGAAGTTTTTTGACTCTTCCGCGCAGCTTGATCAGGCCGCGCGCGGCGGTCGGCGGCAGGTGCTGAAATTCCTGAAACAAGGTGTCCATGCTGGCGATGAATTCGAGCATCTCGTTGATTCGCTCGCGGGCGTAGGCTTCGGATGGTCCGGCCTTCCCCGCTTCGGCCACGCATTCACCCAGCACTCGAATGGTCGGGTCGATTTCGCGTTTCTTGCGTTCATCCAGGATGACCCGAAACATCTCCCAGATGTCCTTCATCGACTCAAAATGCTGGCGGCGGTCGCCCAGGATCGGCGCCACACGCACGATGCGCCAGCCCTGCAGTTCGCGCAGGCTGGTGCTGACGTTGGAGCGCGCTACGGACAAAGTGTCGGCAATCTCGTCGGCGGGCATGGGCCGCTGCGAGAGGTACAGCAGAGCGTGAATCTGAGCCACGGTGCGGTTAACGCCCCAGCGCGTGCCCATTTCGCCCCAATGCAGGATGAATTTCTGGGCGACAGGCGAGAGTGCCGGCTTTGAATCCTTCGAAGCGGCAGAAACTTCGGCAATTTCAGTCATAACTGAAGATACTGTAGTTCAAGGCATTTGTCCACACCGCCACCCGCCCCAACGCCCGATCGCGGGCGTGGCTCTGTTTCGGCCAGCGCGCCTGCCTTACATCCCCATGCTCGGCGCCGCTGTTCCATCGGACCATTTTTCCACGCCGACCAGGAACACGACCAACGGGGGAAAACTCTTCAGCTGCGGATAGGCGTCGAGGGACATGGCCCAAAAATTAACGCCCATCATCGGCGAATTCTCCACATTGGCGCCCCACGCAACGGGTTCCTTCACTGCATCGTAGAACATCAGGTGCGGCATGTTGTGTCCGCCCTGATCCGTAAGATACGACGCCTTGCCCATCATGTAGCAGACGGTTCCCGGCTCCAGCGCCGGCAATTGTTTTTTGTCGAGCGCCATCGCAATCGCGGCGACCATCTCCGCCTTGGAGCGCCCGGCCAGCACCAATTCGGTGCGTTTGGTATCCAGCGGCAACACCGAACGTGCGGCGGGTGGATTCAGGCAGCCCGCCGCGCGAACTTTCGGATTCCAAAATTCGGGATTATCGAACATGCCGCCCCAGGCGCGATCGACCAGGCACACCCAGCCATTCTTGCCTTCGACCGCGGTTTCGTAGCCGTGCCGGGTGAGGACCAGAATCGTGGCGTCGTGCGCGATGGCGTCCGGAGCGGCGCTGCGCGCCAGCGCGATTTCCGCGTCGCGATCCATCAGATATTGTTCGAGCGGAGCCATGGTGGCGTACGGTTGCTTGGTGTCTTTGCCATCCTGGGCAGTAACCGGCCGCGGCGCGCTGAGGGCGGCGAGTACCAGCGCGCTCACTAAAATGTTGGGCAGCTTCTTTCGTTTCATAGGTTTTCTCCTGTAGCGATCCTGGCCGGGCGGGTCATCGTCCAAACGGTTTAAATGGTCTGCAACCGGGCGTTGCCTGGCCTTCACTATAGCGACGAACGGCGGGACCGGAAATCGACAAATCGTTCAAGAAATCCTGCATCTTCCCGCACTTTTTTTCGCGCTGTGGAAAGACGCCAACGCCGACCGCCCATCCTGAAAGAAGCCCAAGTCGGATACGGGAAACTGCAGTGGCAACAAACGCGCGTGAGGGTGATCGGGTGACGGCGGGTCTAGGCCCACCGAAAAAGACTACCTCTGGTCCTGGACCAGCGGCACATCGGCCATCAGCTGCAAATTAATCATTTCCTGCAAGCGCCGCTCGATTTGAAAATACGTCGCCAGCTTTCTTCCGGGCAGCACCTCCAAAAATCTCGATACATACCGCGCCCGCAAGATCGCCACATTCTGATCCGCTTCCAGCGCTCGCCGGGTCAGATCCACGGCCTGGGCATCGCTGATCGATCCGAACGACTCCTTATATTCCTTGATCACCGCGTATTTCTCGTTGTTCACTCGCACCAGGTCCGCCGTATATTGATCGTAAATCGGCCAGAATCTCGCGGCGTCGGCCTCACTGAGCTTCAGGTTATCGGCGATCAACTGTTTCTTCTTGGAGCGAATGTCCTTGCGCATCAGCTCGATGTTGGGATCCTGGGTAACCGGAACGCTCTGCAGGGATGACGATTCGCCTTGATTGCCCGCGCCGGTTTGCGCGCGCACGCTTCCCGCCGGCAGCAGCAAAGCTCCGAACAACCCAATTCCGATCCATATCGACTTAGCCATGAAACCATCCTTTTTTTCGATTCTGCATCGGCGACGCTGGCGATCCAACGACCATCGGCGAAGGTAGCACGGAAGAATTTTTTTTGCGACTGGGAACCATTCGGATGTCGCGCGGCCTTGGGAGATAAACCGCAAAGAAGTTAGCTACGGAAAGGTGGCGAAAGGCTCAGCAGTCGCCAGCTCGGGAATTTCGATGTGAATCTGGGTGCCCTCGCCTTCTTTGCTGCGGATGTCCATCTTGAACTGGTCGCCGTACAGCAGGCGCAGGCGTTCGTGCACATTGGTGATGCCGATTCCGCCGCCGTAGACTTCGGCGAGGCGTTCCGGCGAAATGCCCATGCCGTTGTCCTCGATTTCGATCAGCAGGCGGCCATTCACATTGCGCGCGCGCAGGTGAATCTGGCCGCCTTCCAGGCGCGGCGCCAGCCCGTGCTTGATGGAATTTTCGACCATGGGCTGCAGCAACATGCTGGGCACGAAAGTCTCGAGCGAATCCTCGTCGATTTCCTTGAAGATTTGCAGTTTGTCGCGGCCGAAGCGAATCACTTCGATGTCGAGATAGTCGTCGATGAAGGCCAGTTCCTCGCGCAGCGGGACGAAAGTTTCGTGCTTGCGCAGCAGCCGCCGCAGAATATTCGAAAGCTTCAGCACCACGCCGCGGGCCATGTCCGGATCGAAGCGAATCAGCGAAGAAACCGTGTTCAGCGTGTTGAACAGAAAGTGCGGATTGATCTGGCTGGTCAGCGCGTCCATGCGCGCCTTCAGCAGCAGCTGCTGATTCTGCTCCAGGTTCATCTCGATGCGCGTGTTGTTCCAGATCTTGATGGCCATGGCCACGCACATCATCGAGGACATCACCACCAGCAGCGAGTAGCCCCAGTTGGTCGGGTGCCAGGAAAAGAGCCAGTGCCGCGGGCACGGCGTCGGCGAGTTCGATTTCGGCCGACGGTCAGGGCCACGCAGGTAAACAGCGGCAGCATGGCCCAGTTGCCTTTGCCGAAACGGAAGCAGCGCCAGATCCACTGCGGAATATTGAGGAAGAGAAACGGCCCGAAATGCCAGATGTCTTCTTTTTCCGGCATCACTTCGCGCACGACGCCGGCGATCAGTCCCACCAGCGCGGCCATCGGACTGGAAAGCCATTCGTGATTGCCAAACGCCGGCAGGCTGATCAGCGAGCCGCCCAGCAAACCGACGATGCGGCCGCCGATCAGGCCCATCAGGAACGAGCCTTCCAGCGTGAGATCGAAAAACCGATAGCCACCCACCAGCCGCAGCACCACGCCGATCGCCAGCGGAGGCGTGAGAAAGAGCAGCAACATCACTTTCTGATCGGAGTCGCGATTTTCGGTGAACAGCAGATTGCGGAACGGGCGGAAACGCACCAGCAGCGCGGCCAGGGCGGCCGCGAAGCCGACTTTCAAAAACATCGAAAAAAGAAGATCTGTTCCGGAGAAAAGTGGGTCCATATCGCTCGCGCGCCAGCCTGAATCGCGTCTCGAGCTACGTTAGCCAAAGCGGCCAGCGATGTAAAGCCATGCAGCGCACCAAACCAAAATCACCGGAGCTCAGCTTCCGCTTGCGGGTGCTGCCGCGCTGCCGTCATGATGTAAGGACATGGAACCATTGTGGATTGCCAAGGATCAAGCCAAGCGCCTGGCGGAGCTGACCGCCGGCACGGGTGATCCGGAAAAAGAAACGCCGCTGCGGCGCGATGTGCGCTCGCTGGGCGTGCTGCTCGGCCGGGTACTGGTGGAGCAGGGCGGCGAGGGACTGCTGGAAAAAGTTGAGGAACTGCGGCGGCTGCTGATTCAGCAGCGCGAAGAAGATCCGGGAACCGCAGCGGCGGCGAAAGACAAGCTGATGGACCAGGCGCGCGACGTCATCGGGAAAATGGAACTGCACGATGCCTATCGCGTGACCAAAGCCTTCGCGATTTATTTCGAACTGACCAATCTGGCCGAAACGAATCACCGCAAGCGGCGCCGGCGCGCGGCGAAGCTGAACACCGGCCAGCCGCCTTTGGCTGGATCGTTCCGCGGGACTTTGCTGCGCATGCGCGACGCGGGAATTTCCGCGGCTGACGCGCTGGCGGCCTTGCAAAAAGTAAAAATCGTGCCGGTCTTCACCGCGCATCCCACCGAAGTGGCGCGGCGTACCGTGCTGATGACCCGCCGGCGGATCGCGCAGCACCTGGAAAATCTGGATCGGTTGCCATTGCCGGAAGCGGACGCGGTGGAGCTGGAAACCTTGATCATGGCGGAAATCACTTCGCTGTGGCAGACCGACGAAGTGCGCATGAAAAAACCCGGCGTGATCGATGAAGTCCGCATGGGCCTGGACTATTACCCGATGACGCTGTTCGAGACGCTGCCGAAGCTGTACGCCGAGTTCGCGGAATCGTTTGAGGTGGTGTATGGCGCCGAATTGCGGCACGACGAAATTGGCGAAGTGATTCGCTTCGGCTCCTGGATTGGCGGCGACCGCGACGGCAATCCGCTGATCACGCCGCAGTCTACGGCGGATGCGCTGGAAATGGCGCGGCGCGTGGTGCTCGATTTTTATTTGCAGGAAATTGCGCGGCTGATCGATCAGTTAAGTTCGTCGCTGCGGCAGACCGGATGTTCCAGCGAGCTGCGCAGCGCGCTAGTCGCTTACGAGGCGATCATGGGCGACGAATCGTCGCTGGGTAAATGGATTTCGGAAACGGAACTGACTCGGCAGTTTGTGGACTTGGTGCGGATTCGTTTGCAGTACAGCCGCGATGAGTCGCGCAATTCGCGGGCGTACCAATCGCCGGATGAGTTGGTGCGCGATTTGGAATTGGTGCGCGCCAGCCTGGCCGAGAATGGCGGCCGAGCGCCTGGCGGAATTGATCGTCGATCCTTTTGTGCGCACGGCGAAGACATTCGGATTTCATCTGCACACGCTCGACATTCGCCAGCACGCCAAGGTGCATGCCGCGGCGCTGGCCGAAATCGCCGCGGCCGAAGCCGCCAAGCCGGGTTCGGGCGCTGGCGGTGAAAGCGGAGCGCACCCGCGACGTGATCGATACATTCCGGATGGTGGCGAAGCTGAAAAAGTTGTACCCGCCCGAAGCGATTCGCCTTTACGTGATCAGCGGGACCGAATCGGCGAATGATCTTTTCGACTGGCTGAAGCTGGCGAAGCTTTGCGGGTTACTGCTGGCGGCTTCCGCGAGACGATCCCGGCCTGATGCCGGTCCCGCTATTCGAATCGATCGATTCGCTGCGCGACGCCGGAAAAATCATGCGCGCGGTGTGGACGTTCGCCGGAATATCAGCCGCTGCTCGATTCCTGGGACCGCGAGCAGGAAGTGATGCTGGGCTATTCCGACTCGAACAAAGACGGCGGGATGATCACCAGCACCTGGGAATTGCAGAAAGCGCACCGCGAATTGCATCAAGTCGCGCGCGAGTGCGGCGTGAAGTTGCGTCTATTTCACGGGCGCGGCGGAACCGTGGGCCGCGGCGGTGGCCCCACGCATCGCGCCATTCTGGCGCAACCCGTTGGCGATTTTTCCGGCGAGATTCGCATCACCGAACAGGGCGAAGTCCTGAACTGGAAATATTCCGACCCGGTGCTGGCCGAATGGAATCTGGAATTGATGGTTGCGGCGTCGCTGGAAGCCCTGACCCGGCCCAGCGGGCGCACCGCGCATGACGATCAAAAGTGGGACGAAGCGATGGAAGAAATTTCCCGCGACGCGTTTTGCTTTTATCGTCAACACATCGCGGAGAATCCGGAAGTTCTGGAGTATTTCGAGCAGGCCACGCCGGTGAACGAACTGGTTTACGCGCGGATGGGTTCGCGGCCGGCGCGCCGCACCCAAAGCCATGAGCTCGCCGGCCTGCGCGCGATTCCCTGGGTCTTTGGGTGGATGCAAAGCCGGCATGCGGTCCCCGCCTGGTTTGGCGTGGGCTACGCTCTCGATCGCTATGCGGCCAAAAGCCCGGAGCACGTGGCCCGGCTGAAAGAAATGATGAAGTCGTTCACGCTGTTCTCGGATCTGGTGCGCAACGTGGAAATCGCCATGGCCAAAGCGGATATGGAGATCGCTCATCTTTATGCGACGACTCTGGTGGCCGATGAAAAACTGCGCGAGCGCGTGTTTGGCGTGCTCTCCGAGGAATTCGAGCGCACCCGGCGGATGCTTGCTCACCGTCACCGGGCAGGACGATCTGCTGCAAGGTAATTCGGTGCTGGCGCAATCGATCCGGCTGCGGAATCCATATGTGGACCCGATGAGTCTAATCCAGGTGGAGCTGCTCCGCAGGAAGCGGACCGGACGCACCAACCGATGAGCGCGACAACGCATTGGGCGCCACGATCAACGGCATTGCCGCCGGTCTCCATAACACCGGATAGGTTCGCGCAGCGTCGGGCGCGAATCGTCGGCCACGGCAGTCTGGGCCCGCCTGTTATACTCAAGGATTCCATGAAGCGAAAAATCAAAACCAGCAAGAAGGCTGCGGCTCGGGTGGTGGCCGGCGCGTCGCTGCCCACCGGTTTCGGCAATTTTCGGATCTTCGGCATCGAAGGCAAGCCCGGCGAGGAAGCAGTGGCAATCCAGCACGGAAAGATCGCCGCCGGGGCGAACGGCAAAAAAGCGCCGCTGGTGCGGGTGCACTCGCAATGCCTGACCGGCGATGTTTTTACGTCGCAACGCTGCGACTGCCGCGCCCAACTGGAATATTCGTTGCGCAAGATCGCCAAAGAGCCGTCCGGCGTGGTGCTCTATTTGCCGCAGGAAGGCCGCGGCATCGGCCTGATCAACAAATTGAAAGCGTATGAGTTGCAGGACGCCGGACTCGACACGGTCGAAGCCAACCGCAAACTCGGCTTCGCCGATGACGCCCGCGACTATGAATTCGCCGCCGCAGCGCTGAAGTCGCTGGGCATTCGTTCGGTGCGCCTGCTTTCCAATAACCCCGACAAGGTGACCCAACTGGAACAGGGCGGCATTCGCGTAGTGGAACGAGTTCCCTGCCGCCCGCGCACCAGCCACCATTCGAAATCGTATTTGCGCACCAAACAACAAAAGATGGGGCACCTGCTGCCCGATCTGTAGACCTCTCGCCGTGACGCGTCTCTAAATCCACTTGTTTTGTTCTTGACAAAAATTCGGCTCGGCCCCATACTAAACCATATGGTTAACAATCAACGGGCGCTGGATTCGACCTTTGCCGCGCTATCCGACGCCACCCGGCGCGGCATTCTGGCGCGCCTGGCCACGGGAGAAGCTTCGGTGACCGAACTGGCCGAGCCCTACGACATGTCGTTGCCGGCGGTATCGAAACATTTGCGCGTTTTGGAATCGGCCGGCTTGGTGGCCCGCAGCAAAAACGGGCGGGTGCATCGCTGCCGCCTGCAGGCCGCACCGATGAAAAGCGCCGCCGCCTGGATCGAGCACTACCGCCAATTCTGGGAAACGCAGCTCGATTCGCTGCAACGATATTTGGAAAATTCCAGCAAGAAGGAGAACCAACCATGGCCGAAGCACAAAAAGTCGCGGCGCCGCTAACTCTGCGCCTGAAGCGCACCTTGCCCTTCTCCCGGGAACGCGTCTTCGCGGCGTTTTCGCAGCAGGAGCAGATGAACCAGTGGATGTGCCGCGACGCGAAGAATCACGATATCCGCTATACCAAGTTCGACTTTCGGGTCGGCGGCGGTTTTGAGCTGGAGATTCGCACGCCAAACGGCCATAGGTATGCGATGCATAACACTTACGTGGAAATCGTGAAGCCGGAAAAAATCAAATTCACCTGGGGCCACGAGCATTTCGGTCCGGACGGAAAACAGTTGGATGACATGCTTGGAAGGAACTTTGGTAACTTTCGAATTTCACGACCGCCAGGGCTCGACCGAAATCCAACTGACCCACGAATTGCTGCCGAACGCGAAACAGGTCGAGGATCACCAGCGCGGATGGACCGGTTGCCTGGATAGCCTCGGCGAACTGCTGCAAAGATTGCAGGCCTGATAGGAATTCGATTCAGGAGGGCGACATGAAAAAAGGATTCGCGTCAATTGTGTTTGGTTTGCTTCTCATGGTGGTTGCGGCCGCGGTTCACGCGCAGACCGCGGCTACAGCCGCCGATGGTTTTGACCGGCTGAAAACTTTGGTGGGTGAGTGGCAGGGTACGGACGAAAGCGGCAAACCGGTCACGAGCACCTTTCGGGTGGTTTCCAACGGCACGGCGCTTGAAGAAACGTTTCAAAGCGAGAACGACAATCAAATGGTGACGATGTACACGCCGGACGGTAGCCGCGTGGCCTTAACGCATTACTGTTCGAAGGGCAATCAGCCGAAAATGGAAACTCCGGCCCAAGCGATGACCACCGACGAATTCGCGTTTGGCTTTACCGGCGCGGCGAATCTGGCCAGTCCGGAGGACGCGCATCTGCATCGCCTGGTGCTGCAGCTCGTTGATGCCAAGCATTTCACCGAAACCTGGACGATTCACGAAAAAGGGCACGACACGAAAAAAGTGTTTAATTTCGCGCGCAAGAAATAGCCAGAGAGAGCGCGATGAATTTTGCGTTGGTATCAGGTTGAACTAACCGCCACCGACAAAATGCACAATTTCGAACGAGTCGTTGGCCTGCACCGGCGTCGCGTTCCACTCGGTACGCGGCAGAATATCGAGATTGCGTTCGATCGCCACGCGTTTGTTTCCCATTCCGAGGTGTTCGAGCATGGCCGTAACGTTCAATCCATCCGGAATTTCCTGCACTTCCCCGTTGATTTTGATCTTCATCGGAATCTTTAGCCTATTGCGGCTTGGTGGCTTCGGCTTCGGCGGGTTTTTGGCGGGTGCGCATCGCAAAACGGATTTCGTCTTTGTGGGTGTCGGCCGTGGCCTGAATGACCAGCGCCAGGTCGCCCTTGCCCAGCGGCGGCAGCGGAAACTGAATCTGCGCGCGTCCTAATTCGTCGCTCTGGGTGGAATGGGCGCCGTCACGCAGCGCGCCCTCGATGATGGCGTCGATCTGCGCGCCGGGCTGCGGCCGGCGGTCGGTGCGGCGCGATACTTCCAATTCCAGAGACACTCTTCCGGCGCTGAGCCAACTCCCGGGATTCAGCAGCTGGATCTGGATCCCGGCCGGACGTGCCGCCGGGTTGGCCGCTTCGGTCGCGGCGGCGATTTCGGCCTCCAAAGCGCCTGAGCGCAAAGCCTCAATCACCGCGCGATGCTGATCCTGCACCCGCTGTTGCAGCAACTCGGGAGTAAACGACGGCGAACCAGCGAAATCCTCGTAATGGGAAGACTTGCGGTGGAGAATGCGCCCACTTTGGTACACGAGCGTATCGATGGCCGGGTGGCTGGGGCCCCGATCTTCGGTCTGCACGTGAAAAACCTGCTCGCCGACCTTGATATCCGTGTTGAAGCCGGAACTCATTGCGCCTCAAGACCTTCTTTCATTCGCGCCGAACCGAAAGAAACGAAAAATTAAAATTTGAAGTTAACGAGACTTCATTTGACCGGCTGCGTTTCGCTCGTTATTATACCAAGCGCAAACCAAATGAACGCTAATTACCTCGATAGTTATGGGCCGCTGTTGCTGATGTTTATACTCGCCTGCGGCATGGCGGGAGCCCTGCTGGTGCTATCCACACTGGTGGGAAAACACAAGCGTTCGCGGGAAAAAGACATGCCGTACGAGTGCGGCATCAAGCCCACGGGCGACGCGCGCGAGCCGGTCCACGTGCAGTTCTACATGGTGGCGCTGCTCTTCATCCTGTTCGATATTGAAGCAATTTTCTTGTACCCCTGGGCGCTGGTTTATAGCGACCTAAAGGTGTTCGGATTCATCGAAATGGTGCTATACATTGCCATTCTGCTGACCGGTTATATTTATCTCTGGAAGAAGGGCGCGCTCGACTGGAGCCGTTAAGCCGTCCTGGAGAAATAAAAGCAAAGTGGAACCACCGGAAACCGATAAGAACCCAGTCGTGAAGAAGCTGCGGGACTGGGACGCCAAAGCAGTCGCCGAAGTGATTGAATATCGGGGCGAAACGACCGTGGTCGTGCCCCGGGACCTTCTGCGTGGCGCCTGCGAGTATCTGTGTACCGAGCCGTCCCTGCGTTTTTCGCTGCTGGCGGACATCACGCCCACCGACCGCTTCCCCATGGAGCCGCGCTTTGAAATCAATTACCACCTGGTTTCCATGGACCGCCGCGAGCGCATCCGCCTGAAAGTGCGCATTCCCGGTAACGATCCCAACATGCCATCCGTCTTTCCGGTGTGGCCCACGGCCAACTGGCACGAACGCGAAGCCTGGGACCTCTTCGGCATTCGTTTTGAAGGGCATCCGAACCTGCGCCGCATCCTGATGCCGGACGATTGGGAAGGTCATCCCCTGCGCCGGGATTACCCCACCGAAGGATACCGATGACCACCACCGTCGAAACGCCGATCGGCCCCGCGCAAACCATGGTCCTCAATATGGGCCCGCAGCACCCCTCGACGCACGGCGTGTTGCGCGTGATTCTGGAGATGGACGGCGAAATCGTGGTCAAAGCCGAGCCGGTGATTGGGTACTTGCACACCGGCATCGAGAAATCCTGCGAAGCGAAGACCTATTCGCAAATCGTTACCCTCACCGACCGGATCGATTACCTGGCTCCGCTTTCGAATAACCTGGGATATTGCCTGGCGGTGGAAAAGATTTTGGGCGTGGAAATTCCCAAGCGCGCGCAATACATCCGCGTGCTGCTGGCCGAATTGACGCGCTGCGCTTCGCACCTGGTCTGGCTGGGCACCCATGCCATCGACCTGGGCGCGATGACCGTTTTCCTTTACACCTTCCGCGAACGCGAAGAAATCCTGAAGATTTTCGAATATTTGTCCGGCCAGCGGATGATGACCAGCTTCTTCCGCCCCGGCGGCCTGGCGCTCGAACCGCCCGCCGACTGGCTGGATCGGGTGCGGCGGGTGGTCGACAATCTGCCCGGCCACATCGACGAATACGAAGACCTGCTGACCAAGAACAAGATCTGGCTGGGCCGCACGGAGGGCGTCGGGATGATGAGCGCCGCGGACGCGATCGCCCTGGGCTGCACCGGTCCGCTGCTGCGCGCCAGCGGCGTGGCCTACGACGTGCGCAAAGCATTCCCCTATTCCAGCTACGACGAATTCGATTTCAACATCCAGACGCAGACGGCCGGCGATTGCTATGCGCGCTACCAGGTCCGCGTGGCCGAAATTCGCGAGAGCATCAAGATCGTCAAGCAGGCCATGGAAAAAATCCCGGCCGAAGGCCCCTTCCGCGCTGAACTGCCCGGCATCATTGCGCCGTCGCGCGAGGAGATGAAGACCTCGATCGAGGGGCTGATCTACCATTTCAAGATTTTCACCGAAGGTTTCACGCCGCCCGCGGGCGAAGTCTATCAGGCGATCGAATCGCCGCGCGGCGAACTGGGCGTATTCATGGCCAGCGACGGCTCGGCCAAGCCGTACGCGCGTGAAGTTCCGCACGCCTTCATTTGTGAATTTGCAATCGTTGCCGGAGCTGTGCGAAGGCCGGCTGATCGCCGATGTGGTGGCCTGCATCGGCACGACCGATATCGTTCTCGGGGAAGTGGATCGCTAGTTCGTCCCGGCCAAGATCAATTCCAAAGGGATTTATGCAACTGCCTGCAGCACTCGAAGAGAAGTTTAAAACCCTGATCGGCCGCTACACCGGCGCAAAAGCGCTCGGCGCTGATCCCGATGATGATGTACGCCCAGGATTTTTTCCGGCTGCTCAGCGACGAATTGCTGGAAGACATCGCCAAGCGCCTGGACCTGAACATGACCCAGGTCACCGAGACCCTCTCCTATTACTCCATGTTGCGGCGCAAGCCGGTCGGCCGGAATCACGTGCAGGTCTGCACCAACATTTCCTGCATGCTGCGCGGCGGAAACGAACTCTACGCCCACGTGCAGAAGCGCCTGGGCATCGGCAATCGCGAAGTTTCGCCTTCCGGCACCTTTTCGCTGGAAGAGGTGGAATGTATCGGCGCCTGCACCGGCGCTCCCGCGATTCAAGTCAATTTCGATTACTTCGAGAATCTGGACAACGACAAAGTCGACGTGATTTTCGAACAGATTCAGGACGGCAAGAAACCCAAGCCGGTCCCGGTCATTTCCGGCGCGCTGCACGAACGGAATCCGAACGAAGTCGTAGTCATCAGCCAGCGATTTGGAATTCCGAATTCGCGCTCGATCGATACCTATCTGCAGACCGAAGGCTACCAGGCGCTGGAAAAAGCGCTGAAGCAGATGACGCCCGAATCAGATCATCGACGAAGTGAAGAAATCGAGCCTGCGCGGGCGCGGCGGAGCCGGCTTCCCCACCGGGCTGAAGTGGAGTTTCGTTCCCAAGGATAATCCCAAGCCGAAATACGTGCTGTGCAACGCCGATGAGAGCGAGCCCGGAACTTCGAAAGACCGCCCCTTGCTGGAAATGGATCCGCACCAGGTGATCGAAGGATGCATCATCGCCGGCCGCGCGATCGGTTCCAATCAGGGCTACATCTATATCCGCGGCGAATATCGCTACATTATCGACATCATGGAAACGGCGCTGGCCGAAGCCTACGCAGCGCGGCTATCTCGGCAAAAACATTATGGGCTGCGGGCTTCGATTTCGACCTGGCCACCCATACCGGCGCGGGCGCCTACGAATGTGGCGAAGAATCCGCGCTGATGGAATCGCTCGAAGGCAAGCGCGGCTATCCGCGCATCAAGCCGCCCTTCCCGGCGGTGGTTGGTCTCTACGGCTGCCCCACGGTTATCAACAACGTCGAATCGCTCAGCACCGTTCCGGCCATCATTCGCGGCGGCGGCGACTGGTACGCCAGCCTGGGCACGCCGAAAAACGGCGGCACGCGGCTGTATTCGATTTCCGGGCACGTGAATAAGCCCGGGATTTACGAATTGCCGCTGGGATTTCCGCTGCGCCAATTGATTGATGACGTCGCCGGCGGCATGCGCGACGGCAAAAAATTGAAAGCGGTGGTTCCCGGCGGCAGTTCCTGCCCGCTGCTCGAGCGCCAACGAAATCGACGTGAACATGGATTACGATTCGGTCGCCAAGATCGGCTCGATGCTGGGCTCGGGCGGCACCGTGATGATCGACGAAGATACCTGCATGGTCGATTTCGCCCGCCGCATCATGCATTTTTACGCGCACGAATCCTGCGGCTGGTGCATTCCCTGCCGCGAAGGCACCGCCTGGCTGCGCAAAATGCTCGACCGCTTCCACGATGGCGGCGGGCGCGCCGAAGACATTTCCTTGATCGACGAACTTTCCAAGAACATGCTCGGGCGCACGTTCTGCCCGCTGGGTGACGCCGCGGCGCTGCCGACCATCAGCATCGTGAAAAAATGGCGCAACGAATTTGAAGACCATCTCCACGGCAAATGCGCGTATAAAGCACGCCGGGAATCTCGTGGGGGCTGCACTAGGAAATTATGGCCGACCAGAAACAGATTACATTCACTCTGAACGGGCAGCCGGTCACGACTGCGCCGGGCACGCTGGTGATCGAAGCCGCGAAAAAACAGGGCGTCGAAGTTCCTTCGTTCTGCTATTACCCCGGGCTGTCGCTGCAGGCCGCTTGCCGCATGTGCCTGGTGGAAGTGGAAAAAATGCCCAAGCTGCAGACCGCCTGCACCCTGGTCGCGACCGAAGGCATGGTGGTGAAGTCCGACACCGAGCAAGTTCACAAAGCGCGCAAGGACATGATCGAATTCCTGCTCTCGAATCATCCGCTCGATTGCCCGGTGTGCGATAAGGGCGGCGAGTGCGAATTGCAGGACATGACGTTCCGCTACGGCCTGGATCACAGCCGCTTCACCGAAGAAAAACTGCACTATCCCGAAGAAAAGTGGTCGCCGCTGGTGTATTACGACGCGCCGCGCTGCATCATGTGCTTCCGTTGCGTGCGCGTTTGCGATGAAGGCATGGACGTGAAAGCGCTCGGCGTCGGCGCGCGCGGCGTGCAGTTCCGTGATCATCCCCAACGAACCCGGCGAACTGGCCTGCGAAGAATGCGGCATGTGCATCGATATTTGCCCGGTGGGCGCGCTGACCAGCGGGACGTATCGCTATCAGACGCGGCCGTGGGAAATGACCTACGTTCCGAATCCCTGCACGCACTGCTCGAATGGCTGCAAGACGACCTGAGCGTGCGCAACAACGAAATTCTGCGCGCCAATAATCGCGACCATTCCGGAATCAACGGCGAATTTTTGTGCGGCAAGGGCCGCTTCGGTTTTGATTTCACCAGCAATCCGGAGCGCGATTCGCCAGCCGCTGGTGCGCAAGAACGGCAAGCTCGAGCCAGCCAGCTGGGAAGATGCGCTGGAAGAAGTGGCGCGCCGCCTGAAGCAAGTGCAAAGATAAGCACGGCGCGAACGCCATCGGCGTGATTGGCTCGAATCACACCACCAACGAAGAAAATTATCTGCTGAATCGTTTTGCGCGCGCCACTCTGGGCACCAACAACATCGATCATCACCGCACCGCGGATTATGTTGGCCTCGCCGCGGCACTGGGCCCGAACGCGAAGACTGCGCTCGGCACCATGGCAGATGTCTACACCGCGCAGACATATTTTGCTGATCGGCAACGACGTGACCCAGCAAAATCCGCTGGTCGCCTGGCAGATTCGCACCGGGGTACGGCATCACGCGACGCAGTTGTTCGTCATCAACGGCATGGAGAGCAAGATTCATCGCCAGGCCGCGGTGGTCGCGGAAGTCGGCAAGAACGGCGAACGCGAATGCGGTTGCGTGGCTGGCCACCGGCCAGGGCAAGTTCCCCGAACGCGAAGCCCAATCACTGGCCAAGATCAAGGAAGCGGTCGAGAAGGCCTCCGACGTCGTGATTATTTTCGGCGCTGGCATTCAAGGCGCCGCGATTCGCGACCTCGTCGCTTTCGGTTCGCACGCTTGGCGGCAAGACGCAAATACATGGCGCTCGGCGATTATGCGAATTCGCGTGGCGCGGCGGATATGGGCGTGCTGCCCGACCGTTTGCCGGGCTACGCTTCGCTGGCCGACGCTGCGAACGCGCCCGCTTCGGAAAAATCTGGGGCGCCGAAATTTCGGCAACGCCGGCCTGACCGCTCGCGCCATGATGGACGCGGCGGTCGCGGGAAAATTGAAAGCGCTCTACGTCGTCGGCGCCAATCCGGTGAAGACTTTCGCGGTGTCGCAGCCGGATCGTCTGGCCGGCCTCGAGTTGCTGGTCGTGCACGACATGTTCCTGACCGAAACCGCGCTGCGCGCGGATGTGGTGCTGCCGGCGGCTTCGACCTACGAAAAAGACGGCACGCTGACCAACACCGCCGGCGAAGTGCAGATGACGCATCGCTCGATCGATCCGCAGGGGCCGCGCAGCGATTTCGACTTGATCCGCATCCTTTCGCACCAGCTCGGCATGCTGGGAGTGGGCGCGCCGATCAAACTGCGCACCGCCGAAGCCGCCTTCGAAGAAATTCGCCAGAATGTTCCGGGTTACGAGCTGTCCCTGGCCGAGGTTGCTCTCCGGCGGCGCGCAGGAATCCACCGCCAGCTGCAAAGTCGACCGAAACTTCGTACGACGTGCCGCTGGAAAATATTTTTTCGTCCAACGATTTTCTCTTTACGAGCGGCACCCTGGGCCGTTACTGTTCCAAGCTCACATCCACGAAAGAGGCCAAAGACACACCGTGGATTTCATCACCCAACCATCCAGTCCTGGTGGTATCGCTAGTCAAGATCGCGCTGCTGTTATTTATTGTCATGACGGCGCTGGCGTACCTGACCTGGTTTGAACGCAAAGCTGATCGCCCACATCCAATCGCGATGGGGGCCGTACTGAAGTTGGCGCGCACGGACTGCTGCAGCCGCTGGCCGACGGCGTGAAATTCCTGTTCAAAGAAGATCTCACGCCGCCGGGTGCGGATAAGTTTCTCTACATCCTGGCGCCGTTCCTGGCGCTGGCTTTGGGCTTGACCACCATTGCGCTGATTCCCTTCGGTCCGCCCAACCTTACATGGCTCGGGCGTGCCGCTTTTCATGGTCTCCAACACCGGCATCGGGCTGATGTTCGTTTTCGCGATCACCTCGATCGGCGTGTACGGCGTCGCGCTGGCGGGATGGTCGTCCAACAGCAAATATCCGCTGCTGGGCGGCCTGCGCAGCTCGGCCCAAATGATCAGCTACGAAGTTTCGCTGACGCTTGTCGGTGGTCGGCGTGATGCTGCTTGCCGGCACGCTTGAATTTCAACGACATGATCGACGGCCAGCGGGCTACTACCTGCATTTCATTCCGCGCTGGAACGTCGTGCCGCAGCTTGTCGGCTTCCTGTGCTACTTCACTGTCGGCGATCGCCGAAACCAACCGCGTGCCCTTTGATTTGCCCGAAGCGGAAACCGAACTGGTTGCCGGGTTCCACACCGAATATTCCAGCTTCAAGTTCGCCATGTTCTTCATGGCGGAATACGCGAACATGATCACGGTATCGTGCCTGGCGACGATTCTTTTCTTCGGCGGCTGGCTCTCCCCGTTCCCGGATAGCTGGACCTTCATGGAATATCTTCCGGCCGTCGGGCTTGGCCCTGCTGGCGATTTACTTGCATGTATGACACGGTTCGTCCTGGCCAGCGGCATCGCCAAGATTCAGCTCGATCGTGGTCACCTTGGGCGCGCTGGCTGATCGGCTGGCTGCTTCCTCCCCGTAGTGCCGCGACGTGATTCAGGGCCCGTTCTGGTTTCTGCGTCAAAGTCGGCGCGATCATGTTCTTCTACGTCTGGATGCGCGCCACGCTGCCGCGTTTCCGTTACGACCAGCTGATGGACTTCGGCTGGAAATTCCTGCTGCCGGTTTCGCTGGCGAATCTGGTGATCACGGCGCTGATCAAAGTGTGGCCGCTGCTGGTGGGGCGCGGATGAGCCTGCCCTTCATCGTCTTTTTCGTTCTGCGCCTGCATCGCCGTGCTGGGCGCGCTGATGCTGATCGTGGCGCGGGAACCGATTCACAGCGCGCTGGCGCTGGTGCTGGTGATGATTTCGCTGGCGGTGCTGTACCTGCTGCTGGGCGCGGAATTTATCGCCGCCGTGCAAATCATCGTCTATGCCGGGGCGATCATGGTGCTGTTCGTCTTCGTGATCATGCTGCTGAACGCCGGCATCCGAAGAGCGCACGGATTGGAGCAAGCTCGCGAAATATCGCCGGCTTGCCGCTGGGCATGTTTCTGCTGCTGGCATTCGCGCACTGGATTTCCGTTCGGCAATCGGCAAGCGAGATCGCCAATGGCTCGCTGGCGACCGACACGTCGCGTTTCCACCGCGCGAACTGTCCACGCATGCTTTTTCAGCAGTACCTGTTCCCGTTTGAAGCCACTTCGATCTTGATTCTGATCGCGCATTCTGGGCGCGCTGGTCCTGGCGAAGAAGGACGACATGATGAGCGTGGTTCCCGTTTCCTATTATCTGGTGCTGAGCGCCATTCTGTTCGGCCTGGGCATCGTCGCGTTCGTCTTCAAACGCAACATCATCACGATTTTCATGGCCATCGAATTGATGCTCAACGCGGTGAACCTGGCGTTCGTGGCTTTCGCCCGCGCGCACAACCAGCTGGACGGTCTGGTCTTCGTTTTTTTCGTGATCGTGGTGGCGGCGGCGGAAGCCGCGGTGGGCCTCGCGATCGTCATCACCGTGTATCAAAATCGCCAGACGCTGAATATCGAACGCATCAACTTGCTCAAATTCTAATGCTCATACTCGATCATCTCTGGATCATCATCGCGCTGCCCCTGCTGGGCGCGGCCATCAACGGCCTGCTGGGCAAGAACTGGTCGAAGCCGGTGGTCAATTCCGTCGCCATCGGCTCCGTTTCGCTCGCGTTTCTCTGCGTCGTGGAAGCTGGTTCGCGAATTCTGCGCAGCTTTCCGCCGGACAGATTCCCTGGATCCGCAGACTACTTCACCTGGATCACCGCCGGGCATTTCAAAGTCGATTTCTCGCTGCAGGTCGACCAGCTCACCATCGTCATGCTGCTGCGTGGTCACCTTCGTCAGCTTGCTGGTGCACATTTATTCCACCGGCTACATGGCGCACGAAGAGGGCTACTACCGCTTCTTCAGCCTACCTGAATCTGTTCGTGTTCTTCATGCTCACGCTGGTGCTGGCCGCGAACGTCGTCGCTGATGTTCGTCGGCTGGGAAGGCGTGGGCCTGTGCAGCTACTTGCTGATCGGTTTCTGGTTCCTGAAGCAGTCCGCGATCAGCGCGGGAAGAAAGCCTTCATCACCACGCGCATCGGCGACTTTGGCTTCACCATCGGCATCCTGCTGCTTTTCTGGACCTTTCAATCCGTGGATTTCGGCACCATTTTCAAGCAACTTGTCAGCGCATGCCGCCGAGACGTGGCCCACCGGGCGTGCTCACCGACGATCTGCCTGCTGCTCTTCATCGGCGCCATCGGCAAATCCGCGCAGATTCCGCTGTACGTCTGGCTGCCGGACGCGATGGAAGGCCCCACGCCGGTCAGCGCGTTGATTCACGCGGCGACCATGGTCACCGCCGGCGTGTACATGGTGGCGCGCATGAATCCGCTTTTCTCGCGCGCGCCGATCGCCATGTTCGTGGTCGCGCTGATTGGCGCGCTCACCGCGTTCTTCGCCGCGACCATCGGCCTGGTGCAGACCGACATCAAGAAAGTTCTGGCGTACTCCACCGTTTCGCAGCTCGGCTACATGTTCCTGGGCCTGCGGCGTCGGCGCCTACGCTTCCGGCGTGTTCCATCTGATGACCCACGCGTTCTTCAAAGGCTTGCTGTTCCTCGCGGCCGGCAGCGTGATTCACGCCATGGGCGGCGACCAGGAAATGCCGCAACATGGGCGGCCTGCGCACCAAGATTCCCATCACGTTCTGGACGCATGTTCATCGCCACGTTCGCCATCGCCGGAATTCCCGGCTTCGCCGGATTCTTCAGCAAGGACGAAATTCTGGAAGCCGCCGGCTCCGGTCCGCACGCCAACATCTGGCTCTGCTGCTGGGCTGATCGGCGCGGGCCTCACGTCGTTCTACATGTTCCGGCTGATTTTCCTCACCTTCTTCGGCGACGCCGCGCTACGACGAGCACAAAGTGCACGTCCACGAATCGCCGCAGCAGCATGACCGTTCCGCTGATCTTGCTGGCGATTCTTTCCACCGTCGGCGGATGGTTCGCCGCGCCGCACCTGATCGGCGGCACGGAATATTTCGAGAAGTTCCTGCATCCGGTGTTCGCCGCTTATGCGCCGGCACGGCTGGCGCGAGCAAGGGCGCCTGCGGCCGGAGCAGTCGGGAGGCCGCCGGAACTCCGACGATGGAACTGTTGCACGCGCTGACCGGCTGGCCGGTGATCGTCGCGGTGCGCGGATTGCTTGTGGCCTGGTGGTTCTACATCAAGAGCCCGGAAACGCCGAAAAGACTCGCCGCAAAGCCTGCGCGCGCCTTACACGCTGATCTCTGCACAAATATTACGTCGACGAAATCTACAACGCCGCTGTTCGTCGCGCCGCTGCTGTGGATTTCACGAATGTGCTGTGGCACGTGATGGACGAAGGCGTGATCGACGGCATGGTCAACGGCGTGGCGCGCGTGCGCGCGCGAATCCGGCGGCCAGTTGCGCGAAATTCAATCCGGCAACGCGCGCAGCTACGCCAGCTGGGTGGTGATTGGCGCGGTCGGGCTTCACCGTATTAATGCTCGGACTCTGGGGAATGGTGCGCTACGTGGATATCGCAATCACATTTGCTTTCGGTCATCACCTTCCTGCCGCTGCTGGGCGTGCTGGCCTGCTGTTTCTGCGCTCGGACGATCACGTCTGGATTCGCCGCATCGCGCTGGCCGTTTCGATCGCTGAATTCGTGATTTCGCTGCGTTCTTGCTGCGCGGATTCGAATCGCGCGAATGCCGGCTACCAATTCGAGGAAATGCACAACTGGATCGGCGACGCCATCCACTATCACATCGGCGTGGACGGCATTAGCCTGTTCCTGGTGCTGCTCACCACGTTCCTGACGCCGCTCGCGATTCTCTGCTCCTGGAATCGATCCACGAAAACGTGAAAGGGTTCTTCGTCGCGCATCCTGGTGATCGAAACGGCGATGATCGGCGTGTTCGTATCGCTCGACCTGTTCCTGTTCTTCGTTTTCTGGGAACTGACGCTGATTCCGATGTATTTCATGATCGGGATCTGGGGCCACGACCGCCGTATCTACGCCGCGGTGAAATTCATTCTGTACACCATGTTCGGCTCGATCCTGATGCTGGTGGCGATTCTGTGGCTCTACAACCTGAGCAACGGCACGGGCCGGCACGTTCGATCTGCCGATGCTGCAGGCCCAGCTGCAACGCGGCATTGATTGCGCTGCCGCCGCACACCGAATTGCTGCTCTTCGGCGCATTCTTCCTGGCTTTCGCCATCAAGGTGCCGCTGTTCCCGCTGCATACCTGGCTGCCCGACGCGCACACCGAAGCGCCCACCGCCGGCTCGGTGATTCTGGCGGGCGTAATGCTGAAGCTGGGCACCTACGGCATCATGCGTTTCTGCTTGCCGCTGTTTCCCGTACGCCGCGCACCGCATGGCGCCGCTCATCGGCGTGCTGGCGATCATCGGCATCATTTACGGTGCGCTGGTGGCCACCATCCAGCCAAATTTCAAGCGGCTGGTGGCTTACACCTCGGTCAGCCACTTGGGATTCGTGGTCCTCGGAATTTTTTCCTTCACCACCATTTCGTTTCAGGGCGCGATCTTCCAGATGATCAGCCACGGCGTTTCCACCGGCGGCGCTGTTCCTTGGCCTCGGGATGATTTACGACCGCCGCCACACCTACGAAATCAAGGAGTTCGGCGGGCTGGCGAATCCCATGCCGGTGATGATGGCGTTCTTTCTGTTCATGGCGCTGTCGTCGCTGGCGCTGCCGCCGCTGAACGGATTCATCGGAGAATTTTTGATTCTGATCGGCATGTTTGAGAACCATCACGCCTGGGCCGCCTTGGCTTCCAGCGGCGCGGTGCTCTCCGCGATTTATTTGTTGTGGTCTTACCAGCGCGTGGCGCTGGGCGAAGTGACCGTCGAGAAAAACCGCACCTTGCCCGACGCCTCCGGCCGCGAACGCGTGATTCTGGTGACCATGGCGATCGCGATTTTGTTCATGGGCATCGCTTCCCCGCTATTTACTCGGCGCATGGAGCCACCACCGATAATCTGGTGCGCCAGACGCAGCGATCGAGGGCGCGCCGCAGGACGCGAAGGTCGCCGCGTGCCAACCCGCATGGCCCCCGCGCAGCCGGTAGGCTAACGGTAGCGCCGGAAACGCGCTGGTGCCGGCGCTCCCACGCATGCGCGGCTGGTCAACGCACGCGGAAGCGCAGGTGAATCCGTAATGCACTTCCCCGCCGAGCAGATTTCCAATTTGCACCGGCTCGCTGCCCGAAATCATTCTGTGCCTGTTCGGCATCATGATCATGCTGCTCGATCCCGTTTCTGGGCGCGCGGCCAACAGCGCGCGCTGGGCTGGGTGGCCTTCATCGGCACGCTCGTGGCGCTGGCTTCCCTGCGGCTGGTGTCGCTGGACCAGGGCTACGCCTACAGCGAATCTGATTAGCGCCGACCTGTTCAGTATTTTCGCGCACGCCGTGATCATCGGCGCGTCCGCGCTGTGCGATGCTCGGCGCCATCAATTATCTCGACGACGAAAATCTGCAGCGCGGCGAATTTTACGCGCTGGTGCTGTTCGCTACCGCCGGCATGGGCATTCTGGCGGGCGCGAACGAACTGGTGACCGCCTTCGTCGGCCTCGAAATGAGCTCGATTTCGAGCTACATCCTGGCCGGCTTCCGCAAACGCGCCGTCAAATCCAACGAATCGTCGCTGAAATATTTCATCCTGGGCTCGTTCGCCACCGCGTTCTTCCTGTACGGCATCGCCATGGTCTACGGCGCCACGGGCACCACGCGCATCGATCAGGTGCAGCCGGCGCTCGATCAGCTCATCGCCGCGACCGGCCATCTGCCGGCGCTCTCGATTCTGGGGCTGGCTTTGATTTTCGTCGGACTCGGATTCAAAGTCGTCGCTGCGCCGTTCCACATTTACGGCCCGGACGTTTACGAAGGCGCGCCCACGCCGGTCACTGCGCTGCTCGCTTCCGGACCCAAGACCGCGACTTTCGCGCTGATGCTGCGGATTTTCTACGTGGCCTTCGCCCGGCCGAGTGCATTTCTGGTTCTGGGCCATCTGGGTCTCCGGCGATCCTGACCATGTTCATCGGCAATCTCGCGGCGCTGGTGCAGACCAACGTCAAGCGCATGCTGGCGTATTCCTCCATCGCGCATGCGGGATACATTCTGGTCGCGTTCGCGGCCGCTACCGTTTACGGCGTCTGCTGCCGTGCTGTTTTATCTCGGCGGCCTATGCGCTGATGAAGGTCGGCGCGTTTCTGGTGGTCACGCACCTGGGCCAGCAGGACGAAAAGCATCTCGAAATCACCGACTACGCTGGCCTCGGCACGCGCCAACCGGCGCTGGCGGTTTGCTTCTCGCTGTTCCTGTTTTCTTTGCTGGGCCTGCCCGCCACCGGCGGCTTCCTCGGCAAATTCTTCGCCTTCCAGGCCGCGCTCGATTCGCACGCAGCCTTCGGCCCGGCCATCGTCTGGCTGGTGATCATCGCCGCCATCAACAGCGTCATCGGCGCTTACTATTACTTGCGCATCATCATCGCCATGTATTTCTGGGAGCCCTCGAAGGATTACACGCCATCGAAAGTTCCGCTGGCCGTGGCCGCCGCGCTTTCCATCGCGGCCATCGGCACCGTGTACCTCGGCATCCTGCCCCGCGACGTCCTGCACGCCGCCTTCGTCGCGGCCAGCTCGCTGGTTGCGCGCTAATCCGCCGGCGACTTCCGCTTCACTCAGAAAACATAAGGCACGGTGCGAACGTTCCGTCGCTACCGGTAGCGGCCGGCTTTAGCCGGGCCGATTTCCGTTACCTAGCCGCGATCGGAACAAAATCATCGCCAAAAACAAAAAGGCCCGGAAGCTCGAACCTCCGAGCCTCCGGGCCAAAAATTAAAAACCGTTTCTTAGTATCCGACTTTCGCGAACACCACCGCCAGCGTAAACAGCGCCAGCGTCTCGACGAACACCAGGCCCAGAATCATGGCCGTGCGAATTTCTCCTGCTGCTCCGGGATTGCGCGCGATGCCTTCACAAGCGGCGGCGCCGATGCGTCCCTGGCCCAGTCCGCACAAACCCGCGGCAATCGCCATCGAAATACCGGCCGCGATCGCAATCGCGGTCGCTACCTGCTGGGGCGGCTTTCCCGCTGCCGCTTCCTGCGCGAACGCGGGCATTGCGGTCATTCCCGCTACCATCACCAATGTGAAAAAACCTGCCAACTTTTTCATCTGTTGCTCCTTTGTATGAACCGCCGCCAGTGGGTGGTTCCCGCGTTCCCTGGGGGGAGCACGGTCTCACGCTGGTCGGCTATCAAGCCCGGCGAATATGAATCCAGATCAAATTAGTGCTCGTCAGCCGTAGCCATTCCAATATAGAGCGCGGGAAGAATGGTGAAGACGAAAGCCTGCACCACGCCCACGAATAAATGCAAGGCGATGAACGCCACCGGCACGACCAACGGGAAAATCTCCATGACGTGTGCGAAATTCGGATGCGAACCCCGCAGCGCAGCCACCGGAGCCAGGCACAATCCCAAAAAGACCACGTAAATCAGTTCGCTGGCGAAAATATTAGCCCAAAGACGAACGGTCAGCGATAGCAAGCGGGCGGAGTGGCTGATAATTTCCACCGGGAAAATCAGCCAGGAGAGCCAGGGCACCGGCCCCGCGAAATGCTTGGCGTATCCGATCGGTCCGTGGTGATGCAAACCGCTCCAGTTGTAGGAAACAAACGTAAGCAGGGCACAAGCCAGCGGCACGCTGGGGTGGCTGGTCGGTGATTCCAACGCCGGCATGGCGCTGATCACGTTCGAAAATAGAATGAAGATCGAAATCGACCCGACCAGCGGCAGAAATTCGCGCGCGCCGTGCTGGATATTTTGCTCCAGCAAATCGCGGATCCCGAGCCCCATCGGATTGGTGAGCATCAGCTCCATGACCTGCTGCGTCGCGCCCGGCCGGTCCGCGGAAATTCGTGGACGCAGCCAAAGGAAAAAAAGCGAAGCCACAATCGTAACCGCTACCGTGGCCGCGACGAAATTGGGAATGGGATGATTCGGATCGGCGGGCGCCACGTGCAGAACCTTCAACAGCCCATTCGCCGCGGTTCCAAACCAATTGTTCAGCAGAATTGTGAACCAGTTCAGCTCGTTCATTCGTTACCGGGACCCCGAAATGACTTCGTATAATCCTTCCACCGTTACCGCCAAACCCAGCGCCAGCAGGCCCACAATGAGCCACAGGGCGGGAATTGCGAGCAAACTGACGATAGCATATAAAGCTATTCCTATCAACGCGTAACGCCCCCCGAACTTGGCATAAGTCGAGAGCGGAACCTGCGGTTTCGGCAGCCCCTCCTGGGCCAACGAGCCCCGCACAAACGAGCTCAGACCCTGGTCCATCCAGCGGTAATTCAGCCAGGCGAGCAGCGTGCCCAGCGCCACCCCGTAGCCCGCGCGGTGTGATTTCAGCACGCCCGCAGCCAAAGCTCCGCGCCAGACCGAGAATAATCGTCAGCCACCGGATTCGCCCGGAAAATCGCGCATGCCGGTCTTCGTCGTTGAGTGGGGAGGTCACGGAATCGAATGTACTTCAGGAATTGCTTTTATTGAGCCGCCTCAGCATGTCGCGAACCGCGGCCAAAAAGCCCAGCGCCCCCAGGATGATCATCAGGTAGGGCTTGGTGTGCAGCCAATGATCCAGAAAATATCCGAAGAGGCCGCCGACCAGCGCCCCGCCCGCAACCAGAAAGGGGAGTTCGGTGGCCAGCGCCAATTGCTTTAGCGTGCCGGGATTTACCTTTGGGGTCGGGGGTTGGTCATTCATACATGGTTCGCGTGCTCACAGGCCAAACGAAGTCTGGATCGAATATTTCGCAAATTGCAGGAAGCGCTCCGGAAAAACTCCTACGAGCAGGGTAACAAATGCCACCGTTATCAGCGCCCATTTTTGTGCGGCGGAAATCACCAGCGCCTCAGGATTGTCACCCTGGCGCGCCCACATCGCGGCCACTATCCGGAAATAGTAATACGCCGCAGGCAAAATGTAGAGCGCGGCCGTCAGCGCGAGGTACGGATGACCGGTTTCGAGCAGCGACCAGAAAATCAGCAGCTTGGCCACGAACCCGGCGGTAGGCGGCACGCCGGCCAGCGACAACAAAAAAATCAGCATAAGAATCGCGGCGACGGGATTGCGCTGCATCAAACCGTTCAGGTCGTCGAGTTCATCGCCGATTATTCCTTTTTGCCGCAGCACGATAATCACACCCAGCGCGCCAGCATTGCAGAACACGTAGGCGAAAATATAAAACGCGGTGGCCTGCAATCCGCGTTCGTGCATCGTGCCGTCGCGATTCACGCTGGCCACCATGCCCAGCAGAATATAACCGGCCTGCGCGACCGAGGAATACGCCAGCATCCGCTTCAGGTTCGTCTGCGTGATTGCCGTAAACGTGCCGAGGGTCAGCGAAAGCACCGCCGCGACCGTCAATACGGCGGCCCAATCCAGGTTCACCGGCCAGAAAACTGTCAGGAACAATCGCAGCAGCAGCGCGAACCCAGCCACCCTGGAGCCCACGCTGATGAAGGCCGCCGCGGGCGCCGGCGCGCCTTGCTCCACGTCGGGCGCCCATGGATGGAACGGTACCGCCGCAATTTTGAAAAGCAGCCCGGCCGTCACGGTGCCCAGCGCCAGAAACGTCAGCAAGTCCGCGCCGGGAAAGTCGGCGTGGCGTTGCTGAATGGCTCGCTGGATTAATTCCAGATTGGTCGAGCCGGCGATGCCGTAGAGAATCGAAAAGCCGTACGCCAGGATGGCGGAGCTGAACGCGCCCTGCAGCATGAATTTCAGGGCGGCTTCATTCGCGCGCTGTTCGCGGGTGAGATATCCCGTCAGAACGTAAGAGCTTAGCGCCACGGTTTGCAGCGCGACGAACAACACGACCAGATCGTTGCCGCAGGCCAAAAACATCATGCCCGCCGCCGCGAACAATAGCAGGCCGTAATATTCGCCGCTCGGCTCGTCTTCGAGCTCCAGGTAGCGCACCGAAAGCAGGATCACCAGGGCCGTCACCGCCAGCAAAATGCTTCCGAAGAAAATAAAAAACGGATCGATGATGATCGAACTCGAAAACGCGGTGAGGTGTTCGGCCGCGGGCCGGACCAGCAACCATAAGGATGCACCGCTGAGGAGCACGCCCAGCATCGCGGTCAGTGCGTTCCAGGATTTTTGCGGCTTGGTCAGCAGGAAATCGGTCAGCAGCGTGGCCAATCCGAAAAAGACCAGCATCGCCTCCGGAAACAGGAATACCACGTCCGCGCGGGCCTGATCGAAGATCGAATGCCAGTCCATCATTTCGCCTGGCCTGCAGGCGATACGGACTCCGGCGCCGCCGTTCTCGCCGCTGTTTCATAGCCGTTGGTGCCGAGCCGAAGGTGCGCCGCACTGCGCAATTCCGGATGAACTGCGCTGATGATGTTCTCGACGGGCCGCTGCAATATCCGAAATAGCGGCGCGGGATAAATACCAATCCAGAGTGAAAGTAAAATGAGTGACAGCAGCGTGGCCAATTCGCGCCGGTTTAAATCCGGCAGCGCCGCGTTTTCCGGATTCGCGGAAGCTCCGAACATAATCCGCTGGTAGAGCCATAACAGCGACCCCGCGAGCAGCATCACGCCGAGCAGGCTCCACGCGACCCAATACCAGCGCACCTCATACGCGCCACGCAAAATCGCGATTTCGCCAGTGAACGCGCCGAACAGCGGCAGGCCCAAAGACGCCAGCGTTACCGCCGCATAAGTCGCCGCGAGTTTGGGCATCGGCTTGGCCAACCCGCCAAATTCGGAGATCAACCCGGCGCCGCGACGCTCGTACAGAATTCCGGTAATTAGCAATAGCGCGCCCGTGGCCAGGCCGTGGCTCACCTGCAAAATCACGCTGCCGTAAAGCCCCATCGGCATCAGCGCGAAAATCCCCAGCGTGCACAAGCCCATCTGGCTGATCGACGAATAGGCGATCAGCCGCGCCAGATCTTTCTGCGTGACGCAGATCAGCGCGCCGTAGACCATCGCGATCAGCGACAACGCGGCCACCAGCGCACGAAATTTCCACATCGCCTCGGGAAACATCGGAACCGCAAAGCGCAGCAGGCCGTAGGCGCCAGTTTTCAGCACCACGCCGGCCAGCAACAGCGCCGCCGCGGCCGGTGCTTCAGCCAACGCATCGGGCAGCCAGCGGTGAAACGGAAACATGGGAACGCGAACCGCAAAAGCGAGAACAAATCCCACGAACAGCCAATTCCCCAGGTGTCCGTCCTGCGTGGTGAAGGGATGCAGCAGAATTTCGCGCACGTCGAACGTACCGCGATGAGCATAAATCGCCAGAATCGCCAGCAGCATCAACACCGAACCGGCCAGCGAATACAGAAAGAACTTGATCGCGGCCGAAGCCTGATTTTCGCTGCCTCCGGCGACGATCAGGAAATACATCGGCACCAGCATCAACTCCCAGAAAACGTAAAACAGCACCAGGTCCAGCGACATAAAAACGCCCAGTACGGTAGCCTGCAGCAGCAGAAGCAGGATGTAGTATTCCTTTTCGCGTTGCTGAATCGCGCTCCACGACGAGGCGATGGCGATTGCGCCCAGCAGCGTAGTCAGCAGCACCAGCACCACGCTCAATCCGTCCACCCCGAGTCGAAAGTGCACCCCGAGCGACGGAATCCAATTCGCGTCAGCGATGAATTGAAACGGTTCGGCGGAAGCTGTTTTGAATTTCCAGAGCAGCGGCAGCGAAACGATCAGTCCCAGCAGCCCAAAGGCATTCGCCACCTTGCGTTGCAGATCCCCGTGGCCCTGCGGCAGCAACAGCAGCGCCAGCGCGCCCAGCAGCGGCGTGAACAGGATCGTCGTCAAAATGTGCTGCTCAGAAAAAAAGAACACGCAGTCCCCGTTTAACGAATCGAATGGCGCGCCAGATACAAGTAAATCCCAAGAAAACCAATCAGTCCCATGACCATCGCGAACATGTAACTGCGCAGCGAACCGCTTTGGAGCATGCGCATCGGAATACTGATGGCCCAGATCGTTCCCGCAATAATTTGCACCACGCCGCCCACGACCCAGGCGTCGCAGTTAGTCGCAAACTGCGCAATGGCCCGCAGCAGACGAGCTGCGCCGCCCAGCACCAACCGGTCGATTACTTCGATATCGAACGCTCCCAGCGCGGCGCTGCAACGGCCAATCGCAATGGCTGCGCGAAGAAAGGTCTTTCGCGCGAAGAAATAGGTAAGTGCCGCGGCGACCAACGGCGCCGAAACGAACCAGCCGAAATGAGCGAAAGAGACGGGCTGTGGCGTGGTCATGCGGCGTGGTTCACCATTTCAGCAGGTCCAGGTCGTCGGCATCTACCGTGTCGCGGTTGCGCGCCAACGCCAAAATAATTCCCAAGCCCACTACCGCTTCTGCGGCCGCAGCCACGATGATGAAAATCGCAAACACCTGGCCATCCACGGATCCGTGCAACCGGGAAAAAGCCACGAGGTTGATGTTCACCGCATTCAGCATCAGCTCGATGGACATCAGCATGACGATCACATTGCGCCGCAGCAACACGCCCGCGACGCCGATCGCGAAAAGCGCCACGCTCAAAATCAAATAGTGCTCGATCGAAAACATCAAGCCCTCCGCCGGGCCAGTACCACCGCGCCGATCATCGAAACCAAAAGCAGAACCGAGGCGATTTCGAACGGCACGATAAATGGGTGCAGCAGCGCATCGCCAACCGCTGCGGCGTTCTTCGGCGCCATCGCCGCCGGCATCGCCGGCAGCCGCAACGACGTGTGCCCCACCACGACGGCGAACACAATCTGAGCCGCCAGCACCAGGGCCAGCGTAGCTCCAACAACTTTTGCTCGACCGGAGGGCGGCGCCAGGCGCGCCGTGGCCGCAGGACTCACCAGCGCGATTACAAAAACGAACAACACGACGGCTGCGCCGGCGTACAGAAAAATCTGCAGAGCAAAAACAAAATCAGCCTCCAGCAACAGGAATATTCCCGCGGTGGCGAGGAGTGTAGTCGCCAAAAAAATCGCAGCATGCGCGACGTTGCGGCGCGTGATCATCGCCAGCGCCGATGCCACCGCCAGCGCGGAGAAAAAATAAAACAAAATGGTGTTCAGCGCGCTCACTCGCTCGCCGCCATTTGCCCGGCGGGTTCCGTGGGCGAAATTGTGGACAGCCAGATCCCCGCGCCTAACGTCACGCCCGCCGCCAGAATCGTGGTCAGCCGCATGGGCAGGCCGGTGTATTGCGTACAGACAATCGCCATCGCCGTCGCCAGTAAATTCACCAGGGCCATCGGCACCAGAATGCGCCAGCCCAGATTGGTCGAGGGATCGGACCGGTACTCGGGAAAAGTGATGCGGACCCACAGGCAGCAAAACACGTAAGCGCTGACTTTCATTACAAACCAAAACGCCCCGTGGACGCCGGTCATGATCGCTTCCGGCGCAAACAGTGTACCGATCAGCGCCAGCGCGGCCGTTCCCCAGATGCCGCAGGCCCAAATCATCACGCGCTTGCGGCCAGGCTCTTGCTGTTTTTGCGCCGAACGAAGGCAATACAGCGCAATCGCCGCGACGGCCGCGCCCGGGACCACGTCGAGAATCTGTACCGGCGTGCCCGGGAAGCGATCACGATAGCTCGCGAGTGGGCGCAGCCAACCGCCCAGAAACACCGTGGTGGCAACTCCCGCCGCCACAAAGATTTTTGCGTAATCGGCCAGCGAGTCGAGCGCCCATCGAAAATGCAGCGGCTCTTTTGCGCTCTCGCCAATTATTTCCGGATCGGACTCGGGCATGACGATCGCCGTGCGGTAGGTCAGCGCGATGGATGAAAGAAAGAAGATTCCGAAACCCACCGGCACGTAAAAAAGGAACCACTGGCCCTGATCGAGCTGGGCCTGGACGATTTCGTTCATGGACAGTGACCCGGTCAGCAGCAGCGCGGACACCAGCGCGAGAGCGGACGCCGTTTCGTAGCTTAGAAAATGCGCGGCGCTGCGCATGGCCGAAGCCAGCAGCTTTTCGGTGCGCGAAAGCCAATTTTCCAGGACGATGCTGTAAATTCCCAGCGAACCGATGCCGAGAATGAAAAGCAGCCCGATATTCAGGTCGGTGGTTTGAAACGCGGGCCCAATCGGGACGATTAAGTACACTAACAAAGCGATGGTTATCGCGCACCACGGAGCGATGGTGATCAGGACGCGGTTCACGCTTTCCGCCGGCCAGTGCTCGGGCTGAATTAAAATTTTTACGGTGTTGGCCATCGGCTGCAACACGCTGAGGCGGGGATGCAGGAATTTTTCATTCACGGGAGGAACCGCAGTTTCCTGATCGCTTGGCGGTGAAGCTTGCGGTCCTGCAGAATCGGGCTGCGCGGCACGCGCTAAGGGTTCGGCGGCTTGGTCGTTCGCTGGAAGGTTGTCGTTCATGGATTGCGGGTGCTCGTGTAACTCGCTCGACTGCCAGGCGAATCGCCTCTCCTGCCTGCGCCTACATCCAGTCGAGCGCGCCTTTTTTGTATACCCAAGCGTACCCGGCCAGAAGTATGCCCAGGAAGGTGAGCATGACCAGCAGGCCGTACGCGCCCATTTGCGAAAATTGGATCGACCACGGAAACAAGAACGTCATCGCCGCAGCGAAAATCACAAATAGCGCGCCGGCAATGTAGAACTTCACGGAATTATTATCTGGCGCGATATGTTCAGTCGAAACTCTGCCGATTTCGTCTCCCGGAAACGTTTCTGGAGCCGGCGGTGGTAGCGCAAGGGTGCGCTTTAGAATCGCCAGAGCGGCAAGCGGAAAAATACCCGCTACCGCCGCCACAATTAGAATCGGAATGTACTGGGTCGGCATTTTTCGGCTAAGAAAAATGCTAGCACGGCGGCAAAAGGCCCACTAGCGCGAAGGCCGGCGCGATTTCGAGGATGGAAACTATCCGTGATGGGCGCCGTGCAGCACCTCGACGGCGTGCGGCAGCAGCGCGGCAATGGCGTCGAGCGAATCGACCGCACCGGCGGGGCTGCCGGGCAAATTGACGATAATCGTAGTGCCCCGGATTACGGCGACGGCGCGCGACAGCACCGCGCGGGGAGTTTTTTTCAGCCCCATCGCGCGCATCTGCTCGGCGAAACCCGGAATATTTCGTTCGCCGATGCTGAGCGTCGCTTCGGGAGTAACGTCGCGCGGGCCTACGCCCGTGCCACCCGTGGTCAATAGCAGATCACTCTGATTCGTATCCGCGGCTTTCTTCAAAAAAGCCGCAATCGCGTCGCGGTCATCGGGTAAATTCGCGGACGCCACAATCTCCCAACCCAGTTCCTGGCATCGCGCCAGCACGGCGGGGCCGGAACGATCCGGATATTTTCCAGTGGCTACGGAATCGCTGACGGTGAGAATCAGAACTCGCATGAGGTGAAGTTTGAAAAGCTAGCTGTCCGATACGATGGCGTCTTCGCTCTGCCCGTCGCGCTGGCCTTCATCGATCAGCCGCAAGCCTTCCATCAGCAGGCCGGTCGTGGTGCGCGTGATCGTTTCGCGCGAGGCGGTCTTGTTGAAGTCGATTTCAAATTCGCCGTCGGACCACTTCACCGCGTTGAACACCGCGTTTTCGCCTTCGACGTCGCCCATGCGCGCGTCCTTGCATTGGCCCGAAGCGAAAAACAATTCGCCGGTATCATCGCCGCGGCGGATGGTGAGCTGGCAGCTCTTCTGCCCCATTTCCAGCGACTGCATCAAATCCATGATCGACATCTCTTCCAGCCGCCCTTGAATCACGCCGGGCCGCACCTGGCGCTTCTGCAGTTTCTCCAGCTGCAGCCGGTCGACCACTTTCTTCGCGCTGCGCACCAGATCCTTCAGAAAAAATGGCTTGGGAATAAATTCTTCCACTCCTTCCACGATGGGCCGCAATTTTTCTTCGATGTCGCTGCGGCTGGCCAAAAAAATAAATGGTATGGACTGCGTTTGCTGCCGGCCGCGAATTTTTTCGTAGAGCTGGCGTCCATCCAGACCGGGCATGCGGTAATCGCAGACCACCAGGTCAGGAGGATCGTCCACGATTTTCAGCAGCGCGTCCGCGCCGTCGGCTGCGGCGCGCGCGTCGCAATGCGGCATCAGTCCGCGCATCAGCAGATCGAGGATCAACGCATTGTCATCCACGATCAGGACTTTGACATCCTTCATCGGTGTCATTGCTTAGTTCCGCTTCCTCGGGCTGGGACGCACGTAGCGGCCGCTTCGGCCGCCGGATTTTCGCAAGCACGTACAGTTCGGTAATTTCCATGCCGCGCTCGAGCGCTTTGCACATGTCGTAAATGGTCAGCGCGGCCACCGAAGCCGCCACCAGCGCTTCCATTTCCACTCCCGTGGGACCGGTGGTGGTCGCCTCGGAAGTCAGCTCAATTCCATTCTGGCATAGCTTGGCACGCACATCTATGTGAGTCAGCGGGAGGGGATGACAAAGAGGAATCAGCTCCGAAGTGCGCTTGGCGGCGGTGATTCCGGCGATGCGCGCAACTTCCAGGGGATTTCCTTTGGGATTTTTGAGGCGGCGGATGCTGGCCACTGTCGATTTCTTCATGCGAATAAAAGCATGTGCGGATGCGGTGCGCGATGTTGCCGGCTTGTCGGTAACGTCCACCATGCGCACGCGGCCTTTTTTGTCGTAGTGTGAGAGTTTCGCCATCGATTTCGCGGTGCGCACGCAGCTCGAACTGCCAGCCTAGCAGAAACGGAAGTTCAGAATAAGCCGCGGCGCGGCAAGACGCTGGCCCAATCTCCCGCGGCGTAGGTGAGCTTCGTCTCATGCACCGCCAAAAAACAATTGCCGCGGACCACCGAACCAATATCGCCGGAGCCTTCCCAGTGAATCACCTCGACCGTGGGCTCGCCACCGGGCCAGCTCACGCGCGCCGGCAAAAAATGGGCGAGCGGCGGTTTCTCGTTGATGGGATGCGCCAGCTTGGCCTTGAATAACGTCAGTGGATGCGGCGAAAAACCGCTCAGCAGTTCGATCGCCGGCACCACGAACAATTCAAAGGTGACCATGGTCGAAACCGGATTGCCGGGCAGGCCGAATACCGGAGTTTTTTTGCAGAACCCAAAAACCGCGGGTTTGCCGGGCCGAATGGCCACCGCATCGAAATAGAAATCGCAGGCCAGTTCGCGCAGCACTTGCTCAACGTGGTCGTACTTCCCTACCGACACTCCGCCGGACAAAACGAGAATGTCAGCGTCAAGCGCCGCTTCGATTTGCGCGGTCAACTTGCCGAGGTCGTCCGGCACATTGCCGAGCATCATCGGCTCGCCGCCGGCCAACGCTACCTGCGCCGCCAGCGAAATGCTGTTGCTGTTGCGAATCTGAAATTTCTTGGGCGGCTGATCCACCGAAACGATTTCATCGCCGGTGGATAAGATGGCGACGCGCGGCTTTTTCGTGATGATCAGGCGCGAACGCCCGACCTGTGCGGCCATGGCCAGTTCGGCGTAGCCCAACCGCGTGCCCTTCTTTACGACGCTTTCGCCGACGCGCGTTTCCTGCCCTTCCAGTACGAAATGCGCGCTGGCGCGCGCGGGCTTGCCGACGATCACCGTCTCGCCTTCGACCTGCGCATCTTCCACCATCACGACGGTGTTGGCGCCGCGCGGCATGGCCGCGCCGGTCATGATGTGCACGCAAGTTCCGGGCTCGACCGTTCCGTCGAATGGCCCACCCGCGCGGCTCTCGCCGATCAGCCGCAACTTCGAACCGATTTCGCCCGCATCGGCGGCGCGCAGCGCAAAGCCGTCCCGCGTGGCGCGATTGAACGGCGGATAATTGCGGTCGGCGGGAATATTTTCAGCGAGAATGCGGCCCAGAACCTTCGTGGGATCCGATGCGAACTCCACGGTTTCAGTAGCCGGAGGCGGAGCGCAACGCCGCGCCCGAATCACTTCGATCACTTTAGCGCGCGCGGCTTCGTAGGAAAGCATGAAGAATTAGACCCAGGCTGCGAGTTTGGTGTCGCGCGGAACGATGGTGGCGTCCCGCTCCGGCCCGGTGGAAATCATGCCGATTTCCACCTGCAGCGCGCTCGAAATAAAATCGAGGTACTCGCGTGCGGCTTGGGGCAGGCCTTTCACATCTTGAATGCCGGGCGTCGGCGCTTGCCAGCCCGGCAGCGTTTTGTATTCGGGCTCGACTTGCGAAAGCGTCTCGACGTCCGGCGGCATTTCGCCCAGCGTTTTTCCTTTGTAGCGGTATCCGGTGCAAATTTTAATTTCGGGCTGGGTGTCGAATACATCGAGCTTGGTGACCACCAGCGAATCGATGCCGTTCAGCATTTTGGCGTATTTCAGCACCACCAGATCCAGCCAGCCGCAGCGCCGCGGGCGTCCGGTCACCGCGCCGAATTCCTTGCCGCGCTCGCGCACCGCTTGCGCGTCCAGGTCCGGCATTTCGGTGGGAAAGGGACCGCTGCCCACGCGCGTGGTGTAGGCTTTGGTCACGCCGACGACGCCTTGAATGCGCGTCGGCGCCACGCCCAGTCCCGTAGCCACTCCGCCGCTCGTGGCGTTGGACGAAGTCACGTAAGGATAAGTTCCATGATCGATGTCCAGCATGGTGCCCTGCGCGCCTTCGAACAATACCGACTCGCGGTTGTCCAGCGCGCGATTCAGCAGCACGCAGGTGTCCACCACAAAACCGCGGATGTGCGCGGCGATTTCGAGATATTCATCGAGCAAGCCAGCGGTTTCCAGCGGATGCCCGTAGGTCGCGCGGCTGATCGCGTTTTTTTCCTCGATCACGCGCTCCAGCTTGTTCTTGAATCCATCCGCGTCGAGCAAATCGACCACGCGAATCCCGCGCCGCGCCATTTTGTCTTCATAGGCCGGCCCGATTCCCCGTGAAGTGGTCCCGATCGCCGCGGCTCCGCGCGCCGACTCCGCCGCTTTATCCATTTCGCGGTGATACGGAAAAATCAAATGGGCGCGATCGCTGAGAAAAAGCCGCCCGCGCGTCTCGATTCCAGATTTTCTCAGGTTTTCCACTTCGACCAGCAACGCCGCGGGGTCCACCACGGTTCCCGCGCCGATGACCGCTTTCTTGCCCGGCCGCAGAATCCCGCTGGGGATCAATTGCAGGACGTACTTGTGATTATCGAAGATGACGGTGTGGCCGGCATTGTGCCCGCCCGCGTAGCGCGCCGTATAGTCGAACGACTGAGCCAGGTAGTCGACGACCTTGCCCTTGCCTTCATCGCCCCACTGCGCGCCAACCACGACGATCGCTTTGGCCCGTGGTTTTTCTGTCAAGTTTCAACGCCCCCCGGCCCCACTTCGGGCCGCACCTTCTCTTCCATGCCAATCCACAACAGAGTCCGTACAGGCGGGTCAAATCGAATATCGTTACAGGTAATCGTAAACCCCGGAGCACGTGCAACGCAAGAGCGCCGGGTGAAGCCTAGCGGGCGAAGCAGTCGGCGGCGTGATCGTTCACCATGCCGGTGGCCTGCATGAAGGCGTAGCAGATGGTGGTCCCCACGAAGCGGAAACCGCGCTTCTTCAGATCTTTGCTCATGGCGTCCGATTCCGCGGTACGCGCCGGCAACCGGTCCGTGCTGTTCCAGTGATTCTTGCGCGGCTTGCCACCGACGAACTGCCAGATGTAACGGTCGAAGGAGCCGAACTCTTTTTGGACCTGCAGAAATAACTGCGCATTGGAAATCGTCGACGCGATCTTCAGCCGGTTGCGCACGATTCCGGCGTTGGCCAAAAGCTCGCGCACCTTGCGTTTGTCGTAACGCGCGATTTTCCTGGCATCGAAACGGTCGAACGCTTTGCGGTAATTTTCGCGCTTGTTCAGGATTGTTTCCCAGCTCAATCCGGCCTGCGCGCCCTCCAGAATCAAAAATTCAAAAAGAACCCGATCATCGTGGACCGGCCGGCCCCACTCTTTATCGTGATATTCGATCATCGCGGGCTTCTGGGCCCAGTGGCAACGCTGCTTGGTTTTCGCGGTTTTGGCCATGACCATCTCAGGAACCTTTCTGGAGTGATTCCGCCTTCGCGAGACACGCGGAGCACACGCAATCCGAAAATTGGGCGCAGAGCGCGGCCACCGTCTCGGGACTCAGCTTCACGCCGTCACACCAGCACCTACCGATGGATGCGCCGCAGGAGAATTCGGTTCCACAGGCCGGCGCACACCTTCGCGGCCGGCTCACCTGCAATCGAATTTCGATTCGGCAAGCCGGCGCTCATGCGGATTCACTTTTCGTGGGAACGCGCCTAGGCAGTGATGTGGCGCTGAATGACTTTCACGATCTGGTCTTTCGGTACCGCTCCAACCAGCTGGTCCGCAACCTGGCCGCCCTTGAATACCAGCAGCGTCGGGATACCGCGAATGTTGAATTTGCCGGCGGCATTGCTGTTCTCATCGACATTCAACTTCACCACTTTCAGCTTGCCCGCGTTCTCGCGCGCAACTTCTTCCACCGTGGGCGAAAGCATGTGGCACGGGCGGCACCAATCGGCCCAAAAATCCACCATCACCGGCTGGGTCTTGCTGGCTTCAATCACATCCGCTTCGAAGCTCGCGTCGGTTACTGCCTGAACTGTGTCTGACATTTGGTTTCCTTGTGGCGCCAGCCTGTTGATCCGTTGCCGAAGTCTTGCTCAGGTCTTTGGCGTTAATGTTTAGATGTTACAGCAACCGTTGGGATTCGAGACCGCTTAGCTGCTTCATATAGTGTGACATAGGCGGCGGCAGAAGCCTTCCAAGAAAAATCCTTCGCCATGCCGTTTTTCTGCAACTGCTGCCAGACCTTGGGTTCGCGAAATACCTGCAAAGCCTCGCGAACCGCCGCCAAAAAAGACGGCCCGTCGTAATTCACGAACTTGAAGCCGGTACCCTGGTTCGTTTTAGGGTCGAATTCTTGAATCGTATCGTCCAGGCCGCCCGTCGCGCGCACCACGGGGACGGTGCCGTAGCGCAGGCTGTACATCTGGTTCAAGCCGCTGGGCTCATAGCGCGACGGCATCAGGAAAATGTCGGAACCGGCTTCGATCTTGTGGGCCAGCGCATTGTCATAGCCGATTTTGAGGCCCACCCGCGCCGGGTATTTTTCCGCGAGCCCGCGGAACAGCCGCTCATATTCCGCTTGCCCCGTGCCCAGCACCACCAGCGACAGATTCTCCTGCATCAATTCAGCGGAAACCTGCGCGATCAGATCAAAACCTTTCTGGTCCGCGAAACGCGACACGATTCCGACCAGCGGCCGATCCAGATGCTCCGGTTTATCCGTGGGCAGCTTGAAATACTGCAGCAGCTCCTTCTTGCAGACCTTCTTCCCTTCCAGGTTTTGCGCCGAATAATGCTGGGCGATGAACGTATCCGTTTCCGGACTCCAGGCTGAATAGTCCACGCCATTGAGAATCCCGACCAGGCGGCCGGCGCGTTCGCGAATCACGCCATCCAGCGCGCTGCCGTATTCCGGCGTTTGAATCTCCAGCGCGTAGCGGCGGCTCACGGTGGAGAGATAATCCGCAAACAAAATCCCGCCCTTCAGGAAATTCACCAGTCCGTAAAATTCCAGCTTGTCCACGGTGAACAAAGATTCCGGCAGGCCGGTGGTCTTCAGCACCGCGCGCGGGAACATGCCCTGATACGCCAGATTGTGAATGGTCAGCACCACCGGAAGATTGCGCATCACCGGATCTTCCACATACTGCGTGCGCATCAACAGCGGGACCAGCGCGGTTTGCCAGTCGTGGCAATGGATCACATCCGGCAGCCACACGCGTTTTACGAATTCGATCGCGGCGCGCGAAAATTCGGTGAAGCGCTCGGCGTTATCGGGATAATCGATGCCCTTCTCGCCGTAGAGCTGCTCGCGGTCATAGAATCCGCGGTCGACCACGAAGAAATACCGCACGCCGGCCACCGCTGCGCCTTCGGCGATCGAAGGAAATCGCAACTGATCGCCCATGGTGATGGTGACGCTCGAAACCAGCGTGGACGCGATTTTGTTGCCGCGGTAGCGCGGCAGCAGCACCGCCACTTCGTGGCCCATTTCGGCCAGCGCCTTGGGCAGCGCCTGCACCACGTCCGCCAGCCCGCCGGTCTTCGAGTACGGCAAGCCTTCCGAGGATAAGAAGAGGATTTTCACGGTTGTCTTTCGCGTTCGCGCCGCCGCAAAACGGTAACGGAACCGCTAGCCTCCGTCAAGCGTACCGCAGGTTCCGCGCGCTGCTCCGGCCGAATCGCGCGCCGGCAATTGTTTGCTATTGCCTGCATTGCTACACTCGCTGCCATCCATGTCCAGGCAGCGGCTCGGGCAACATTTTCTCGGCGATATCGGATGGCGTAAGAAAATCCTGAAGACGCTGCCGCTCGCACCGGATGAAACCTGGGTCGAAATCGGCCCGGGCCACGGCGAAATGACCCAACTCCTCGCCGGCGGCGGGCGCCGCATCGTGGCCATCGAAGCCGACGGAAACTTGGCCTCGGGAATTCGCGCGGGAATCGAAAATGAACCGGACAGCTGGCCCAACGTCGAAATTATTTACAGCGACGTGTTGAACGCGGATATTGGCAAACTCGGCGGCGAGCGTTTTCACGTCTACGGCAATCTGCCTTACTACATTACTTCGCCGATCCTGCATCATCTGTTTCAGTGGGCCGCGCAGATCGCCTCGATCCACATCGTGATTCAACTCGAAGTCGCGCAACGCATCGCGGCGCATCCCGGCGTGCGCGACTACGGGTACCTTTCCACGCTATGCCAGTTCTACGCCCAACCGAAAGTCTCGCTGCGTATCCCGCCCGGAGCGTTCCGTCCACCGCCAAAAGTGGAGTCAGCGCTGGTCGCGCTGGCTCTGCCCGGCGATGGCGCTGCGCTGGGCATAAGCGACCCGAAGAAATTCCTGAACTTCATTCAAATGTGTTTCGAGCAGAAGCGCAAAACACTCCGTAATAACCTGCTCGAGATTTCAGACGACCCGCACATCCACGAAGCCCTGGCCGCCGCAGGCTTGCGTCCCGACGCACGCGCGGAGCAACTCTCGCTGGCCCAGTTCGCCGCGATATTTCAGCAACTCACCTGAAGTTTTGGCGTCATCCTGAGGAGCGCAGCGACGAAGGATCTCACCCATGCTGCAACGCCCGAACCACTACGAGCAAGACGACCCGATCGACCTGCGCAGCGGCTTGGCGGCCCGTTACCCCATGTCTTCGAGAATCGCCCGCAGCCGGTCCGGGAAATTGGTCATGATGCCATCCACTTTCGCGGCGATCATCGCGCGCATGCCTTCCGCGTCATCGACCGTCCAGGTCGCCACCTGCAGATCCAGCCCGTGAGCCTTCTCCACCAGTTCCGGCGTGACCAGCGAATGATGCGGGCAGAGTTGCCGCACGCCCAACTCGATTCCGGTTTTCGCGTAATCCTGGTTCGGTTCATCGAACAGTAAGCCCATCATCGCCGAAGGATCGACCTGCCGCAGCGCGGTCAAGGCCGATTCGTTGAACGAAATGACGATGCTGCGCTGCGCTCCACCGGATTTTTGCAAAGCGCCCATCAGCGAATGGTGCATGCCCCAGGCCGCTTCGTATTTCAGCTCCAGGTAAAAAATCACGTCGTGCTTCGCGGCAAATTCCACGATCTCTTCCAGCGTCGGCACCCGCTGCCCCATGAATTCGCGGTCGAACCACTGCCCAGCGTCGAGCTTGCGAATTTCCGCCAGCGTGAAATCCTTCACCAGCCCTTGGCCGTTGGTGGTGCGTTCCAGCGACGGATCATGGATCGCCACGAACCGCGCGTCGCGCGTCAAATGAAGATCGGTCTCGATAAATCCGGCGCCCAACGCCACCGCGCGTTCGAACGCCGCCATGGTATTTTCCGGCGCGTGGCCGGAGGCTCCGCGATGCGCAATGACCCAGGGTTTCCTCATGGAAGGTTCATCCTAACAAACAAAAGGACCGGCGCCAGCGGTAGGAACCCTGAGCGTTGTGGAAGTTACACCCCATGCAAACCGTTGCTCATAAGGGACAATGTGTCGGCGGAGCGGAACGGTATTCGCCACGAATCGTTGGTCAGGATCGACACCTGAAACCCCAAACCCATTTCAGAACGTTTATTCCTAGTGTTTTGAGCCACATATGCGCTTCGCAGGTATTTCGATTTAGCGCCGCCTTTGGAAGGCTGATTGCCAACCCCTCTCGCTACTCTCAGAGCAAGTGGCGTTCGCTTTGTCGGCCCCGTCCCCCGGTCAGCAAGCCGACTGCGTAGTCCCAGTACTGCGCGCCAGGAATTTTAGCTGTATCGGCGTCCTTTAGAATCGCGGGCCGGAGTTTCGGAATCTATGGCGAGTACGAGAACCACCTTGGGAACCGAAAACGAAACGCTGCACCCTAAAAACACCGCACCCGCCGGTTTCAATTCCTCGCGCGATCTGCCCCAGGGCTTCATCGAATTCCTGCTGCCCTTGCACCGGGCGCTGACCGCCCATCAACGGCAACTCGTCGCCAGGCGAGAAGCCGCGCTCGCGGCGGCTCACCAAGGCCACCTGCCGAATTATCATCGCCCCTCGCACGCGACCACCGACGCTTGGCGTATCGAGCTCCCCGAATGGTGCCAGGACCAGCGCAACCAGATGACCGGCCCGGCCGACGACGCCGAACTGGTGGTCAAGATGCTCAATTCCGGCGCGCCCGGCGTGATGCTGGATCTGGAAGACTCCACCGCAAATACCTGGGAACACACCACGCTGGGCGTGGCGAATATTCTGGCAGCGTTGCGCGGCGAGCTCAGCTACGAAGACCGCAAACGCCAGCGCACGGTCACCATTCAACCTTCGAGCGCCGTCATCTCCATTCGTCCGCGCGGTTTGCACCTGCACCAGATGGGCGTGCTGAATGGCGAGCGGCTCCCTGCGTCCTTATTCGATGTCGCGCTGATTGCCTTTCAAGTCGACCCGGCGAAACTGAAACATCCGCTTACGTTTTACATTCCTAAATCCGAATCCGCCGACGAAGCGATCTGGTGGCGCGATCTGTTCCGCGCCATCGCGCGCGCCAAGGGCTGGGCGCCGGATTACATCCGCTGCATGGCGCTGGTCGAATCGCATCCAGCCGCGTACGAAATGGAAGAGTTCGCGTACAACCTCCGCGACCACATCATGGCGTTGAACCTGGGCCGCTGGGATTACATGGCCAGCCTGATCCATTTCAACCTGCCCGATCCGAACTGGGTGCTGCCCGATCGCAATACAATCCCGCACGACGTCCCATTCTTTCAGAACCTGCGCAACCTGCTTCCGGATATTTGCCACAAACACGGCCTGCTGGCCATCGGCGGCATGACCGCGCTGTATCCCAGCCGCGATAATCCGGAGCTGAATGCGCGCGCGCTCGCTGCGCTCGAAGTCGACAAGAAGAACGAAGCCACTTCGCTGATGGACGGCGCCTGGACCGGGCATCCCGACCAGAACGAAATCGCCGTGAAACAATTTCCAGTTCCGAATCAGGTGAACGCGCGGCCCGCCAATCAGCATCCGCATCCGGACCTGCGCCCGGTTCCCGCAGGAGTCGGCAAGAAAACCCTGGCCGGCACGCGCGCCGCCGTGCGCACCGTAATTCGCTATCGCAAAGGCGTGCTCGACGGCCGCGGCGCCAGCCTGCTCGACGGCTACATGGAAGACCTGGCCACCGACCGCATCTACCGCCTGATGATCGCGCAACGTATGCGCCATCGTGATGCGGTGGAAATTCTGGACGAAAGCGGCGCGGCCGTATTACACACTCCGGAATTCGTGGCTCGGATTTTCGACGAAGAACTGAAACGCATTCTGCAGCGAACTTCCGGCCGATGCGCCGGTGGAATCCCTCGAGCGTTTTACCCGGGCGCGAATTTTGAGCGAACGGATGATTCTCGAAAACCAGTTCAACCCGTCGTAGTCGGACGGCTGGCCGCATTTGGCAAAGCAGAGTTGGCAGAGCAGCACGGGGTACTTGGGAATGGCACCAAAAGGCAGCAGTGTAATTCAGGCGATGTTGAAGCGCCTGGCGGCAGAGGAAGCGCAGCAGAAACAGAACGAGGCAAGGGTGTCAGTCGACGCAGCAGGGCGGCCCAAGGCAAGGACCGCCGCAGCCTGAGGGTGTTTCGACGGCAGCAGCCCTCGCGTTGTTCCAGCTGGAAATCGGGAAACGGTTCATTCACCCCGCAGGGATGAATGAGCGCCAAACCCGGAAGTGCTCCAGTCGAGAGCAAGCGAGCTTGGGGGCTTTTATGGCGCTGTTCGTTTTGGTCGTGGTGGGGCTGGTGATCGCGCAAACCTGGTTCGATTGGCGCGATGCCAAGCGAAACTGGGTAATACCGGAATGGGCCAAGGGGATGGCGCTCGCGGGGGCGATCGCCGCTTCACTCACCGCCGCCACCTCGTACGCTTCGTCGTGGATGGTCGAAACCGCCGCACATTCCAACAGTATGTTCAACGCCCGCCTCTTCTGGCCGGAGCTGGGCTTCCTGCTCTGCGGCATGGCCGTCATCGTCGTAGCCGTCCGCAAAAAACGCCTCCGCCTCATGCTGCTCCTCACCGGCGTCCTCACCGCCGCCTTCTGGATCGGCATGACCATTTCGTAAGGCTAGCCTCGGAGCCCGAAATCGCGAAATAGATCTGCGTCCGCGCGTCCTCAGCGAAAATTAGAGTAAGCTCCCCTCGGCGTCGAACGCTGCTAAACCCGAGCACTGCGAAACGCATCAAACCGCCAGGAGGCCAACGACGATGCATCACATCCGCCAAGAAAAATTGCCGTTCGTGGGGAGTTCCTTTGAATTTGTCGGAGCCGAGCAGGCGGACACCGGCGTCTCGGTTTTTCTGTACCAAGGCAAACCCGGATCGGGTCCGGGTCCGCATCGGCACCCTTACGATGAGATCCAGTTCATCCGCGAAGGCCGCGGGATCTGGACCGTCAATGGAAAAACTTTCGAAGGCGGCGCGGGAGACATCTTCGTCATCAAGGCCGGCGAGATCCACAGCTTCAAAGTGATCGGCGATTCGCCCCTGATACAGCTCGATATCCACGTGAGTCCGCGCTTCATTCAAGAGAATCTCTAAAACCTTCGCTTGGCCTCCTGATTTCCTGGCCCTCCGAACGCATAAACGCCCCTCCCCGCCGTCATTCGCCGGTAAAAACCCGCCATTCGCCGAAAACTCCGCGACGCCTTCCCTGCCAGCCTCTATTCTCGCCCTGTGAACGGGAATTCAACACCGGCGGGGGACATCACAATGAAGAGCGAACCAGGAAACACCTCGATAATCGAAGCCACCTCCAGCATGGGATTCCCGGTCGCATCCGCCACCCTGCTCATCCTCTTCGGCATCGTCTTTCAAGTCGTGGAGCTGACCTGCCGCAATCTCCACCTTGGCAACTTGTGGCTATTGTCCGTGCTGGCTTCGGATATTTGGAATATTCTCTCTGTGCATTTCAACGTTCCATCGATCGGCAACGTGCTGCTCTACTGGCCGCTGCTGATGATCTGCATGGGTTTGGCAATTTTGCTGGCGGTGCGCGAAAACCGGCCGTCGCGCGCATCGAAGGATAGCTAAATGGCTCCCAACCGCTCATTCAGCTGGACGCTACTGCTCGGCGCTCTGATCCTGGGCGCGGGCGTCGTCCTGCTGCTCGACCAACAAGGCATTCTCTCCGCCGACCGCGTCTTCAATTATTTCTGGCCGGCGGTGCTCATCGCCGGCGGCATCGTAACCCTGGCGGGTTGCCGCGGACGCGGCGGGCGCGGCCTCTGGGGTTTCATCATGCTGGGCTGGGGCATTCTGCTGCTGCTCAGCAATCTCGGCATCGGGCATTTCCGATTTGAAAGCGTCTGGCCCCTGGCGGTGATCGGCATCGGCATCGCCATGATCTACCAGGCCATGAGCGGGCGCGGCCCGGGCGCGGACGGCGGCCCCAACCCGCAATGGATGGATTACATCAACCCTTGGAGCCGCTCCGGCAACGAAGATACTCAATTGAACCACGTGGCCATCTTCGGCGGCTTCAACAAGCGCGTTACCGCCCAAAATTTTCGCGGCGGCAAGTTGATCGCGCTCTGCGGCGGATATCAGATCGACCTGCGCAAAGCGGACATCTTGCCCGGCGAAACTGCGGTGATCGAAGCCATCGCCATGATGGGTGGCGGCGAAATCAAAGTTCCGGAAAACTGGCTGGTTTCGATGGACGGCGTCGGTATTTTCGGCGGCTACTCGGACGAATCGCGCCAGCTTCCCCCGGGAGATGCGGCTCAACAAAAGAAATTGGTAGTCAAAGGCGTCGCCATTCTCGGCGGCGTGGTCGTGAAGAACTAGCCGCCCATGCATCCGATTTTTTCTCAACTTCGGCGACTGGCGCTGTACCTGGTGGTTTGGCTCTTCATCGGCTTGCTGCTCACCTATCTGCTGACCGTTTCGCATGACATCAGCGTTCGTGACGCGCTGGTTCTGGCTTTGCCGCTTTGCTTTTTCTATTCCTTCATTTGTCTTTCGGCCTGGTATTCCTGCCGCGGCCGGCTGCCCGATAAATTTACGATGGGGCGCCTGCTAGCCACGCACATCACCACCGCGATTTTTTGCCGCGATCCTCTGGGCGTTCGCGGCGGCGGGATTGGCGCACGGATTGTCCAAGACGACGATGTTCGCGGGCCTGAGCCACCGCTTCCGCCCCGAAATTCCGCTGGTTTTCTGCACCGGTATTCTGCTGTATCTGCTCTCGGTGGCTTTTTATTACATCGTGATTTCGTTCGAGGCTTCCCGCGACGCCGAGGCCCGCGTGATGAAAGCCAGCGTCCTGGCGCGCGACGCCGAACTGAAAGCGCTGAAAGCGCAGGTGAATCCGCATTTCCTGTTCAATAGTTTGAATTCCATCAGCGCGCTGACCAGTTCCGATCCGGCCAAGGCCCGCGAAATGTGCATCCTGCTGGGCGATTTCCTGCGCCGCACTTTGGGGCTGGGCGAAAAGGCCGCGATTCCGCTGGACGAAGAGCTTTCGCTGATCCGCGCCTTTCTCGCCGTGGAAAAAGTCCGCTTCGGCGCGCGCATCCAGATGGAAGAGGATATCGACCAGGAAGCGCTCACGGTTCCGGTGCCGCCGTTGCTGTTGCAGCCGCTGGTCGAAAACGCCGTGGTGCACGGCATCGCCAATCTAGTCGAAGGCGGTTACATTCGCCTCGGAATTCACACCCGCGACGGAATCGTCTCGATCGACGTGGCCAACAGTTTTGATCCCGACGCGCCCGCCAAACGCCGCAGCGGCGTCGGCCTGGCCAATGTGCGCCAGCGATTGCAAACGCGCTACGGAAATCTGGCCAGCTTCGCGGTAAAAACCGAAGGCGATTGCTTCAGCGTGGCCTTGACGCTGCCCGCGGAAGTCGAGGTTCAACCGGCATGAGCGCTGCAACGCAAAAGAAAATTCGCGCCGTACTGGTGGACGACGAGCAACTCGCCCGGCAAGTGTTGCGCGAATTCGTCGCGGCTCACGCCGACATCGAAATTGTCGCGGAGTGCAGCAACGGTTTCGAAGCGGTGAAAGCCGTCACCGAACAGAAACCGGATCTGATTTTCCTCGACGTGCAGATGCCCAAACTCGACGGTTTCGAAGTCCTCGAACTGATCGGCCGCGAAACCGCCGTGGTTTTCGTCACCGCCTACGACAATTACGCCATCAAGGCTTTCGAAGTCCACGCCGTCGACTACTTGCTGAAGCCTTTCAGCGCCGACCGTTTCGACGCCGCGCTCACTCGCGCCAAGCAGCGCCTTTCCGGCGCCACCACCCAAAAAACTCCCGCAGCCGCCGACCTCGCCGCCAGCGCGCGGCCGCCCGCGCAATATCTCGACCGCATCGCGGTCCGCGAAGGCTCCCAGGTCTCCATCATTCCGGTCGCGAAACTCGACTACGCCGAAGCCCAGGACGATTACGTCGCCCTCTCCACCGCCGGCAAAAAACACCTGAAGCAGCAAACCATCTCGAATCTCGAAACCTCGCTCGACCCCGCGCGCTTCATGCGCATCCACCGCTCCTACATCGTCAATCTCGAGCGCGTCGCCAAAGTCGAACCCTACGGCAAAGACACCCACGTCGCCGTCCTCAGCACCGGCGTCCAAATCCCCGTCAGCCGCGCCGGCTACGCCCGCCTCAAAACCTTCCTCGACCGTTAATGACGATGGCGGACTAAAAATCGCCGTCGTCACAAATGCCAGCGCGCGGCGGGACATTTTTCGTTTCTACTGTCCGCCATGCGGTGTACCGGGAGTTGCATCCAAACTGTGATAAAACCGGAAGTATAGGCCAGCGCGGAAAGGAAAAAATGTTGCTCACCACTGATCCATTTTCGATTCTCACGGTCGTGGTCGCCCCGGCCGTGCTCACCAATGCCTCGTCGGTTTTGGCCCTGGGAACGAACAATCGCCTGGCGCGCGTGGCCGACCGCGCGCACGCCGCGACCTCGCAACTGGCGCAACTCGACCCGGGCTCCAGGGACTATCAGTTTTACGCCGCCCAACTCCCCGACCTGCAAACGCGCGCGCAACTATTGCTGGGAGCGCTGCGCTGCTTTTACTGGGGTCTCGGCCTGTTCGCCAGTTCGGCGATCATCTCGATCGCCGGTTCCATCGTGGTGTACTACGGCCGGCCCGCCGCCTTCGTGATCGCCGCCGGAATCGGCGTGGTCTGCGGCGCATCCGCAGTCATCGCCATGGTCTGCGGCTCCGTTTTTATGATTCGCGAAACGCAGCTCGCCGTCAAAGGCCTGGTCTACGCCACCAAATCCCACGCGAGCCAGTAACGACCCGTGACCGCCTGTCCTCGGATCCAATCTTTTCGTAGCGGCGGTCGTCAGACCGCCATCGCGAGTATCCCGTGATCCAGTCTCAATCGCTAACCTCTCGTGTGCTCTGCCTTCCCGGCTGAGATATGAACGGAATGAGCACAAAGGCCAGCCGCTGCGCCGTGCGAAGCTACAATTCAGTTCATGGATGAAACCGGTGCATGGATCACCCTCACGCTCCTATGTATCGTTGCCGTTGTGTTTGGGATTTGGTGGAAATTCATACGCGGCAAGGAAAGGGCGGGCGCGAACCGGTCCACAGGATCATCTGAATCTGGCGGACTCGATGGTGAAGATTCAACCATCGCTATCAATGCCAGGCGCGGGGCCCGCATCGCGCGGTCGATAAAGTATCTGGGATGGATGTTGACGACCGTGGCGCTGCTCGGCGCACTGGGTCTCGGGCTGCCGGACTTGGATGCGCTATGAAATTTTGCATCCCTGGCCGCGAACCACGGCCCGGATACTGTCCACCGAAGTATATTCGACCAGCTACTGGTCCAATGGCGGGCGCAGCACGTCCGCTGGCTGGCGAATCAGCTACGGTTTTCACTGCACGCTGCAATATTCAGTTAATGGACAGCAATACGAGTCGCTCGCCGATCTTGGCGTAAAAACACAATTTCACAGTAGCTTGGAGCAGTGGCCGCCGCGCCTCCCTTCCGGAACCGATGTCGTCGTAGCATACAATCCGGCAGATCCCGCGGAAGTTGTACTAGCTGGAAACTATCGGATGGCCTACGCGCCGGCGTTCACGGGATTTTGGCCTTCGGCGTGGTGCTTGTTAATCGGTGTGTCGCTAATGATCGCGTCAAGAAAATTGCGGAGTTCAAGTGAAGAGTTGACTTCGATGTCGAATAATCCGACTCCTGGGAGCTAACCAAGATCGATACCGCTTACGAGCTACTCGTAACGCAGCGCCACGATCGGATCGACGCGCATCGCGCGCCGTGCCGGGATGTAACAGGCCAGCAGCGCAACCACAAATAGCAGCGCGGCGACGGCGCCATAAGTGAGCGGGTCGTGCGCGGTCACTCCGAACAGCAGGTTGGTCATCAATCGCGTCAAGGCAAACGCACCCGCCACTCCAATCACCACGCCCGCCAGCGCCATCTGCGCGCCCTGCCTCAGGATCATTTGCAGCACGTCGCCACGCTGCGCGCCGAGCGCCAGGCGAATTCCAATTTCGCGCTGGCGCTGCGCCACGGTGTACGAAATCACGCCGTAAATTCCCACAATCCCCAGCGCCAGCGCCATCGCGCCCGCGATTCCCAGCATCACCAGCGTAAACGAAGTCCGCGCCAGCGATTTCTCGTACACGTCCTGCATGGTGCGCACCGACGCGATGGGCAAATTGGAATTCACCGACCACACCGCCTGCCGCACTTCGTTCAGAAACGCCTCGGTGCCCGCGCGGTCGCTGCGAATCTCGAACGTCATGGTGCGTATCGCGCTCACCGGACTAGGACCAAAAATATTCGCCGCATACGGCGGCCAGTACACCGATTTCCGGCGCCGGCTCCTGCACGCCTTTCTCGCGGACGTCCTGCACCACTCCGACGACTTCGTGCCACGGCTGGCTGTCGATATTTGCGCACCCGCTTTCCGATCGCCGCCGCAGGCTCGCCCCACATCTCCCGCGCCAAATTCTCCGAAATCATCACCACCGGGCGCTGCGCGTAGATGTCGTCCCAGGTGATGTCGCGGCCGGCGACCATGCGCGTCCCCGCCGTCTGCAAAAATCCCGGCGAACCATATTTGAAAAACCGCATCGGCACGGATTCGCTGTCGGCATAGTTCTTGTCCTCGGCGTAAATCCCGTCCCAGCCGGATTCGAATCCTTCCATCGGCATGGCGCTGACGAATGCCGCAGACTTCACGCCGGGAATCGCCGCCAGCTTATCGAGGATCGCGTTTTGCGTGCGCGTGACCATTTCCGGCTGCGCAATCAGCGTTTCCGGAATGTTGATGCGCATGAGCTGCAAATGCGCCGCATCCGTAAAGCCCGGTTCGACCGTTCGCAAAGCGTGGAAGGTACGAATCATCAAGCCCGCGCTGACCAGCAGCACCAGCGCCATCGCCACCTGCCCGACGACCAGCAGATTGCGCGCGCGATGGCGTTCTTTGCTCACGCTGGCGTTGCGTCCCGCGCTGCGCAATTCGAGCGACGTCTTCGGCCCGGCATATTTCAGCGCCGGAATCAGGCCGAACAGCAAACCCGAAATCACCGAAAGAATGAGTGTGAAGACCAGCGTTCGCGAATCCAGCGAAATTTCCTGCAAGCGCGGCAGATTCGCCGGGCCAATCGCCACCAGAAAACGCACGCCGGCCCACGCCAACACCGCCCCGAGCGCTCCGCCCAGCACCCCAGCATCGTACTTTCGACCAGCAGCCCGCGCACGATTCGTCCCCACCCGGCGCCCAGCGCCGCGCGAACCGCCAGCTCCTGCTGCCGCGCCTCCACCCGCACCAGCAGCAAATTGGTCACGTTGGCGCAGGCGATCAGCAAGACCAGGCCCATGCGTGCCCATCACCACCCACAGCACGTCGCTGACGTTGCCCACCACCTCCTGCTTCAACGGACGCAGCAGCGGCGTAATCTGCCAGCGGTCATACCAGTGCGGATCGCTGCCCGGCCCGTTCGACCAGGACTCCATCCAGATCGGCAGCATGCGCGTCAGGTCCGCGTTGGCTTGCGCGATCGTCACTCCCGGCTTCAGCCGCGCAATTCCGTGCAATCCAAAGCCGGCCAGAATCAGCTTCGAGCGATCGAACGCCAGCGGCGCGATCACGTCGAAATCTTCATTCCCGACTCGGAATCCCGGCGGCATCACCCCGACGATTTCGCGCGAGTGCGCATCGATCATCAAGTTCCGGCCGATCACCGAGCGGTCGGCTCCGAAATGGCGGCGCCAGTATCCATCGCTCAAAATCACGCGCTCCGGACCGTGCGGATCCTGATCTTCCGCCGTAAACCATCGCCCCACTTCTGGAGGAACGGCTAGCGCTTGCAGCAGGCCGTCGCTCACGCCCACGCCGCGCACCTGCTCCGGTTCCGCCAGGCCGGTGACGTTGGCCACGCCGCTATCCCACACGCCCATCGCCTGAAACGCCCGGTTGTGCTCGGCGTAGCTGAAATACATCGAGGCCGAGAGCAACAATCCGTTTTCAAAGTCCGCCAGTCCCGCCGCGCCCGGCGCGACCTGGTGCAGCGACACCAGCTGTTCGGAGTGCGGATAGTTGAGCGGCTTCAGCAACACGCTGTTCACTACGGTGAACACGGCCGCGTTCGCGCCGATCCCGATCGCGATGGTCAGCAGGCCCACCACGGTAAACACCGGATTGCGACGCAGCGAGCGCCATCCATGGCGGATGTCCGCGAAAAAATCTTCGACCGACGCCCAGCGCCACACCTCGCGCCCGTCTTCTTCGGTCAGCGCCGGATTCCCAAACTCCCGTCGCGCCGCATGATTCGCATCCGTTCGAGCCATGCCGCCGGCCACCAGTTCCTCGACCTTCTCGTCCAGATGCGCCTGAATTTCTTCGGAGAGCGCGTCGTATTCGCCGCGGCGCGAAAACAATTGTTTCAGCCAGCTCATGCTTTCTCCGGCGCTAACACTTGCGTAATCCCCTGCAGCATTCGCTCGAAGCTGGAGACTTCGCGTTCCAGCCGCTTCGCCCCAGCCGCCGTCAGCGTATAGACCCGCACCCGGCGGTTCGTGGCCGAAATCCCCCACGCAGCTTTCACCAACTCTTCCTTCAGCAAGCGCTGCAAGGCCGGATACAGCGACCCCTCCTCGATCTGCAGCAGATCGTTCGACGTGCGCTTGATATGCTGCACCAGCGCATACCCGTGCAGCGGCTGCCGCTTTAAGGTCCGCAGGACCATCATCTCCAGCGCCCCCGGAAACAAATCGCGTTGTGCTGTGTTTTTCATACGAAGCAATTCCTCACTCACCGGCCAAGGCTCTGTGACTCAAGGCCTAGACTAAACTAGTATCAAGCGACGCTCGCCGTCAAGCGAAATAACGGATGTCTAGCGCAACGGCGTGAGGCCGGTCCCCCGCCAGACCCGCCAAAAAGTACTACCAGAAGCTACTAATAGCGGATTGGCCCGGGCCGCCAGCATAGTCCTAGTACTACCTCCTAATCTCTATATATTCAGAGTAGGAGATTCCCGCTATGGCACGCCTATTAGGACCAATTTGGAGCTGCCTCTCGGTCCGTTTTCAAGGACGAACCCTCGGTACCCTCGTCAGCCTAGCTCTGTTCCTCGGATTGCTAGCCGGAGTGGGAGGGTGCAACGGCGGGTTTGAAGGCGCCAAACCGCAGCCTCCACTGATCATTTCGCAACCGGTCAGCGTGACCGTGACTGCCGGCCAGACCGCAACATTTAATGTGACCGCAACCGGAACTGGACCGCTGACCTACCAATGGTACGTGAATGGCGTGGCGATTCCCGGCGCGACTTCCAGCACTTATACGACAGCTCCCACTACGCCATCGCAAAACGGTTCGGTTTACACCGTGACCGTGTCGAATCCAGTCGGGAGCGTAACCAGCAACCCGGCGACGCTGACCGTACAGGTCATACCTCCAGTCGCAGGCAGCTTGGTGCCCAGCAACGCCACTCCTCCGTATAACTCTCCCGTGATGTTGATTCCGACGTTCTCCGGAGGCACGGCAGTCATCGGTTCGATGGGCGTGGGAAGCTCGGACATTACGGCCTCGGCTACCAGCGGCGGCTCCTATCCGACTCCCGCTTTGACTTCCACCAAGACCTACACGTTGACGGTGACCAGCCCGCAAGGAACCGTGGTCTCGACCACCTGCGTGGTTACGCCCACTCCGGTGACGATCACTCCGATCACGCCGGCGAATCAGACCACCGCGCCCGGCCAGTTGACGTTCAACGCCACGGCCAGCGGCGGCCTAACGAATAATTTGACCTGGACCGCGTCCGCCGGAACTTTCAACGGGAACGTCTGGACTTCGCCGACCACGCCCGGGACATACACCATAACCGCGACCAGCGTGGACGAACGTCGGTGTCCGTGACCACCACCAGCACGATCAGCGGCCCTTCGATCACCACCCAACCGGTTAGCCAGCACGTTTGCACCGGATCGAACCTGGTGCTGAGCGTGACCGCCTCCTACGCTTCCAGCTACCAATGGAATTTCAATGGCACACCGATCCCGGGAGCGACCAGCTCGACCTACACCGTTCCGGCAGCAGCCACTTCCAACGCGGGCAATTACACAGTAACGGTGACCAACGGCGCAGCCAGCGTAACTTCGGCTGTCGCCACGATCGCCGTAGGCTCGCAAATCACCTCGAACCCGGCGAGCGTCACGATTCTTGCGACGCAAATCGCTACGTTTTCAGTGTCGGCGCAAGGATTGAGCCCTTTCACCTATCAGTGGTTCCAAATTCCGGCAGGCAGCGCGACCGGCGTGGCAATTCCCGGCGCAACTTCGGACACCTACATGACTCCGCCGGTGGACGCCACTTACAACGGCGCGCAATACTACGCGACCGTTACGGATTCCTGTGGAACCACTCCGCTGACCAGCACCTCGGCCACGCTGACGGTTAACACCGGAAACGCTTCACCGACCATCATCACTCAGCCAACCGGTGCCGGCGTGGCGCCGGGAGGAACCACCACGTTCAGCGTGGTAGCTTCTGGAACGCCGACGCTCAGCTATCAGTGGTATGTGATTCCGGCGGGACAAACGACGGGTGTCGCGGTAGCGGGAGCGACCTCCGCCAGCTACACCGTTCCAGGTTCGGCCACCACCGTCGGCAACGACCAGGATCAGTATTACGTCGTCGTCACCAATGCCTACGGGCAGGCTGTTTCGCAGCCCGCGACACTCGCGGTTGGCAGCGGCATTCAGATCACCCAGCAGCCGGTCACTCAATATGTCGACGTGGGCTCGTCCGCGACCTATCAGGTCACCGCCGTTTCCAATCTTCCGCTGACCTACCAGTGGTTTGAAGCCGCGCCGGGCAGTTCTACATTTGCCGCAATTCCGGGTGCGACCAGCTCAACCTACACCCAGGCTGACGCCCAAGCCACCGATTCCGGTTCCGTTCTCTATGTAGTGGTCAGCAACGGTGTCACCACTTCCGTGACCAGCGTTTCGGCCGGACTGTTCGTTGGCCCCCTTCAGGGCATTCCGAATCTTTGTGATTCGAACTGGTCCCCGCTGGGCGATGCCGTGGCCCAATCCGGCTGCAGCTTCCAGCTGACCGCGGCGACCAACAACCAGATCGGCGTACTGATCTGGCCGAACCTGATTTCCACTGGCGACATTCAGCTCAGCTTCACGATGACGCTTAGCAATCCGAGCGTCGTCCCCGCCGACGGCTTCACCGTGGTTTTCGGCGACCCCTCGCTGGGCGCAACCACCACCAGCGAAGGATTGCCGGGCATGGGCCTGGGGGCGGAAGGGATACCCGGCACTGTTTTCGGGTTCGACACCTATCACAATGGCGGCGACCCGCCGGTTCCGTATGTCGGCGTAGGCCGCGGCGAAACCGCGCTGTTCGAAAAACCGTGGTTCAACGTAAACACCAGCATACCGGTGCTGGTCGCCGGTGGCATGTCCATCACCCACAACTACACGGTATCGATCGATCAAGGGCAAATGATCATAACGCTCGATGGCGTGCAGGTGATGTCCGGAGCCGTCAACCTTCCGCCCGTGGCCTATTTCTACGTCACGGCTTCCACCGGCGGCTCGTACGAGCAAGCGGTGATCAGTAACGTGTCCGCTACGGTTTCGGTGCCTGCGAATTAACCGGCGACTGCCAGGATTTGAGGAGAATTGCAATGCGATCGTTCTTATTGGCGACAATTTTCTTATTCGCGGCATGCACCGCGGCCATGGCCCAGGGCTCATTCAAAGGCGATGCCGCGGCGTCCTACACTTGGGTGCGCGCCAACGCCGGCCCTGGCGAGTGCGGCTGCTTTGGCACCAATGGCGGAGGGCTATCCGGCTCGTGGAATTTTCACGGCCGCTGGTCCCTGGTTGTGGACCTCAGTGCGCAGACGGCCACCGGCGCTCCCACCGCGGGAAGCTCTTTGACCCTGGTTTCGTATCTCGCCGGGGCGCGTTACAAATTTTCGCAACCGTGGTTCGAAGGGAAACATAAGCCCGAGCCGTTTGCCCAAGTTTTACTTGGTGCCGCGCACGCCGGTGGCGGCGTGGCTGGAGTCGATGACGGAGCCTATAAATTCGCTACGCGAATTGGTGGCGGAATCGACGTACCCTTAAATTCCCGCTTCGCGCTGCGCGTCGTTCAGCTCGATTATTATTTGACTACGTTTGCCAACTCCACCAACGACCACCAAAACAATCTGCTGGTCGGCGCCGGAATCGTTTTTCACTGGTCTCGGTAGAAATATTTCGGAACCAGCATCCGCGACGGCGTCAAACCACTGGTACTTGCTTCATTCTGAGACATTTCCGCGTCCTAAACTTCCACTACTTCGGTTTACCCGGGGAATCTCCTCGACAAGGGCGCTGTAATGGCCGAAATTTTCATTCTGCGCGGCTAAATCCTTTGGGACTGATCAGTCCGACATTCACCTCGTCGCCTTATTCCTGTGATATAAAACGCACTCTCGATAACGGAGTTTCTCTCATGCCCAAGTTACGCACGGTTCCGGCGATCGCACTGGCCGCAGCACTCGCCGCCGCAGGCCTGTCCTTCCCTGTATCCATGAACGCCATCGGCTTCGAGAAATTCGACCGCTTCAACTCGGTTGGGCAGGCGGAATGTCTGGCCAACATGGTGCAGATGACCATGCTCGCTTTCCGCAACGAAGGACGCGCCGATCTCGCCGAGCAGGTCGACAAATTGTTCACCACCACCGAACCGGGCGATGCCTCGCCGCTAGGAATCGTGGAAGTCCTCCGCAACGTCGCGCTGGCGCGGGTGGCGGACTTGAAGAGATTCAGTAAGGACCCGCAGGCGGGGCGGATTCAGGTGGAAGACGCGCTGTTCGTGACCCTCAAGAAGAACAACATTTTCACCGAGGCCATGCCGGACGACGCGCTGCAACTCACCGCCGGATTTCATCACTGGACCGCAGCCGATTATATGACGTTATCCGAACAAGGCAAGAAAGCACTCGTCAAGGGCTACGTCACGTTGGCTTTGCCGGCATATTTGGTTCTGGACAACGTGGCCAACCAGGTCGCGAGCAAGGAGGACTCGTTTTCCGTCGACGATATGAAGCACCTGCAAAAGGTGACCAATCAGGAGTTCGGCAGCGTCACCGGCACCTCGCACAACGCCACCGGCATAATTGGCTTCGAAAAGAAAATGCGGGAGGAGGCCGCCAAAAATCCGAACGCTCTCGCGTTTATCGCTTTCTTGCATTTCGCGCTCGACGAGGAAATTGCGGATCTGCAACAGAAGGATGCCCAACTCCAGAAAAAAGCCGCCGACATCTATGATTACCAGTCCATCGTGATGCCCGACGGTCGGCATGTGCTGCCCGACCCGAACGGAGATTTCTGGGTGATCACCCGAAGCATCGACGATCCGATGACCGTGAAGCTGCAAGGCCAGGACAAAATCGAGGCCCAAAGTATTCTGGCCTGCCGCCAGGCCGGCAATTCCAATTGCGGCGCCGGCAATGTTGGCGCTCTTTCACTCGACGTCGGCAAAATGTTCCTCGATGCCCTGGCCAGAGCCGCCCAGAATCAGCGAAACGATTCACCTGCCCGCCCTGCGCCTCCCCAGCCGGCACCCGCCGCCCCGGCGCGGCCGCCTGTCCCGGCGCCTGCTCCGGCACCCGCAGAGGACGATCCGATAGGCGAGGGCGGATTCATCACACCACCGTCGACCGACGCAGCCACGGCTCCTGCGCTGATATGTGCCCCGCCGACTCTGGTCAGTCAGACCTGGGGGCATCCCGCTAAAGGCAGCAAGATGGATTATTTCGAAGGAGCGGTCGGGCAATACGTCTTGTCCGTCGCCCAGCCAGGCTGGCAATACTGGGTGTTGGCAGCCGCATACACCGGCTTCGATCCCTACAAAAACGCCGATTCATCAAAGCTGGTACGCGCCGTCGCGCCGCGCGATCAACCGAAAATCGGAACCTGCCCGCAGGGATACTCCGGCTTTAACGTGCATTCAAATAAATAAATGCAAAACCACTGGTACTTGATTCATTTTGAGACATTTCCGAGTTCTAGAACTTCCACTACTTCGGTTTACCCGCTGTTAACCACGTGTATATTGCGAGCACCCCTGCTTTCATAGTAGTGTCCCTCGCATGCCCCGCCCTACTTCGCGAAGGTCTGCTCGGTCTCGCGCTAAGGGCATGCAAAGGAGAGGCAGGAAAATGGCATCCCCGGCGGACGCAAAACTACCCAATACATCCGGTAAAGAGAACGCGGAAGGCGCGAATGTAGACAAGATCCGCGACATATTATTCGGCTCGCAGATGCGCGACTACGAGAAGCGCTTCATGCGCCTGGAAGACACCGTAACCAAGGCGATCGAGACCCTGCGCGAAGATATGACCAAGCGCTTCGATACGCTCAGCAGTTACATGAAGGAAGAAGCCGACTCGCTGAGCCAGCGCGTCAAGGCCGAAAAGGCCGAGCGCAGCGAAAGCCACAAGGAAATCGCGCGCGAAATGAAAGACGGCGCCAAGGTCATCGAGAAAAAACTCTGGCAGCTCGAAGAGCAGATGTCCGACGGCCACAGCGAATTGCGCAGCAAAATGCTCGAGCACTCCAAAGCCATCTCGGCGGAAATCGACAAGCTGCGCCGCGATACCACCGCCGCGCTGAATCGCGAAGTGGACGTGCTGCGCGACGAAAAGACCGATCGCGCCGGGCTCGCCGACCTGTTCAACGAATTCTCCCTGCGGCTGAAGAATAAATTCGAGCTGCCGGAAGAATAGTTCGGATTGAACTCGATTTTGCTTCGACCGGGCGGGCTTTCGAATAAGCGCCCGCTGTAACAACTTTCTTCCTCCCATATGGCCGAGCAAGCGCAACGCCGCGCCCCGATGGCGCTGGCCCAGGAAAAATCGACGGACAACAACCACGCCTACGAAGAATTGCGCCACCTGATCGTCGCCCCGGAAACCGAAGGTCTGGCGGCGATTCGAGGAGCGGCTCGACAACCTCGAAAAGCGCACCTGCGACGTCAGCGAGGTGGTGGCCGAAGCGATTCACATGCGCCGCGCCACCGGCGATCAGGCGCTGGCCGATGCTCTAGCTCCCACCATTCAGGAAACGCTGCGCGAATCCGTGCGCCGCGATCCGCACGTGCTGGCCGACGCGCTGTTCCCGGTGATGGGCCCGGCGATCCGCAAATCCATCACCGAAACTCTGCGCGGCATGCTCGAATCGTTCAACGAAGCGCTCGACAATAGCTTTTCCGCGCGCGGCTTGAAATGGCGCGTGGAAGCGATGCGCACCGGCAAGCCCTTCGCCGAAATCGTGCTGATGCACAGCCTGCTGTATCGCGTCGAGCAGGTTTTCCTGATTCATCGCGAAACCGGCCTGGTTCTGAATCACCTGGTCGCGCCGACCGTCGCCACCCAGGATCCCGATCTGGTCGCGGGCATGTTGTCCGCCATCCAGCAATTCGTGCGCGATTCCTTCAAATCCGAAAGACAGCGAATCGCTGGCCAGTTTGAATATCGGCGACCTGCAGGTTTGGGTGGAGGAAAGTCCCAACGCGATTCTGGCCGCGGTCGTCCGCGGCCACGCGCCCGCCGATTTTCGTCAGGCCATGAACGAGGTCCTCGAGGACATTCAGCGCTATTTCAGTTCGGCCCTGGCGAATTTCAAAGGTGACGCCGGCCCGTTTCGCGCCGCCGACGAGCGGTTGTCGAAGCTGCTCGAAACCCACTATCGCGAGGCGCCGGAAGCGACCAAAAAACCGCGGGCCGCGCTGCTCGTTGCGGGTATCGCCGCGGCTTTGCTGCATTGGTTGGGCCCTCTATGTTACTTGGGCCTCATGGCAATGGTCGCGATTCTTGGCCGATTTGCATAAGCAGCCCGGCATTGTGGTCGTTTCCACTGCAACCCATGGCCGTAGTCTCCACGTTGAGGGATTCCGCGATCCGCTGGCCGCCGATCCCAAGGCGCTGGTATCCCAAGCCGGCCTCGATCCGGAAAAAGCGGATTTGCACCTCGCGCCGTATTATTCGCTCGATGACACCATGGTTGCCCGGCGCGCCGAAAAAATGCTGCATCCGCCGTCGACCGTGAAGCTCGATGCCCGGCAAGGCGAGCTGGTCGCCGAAGGTTCGGCGCCGCAACAATGGATCACCCGGCTGGAAGAGCGCGCCACCTTGATCCCCGGCGTGACCGGGCTCGATGAATCGCACCTGGTGAATTCAAATTTGCAGCAACTTTTCAATATCAAGAATTCCGTCGAGTCCGTGATTCTGCTGTTTCCGTTGGGCCGCGCCGAGATGGAACCGGCCAGGATAAAAAAATCACCGAGGTCGAAACGCGGCTGCGCGAACTCCAATCCCAGGCCGATGCTTTTCATCAGTCCGTAAATGTGGCGTTGGTCGGCCACAGCGACACCACCGGCATCGAAGGCACCAACTTCGTCCTGAGCCAGCAGCGCGCCGAACAGATTCGCCGCCTGCTGCTGCGCAGCGGCATCCGGCGTGAAGTACTGCGCCCCACGGGCGTGGGCACCACCCAGCCGCTGCGCAACGAAGACTCCGAAGAAGGCCGCCAGCTCAACCGCAGCGTCACCTTCAAAGTCTTCGTTCGCGCCAACCGGCCGCCGCCGCCGCTGCGGCTTCCACCTCCACGAATTCCTCGCCCGCTACTCCTCCTGGAAACTGAGCCGCGCGCCATGATCCAGAAAAAAATCTGCATGCTGGGCTCTTTCTCGGTGGGCAAAACCAGCCTGGTGCGCCGCTTCGTCGCCACCATCTTTGACGAGCACTACCACACCACCATCGGCGTAAAAATTGACAAGAAAATCGTGCAGGCCGACGGCGGCGAAGTCACGCTGGTCCTCTGGGATATTCACGGCGAAGACGTGTATCAGAAAATGCGCATGAACTACCTCCGCGGCATGTCCGGCTATTTGCTGGTCGCCGACGGCACGCGCCGTCAGACGCTCGACGACGCGCTGGCCCTGAATGAACGCGTGGTCCAGGAAATCGGAAAAGTTCCGTCGCTGCTGCTCCTGAATAAATTTGATCTGAAGGACCAGTGGGAAATCGATTCGTCGCAAATGTCCAAACTCGCCGCGGCCGGCTGGAACGTCGCTCAACACCAGCGCGAAAACGGGAGACGGCGTGGAAGGCGCGTATCTGCAGCTGGCGCAGGCCGCGCCAAGGCAAGTAAATGTCGGCTGCGACACCCATCTTCGAATCGTTCTTCGCCAATCAGGGCTTCGCGCTGTTCGAATACCTGGGCGACGGCGAGTTTCAACTCATCGGGACCTGGCCGGCCTGGTGCCAGGCCTTGTGGGGCGATCTCGCGGCGGCTGGCGAACATATTCGCATCGGCTGAAGCTTCTCCTTTTCTGGAGAATTTTCTTTTTGATGCGGAGCAGTTCTGGAATTCGAAATCCGCCGCGGGCTCGGCCAATTCCGGCAACTGGACCGAACGCGAGGCCGGCGGACGCGAAATTCCCCTCGAAGCTTCCGCTTATTTTCTGGACGGCCGCCGGGTCCTGGTCGTGCGCAACCTTTCCGAGACCTTCGACCAGCAGCAGGAGATTTTTCAAACCGCCCGCGATTCCCTGCTGGTCTACGAAAAACTGCTGCGCGAAATTCAGAAGAAAGAAATCCTGCTGCACTGCATCGTGCACGATCTGACCCAGCCGCTCAGCGCCATGAACAGCGTCTTTCATTTGCTCGAGCAGGAACATCTGCCGGCGCAGCTGAAAAAATACGTAAAGACCGGCGAACGCGAATCGCAGCGCCAGGAATTGATGATTCGCGGCATCCTCGAAGCCTTCTCCAGCGATTTGGCCGCCCAAAATTCCAAGCAGGAAAAAACCGGAGATTCCCCGGACCTCGCCGACTGCGCCCAGCGTGCGGTGCGCGATTTCTCTACCCCATTTCGCGATCACGACATTGGACTTCGTTTCGGCCCGCACCTTAAAAAATCGGACAACTGGCGCGTCACCGGCGACGCCGCTCGCATCGATCGCATCTTCGGCAACCTGCTCGAAAATGCCATGCGCTACAGCCCCAAGGGCACCACCGTCACGGTCGGCGTCGAAGACCAGGGTGGATTCGTTCTCGCCTACGTCGATGACCAAGGCCCCGGCCTGCCCAAGGATCAGCCCGACTCGCAATTGTTTGCGCTCTTCTCCAAAGGCAAAGCGAACGCCGGAAAAGCCGGCCTCGGCCTTTATTTCTGCAAAATTACGGTAGAACGCTGGGGCGGCGCGATCGGCGCCGAAACTCGCCCGCAGGGCGGCTCGCGCTTCTGGTTTCGCCTGCCACGCGCCGAAAAAACCGACGCAGCTTCCGCCACCGTCGCCGCCGAATCAAAAAAGACAGTTACCACCGAACAACATCCCGAGAAACATAAACCCGCCAGGCGCCTCCGCATCCTGGTCGCCGATGATGCCGACATCAACCGCGAGCTCGTCGTCGAGCTGCTGGAAAAACGCGGGCACATCGCCATCGGCGTCGCCGACGGCCGTGCAGCCGTCGCCGAACTGGAAAAGCACGATTTCGACGTGCTGCTGATCGACGAAGAAATGCCCAACATGACCGGCCTCGAAGCCACCCAGGCGATTCGCCAGCGCGAAGCCGGAACTTCACGCCATCAAATCATCATCGGTTTTTCCGGCCACGTGACCGAAGAAGACGAAGCCAGATTTCGCGCCGCGGGCATGGATGCGCTGCTGCCCAAGCCGGTGCACATGCAACAGCTCTACGAAGTCGTCGAATCCGCAGCCGCCAGCATCAAAAAATCGCCGGTCCTGGCCGGAACCACAGCGAAACCTGAATCTGCCGCGGCGGCCGCGAGCGCCGGATACGCCCCCACGCCGGCGGCCAGCGCGGCGGCCAGCGTCTCGGGCGACGCCATCGAGCACTTGCACCGCTCGACCGGCGGCAACCAGAAACTGATGCGTTCGCTGGTCGCGATTCTATTTGCCGACGCTCCCAAGGCTCTCGCGCGCATCGGCCGGGCCATCGCGCAGAACGATGCCGCGGAAGTTGCCGCCGCTGCGCATCTGCTGAAAGGCTCCCTCGCGATTTTTGGTGCGTCGGCCTCGGTCGAATCCGCGCGCAACCTCGAAGCGCTGGGCCGCGCCGCCAACTTGCGCGAAGCGCCGCTGGAATTCCGCACCCTCGAAACCGAATTTTCGCGCCTGCGTGCTGCATTGGCGCCGCTGGCCAAAAACGCAAAATCGGCCAGGCCCTTGAGCGGCAAACCCGCGAAAAAAGCGAAACCGCCGAAGAAGCGCCGTTAGCATTCCTCGTCTGGCACACCTTCGTTTGCTGACTCATCCAGCAACCTCGCCGCGCGTTTGCTTGCCCCTCGCCTCTGCCAGGGTGATACTCCCTACATGAACCGCCGCCTTATACTCGCTTCCAGCCTTTCATTACTGGGTATCGCGATGTTCGTCGCCGCCTTGCGCGCGGACGAAATAAAACTGAAAGACGGCACCAAGATCACCGGCACGATCGTCGGCTTCGAAGAAAATTCTTTCAAAGTAAAAACCAGCTACGGCTTCGCCGTGGTGCAAAAAGATCAAGTCGTTTCGATCATCGTCAGCGATACCTCGAAGAAAACCGCGGCGGGAACCGACAAGCCGGTGCCGGAAAATTCCGCCACGCCGGCCGCGAAGCCAGTGAAGACCGAGGTCGCGTCTACTGCGTCGACTGCAACTCCTGCGCCAACCCCAGTAGCGGTAAAACCTGCCAGCGCTCCGGCCCCGGCTCCAGCTGCACCGCCCGCAGCTCCGGCGAAACCCGCCGCGCCCGAACCCATGCGCGAACAAGTCGTCGGCAACACCTACACCAACGAAACCTACGGCTTCCAGATGTACAAACCGCCCGCCTGGAAAGTGATCGAAGGCGCGCGCACGCTGCTGCCCGGTTCAATCACCGCCATGGGCACCGACGATCAGACCACCTACCTGCTGATCGGCCAGGAACCCGCCGGCAAATCGCTGAACAGCGAGATCGACGCCACCGAACATCGCCTGCGCGACATCTTGGAAAACTTTCGCCCTCTCGACGAAAAGAAGCTGACCATTGCAGGCCTCCCGGCCATCGAACGTCATTTCCGCGGCTCCGTTGATCAAAAAGACTGGTCCGGAGTGGTCGTCTACCTTCCGCGCGACACCCACGTGTACACGATTTTCGGCATGACCCTCGCCGATACCGACCTCGTGCAAATTCAAGAAAACGTAATCTCCCGCGCTATCTCCAGCCTGAAATTCACCAAGTAAAAATTTCGGCGCGTCACGGAAATCGCCTGCGGCTTGCAACCAACTCGCCACAATGCGTAACTAATCTACGCATGCCGCCCAAGCTTTTCATCGCTACGATTTCGACCGCGCTCGCGCTCGGCAGCTTTTCGATCGCCGGCACCCAACAAAAGTCCACCGCGCCGCCGACGTTCTACCGCGACGTCTCGCCAATCCTGCAGCAGCATTGCCAAACCTGCCATCGTCCCGGCGAGATCGCGCCGATGTCGTTGATCACTTATGACCAAGCGCGGCTCTACGCTCCGATCATTGCCAACAAAGTCGCCGCGCGCAAAATGCCGCCCTGGTTCGCCGATCCCGCAATTCGGCCGCTTCTCGAATGATCCTTCGCTCCAGCCGCAGGAAATTGCCACGCTCGTGGCCTGGGCCAACGCAAATGCTCCCGAAGGCGACCCGCACGACGCGCCCGCGCCTCGCGTCTGGACCAACGGCTGGAACATTCCCCAACCCGATCAAATCGTGACCATGCCGAAATCCGTCGCGCTGCCCGCGCAAGGCGACGTGGACTATACCTACGAAATTGTGCCCACCGAATTCGCTCAGGACGAATGGATCCAAATGTCCGAAGTTCGTCCATCCAGCCGCGAAAATGTGCATCACGCGGTCGTCTACATCCGGCCGCCCGATTCGAAGTGGCTGCGCGGCGCGCCGGTGGGAGTTCCCTTCACCGCCGCGGACATCACCGACGAAGATTCGCGCCACGCACGCGCACTGGACCGACGCGGACATTTTGCTCGTCTATGCGCCGGGCAGTTCGCCGGACCAATGGCCCGCGGGATTGGCGAAGTTTGTTCCGGCGGGATCGGATCTCGTTTTTCAAATGCACTACACGACGCACGGACGCGCCACGAGCGACCAAACCAGCATCGGACTCGTGTTCGCCAAAGAGCCGCCCAGGCAGCGCGTCCTGACGCTGCAACTGACGAACGATCACTTCGTGATTCCTCCCGGCGCGGACGATTTTCGCGTGGAAGCCCGCGGCTCGCTGCCGAACGACGCGACCCTGCTGAGTTTTCTGCCGCATATGCATCTGCGCGGCAAGCGTTTCGAATACAACATCCTGCGTCCCGGCGAAAAGCCCGAAACGCTCCTGCGCGTGAATTGGGATTTTTACTGGCAGCTGAGCTATCGCCTCGCTGAACCGCTGCCGTTGAAAGCCGGAACCGAACTTCAGGCCGTCGCCTGGTACGACAATTCACGCAATAATCCGCACAATCCCGATCCCGACGCGGCCGTCCACTGGGGCGATCAAACCTACGATGAAATGATGGTGGGATTTTTCGACGTGGCGGTGCCCGCCAAGACCGATAAATGGAAATTCTTCGTCCGACCGGATCACGCCGAGCCTGCACAGTAAGCCACGCGTAAACATCGCGCCGCACCGGCCCAAATTTCGATTTTCAGAATTTCGTAACTTCGGTGAAATGAAAGTCGCGGATTTTCATCGCCGGCACCACCATCTCGAACGATTCTTCGCCCGCCGCCCGGACCGACGGGCCCATCATCTCGACGTTGCACAGCGCCGCGATAATGCTCTGATTGAACCGGAAATTGCGAATGCCGCCGGCGATTTTGCCATCCTCGATCGAGAAATGTCCCGTCGCGGGTCATGCCGGTAATCGTCTTTTCGTAGGGATCCACTTCGCGGATATACCACAGGCGCGTGACCAGCACGCCGCGTTCGGTCGACGCAATCATCTCCGCCACGGATTTATCCCCGCCCCCAAAAACCAGATTCGTCGGCGCTTCGCCGTGCTCGTTCGGCAAAGTGAATCCGTGGCCGGTGGGTTTCGTCTTCATTTTTTTCGCCGACGCCGCGAATAAACCAGATTCTTTCGGCACGCCCCGTTCGACCAGCAGAACTTTCTGGCGCGGCACCCTTCGCCGTCCCACTCCGGCCCGACCTGCAGCGGGTGGTACACGTCGTCCCACAGCGTGATGTTGTCGCCGAAGACTTTGCGGCCCATGCGGTCGTTCAGGCAGGAGCGCTTGTCGTGCACGGCGGTGGCGGAAAAATCGTAAAAAAGCGAGCCGACAAAATCGAGCGTCGGCGGACGGCTCGAGAATCGCGGTGTAGTGGCCCGGCTTCAAGTTCGCAGGGGTTCGCGCGAGGCGGCGGCTTTGTGGCTGGCGCTCGCGCGCCAGCGCGTCCGGATCGATATCTCGACATTCGGCAGAACTGGCTTTGGCCCAGCCGGACGAATTTTCCTCGAGGATGGTGATCGAAAATTCGGCTTCGGTGTGATCGTAGCGCGCGAGAAGGCCCTTGGAATTGGCCAGCAAGCGATTGCGGCGAAGCCCGTGGCAAAAATTCCCGCGGCGGTTTGCTTTTTCTTCGTCTGCCAATTTGCAAACGCGGGCGACCGCCCGGGCGCGATCTTCCGGCGTGGCGTCGGCGGTGCGGCGTACGAAATGATTGACCTTCTTGTATTTCTGCTGCTTGAGCATCGGCAGCAGGTCCGGATTTTTCGGCTCGTTGCGCGCCAGGCGGCTGCGCCGCCGCAATCACCCGGCGCAGCGAATCGTCGTCGGTTTTGTTGGTGGTGGCGCGCGCCGTGCGGCCGTCCAAAACCGCGCGCACGCGAAATGCCCAGCGTATGCTCGGCGACGTTCTGATGGATGGTGTTGTTCGCGAATCGCGTCAGCGCGTCGACGCTCAGATCGATTTCGACTTCGGTCTCGTCGGCTTCGCTCAGCTTCAGCAAGCGCTCGGCCAGATGTGCTCCAGTTCCGCGGCGGTGAATGCGCGCCGGCCTCGTGGATGTTGCGTCGGCGCGTGCCGCGGCGCTCTTGCGGGTGCGCGCGCGATTTCGGATTTTTCACCGGGCGTCATTTCGCGAAGGCCACTCCTATCTTGAATATTGCGAAAACGCGAAGGCGACGCGCCGTGGCCGGTGCCCATGGTCTGCATCGGCTGGCCTTTGCCGCAATTCGGCGTGCCCCACAGCGTCCAATGTTCGCGCGAACAGATCGCATCGCAGCTGTTCCAGAATTCAGTGGTGATGCCGCTGTAGCTCGGATTTTTGATCATGCGGCCCTTTCTTGCCGCCTTTAATTTCCCAGCCAATTTCCGTGGAAAACTGAAAATGGTAGCGGCGGTCGTCGATGGACCAGGAGCGGTTCGTCTCCATGAAGATCGCGTCGTCGGTGTCGGCGATCAGATCGTCATATTTCCATGTCGCCGGGATTGATGCTGATGTTGGTCATGCGAATCATCGGCAGGCGATTCCAGCTTTCGGTGCGCATCGTGCCGTTCGAGCGCGTTTCCCCGATCGCCGACGCCAGTTTCGCGGTTGCTCAAATATCCGGTGAACAGGCCGTTGGTGATGATCGGAGTGCATTGCGCGGGAACGCCTTCGTCGTCGTAGGCAAAAGTGCCGAGGCCGGGGCCATGTTCGAGCCGCGCGTCGGCGACGACGTTCACGATGTCCGAGCCGTATTTCAGTTTGCGCAGCTTTTCGGTGGTCAGGAAACTCATGCCGGCGAAATTCGCTTCCTGCCCGAGCACGCGGTCGAGTTCGATGGGATGGCCGACCGATTCGTGAATCTGCAAGCCAAGTTGCGAGCCGCCCAGAATAATGGTGCCGAGTCCCTTCCGGACATTGCCGCGCGTGAGTGCAGTTCCACCGCTTCTTCCGCGGTGCGCTGCGCGTTGCCCACCAGATCGAGCGATTCGATCAGCTCGTAGCCCTGCAAAGCGTGCTGGCCGCCAAAACTGTTCGGATACGAACGCTTCTGAATTTCGCTTTCGGCAAAAGTGGTCGCCACGATTCCCGCGCCGGAATGCATCTTCACCTGATGAATCGGCGAGCCGATGCTGGAAACAAAAAGCTGCTCGATGCGCTTGAAGGACATCGATGCCTTCCGCGATCGTGACGCCTTTTACTCTCCGCATTTCCTTATCGGCGGCCAGCAGCAGATCGATCTGGCGCTCGACGGGAATCTTGAAGGGATCTTTCAGGAACGGATTTTGCCAGGTGTCGACGTAAGCTTTTTCCGGCGCGAGCGACACGTTTTCACGTTTGGCCAGCGACGAGGCCTTCGCAATGGCGACGGCTTCTGCCGCGCAGGCCTGCACCCCTTCGCGGGTCAGGCGATCGGTGGAAGCAAATCCCCAGGCCCCGCTGGCGATCACGCGAATTCCGATGCCTAGAGTTTCGCGTTTCGAGGAGGGTGCCGACTTCACCGTTTTTGGTGCTGAGGTCGCGCTGGCGAATGTCCATCACCCGCACGTCGGCGTAGGTGGCGCCGCGGCGCTGCGCGGTGTCGAGGGCCCAGTCCGCCCAGGTCTGCATCATGCGAAGGGCGTCCCCTGGTGCTGAATCGAAATGGCGTTGTGCTTTTGTTTTGATGGAGTTACGAGCGGATTGATTTTAGAGAATCGTTTGCCGATGGGGCCCTGAAAAATCGTGCCATGCATCGGCGGATTTTATCACAGAGCGACGAAATCGACCTGCTGGCAATGGACCATAAAAATCATCGGGTGAACGAAAAGGTACTTGCCTTCGTTTCACCCCAAGAAAAACCGTCTCGAAATTTCGGGAACCGCCTATCTTCCGATTGGCCGGCGCGTCTATAAGAGAATATTTTAATCTGGGTTTGTGTTCGGAGCGGTGTGCAAGCCGCGATACAATATCGCTTCCATGATGGGCCACTTGAGACTAACGAAAGATAGCTGCGTGCGCACGCTCGCTCTGGCGACGTCGATGGTGTGCCTCGGCACGCTCATCGCCGGATGCGACCAAAAGCAAGCCGCCGGTAACGAGCAGCAACCCGCCACTCCGGTAAAGACGGCGATCATCGCGCCGGTGGCGATTCCCGAATCCTCGGAATACCTCGGCACGCTCAAATCACGGCATTCGGTAATGCTCAACCCCCAGGTCGAAGGACAAATCACCGGCATCTTCGTAAAATCCGGCGACCGGGTCAAAGCCGGAACCGCGCTGATGCAAATCGACCCCTTGAAACAGCAGGCCACTGTGGGCAGCCAGGAAGCCACGCGCAATTCGCAGGAAGCCAGCGTCAAACTCGCCGAGATCCAGTGGGAACGCGCGCAAAAATTGTACGAGGCCGGAGTTTCCAGCAAGCAGGACTACGATCAGGCCAAAACGAATCTGGACACCGCCCAACATCAACTGAAATCCCTGGAATCGCAGGTGCAGGAACAGCAGGTCGAACTCCATTACTACCGCGTTCTGGCGCCCACCGATGGAATCGTCGGCGATATTCCAGTGCGCGTCGGCGACCGCGTCACCACCACGACCATGCTGACCACCGTCGATCAGCCCGGCCCGCTCGAGGTCTACATCAATGTTCCGGTCGAGCGCGCCAAAGACCTGAAGATGGGCCAAAAAGTTCAGCTGCTCGATACCCAGGGCACTATCATCGCTGACACGCAGATCGATTTTATTTCTTCGCAGGTAGACAACAGCACGCAGTCGATTCTGGCCAAGGCCACGGTGAAAAATAGCGCGGATACGCTGCGCACTTCGCAATTCACCCGCGCCCGCATCATCTGGCGCGTGCATGACGGCCCGGTCATCCCGGTCCTCGCCGTGCAGCGCATCAACGGGCAATTTTTCGCGTTCGTGGTCGACGGCAGCGGCAAATCCGAAGTCGTGCACCAGAAAGTCGTGCGCCTCGGCGAAATGACCGGCAACGATTACACCGTGCTGGACGGCTTGCAGAACGGCGACCGCGTGGTGATCGAAGGCGGCCAGGATCTGGTCGACGGCGCGCCGGTGACCGAAATTCCGCAAACTACCGGAAAGACTCCGTCTTGATCGCGCAGCCAACCGCACTTACTCGTATCGTGAAAAGGCCAGCATAGAAAATGTTTGTCGATTTTTTTATTCGCCGCCCAATTTTCGCCACGGTTTGCGCGCTGCTGATCATCCTGGCCGGCGCGGTCACCATTCCCACGCTTCCCGTCGCCCAGTTCCCCGATCTGGCTCCGCCGCAGGTCGGCGTCGGCGCGTTCTACAACGGCGCCAACGCCCGCGCCGTCGAAACTTCGGTTACCACTCCACTCGAGCAGGCCATCAATGGCGTCGAAGGCATGAAGTACATGACCTCCTCGAGCGGCAACGACGGCTCCAGCGGCATCAACATCACTTTCGACATCAGCCGCAACATCGACCTCGCCGCGGTGGACGTGCAGAATCGCGTGAACCAGGCGCTCGGCCGCATGCCCAACGAAGTGAAGACCACCGGCATCAGCGTCAGTAAGTCTTCCAGCAATTTCGTCTTCGGCGCGGGCGTATATTCCGAGCACGGCGAGTACGACAGCCTGTTTCTCAGCAATTATATGGATCTTTACGTTCGCGACGCGCTGAAACGCGTCCCGGGCGTCGCCGACGTCCAGAATTTCGGCGAACGCAAATATTCCATGCGCCTGTGGCTCGACCCGTTGCGCATGGCGGCGCGCAGCCTGACCGCCACCGACGTTCTCAGCGCGCTCACCGAGCAGAACGTACAGGTCAGCGCCGGCCAGATCGGGCAGCCGCCATCGGTCGCCGGGCAAAGCTACCAGATCAGCGTGCGCGCGGTGGGCCGCCTGGTCGAGCCGTCCGAGTTCGAAAATATTATTTTGAAAACCGGTACGGACGGCACCCTGGTTCGGCTGCGCGACGTGGGCCGCGCCGAACTCGGCGCCGAAGACTACGGCAGCAATCTGCGCTTCAACGGCCACGACGCTGTCGGGTTCGGCCTGACCCAGCTCCCCGGAGCCAACGCGCTGACCGTGGACAAAGCCGCGAAAGCCGAATTGCTGCGGCTCTCCAAGCACTTCCCTCCCGGCATCAAATACGCCGTGGCGTTTGACACTACCGCCGTGGTGGGCGAATCGATCAAAGACGTGCTCTACACTTTGCTGGAAGCCATCGGCCTGGTCGTGCTGGTGATTTTTATTTTCCTGCAGGATTGGCGCAGCACCTTCATTCCCGCCATCACCATTCCCGTCTCGCTGATCGGCACTTTGGCCTTCGTAAAAATTCTCGGATTCTCGATCAATACGCTGACCCTTTTTGGTCTCACTCTCGCCACCGGCCTGGTGGTCGACGACGCTATCGTGGTCATCGAAAACGTGCAGCGCCACATCACCGAGGGAATTTCCGAGCCGCACAACGCCGCGTCCATCGCCATGCGCGAAGTCGCCGGCGCGGTTATCGCCACTTCGCTGGTTCTCGTCGCGGTTTTCGTGCCGGTGGCATTCTTCCCCGGCACCACCGGAATTCTGTTTCGCCAGTTCGCGCTCACCATCGCGTTTTCTGTTTCGATTTCCGCCTTCAACGCGCTCACCCTCACTCCCGCGCTTTCCGCCATCTTCCTGGGACACGAACACATCATCCGCAGCCGAATTTTTGGCGCGTTCAACACCGCGCTGGCATCCTTTACTACCGGCTACGAAAACTTGCTGCGCTTCATTCTTCGTTTCGAATACGTCGCGGTCCTGCTTTTCTTCTGCGTTCTCGGCCTCACCTACTTTGTGTACGAACACGTACCCAAAGGTTTCATCCCCGCCGAAGACGGCGGCTATCTGATCATCGCGGTGCAGGGCCCGCCGGGCGCATCGTTGGAATACACCACGGCGATCTGCTCGCAGGTGGAAACCATCCTGGCCAAGGTTCCGGAAATAGACAGCGCATTTTCCGTGGCCGGATTCAGCTTCGGCGGCAGTGCTTCCAATCGCGCCCTGATTTTCACCGGTCTAAAAGGTTTCGATCAGCGCAAAGGTGAAGAACATTCCGGCAACGCCGTGCTGGACCGCCTGCGCGGCCCGTTGTCCGAAATTCACGGCGCGCAAGTGGTGCCCTTCGCGCCGCCCGCGGTACAGGGGCTCGGTCAATTCGGCGGCTTCCAATTCGTGCTCGAAGATCAAAGCGGGTCGTCGATTCAAGCGCTGGCGGATGCTACCCAGAAAGTCATTCAGCAAGGAAACCAGAATCCCAACCTGGCCGGGCTGTTCAGCAGCTTCAGCGCCAACGATCCGCAGTTCGTGCTGACTTTCGATCGCGAGAAAGCGAAAGCGCTGGGCGTTTCGCTGAACCAGATCACCGACGCGCTGCAGGTTTACATGGGCTCGGTGTACGTCAACGATTTCGAATTCAACAATCGCGCCTACCGCGTCTACGTCCAGGCCGACCGGCAGTTCCGCTCCGAAGCCCGCGACATCAAGGAATATTACGTCCGCTCCACCGCCGGCGTGATGGTGCCGCTGGAAAATCTGGTGGTGCTGAAACAGGACGCTTCGCCGCAGGTCATCAGCCACTACAATCTCTTCCGCTACGCCGAAATCGATGGATCCGCCGCGCCCGGAAAAAGTTCCGGCGAAGCAATTAAAACCATGGACGAACTCGCCGCGAAAACTTTGCCGCCGGGTTTCGCCTATGAATGGACCGGCTTGTCGCTGGAAGAAATTCAGTCCGGCAGCCAGGCCATCGTGCTGTTCGGCCTCGGAATTCTGGTCGTCTATCTGACGCTGGCCGCGCAGTACGAAAGCTTCTCGCTCCCGTTCATCGTGCTGCTCGCGGTTCCCACCGCACTGCTTGGCGCCATCGGCGCGCAGGCGCTGCGCGGCCAGGCCAACGACGTCTACTGCCAGATCGGCTTGGTCATGCTCATCGGCCTTTCCAGCAAAAACGCGATCTTGATCGTCGAATTCGCGGAGCAGCTCCGCGAAAAAGGCCGCACCATCGTCAACGCCGCCATTGAATCCGCCAGCATCCGCCTGCGCCCCATTCTGATGACGTCGCTCGCTTTCATTCTCGGCGTCCTGCCGCTGGTGTTGGCCGAAGGCGCCGGCCGCATCAGCCGCCGTTCGGTAGGCACCACCGTTTTCGGCGGCATGATCGCCTCAACCTTCCTGAATCTAATCTTCATCCCCGTTCTTTACGTGCTGGTGCGCCGTCTCCAATCCGGTTTCAAAAAAGAAGCACACGCCGCGGCTCCCGCTCCGTCCGCAGGAAACTGACCCGACGCCGAATTGAAAATCCGAAATTAATTGTTGGCCGAGCCCGGCGAAACGGGCGCCGCATTCGCGGCGGCATCGGAGCCGCCGCCGAACTGCTCGCGCTGTTCTCCGCCGCCGGAGCCGCAGCCGCCGACCCGACTGCGGGACCATAAATATTGGAAAGCGAAGTCATCAGCAGACAATCGTCGGTATCCACGCCGTTCTTCGCGCCATTCGCGCTCATCGCCACATAGACGATGCCGTCTTCGGCAATCCAGGCTCGGGCGGTAGAGACGCGCGTCGAATCCTGATACCAAAGCGCGTTCTTGGTCAGCCCATCGACCGGATACGCGCCGCATGGCTCGGCAATTCGCGAGAAGCTCAAATCGTGCGGCAGGCCGTGGCCTTCCAGAATTTTTGACGAGCGCGCCACCGCATGTTGCAGAATCGCGGCGGTCTGCTCCGGAACATTGGGGTAAAAATACGTGAACAGATACAGGCCGCGCTTGCGGTCCGGACTGGTTGAGCCCCGCACTAGTTCCGGCCCGGTTACGTCGGTAGGCGTGTAAGCCCAATCCGACCAGTTGGCGGGATAGCACGCCTCGAAATTGATGTCGTGCAGCCCAACGCCTTTGAATTCGTGATCCAGCGCCAGCGATTTGGATTGTTCCGCGACCAACTTTCCGTTGAGATAAAACTCCACCCGGTAATCACCGCCGCTCAGGCAGCGATGCTCTCCAGTTGTATCGAGGTAAGAAAGCGACAAGGACTTGCGATTGGCACTGTCCTTATCCAGCGAGGCCGTCTGGACCGTATCCGAGACCGAACTGATCACGCGCCAGGTGCCCCAGTCCGGATCTTTCCAATACCAGATCACCAGCAGCACGTCCTTGCCGTCGGTCGCATCCACCGCCGCTTTCCAATTGACGATCGCCGGGGAAACCGAAATTTCGGGCTGGGACAACGAAGGATTCCGGATTTCCCAATGCGCGTCTTTGGGCTCCGGCCCGGCGACCGCCGCGAATCGCGGCTTCAGTTGGTTTATTTCCGAAGTAATCGTGGCGCAATCGGCCTGCGGGAACGAATTGCAATAGCGGCGGGCAATTTCCAAATCGCCAAGCGCGGCAATGGCCAAACCGGAAGAGAGTCCATATTCGAAGACCTTGTCGTAGGCCTTGCGCGCCTCCTCGGTCTGCCCGGAAATCAAAAGTGCAACCGCGAGGTTCATCTCCAGCCAGGAATCGCGCGGGTAGGACTTTATGCCTTGCTGCAAAGCGGCGGTGCCTTTCTTCAGCAGCGCCAGGTCCGGCGGCGACAACGATTGCAGCAGCGTGAAAAAGCCATAGCGCCCCACCAATTCTTCCGGCGGCGTGACTCCTTCCTTCTCGAAGTCATCCAAACTCAGGCCCATTTCCTGAACCGTCTGCGCCAGCGCTCCCCATTTTCTCGAGGGCAACGAATCTTGTTCGTCCGGGTGCAGCCGCGCGGAATTGTAAAGCGATTCGCCGCGATAGTAATGCGCCAGCGCAAAGGTCGGACGAATCTTCAGCGCGGCTTGGAACTTTTCCGCAGCCTCTTGGTAATCCTGTGATTCGTGCGCCACTACAAACAGCCGCCGTCCTTCGCCGTACGAATCGGCGGCGGCATCCAGTTTGGATGCATCGCGCGGCAAGTACCGCACCGCGGTTTTCAAAGCGGAGAACGCGCCGAGGCTCGCGAATCAATGCACCGCCCAGGACCAGAATGAAAGCTCCGCGCCCCAGGCCCATGCCCATGGATTGCCCCAACAAATAAAGCGCGATGGCGAACATGGTGAGCGTCAGCAAATACTGCGCGGCCTTCAAGTGCCAGGACTGGCGCAGTTCGTTTTCCGCGTCCCATTTGGCGAAGGCGGTTTCCGACGCCTGCCGGCCGCTCAGCTCCGCTTCTTTTTGGGGATAGTACGGATCCAATTCCGGGCCCCATTCGCCGTCTAAGTCGTCCACCGCAATTTTGTTCTGGGAAAGCAGTCGCTTCTGCCATTCCATTTGCGATGGTTCGCGATCCGCCGTGAGTCCCATGACCTTCTCCCGCGCCAGCTCGGCGCGTTGCTCGGCCGCTTTATAACGCATCGCGATTCATGCATGCGGGCGTCGATGCCCCATACATAATGAATCGTTGTCTGGCTGCGCTCGAAATTCTTGAATGCAGCCACCTGCTGATCCATGGCGCGCGCCGCGCAGCCATTGGCAAACGCGGTGGCACATCGTAGCGCCATCCGCAAATGGCTGCCAGCAAGGCGGTGACGGCAATCAGCGAGAGCGCAAAGCGGTTCATGGTACTGGTGCAGTCCCAGGCCAGCAGGTGGGCCCCGATGAACGCAATGCGCGGCCCCACTTCATGCGGATGCGAAGCTTCCTGCTCCTCCTCACATTCGGCTTGCGCTTTCCTTGGCGTCCACACTTGGGCTCGTGCTCTGGTTTCCACCGGAGACCGCGGTTGGTGGTGGGATTCTCCGCAACACTCTTCAGACGTGGCTGGGCGTTCCGATCGGGTGACTGATCCACGATGATCGGTTCACCTGGAATCACCGCTTCAGTTTTGATTGCAGCATCGCCCGGCGCTGTCGCTCTGGCTTGGAATCACCGCATCATTTTTGGCCATCAGCCTGCGCTCTGAACGACGGCTTCCTTCTGAATTGACTTCTTCCTTTTTATTCGCAGCTTCAGCTCGCGCTGCAGAACGCGCGGCCGCTTCTTCGCGTCTTGACCTTGGCAGCCGCGGCGCGTTCCTTTTCTGGAATTTCCACTTCCTTCGGCCCGGTCAGCCATTGCTGGACGCCCAGGGCGGTTGTAGAGGAGGTGGCCAAGGAAAGCGACGATCCCAATTGCGATACCAGCCAGCAGGAACGGCAGCCAGGAATGGACGTCGATCACAAAACACACAATTGAAGCTCCCACGGCAATGACGCAAGCAACTCGTTCCAACCAGAGATGCAACGGGGATCCATCGCGCGGAAGCTGGGTAAAAGTCGAGGAAAGCCAGCGCCAGAGACAAATACGGCGACCAGGCCGGACAGCCAAACTGTTTTTTTACGATTCTTCGTGATGTCCACTTTCAGATCGCCCCAAATATCCGGGAGTTCGCCCTTGGCCGGAGCCGCCCACACCGCGCCGTATCCCGCCTCGGACAATTCCCGCGCCACATTCTTCTCGATTCCGTTTTCAATGCTGTCCGACGAACTCATGCCGCCGACGTAATTGAAATCGCGGGTGCGGCGGTACATGCGCGCGATCGAGAACTGCTCTTCGGCTTGCAGATCGAGCTGGTTGGCGGTGGAAGGATTCGTCTTCCGGGCGATGCGGGCTTGGTCCTGCAGAGTAGAAGCCCCGCGTCCGCGCCAGATTTTCGCTGTCTTCGAATTGGGCGGGCTCACGGTAGGTGTCGAGCAGGTCGGCACGGCCGGTTCAATTCCAGCATCTGACCCTGCTCCAGGCGGCGCTCCGCGCTGGAAGTGTCTTCCTCGGCGGTAACGGCGCGGTAGGCCACCACCGCGCCAAAAGTGGCAATAACGGCCATCAAGATGGCGATACGTGTTCGCATCGGGGCTGATCCTCAACCAATAAAGCTGAGGATTCTTTTACCATCAAATTTCGACTAAGGGAATGTCTGAGCCCACTGCGCAAGGTCGTTATATCGAATCGAGTGGCGTCGGCTCCAATCGAGATGAACTCTTATTTTTCTTTGTATGCTATGCGCATATAGTCCGGAGAGTAAATACGAATGGAATTACGCCCAACAGGAACGGATACCTGCGCGACCCGGACGGAACATTCGTCAGCTTCGACGATCCGAATGCCGCACAGCTTCCTCTTTCCGAAGTAAACATAGGCACCACTCCTCGTCGCATTAACGCGAGTGGAGCAGTCACCGGCTACTATTCCGATTCCAACGGCGCGCGTCACGCATTTGTCATGCAGTGAGCCGCAGCCCTTCTCGACGACCACCACAAAAAAAAGGGCCGGTCTAAGACCGGCCCCTCACCGAACAATTCTGAATAACGCGCCGCGGTCTACGTGCCTTCGTTCCAGCTGGCCAGGTAATGCTCCTGGTCGGCAGTCAGCTTGTCCACGTGCACGTCCATCGATTCGAGCTTCAGCTTGGCGATCTGGCGGTCGATGGGCTCGGGAACCGAGTAGACCTGAGCCTTCAGGTCCTTCGCGTTCTTCACCATGTATTCCGAAGCCAGCGCCTGGTTCGCGAAGCTCATATCCATCACCGACCGCGGGGTGGCCTTCGGCGGCGGCGAGGTTGATCAAGCGGCCTTCGCCCAGCAGGTAAATCTTGCGGCCGTCTTTCATCGCGTATTCGTCGACGAAAGGCCGCGCAATTCTTCTTCGCCGCTCGAAAGCTTCTCCAGCGCCGGGATGTCGATTTCGACGTTGAAGTGGCCCGAATTGCAGATCACCGCGCCGTCGTTCATCTTTTCGAAATGCTCATGCGCCAGCACCGACTTGTTGCCGGTAACGGTGATGAAAATTTCGCCGATCTTGGCGGCGTCGGCCATCGGCATCACGCGGAAACCGTCCATGATGGCTTCGAGCGCGCGCGTCGGATTGATTTCGGTGACGATTACGTCCGCGCCCAGTCCCTTGGCGCGCATGGCCACGCCGCGTCCGCACCAGCCGTAGCCGGCGACCACCACGCGCATGCCCGCGATCAGCAGGTTGGTCGCGCGAATCACGCCGTCAATCGTGGACTGGCCCGTGCCGTAGCGATTATCGAAAAGTGCTTGGTCAGCGCGTCGTTCACCGCGATCACCGGGAACTTCAGCGTGCCGTCCTTGGCCATCGCGCGCAGGCGAATCACGCCGGTGGTGGTTTCTTCGGTGCCGCCGATGACGTTCTTGCACCAGGTCGGTGTGCTTGGTCAGCAGCTGGGTGACCAGGTCCGCGCCGTCATCCATGGTGATTTGCGGCTTGTGATCGATCGCCGCGGCGATGTGCGCGTAGTAGGTCGCGTTGTCTTCGCCCTTGATGGCGTAGGTCGGGATGCCGTAATCCTTCACCAGCGAAGCCGCAACTTCGTCCTGCGTGGAAAGCGGATTCGAGCCGCACAGCACCAGGTCCGCGCCGCCGTCACGCAACGTGATGGCCAGGTTGGCCGTTTCGCTGGTGACGTGCAGGCACGCCGACATGCGAATGCCCTTCAGCGGCTGGTCCTTGATGAATTGCTTGCGGATCAATTGCAGCACGGGCATCTGCTGATTGGCCCATTCGATCTTGCGCTTGCCTTTTTCTGCGAGGGCGATGTCTTTTACGTCGCCTGCGAGTTTCGTTGCTGTTTCCACTTGAGACTCTCTCTGGGTTGAATTGCGAACAACTAAAACGAAGTTCAGTTACGGCAGCTCGTATGCGGCCAGCTGCAGCTGGGCAGCTTCGTGAACTAGCTGCGTGCTCCGACCACCGCACCGCGCGTGCCAGCTTCCTTGCGGATCGCCTCGGCCTTGTCGGTCTTTTCCCAGGTGAAGCCCGGCGCCGTTGCGGCCGAAGTGGCCGTACGCGGCGGTGGCGCGATAAATCGGCCGGCGCAGGTCGAGCGTTTCGATGATGCCCTTCGGGCGTGAGCTTGAAAAATCGCGCGAATCAGTTCGGTGATCTGCGAATTGGGAATCGTGCCGGTGCCGAAGGTATCGGCCATCACCGAAACCGGTTCGGCCACGCCGATCGCGTAGGCCAGTTGCACTTCCACTTTCGTGGCCAGGCCCGCCGCCACGATATTCTTCGCGACGTAGCGCGCCATGTAGCAGGCCGAGCGGTCCACCTTCGTTGGATCCTTGCCGGAAAACGCGCCGCCGCCGTGACGGCTGTAGCCGCCGTAGGTATCGACGATGATTTTGCGGCCGGTCAGACCCGCATCGCCCATCGGTCCGCCGATGACGAAGCGTCCGGTCGGGTTGATGTGGTACTTGGTGTTCTTGTCGACCAAATTCTTCGGGGATGATCGGATCGATGACGTGCTTGCGCACGGCTTCCTGCAAATCCTTCAGCGAAACTTTGTCGCTGTGCTGGGTGGAAATAACCACGCGTCCACGCGCGCCGGGCGGCCATCGACATATTCCACGGTGACTTGCGATTTTCCGTCGGGACGGAAGAAATCGACGACGCCCTTCTTGCGGACTTCAGCCAGCTTGTGCGTCAGGCTGTGCGCCAGCTGGATCGGCATCGGCATCAGCTCGGGAGTTTCGTCGCAGGCAAAGCCGAACATCAGGCCCTGGTCGCCGGCGCCGCCGGTGTCCACGCCCATGGCGATGTCGGGCGATTGCTTGTGAATGGTGCAGATCACGCCGCAGGTTTCGGCGTCGAAGCCGTATTTGGCGCGGGTGTAGCCAACGTCGCGGATCACTTCGCGCGCCAGGTCGGAGAAATCCACGTAAGTGGTGGTGGTGATTTCGCCGGCGACGACGACCAGGCCGGTGGTGACCAGCGTCTCGCACGCGACGCGGCCCGTCGGGTCGTCGTTCAGCACGGCGTCCAGCACCGCGTCGGAAATTTGGTCGGCTATTTTGTCGGGATGGCCCTCGGTGACAGACTCCGAGGTAAAAAGAAGCTTTTCGTCGGCATGCGCCAAGACAGTATCCTCCAGCGGAATGAAAGGCAATTAGGGGGCCCAAGTGCGCCTTCGTTGGTCAAACCCAAAAGAAAAGGCTATCACGCGCATTTTAAGAGTGTCAATTCTGATGCAGCGAAAGGCCTTAAATCGCGGGTTGAACGGGCGCCAGCGTTTATTTGGGCGCAGTCGAAACTGATCCGAACTTCTCCGTGGCCTCGTGGTTCGCTCTGTGCCTCTGTGTCAAATCTTTGAACCAACGGATTGCGCAAACTGGAACGACGTAGGCCGTTAGTTGTTGGCCGCCTTACCTAAGTCCCGCCGGTAAAGCAGGTACGCCCGGATAAACGGATCGATGTCGCCGTCGAGAACTTTCTGCACGTCGCCGCGCTCCACCTTGGTGCGGTGGTCCTTTATAAGCTGATACGGCTGCATGGTGTACGAACGGATCTGGCTGCCGAAGCTGATTTCCGGCTTCGACGCGTCCAGCTTGTTCAATGCCTCGCGGCGTTTCTCCAGTTCCAGTTCGTAAAGCTGCGAACGCAGAACCTTCATGGCGATCTCGCGATTCTTGTGCTGGCTGCGTTCGTTCTGGCATTGCACCACGATGCCGGTCGGCAAATGCGTGATGCGCACCGCGGATTCCACTTTGTTGACGTTCTGGCCGCCGTGGCCGCCGGCGCGAAACGTATCGATTCGCAGATCGTCGGGCTTGATGTTGATCTCGATGCGGTCGTCGATTTCCGGAATCACGAACGCCGAGGCGAACGAAGTGTGCCGCCGCGCGGCCTGATCGAACGGCGAAATGCGCACCAGCCGATGCACCCCGCTTTCGCCCGCCAGCATGCCGTAGGCGTTTTCGCCTTCGATCTGCACCGTCGCGGATTTGATGCCCGCTTCTTCGCCGGGCGTCGAATCCAGAATCGTGGCGCGGAAGCCTTTTTGTTCTGCCCAGCGCAGGTACATGCGCAGCAGCATTTCGGCCCAGTCCTGCGATTCGGTGCCGCCCGCGCCGGGCTTGATGGTGACGATGGCGTTCAGCCGATCGGTCTCGCCGGCCAGAAGACGTTTCGTTTCCAGCTCGGAAAGATACGTGTCGGTCGCGATCAGTTCCTTGTCCGCGTCCTCCAGCAGCGAATTGCGCTGCGCATCGTCCGCTTCTTCCTGCGCCATGCCCATGTAGGTTTCGATGTCGCTGACTTGGCGGTTCAAGCGCTTCGTCCGCGGTCAGGCGGTCTTCGACCACCTTGCGCTGCTGCAAGGTCGCTTGCGCCTTGGCCTGATCCTGCCAAAAATTCGGGTCGCTGGTTTTTGCTTCGAGCGCGGCTAGCTGCTGGCGGGCCGGTTCAACGTCAAAGAAAACTCCGCACGACGTCGACCCGTTTCTTCAGCTCGGTGAAGCGGTGCTGCAGGTCTTCGATATGCTCAGCCATCCCAGAATTGTAACTGCGAAAAGTCGAAATACGAAAATCGAAAGTCGTCGCGGATCGAAACGTCGTCTCCCCGCTCGCCACTTCGCTGCCCTCATCCGCCGCCGTCATCCTGAGCGAAGCGAAGGATCTCACCCAGTAGACGTAACACGGGCTGCTGATGCGAGCGCGTCTTCGCCGTAGCGATCCCGCTGCGGGCTACTGGCTGAGATCCTTCGCGCCTCGGCCATTTCTTCGGGACCAGCGCGCAGTTTTGGCTCAACCTGCAAAGCCTGTACGAATTGCGCCGCGCCCAGGAAAAAGCCGGAAAATCCATCAAGGCCTTGCCCACGCTGAAGCGCCAAGAATCCATTCACGTTTAGGTTCGTTCGAAGATTTATCGGCGGGTTAGCTGGAACGTCTAACCAAGGCAAAACCAAGCAGGGCCACCGTCACCACGATGCACAGCCACGAAAACCAATCGCCAAACCTCGCATACGGCGTCAAATCGCTGCGAAAATCGTAGGGCGCCGTAAGCTGGCCGCGCATATCGATGGCCAGTTGCGCCGCCGTTCTGCCGTAAGGATCGATCGATTCGGTGTAACCATTGTTGGTATCGCGCAGCAGCCAGCGCCGGTTCTCCACCGCGCGCACCCGCGCCATGAACATGTGCTGCTCCGGCGCGGACGAACGCCCAAACCACCCGTCATTCGAAATGGTAATCAGCAATTGCGCTCCGCTGGCCGTGAACCGCCGTACCTCCGACGGAAAAATCGCCTCATAACAGATGAACGCGCCGAATTTTCCCTGGGGAATCTGCCCCACGCTATAGCGTCGAACCCGGCGTGAAATCCGAAATGTCGGCGGTCAACCGTTTGGCAAACGTGAGCCACCCGCGCAACGGCACATACTCGCCAAACGGCAGCAAATGAATCTTGTCGTAGGAATAAATCCGCTGCCCCGCCGGATTGAGCAGCACCGCGCTGTTCGACGCCAGCCACTTCCCTCCCACATTCTTCCAATCCACCACACCCACCAGGAAATAATTGTCGGCGTCGCGCGCGATCCGCGCAGCGCGGTCCGCGAAGGGCAGGTTCCAGAAAGGAAAAAGGCGCCGGCACCTCCGGCCACACAATCAGCCCCGGCTCCTGCTTCGCCGCGTCCACGCTGATTTTTTCCAGCTGGTCCAGTTCCCCAGCGTGCACCGTGCAGCCAGTCCGCCGGATAACTTTCCGACTGCGGGAAATTGGTCTGCACCAGATGCGCCACGTAATGCGGCGTCGCGGTGGGAACCAAATAGGGCCCGGCAGCCGCCACCACAACCAGCACTGCCGTAACGCCCGCCGCAATCAGCCACACTCGCCGTGTGCGCGAAAGCACCGCATACGCCACCAGCGACCCATACGCCGCAATCAGAAAACACAATCCATAGATTCCGGTGACGCTGGTAATTTGCAGCAACGCCAGACTATGCGCCGCCGGATAGCCGGAAAGATCCCACGACGACCCGATGATCGGGATATTCGTCCGAAAATATTCCAGCGAAGTCCACAAAAACGGCGCGATCGCGCACGCCAGCAATTTGCTTTTGCGCGAAGCCAGCGCCACGCCCGTAGAAAACACCGTGCAGATCAAACCGCCAATAAATCCAATCAGTCCCACAAACGCAGCGGCGATCCACGGATCGATATTCCCGTACTGGCGCATCACCGTATCGACCCACGGCAAGCACACCGGATAAAAAACCTGCCCGTGCAGAAATCCGTACAGCGGAGCTTCCTTCAGCGGCGCGCCGGCCGACGCCAAAACCAGCATCCCCATCGCCACCCAGGCCAGCAGATAAAAATTGTAATTGGGAAACGCGAGGCCGAGAGCGGCACCACTACCGATGGCGAGCAGCACTCGCGCGTAACGAGGCAATTTCATTTAATGCTTAATTATAGACTTGAAACCCAATTGTTCCAGGGCGCGCTTGGCGGATTCCGCGGAAGCCATATCGGAGTAGGGTCCCACCTGCACGTGATAAAAAGCGTCGGCGGGAGAATTGGCCACAAATGAAGGAAATCTTTTCTTTTGCAGAATGTCGGCCATGTCCAGCGCGTCGCGCTGCTGCTTGGTGGCCGCCACTTGCAGCACGATCGAATTCTTGTTCATCGCCGGAGCCTGGAAACGAGCGGGCTCCTTGACCACCACCGGCTTGGCCGCAGCCGGCGGCGACGCACTCAACGTCTTTCCTGACTTGGACGAAACCGGGGCAACTGGCTTGGCGGCAGGCTCGACCTCGGGACGATCCGGAGTCTTGGTCCCGCAATCCGCCCAACAGGGTTCGGCCGCAGGTTTCGTCGCGCTGGCCGATGCTGGAGATTCCTTCAGCGCCGGTTTGCTCGGAGTCGTCAAGGTGGGCGAATATTTCGGCACCGGATCCGCCGCGTGCACCGAGCCGCTGAATTGGGTGCGGCCCATCACGTATCCCAGCGTAAAGAAAACGCCGCAGAGCAACACCACGCCCAGAAAGAGTCCGACCAGGTGCCGGCTCTCCAGTATCCGGTCGCCACCGCCGCCGCGTTTTCCATTCCCCGCCATGCGGTTCTACTTTCCTCCCGAGCTGCTTGACCCACTGCGAAATCATATCGATCGGCAGCGGAAACACGATCGTCGTGTTTTTCTCCACGCCAATCTCCGTCAAGGTCTGCAAATAACGAAGCTGAATCGCGGCGGGTTCTTTTTCCAGAACTCCCGCGGCCTCCGCCAGCTTGGCCGAAGCCTCAAATTCACCCTCGGCATGAATAATTTTCGCCCGGCGCTCGCGCTCGGCTTCGGCCTGGCGGGCAATCGCGCGCTGCATATTCTCCGGAATGTCGACTTGTTTGACCTCAACCTTAGTTACCTTGATACCCCAAGGCTCGGTATCCTGGTCAAGGATTAGTTGCAGCTTGGAGTTAACCTTTTCGCGCTCGCTCAAGAATCGAGTCCAGCTCGAACTGCCCGACCAAGCTGCGCAGCGTGGTCTGCGCCAGCTGCGAAGTGGCATACAAGATAATTCTGCACCTGCGAAAGCGCCAGGTTGGCGTCGACCACCCGGAAATAGCACACCGCGTTTACTTTCACCGAGACGTTGTCGCGCGTGATCACGTCCTGCGGCGGAACATCCAGCGTTTCAATCCGCAGCGAAATTCGGGTGAGCTTGTCGATCGGGAAAAATACCAATTGCAGCCCCGCGCCTTTGGCTTCGGGCAGCATGCGCCCCAGCCGCAGCACCACGCCGCGTTCCCACTCCTTGATGACGTAAACAGAATTCACCAGCCAGAACAGAAAAATCAGAACAGCCACGCCCAAAAGTATTGTAAAAAAATCCATTCGCCTGCCTCCTACAACCGCCGCAAACTCAAAAATCTCTTAGGGCCGAGACTCGAGCGGTTCCACTTCGAGCGTCAGACCTTTTACTTTTTTCACTCGCACCCGCGCGCCTTCCGGAATGGTTTCGCCCGGCCGCGCAGCCGCGCGCCACAATTCCCCGTGCACAAAAACCGATCCCATGTCGTCCGGATTTTGGTTCGAGGTCACCGCTTGGCGCACTTCGCCCACTTCCCCGATCAATTCTTCTTTGCCGGTTGAAACTTTCCAGGTGCGCGAACGCAACACCAGCCGCATCAGAATAATCACGATGATCCCGAACGGAATCACCACCGCCAGCGCCGTCCACAGGCTCACGCCCATGCCGGTCAAGGGCGAGCGAATCAAAAACAGCGCGCCCAGCACCATCGACACTACGCCTCCTACTCCCAGTATTCCGTGCGTCGGAAATTTCGCTTCGAGCATAAACAAGCGCCATGGCCAGCACGATCAGCAGCACGCCCCGCAAAATTGATCGGGCAGCAGGTGCATCGCGAACAGCGCCAGCACCAGCGCGATTCCGCCAATCACGCCCGGCGCGAACGCGCCCGGATGCGTGAACTCCACGTAAAGCCCGAGCACGCCCAGAATCAGCAAAATGAAAAACGCGTCGGGTTGCACGATGCGCGACAGAAATTTTTCGCGCCCGCTCATTTCGTAAGACTTCACCACCGGATGGGCCAGCTCCAGTTTCGTGGTCGTGCCGTCGAAACGCGTAATCGTGCGGCCGTTCAGTTGCGCCAGCAGATCTTCTTTCGAGGCGGTGACGATATCGATCAGCTTGCCGTCGAGCGCTTCCTTGTCGCTGAACGCTTTCGCATCGGTGACCGCGGTCATGGCCAGCTCGACATTGCGCCCGCGCTTGCTGGTGTAGCTGCGCAGGTAGGCAGTCGCGTCGTTGACGATTTTCTTGCGCAGCGTGTCGTCAATCTGCACCGGCTGCCCGCCGATTTCCATGATCGGCGAAGCGGCGCCGGTTTCGGTGCCCGGAGACATCGCGGCGATATCCGCCGAAAGCAAAATGTAGAACCCCGCCGACGCGGCGCGGGAGCCCGTGGGGTAAACGTAAGTCACCACCGGTACTGGCGAGCGCAGGATGGCCTGAATGATCGCCCGCATCGAAGTATCCAGCCCGCCCGGCGTGTTGATCGTGATCAGAATCAGGCTGGCATGGTCGCGTCGCGCCTGATCGATGCCGTGCACGACGTAGTCCGCCAGGATCGGCTCGATCTCGCCATCGATCGGAATTTCCACCACGCTGGAAGCAGCGGCCGGAGAACTAGCAGGCGGTGTGATTTGCCCGGAATTCGATGGAGCCAGGACGAAAAGTGAAAGAGCCGCCAGAACCAAAGTGAGGAAAACAAATCGCGATGAACGAAGGGCCATCCTGCGCAGCATTATAGCAAGTACACCAAAAAACGGCGATTTGTTGTGTGCCGGAGAGCTTGGCAAGCCGATGCGTTACGCCACCTGCTGGCAGAGCCTAGCAAGCCGATACGTTACGCCACCTGTAGCGGCCAGCTTTAGCTGGGCAGCCTTTGGATTTCCCGTTGTAGCGGCGCTGCCTATCTATGTCAATGACGCAAGGCGATACCTAACGCCTGGTTGCGTACTTTACGGCTGAAGCCGTGTCCTGAAGAAGCACTTCCCTGCTGCGCGATGATCGAGGTTAGTTCTGAACCGTCTTCTTGGAATTGCTGGCGTAGGCCGGAGCCACATGCAGCACTTCCTGCACGCCCGGATCCTTGATCACCTTGGCGAAGACCGGATCGGTTTGCGCCGTCAGCAACCCGGCGTACCCATCGTCCCGCGCCAGTTTCAAATAATGCGCGGTGTGTTCGGCATCGCCCTTCTGCGCGAACGATTTGGCCACGAAGAAATAAAACAGGCCGGGATCGGGCGTCGAGCGCTGCTGCACCACCGAGCCGCCGTTGGCCTTGCGGTCAAACACGGTCGGATCCAGCGACAGCGCCTTCTCAAACGAGGTCAGCGCTTCGGGATATTCCTTGTTGCAGAACAAGGCGTAGCCCAGGTTGCTGTATAGCGTGGGCAGCTCCGGACGCAGCTCGATGGCCTTCTTGTACAGGCCGATCGCTTTGCCGTAGTGCTTCTTTTCGTATTCCACCGTGCCGTAGTTATTCACGGCGCTGGCGAAATTCTTGTCCGCCTTCATCGAGCGTTTGTAGAAGCGACCCGAGCGCTCCAGGTCGCCAATCTGCTGGTAGGCCACGCCGACTTTGTTCAAGACCTCGGCGTTTTTCGGCTCGGCCTCCAGAATCTGCAGGTACACCGTGACCGCGCCAGGATATTCCTTACGCGCCATCAAGATGTCACCGTGCATCTCCAGCACCTCGCGGGGGCTCATCGGGTGCCCGACCGCCGCTTGTCCCGGCACCAGGCTCGCCGAATTTCCGGTGGTGCGATTGACGTGTTCAGAAATTGGAGTGAGCGGTTGCTGCGCACTGCTACTGACGCTGGTCAACAGGAGGGCCAGCGATACGGCAAAAAGAGTCGTTTGACCCATTGCCTTGCTCCTATCCGCGCTTCGCCTACGGTTGCGGTTGTGGCTTCGGGGTGTCCGCAGGCTTCTTACTTGACCCAAAGATACCAAAAACCTTCTCAAGAAGCCCTTTTTTCTTTTTGGCTTCGGCGTCGGCGTTAGGGTCCGCCGGTTGGCTGCCCGCAGGCGGCGCAGTAGTGGCGTTCGTGGCTGGATTCGGCTGGATGCCTCCGTTCCCCGGCGGCGGTGGCGGGTTCCCTTTACCGAAAAGGTGGGAGAGCCAGCCGCCTTGCGCGCTCGCGGCGTGCGGCCCGTGCAAATCGCAAACCAGAGTCGGCTCGCTCCCGGCGATGAAATATTCCTGCACCGATTGCGGGCACGCCGAGGAGGCGAGCTCGCCACTCTGCGGGTCGATCGTTACCTGCAGCACGCCATCCGGCGCCTCGAAGTCCGCCGGATTTTTATATTCCGGCAAGGTCACCGCGCGCTTCATGAATTCGGCCCAGATCGGCGCGGCCGAGGCGCTGCCCGAAAGACCCAGGTCGCGGTTGTCGTCAAATCCAACCCACACCACGCAGAGCAGGTTCGACGTGAACCCCGCAAACCAGCCATCGCGCGACGTGCCGGTTTTCCCCGCGGCGATCGGCGTGAATCCCATCGACCGCACGGTCACGCCCGTGCCGCGATTGATCACGTCCTTCATGATGCTGGTCGTCAGGTACGCGACGCGCGGATCGAGCACCAGCCGGTTCCGCGGCCCGCTGGTTTCTTCCACCGTGCCGTCGGCTGCGATTACGCTGCGCAGATACAGCGGCTCGGCGCGATTACCTTTATTCGCGAAAGCCGTGTAACCGGCCGCCACGTCGATCGCCGTCATTTCATACGCGCCCAGCGCGACCGCCGGCGTTGCTTGAATATTGTTTCCCAGGCCCATCTGCCGCGCCAGGGTCACCACCCGGCGATAGCCGATCAGTTCCGCCACTTTCACGGTGGCCACATTGAGCGAATGAATCAGGGCGTCGCGCACCGTCACCGTGCCATAAAATTCCTCGCCGTAATTGTCCGGCGTGTATTCCTTGCCGTCGAAATCGAAAGTGGTCGGCACGTCGTCCACGGTCGTCACCGGCGTGACCACCGGCTGCACGCCCTCCACCACATCGTCGAACGCCGCGGCATAGACGAACGGCTTGAATACCGAACCCGGCTGGCGGCGCGCCAGCGCATGGTTCAGCTGGCTCTCGCCATAATTGCGCCCGCCGATCAGTGCGCGAATTTCTCCGGTTTGCGGATCCATCGCCACCAGCGCGATCTGCACGTGCGGCGGCGGCTCGCCCCCCTTGGCTTTCTTCCACGCTGCGTATTTTTTGGCCAGCAGCTTGTCCACTTGCTCGCCGCCGATTTGCACCGCGGTGGTGGCGGCGCGCTGCAGTTGCGGGTCGAGCGTGGTGTAAATGCGGTAGCTTTGCGTTTCCAGATCCTGCTCCGAAAAATGTTCGAGCAGGTGATCCTTGACCATGTCCACGAAATACGGCGCGGAGCTGCTGCTCGCGCCGCCGTTCAGAAATTTCAGTTTCTGCTTTTTGGCGTCGTCGGCCTGTTCCTGCGTGATGTAACTGTCCTCGACCATCTGCGCCAGCACCCGGTCGCGCGATTCTTCGGCGCGCTCCGGATGCCGTTCCGCCGCAGCATAACGATTCGGCGCGCGGATAATTCCGCCCAGAAACGCGCACTCGCCCACGGTCAGCTCGCGCACATCCTTGCCAAAATATGCTTCGGCCGCTTCGCCGAATCCGCGAATCGAAAAACTCCCCCGATTCCCCAAATAAACTTCGTTGGCGTACAGCTCAAAAATCTGCTGCTTCGAATAGCGCTCGTTGATCTCCACCGCCATCAGCACTTCTTTCACCTTGCGGCGCCATTCCCGCTTGGTGGTGAAGAAAAAACTCCGCGCCACCTGCATGTCGATGGTGCTGGCGCCCTGCGCTTTCTGTCCCCGGCGCATGTCCGCCAGCGCCGCGCCGAACACGCGCACAATATCCAGCCCGCCATGCTCGAAGAAACGCTTGTCTTCCGCGGCCAGCACCGCGTTCACCATGTTCTTGGGCAGGTCTTCGAAACGCACGATGCGCCGCTTCTCGCGCGAGCTATCGAACAGATTGGTGATGACTTCCGGCTCCAAATCCGCAAAATCCCGCGGCAGGTTGTCGCTAACCTGCGTAATCTTGGACACCGCGCCGCCGGCAAAACTCACATTCAACCCATTCCCGCCGTGGAAATACGAATTCTTCGACGGCCGAATCTCGACGCTCGCGCCTTTTACCTTGAATTCGCCCGGCGCGCCTTCCACTTCCCCTTCCTGGTACCCGGCATGCAGCAAATAAGTCGTCAGGTCCGCGGCCGTCAGCTTTTCGCCGGTATAAATATGGCTTGGTGCGCTGAATACCCGCGAGGTGTTCTGGTAAATAGTGCCACTCAGCCGCTCGTCGATCAGCTTGCCGAACTTGACGTAGTAATACGCGAAGACCGACGTGCCCACGATAAACAGAAGCAGGACGCTTCCGAGAATAGCGAGGCCCACACGCGACGTCCAAAAGCCCGGGGTAATGCGAATCCGCAAGAAGTTCTCCACTCCACTAGCCATCGGTGCCGCGAGTTACGTTAGACGCTTCCGAGTGTCACACGTTTATGATGGGCGCAGCGCTGCAAAGTGTCGCCTAGGACTGTCTCATCCAATTTTACTGTGATTGATTCTACGGGCAAATGGCGCGGTTCTAGATCGCTTTGTTGTCGGCCTGATCGTGGAAGACCAGGTCGTGCTGCGTGACCATCAGATCCACCGGAACCGTGTAGCTCACGGAGATCGTCACCAGGCCCTGCTCGGTGATCACTCGAATGTCTTCTTTCTTCGCCGGAATTCCGAGTTCCTGAATTTTCTTCCAGACATCGTCCTGCACGTCGTTCGCATTCTTGCGATTGACCTGCGCGTAGCGCGCTTCGGTGCCCATGGCGTCTTTCAGTTGGTAGTCCGCGAAGTAAGCCGGAACAATCTTGAACGCGGCGAAGGCCATGGCGCCCAGAACCACCAGCATCATGATCGAGCTGAATCGGGAACCGCCTCGTTGCCTGTCGCGAATGCGCTGCACCTTCAAAATGGTGACTCCGGGAAACACTACGATCGATTGGCTTATCGTAGCACTTCGGAGCGGAGCCGAAAGTCCGGGTTAAGCCGTGTGTCCTGAATGAGTAAATGGGCCGCATGGACAAGTGATTTGCAGGTCATACGCCACCCGCGTGGCGCGGCAAATAAAGGACTTGGAACGCGGATTCTTTGCTTTCGCGGGTCGCGGCCCACACAAGCTGTGTCCCAACGCGTCTCGACGCCGCCCCGCCACCTGTAGCGGCCAGCTTTAGCTGGGCCAGTTGCCTTTGTCGTGGCCTCTGCGGTCGCCTCTGCTTTGCCTTTGCCCGCGTTGCCCTAATAAGCCTTGGCGAAGATGGCCTTCTCCGTGGCTGGCTGGCCGCAATGGATGCACTTGCCGCTGCCGCCGGGCTGCTCCAGCGGGATGCAGCGCATGGTGGCCTTGGTTTCTTCCTTTATATTGGCTTCGCAGTCCGCGTTGCCGCACCACCACGAAAAGGCAAACCCCTTCTCTACCGCCTGCTTGAATTCCGCGTAATCCGCAGGCTCAGCGGTGTTGGCTTTGCGAAACGCCAGCGCGCGATCGAAGAGCGCCTGCTGAATTTCCACCAGCAGCTGCGCTCACCGCTGCCGCGATCCCGTGCTGGGCGACGAACGTCTTCCCTTCCTTGCCGGGACGGTCGCGCCGCGCGAGCACCACCGAACCTTTGGCCACATCCTTGGGCCCGAGTTCCAGGCGCAGCGGAACGCCGCGCATTTCCCAGTCGTTGAATTTGAATCCGGGGCTGGAGCCTTCGCGCTCGTCCAGCTTCACGCGAATATCCGGCGTCGACCAGTTCCTTGCGCAGTCGCTGCGCGCACTCCAGCACGCTGACTTTTTCTTCGTCCGTTTTGATAGATCGGCACGATCACCAGCTGGTAGGGCGCGAGGCGCGGCGGAAAAATCAAACCCTGGTCGTCGCCATGCACCATGATGATGGCGCCGACGAAACGCGTCGAAAGCCCCCACGAAGTGGTCCAGCAGATGCTGCAGCACGCCGGTCTTGTCGAGATATTGAATTTCGAACGCTTTCGCGAAATTCTGCCCGAGATTGTGCGACGTGCCGGCCTGCAGCGCTTTGCCGTCGCCCATCATGGCTTCGATCGAGTAGGTGTGGTCCGCGCCGGCGAAACGCTCGGAGTCGGATTTTCGGCCGGGAATCACCGGCACGGCCGCTTCGTTCACCGCGAAATCGGTGTAGATGTCGAGCATCTGCCGCGTTTCGGCTTCGGCTTCGTCCTGCGTGGCGTGCGCGGTGTGGCCTTCCTGCCAGAAAAATTCCAGCGTGCGCAGGAAAAGCTTGGTGCGCAGCTCCCAGCGCACCACGCTGTTCCACTGATTGATCAGCACCGGCAGGTCGCGGTAGGACTGAATCCATTTCGAGTACGCGTAGCCGATAATCGTTTCGGACGTCGGGCGGATCACCAGCGGCTCTTCCAGTTCTTCGCCGCCGCCGTGCGTCACCACCGCCAGCTCCGGCGAAAATCCGGCCACGTGCGATTTTTCCTTGTCGATGAAGCTGCGCGGAATCAGCAGCGGAAACGCCGCGTTCACGTGCCCGGTAGCTTTGAACCGCCTGTCGAGCTGCCGCCGTGATGTTCTCCCACAAGCGCCCAGCCGTAAGGCCGCACGATCATGCAGCCGCGCACCGGCGCGTAATCCGCCAGCTCCGCCCGCAGCACCAGCTGGTTGTACCACTCCGAGAAATCTTCAGCGCGCGTAGGTAATTTCTGATCCGCCATGCGGTTTAAGCTCTCTTCAACCTAAATTTGGAAGCTGAAAGGTTATGAGAGACCGCGACCTAAGTCAACCGAGCCGCCCCCAACGCATCACAATCCCGCCCCGCCACCTGTAGCGGCCAGCTTTAGCTGGGCCAGTTGACGTTGCCGTTGCAGTTGACGTTGCAGTAGCCATTGACGTTGCCGTTGCCGTTGCCGTTGCCGGTTTGCCGTTCCCTGCCCTGACCACCCAAAATTGCACCCGCTAACGACCAACACCCCACCCGCATCGCGATATCCCGCCCTCCACCTGTAGCGGCCAGCTTTAGCTGGGCCAGTTGCCGTTGCCCTTGCAGTTGCCGTTGCCTTGCAGTTGACGTTGCCGTTGCCGGTTTGCCGTTCCCTGCCCTGACTCCTCAAAATCGCACCCGCTAACTACCAACGCCCCACCCGCATCGCGATATCCCGCCCTCCACCTGTAGCGGCCAGCTTTAGCTGGGCCAGTTGACGTTGCCTTTGCTATTCGGTTTTGCCCTGGATTACCGTGTTCGATTCCCTTTCCATGGCGGTCGCCAAAATTCTGGCGGCGAAATCAAATTCTTCCAGTCGTGAATGAACGAACCGGAGAAGGGATATTCGCGCGGGTCGTTGCAGATCCCTTGTCTCACCGGGTTTTGCCAGATGTAGTTAGCTACGGATTCAGCGGGATCACCTTGGCGGAGGATGTGGTCGTAGAATTTTTTCTGCCAGAGTTCGCGGCCATGCTTCTGGCGATAATTGTGGGCCGTCTGCTGTTTGAAATCCTCAACGAGGTCCAGCAGGTTAGCCGTGGGATTTAGTCCGCGGGCGAGAATATGGAAGTGGTCAGGCATGGCGCAGTAGGCCTCGACAGCGAAATTATGATGGATCGATTGTGCGTGGAGTTCCTTGATAACGTGGGCGGCAGTTTCGGCATTGGCGAAGGCGGCATGACGCTGCGCGCAACACTGAGTGACGAAGTAGCGGCGTTGGCCCAGGTAGTGAGCGGCCGGGAGCCGGATGTTTTCGTGGTGGCGATGCATGCGACGCAAAACGAAGGTACAACGGGCGGTTCGGGCGCGGCCATAATTTTGTTGGGGTAGTAACGGCAAAAGCAAAGACAACTGGCCCAGCTAAAGCTGGCCGCTACAGGTGGTCGTTCGGCGTGCTGCGGTGCGCTGTTGGGGATGGGAGACGGGCTCAAACGTGAATCCCTCCGACCGCTTACGAAATCGAGAAAAAGTAATTGCGTCTGTAGCGGCCAGCTTTAGC